>NZ_QKOE01000019.1 GCF_003226565.1 Parazoarcus communis SWub3 = DSM 12120 | reverse complement strand
ACATCGCGGTGGGCATCTCCGGGGCCATCCAGCACCTGGCGGGCATGAAGGATTCCAAGGTGATCGTGGCGATCAACAAGGACCCGGAAGCGCCGATCTTCCAGGTGGCCGACTACGGGCTGGTGGGCGATCTGTTTGCCGTCGTACCGGAGCTGACCCTGGCACTGGGCTGATTGCCTGAACGGGCGCGGGGGCGCGCATGAATCTGCCAGCAGCGCTGTTTTCGACAGCCTGGCACGTGTTCGCTCTCGTGCTTGTCGTTCTTGTGATTTATCAGATCCTGCTGCGTGCCCCGTGGCAACGTCTGAAAACGCCAACACAGCTGAATCTGTTGCTGGGCTTCGCCGTTGGCCTGACGCTGGCCTGGAGCATGCGTGCCGGCGTCAAGCCGGGGCTGAGTCTGCATCTGCTCGGGGCAATGGCGGCAACGTTGACGCTGGGCCCCCGACTGGCGCTGGTTGCGCTAGGACTGGCGCTTACGGGCATCACCCTGAATGGCGCTATCGAGTGGCAGGCGTGGCCGATCAATTTCGTCCTGATGGCCCTCGTTCCGGTAGTGCTGGCAGAGTGGATGCGAAAGCTGGTTGAGCGTCGCCTGCCTGCCCATTTTTTTGTTTTCATCTTTGTAGTGGGGTTTGCCGGATCCGCACTGACCATCATGCTGCAGGGGCTGTTTGCTTCCCTGGCACTTGTGGTGGCAGGTGCCTATCCGCTGGATTTCCTGCTCAGCGACTATCTGCCCTATTTCCTGTTGCTGGGATTTTCAGAAGGCTGGCTGAGCGGTGCATTGATAACCGTAATGGTGATTTATCGCCCGGAATGGGTGGCGGCATTTGATGACCGCCGATACCTGATGAACAAATAAGCCTGTTCGGGGCGCTCGTGATATTCAAACCGGAGGGAGACCGATGAGTACTTACACAGCACCGATTCGCGATATGCAGTTCGTCATGAACGAGCTGGCAGGATTTGACCAGGTTGCAGCACTGCCTGGTAACGAAGAAGTTTCGTCCGATCTGGTGGATGCCATCCTTGAAGAGGCCAACAAGTTTGCCAGCGGTGTGCTTGCGCCCTTGAACTGGACCGGTGACCAGGAAGGCGCCAAGTGGAAAGACGGTCAGGTATTTACCGCGACCGGCTGGAAGGATGCCTACAAGCAGTTTTCCGAGTCTGGCTGGACCGCCCTGGCCTGCGACCCCAATTATGGCGGCCAGGGCCTGCCCAAGCTGTTGTCGACCGCCGTCATGGAGATGTGGAAGTCGGCAAACATGGCTTTCTCGCTGTGCCCAATGCTGACGACCGGTGCCATCGAGGCACTGATGCTGCGCGGCAGCGACGAGCAGAAGGACATGTACCTGCCGAAGATGATCAGCGGCGAATGGACCGGTACGATGAACCTGACCGAGCCACAAGCAGGTTCGGACCTCGCTGCGGTACGCACAAAGGCGGAACCCCAGGGTGACGGCACCTACAAGATCTTTGGGCAAAAGATCTTCATCACCTACGGCGATCATGACATGACCGACAACATCATCCATCTGGTGTTGGCGCGTCTGCCGGATGCACCGGAAGGGGTGAAGGGCATCTCCTTGTTTGTCGTTCCCAAGTTCATGGTTAACGCCGACGGCAGCCTGGGCGCCCGCAACGACGTGCATTGCGTGTCGATCGAGCACAAGCTGGGCATCCATGCCAGCCCAACCTGCGTACTCGCCTTCGGCGATAACGGTGGCGCTGTTGGCACGCTGATCGGTGAGCCGAACCGCGGACTCGAGTACATGTTCATCATGATGAACGAGGCCCGCTTTGCTGTCGGCATGGAGGGCCTGGCGCTTTCCGAGCGTGCTTACCAGCATGCACTCCAGTATGCCAAGGATCGTATCCAGGGTACTGATGCGGGCGTTCGCGGCGGTCCGAAGGTCAGCATCATCCATCATGCGGATGTCCGCCGGATGCTGATGTCGATGAAGAGCCAGACTGAAGCCATGCGTGCCCTGGCTTACGTGGTAGGTGCGGCAACCGACCTCGCTCACCATCATGAGGATCAATCGGTTCGTGCCAGGAATCAGGCTTTCGTGGATCTGATGATTCCGGTCGTGAAGGGTTGGCTGACCGAGAACTCGATCGAGATCGCCTCGACCGGCGTTCAGGTGCACGGTGGCATGGGCTTCATCGAGGAAACGGGTGCAGCACAGCATTTCCGTGATGCGCGGATCACTGCAATCTACGAAGGCACGACGGCGATTCAGGCGAACGATCTGATTGGTCGCAAGATTGCCCGCGAAAATGGGGTGACGATCAAGGCTCTGATTGCCGAGATGCGCCAGGTCGAAGCCGCACTCGACGCCAACGACGAAGCCCTGGCTGCAATTCGCAACTCGCTGGCCAAAGGCATCTCTGCGGTGGAAGAGGCGGTTGGCTATATCCTGGCAACCTATAATGCGGACATCAAGGCTGCATCGGTAGGCTCGGTACCCTTCCTGAAGCTGCTGGGCATCGTCGCTGGCGGATGGCAGATGGCGCGCGCTGCGCTCCTGTCGAAGGATCGCCAGAGCGAGGATTTCTATCGTGCAAAGCTTGTGACTGCGCGCTTCTACGCCGACCATGTGCTGGCGCAGGCGCCGGGTCTGGCCTACACCGTGGTCAATGGTGCAAGCGGCGCCTTGACGCTGCCGGAAGAGTTGTTCTGACCGGGACTGGGGGCGGTGGAATCAGCGCCCCCAGACTTGCTGCGGTACAGACAGAATGACAGTAATGTAAAAAGCCGGGTTACCCCGGCTTTTTTACGACTGAATTATTGAATCTTTGCCTTTGCACGCAGATCGAGGATGTGTTTCTCGACCTTCTGCTGCTGCAGGCGCTGCTGGATCTGTGGCTTCACTTCGTCGAACGGAGGCGCCTTCATCTCGCGAACGTCCTCCAGCAGGATGACGTGGTAGCCAAAGTCGCTCTTCACCGGAGTCGTGGTGAATTTGCCTTTCTCCAGCTTCACCATGGCTTCCGAGAACGGGGCAACGAACATGCCCGGGTTGCTCCAGCCCAGGTCGCCGCCGCGTTCCTTCGAGCCCGGATCGCGAGATTCCTTGGCCAGGTCTTCGATGCTGCTGCCTGCCTGAAGCTTGGCGATGATGCCCTTGGCCTGGTCTTCGGTTTCGACCAGCACGTGGCGCGGCTTGTACTCCTTGTCACCCATGCGGCTCTTGATCGCGTCGTATTCGAGACGGATGTCGGCTTCACTGACAGGGTTGTTCTTGACGTAATCCTGCAGGTAGGAGCGAATCAGGATGGCCTGACGTGCAAGCTCCATCTGCGCCTTGACTTCTGCCTTCTTGTCCAGACCCTTGCCGCTCGCTTCCTGAGCGAGCACTTCACGACGGACCAGTTCCTCACGAACCGCGTCGCGCAACTGCTGGCTATCGGGTGCGCCCTGAGCACGCTGTTCGGTGAGCATCGCCTCCGCGCGTTCGGCCGGAATGGCTGTGCCGTTGACCGTGGCAACCGGGGCAGCCGCAAAGCTTGCCTGCGAAATGAAGCCGGCAACCAGGGCGATCGCCAGACGGCTGGGGAAAAGTTTCATCTGTATTCCTTCAGGTAGATAAACCGGCCTCTTCGGCCGTTTGTGCACGAATGGCGAGCGCATGAATCTCGCCTTTCATCATGTCGTCGAGGGCCGCATAGATCATGCGATGCCGTGCGACGGTATTCTTGCCCGCGA
Source organism: Parazoarcus communis SWub3 = DSM 12120 (assembly GCF_003226565.1). Taxonomy (GTDB): domain Bacteria; phylum Pseudomonadota; class Gammaproteobacteria; order Burkholderiales; family Rhodocyclaceae; genus Parazoarcus; species Parazoarcus communis. Next base: position 64,907 of record NZ_QKOE01000019.1, on the reverse strand, counting down.
ATGCCGCGGAAACGATATGCAGATTGTAATGACCCCCGCCACTGCGTGCACCTGCATGCCCTGCATGCAAGGCACTGTCATCACCAATCTGTACGGAGAGCGGCTGGAGTGAGCCCAGGCGCTGCTGCATGCGATCGATCACGTTCACGGCATCACCTTCTTGAAGGGGCGCGCACTGTAGGCTCGAAAAACGCCTGCAGTCACATAAGGATCGGCCGCCAGCCAGCTTTCAGCATCTGCCAGCGAGTCGAACTCGGCCACGATCAGGCTACCGAAAAAGCCTGCAGGCCCGGGGTCGGGTGAATCGATCGCTGGCATTGGCCCGCCGAGCAGCAAACGTCCTTCGTTTCGCAATGTCTCGATACGCTCAAGGTGAGCAGGGCGGGCAGCCATGCGTTTTTCCAGGCTGCCAGGGGCATCTTCGCCGATCAGGACGTACAGCATCAGTTGGTTTCCTCTTGCAGATGACGCGACAGGTAGAAGCCCTGGCCAAGAACGAAAACCAGCATCAAGCCCATGCCGCCAAATAGTTTGAAATTCACCCACGCTTCTTCGGAGAAGCTGTATGCGACATAGAGGTTGAGCACGCCCATCACCACGAAGAATGCAGCCCAGGCCAGATTGAGGCGGGACCAGACTGGATCGGGCAATTGAATCTGTGCCTCCAGCATCTTGCGGATGAGATTACGGCGAAAGAGCAGTGCGGAGCCGGCCAGCACCACGCCAAACAGCCAATAAAGCGCAGTCGGCTTCCACTTGATGAATGTGGGGTTATGGAAGAACAGGGTGGCACCACCAAAGACGACAATGATCACCAGGCTTACCCAGAGCATGCGTTCGACCTTGCGATGCTTGAGCCAGACGATGAGGATCTGCAGGAAGGTCGCGAGGATGGCGACCAGCGTCGCAATCAGGATGGGCGACTGCGAGGCGACAATGCCGTCGCCCAGCCATTGCGAGGCCAGGGCATGAGAGGCTTCAGGATCCGCTCCGGCAAACTTGTAGGCGGCGAAAAACAGGATGACCGGCAGCAGGTCGAAAAGAAACTTCATGGCGAGGATTATAAGTGGGAGAGACCGGGTTGACTCAGCCGCCTTCGGCGCGGTTCCGCATGTGGTTGGCCAGTGCAGCGAAAGACTCTTGAAGACGGGCACGTAAGGCAGTGTCTGCGACGACTTCGTCGAGTGCCTGGGTCATGCAGGTCATCCATTGATCCCTCTCCGAAACACCGATTGAAAAGGGGAGGTGACGGGCGCGGAGAAAAGGCGGGCCGTAGCGCTCTACATAGAGTTGAGGGCCGCCAAACCAACCGGACAGGAAGAGGAACAGCTTTTCTTCTGAACCCGACAAGTCTTCCGCATGCATGCGACGGATGCCATAGGTTTCAGGAAGCGTGTCCATCAACTGGTAAAAACGTTGTACAAGCTTGCGTACAGCGGGTTCTCCGCCGATTTCCTCGTACGGTGTCAGGGTCTTGAGTTCAGGCTGCATGGATATCAATGAGGTCGTCACCGCGGCCACAGCGCAGGTTTGCCGGTACCGCAGTGTCGATCATACGCGGACTCGGCAGTTCAAGCTTGCCCATCAAGTCAATGAAGGTGTCGCGCGTCTGATCCTTGAAACGGGCATTGGTCAGCTTCTCCTGGCCAACGGAACTGACCCTCATGCCCTTGTAATCGTGACCGGGAAACACCAGGGTTTCGTCCGGAAGGGACAGCAGTCTGGCGAGACTGTCGAACAGGGCTCCAGCATCGCCACCCTGGAAGTCCGTTCTACCACAGCCACCGATCAGCAAGGTGTCACCGGTAAACAGACGATCCCTCCAGTGGTAGCTGACACAGCCAGGGGTATGTCCCGGCGTCGCAATTACGCGAATGACTTCGTTTCCAAACACAACGGTGTCACCATCGCCGAGTTGGCGGTCTGCGCAGCCCACACCGCTTAACTCGCCGGTTGCGGTGCGCGCGCCGGTGATTTCCCGTAGCCCACCGGCTCCAGTGATGTGATCCGCGTGAGCGTGCGTTTCCAGCAGCCAAACCAGTTGCAGGTTGAGTTCCTGCAGGAGCGTGAGATAACGACCGAGGTGTTCACGGACGGTGTCGATCAATATGGCGTCACCGGTCAACGAATCCGCCAGCAGATAGGTCAGCGTACAACTTTCCTCGTCAAACAACTGCCGGAACTCGATATTCATGCCCCTTGGACTCCACCTGATGATGCAGCCATTCTAGCGCGAGAGGATGACGATGCGGTGATCGGAATACGCAAGATCGCTCGCAGCCCGCCACCTTCGCGCGGCAGGAGATCCAGTCGTCCGTGGTGGGATTGCATGATGCGCTCGACGATTGCCAATCCCAGCCCGGCGCCCTTGGTATTGCTGCGGGCCTGCTCGAGCCGTGTGAATGGATGGCGCATCCTGTCGACCTGATCCGGAGGGATGCCGGGTCCTCTGTCCGCAACCTCGATGCTTAACTGCTCGGCGTCGACCTCGACGCTGACATCCAGGGGCAAGGCCGTACCAGCGTACCGGAGCGCATTGTCGATCAGGTTGGCCAGCGCACGGCGAAGCGGCAAACTGCGGGCCTGCACAAGCAATTCAGCCATATTCTCGGGCAAGCTCAGTGTCACCAATGTGCCGCGCAGACGGTATGGCTCGATCAGATCAAGCACCATGCGCCGGATGTCGACCTGTTCCAGCGGTTCTTGCGGAACGCCACGGCCGAAATCCAGAAACTGGCCGATGATCCGGTCCATTTCCTCGATATCTGCCACCATTGCGGTGATTTCGTCTTCGGGCGCCCCGGACATCTCGATCCCGAGCCGAAGTCTTGCGAGCGGCGTACGAAGATCATGCGATACCCCAGCAAGGATGAGCGTGCGATCAGCATCGGTACGCGCCAGGTCACCTGCCATCTGATTGATCGCCCGCGCCACGACGGAGATTTCCTGCGGTCCGGATTCCGGTAGTGGAGGAGGGGTCTGCCCGCTACCCACCATGCGCGCCGCACGTGCCACCAGACGCAGGGGGGTACCGATGCGGGACACGATGAGGAAGGCACCAAGAAGCGCCAGAATCAAGGCGGCTCCTCCCCAGGCCAGCCACTCCAGTGCATGCGGTTTGGCGATGCGTTCGGGCGGAAGCATGGCCCAGTACTCGTCTGCGTCATCAGCGTCCAGGCGGAAGCTGATCCAGAATCCATCGAGTGTTTTCCAGCGCGAGGCGAAACGGGTGTGCTCACCAAGATTACGGCGAACCTCGGCAATCAGCAGGCGCATGGGCCGCGTATCCTGCAAGGGCTGAACCTCGTCAGAAACCTCCGCCGGGTAGATGCGGATGCCTTCCAGTGCGGCCAGTTCGATCAGCAGTTCGCTTCGCCGCCCGGCGTCGGCATTGATCAACGCCGTGCGGGTCAGGTTGACGACACTGACCACCATCTGCGCCACATCCTTCGCGCGGGGGCCCTCCTCGAAGTAGCGGAAGATCTGACTCCAGACTGCCAGGACGAGGGTAAACAGCAGCGCAACCAGCAGGAAGGTCTGCCACAGCAGGGTACGTGGCAACCAGCCGGACAGGAAGCGTCCCAATGCGCGCAGACGTCTCAGTCGCGGACGGCGGTCCACCCGGCGCTCAGTCGCTGCTGGCTGACTTGCTGTCATCCGGAACAAAAACGTAGCCGAATCCCCACACTGTCTGAATATAGCGCGGCTTGGCCGGGTCGTCCTCCACGAGCTTGCGCAGGCGTGAGACCTGGACATCGATGGCGCGGTCGAACACGCCATACTCGCGCCCACGTGCCAGTTCCATCAACTTGTCGCGTGACAACGGCTGTCGCGGATGTTGCAGCAAGACCTTGAGCAGTGAGAACTCACCGGTTGTGAGCTGAATCTCCTCTCCATCACGCTGCAGGGTTCGTGTTCCCAGATTGACGCGGATGCGTCCGAACACGACGATCTCGTCTTCGGCAGTTGGAGCCCCGGGCAGCGGCGGCGGCTGCCGGCGCATCACGGCCTGAATGCGTGCAACCAGCTCGCGCGGGTTGAATGGTTTGCCCAGATAATCGTCGGCACCCATTTCGAGACCTACGATCCGGTCCACATCGTCCCCCTTGGCAGTGAGCATGATGATCGGAATCGGGTTCTCGCCGGCACGCAGGCGACGACAGATCGACAATCCGTCCTCGCCCGGCAACATCAAGTCGAGGACGATCAGGTCGAAGTGCTCGCGGTGCAGGGCACGGTCCATCATCGGCGCATCGTTGACCGCCTTGACTGCGAACCCCTGTTCCTGGAGATAGCGCGACAGCAACTCCCTGAGTCGGGCGTCGTCGTCGACCAATAGAATTCGATAGCGAGTTTTTCCGTTCATGGCGTGCATCCTAGCGCGTGTTTCGAGCACTCGCCAGCGTGCTGATCATTGCTGAGTCGATGGGCCCGTAACGCTTGGTAAGCAGGCGCACAAATGCAACATCGCCTTACAATGGCGCGTTATCGTGGCTGCCGGCGACTAGTCAGCACAAGGGTTTCTCCGGTAGATTCGCATTTGTCTCAACAGGAAATGGTCGCCCGGTCGGGCCGAACACGATGATAGACTCAACGCACTCCACGAACGGGGCAGCAGGCACGAGCTTCTTGCGTGTCGGTCTGGTGTTCACTTTTGCTGCCGGCCTGACCTGTACTTTCAGCGCATTTGCGCAAGGCGTCGATGCCGACACCCGAGTCGATACACTCGAGCTGATTCAAACTCCACCTGAGGCCAACCAACGTCGCGTCGAACTGCGGCGAGCCTTGAGTGCAGAGTCCGGACAGGATTCGGAACGAGATCGGCGCAAGCTCAGCAGCGAAGAGCGGGAGGCCTTGCATCGGGATCTTCGTGCCACCATGCGGAATGTCAACGCTGACCACGATGGCCGTCGTCCCTGACGCCAAATACGCCTAGGGGCCCCGCTGCCGGTAGAATACCGGCACCATGAATCTGCTTGCACTCGAAACGTCCTGCGAACACGCAAGTGTCGCACTTCACCACGCGGGTCTGACCCGCGAGCGTCAGCTCAATGGTCATGCCAACCATTCCGAGCACATCCTTTCGGTCATTGATGCGCTGTTCGCCGATTTCGGTTTGCGCGCTTCACAGCTGGATGCCGTTGCGTTCGGGAGCGGCCCCGGCGCCTTTACCGGGCTGAGACTATCCTGCGGAATTGCGCAAGGACTCGCCCTTGGCGCGGATTTGCCGGTTATTCCAGTCTGCAGTCTGGACGCGCTTGCGCTACAGGCCGGACCGGGTCATGTCCTCGTTGCAACTGACGCCAGAATGCACGAAATCTACCATGCCGCTTATGAAGTCTTCCCGGACAGCGTAGCCCGCTTGTCAGAGCCGGCTTGCTGTCCGCCAGAGCACCTCGCCCTGCCGTCGGCCGGCTATCGAGTCATTGGCTCCGCGCTTCGCGCCTATTCCGATCGTTTCAGCGTCCTGCTCGGCGAGCATTACGAAACCGGTCTCGCAGACGCAGTGCCCTTGGCCCGGGATGTCCTGACCCTGGCCCGGGCGGCTTTTGATCGTGGTGAAGTCGTGCCGGCGGAGCTTGCTGCGCCCATGTATGTCCGCGACAAGGTGGCCCTTACGACAGCGGAACGCCTTGCACGGGGCGGTAGGGCATGACGACGCTGGCAGCGCCAAGCCTGCGCCCGATGACTGAGGACGACCTTGACTGGGTCGTTGAGGCTGAAGCACTTCTTCACGCATTTCCATGGACTAGAGGCAACTTTGCCGACTCACTTGCGGCAGGTTATCGTTGCTCCATCCTTCAGTCGGAAAATCGCCGCATTGCATACGCAGTGGTACTGCACGTGCTGGACGAGGCGCATCTGCTCAACATCAGTGTGGTGGCATCGGCCCAGCGTGGCGGCGCCGGAAGCCTGCTGCTTGAACATCTTCGGGCACAGGCCCTGATGCAAGGCGCCCGCCATTTCTTTCTGGAGGTTCGCCCCAGCAATGAGGCCGCGATCGCGCTGTACCGCAAATCCGGCTTTACCGAGATCGGACGACGAAAAGCCTACTATCCTGCGCTAGAAGGCAGGGAGGACGCCATCGTGATGAAACTCGACTTATGATGAACCGCCGCGAATCCATCCTTCGCGAAATGAGGTTGGCCCCCATCTGGCGTTTGCGCACATCGCATGGTGATGCTGCAAGCGGCGAGCCGGATGCATTGGAGCGGGAAAACGTCGATGAGCCGCCAGTCAAGATCGATGCGTCGGCGACGCTCGAAGATCCCCGCGTCCGTGATCGTCGTCCCGAACAGACCTCGCAACCGGTCCGGGTCTCCCGCCCGGTCCCTTCGGCGCAACATTCCACCGCTGAGTCTGCGCCAGCAAAGCACTTGGAGTTGGGCAGCGACCCGGCACGAGGCACTGCCATTGCGACGCTGGACTGGGACGAACTCGAAGCGGACATCCGTTCCTGCAAGGCCTGTGTGTTGTGTGAAAAGCGGCGACAGGCGGTGCCGGGTGTTGGCAACCGGGGGGCGCAACTGATGCTGGTCGGTGAGGGGCCTGGTGCTGAAGAGGACCAACGAGGCGAGCCCTTTGTCGGGCAGGCCGGGCGATTGCTCGACAACATGCTGTCTGCGATCGGCTTGAATCGAGATCCCGCGGCAGGCGCCAAAGGTGTCTATATTGCCAATGCGGTCAAATGCCGTCCGCCGCACAATCGGACGCCCGAGGCTTCAGAACTGCGCTCTTGCCTGCCTTACCTCGACCGACAGATCGAACTGGTTGCCCCTCGGTTGTTGATTGCGCTTGGAAGACCTGCTGCACAAGCCCTGTTAGGCTCGGAAATCAGTATCGGTGCCGCAAGAGGAAAACGGTTTGAACGCGGTGGCATTCCGGTCGTGGTCACCTACCATCCAGCCTACCTGCTGCGGAATCCGCAGGACAAGGGGAAGGCCTGGGAAGATCTGTGTTTTGCCCGTCGGCTGCTCTCGGAGCTTACCGGGACGACCTGAGTCAGTGCTGGCGGTCTTCAAGCAGGGCAACTGAATCGAAGGTCTGCTGATTAAGTTGGTGACGGCGTCGCACGAGATACATGGATGCTGCGACGAACAGACCAAACAGTATGATCACGGTGTTGATTGAAACGCCCAGCATGATCAGGACCGCATAGCCCCCCGTCATCACCAGGATCGACAGGTTTTCGTTGAAGTTCTGCACCGCTATTGAATGGCCAGCACCCATCAGGATGTGCCCACGGTGCTGCAGCAAGGCATTCATCGGTACGACGAAGAAGCCCGCCAGTGCCCCTACGATCACCATCAACACCATCGCAAATGTGATGTCGGTGACCACCGTCATCAGCATGACAACCAGGCCCATCGTAATTCCGAGGGGAATGACCTGGACGGACTTTCGCAAGCTGATGTATCTGGCGGCCAGCACCGAACCGAGTGCAATCCCGATAGCGACGACGCCTTGCAGCATCGACGCTTTCGACAGATCCAGCCCAAGATTGTGTTCCGCCCACTTGATCACGATGAACTGCAGCGTTGCCCCCGCTCCCCAGAAAAGCGTGGTGACGGCAAGCGATATCTGGCCCAGTTTGTCCCGCCAGAGTAGCTTGAGACAGTGGTTGAAGTCATGAAACAGGTATAAGGGATTGTTCTTGAGCGGCTTATGATCAACCCCGGTATCCGGGATGTACATGTTGAAGGCCGCTGCAATCAGGTAAAGCGAGCCAATCACCAGCACACTGGCTTGAAAGGCCGTTCCCACGAACGGAAGATCAAGCGAATGAAGCCAGCTTGAAACGTCATCGCGAATCAGGATGCCGCCCATTACCGTGCCAACAATGATTGCACCAACCGTCAGACCTTCTATCCAACCGTTCGCAACCACCAGAAGGCGGTGCGGCAAGTACTCCGTGAGGATGCCGTACTTTGCCGGTGAATAGGCCGCGGCACCAAGTCCGATCACCGCGTAAGCGAATAGAGGATGCGCACCCAGAAACAACATCAGACAACCGCCGATCTTGATGGTGTTGCTGATCAGCATGACTCGCCACTTGGGCATCGAGTCGGCGAATGCGCCGACAAAAGCGGCCAGAGCGACGTAGGAGACGGTGAAGAAGAGTTTCAGCAGTGGCTCATATTCTGATGGCGCAGCCATATCCCTGAGCAGGGCGATCGCAACGATCAGTAGCGCATTGTCGGCAAGCGCAGAGAAGAACTGCGCGGCCATGATGATGTAGAAGCCTAGCGGCATCGTTGCCTTACATATCGTTGCATTGCAAAGAGGCGCTGTTATAACACGGCGCAGTGAAACTTGTAGGGGGTGTAAGTGAGGGTAGGGCAAGGTTTGACCAAAGTCATGGGTGAGGCACAGGCCGATTTGTGGTGTAATTAACGATATAAACAAGCTTTATCGAGACCATGGCAGATCGAAGACTGCAGGTATTTCACGCGGTAGCCAAGCACGGCTCCTTTACCCGGGCGGCTGAACACTTGTTCATGACCCAACCGGCCGTTACCTTCCAGATCAAACAACTGGAGGAACACTTCAACACCCGCCTGCTTGAACGCGGGCACGGCCGAATATCTTTGACTCCCGCGGGGGAGCTGGTCCTGGCTTACGCCGAACGCATCCTCGGACTTTCCGAGGAGCTCGAATCCCGCGTCTCGGAGCTGACTGATGAGTTGTCCGGCGTGTTGAACATCGGCACCAGCACAACGATCGCTGCGTATTGGTTGCCACAGTTGCTTGAACGTTTCAAGCGGACGTTTCCAAGGGTGATCCCCAGGGTCGTAGTGGGCAATTCCCAGCTCACTGAAAATCGCGTTGCGACACGCGAACTCGACATCGGCCTGATCGAGATCGTCAGCGACCAGCAGGCAATCGAGCATTTCAGTGCGGCCAAAGACGCTTTGCTCGTCATCTGCGCACCTACGCACCCGCTGGCCAAAGCCTCTGCGGTTCAGGCCTCGGACCTGATCGAGCACGCTTTCATTACTCGCGATCCTGGTAACGCGATTCGTGAAATCGCCGAGGAGTTCTTTGAAGCAGCGGGCATTCCGATGGCCGAGGTCAACATCTGCGCCGAACTCGGCAGCTTGGCTACCGTGAAGCATCTTGCAGCTGAAGGCATGGGATATGCCATCGCCTCGCAAGCCGCGATCCTGCGCGACATCCGTGAAGGACGTCTGGTCGGTATTCCGCTTGAGCCACGCATCTATACGCCACTGGAAGTCATCATCCCACGCGACAAGTTCCGCTCCCGCCTGATCAACACATTTGCCGAACATGCCCGCACCGAATTGGCCGCGATGGCGGAAACCTTCGCCCTGAAAGCGCAATTGGCGAGCCGGAATCATTGATGGCCAAGGTCAGATCGGTTCACGTCTGTACTGAATGCGGTGCTCAAACTCCGCGCTGGCAAGGCCAATGCCCGCAATGCAACGCCTGGAACACATTGGTAGAGTCTGTTGCTGAACGTGGGGCAGGGGGGGCAAGTCGATTTGCCGCCATTGCAGGTAGCACGGCCCAATTGCAGCGTCTTGCCGCTGTTCAACCGAGGGAAGAGCCGCGCACGACCTCGGGTATCGACGAGTTCGACCGCGTACTCGGCGGTGGGCTGGTTGCCGGTGGCGTCGTGCTCATTGGCGGGGACCCGGGTGTCGGCAAATCAACACTGCTGTTGCAGGCTCTGTGTCATCTGGCCGCCGCGCACCCTGTCATCTACGTCAGTGGAGAGGAGTCGGGAGAGCAGGTCGCTCTGCGCGCGCAACGCCTCCAGCTTGCGCCAGCCGATCTGCAGTTGCTCGCCGAGATCAATCTCGAGCGCATCCTCGACACCTTGCGAACCGCAGCCCCCAGAGTCGCAGTCATTGACTCCATTCAGACGATCTACTCCGAGGCCCTGCAGTCGGCACCGGGTTCGGTAGGCCAAGTGCGGGAATGTGCTGCGCAATTGACACGTTTCGCCAAACAGAGTGGAACTACCCTGATCCTGGTTGGCCACGTCACAAAGGACGGCGCACTTGCGGGGCCACGAGTGCTGGAACACATCGTGGATACCGTGTTGTATTTCGAAGGTGATACTCATTCGAGTTTTCGCCTGGTCAGGGCGTTCAAGAATCGATTCGGCGCGGTCAATGAACTAGGTGTCTTCGCCATGACGGAACGCGGTCTGCGGGGCGTCTCCAACCCTTCAGCCTTGTTTCTGTCACAGCACGCCGAGCAGGTCTCCGGCAGTTGTGTACTGGTGACACAGGAAGGCACCCGGCCATTGCTGGTGGAGATCCAGGCTTTGGTTGATAGTGCCCAGAGTCCCAATCCGAGACGGTTGTCGGTTGGTCTGGAACAAACACGGCTGGCCATGTTGCTGGCCGTGATGCACCGTCACGCGGGTATTGTCTGTTTCGATCAGGACGTTTTTGTTAACGCGGTCGGCGGGGTAAAGATCACCGAGCCTGCTGCAGATCTGGCAATTGCAATGGCCACCGTATCCTCTCTAAGAGATCGTCCTCTTCGGCGCGGTCTGGCCGTTTTCGGTGAAATCGGTCTCGCGGGAGAAATCCGTCCGGCGCCACGCGGGCAGGAACGTCTCAAAGAAGCGGCAAAACTTGGCTTCGAGCTTGCGATCGTGCCAAAGGCAAACATGCCGAGACACCCGGTCGACGGCATTGAGGTTCATCCGGTAGAGCGAATCGGTGAAGCACTTGATCTGGCAAGGCAGCTCACGTAGCGCGCGGGTGCGGCGTACTTGCTGGTCTGATCCTTTATGAGCCACCAGGAAGGCTCATGGCTCGTAGTTTACATAATACAAATTATCGCGGTTTTATCTCGCGCCGTTTCCGTATGCTATTCGCGTTTCTTCGACATCATCTGCTGCCATCGCCGAATGGCCGCTTGGCTCTCGGGATTGCGTAGCACCCTGCACAGCGCGTGCAGTTCGAAAAGATCAACGCCTGCATCAAGCAGGCGTTTTTTTTCGTCCCTGATCCGACGCTGCCAAGTGCGCGGCGTCGGGCGCGACATATGCCGCGCCGCACGAAGCCGGTAGTAAAGCCGGGAAAGCGTAAAGGCCCACGGTGGAAACATGCCGGGATGGTAACAGCGGCAGTGCCAGGTGGAGCGTGACGGAAGGCTCGCGGCGCGGGGCGCCGCTTTATTGAATCAATTGAGAAAACCTCGAAAAAGTCTAAACGTCCGGTCCTTCGGCCCGGCCAGACATTTTCGACCCCGTTGGGGCTACGCATCGCCGGGGGCGATGCTTCGGATTTTCTTGTACGAAGAAAGGCGGCATCTCACAGAGCGTGCAGCCGCGGCGGCGCCGCCGCGGGGATGCGTCAGGAAAGCAAGAGCGCTCTACTTCGCTCGCGAGTTCAGGGGGTGGCAGTGTGCCGCACGCAGGGCGTGCGCTGGGGGGCTCGATCCTGATGGCGAAAGGCGACGCCATCAGGCCCGGCTAAATCACGCTTTCGTCGTCGCAAGCGCCAACGAAACCGCTCAAGCCGGCGCTCCCGCGTCGATCCTGTGCCATGTGAACGCGCGGGGTTGGTCTGCAATGAAGCAGTGTTCAGAGGGGACGGGCGGGGGCGGCCGTTGGCCGGATGCGAAGGGAAGTAATCAGGGATAAGGAAATGCGGGGGTGGTTGGTGCGCATGCGCGCCCCACTCCACCCCCGCATCACCCAGGTTGAACAGAGGCAGTGGCGACAGGCGCAGAACGGTAAGGCTCGGCGTAGGGGTCATAAGGCGGGTTATCCAGCCACGCCCGGCACTGGTCGTGATTGAGGCCGGCATCTGTGCCCTGATCGGTCACACACCGGCACTTCGTGCGCATGGCAATGCACCCGCGAATAACCGGCATGGCCTTGACGACGCGAACGCCGTCGTAGATCGGGGCAGACTCCGGGCGACCGGCCAGACGCGGGGCAAACTCGGCCACCGTGGTGCCGACGGTGGCAACGCGCTGACCGAATGCAGGCTGATCAGGGACCGACGACACAACAGCCACAGCCGGATCGGCGACGGCAGAAGTCTTCTCGTCGATCATCCGATAGATGTACGTACCCAGACCGGCCAAGGCGACGGCAATGCCTGCGAGGTAATAGACACCGGTAGGAATACGGCGAACCGGTTTGACATGCACGGTTGCGGACTTGTAGAGGCCGAAAACGTGCTTCGGCAGAGACCACCGAATCTTAACGGGCGCGTTCTTACACTTGGTGTCGGGTGACTCCATCGTGTTCGACCACTCATATTGCGTTCGGCCAAGACCAGTCACGCGAATATGGATATGGCGACCCACGAGCTTACGCACGTGAGTGTCAATCAACGCCGGTTCCTGGGTGATCAACACGAAATCCAAACCCTGATGGCGGTGACGCTCAAAGGCCGCGACATGGGGCGGCACCTTCGACCCGGAGGCGCGGACGCGGTAAATCTCTTGGGCCTCGTCAATGATGACGAGGGAGCCGTGGTCGAGCTTGAAGCGATGCGCCTGAAGGCTGTCATCCAGTTCGCTGGTTGTGGTCTCGGTCCAATGCTCAAGAGCGGGCAGCGGCTCATGCGGGAGCTTCAGGTCTGGGATGTTATAGACGTAAATCTTGCGGGGCTCCCTGCCCTCGCGCTTGGCCTTTTCCTGTTCCTTCAGGATGAATTCCGAGACAGCAAACGCGGTCTTGCCACCGCCGGGGGTGGCCGTCAAAAGCGTGATCATTTAATCCCCCACCGCTTAAGCATCATCATCGAGACACGGGCAGAGATGCCGCCGCAGATGATGGAAAACGACTGATTGACACCGGCCAAGCCCATGAGCTGGGCGACTGCGCCGGGAAGACCCGCCCAGGCCGATTGCGCATAACCGATCATCTGGCTGGTCATGGTCTCAACACCGGCATAGACGAAAACGGCAATGCCGAGGGATGCCAACACCTTGAGCGCGAGCGGTTGGGCAAGCGCAAGTAGCCAAGTTCCCCAGCCCATGGATCAATCCCTCTTGTAGCCGCCGAGAGCGATCAGCAGCGCAGTCACGAACGCAACAGCAATGACGACCGGATTTAAGGCGATCATGAAGTTGCAAAGCGGTTGGTAGTCGATCGCAAACGCCCTGCCCTGCACGTTGAATGCATAGGGTGCGGGGCAAGAGCCGCCAGAGCCAAAGCCGCCCGAGGGGACGAAAATAACGTCAATGGTCTCAGGGGGCGTCGGAGTGACTGTGGGCACGTCAAGGTTCTGACAAGCGGAGGCATCCGGGTAAAGCTCACAGAACGGCTTCGGAGGCTCTTCAGGCGGGGCGGGTTGAGAGGTGCCGCCAGTCGCCGGAGGGGTGCTTTCGGTGGTGGTGGTCGTGCTCGTTCCATCGGGGGCCGTGGTGGTCTCCGTGGTGCGCTCTTTGATGGTCACAGACCCCGGCGCATAGTCCATGTCGTAACTGGTCTCGCGGGTGGTCGTTGTGGTGCCAGATGGGCCGCTGGTGGTGCTGGTGGTCGTACTGCCGGGGATTGACGACGGGCCGGTCGTGGTGATCTCGGAAACGTCGGGGCGATAACCGGCCTCGATCAGACGGCGCGCAAGATCGGAACCCATGCCACGGGCAACGAGTTCGACGTAGATCGCGTCTTCAATCTGCTGATCAGTGGCGGGAATAGGCGATTTAGGAATATTGGCAGCACACGCCTTCGTGATGACGTGTTTAGACCCGCAGTTATTGCCCCACGACCAGCCTTGAGAAACAAGTTGATCTTTCATCGAGTTGGGAACAATCCCGTAAACGAGATGTGGAGCACCATCAGTTCTTTTCCAAAATGCAGGAGGGGTGGCGCCACCGCCGTTACAGCTAGCGTAATAAGCGGATTGCCAATTCGGCAACGAGGTATAACCAAGGCAGGTCTGTACAGGATCATAAGGACCGCCAGTAGGGTCTAAAAACTGTTGAGTCGCAGGGTCCCAAATCAGATCAGCAAGCGTCAAACCAAGGGCCAACGGCCCGTAAACCTTCGCCATCGCCCTGCCAGCCTTGGCGAGATTGCCGGGCGAAAAGATGCGACGACTGTCAACGTCGAAGATGCGACCGCCGACACCGACACGGTTAATGTCACGGAAATGACCGGCGCCACCTGGCGCATCGGGAAAGTCGTAGATCGGGGAGCCATACCACCCAGGTGCGCGAGCACCACCGGAGACACCGGGATAGTTGAGATTGGTCGAGCGACCCCACGAAGCTGCCGAGGCAAACGACGCCACAGAAAAGCCCGCGAGTGCGAAACCGAGGAAGAAAAAGGCGAGAGACCGGACAAAGCGCATGGATCACATCCGATAGAAAATAATCCAGAGCGCACCCAGCACGCCCAAAGCGACGAAGATGAAATCAGGCGTCATCACACACCCCGACGAAGCGAAACCCAGATGTAAGCGGCACACCAGAGCGTTGCGACCCACCACGAATATTCAAGAGCGTCAGGTGCCTGAAGAAGCTGGCAGTCCTGTAGGGTGACAGTCACGTTTTTGACGAACGAACCAGCGGAATCGAGCCGCGTGCCCGTATAAAGAAGGCCGGTTTCCGTGACGGTCACAGAAAGCGAGTAAGGAGAACCGGAGACATCGACCACACTGCCGGAGATGGCCGAAGCCATCGCCGACAGGGTGGCGGGAGCGTCGGGGTAGCACACCCCTTGAAACTGGTAGGCCACCCCGGCACCCGATTACGGCGCGCGCTTGAGGTACTTCCAGACCGCGATGGCGATCACGATCAGAAAAACCGCAGCACCGACGACACCCACATCGGTGAGACCATCACCCAGGGCGGTGGTCACACTGGCGGGCAACTCGGCATGAGCAGCACCGGCAAACAGTGCAACGGGAGAAACAACGGCCAGTTGAGCCGAGCGACGATCAGCGAGAGCGCGCAGGCGGGCAAGTTTTTGCTTCATTTGGACTACTCCTTGGTCAGATTGAACGCCCGAGACCGTGACCAGCGAGAGACGGGCAGAGATTCGGACGCCCGGCCCCGAGGGGCCGCACGTCCTCGAAAATCACGAAAATGCAGCAGGCCCGTTCACGAGCAGATAGAGCAAGAGGCCGATCGGAGCGAGCAAAGTGATTGCGCAAAGCGCGAAAACCAGAAACCCAAGGAAATCATCAAGAAGGTTCATGCTGCGAACACCGAATAAAGCGCATCGAGAGGACGGACCTCTACAACGCGGGAGCGCTGAACCAGCGCAGTGACGTTGCAGGGAACACCGATATCGATGCCGTGATCCTTCAGCTTCGACTTGATCCGGCAGTAGCTGGAGTCGTGGGCAAACAACGTACGAATGTCCGTGCCATCGCGCCAGAGAATCGCGTATTGCCGAAGGCGGGGCGGGAGTTCCGACCAGTCCTCGACGCTCGGGGGTTCCCGAAAAAGATCGGCAGCAAACCGACCGTAAATAACCTTGCCCATGTCTTCACCCTCCTGCGTCCATGCCTTGACCTTGTGGAGCCCTTCCCGCTTGAGCCATTGCGAACCTAGTTGCACTTCACCCCGTGCGCGGGTGCGACCAGACCGGGGCTTGCGCTCGCCTGCCTGCTCGGCGTCCTTGTCATAAATCTTGAACTTCCACCACTGGGCCCGCTTGGAGTCATAACCCCAGGTCGGGCCAAACTTGCCGGGGGCGGGATGCTTGCGACCGATGGGACGAAGCAAGAGCGCACGGCACCACGCGGCAAAATCGCTCACGTCGTAATTGCCGGCGAGGTCGATACGGGTCAGCCGAGTACCCCACTCAGACGGGGTATCTTCAGCAAACAGCGACCCGAAGCCCATCAACTGAAAACCGAGGTTGCGGAGAACTTCCGCCCACTTGTCGATGCACTGCGCGACGGTGAGGCCGTAGAGGTTGCCGGAGCGCTGGAAGCGCCCGATGTTTCCCGAGAAGTAGAGCTTCTGACCATCGCACTTGATGCGGAGCGAGGTATCGGACGAGGGACACCGGATGGTGTCCCAGTCCTGTGTTTCCCACTCGATAGCCCCATCCCGGTCGATCTTGAGAGTGCGGCCCGCTTCCCACGGCTGAACCGGCTCTTTGTACCGATGGACCCCCTTCATCCAGTCGCAAATCACGCCGACCGGATGAACGGGGTTCAGGGGTTTAGAGGGGTTCAGCAGTGTGATCATTAGCTGTTCGGCTAATTAGTTGCAGTGGTACTAGCACTGCAACTGGAAACCCGGCACGCCCGACGTGCCCAGGCGACACGACCAGCCGGAGAACAAACACCCAAAGCAGAAAGGCACGAAGCCTCTTGCAGAGCCGTCCGAATTGCCGTGACAGACACGAAATAGACAAGGGCAAGCGCCCTGACATGTTGCGTGGTCAGTACCGGGTGGCTGTACATCACGCGGCCTGCTTCGCGGGGCCGCTGGGGGCGTTGACGTTGATGAAGGCGATCATGCGCTTGATGCCCTCGTTCAGCGGGATCAGCTTTGCGCGGGTCGTGACCTGGCCGAAGCGGTCGGGATAGTGCGACTCGTCCGCCATGACATAAGCGCCGACCGGATACGGCTGCTGATCGTCGCCCAGGGTGAGGCGGATTTTCTGGGGGTGCGGGTGGGGCTTGCCTTGCGGGTCAGTGAAGTAACCCCAAGCTTCCTGTTCCTTGATGCTGTACGCCTTACCGCTGCGCTGGCTGGTGCCCTGCTTGACCTGCACTTCCGTGCTCTCGATCTGAACCTTGATCATGATCTATCTCCAAATACGTGACAAAACGTCACGCGCCGAAACGTGACAGATTGTCACTTACTTGTCAATACGTCACGTGGGGGCTATCGTGCGAACAACAGCGCGGAGGCAGATATGGAACTGAAAGACGTAATCGAAGAAGCGAAAGAGAAAACCGGGCTCAACCAAGACGAACTTGCAAAGAGAATCGGGATAGATCGCACTGCCCTGTCACATGCGCTTCACGGAAGACGGAAATTGAAGGCGGAAGCTGCAATCGAGTTGTTCGACATAACAGGGATACACCCGAAGAAGATTCTTGCAGCAACGGCACGAACAGCGGCATGCATTGCACTTGCCGTTGTCGTTATCTTTTCGACGGCGGGTGCAAACCCTGCTTATGCGTCAATGGCATACGAAGCGGGAATGGCGGGTAATACAAATTATGGTTGTTTTGATGAGTACCACCCGAGCTACTAGGCTACGGCGCCGATTGCCGTAACCTCGGGATATCCCCACAATCCGGCCCCGACAGCTTGCGGCCACTCCCACACCATTTTCTTCATGACAACGATCCCGTACGTACCACCACCTCGAAGCGTACTGCACTATCCATACGTGGATGATGACTTGCTTGTAGTCGTCAAACCATCCGGTTTGCTATCCGTGCCGGGACGAGGCGCCGAGAAGTCCGATTGCTTGCTGAGCCGTGTGCGGGACGACTACCCAGACGCGTTGATTGTTCATCGTCTCGACATGGAAACTTCCGGACTGTTGATCCTGGCGCGAAATCCAGTGGCCCATCGCGCACTCAGCATGCAGTTTCAGGCACGCCAAGTCTCCAAGCTTTACATTGCGGTCGTAGACGGTTTGATTGAAAGTGACCAGAACGAAATTGCTCATCCGCTTATCACCGACTGGCCCAACAGGCCATTGCAGAAGGTTGACCGGTCTCTTGGCAAACCATCACTGACGCGGTATCGCGTCGTCCAACGTCAGCCGGATGAAAACCTGACAAGGGTTGAGCTGGAGCCTGTTACCGGACGGTCCCACCAACTGCGAGTTCATCTCATGAGCATTGGCCATCCCATACTCGGTGACGCGCTTTACGGGCGTCCGGATGCTGTCGCCAGAGCCGATCGACTGATGTTGCACGCCAGCAGGCTTTCACTGACGCATCCAGCAAGCGCGCAGACGCTCGTCCTGGCCAGTCCATCACCTTTCTGAACCTGCCCCCCTCCCCTGCAGAACGCCTGTTCGCTTCCTGAATGACCGCACATCGCCGAAGACGCCAAGCCCTGCGGATGTGTATAATCCGCATCCTCGTTTCAGAGCGGCACCTCGCGAGGGTGGCGGAATTGGTAGACGCACTGGATTTAGGTTCCAGCGCCGCAAGGCGTGAGAGTTCGAGTCTCTTCCCTCGCACCACAAGGCGTTCAGGCTGTTACCCACAACACAGGTTTGGTTATCAAATCTGTGGGCGGTTATCAAACTTGCTGAACCAGAGCCGACCCTTGTGACTTCGGATTGCCCACGGCGCGCCCTACTTTGTACGCCGCCATCAGTTCGGACGGATACTGTCCTGCAATTTCTTTGCGCGTCTGGTATCCGCCGGCAACGGGACGCTGCCCGCGCTGACGAAGGCGTGGCCGGCCGCCTGGATGTTGATGTGTTCAACGTCCCGAATGCCTTCGGCCGCCCGACGCTGCGGGCGCGCATTGTCGAGCGCACCTGCGGGCTCGACCGTTCGCTGCTACCGCCATTGTTCGACGTCGTTTTGCGTCGAGTGACAAAGCGGGGGATTCTGCTCGCTGGCATCCAGCGGGCTGAAGATCGGCGCCGATGCCTGCAGGAGTGGTGGTGCGAATATGTCACGTCGGATGTCGACACCACCACTGCGAGGGACGCCCAGGCTGTCAGGGATTCGCAAACCTCCCTGCTTCCAGAGCGTCACGCCGATTCCTCGGCAGATACACCCCGTCCTGAGCCTGGTCGATCCGACGCTGTCGAGCGCGCACGCTCTGCCACATCTGCGGCGCCGTGATTCGTCTGCCCGGGTTTGCTTGGTTGAAGGCTGCAATCGCGTCTCGAGCCTGCGCCATCGCTTCGGCGTCCTTGTCCATTGCCGCCCGGGCAAATCCAGACATGAGCTCGGCGCGTCGTTCGGCAAGCCGTCTGTCGGCGCGGAACACCGCGCTACGACCTTCGAACGCCAGACGAACCTCGGACGGCGAGAAGCCTGCAAGCTGCCCAAGCGCACCGGCCGTGCTCACCTCGTCCTTGATTGCGATGCCAGAACGGTCGATTGCACCTTCATCCCACAGTCGATAGGCCTTGATGGGGTTTCGCATGAAGATGGGGAGCATGTCCTCAAGGCCTCTGCCGTAATCGCCATCAGCCATCTTTTGCGCGCCTTTGGCAGCATTCGCCCCCATGCCGATCACCGGCCCCAGCATCGCCGTCGCGAACGACTCAGCCCAGCGCTGCCCCTCAAGGCTCTCCTGCACATCCGGAAGCAGCAGGTTATTCAGCCCCACCCGTCCAGAGATATCCCAAGGCGTGAGCCGCGAGAAGCCCTTCGAGATCACCTCGGATACCGTCGGGCCAAATGTCTCGGCCAGCATGTTCCGCAACGCG
Source organism: Parazoarcus communis SWub3 = DSM 12120 (assembly GCF_003226565.1). Lineage (GTDB taxonomy): Bacteria > Pseudomonadota > Gammaproteobacteria > Burkholderiales > Rhodocyclaceae > Parazoarcus > Parazoarcus communis. The sequence continues at coordinate 45,580 of NZ_QKOE01000019.1, read as the reverse complement.
GCTTCGGCATCCCACGGTTCGTCGTCGCTCCCACCGATCGCGGAGGCCATGGTCAGCAGCGTCCCCACAAACGGCAGGCCCAGCACACCGGCAGCGGCCGCATGTGTTGTCAGCAAGGCACCGAACACCTTGCGGGCTTCGCGCTTCACCTCATCTGACTCACCGGCAACGGATTGATAGGCGTTTCTTGCCAGCGTGAAGATCATGTTCTGCGCGTATTGCTTGAACAGCAGCACCACGCGCGCCACGTTGCCTTGCATGACCCGCGGCCGGTTCCCGGCGCTGTAATCGAAGTGCCCGTCGTAGGTCGCCTTCACCGCCTGTTCGTAGGCGCTGTCATGATGACTGCCGGCCTCCTTGGCCAGCCGGTAGGCTGCGATGAAGGTGGCCTGCCGGTTAAAGCGCTCAGCGTGGTGGAACAAGAAGCTGGCCATGCGCATCACAGGCCGGATCTTCCACATCACCTTGGCGTCCTCGCCTTGCGCGATGCCGGCCAGGTCGTGCGCCATGGTCACGTCGATGGTGCCGGTGCGTACAGCTTCGTCGTACGCTCGAATCTCGTCGGCGTCGGTCAGCTGGCTTCTCATGTCGTTCTTGCCTGCCAGCGTCTCGCCAGAGGCCTTCAGGAGCGCTGCCCCTGCCTTCTTGAACCCCCACTTGGCCCCCATCACCGGATACGCAACCAATGCGGTCTGCGACAGGTTGACGGCCGCTGCAGCGGGCGACAGGCCCAGGTAATAGACAAAGCCCAAACTGGTGAGGGCTGTCGAGAGCGGATTGCTCTTCGGGTTCATCATCGCGTCGTGGCGCTTGTTCATCTCGTCCACCACTCGCTGAGCACCAGGCTGGTCGAAGCCATCGGCGCTGCTCATCTCGTCGACGTGCTTCTGCATCCGATCGAGCTCAGTCTGCATCTGGTCGCCGTACCGCAGCTTGGCCAGATACCGCGCACCATGGAAAGTGTTCTGTGCAAACGCGCGACGTGCATCCTGGCTGAAGCCGGGTGTGCCTTTGCGATGGATGCCATGCTTTGCCCACGACAGGTCGGGCAGGCTCGACAAGTAAAGCTGGCCGAGCGTGTCCTCGAGTTCCGCCAGCTGAGCGGCAGGCAGATTCTGTTGGTCGAGCGCCTCGTAGAGTTCGGTCATGAATCCGCGGCCGACCATGTCCCTGCTGGCGACAAACTCCTTGCTCAGCACAACGCGCCCCACCCGGTATCCATCGCGGGCCGGAAACGCCTTCACCATCTCGCGGCGCATGGCCTCGGCCTCGAGCATGGTCTCCGCCCTGGAAACGCTCTCAACTTTTCCGGCTGCGTCCTTGACCACCACCACGTACTGACCGAATCGCGCCAGCGGAAAATAGACGCCCTTCACCGCTTTGAAAAAGTCGTCATCCATACGCTTCAGGATCTCGGCCTTGCGCTCGTTTTTCAGTTCGCTGCGGCCAATGCGATCGCGGATCGCATCACGCACTTCAGCATGATGCCGGCGATAGTGGTCGCGGGCCTCTCGATAGACCTTCTGGGCGTCTGCGCTCAGCGCCTTGAACTGCCCCTTGAGCATCGTGCTGCGCATCCGGTCATCACCAGCGACATAGGGGACGGCTGAGTCTGCATCGACCTGGGCCAGGGTCGCGTCATGCATCAGCTCGGCGAGCCGCTGTTCGTCGGGCAGCTTGCCCCAGCGCCGGGCAAGATCGTCGGCCGTGGCGCCAACGTCGTTCTTGTCCGCCTCCATCTGTGCGGCCAGGCGGTCATAGTGGGCGAGCGGCAGTACGTCACCATAGACCTCCACCAGCTGACGCCGGCCCAGAAACTGAAGGCCAAGCTTCAGCCAGTCGGTCAGCTTGTGCCGACCGGCTTGTCTGATGTTCTGTACCGTGATTGATTTGAGGCCGTCGCCGATATTCCGGGCGATCTGCTGCGAGGTGACTCCGGCGCGGCTGAACTGGATATTGCCGCCTCCAGGAGGGGAGACTACAATCAACCCATCCCCGCCGTCGCTTCGGGCGTTGGAAGGCAGAGTGGCTACGATGTCACTGAAATCCTTCGCGGCGGGGTACTTCCGCATTGAGACGGCCGCCAGTTCGCGCCGGCCGCTCCTGACCTCCTCCAAGTACAAAATTGAGCCGTCGGCCTGGCGCTTCAGATACGCAATCTGGTCCTTGCGCCCCTGCGTCTTTGTGCCGAGCACCACTTGATCAGGCTCAGCAATCACCTCAGCTGCGGCTGCGATATCCGCATCGGTCAGAGGGATCTGGCCGCGGTTCTTTTCAATCGTCGGATTTGTGTGCCGATTCAGCATGTGTCGAACAGCCGACCCGTCGAGTACATGGGTAAAGCCGGCGATATTCAGGCCTGCTCGTGCCTTCGCCTCATCGGCAAGCCAGTCCGCCACACCGCCGAGGTTCGCCTTCTGTGGCGCGTGACCTGGCGAGCGCGCGGCGTCGATAACCGCACGAATCGCCCCCGCCATGCCGTCTGGCCCGATGCTCGTTGCCGGGACTGCATTCCTGCCGGCACCCGCCCTTCCACTGGCAGCCCGCTCCACCCCAGCCATCGCATACCCGACCAGATCATCCACAGTCAGCGTCGTGATGCCACCGTGCCGAATCATCCATGTCCGCACCATGGCCGCCACGCTGCGAACAAACTCTGCCACGCGCGGCCCGAGTGTCACGCCTACCCAGTCCAGGAATTTCGAATCGGCAACTCGGTACCCGCGACTGCGCCCCTCGATCACCGCCTGCTCGACAATGTAGGCAGCGGCCTCCTTGCTGTCGGCAGCCGCACCGGCGTCCACCATGCGCTGCGCCACGCGATCGAGAAAGGCGCGAGTGGATGCATCCTTTTCCTGACTGCGGTTCATCAACATTGCCATCGCTTGCGCGTCAATCTTCTCGCGCTGCTGACCGTGAATCATCTCGTGCAACAGCACCGCAGGTGCCGTGATCGGATCCAGGTTCGGCCCAACAAGGAAGATCAGGCCGGAACGAGGATCGAAAAACCCGTTCACGGTAGCGGCCTCGCTGAACAGCTCAATCGAGTCATCCAGCGCACGCCCCGTCTTCATCGAAAACGTGCCTGCCACGCGTAGCGGGTCCGCACTATCGATCACCACCAGGCCGCCTTTGGTGCCCGCTCGGCCGCGCTCGAGCATTCTCCGCGTCGGCTCCACCAGACCAGGGAACTGGTACCGCAGCGCGCGCAACAGGCCGCGTTCACTCACCGGCAACCGGCTGCCGGTATTCTTCGGCGCCGTACTCAAGACCTGGCCATTGAAGGTCACGATCACTTCGTCGCTTGGCACATCTGCGGTCAGTTCTGGCGACACCTGCCGGCGCATGGCGTCAGTCATCCGCATGCGGCTTTGCGTGTTTCGCGCCTCCACTTCTCCGGCCAGTCGGCGGTAGGTCTCGGCGCCTGATCGATCCAGGTCGCTCGTGAGATTGCGCGCGCTCCCTCCAGTGGCGAAGCCTTCGGCGTTCTGGATGGCGTGTTGCAGTTCATGCAGCATCACCGACGGCAGCGTCTCACTCTTCAGACTGCCGCGGATCTGAAGCCGAGTACCGGTGACCGATCGCATCAGCCTGGCCGCTGCGCGCTCGCCGGCCGGCATCAACTCGACGCGAATGTTCTCCAGGTGTGGGTAGGCTGCGAACAGCTGCGGATGATCCAGCATGTCAGCCACGCGCACATTCGGGCCGTCGAGCGACGCGGCATCAAGCACTTCGGCCGCCGTTTTACCGCCTACCGCCAGACGCGCCTGCTCGTCGCTGATCTCGAAACGCCACATGCCGTCCGCTCCGCGATGCCAGCCGGTCGCCTGGCGCACCGCTTCCGGGTTCTCGCCAGCCGCGATGCGGCGTTGCGCGTTGCCCAGTCCATGCAGGTCAGCCGTCTCGGCATCGCGGCCGGCGAAGGAGAACAGCGCTTCGCCGCGATCAGTGCGACGCGTCTGGATTGTGGCAAACAGCGCATCGAACGCCTCGGCAACCGGTGCCATCTCGCTTTCGAGCATGTACGGGTAGCGTCCGGCGTCGCGCACGAAATCTGCCGCAGGCACCACATTGGCGAGGTAGTCGTTCTGGTGGCCACGCTGCGCCATCTTATGTATCGCGTAGCCCTCGAAGGCTCGCGCCGCACGCTCGATAATGCGCGACCAATAGCCATCCGTCGCGCCCTTGTCGTTCAGTGCCGAACGCTGCGCCATCGGCGACTCGTCGAGCGCCTTCACTACGCCGGAAAATGCCTCACCGACCTCGGGCCGTACCCCTTCCTTCAGCTCCCACTGCGCACGATCCATCGCGCGGCTGCTCAAGCGGCCATGTTCTGGATGCCGCTCGCCCTTGATCATGACCTCAAAGGCACGCTGCGGCAGGATGGTGCCCGTAGTCTTGTGGGTATAGAAGCTCTCTGGGTTATAGGTGATGAACGCCTCGCGCCGATATTGAGCCTGATTGCCCTTGAACGTCGGAACCCCTCGGTAGCGAGCAAAGTAGTTGTCCAGCGCGTGGAACCACTCGTGCGCGAGCGAGCCGGCCCCGCGCGTCTTGGTGAGATTGATCACCAACGTGTCGGACTCGAAGTGCGCAGACGCCCGCCCACTCCCGCGAGAGCCGAAGCCAAGCCCGAGCGTGCCGTCCAGCGAGACAGCGCGCGGCGGAATGCCCACCACGTCGGCCAGATCCCGCAGTGCGTCGTACGCCTGGTTGAGCATGCCCTGACGCTCCTTCGCCCCCTTGCCCTGCTCCACCCAGTTGCCAAACTCCACACCACGGAAGCCAAGCTCCTCGATGAACTGCTCCGGTGTCACATCCTTGCCGCCACGCCAGTCGTGACCGACCCGCTCCCGATTCTCTCCGCGGCGTACGTCGGTCTTCTTTACGTTGTCGCGGTCCTTCACTGCCTCCCATGCCGCCACCAGGTCGTCATGGTTCGACTTGCGGTACTCCATCGCCTCCTTTGCTGACGGGAAGCGCCTGAGCGCGCGCTTCTCCTTATCGCCAGCCTTGGCGATGAAGTAAGCGCCGCCCTTGCTGTATACGTCGAACTGCAATCGACTCTCAGCGGGCCCATCGCCCAACCGCTCGCGGACGGCATCGAGCGCATCGGCCACTGAGCCAACACCGCTAAAGTGTTCGGCGCGGCCGTCGATCGTCACCGAAACAAATGAACTGCGAATCTTCTCGCCGTCCTCGCCGAAGCGGTAGGCGTCCGGGTACTCATTTACTTCACCGATGCGCTTCCAGTGCTGCCGGTCGATTGCCTCCAGTAGCGCCAGCTTGGCCCTGAAGCCATCCAGTGCGCGGTGCGATCGCATCTCTGCAAGGAATTGCTCGCGGGTCACGTCACCCAGGGCGCGCTGCACCACCCCACGAAATAGCTTTACCTTCTCCGCCCAAGCGCGAACCTTGTAGCCCTTGCGCGGCTTAGCCGGGATCTCGGCGCGCGACGCAAACATCACAGCAGCAGTGAAAGGGTCTTCGATCTTGTCGGTCTCGCTTGCCGGCCATAGCTTGCTCAGTGGCAGATGCTCGATCTCGGCATCAGTTGGAACCTTGTCGAACGCTGCCCGCATCGCATCGCGGTCCTTGCGTGCACCACCCAGCTTCTCGCCGAAGTCAGCGATCTCGGACGCCTTGGTTTTGTTCGCGGCGTCGATTGCGCGCTGAGCATCGCCGATGCGGATGCCGGTAGCGTTGTGGATCTGGAACGGCGTAGCCGGTGTGCCGCCGTCAATCTCGCTTCGTGTTGCTGCAGCAGCCTCAGCTAGAGACACAAAGCGCACGTCACCGCTACCCATGACCACGCCGACGTCGCCATCACGCTCGACCTCGTGCGACTTGGCGCGCAGATCAAGCTCTGTGGCCTGCGGCGCGATGGCTGCAGCAAGTGCGCGTGAGTCGATATCTGCTGCTTGTTCAGGTCCCTTCTGCCTAGTCTGGGCATCAGAATTGGTCGCCTGGTCTTTGGCGGTGTCGATCTCCGGCTTGCCTTCGGTCTGCGACATCTTTGCAGCCAGACTCTCGCGCACCTTCTCGAGCAATCGATCCCAGCGCTTTTGCGCCGTTTTCAGGGCAAAGATCCCTGGCTGTCCAATGGAGAGCGCCAAGGCCTCCCGCTCCGCAAGGGTCATCTCGAACCAGCGCTGCGCGTATGCGTCAGCCGCGGCGCGGGACTTGCGCGCAACTGCAGCCTTTGGTTTCGTCGGGCTCACTGACTGAGCGGGCAGACTGGATGCGCCCGACGCGTTCGTCGAACTCGGAAACTCTCGTGCCAAGGTCACCAGGTCGCGGATAGGCGCGTTCAGACGAATGACCTTGATCTGCTCACCCGCCTCCCGCTTGGCAAGCCACTGATGGTGGCCATCGAGCACATAACCATCGGACGAAACAAGGATCGAACGGTCACCACCATCAAATCGCTTTGCCCGGGCGACCTTGGCAGGCGAAAACTCGGCCTGGGTCGGTTTCAGGTCACCGGCATCCATCGTTGCCTGCTCATGCGTCACGCCACGCGCATTCATGAAATTGACCATGGCGCCGCGGTGCTCGGCCTTGATCTGGGGCATCTCGGCGCGCGGAATGCTCAGCGTTCCTGACGTCTGCGAAAAGGCGGTCCATTCCCGGCTGATGCGCTTACCGGCAATGCTGGCAGGCGTTACTGTCGCCCGCCCATTGTCGGCGTCTCCAGCAGATTCAGCCGGCTCGCGGCTACCTGCAGTTGCGGTGGCAGCGGGGTCCAGTCCTCCCACGGTGGGCACATTGCGCTGTGGCACCGTATCGCCTGCGCCTCTTCCCACGTCAGCGCCCGCTTCCGTATTGCTCGCCGCAGGTACGCTGGCATCGTTTCGTGCAACAGCGATTGCGCCATCTTGGCCCTCCTCGTCCTGTGCAATCAGTCGTTCGATCCGGGCGCGTGCCTTTTCCGGCACTGCCTCCCAGCCGCGGCCCATCAGGTTCTTGCCGACCACATTCAAGAAGCCCGACTTCGTCGCCCAGCCTCCTTGGCGCGCCAGTACGGCGGCTCGTGCGTTGGCATCCATCGAATCCCAGCGGGCGCCAGCTGCCTGCGGAGCGTCTGATCCGTTCTTGATCGGGTTTTGATCCGCCCCGGCGTCCGGCGTCATGGTCTGCGCCGGTGGCGACGGCTCAGGCTGCAACGCGGCGGGCACTTCAGGCTCAGGCTGGGGACCGGCCGCGGTAATCGCGTTCTGTAGTCGGGTTCGTTCCTCGATGAGACGGCGATCCCATCCTCCATTCGTTCGCGCCTGTTGCTCGATGAAAGCAAGACGCTCGCGCATCCCGGCAAGCGTTTCATCCGGCTGCTGCTGAGGTTGCTCAAACGGCAATGGCGCTTGTTCCGGACGAGTGATCTCACCGGTGTCCGCATTCACAACTTCCGGCGCTGGGCTGATTGCCGACGTTGCGCCCGAATCGACCGCCAGCGCAGCCGCCGCTGACATCGGGCCGGTGCTCGGATCAAGGCCCATCCGCTGGGACGGGGTTGCGACAGGGTCAAGTGCGCGATCGTTGATGATCGGCGCGGGCGCGGGCGGATAGACACCAGCACGGCCAAGCGCGGCTTCGTCAATCACCGGGGGCTCGACGGTCGTTTGCGGGCTGGCTTGAGGGTCGGGTGGAGGGCTGACAGGCGTGGCAGCGTTGCCCTGCGGCTCAGCCTGACGCCCTGCCACCCCGCTCGCTATCGACGCGCCGCCGCCCATCACCATCCCGGCCAACGTGCCCATCACGGCCGCGTCTTCAACGCCATCGCTCCACGGCCTGTCGAGCGCCAGGTTCTGAATGATCTGCTCGGAGATCGACTGCGGCAGTTCCTCGAGGAATCCCTCGGTAATCGCGCCCTCAACCACTTGGCGCGGGACGCTTTTCGCCGGCATGCGTGCCAACTCGCCAGCAACGTCCTGCCGGGTCAGCGAACCGCGTGCGAGCATTGTGTCGACGTCACCGATTCCCAGGCGTTTGGCCAGACTGGCGCCGCCAAAGCTAAAGAGTGACCCTAGCACCCCGGTCAGCGCAGCCGCACCACTCTGGTTCGATGTCAGCAGCCCGTCATCGGTCTCCTGGCGAATCGACTCTGCCTGTGCGCCAGCCATGACGGCGCCCTCGCCGGTCGCGCCCGCTGCAACCGCAGACATTCGCGGCGCCAGTGCGCGCAGCCCGCGCGCCGCAACACCGCCAGCCAGCATGGGGGCAGCTGACTCCATGACCGTATTGGCGATCAGTGACGGGTTCTGTAGCGCCACACCCGTCTTGGCCAGTACACCGTCTGCCTCCTGGAACTCGCGTTGCTGCGCCTTGTACTGATCAGTGTGCTGGTCGCTCAGGAACTGTTTGGCCTCCTTCGGTCGGAAGCCAAACAAGCCACCCTCGTTCTCCAGGGCCTTGCCAACGCGGCCACCGGTCGGGATGTCGGCCAGGCCGACGAGGGTTTCGGGTACTGCAATGGCAGACTTCAGCGCAGAAAGCCCCAGGTCTCGGGCGTGGCCGGTGATGCCTTTGGGTGCAGGCGGCTCCGTGATCTCACCTGCATCCCAGTCAATCTCATCCCCTGCGCTGGCAGGGAAACCGATCTGCCCACTTTCCCAGTCAATCTCGGCCATCACCGCCTCTCATCCAGATACACGATCTCCGGATGATGGGGTGCAGGGGGCGGAATCGCTGCGCCCTACAGGGGGTGATACAAGGGCAAGAAGTAAACGATATTTCTAAACTATAAAAGCGATAGAAAAATACAATGAGTTATCAACAGCCTTATCCACAGCCAGGGGAGTTATCCACATATTGCTCTCTCAAAAAGTGCTAATCTCAACGCACCCGGAGGGCTCAGGCGCAAAGCTTGGGCTGAATCGCTGTTATGTTCTCGGAATAGATTTTAGCCGAATGCCGCTCCCACAACTCGACACTCAGAAGTTCATCGACGAGCTTAACGCGTTACGTGGTAACGGGACAATAGTTCGCGATGAATTGCTCTTGGGCAGGCTTCGCAGGCAGATAGACGCAGTTAAGGCTCATGATGTGATGGCGCATTTTGCCTATCTTGGGTCACTGCTTATGGTTGCCGGAAAATATGAAGCAGCTATCGACGCTGTCAGGAAGTCACTGAACACATCTCAATCTGGTGAACGCCTTCCATACAATATAAATACGCTAATAACGTCCGGATTTTTCTCTGAGGCTGCGAAATACGCTTCTCAGCTTAGCGATGAAGATGTGTCCTCTCAAGAGATTGCCGGCAATTGTGTCTGGTGCGTTTTAGATTTTAGGAGGGCCATGTTCGTGGATAGCCGGATAGAAATTGCGGGAGATGCCTTGCGAGTCTTTGACGCCCATGGAGTATCGTCCACTGACGTGATTCCTATGCTTGATTTAGCTGGTGAATTGCTGCGAGAGAGAGGGCTGCTTACGACCGGCGGTCCATCTTTCTTTGTGTACTCATTGGACAAGACGATGACCATCCATCTTCCGGTGAAACAAAGACCAGAAGTACTGGCAGAACTCGAGTGGGAGTACAGTGCTCGGCTTTTTGCCACTCTGCCGGACTCGCCTCATTCATTCGTCCATGTTGGCTTTTGTTCCGGTGATCACTAATGGCGAATACTCCTGCAGATTTACTGAAATTCGCTGAACGTATTATTGAGACTGGATTCAACGATGAAATCGTAAATCGAACAGCAGTCAGTCGAAGCTATTACGCCGTTTATCACACCGCGCTTGGATTGGCTGACAGCTTGACCCTGCCGCCAGCCGATCCGAATGCAAAAGGCAGTCATAGCCGACTTTATAGTCAACTGATTAGCTGCGAAACAACACATTCGTCTGAATACATGAAAATACGGCAGATAGGATATATGGCCCGAGGTGTATTGAAGCCGTATAGAGTTCACGCAGACTATGAGTTAAACAAAGACTTATCTGGCGAAAAATGCAGCGAAGCCATTGCAAAAGCAAGACTTTTGCTCGACAAGGCCAAGCATTTCATCTCCTAGGCTATCGCCAATTCTATATTTTCGAGCTTTGACCACAACTAGGATGCTCGCCCTCGCTGCCCTACTCGCGCCGGCCGTCGCCAGTGCTGGGAATTTTGCGGAGTGCATCATCGAGTCCGTACCAGGAGTGCGCCATCAGCAGGTACTCCATGCGGCCATCCGTGCGTGCCACGACAAGTACCCCGCAGGCATTGACAGCGTAAAGTGGGGGTCGGGGCGGGGATTCTTCTCCAAGTACAACTCGACCGACGAGTGCTTTGCGGCGGAAGGCCGTGAGACCAGCATGTCTTCCGCCGCCATCCAAATTTTTCAGGCGTGCAACAGGTTGTACGGTAATGAGCCGACTCCGGATTGGGAGAACGGCATCATCACTCCTCCATCCCCGCGCTAAGCTAAGTCCTCTCTACCCACTTAGCGCCATCCCACACAGCAGTTCTACCACCGACCCTCGATGTGGCGCCCACCGGGCGCGATAAAGATTGTTGCTGCCCTGCTCCCTGAGACTGCCCTCCTCCAGCCATCCCCAGCGCTGGCGCGGCCCATTGATCAAACAGGGGCATCTTGTTGTCTTTATCGTATGCCTTCTGCTCGGCGTAGGTTTTGTACAGGTTCCCAACGAGATCGATGCGAGCCTTCTCGAGACCCGCCGTATCGCGCTCACGGCCGGTCAGAACCCGCAGCCGCTCCGCCAGCTGAGCCCGTTTCGCCGGATCCGTTTCCGTCTCGAACTGCTGTTGCAGCCCCTCGATACGCTCCAGCCCTCGTAGCTCATAACCCCGGGCTCGAGCGTCAGTCTCGGCGCGCTGCTGCTCAATACCCAGCCGCTGGCGATCCAGGCCAAACCGCTGCCCCTCGAGCGCCTGCTGTTGTTGGGCAATCTCGGCCTCGCGCCGGCTATTCATCAGGCCAGCTGCGACCTGTCGGCCGCTTCGACTGCTGCCGGTCAGCAGGCCGCGCTCGATCTCCTCTTGCGACATCTGACGAGAGAGTGCGGCACCGCTGCCAAAGTCGCGCTGCGCCTGCAGGTCACCCATGCCGGCGCGGATCTGATTGGCCCTGGCCATGCGCTCGTTGCCCAGGTTCATGTCGATGCCCTGGGTGTAGGACTGCGGCAGGGCATTGGCGCCGTCGCCCGAGAACGACATGACGCCGTTCGGTCCTCGTGTGGCCGTGATGCCGGTACCGCGAGTCGCCTGCTCGGCGTTGTAGAGCGTTGTCGCGTCACGGCCGGCGCGTTGAAGCCCGCGCGGGGCCTGCGCCTGCCATGCCTCACGATAGCCGTCAGCGGCCTTGTCGCGTTCCTGCTGCGAAGCGCTTGACTGCCAGTCCGCGAAGGGCGTGCTGGGGGTGGTGACTGCGCTGGGGGCGACACCGGCGGCAGGGGCGCTGGGTACCGACTTGGAGGTGGGTTGAGTGGTTGTGCCAGCAAGCGGGGATGTCGCCCCTTGAGGGTTACTCAGGCGGGCCGATGTCTCCAGCTGAAACGGGGACGCCCCCGGAATCGCATTCACCCTGTCCTGGTAGCCGGGCAAGCCGCGATCGGACGCAATCTGCGCACCGGTTCGTGGCGTTCCGTACAGACCGGTGCCGGTGCGCTCGGCGCGCTGGGTGTTCGTCTGGTTCATTGTCTCGCCCATGGTGGGCGAGCGAGTGAAGGAGGATCCTGGCGCTGATCGCAGCCGAGTTTCATCGTCGACCATCCCGCCGTCGGCGAAATTGAGTGGCTGCCGACTGCCCGGCCGGCGAAGGCCAAGCCCAGGCTCTTGCGGCGTGGCGTCAGAACGTCGGTTGTTGAAACCTGGCAAGCCAAGCTTCGGCGCGGGCGCAGGCTCTGCCGGCGGCGTCCGCCTCAGCCCGAGCCCGGGCGCCTGCTCCTCAATCTTGAAGGGAAGGCTGCCATCCGGCATCCGAAACCCGAGCTTGGGTGCAGGCGCAGGCTCGGCCGGGGGTTGGCGCCTCAGTCCGAGCTTCGGTTCCTGTGCCGGCGCGGCCGGGGGTGGGCGGCGCAAGCCGAGTCCCGGCTCCTTCGACTCGGTTCCTTGGGTCTTGGGCTTGTAGCCGGGCAACCCGAGCTTAGGCGCATGCGTCGCATCGCGAAGCTGGTCAAGCGCCTGAACGCCCACCGCATGCACCTGCTCGGGCGGCATGCCGAACTCGCCCTTGCTGACGCGGGCATCGACTTTGCCGCGCGGCATCCCATTGAACCCGGGCAGCCCTCGCGCACCCATTTGAGCAAGACGATCTGCGCCGATCTGGTCGGTCGAGTCTGCCGGCATGATGTAGCTGCCACGAGGGAGTTTGGCGGGAATGCTGTCAGACGTGCCGGTTCCAGGCCCCCTGATCAAGCCAAGTCCCGGCTCCTTCTTCTCTGGCTGCGCCTCGCGCTTGGTACTGTTGTTGCGATTCAATCCGAACATGACTGACTCCTGAGTGGCGGTTGCCGGATACTCCCCCTGACTCGAATTGGAGATCCAGCCCTATAGGGGGTTAAGCGCTCTCAGCCTGTACAGCCACCTGCGCGGACGCATGAACCGCGTTGAGTGCTGCAGCTGCCTGAGTGCCCGCAGCCTGCGCCGCCTGGGCCAGCACCTGCGCACGCGCCTTCAGTCGCTCAGCGTGGGCGTTCACGTCGACCGCCTGTGCGGCGTTTTGGACGTTGCTGTTCCACTTCAATGCCTCGAACCGCAGCTCTTCTACGCGGATACGGCTGCCGTAGTAGCTATTTGCTGCGCCGATCAGCCGCGCCTGGGCATCGGCTGCGCTTGTCGCCAGCTTCATGGCGATCTCGGGTCCGATCGCAAGCGTCTTGATGTAGTCAGCCGCCGCTGCGATCCCCTTGATGCGGTAGTCGAGCGCCTGCTGCACGGCGAAACGCAGATTCTCGATCAGGATTTCGACATGCTTGATGGCCACGTCACGGGATTGCTGCGCCACCTTATCCTGAGCATCCTGCTGCATCGTGCTGAGCTGGTGCTGAGCCGCACCTGGCGGCAACGGAAACCCGCGACCGGCAAACGTGGCCAACACCTCGCGATGGGAGCGCCCCACTTCGTTCAGCACTCGTGCGCGGTCTCGCTGCCATATTTGCTCTTCGACATGCGCGGGAATGCCGGTGCTGCCGTCAAGCATGGCACACAACGCGCTCTGGGCTTTGGCCAGGTAGTCGCACTCGTTCGGGAAATACTCGACGAAGAAGTTCGTAAAGGCTCCGGTCAGATCCGCCTGGATGCGCCCGTAAGTCGAGTCGTACAGTGCCCCATCGACGCCCGCAGCAGCGTTAGGGATCAGGACACTCGGCTCCAGGTTGCTCTTCGGTGTGAACGACACAAGCACCGGATTCGTACTTGCAAAGCCACTAGACGCTGTAATCGCCTGATCGGCGTAGCTTGCCGACTCATCGGCCTTCTGTTGCGCCACCGCCAAGGCTTGGTCGATGATCGCGATAACTTGTGCTTCTGCTGACATGATTTTGGCTCCCGTCATACGGATGCGATATTCGTAAAGAGCAGCGTACTCAGCTGGTCTGGAAACTTGCTCTCAATCTTCTTTTTGACTGAGCTTGACGCGAAATACGCCCGGTCGAACACCCGCGCGGGAGGATCTGTGGCAGACGAAAGTCTGGCGTGCACGTACCCGTAAAGGTGCTGTTCCCCCGCAACCCCGAGGGAAGATGCCAGAGAGCTTGGCACGCTCGGAACGACCATAGACGCCTGTGTTGAAACTTGCGTGCCGGTGAAGCCTGGCGCGTACAGATTGCTTCTGGCCAGTGGAACGAACTCATCCATCTCCGCCACCGCTACGGTGTATTCCTCCAAGGTAGCGCTGTAGCTCGCACCATCTATCCGCCCTTTCAGCATGTAGCGGTACGTCGTTGTGCCTGGCCCAGACACCGGATACGAGATGGTGCCCCACACGTCCTCCAGCACAGTGGAGAACTCCCACGTCGCGACGGACTCCCGGTACAGGACCACTGCTGCATCCACCCTCGCATCCACGAAAACAAGTGAAAATGCTTGCTCGGTGCGAGATCCAGAGTGGGTGTGCGTGTAGAAAAGCGTCGTGCCGTCGAAGCTGTTGGTGGCCGACCCGGTGCCCGACCCCATTCCTGCTGGCAGCGTGAGCGTGCCACTCCCGGACTTGATGCCTCCGTGCGTAATGGTCCAGTCCCGCACCAGCTCCTGGCTGACTGCGGCTACAATGTTGGTGCTTGAATCCGGCTGCCCCTCATCGCCCCCAGCCTCGTCCATGGTATATGTCATGGTGGACACCTCCTCATAGGGAAGGCATTGCGCAGTCACGAGGGTGGTCTCTGCGTAGTCGGCGTAGAACGTCTGAGCTGACTTCGTCAGGTGGAGGGTGTACGTGGTGGTCCCGTGCGGGTCGATCTGCGGGTTCGAGGTGATCTTGGTTTCGACGTGCGTGTTCGACTGGACCACCTCGAAACTGAGTCCGTTGAATCTCACCACCGAGTAGGCCTCCCCGGTGTCGAACGTGCAGACCGCGTTCTCACCCTTCGCATCGAAATACCAGTCAGACATCATGGTATGTGCACTGGAGTACGAGGCGATCTCGGTCAGCTCGGTGTAGTCCGCAACCCCTACGCCTGTCAGCGGGGCTTCATAGAAGGTGAAGGTGTGTGTCGCCTGCCTACGCCCGGTCCCCATCACGACCCGCAGCTTGCCTTCGTAGATGGCTGCCCCCATTACTGCGCGACTGTATGTTAGGACAGGTGTGGCTGGGATCGTGGTGGCTGTGGCAAGCCCAGCTTCGAGCGCGTCAAACACCACGCGCTCATCCTCGAACACCAGCACGTCCGGGAACGACGCATAACGCCAAGTGCGCAGGTACTCGTCGGCCGAAGAATCGTAGAGGATGCTGCGGACCGTAACCAGCGCGCTGGGGGCGATACCCCACCCGGCGATGCTTGACACAGTGGGATGGTCAAACCGTGATGACGGCCCGCTCCACGACAGCACTCGCTTTCGTCTGCGCCCGAACCAGGTGCGACCCCCGTACAAGCGAGTGTGCTCACGCTCAAGTCTGGTGGATTTGCCGCGCACCTTGGCCACCCACGCATTCAAAGGAGGCTCCTGGTTATAAAAGCTGTACTGCTTGGGGTTAAGCGTCTCGGTGCCCAGCGGCGGATTAATCGCGGCCCCTTCTTCATCTACATACGGAGCAGCATATCCAACTTGGTCTGTCTCCAGGTTTCCCGTGGAAAGCACCCCCGTCACGGGCGTGAAGATAATGTCCCCCGCTTTTTCCTCCCCAAACTTCACTTCGCCTTTCCCTTGCATCACCCCCGCGTACACATCGCCCGCCCGCGCGCTCAGATATGGCGCTCCAGTCAGCTCAAGCCCGCGCACCAGCCCCTCGCCGAGCGCGTGAGGGCCGTTCCACAGCTTGGGGCGCTTGTGGTCCATCAGATCCTCCGCGACAGTGGTACGGCCACGAACTCGACCGAGGCCAGCTCGAAGTCGTCGCCATCGGCGTTGTAGAGTTCAAACTCCAGGTAGTTAGCTCGCAGTCCGCGGCCGAGGTCGAAGCGCTGTACTTGGAGTTCTTCGGAGCCGTCCCGCGCCTGGTACAGGTACTCTTCGCCCTCGACCAACACTTTCACGAACAACTTGCCGCCCGAGCTCGTGCCGACGTAGATGTTGCTCACGCGCTTCAAGGCTGACGTGCTGAAGTCCTGCTTGCCGAAGCTCACCATCGCCTGAATCGGGGCCTCGTTATCCGTTTCGCCGTCGAGCTCGTAGATACCGTCTGCGGTGCATCCGTAGTAGCGCCCGTTGATCTTTGCGAAGCTGTCGTATGGGTAGTTCTCGTACCGGCTGAACGCGTTCGTTGCGACGTTGCTCACCCACACGACGTGCAGCGTGCCCAGAAGCGTGACGTCACCTGCAACGACAAGCCGCCCAGCGACTCGCTCAAGGATGGTCGCAGTTTCTTCGGCGGCGCCAGCCACAACAAGCGTGCCGGACACCGCCTCGACGAACCCCAACCAGGTGCTGACATCGCCGACAAGCTCCAGGGTGCCGGACACTGTCTCGACGAACATCTGCATGGTAGTGCTGGCACCAACAGCCACCAGCGTGCCATCAACATCCTCGACGAACGTAACGGTCTCCAAAACACCGCCGCCAAGTTCCAGCGTGCCGGACACCGTCTCTACGGTCGGCTCAACAAGCGCTTCCCAGTCTATCCCGTTCGCCGTGTTGAGCATGTTGTTTGCGACAGCAAACTCTGCACCCCACGCGACGAAATAGACCTTGTACGGCACGTCCCCGTAGCCGTCCGTCGAACCCGTCACGCGGATGTCGGTCGGCAATGGCTCATCGACTCCGAGCCCGGCCGGTGCGTCAAACTCAGCACGGGCCGTTGTGAGCATCGAGTCCATGACGAGGTTGTCGC
Source organism: Parazoarcus communis SWub3 = DSM 12120 (assembly GCF_003226565.1). Classification (GTDB taxonomy): domain Bacteria; phylum Pseudomonadota; class Gammaproteobacteria; order Burkholderiales; family Rhodocyclaceae; genus Parazoarcus; species Parazoarcus communis. The sequence goes on along the minus strand of NZ_QKOE01000019.1, from coordinate 29,153 downwards.
CGTCGACAGTAAAGCCGGTCATGGCAGTGGCTGTCGACGCCAACGTGGCGGTTTCCCAGGCGGGCAGTTCAAACCCCGACAGGACGTTGGCCGAGCCCGTCGAATATGGGTTGAACTCGATGATGATCTTGGTCACCAGGGGCATCGCGCCACCTCTTTGTCAAACTCGGTTTTGCTGAACTGCTTGTGCGTGTTCGTCTTGTGCTGAGACCACACATACCCAATGAAGTCGAGCTGCACCGGCTGCAGCTGCCGACTGATCAGTCGGTTCCCATGACGCACAACAGTCGCCAGGTGAGGTAGCAGCGGCTGCACATCAGCACGGCGGTACACTGCCAGGCTGTGCCCGACTGCCGGCGTAGGGTGTCGGCGCCCGTCTTCATACTCGACCCATTCGCGGGTCACAACTGCGTGGTGTCGCTCCAACGCCAGCAAGCATACGTCGCCTACGCCGGGCAGCAGGTAATCGTCCGAATCGACGTATGTCACAAACGCATGCCGCCCGAGCGCATAGCCCGTCGCGCGCCCAGCCCCGATGTTCGGGCCGTTGCGCACAATATGCGGCTCGATCGGCTCCCCCTCGAACGAGGCGAGGCACCGATCGAGCCATTCGGGTTTCGTGCCGTCGTGCACGAGGATGTGGGCGTCGATCATGTGTTACGGGGTCGGCTGCACAAGCTCCAGCTCGACCAGCACTTGCAGATTCGACCCAGTGGTCATGGCCCGCGGTGTGGCGAATCGTTGGACGTGCAGCAGCACACCGGTCAGGGCACCTTTCGTCGGCACGGACGACACGCCCACCCCGTACCACGTCTCGTCGGCGGTCGCGGTCAGTGTGGTCGGAGCCGCGGAGTTATCTACCGCTCCTGCCGTGACCGTGCCGAAAGTGATGGTCGCCCGGGTTGATCCTTCGTAAGCCGTGGATTCTTGCGCCAGCGTCGGAAACGTCGCGGCAACGTCGGCCGGAGTGGGTGTGTAGTTGCCCTTGATCGGGAACACATACCACTGAGTCACTGGCGTGGTTCCCTTGACGCCGGCTCCTGCCAGATAGGTTGCACCTTCGGTTGTAATCACAGCATCTCTCCTTCACGCGCGGCGTCTGCCGCAATGTATGTCCGGGCCGGAGCCAGGGTGTCGCTCACCCCGAGCAACGCGGCCACCGCTTGCCTCATTCCGTCCTGCTCACGCCACAGCATTGCGCCGCGTTGCGCGCCGCCCACTGCGACGTTGCTCTCTTGGATGTTCCTGACCTCTCCACCCGCACTGGCTCGAACCATTCCCCGTGTCGAAAACCACAACACGTCCGTGCTGTTCTCGACAGTCGCGTCGGTGCCTTCCACGACTCCATAGGGCAGCACCTCGACCAGCTGCCCTGCTTCGACGTCGCCGCTAGGCAGCCACCAAGTCTTGTCGTGCGTAGCGATGTACCTGCCTCCGTCGACCGGGCGGTACATCGTGATCCGCCCCGGAAACGGCAAATACCCGCGACCAGGGCTGAACCAGCCTGGGGCGTAGGGCTCCGAGATGTACGCGACGTTGGCTTGTGCGACTACCAGGCGCCCTTTGTCCCACCGCACGATGTGCCCGGCCGGCATTGGGCTCAGGCCCAGCGTCTGCAGCTGCGCCCCGAGACTGGGCATCACGGGGAACGCGTAGCTTGTGAATGTTGTGGTCACCACGTGGAACAACACGTCCCCGTTAAGCGACGACATGTAGATGTTCTTCAATCCGGCGGGCATGCCTGTGACTTGCACCACGCCACCCTGGGGAACCGCCACTTGAGCCGGCCACGTCGCTCCGGATTCGCGTCCGTCCATAACTGCAGTGATTGCGACCTGGTAATACCCGGCCGGCAGGGCGCCACCTACAGTTGCAGTAACGCTCGGCGCAGGATTCGGCACGGCGATCCCTGCCGGTTCTGAGGAGGCGCCTTTGGTGCGCTCCAGCACAACCCCATTCGACCAATAGACCCAGCCGTCCGGGGCCTTGGCGAACGAGCACCGAGCGCCCGGCAATAGCCCGGATCGAACCGCTGTGCGGGGCCACTTGTAGAGCGTGTCGCCGTCGGCGTAATACGCCGCAGGCCCGTCTGCCCACAGACTGTGGCAGGCGCTGCCGGCCTGAGTCAGGGTGCTACCTTTGCGCCGCTGAATGGTGCCGGCATCGGTGATGTCGACATTGATCGCGTTGCGCAGGTAGTCGCCACCGTCGGCAATCCTCAGCCGATGGTCAGGTAGGCGGTTATTCATACCGGCGAACGGACCTAGCGATGGCAGGTCATTGACCATATCAGTGCCTCGTGAAGTTGGTCATCGGGTCATCGACCCGAACAAACGCCCGCTCGTCCGAGACTCGGGTGGTCGCACCCTGCCGGCTCAGTCGAGTCACAGCGACGAGCTCGGCGAGTCGCACGAACACAGATTTGCGCAGCAGCTCGGCGGCCGGCACCGGCAGGTACAACGTTGGGTTGCTTGCCTGGTGTGCGTGGATCGCGTCGCTGACCAGCAAATTGACCAGCGTGGTGAGCGTCAGCGCGTCGGCGTAGTGGGCGTGTAGCGCGTCGTGGATCGCCAGGGACAGTGCAGCATCGAGTGCCAGGCCATCAGCGACGTGTGCGTGGAACGCGCTCTGTACGGTCAGCGAGATCCCCGACGCCGCCGAGACGTTGTCCGCCGTGTGGGCGTGCATGCTGCCGCTAATCGACAGCCCGAGATTCGCCGAGAGCGTCACCGCATCCGCGCCGTGCGTGTGGATCGCCGACTGCATAACAAGCGTCAGTGCGGTGCTCAGGGCCAACTGCTCGGCTGCCTGCGCGTGGGTGGCGTCCTGGGTAACGAGCTGCGCAGCGTTGGCGGTGTCGAGCGTCAAGTTGCCGGCCGTGTGGGCGTGCGCTGCCGCGTCGACGAGCAAGTTCAGCACAGCCGACAGTGCAACTGTGCTGGCGCTGTGGTCGTGCTGTGCGTCGGCTACGACAAGGTTGTGCGCCGCGGACAACGCGAGGCTCTCGGCGAGGTGAGTGTGTACCGCGTCGGCCGGGGCCAGGGACAACCCAACATCGAGCGTCGGGGAGCCTGCGACATGAGTGTGTGCGGCGTTGCTGGCAATGAGCGAGTGTGCGGCGCTCAGCGTTGCTGTATCCGCGACCTGGCCGTGCGCTGCGTTGCTGGTGGCGATGGTGTGTGCCGAGCCGAGCGTGGGGGTCTGGGCAGTGTGGGCGTGCAGCGCGTTGTTCGTGCTGAGGTCCGCCGCGACTCCGGAGAGTGTGTGGGCGGCGAAGTTGTCGAGCTCGGAGCCTGCGCTACCATTTCCGAGCAGGCGAACCCCCGCACGCCCCACGTCCAGAATCGGGGTGGTGTCCGTGTAGTCGATGACAAGCGAGCCGTTCCCATACACTTGGATCTTGTCACCCTGCATGCGCAGTTCGATGTCTAGTTCGGTTCCGTTGGCGAAGCTCTGTGCTTGCTGCGCCAAGATGGCGAACGTCCCGCTCAGTGCCCGAAATAGCTGCCAGTTGCCGTTGCCATATCGCGCCACATACATCGTGTTTTGCGACGTGCTCATACGTCCCGCCGGGCCTGGGTATCCTGATGCACCAGTGCTCAGCACTTTGATCTTCGCCCTAACTGCATAGTCCGCACTGCTCGGGACCTCGGTACGGTAGTACGCGCTACTACCTGAAGCGGGTCCAATAACCCAGGCTGAGGCAGTCACCGTGGTCGTGTTGCTGTAACTCGGGTGCTTCACCCACTGCGCGTTGTGCGCCGACAACTCCGTATCTGCCGACGAGCCGAAGAAGTCATCCTGAGCGAAGAGGCCTGGGTATGTCAGCTGCCGGCGCTCGGCCGACTGTGCGTGCAGCGCGGCGGCCACGGCCAGGGTCAGGGCTGCCGATACAGGGAGCTGGTCGGCTGTGTGCGCGTGGAGCGACGCTGCGACGTTCAGGGTGTGTGCAGCGGTCAGGGTCGGGCTGTCAGCCTGCTGAGCGTGCAGGGCGTCGGCGACGGTCAGTGCGAGGCCCGCCGAGAGGTCTAGGGCCTCTGCTGAGTGGGCGTGCGTGGCGCTGGCCGGAACAAGCGCGTGGGCAGATCCGAGCGTGACGCTGTCGGCCGTGTGGGTGTGCGTGCCGTCCGTCGTGACCAAATTGAGCAGGGCCGACAGATCGATAGTCGGCGCGGTGTGCGCGTGCAGCGCGTTGAAAATATCGAGGTTGAACACCCCTTCGGCGCCCAGGCTGTAGATCCGAACTGGGTCTGCGCGGAATAGTTGCCAGGGGTTCTGCTGCAGCGCCCTGCGAACCTCCTGCACGCCGGGGTCTCTTAGAACCGCACGAAGCGCAGCCATATGCGACGAGGGTTCGCGCGTCAGGCCCTCGGTCACTCGGGAGTACCAGCGCGCAATGCTGGCGTTCTGCCCCCAAGCGCTCGGAGCGCCCGTCATGGTGCCAATCACTTCGCCTGACGGCGATATTGCCCCGAATGTGAGTCCGTTTGACCACCCAACAACTGTGCCGACACCACGATCTGTGATTCCTATGGGTAGCGACACGGAGAACGGCTCCACAGCAGTGTTGAACCTGACTATCTCCAAACTTGTGCCGTTTGTTCTGAATTGCAGCCGCCGATTGACGGGGTTGGCTACGTTGTCGCAAGCAAATATCTGCTTAATGCCTGACAGACCACGCGGGGTAAGCACGCACAATACGATGAACTCAGTCCCAGGCCCTGCTGGCTCTGAAATGTATGGGTCAGCCCCGTTTGCGGCGTCGCAAGTCCCGGCTTGACTAAGGCCAGGTTCGACACCGTTTTTAGTGTCGAACTCCTGACGGGCTACGTTGTAAAAGGAACCGCCGATCGAACAGGATAGTACCTGGCTCTCCCACCCAGGCGCGATCGTCACCCGTCCTTGTGGTTGGTTGTAGTGCCTACGAGGTATGATGATCGCGGTCACGCTTACACCGCATAGAGCGACGCAACAGCCTCGACGGTCACGGCCTGGCCTGTATTGCCGGTGAACTCGATCTGGACATGCCGGACTTCAGGACCGAACGTGTAACTCTGCTCGGTGGGTTGGTTTGCTATTACACCGCCGCCAAACCGCCAAATCGTCTTCCAGTCGGCGCCTGCAGCCCCGGCAGTCGGCAGAGTGTCCTCGTGCGAGACCATAACGCGCCCTTCGCACTGCACCGTCGGCCCTGTGCCCCCGTTCGTGATCTTCATCGTCACGATGCCGCCGTACTTGTCGTTGACGTTCAGCGTGCCGCGGGTTGTTGCACCAGCAGCGTTGCTTGCGCTGGCGACGATTGTTGCTTTGGATTTTGTGAGCGCCATCGTTATACCCTCAGCGTGCCGTCATCGTTGAAGATCGCACAGCGCACATCGAACTCACTGATGGGGTCAGGTGCCTGCGCTCGGGCCAGCAGAGCGTCGCACTGCCCCTGAGTGAGCAGCGCCGGCACCATCGCCTGAAGCGTGGCTCGAACGAACGCGCTGTCCAGCCGCAAACGCCCTTGATCGAGCAGCGGCTTGACGTGCCGGTAATCCTGGGCGCTGTAGATCACATCGAGCACTGCGTTCGCGGAGCTCAGCCCGAGCACTTCGATGATCGTACCGACGCCGATCTCGGTATGTACGAACCGTGTGCGGCCTGCCGACAAAGCGTCGGCAAGTGCTGCTGTGTCGGGCACCAGGGCCTGCAACACTTCGTCGGCGGCGATGGCCGCTCGGATCTCGTCGTGTGTCATTCTGCGTTCCTCATTCGGCAGGCCTGCGCGAGTAACGCGGGCGAGTAAATCTGCGGGCTGGCGAACCCCAGCGCGGCGGCACACCACTCGCTGCAGAACCAGCCTGGGGCGTCGCCGGGGCGGTTGAATATCTGGCGCGTCAGCAGATCCCAGTAGCCGTAGGGCTCTCCGGCGGTCTTCACGTAAAGCTCGGTAACGCAACCTATGTCGGCCCAGGGCAGCTCGATGAAGTCCCAATGCTCTGGATTCCAGTCGATCCTCTTCATTCGTACTCCACCGTCGCGGATACTCGACGAATACCCGTACTGACTGAGAGCAACCACCTCGCAGTGGCTATACTCGGACTTGGTCCACCACCGGATCAGCGCGTTGCCGAGGCTGCCGCGGCCCTTGTAGAGCGCAAGTTGCACCACGTCACCGCCCTCCTTTCATGAACGCCATCGCTTCGGCTGCTGTGCTGAACCGCCTGCAGCGCACTGCTCGAAACTCCCACACGCGGTACGCCCCATCAAAGAGCAGCAGCCAGTTGCGCACAGTCCAGAGCTGCTTGTGCGGCGGCACATACTCAAGCGCCATGAAGCGACGCCACCCGAACCGCTGGGCCGTCCCCGCGTGTGGGATCAGCCCGCCGAAGTGCAAGCTGCGCCGGGTCCAGATCGCCGCTCGAAAGCGACTTGCGCCCCAGAACCACAGCGCGACGAGCCAGCAGTTCAAATGGATCCGCATGATCAGGTCGGAGCGTTAATCTCGACCTTCCAACTGGGGAAGTTCACCGTGTTGCCGGCGCCGGCCGTCAGCACGAGGTTCGAGCAGGTGGTGACGTAGCTTAGGATCGCGCTGTTGTTGTGCAGCACGATGTGGTTCGCGGTGCCGGAGGTGTCGATCGTGACGCCCGACTTGGCCGCGATGGTGACCTTGCGGCCCGAGGTGTCGCCGTTGGCGATGGTGAAGTCGCCGGAGGCCAGGGTCGCTTCAGCCAGCTTCACCGCGGCGATGCCTGCGTAGTTCGCGGGCTCGGCCGAGCAGGCAGCCATGCGGATGGTGTTGTCGCGCAGCCAGCCCAGCGCTGCGTCGTAGAATGCGTTGTCGGCTTTCTTGGCCATGTCAGAGTACCTCGCTGTCGTGGCCGAGCTGGCCGTCTTGGATGTCCAGCGTCACAGCGACGCCGGTCGGGATGGGGGCGCCGGCCGCTCCGGGGGCTTTCAACCAGCCATAGCTGACAAAGTTGCTCAGGGCCTCAGCTTCGAAGTTGCTCGCGGCCACGCGCTCGCCCTCGTAGTAGCGCTGCCGGCCGTCGTTGAATGTGATGACTACGTCGTACATGGTCAGCCCTCCACCACAGCCCAGTCTTCTGACAGCATGTCGGTCTGGCTTGCAAGCCAGGGTACAAACATGTTGTCCGCCGTCTTCATGCCAATCCACGACAGCATCGTTCCCTTGGCCTCAGTGTTATTGTCTGCCGCCTTGAAATACGGGTTGGTTCGCACACCGTCGCAACGACCCGCAAGCATGTCCGGGTGTGGCGCGTAAGGGTCAAGCAAGCGCAGCCACATGCCCTTGCCGTTCCACCCGGCACGTGCCACTTTCTTGCCGGCCTTGAGCGCCTCGATCGCGAGGCCGAAGGTCATGCCGTTGGTGGGTCGATACGCACGCTCGAACACCGCCTCCGGGCTCCAACTGATGTAGCCGACGTGCCGCGAATCGTTGGCCTGCCCGCCGTCCAGATACTCCACAAGGAAGCCGGCATCCGCGCCGTTCTCGTTCTCGGGCAGCGTCCAGCCGCGGTACTCGTTGTATTCCAAGCGGGTCATCGGCGTGGCCTTGATCAGCTTGGTTCCAATAAATGTCTGCATGTCTCTCACTCCGCTGTCGTAACTTCAGGGAGCACGGTCAGCACACTGTCTGCCGTGCAGATGGGCTCCACGTCGCCGTTGGCGCGCAGCAGCTCGATGTCGAAAACGCACTTGTCGAAGTCGATGGCCTCGGCCTCTTCGTCGGTCAGGCGCAGCCACAGCGTGTCGTTGCTCGTATCGAGCTCCAGGGCGCCGTTGGTCGTATCGGTAACGGTCGCAGGGGTAGCGAAGAGGGCCAGGCGCGTGCCGCCTACCCGATCCTTGCACTCCATCCGCGCACCAATGTAGAGCGACAGATCCACCGGCTTGTAGAACACCAGCTGCCCGGTGCTGGCGACGTGCGCCTTGCGGTAGCCAGCCGCATTCACGCTGTTGAACTCGATGGTGTCGGCGTCGACGCGGGTCACCAGGCGCAGCTCGGCGTCCTTGGGTGGGTTGTTCTCGGCGTTGAGCTCGGTGAGCCCCACCGCGTTGGCCACTGCCGCCCGCCAGCCGTCCGGGACACCGTGCGCCGTGGCTGTGATGCTCACCGGGGCGGTGCGCTGGATCGCAGTGATCTGGGCGTACGCCAGCTCGCTCGACTCGACCCGGATGGGGAGTGCGATGGTCGCGCCGCGTCGGATCGTGAGGTTCAGGCGCTGCATCACTGAGCACTCACTGCGTCGTAGGCGCTTTCGCAGGCAAGGCCGGCGATCCGAGCGGCGTCAGCATGTCGAGCAATTGCATCCGCAGCTTCGTCAAGCCGCTGCTGCACGTCGGCGAGCAGATCGGCGGTGACATCGGCTGTCTGGCCTGGGGCGGCAGATCCGGGATGGCCGGTGCCTGCACGACAACTGGCGGTGAGTTGGGCGATACGCTTGCGCAGCCTGTCGCCAGCATTAGCTGCACCAGCAGCGTCAGCGCGAGCGCGATCGAGTTGGGTCTGGGTTTCATGGGCGATCTCCTGCAGTGCTGTGTATCTGCGTTGCTCTTCGATCCGTGCTTCTTCGACGGCTTCGCGCCCGGCGCGCTCCAGGTCGGCGATCTGTTCGGCGTGCAGGCGTTTGGTCTCGGCGTGATCGCGCTCTTCTGCGATCAGCAAGCCGAGGCACACGAGGAACGCGAAGGCAGCAACAATCAACGCTTCTTTCACGTCACACCCCGAACCAGGTGCGAATGAGTACCCGCTGCCACGCAGCAGCGAGCCGGATGTTGCTGCGGGTGATGGATTCGATTGCAGCGTGCCAGCGGCAGGCGTCCGACACAGCCGGGCGCATTGCGGCGCGATAGGCGGTCATATCGATCACGATTCCCATGACGCGCTCCCGAGGTGGGCGCGGTACTTCGGCGCTCGCCGCTGGATCACGTCGGCGACGTGGTGGCGGTTGATGTCGCAGGCACTACGGTTACCGTAGAGCGGCGTGCGACTCTTGAGGCATGTATGCTCAACGTGCCCCCACCATCGCTGCGGGTCGCAGCCGTCTTTGATCTGGCACGCCCGGCGCTCGCGCTGCAGCCCGCCAAGCCCGCCGTTATAGGCTGCGTCAGTCATTGCCAGCCGCTCAAGCGGGTCAGCGACCACGCGCAACGTCGTGTAGTCATCGCGGACCTTGAGCACGACGGCGCGCATCTGCAGTTCCGGCCTGTCGTAGATCGTGCGCCACGACAATTCCCGCAGCGCCGGATGTCGATCGCGCATCTCGGCCAGCGCATCAAATCGAAGTGAGCCGTCCGGACGCCACGCTCGCGTCAGTTGGCCAAGGCCGGCACCCTCCTCCCGTGCCGTCTTGAGGCGTGACTTCGAGGACCAGCACCGACTGTGTGTCAGGCTGATGCAGCTCTCGTGCTCGATCAGCCCGCCGAAATACTCAGGCATCGGGTGACCGTTGAAGTGGGCGCGGATCTCGGCCTGGAGTCCCAAGAGGTGCTGGTGCGCCGCAGCGGGCACTTGGCCGTGCGCGACCGATCCGAAAAGCCCAACCAGCCCGTAAAACACGATGGCCAGCGCCACGAGCGCAAGCCCTGCCCCGGTCGGACTCTCACTGGCTCTTGCAAACAACCTGCGCGCGTCAGCTTCAGGGTAGTCGTGCGTCGCTTTTCGGCCGTAGTGTGCGAACCCCAGCGCGAGCAGTGGTGTGACCAGGCCCAGCAGCAGCATGCCCGTCGAAATGCCTTGATCGGGGTCGGTTGCAAACAAGGCCGCCAACACGATGGCGCTGCCGCCGAAAATGAACAGGTATCGGAATCGCATCAGATGAACCCCACTTTCTTCGCAATGAAAAGCACGGCCAGGCCTGCGGCAGTCCACACTCCCGACAGCACCCATCCGCTTGTCTTGCGCTGAATGGGCATGTCACGCTCAATTGCAGCGACGCGGCCTTCGACTTTGTCGAGCTGCTTGAAGGCACGGCCAAGCGCCTCGTTTGTCTGGCTTTGTCGCTCTTCAACGAGCGCGAGTCGCGTCACGGCCGTGGCAATCTCGCGCAGCGTGGTCTTGAGCTCGCCGACGTCTTCGGATAAGCCTGATAGGCGGGCTAGCACCACGTTGATGTCGTGTTCGGGCACGGCGGACAGATCCTGAAATCGAATGTCCGCAGTCTCGCGCGCAGTCCCTGAGCGCCGCGACCCCTACAGGGGGTGAAGACCTACCAGGCGATGTTGTGATGGGGTTCGTCAGCCCTGCCGGCGTGACGCAAATCGGCATCAGGACGAGGCCCGAAGTAGCGCGAGAACTCGCTTTCGGCGCGAGCTGCCCGATTTGGGTCGTACGTTTCTGTGTCGGGGATTGAATACCCTTTGTAGAGCGCCCACTGCACAAGGTGGATGTGGTGGACGCCTCCAATTTCCGGCGTGTCGTCGTCATTCACCATCTGACGCAGTGGCAGTCGATAGCCCTCGAGGAGCAACGTGCCACCAACACCTGGGGCGGGCACAAGCCGCAGCAGATTGGCGTCGCGGACCAAGAACTGCGGATCATCCGGATCCAAGTCTCGCCAGTCTGGACGATGGCCATCGATCCATTCGCGCGAGACAAGGCGGAGCGGCGATGACCTGGCGCCGTTGAGCGGTCGCCAGGTCTGATGGCTGATCTCGAAGAGCGCAGGATCCATCTCGCGCTCCGCAACGTTCGCAGAAAACGCGACTTCACACAGGCTTGACGCGGTCGAAGGCGTTGCACGCAATAGCCGCGCTCGAATGGCGGCCTCCGCTTCACCGTCGTTGAGCCAGTCGGTGATGTTCTCGGTACGCCACAAATAGGGCACACGAAGATCATCAGCGGCAACCCGCACTCGACGGATCAGATCCGCGAGGGTCATCAGCGAACCCCGAACTGCTCGATCAGGTTAGCGACTTCGGTGCGCAGGGCTGCGACAGCGCGACGCTTGTCCAGGCTGACTTCGTACTTTGCCGCGTAGGCTTCGAGCGCGTCCTTGTCCATGGTCTCCACCAGATTCAGCGTGCCTTCGAGCTCCTGGCGCACGGCGTCTTCGCGCTGGGCCTGCGAGGCAACCAGCGTCGCCACATCGTCGTCTTCGTTCGACTCAGGCAGCGCTTCCGTTTCGTCAGGGGCAGCGACCGCGAACTCAATGAAGCGCAACAGGATCTCGGCGTCTCGCGTCGGCACGCGCTTGGTCTCGCCGGGCTGCCAGGTCGCGCGTATCGAGGTCCGGTCTCGATAGACCTTGCGGCCGCGATAGGTGATCGACACGATATCGGCGCCGGCGTCGCGCAATGCGCGGACTGCGCTCAACTGGCGCGTCGGCGCAGGCTGTTGCACCTGCACAGTGTCGGGGAGGTCCTTCAGTGCGTGTACAACCGCGCGGAAGAGATAGTCCTTGGATTTCTGTTCGGTCGGCAGCTCCGCATAAGGCACACAGCAGGGATGTTCCTTCTTGTCGGCATCCTTCACGGGGCCATACTTCCAGCCGTCCTCAAGCTTCTGCGCAAGCCAGGATTCATGCGATTGCTCTGGCGTCGCCTCGGGGTTGGCAAGGTGCATATCGACACCCGCCAGTGCGCTCGCGCGTTGCCATTCCGGCGCACTTTCCCACTCCGGTTGCGACGGGTCGCCGATCGATGCGCAGTAGGCGCGATTGATCTCGTGCGCAACGCGCGCGATGAGTGCTCGTTCCATATACCCTCCATGAAAACAGAGGCCACAAGGCCCCTGCTCCCGATTCGCTCAGCGGTTATTCAACGCCTTCGGCAATGCCGAAGACCACGACCTCAACCGCCGATGCTTTCGCATTCGCGGCCCCACCGGTGGTGACGGTCAGCCAGGCCTCTTTCGGCAGAACCGCGGACGGATTCGCGGTTGCATTGCGCAGCCGTGCTGCCGAGCTCATGACCAGTGCAGCACCGAAGTAGTCGTCGTCTTGCGGGACTGCCGTGACGTCGACGCCATCGGCGTACTCAAAACCCACCTTCGCGGTCACCGATGCAGACATCGCCGTGGCGATGATGATCAATGAATCCACAATCCGGAATCCCGCCGGCAGCAGCCCGACCTTGATCTTGTCGCCACTCGCCACGGCCGCGGCTGTGTCCGAACCAATGACGGCGCCGGCAGCGTTGGTTGAAAAGTGATACCGCAGGGCCGAGAGGTTGCCCCACGGCGTCGAGCCAAGGCGCACGCGTGCGTCCTTGTCGGATTTTGTGATCGTTGCCATTCTTCAGATCTCCTTGATTGGTGGCAGCCTTTTCGCGACTGCCACCAGTTGCGATTGCTGGTTACTGACGGGCGCCGATGATGCGAACGGCCGTGTCGATGGCAACGACCCCGTGGTCGGTGAAGTGCTTCTGGCCATTGCCTTGATCAACAAACCAGCGGACCTTGCTGATGCCCTGGATGGCGCCGATCAAGAGCTCCATCTTGTCGTCGTGGTCGAACGACTTCTCCTTCCAGAAGAACGGCATGCCGCCATGGCCGCTGGCGGCAAATGCCTGTGCGATGGCTTGACCGCCCAGCAAAATCGAGCGATCAACGGCGTGCGTGGTGCCAAAACTTGCCGGCACGGTGCAGGTCGATTCGGCTTCGCTCGTGAAACTCGCGCAGTAGTTGATGGTGTCGCCCGCGTAAAAGCGGATCGGCTTGGGCATCTTCATCAGCAGGATGCCGTTCCAGAGGCCGCACTCGCCCAGGAACAGCGGGTGGTTCTTCGCCTTGGCGGCACGCGCCATTGCGCTGGCCTGGAACTGACGGAAGTTCGGATCCTGAGAAAATGCGTGGTACTGCGCAGGCGACACGAGCAGCACGCGCAGGGGCGAGTCCTCGGCCACCACGTCGCCAGGGATCTTCACGGCCGGCGGCGGCAGCGCGATCGACTCCATGACCGTGCGAATACCGTCAACGGTATCCATCTCGAGCACATCGGTGCTCGCCAGATCGATCTCGCCGGCATTGACAGCAAACGGCTTGATGCCATTGGAGCCGTCGGCGATGTAGTGACGGTTCTTGGTCGGCGCGCGCACCACGTTGATCGCGATGCTCGCGAACTTGGGGTGATCGGCAACCGGCACGCGCCACTCGATGTTGTCCTGGAAGCCGCGGGCGCCAGCCATATGAACCAACAAGGACTGGTCCATGTAGCTATCCATCAGCGACTGGGCGACCGGCCGACCGACGCGGCGGAAATCCACCGGTGTGCGAATGGCGGTCATGGTGTCGCCGAGATCCACGGGGAAGCGCGCCTGATTCACCCGCACGCGGGACGTGTCGTAACTCAGACCGGTCCCCTTCCCTTCGGCGTGCTCGCTGCCCATGATCGGATAGGCACCGACAGGTTGCAGGAACTGGAACTCGACTTCGTCACCCTTGCCGCGGGACAAGTCCATCGACTTGACGATGGGCATGTCGGTAGCCGTCTGCTTGCGTACGACTTCGCCGGCCGCGGCTTCGCCCTTGGGCATCGGGCCGGAGAGCCGACCCAGTGTGGAGTTGCGTTGCATCGCCTGGGCAAACAGCCCGGCGGCGAGTACTCGTTGCTTATCCGCGGCCGACGCCGGGACGGTGGTCTTCGTGGGCATATTCAATGACTCCTATGAGTTCAGATCAGATTCGGTCCATCAGCGCATCGATCTGCTCTCGCGTCATGCCTGACACGCGATCGAGCAGTGCGCCGGCATTGCCGGCCATCGCAAGCGTCTGTTGTGTTTCGTCGACGGGCGCCGCTCCGGGCACGTCAGAAAGTGAGACTGGAACACGCGGCTTCGACGCCTCCGGCGCGGTCTGCTGAGTGCTGGATTGCTGTTGCTGTTGAGGCTTCGGCTGCGACTTGGTGAAGGCGTCGAACACCTCGATCACCTGCTGTGAGCTGCCGACCGCGATGGCGTGATCCACGCCCGCACGGGCAAACGCGGGCAGGCTGTTGCGCCAGGCGTCGAACTCTGCCGAGTCGGCGATCTCGTAGGCGTGCGGGTACGCCTGCAAAATGGCTGACTCGTGCGCACTGGATGCCGTCTGGGCTTCGCGGATCACGCGCTCCTGGCGCTCTTCGCGCAGCGGCGCAAGCTCACGCTGGAGCGTCTCGGCGAATTCAGCGCGCAGTTGGGTCTGCGCCTGCTCCATCGCGCGACGATTGACCTCGGCCACCCCTTTGGCGATGGACTCCTCCGAGAAATCGCCAAACACGGACATGTCGACACCCTGTGCGAGCGCCTGGGTCGCTGCAGCCAGGTTCGCGTCCGCCTGCGTCTGCGCCTGACCGGCATCCGCACGGCCTTGTGCGCCGGCCTGGGCGTCGGCGAGGTTCTGCTGCTGTTGCGTGGTGAGCGTGCCAATCTGCTGTCGGAGCGTTTCCACTTCCGCGCGCAGCGCATCGCGCTCAGTGCGGGCTTCAGCCAGCTTCTGGTACGGGATCGTGTAGTTACCGGACTTGCTCAGGATGGGGGCGCCTGCCGGCTCCTGGTCGGCGGCTGATGCCGCAGCAGAAGAGGCAGTGTCGACCGCGCTTGCGGCGTCAGTCGGCGCGGTGGTGACTGCAGGCGTCGTTGTGGATTGACTGGCCGCAGCATCCGCCGCATTGCCGTCATCCGCGCTACCCTGCGGCTCGTCCTGTGTGAATGCCGTATCCTCGTTCAGCGTCCCTTCCAGGGCTGCCTCGAGAATCTGGGCATCGGTCATGTCCTTCACGTTCATGTGCGCGCTTCTCCAAAGCTGCTCTGCAACAATGCACAGGCAGTGTCGGTGCGCACGCGAACACAGTTCCAGCCCTACAGGGGGTGATTGCAATCAATCACAACAAATCCGGGCACTTGCAGGTATTCAAATGTGATCTATGCTGATCTGATTCGGGTCACAAGGGGATCGTCATGTGGTACGACACCGTCAAAGATCTACTCAAAACAAATGCCCCGGGTACCGTGATATTCACGGGAATTGCATTTGTCTTCTTTGCAGCCCTGATCTGGAGTTTGACAAGCCGGGTCGGCGGTGCGGCGGATGACCAGTCGTCAGTGAACGCAAATAGGCTGGTTGCTCTGATTGGCGCGCTTTGCGGTTGGATTATCGGAACGGCCTTTGCGCCATTCTCGGACGCCGAGCGGGAGCATTTTCAGCAGATATCTGGGGTGATCTCGGCATTTCTGTCGGGGTATGTCGTCAGTAAGCTGGATCGCTTCGTCGAAGCCAAGCTGTTCCCGGTGAACGAATCAAGCCGGGATTCATGGGCACGCGTGGGGCTTTTTGTCTCTGCGTTCCTGCTCGCATCCGTGACCGTCTTTGTGAATCGCCTGTACGCCTTCCGCGATCCTCCTCAAACCCCAGCGATCAAAAGCGAGGGGCAGCAGCCGGCTCAACCGCAGCCTCCTCCTCCGACACAATAAACCTACACAGGCAAGTTATCTTCCGTCTCGGCCGTCTCGATACCCCGCATCGGCGAGGCGCCATCATCCGGTACCGGTGGGAAGGTCGGGCTGGTGTTGTTGCGAACAGGCGGCACCGCAGTATCTCCTACAGGCTCTATGTCAGGCGCCGGGCCGTTCGGTACCGGGAAGTTTGGATCATCGCCCATCGGATCCGGGCGCTGGTAGCCGGCGCCCTGCATGATCTTGTCGGCGATCGGGGCAATCATCGGCATCTGCGCCACCTGAGCACCGCCCTGCATCGCGCTGAATGCAGCCTGGACACCAGTTTGTACCGCTTCGGCCATCAGCTTTTTGATCTTGGCCTCGCTCTCGGCCTCTCGCATGGACAGTTCACGTTCCTTCAGCTCGAACATCAGCTCCCGCCTGATCTCCTCGCGCATCTGATCCGGGTCTGGGGCCTTGGCAGCGGCCTGGATCGCCTGAACCACCTCCTTCTTGCGTGGCAGATCCATCAGATCCACCATGAACGGCAGCGTCACGCGCTGCAAATCAGGCGGTGCGCCCTTTGTCGATTCAGACAGCGCACGTAGTTGCTGCGCCCGGAAGCTGCTCGAGCTCGGCACGTCCTCAAGCGCGACCTTCAGCCGGGTGCGCTGCACATCGTTCGACAAATATTGCAGGCCGGTGGCCGGATCGGTCTCGGGGTGGTTGAGAACGACCGTGCGCGGCGGGTTAAGGGTATCGCCTTCAATCACAATGGTCTGTTCTTCACGCCCCATGTCCTCGATGATCATCGCCATCAGGAGTTCGCCCACCATTCGCCGTGCTTCTTTGAAGTTGTCCATCAGGTCGGCGATTCCGACCTGCGATTGTTCAAGTTGCGTTTGCTCCTGAATGCCGGAGCGCGCGGTCCCTTCTTGCCCGGAAAAGGCTGGACTGATGCCGCTCACGCGACCGAGCGCACGCCGACTGTCCTCCATCAACTGGAACTGCTGATTGTTCAACTGAAAGTCGCGCTTGACGTCAAAGCGCGCACCTGGTCGAGCCATATGTTCTGCGTCGAGCACGATATCGGCATCAACGCGGGCAGAAACGCGTCGGAACACCGCGTCATCCATCGCGACAGCACCCTTCGTGCGCTCCGTACGCGTGGCAGACATGCCCCAGCGCAGCTTGCTGATCGAGGCGTTGAGATTGTCTTGCGGAAAGAGCATGTCGCGAACCAGGCCGAAAGGTACGCCGGTCATGTCCTCCCGATATCCCCAAACGGGCACGTAGGGGAAGTGCTCGTGCGGGTACGGGCTCGGACCATCATGCAGCCGATGCGGCCCCATCCAGTACGCGCGGCGGACATGCGGCAGCACTTCAGTCTGAAGCGTTGCACGGCCAGTTGCCAGCGCAGCTTGGTGTAGTTCGTTGTTGGGGTCGAACTTCACGGCACGCCCATTCTTCGCTTTGAGGATGCTCACCTCGGCCCATCGCCGATACCAGAGTTCAGTAATGCAAACCTGCTGGTTCTCCTCGTTGAACCACGCATCCTCTTGCACCGTCCAGGCGCGCTCGGCCTCCATGGCCTGAGCAAGGCCTGTCGACTGCCCGCCTTCCAGCATCTCGCCAGCCATATCGGCGATCCACTTGTCCGCCTCGCGCAAGATGATGTCGCGGTGCTCAGGAAACATCCGGGCTGCGCGCTTACGATTTACCCAGCGACGCCGGAACAGCCACTGGGCGTCGGACATGTCAGGCTCCCGCGACGACATGTCCCACCAAATCTCGTTGCGATGCACGTATCGGCACTTGTACGGAAATTGCAGCGAGTTCGACGCGCTGGCGACCTCCACGAAGCCGATGCCGACGGCCGCGCCCGGGCGAAACGCCTCGGAGAGCGCGCGATCAGCGTGGCTGTGCCGCTCTGCCTGGTTCAGCCGATAGTTCAGCGCATCCGCCACATCCTGGCCGCCTGGATCTCCATCAGGCGTCACGCGCCAGTCTGTGCGGGTCTTCGCCTCGTAGCCACACACTGCGGCAATGGCTGGGCCGATGATGTTCTCTTTGGCCGGTGGGATGCCCAGCGCTTTCTGCTTTTGAAGCAGTTCGGAGTCGAGTTGGTTGCCGTCGGCGTAGTCGGCCTCCTTGTCGGCATTTACTCGCCACGGCGGCTGATTGATGGCTTCGCGGACGATCTGTGCAAACTCGTCGATCGAGATCGGCGTATCGGCCTCGGGCAGGTCTGTGTCGTGGGTCAGGTTTGCGAGCATGGTGTGCGGGTGCTCCGGGTGATCAGGTTCGCCAGTCAGGCGGTGGGGGTTCGTGGTAGGTCTGCGCTGTAGCGCCAGGTGGTGGGATGCCGTCGACAAAAGTCATGGCCACAGCGTCGCCTTTGTCTGGGCTGCGGCCGAGCGCCTCGCGAACCTCGTCCTTGTCGCGCATCTGGATTGCAGCCACCTTTCCCATGGTCACAACCTTGTAGCGAACCGCTGCAAGGTCGGCGAGCAGCTCCGGATCGGGTGGCAGCGCGATAGGCTCGGGGGCTGTCGGATCAAGCGCCTCGCGCAGGCGCCAGTACATTTCGGCACGGCGGTTTCTGAATCGCAGTTTGCCTGCCTTGGCCATGCCAGATGCCGACTCGGAGCCGACGACGGCGAGCACGTTAAGGTTCAGCCCCACGAGGAAATCGAGTGCGCTCGAGCCGATCCCGATGGCGTCAATGCAGATGCATGCTCCGTCTCGCACGAGCGGCACGGCAAATCCAGCTGCTGTTGGCCCGTCCTTGGTTACCGCGCCTGGCGCTGAGACGATCTGATCAAACCAGTTGCCGTGACGCCGAGCGATCGAAGACTTGTCGATGCCACCTCGAGCGGGATCAAACCCCACTGCAGTCATCAACCCTTTCGCGTCGCGCGGCTTCCACCTGGCCTGTGCAGCCTTGATCCACTCGGTTGGTATCGTCTGCCATGCAGGGTCAGACGCCCCCGCATTGAAGTCGCCACGCAGCATCTGCGAGCGTAGCGGCTCCGGCAGCGCCTGTAGCGTCGCCTTGTACCCCGTGGAAAGCAGGAACAGGTTGTCGTTGACCGAGGACGGGATGAACGTGCGACTTTTCGGCTGTGTCAGGTCCTCGCCAACCATGACTGGCTCGGGCCCTGGAACCTCCTGATCCTCACCTTTCTCGTTGGTCACATACCAGCGCAGTTCGCCCGGTTTCGCGGGATTAGGGTGAGTCGGCTCGAGCCAGGCCGCCCAGTACCGCTTCACCCATTCACCTTCCGCAGTCGTGGGTGGATTACCGGCGCAAACAACCCGCTGCCGAACGTCTGGCCTGTCCGTCCGAAGCCAGCCGATCAGTGTCCGGAACTGCGCTTCGGTGAAGTGGCAGATCTCGTCGAACAACTTGGCGTCGTGGGCGCGCCCCTGGTACTTGATCCAGTCGCCAGGCTCCTTCACGCTACCAAGTTCCATGACGCGTCCACCCGGAAGGCGCCAGACGCCGTCCTGGCTGTTATAGCCCTTGCGGGTGCCGAGGATCGCGGTCATGCGCTCCTCGATGCCGACGAGTTGAACGGCCTCGCGTCGGAAAATGATCGAATGCTGTTGCGACGTGAGCGATAGACCCAGCAGCAGATCGGTTTTCCCGCCGCCTGCTGCCCCACCGTAAAAAACGATATCGGCTGCAGACTCAAATGCCTGCCGCTGCGGCCCATCCTGCGGCACCCACAGCGGCGCGTCGCCAGCCATCAGGATCGTATCGAGCTCTGCGCGCGCAGCAGGGTCCAGCTGCTTGACCAGCTCCAACATCGCAGCGGTGTCGAGCGCAGCTGTATCAGCCATTTCCGGTCACCCGTTTCAGCATCGCAGCCGCGACTTCCGGGCTCGAGGCAAATAGACGCGACAGCCGAACCGCACGCTCTGCATCGGTCAATGCACGGGCGCCGCCGGCCGGCTCTTCCCCGTTTGGCGTCTTGGCGCCAATGTTGAATGCCTCACGCTCCTTATCGACCAGGGTCGCGAGGGACGCCGCCAGATCCTTCATGGTCTTCGCGCGGCCGGGCAGCGATACGATCGCCTGATAGAGGTCGTTGAACTTGTCTCGACCGTACTGATCGGGATTGCGCATCATCTCGCCCAGTTGCACGAGCAGCGCAGCCTGTTCCTCGCCGCAGGATGCTTCGAGCTCGGCCATCATCGCCATCACGACAGTACGCGTGCGCTGGATGTCCCGTCGGTGTGACAGCAGCACATCAGCGACGCCCTGCGCATTGGCTTCGACGATCTGCCGTTCGGACGCAGTACGCTCCGTGCGTACCTCACTGCGTACCGCCTCTTTGCGTACCAGACCCTCCGCTCTCGCCTGGATCTTCGCTGAAAGGTCACGCTCCCACCCGTCACGCCTGGCGCGCTTGCGAATGGCGCCTTCGGAGATGCCGTGCTCGGTCGCAATCTCGCGCAGACTCTTGATCCCAGCCCGATAGTCGAGCTCGATGCGCTCCCAGTCCGGAGGTGACTTTTTCTCAGGCGCTGGGTTGTCTTGATTGGGGAAGGCGTCGTCTCTCATCATGCCTCCCATCCTCCCCACATCAACTCGCGCCTTCCAGCCCCACAAGGGGTGACGAACTTTCCAGCGCACGAACAGAGCGCTCGAGCTCCCGCATTTTCGCCGCCATAGCAGATGCAAGCTGCTCGGCCTCCAGCCCAATGCGTACCGACGCATACTGTTGCCCGGCACCGGCCATGAGCTCGCCGAGAAGGCGCGCTTCGCGTGGCGTCAGCTGCAGCACCTCGTCACCAATCTCGAGTATCGAACCGCCGTCGGGCAGCAAGGTGCGTGTGATGGCGCGTGCCGGCGCGTGGTGCTCCATCGGCACATAGACGCCTCGCTGCACGCGACGAACCCTGCCGATATCGACCAGGTGTCCAAGCCGGTCGTCGATGATGCCGAGCTTGATGCCGGTGACGTCGGCAAGGGTCTCGCGCGTGACAAGCTGCTCGCTGGCGTACAGATCCTGCACGGCCTCGAAAATGATCTCGGTGGTGGACTTCGTTTTCGGGTCTTTTGTGCGCATTGGTTTTTACCCTTCCGTTGTCGCTGTCACTCAAACACCTCAACATCCCATCCGCCGCCGTCCTTCTTCGGCTTAACCCGCACCGCCAGGAAGCGGAACGGATACTGCTCGGCCGCGATCTTGATCTTTGCCCGCGCGTCGTCTTGCCAGAACCCTTTAACCTCATGGCACTCGATCTGTCCGGACGCGAGCATCACGGCGTAATCCGGGGTGTAGAACGTGTTGTCTGCGAGGCGCAGCTTCAGTCCTTCGAACCGGTACCAAAGCACGTCACCCGCAGCCTGGCGAACCTTCAGCGTCGCCTCATACGCTGCTTCGGTCTTGTTTTGCTGGCCGGCCTTGAGTCGCCCGAGCGCCAGGTGACCGCCGCCTGCCTTCCCGCTGATTCGATGCCTTGCCACTACCGCCACTCCTTCATCGTTCCTCGATTCCCTCGTACCCACTGCTTCTCCACCGCTTCGCGAATCTGCGGGTAGATGGCGCTCTTTTCCATGACCTTGAGCGCGGCGCGATTGCCTTCCGCCCTCCATCGCAACACCTGCCTGACCAAACAGCGATTCCTGTGCGTAGCCGTCCATGTCGATCCTCTTTCGATGTCAGGCAGCAACATCAGCTGCAACCGCGTTGATTGCCGCACTCGCCCGTGCGCTGACGATCACACCCTGCTCCACGTGGTCGGCGAGAATGCGCAGAAACTTCGGATGACCCTGCTCGGCGAGCTCGATGATGCGGCGCTCCCACAGCGACCCACGCGCACCGCGATCAGGCGGCGTCTTGGCCCATGCCAGGCCGTCAAATGCCCGGCTGGCGATCCTGTCGGCGGCCTGGCGAAGCTCTTGGGCTCGCGCCTGAGCGACCTCCTGCGGCACCTCGGGGGCTGGCAGCGCCACGGGGGCGTCGGGGTGCTGTTGGCGGCACAGATCGAGAAATTCCGGCAGCGTCGGCGGCAGATTGCGATGACGGCAGGCCTCAAGCGCGCGAGTGATGCGCTCAGGGTGGTCAGAAAACCCGGCCAGCTCCTGCCCCCATGTCGCCTTGGCCAGCAACAAGCCACGATCGAACCGCTGACCGTCGTGCTCGATCACCTCGCCACTGCGCCAGCGATCGAGCCACAGCGAGCCGTACAGGCCCTGCATGCGATCGAAGATGCGCTCAACCCAGCTGTCGCGGAGCGGTGGGCGCTTCGATGGTGCGTTCATCGTTCTGTCCTCGGTTTGCGTCTGCAGCGCACGCTGCACGGAAGTCGGAAAGTCGGGTGCTCGCCGCGATAGCGCGGCTCTCGTCTCGGGACATGCGGCCAGGAGATGCACGCGCATTCGGGGCGGATATCGGCTGCGGTGGCTCGAGCAATGCAGGTGCGACGTACTTGAGCCCAGTGCGCTGATTTGGGCGGCTCGCGCGCTTCGCCATCGCAATCTCGACAATCTCGTCGTCGGTGCGAAGTGCAAGGATTTGCGCCCAGGTGTCTGCGGGCAGGTATCCCACAGCTGCATCGGACATCCCGGATTCCCGCAGGCGCCTGCAGATCTGCCCTGCCCTTCGTGACGCGTCGGATTCCTGAGCGAGCTGACCGACGATCACTGGCCCTACACTGTCAGAGTGTGTCGACGCTCTCTTTAGAACCTCTGTATCTGCTTCTGTATCTGTATCTGCTTCTGGGGGCGTTTCTGTAACGTTACCTGCTTGTTGCAGCGTCTTTTTCTTCTTCTCGCGATGGCGCCGAACCCGCTCTGCGCTTGAGTCTGAGATGAATTGGCGACGCTCCCAGGCGGTCGGTGTGTTGTCGTCGTGAATGAGCCCTTTCTGCAAAAACCGAGCCTTTGTTCGTGCCCATTCGTCGTCGCTGATACGTAGCTGAAACGCGACCTCCTCATCGTGTAACGTTACATCGTCGTTAGCGCAACGAAGGCACAGCACCATGATGAAGCGGCGCTGATCTGCCTCGCTCATCATCTGCACCTTAGGGTCGGTAGCGAATTCGGCGTACAGGCGAAACCATTGGTTTGCCATTACGCGTCCTCGCAACTCACGTAGATGGCATACTTATTCTTTTTATCACCCTGACTTAGATTATGGCTTTCAGCTATATCCGCGACGTTCTGGATGAGATGCGCATACGTAGAGCGGAAAAAAAGGAGATAAATGACCATTCGCGGCGGATTTTCGAGCTGCAGAACACAGCAGCAGCGGATGAGGACGATGCTCCCCCGGGCGTGCTCGGCACCGGAGACTGGGGGGCCGTACAAGCCGCTGAAAACTGGCTCGCTGTGATCGTTACTCGCCACTTGAGCCGTCGAGCTGCGAAACTGGACGTTCCAATGCCGAGCCGCGATGAACCTGAGATGTACCGCTCCATGGAGTGGGATTACGACAATAACGAAACAGCATTTCTCACTGAACGAGGCATCTTCGAAGTTAAGGCGCGAATCCGCGAGGAAGAGAAACACCGCCGCGAGGTCTTCGGGTTTTGGGTCACGACCATTACTGGCTTGCTTGGTGCAACAATTGGTGTCCTGAGCTTGTTGATAAGCCTGATCAAATAGCGGATGTCGAGATCTGCACTGACAAATGGAGATCATGCTGCCTCCTCTAGCCCGAACAAGTCGTGCTGCTCGGCTCCGTTTGCATAGACGGTCACCCCCAGGAACTTGTCCGCGTGCGGCTCATCCCCGCTCCAGCCGTCCGGCCAAGTGCCCGACGCGATCAGTTCTCGGATGCGTGCCTCTTCCTCCGCGTCAATCAGGGATAGCTCAGGCATACGCGGCGGCCTGGCGACGTTGCATTCGGTCTGGATGCGGAGGATCTCGCCCAAAGCCCAATTGCGCGCCTCAAGGGTGAGCGGGCCCATTCGTTGTGGGTTCGCGGCGATCGAGCCGTCCTTCAGCTTTTCTGCGCCGGACTTGCGCAGCCTGTGGCGTGGCTCACGCAGTTCGCGGTAGATAGGCTTGAGCCCACGAAGAGGTGCCAGCCATTGCCAGCGTGGCATTGCCAAGATCGCCTCAAGGGCCTTTTCT
Source organism: Parazoarcus communis SWub3 = DSM 12120 (assembly GCF_003226565.1). Taxonomy (GTDB): domain Bacteria; phylum Pseudomonadota; class Gammaproteobacteria; order Burkholderiales; family Rhodocyclaceae; genus Parazoarcus; species Parazoarcus communis. The sequence goes on along the minus strand of NZ_QKOE01000019.1, from coordinate 5,701 downwards.
TCCTGGGCCAACGGACAGCCAACGCACCCGGTCCGAGCATTGATCTCCTCAGCCTCGTCGCCGCCGTATGCGTCTGCAATGATCTCGGTTGGCCACTCACCGTACTCGGGCAGCGGCGCCCAGTGCCGTAGCCATTCCCACACATGGCACACACGCCAATGCAGTATTGGCGCCAGCGTTGCAATACGACCACGCACGCCTTTGCTATCCGGCAATACCTGTTGATACCAGCCTTGCCCGCACTCGGCGCCGTCCTTGCTGCAGCTCATCTCGATGCGACGGTCGCGGATCGCGCTTTCGCCCTGACGCACGCCGGTAATCACGAGCGCTGTACCGTCACTCAGCGTCTCAGCGATTGCGACCGTCATCGGATCAACCTTGATCTGACGGGTGCACCACCTGAGCGTGTTGTTGTTTGGTGGCGGTACTCCTCGGCCCAATATGTAGGGCATGAACCGCTTGTCGAGCGATGCTCGTACGATGCGACAGGCAATTCCACGCTCATTAAGACAATCCATGATCTCTTGCGCAGCGATCGCCAGTGGCGGGAGCTCCTGCCGCGTGTCCGCGTAGAGAACGGTGATGCGCTTCGGTGCAACAATCTTGCCAACTGCAATCAGATACAGGATCAGCGTCAGCGTGGCCGTCGAGTCCTTTCCGCCCGACCAGGCAAATACCCAGTGTTCGTGTTGAGTTCCATAGGCCATCATCGACTGCACCGTGAGCTCGATGGACTCTGTCATCTGTAGGCGAGCGCCGGCTTCAAACAAAGACAGGTCGCGCGTACTCATTGCTCTCCTCCCTGCGCCACGCTCAACGCCACCGCCACCGGCCGCACCCAGATGGGTGCCGCGGACAGCGCGAAGGTCTCACCGCTCCACGCCAGCAGCAGCGTTGTACCCATCACCCCGGCGATGGCCTCGGCGGCGGCAGGCGGGACAGCGTTGCCGATGCGTTCGCGCCATGCGCTGTCGGAGAGGCCGTCGAGCTCGAGCTGTTCCTCGGGTTCGACCAGGCTTTGCAGGGCTGCGAGTTCCAGGGTGGTGAATGGGCGGTGCCAGGTGCCGTCCAGGGCGCGGATCACCGCCACGAGCTTGTCGGCCGGCGCAGGCATGCTGAAACTGCCAACTTGCTCCGAATCGCAAACTCGCGGCTCCGCAGCACCCTCCATCGATGTCGAAAAATGGGAAGCGCGTGGATCTGCTACCGACCACCGGCCGTTGTCGTGGCACGCGGCGGCAGAGACTGCGCCGCTCGGCTCATCCCACCTGGCCACGCCGTAGTGACCGCCGGTGAGGTAGTGGTCGCCAGACTGCGGAATGCCGTTGGGGCGAGGGTCGGCGACGGCGTAGGCGCCGTTCGCATTGCCGGCAATGACGGTGCGAGCCGGCTGGCTCCATGACTCGACCTTGTACTTGCCGTGCAGCGCCGAAGGATCAGCAGCCCCACGTGGGTCGGCCACGCTGTAAGCCCCCTGCAGCGGCCCTTGCTGGCCGGCGACGGTACCGGTGCTCTCGCCCCACTGGCGCACGCCGAGCGCCTGGCCGTCCTTCCACTTGGCGGACTGATCGAAGCGCGGATCTGCAACCGAGAACGCGCCGTTGCTCGGCAGGCTTTCGCCCTGCACCGTGCCGCACGGGGCGTCCCATCCATTCACGCCCAGGTACCCACGACGGTGCTCCGGCACGATCAGGTAATCCCGCAGGTGCCCGTTCTCCACCGCCAGCCGGTTCAGGCTGCGCCAGTCGCTGCCGGCCTCGACGAAGGCCAGGCGCACCCAGGTCTTCCACTGCAGGCGGGGTACGCGGTGCATCGGCCCGCCGGCAGGGTCGCCCGGCAACGCCATGCGCTCGAGAACGGTGCCCACGGACTGCAGGCGCTTCTTGTCCGGTTCGTACAGGAAGGGCGCCACCTTGGCCATGTGGCGGGCCACCAGCAGGAAGCGCTTGCGGCTCTGCGCCAGCGCGCCGATCTCGCCGCAGTCGTGGGTAGTCTCGGCAACCGCGTAGCCGTAGGCGCGCAACAGATCGCCGATCTGGTCGAGCAGCTGCCGGCCGCGGGTGGCGATGCGGGGCACGTTCTCGAACACGATCAGCTCGGGCGGCTCATCAGCGAAGGCTTCCAGCATCAGCCACACGCCTCGAACGGTCAGGCGGTTCAGCGCCTGGTACTTCGCCGTCTTGCTCTTGCCTTCGGCCAGCAGGCCGGAGAAGCCCTTGCACGGGGCGGAGAGGAACACGATATGCGGGTACTCGCCGCCGGCCGCTGCGCGGATGTGCGCGGGGCCAGCCTCGCGCCAGTCGGCGGGCGGCTCCACGCCGTGGAAGTCGATGAACTGGCTGCGGTCGAACAGATCCAGCACCGTGCCCCGCGCGCCGGTCAGGCGCTCGAAGTCACGGATGGCTGGCGCGTCGACGTCGATTCCACCGATGCAGCGGAACTTGCCGACCATGTTGCCGACCCGGGGAGATGCCTTGTTGAAGCCCTTGGCGCCGCCTCCGAGGCCGCAGAACAGGTGAAAGTGGCGGATCTCGCGTACGTCAGGCGGAGAAAGCGTGAATTCGTCGCGACCCATCACCGCCCCCTCCCCGCCCGCACCATCTCGAAAATCTCAATCGCGCCACGAATCACCCACGCGAGCACCAGCGCCACCAGCGACAGCACGATCAGTCCCCACATCGGGGCGGTGATTGCCACCACCGACAGTTCCACCACGCCGGCCAGGTTCAGCATGGCCAGACACAGCGACAGCAGCACGGCCGCAAGCTCGATCAGTTGGTCACGGGCGATCATGGCAACGTGCCCTCTTTGCTCCCCGATGCGGCCCCCAATCCGGCCACCCGAGACAGCCGTGCCGCGTACAAACTGGCAACGTATTCATAGCCATGGGCATGGACCATCAACAGATCGCGGACATACTCGGCGAGCGACAGCCCGGCAGATCGAGCCATGCGTTCGAGCCCCTCCTTGGTGTCTTCGTCGGTCCGGATCTTGATCTCGGCAGTGAGTTTGCCGAGTGGCCCGGTGTGGCCGCTTCGGCTCATGGGAACGGTCATGCGGCCTCCTGATGGATTAAACCGTGACTGGAGAGCAACCCACATTGGATACAATGAAGTTTCCACACACCATTGACTCCAAAGGGGTTGCCCGTGAACGAAAACGACATCCGCAGCTTGGTATTCACCACCATCACTCCTCTCTGGATCGCGCTTCACGAGAAAGGGCTGATTCCGCTCCACGAGCTCGCGCTGTACTACGAAGACGCTCTAGCGCGGCGCCGATTCGAGCTCGGAGAGTCGGACGGCGACACTCAGCTCGCTCAAGAGCTTGCATCGTCGATTCACAAGCTCGCAGCCGCTGTTCAAGCTCGCGGACGCGCTGCCAAAGGAGGTGCGGATACCCCGCCGAGCGCATGACTTCGCCGCAGGCGCCTTCAAGCGCAGGGTCGATCACTTCGCGTTCCAGAATGGCGAGTCGATCAAGGGGCAACTTCATGCGGCCTCCTGGGGTGTTGTCGGCTGAGTTGCTGGCCTGTAGATGTCGTCGTAAGTCACCGAAAGCCCGTGACTCGCAGCCACCTCAATCACCTTCTGCGCGAGGTTTGGCCTGATGACGTAACGACCGATCTCCATGTTCGAGACGGTCCCCTGAGTGACGCCAAGTGCGGCCGCAAACTCAACTTGCGACAGGCCGAGGCGTTTGCGGATGGAGATGATGGTGTTCATGAAGCGCATATTAGTCCGACTGATTTTATAAATCAATCGTCGGACTGCTTGCAGTTCAATCAGCCGCGCTAATAATCGCTATATGCCAGCTCAACCACTTTCACCAGAACAGCGATCTGACGCCGCCCGCCTGAAGGCTGTTTACACAGCGAAGAAACGAGAGCTTTCGCTTACCCAGGAAGGCCTAGCAGCTGCATGCGGATGGGAGTCTCAAGGAACCGTCAGCCAGTACTTCAATGGAAAAATCCCGTTGAACATTGACGCGGCAGTGAAGTTCGCTCGCGTTCTGAAGGTCTCCGTTTCGGAATTCAGCCCACAGCTCGCTTCTGACTTGGCCAAGTTGCATGACCCGGGTGCTCCGATAGAACGTGATCCAAGTCACATGGCAAGCCAAAATGCCGACGACCTATCACCTTCGTTGAATGGCCGACTCCTAAACTCTGACGCAGAATCGGTCGAGATGAGCAGACTTGGCCAACAACTATCGCAAACTCAGGCAGACACGGTCACCGTGAGTGTCTTCGATGCGCGCGCGTCGATGGGACTTGGACTGGCTGAGCCTGAGCACGATACAGTCGTTGACCACCTCCGACTGACTAGGGCTTGGGTGCGCACGCACCTACCGACAATCTCAAGCCTTGAAAGTCTTGCGGTCCTGACGGCATATGGCGATTCGATGACTCCAACGTTCTCAGACGGCGACATTTTGCTGGTTGACCGCGGCGTCTACGACATTAAAGTCGATGCTGTGTATGTACTTGCGCTAAACAACGAGCTTTACATCAAACGCATCCAACGCCGTATTACTGATGGAGCTGTGATCGTAAAGAGCGACAACCCACTCTATGACCCAGTAGTGGTAGAGAACGGTACTCGTGAGGGGCTACGCGTTCTCGGACGTGTCGTCTGGGCGTGGAATGGACGAAAGCTGTAATGATCCGAACGCAGGTACTCGCCGCTCTCGTGTCTGTTTCCGTATTTGGACTGCTCTCCTGTTCTCCCCTTGCACCCCAAAAGCCAGTCATTGTCGCTTACATGGAAGAGGCTGATCGTGCGATTGCTCGGTCAGATTGGGTCAAGGCTTACAGATTTGCCGAAGATGGACTCATCAGCTCTCGTGAGGACGTTAAAGCCCGCGCAATGCAAATGATGCGCCAATATCCACAGTTAATCGCGGCAGCCGAATCCACCTTCTCGCGCGAAAGCATCGCACGAACGGTAGAAATTCATGCGCCTGGAAAAGGTATCGAGGTTGAGTCGCGCCGCCTAAACATGTTTCGGGTAGTCGCTTCCGATGATCAATACGGAAGAGCTCTTGAAAACCTTCAGTCGGTTGCGGCCCTCAGTGTAGATCCCCTCATAGCAGACAGCCGAACCAAAGAGAACGATTCACTGGAAAGGGAAAGACAGGAAGCTAAACGCAAAAAAGAGCAAGAGGTTGCAGCACTAGAGTATGCAAATGCAGTTCTATCGGCTGAAGAGGCGAAGAAGCATGCTCGGTATAGGTGTGGGACCCGACAAGCTTGCGACAAATCGTTTGCCTTGACGCAAATTTTCATCAGCGAGCGTGCAGATATGAAGATCCAAGTCGCCACCAACACCATCATCGAGACGTATTCGCCAACGGATGCAAACCGAATCGGTATGAAGGCCATCCGCATGCCTGGTAGAGGTGAGTCTGCCGAAATCACGATAAGTATCAAATGTCGAGACGATGGGAGTATCGCCTCCAAGAGTCTCTGCGCAATGACGCAAGATTATCTGTATTCGCTTTACCCTAAATTTTTGGCTTCCGCAATGCGCTGAAGCCTCTCAACGATCTACTTGAGAGTCGCTATGAGCAAGATCTTGAATCGCCCCGGGTTCCGTGGAGGCCGGTTGGTTTAAGTCAGGTCGCGATCGCGGCCTGACTGGCGAGCTGCCTGTAGTAGTTTGCCTCAGCTTCTGCGGGCGGGATATACCCGATAGGTTCAAGG
>NZ_QKOE01000198.1 GCF_003226565.1 Parazoarcus communis SWub3 = DSM 12120 | reverse complement strand
CATTTCGGCAAGACGCTTCGCCTTGTCGTCGATGTGGTAGCTGAACAGCTCCTCAGCCAGATCCACCTTGATGATGCGCGACAGGTGCGCTTCGCTGACCGCATGGTAGAAGCGCGCCTTGGCGCCGCTGTCCGAGAGCTTGCGACCCCGGTGCTTCACGCCTTCGTCCTGATCGGTAAGCTTGCCCGTCCATTGATCCGCTTGCCGGGTCAGCGCGTCGATACGCTCGTTGCGCTGCTGGGTCTTTTGGGCTGC
>NZ_QKOE01000197.1 GCF_003226565.1 Parazoarcus communis SWub3 = DSM 12120 | reverse complement strand
AGCTGGCTCGAGCGGCAGGTAGCCCAGTTCATCGATGATCAGCAGTTTCGGCTTTGAGATCTGCAGCAGTTTCTCCTCAAGCCTTCCGTCGGCGTGCGCCTTCGTGAGTCCGGCCATGAGCGCCGCCGCCGAGGTGAAGAGCACCGTGTAGCCACGATCGACCGCTTCGCGTCCGAGGGGGACCGCCAGCGATGTCTTGCCCACGCCCGGCGGGCCGAGCAGCAGCAGCGCCTGGCCGTGGCCGATCCAGCGGCC
>NZ_QKOE01000196.1 GCF_003226565.1 Parazoarcus communis SWub3 = DSM 12120 | reverse complement strand
GAAACAGCAAGGCTTCACGCAGCGTCATTTGCGCCCGGCTGGCTTCGTCGAGCAGGCTGTCGAGCTGGTCGCGGATCGCCGTGAGCCGCAGCCGGGTGAGCAGTTCGTCGAGTCGGTCGGTGTCGAGCATTACCAAGCCCCTCCCGCAATGGCTTCGTACTCGGCCAGCGGACGCAACAGCGCATCGGTGGGCGGCGGCGCTTCGATCTCGGCCGGAGGTGGCGACCCGCCCAGCAGGTGGCTGCGCTCGATACT
>NZ_QKOE01000195.1 GCF_003226565.1 Parazoarcus communis SWub3 = DSM 12120 | reverse complement strand
CGGCCATCCGCGCCTCGGTACGCGCCATGTGCGGCGCCAGCACCGCCTCCCAGCTCAGCCCCCGTTTATCCGCACGCGCCTGATCGAACAGTCGATAGGCTGCCTGGGTTTCCGCGCGGCTGTTGCAGGCCCCGGGAATGCTCGCAGAGGGGGCCTCGGCCAACCGGTCCGCCAGCTTGATCAAGCGCTTGGTCAGACGGCCATCGCCCGCCTGTGCTCCGCCAAATTCGTTCATTGCCCAGCTCCCTTCGTCGT
>NZ_QKOE01000194.1 GCF_003226565.1 Parazoarcus communis SWub3 = DSM 12120 | reverse complement strand
CCAGCTGGGCCACATCGGCCACCCGCACCCCGGCGCTGCGCTTGGGCGGCTCGGCAACCTTCAGCGTGCTCAGCCGCGGGGCCACATCCACGCCCAGCTCGGCCGGCTTGACGGTGTCCAGCGGCTTTTTCTTGGCCTTCATGATGTTGGGCAGCGTCGCGTAGCGCGGCTCGTTCAGGCGCAGGTCGGTGGTGACCACCGCCGGCAGCTGGATCGACAGCGTCTCCAGCCCGCCGTCGATCTCGCGCATGACGC
>NZ_QKOE01000193.1 GCF_003226565.1 Parazoarcus communis SWub3 = DSM 12120 | reverse complement strand
CGCGAGCACCCGCTCGAAGGTGTCGGGCGAGGCCACGCCGTAGTCCAGCCGCAGGAAACCCCGCAGCCACGGCAGCTTGGCGCGCCCCCACTGCGAGATCTCCTCGAAGTCGTCCGCACCGCTGAGCCCCGCACACACCGCCACAGTGAGCAGTTCGCTCAACCTGTGCCGTGTCTGTTGTGCGTTGCGCCAGTCCTCGAGCCCCTCGAAAACCTCCACCATGTCGGCCAGCTTCCCTATGTCCATCGGTCGCCC
>NZ_QKOE01000192.1 GCF_003226565.1 Parazoarcus communis SWub3 = DSM 12120 | reverse complement strand
CCGGGCTGCGCCGGGTGTTCCGCCGCACCCGCCGCACCACGGACGTGGAAGCGTTGATCCGCCTGATGGTGCTCAACCGCCTGTGCGACCCCGAGTCCAAGCTCGGCGTGCTGCGCTGGGTGCAGACCGTTGCGCTGCCCGATTTCGGGCCGAAGGCGGTCACCCACCAGCAGTTGCTGCGCAGTCTCGATGCCCTGATGGATCACCAGGATGAGGTCGATGGCGTGGTCGCTGGGCTGCTGCGCCCGCTGATCG
>NZ_QKOE01000191.1 GCF_003226565.1 Parazoarcus communis SWub3 = DSM 12120 | reverse complement strand
CCGGCCGGTAATCGCCTCGATGTCACCGCCCCCAACGGCACGCTCTCAGCCCTGGCCGATGACGACTGGGCCCACACCGTGGCGCGTAACCTGAGCGACCCCGAGTTCAACCTGCTCGGCGATGGCAGGGACGGCCGTCCTACCCCGAACACCGCACACTGGCCCGACAACCGCGTCACCGACCTCGTCGGCGTCAGCAGCCGCTTCGATGGCGCGGGCAACCTGGTCGAGCGCTCGCTCGCCGATGGCACGCGG
>NZ_QKOE01000190.1 GCF_003226565.1 Parazoarcus communis SWub3 = DSM 12120 | reverse complement strand
CGCGTGCCGGCACCCCGTACTTCTGCTCGGCACGCTTGGCAAACAGCAGGAAGGACCCATACACCCCGGCGTAGCCCAGCGTCAGCGCATCCCGGTCGATGCGGATCGGGAAGTCCATGATCGGCACCACCAGGTCTTCGGCCACGTCCTGGATCCGGAACACATCCACCCCGGTCTCGATCCCCATCAGCTCGCACACCGCAATCAGCACTTCCATCGGCGTGTTGCCCGCCCCCGCCCCCAGCCCGGCCGCGG
>NZ_QKOE01000189.1 GCF_003226565.1 Parazoarcus communis SWub3 = DSM 12120 | reverse complement strand
CCGGCGGTGCTCGAAGCGTATCTGGGCGGGGTGGAGTGAAGACGATGAGCAACGAAACCAAGAAGACCGTTCTGGAAGTGAAGGACCTGTGCGTGTCGTACGGCAAGGTCGAGGCGCTGAGCAACGCGAACCTGGTGGTGGGCGAAGGGCAGATCGTGACGGTGATCGGCCCCAATGGGGCGGGCAAGACGACGATGCTGTCGGCGATCATGGGGGTGCTGGGCTCGCGTGGGCAGGTGGCGTTCGATGGCAGCA
>NZ_QKOE01000018.1 GCF_003226565.1 Parazoarcus communis SWub3 = DSM 12120 | reverse complement strand
GAAGACCGTAGCGGTGGGCGCAGGCATAGTGCCATGGATCCGCGGTCTGATTCGTATGCGACTGCGACTCGCGCACCACCCGTCCGGCCGCATCGAAGGCGAAGCGTACCTCGGCCGTGGGGCTGGTAAAGGAGGCCAGCTGGCCATCGGCGCGCCAGGCGAAATGCTCGGTGATCGCCGGCGCACACGCGGTGGCCGGCAGGTGACGGGCGATGAGACGGCCCACGGCGTTGTGTTCGTAACGCGTTACCGGTGCCTCGGGCAGGCTCGCCTCGGTGCGGGCGATGAGTTCGCCCGCGGCGTTGTAGGTGTAGTGCTGGGTACGGCGATCGAACCCGGTCTCGGTAATGAGGCGGTCCAACGCATCGTAGGCAAAGTGGGTCTGGGCCTCGTTCTCGTTGATGAGGGCGACCATGCGCCCGGCCACGTCGTAGCGGTAGCGCTGGGTGAGCCCACCCGCATCGCGATAGGCGGTGAGGCGCCCGAAGCGGTCCCACACCAGGGTGTCGGTGCGCGGATGCGCCTCGCCCTTGGCGCTGCGGGTGAGTTGGGTGACACGGCCCAAGGTATCGTACTGGTAAGCGATGCGACTGTCGTCGGGGCGATAGACGGCGATGACGCGCCCGAGGCGGTCATGTTCATAGCGGGTGGCTTCGCCCAGCGCGTTGCGCTCGGCCAGCAGCCGCCCTTCGCCGTCGTAGTCGAAGCGGTGGCTGCGCCCCGAACAGTCGGTGTGTGTGGTGAGCTGACCCAGTCGGTTCCACTCGAGTCGGCGCACGCCACCGCGCGCATCGGTGATGGTGGTGGGGCGGTCGGGCAGGTCGATGTCGTCGTAGGTGTAGGCGGTGGTGGTGCCGTCCGGCGCGGTGACGAGCACGGGACGGGCGCGTTCATCACGCTGGATCTTCCAGGTCTGCCCCTCCGGGCCGCGGATCTCACGCGCGGCGCCGGTGTCATCATCGAGCGCATAGTGCCAGGCGCTGCCATCGGGTAGGCTGCGCGCGGTGAGCCGCCCCTGGCCGTCGTAGCGCGAGGTGGTGCGCCGCCCCAGGGGGTCGATGCTGGCGATCTGACGACCGAAGCCGTCGTATTCGAAGGCCAGCTGCGAGCCGTCGGCGCGGGTGTGGCCGGTCCAGCGCGTGTCGGGGCCTTCGCCTTCGAAGTCGTAACGCTCGGTGCGCCCCAGGCTGTCGGTGACCTCGGTGTGCCCGGCGTGGTAGGCGAACTGACGGCTCAGCCCATCGGTCTCGGTCTGGCGCAGTACCCGGCCCTCGGGGCCGGGGGTGTCCCACGCGTAGTGCAGTGCGATGCCGCCGGGCTGGCTGTGGCCGGCCATGACGGAGCCGGTCCAGGTGAATTCACGCACGATCTGGCCACTGCGGTCACGCACTGCCACGAGACGGGCGGCGCTGTCGTAGTCGTAGCGCACCAGCCAGTCGGTCTCGGGCGCGTGCGGGTCGACACCGTAGGGCGTGCGCGGCGTATCGCGCGGTGCGAAGGGCGAGGGGCTGGTGGGGACCAGCGCCACGCCGTGCAGGCGCGAGCGCTCGGCCACCATGACATAAAAGAAGAGGTAGCGACGCCCGGCGCTATCGACGACGGTGGCCGGACGGCCCTGGCGCCAGGCGAACTCGGTACGGTAGCCGTGGGCGTCGAACTCGGCCACGAGCCGCCAGTCCTCACCCTGGGGGGCAAAGTGCAGGGCCTCGGTGCCGCGCACGACGAAGATCGCCTCGGGCTGGTGTTGCAGCGCCTCGGGGATGAAGGCCCAGCGCCCGGTCCACGGCGCCAGCGCCTCGGCCTGCGGGACGACCGGGCCGCCGCGGCGGATCCACAGCGCTTCGGACGGCGAGAAGCGGGCCTCGCCGGGCGCGAGCGGACCGAAGGTAATACGCCGCCCCTGGGCGTCGATGAGCACGGTGGCGGTGTCGCTGACCTCCAGCCCGAGGCCCTCGCCGGGGATGGACCAGCCCGGGCCCAGGGCGCTGTCGCGCGCATCGCTCGAGACATAGCTGCGGGTAAAGGCGAAGGGGGCGGGGGCGACGAGGGCAAAGTCGGTCTCGGCCGGCAGCAGCTTGACCCCGAGCACCGGGTTCACCGGCCACCCGACGGTGGGCTTGCAGGTGGGGCAGCGGTCGGCTGCGCCTTCGGCGGCGTCGCCGATGAGCACCGTGGCCGAGCCGGTGACGATCTTGCCTTTGACGACCGAGTCGCCGATGCGGGCGGCGGGTTTGCCACTCATGAGGGGATCCTTGTCAGGCGTTGATCTTGACCAGCGTCGAGAGAATCTCGATCAGGGCGGGGGTCAGGCGCACCGTACTGGCGCCGCACGAGAGCACGAGCTCTTCGCTGGCGGTGAGTTCGATGCGCTTGGCGCTGACCTTTCGCGTCTCGGTGACGTTGAGGGTGTCGTTCTTGCTGACCGTGGTACTGCGGTCCGAGCCCACTGTCTCGGTCTTGTTCATGCCGGTCGCCTCCACCCGGATGGCACCGACCATCGAGGTGTGGAGCAGACCGACGTTCTCGCTGTGCATCATCCCGACGTTGAACATGGACACCATGCCGATGGTCTCGGTCTTGATGGTGCCCACATTGACCGACCACTTCTTGCCGATCTTGTCGGTCTCGTTCTGGTCGATGGTCTTCTTGCGGCTCTTGTGGACGGTGACCGACTCGTTGCCGTCGACGGTTTCAGTGCGGTTCTTGTGGACGGTGATGGTTTCGTTGGCATCGACCGTCTCGGTGCGGTCGCGCTTGACGTGGGTGGTCTCGTCGCGGTCGATGGTCTTGGTGCGGTCCTGGCCGACCCAGTGGGTCTCGTCGAGCTTGACCTCGATGTCCTGGTTGCGCTCTGCGTGGATCCACAGCTGCTCGGCGCCCTTCAGATCCTCGAAACGGATGGCGTTGGCGTTGGCGGCGGATCCGCCCAGGGAGGAGCGGGTGAGAAAGCCCGACTGGGTCTTGTTGGCGGGCAGGGCCCAGGGGGGCATCTGCTCGGCGTTATAGACGCGCCCGGTGATGATGGGGCGGTCGGGGTCGCCGTGCTCGAAATCGACGATGACTTCCTGGCCGATGCGCGGCAGGTGGATGGCGCCGAAGTGGCTGCCGGCCCAGGGTTGGGCGACACGGATCCAGCAGGTGTCGGTACCGTCTTTCTTGCCGTAGCGGTCCCAATGGAAGTGCACCTTGACGCGGCCGTACTGGTCGGTGTGGATCTCTTGGCCGGGCGGGCCGACGACGATGGCGGTCTCGACGCCGCGGGTACGTGGCTTGGGGTGGCGAGTAGCGGGCGAAAGGGGCGGTTGGCGGGCATGGCCTCGACGGTGATGCACATGCGGCTAGCCTCGGTTGTGGTGGCGCCTTCGTAATCGTTGTCGGCTATGTCGTAGTTGGCGGCGACGATGAGGAGCTCGCGGTTCTGGTCGGGCCGCGGGTGTTCGCGCAGGACGAGTCGATGGCCGGGGGCGGCGCCGCGCACGCGCCCGGCTAGCAGCACGGTCTCCTGTGCACGTTGGAGTCGCTCAAGGGTGTTGGCTGCGTAGCGGCGACCGTCGGCAGGTTGAAGGTAGTCGCCGGGGTAGTGAAAGCGGGTGTAATGGTCGAACAGGTGTCCGCGGGGGTCGGCGTGCTCGGTGGTGAGGTTGGCCGAGGGGTGTTCGAAGTCGTAGTCGGTGTGGATCAGACGGCCGGGTTCGACGCGTCGGCTCAGGCGCCAACTGTCGAAGTGGTCCTCGTCGGCGCGGGCCTCGGTGCCGTCGTAGTAGGGTACCGAGGCGTAGCCGGGAAATTCGGTATGGGTCGAGAAGTGATCGGCCAACACCAGGGTCTCGCCGTCGGCGCTATGTTCAAACCAGAAGTAGATGCCTTCATGTTCCAACTGGCGGCAGATGAAGGTAAGGTCGGTTTCTCTGTACTGGACGAGATAGGTCCAGGTCTTGTAGGTGGCCTTCAGCCGCATGTCAAAGCGCACCGCGTTTTCGCCGAGGACTTGGTAAAGGATGTCGGGCACGCTGCGGTTCTGCCAGATACGGAAGCCGGCACGGCGCGAGGCGTGCCACAGACGGGGGGCAACGGTGGCCTCATAAACCCAGTGCCGGCCGTGCTTGCCGATGGCTGCGAAGTCGATCATCTGGCCGCTGAGGTAGCGCCGGCCGCGTCGGTCGGTTTCCAGTTCCACCGCGCAACGCTCGCCGATCTGCGCTTGGCAGTCGATATCTCGCTCGGCGGACTTGAAGCGCACCTTGAAACAGTAGAGCGTGGATAGCGCCTCCCGACCCGTTAGGCTTACCGCCCAGAGCGCGTCGCCTAGCGGCGTGGACGCTGACAACAGGCGGTTCATGGTGCAGTCCTTTCCAATGGCGCGTCGTTTGGTGGGGGCGCGGCAGATTCGGCCGTAGCGTTGAACGAATAGGCCGGAATCAGTAGATCGACACGGCGGTTAACTGCGCGGCCTTCACGCGAACTGTTTGAGGTGAGAGGCTCCGTGTCGCCCTTGCCTTCATGAGTGATTCGCGCGGCGTCTACGCCGAGTTCGATCAGCGCGTTACGCACGACCTGGGCTCGTTGCAGGGATAGTTCGACGTTTTGCTGTGCGGGTCCGACGTTATCGGTATGGCCGATGACTCGTACCGCGAGCGTTGGGTGGGCACCCAGTGTTGTAGCGATATGTTCGAGTACTGGGAGGATAGCCGGATTGATTGTCGTGCTGGCGCTGCGGAACAGATCGCCCGAACGGATACGGACCACGGTTTCGCGGTTCTTGAGTTCGGTGATGCTGAGATGAGGGTCAAGTCTAAGCGTCTGGATGGCTTGATCCCGTTCATTGACCCAGGTTTTGTGTTCCCGCTCCTGTGGCGTAGTGGCATCGGAAGGGGGCAACGGAGCCTGTTCTTGAGAAGTGGCGCAAGCTCCGAGCAGCAGCAACAGCAGGAGGGATGAAAGCAGCTTATGTGGTAAGCGAGGCATGAGTCTGGATTCCTGTTGAGGTCCGGATGAGCCAGGGATCGGTTGGTGTGCAAGATCCATTTCGCGGATGGGGTGGCGTGGCCCGTGATGGTGTCAATTGATGACCTGCAATTCGCCACGCCGGACGTAGCCGCGGGAAGATTGTTCAGTGCTTTTCACTGCGGCGGGAAGGGCGCTGCGCAAGACCTCGACTTCGACCCATTCGTCGTTGACCGTCCGTAGCTTGAGTACCTGGCTGCCGGCATCGAGTTGCATGACTGCGTCGCTGTCGGCGTCAGGCGTCTGTCTGAGCACGACGGACCGATCCGGTGCGCCGGGCTTGAGCTGGTAGTACTCGTAATAGGGCGCCCGTCCGGCGCATCCTGCTTCTTGCTCGGCTTGGCGCACGGTCTCCTGCAGGCGAAATGCCGGGATATCGGCGACGGTCCTGCCGATGCTGGAGAAGTCGCTGAAGAAGAATCGTCTGTCGCATTCGATCAACGAAGACAGGTGTCGCACCCGCAACCGGACATGGGTGAGCGCATACCCTTCCCGGTAGCGGAAGAACTCCGGCGGCACGCTGGGAAAGAACTGATCCAGAATGGGGATGGCGGCTTCGAGGGGGAATTCGGTATCGAACACGTCTCCTGCCGTGGGGGTGCCGCGGTAGAGTTGGATGATCGTGGGTGATGCCGGGGGGCGCCCGTCGTCGGCGATGCTCGGCAAGGCGTCGAGTGACCGCCGGTCGGGGAAGAACCGCAGAAACAGGGTCCGCTGCTCGGTCTTGCCGTCCGGCCATGAGGGAACCCAGTAGGCTTGGAGGACGCCGGAAAGTCTGGCGTCTCCCGAGAATTCGATGCGCCCCGTCTGCGCCGAGCGGGTTGCGTCATGGAGAATGCCTGACGCAGCAGGCACGATGATGGCTGCCTGGCCATTGGTTGGGGCGGCGGCTGCAAGAAGGTGCGCTAGCCCGAAGGCGAGTATCGAGACGACACGGCTGAGAATGTTGGGTTTCGACATTGCGCTTGAATGGGGATGGATTCGGGAATGGGCTATTGATAGCTGGAGGAAATCGAGAGGTTGACGTTTTCGATGCCGTTGGATTGGAGAAACGCTTTGAGCGTTTGCAGCATGGATACGCTGGAGCCGACGAAATCGGTTCCTCGCGTTTCGCCCACCAGCAGGCAGCCGTCGGTGTTGTGCGGATAGTTGCCGTTGTGGATGAGAATGTACCGTCCTTCTGACACTTGGTTGTTGTAGAGGAGCGGGACTGGGTTGTGCTGCTTGACGGCGTCGATGTTGCTGTTGTGCCACTTCAGTCTGTAGATGCCTTCCGGTATGCGCAAGCGTAGTCCGGCCTGCGTGGTATCCGGGCCGGGGCGTTCGAGGACGTAGCCCTTGATCGAACCATTGTTGGCCGTGAGCACACTTACCGTGGCGTTGGCGGTTTCCCACTTTCTGACGATTTCGATGGTGCTGATGCTCATGGTGCGGCATCTCCGGCTGATGACGATATCCGATAAGGTGCGGCCAGGGCGCGTGCCCCGGCCGCAAGCCTGCACCTAAGCGACGTTCTGCTTGACATCCCACGAGCCGGTAACGGCGGCTCCCATCGAGCCGTTAGCGTTCTGCTCCTTGACCTCGACCTTGATCTTGGAATACGAGATACCAACCGATTCCTTGACCCGGGCATCGTCGGTTGAGCCGGAGGGGCCGGCATGGGTGATGATGCAATCGGTGAGGGTGATGCGCATGTACTCCTGGGCGCCATCGCCGACCTTGCAGCACGATACTTCCACCGTGCCGATGTGCTTGCCAGAGGCGCAGTACTGCATCAGGTTGGGCGTGGCCTTGTCGGCATAATGTGTGAAAGACAATGCATCGAAGTTGGCCTTGCCGACGCCTCCGCCACCGCCGGTGAACATGGACGATGACTGTGATACGCCGTAGTTGAATGAGAGCACGTCGATCCAGCCGGTGTGTTTGGAGTCCTTTGATTCACCGTCGATACCAGCGATCTTGATGAAGAAGTCTTGTAAAGATGCCATGGGTATTTACCTTTCTATTCAGGTTGTGGGTCATGAGAAAAAAATTATGCTGATGTCAGGCCGCGTTGCCTTCCTTGACGGACGGTAACTTCGAGACCAGACGCAGGCTCATCGTCAGTCCCTCGAGTTGGTAGTGTGGGCGCAGGAAGAACTTGGCGCTGTAGTAGCCTGGGTTATCACGGACTTCCTCAACGACAACCTCCGCTGCCGCCAGCGGCTTACGTGCCTTGGTCTCCTGGCTGGAGTTGCCCGGATCACCGTCGACGTAGTTCATGATCCAGTCGTTGAGCCAGCGTTCGACGTCTGTACGCTCTTTGAAGCTGCCGATCTTGTCGCGGACGATGCACTTCAAATAGTGGGCGAAACGGCAACACGCGAACAGATAGGGTAGACGAGCTGCCAATTGGGCATTGGCGCTGGCGTCTGGGTCGTTGTACTCGGTAGGTTTTTGCAGGCTTTGCGCACCGATGAAGGCTGCGGCATCGGTGTTCTTGCGATGGAGCAATGGCATGAAGCCGTTTTTTGCCAGTTCCGCTTCGCGGCGGTCGGAGATGGCAATCTCCGTCGGACATTTCATATCCATGCCGCCGTCGTCGGTAGGGAAGGTGTGGCAGGGCAGGTGCTCGATGAGTCCACCGGATTCGACGCCGCGAATCGAAGTGGCCCAACCGTAATGCTTGAAGCTCCGATTGATATTGACCGCCATTGCGTAGGCGGCGTTGACCCAGAGGTAGCGGTGATGATTGGCTCCTTCCGTACGCTCTTCGAAGTCGAAGTCATCGATAGGGTTGGTGCGTGCCCCGTAGGGAAGGCGCCCGAGGAAGCGCGGCATTGCCAAGCCGATGTAACGCGAGTCGTCCGTTTCCCGTAGGCTGCGCCACGGGGCATATTCGGTATTTTCGAAAATCTTGGTCAGGTCGCGTGGGTTGGCGAGTTCTTGCCAGGAACTCATCTGCATCACGGCGGGGTCTGCGCCAGCGATGAAGGGGCAGTGGGCAGCGGCAGAGATTTTGGCCATCTCGCCTAGCAGTTCGACGTCCGGTCCGGAATGGTCAAAGTTGTAGTCGCCGATCAGGCAGCCGTATGGTGCGCCGCCGAGTTGCCCGTACTCTTCTTCGTAGATGCGGCGGAAGATTGGACTCTGATCCCAGCCCACGCCCTTATGGCGGCGCAGGTTGCGATGCAGGTCCTGCTTGGACAGATTCATCACCCGGATCTTCAGCATTTCATCTGTCTCGGTGTTGTTCACCAGGTAGTGGAGACCACGCCAAGTGGATTCGAGTCGCTGAAATTCGGGATTGAGGATGATGTGTTCGACTTGTTCGGAGAGCTTTCGATCGACTTCGGCGATGATCGCCTGGATCGAGCGGTAGGCATCTCCGGAAAAATTTACGGTCGATTCCAGCGCCTGCTCTGCGAGCGCGCGCACCGCCGATTCGACGGCACCACGATGATCTTCCGTCTTGGGCTTGAGTTGTTTCTCAAGCAGGTTGATGAAGTCTGGGGACTCACCGGTGGGGAGGGAAACCGATGCTTGCTCGAATGCAGGCTGGATCATGATGGTTCATGCCTCCTTGTTGGTATGGGTCGAGATGCCATCTTGCGGGAGCGTTGCGTTCGCGGAATGGGGCATCGATGCAAGCGACCTGAGAACAGCGGGGTCGCGCAGAATCTGTGCAAGCAGCTCTTCAGCGTCGCTTTTGCCATCCATGTAGCTGAGCAAATTGTTGAGTTGCGTGCGCGCCTCGAGCAGGCGGCGCAGCGGCTCGACCTTGCGCGCCACTGCCCCTGGGCCGAAGTCCGCCATGCTTTCGAAGGTAATGTCGATTACCAGCTCTCCGTCGTTGGTCAGCGTATTGGGTACCCTGAAGACTGCGCGCGGATTGACGGCCTTCATGCGTTCATCGAAGTTGTCGATGTCAATTTCGAGGAACTTGCGCTCTGCGACAGGGGGCAAGGATTTGGCAGGTGTGCCCGACAGATCCGCCATTACGCCCATGACGAATGGGAGTTGGACCTTTTTATCCGATCCGTATAGTTCCACGTCGTACTCGATCTGGACGCGGGGGGCCCTGTTCCGCGCGATGAATTTCTGGCCACTCTTGCCGCTAGGTACGTCGTTTCGAGTTGTCAACTTTGACTCCTTGGTCGATTTGTTTGGATCGTTGGGAGGGGGGCTAAATCAGCCCGCCGTGTTGTTTTCACCTGTGATGTGCCTGAGTTGTGCAAGGGCGTCGGGGGTCAACTCGGCGAGAATTTCTGCAAAACCAAGGTCGGCCAGTTTTTCGATGCGGCGGATCAGCAGTGGGGCGGGATGGGATGGCTCGTGGGATTCGAAGTAGCGTCGGGCGACGGCCAGCGCTAGGAAGGCGTCGTGCCGGTTCGTGACCCGCTCGGGCAACGTCCGCACCGCGGTAGCCCGTAAGGGGACAGACTCGGTCTCTGGCGTACAACCAGGGATGGGTTCTGCCATGTCGGATGAACTGAGCGCCTGCCCCTCTCCCAGTACGCTAAGGCGGTTGAGAAGATCTTTTAGCGGGCCTAGTTCTGGCCAGTACTCCGCTTCTACCCTGCTACGCCACAGCGCATCAATTTCAGCAAGAGTGCGAGAGGCGTGGGTGAGCGCCGCCAGACGCTCTGCATTGCGTTCGCTCTCGTCTGATAGCAGGCGTTCCATTTGGTCGGCTGAGGTAACGACGGCGTTCTCGGACGTTGTTCTGCCTTTCAGGATGGATTCTGCGTCACCAAGGCTGAGGGTGCCGATGGGGCAATCCAGGAAACATGCCTGACGGACGGCTTTCAGGCAGCCAGCAGGATCGGCGAGGGAGGCGAGTGCATTCATGCGCAACAGGGGGTCTCGCTCGCCGTCATGGTTCAGCGTCGGATGCAGGTCGTCCCAGTGCTGCTCCAGCCAGGAGTGAATGAGTAACAGCCCTTGGACTAGACCTGAAAGGTCAGTCAGTTCAGTGGCGGCCTGAGTCAGTACCACTGCAATGCGCAGGTCGCGGGACTCCATTGAGAGCCTCGTGCCTTGCTGCATCACCGCACGCCAATCGGGCGCTTGCGCGGGGATGATCTGGTTGCCGAGTTGGCGCTCAGGCTTTTCACGGGAACTGGAGAGGAAGTCCAAGAAGCGGGGGTCATACTCAAGATCCGGACCGCATGCACCGTATTCAGGGGGGGCTGGGAGGTTTTCCAACAGGCTGGTGAATAGGGTGGAATCAGCGAGCATGAGCGCTAAATTTCTTGAGAGTTGACGGTGCTGATGGCGTTAGTAAAAACGCATTTGGAATGTTCTATAATGCATTTGTCAATATTGAGTCATGACAATGGACTGTGTCAATGCATTTTGTGTTATCTTCCTTCGGATTGTCTCAATCTGCATCCGTTAGCAAAGGAGTGACTTGCATATGGCGTGTATTGGGGGGCGGAGAGGAGGCTGGTCCGGTTGTCTGTTGACAACGATGTGGGCGACTGTTGCTTCCTGTCTGCTGTTGCAGGCAGGGTGTTCAATGCCATCACGGCCAGAGTTGCCGGTGCCGGTAGAGATATCGCTCGCGGCATCCGAGCACGTGAATCCCACCGAACAAGGGCGGCCTTCTCCAGTGGTGTTAAGGGTCTATGAGTTGTCTGGACGGGACTTCTTCCAGTCTGCCGACTTTTTCGAGTTGCTTGGCGGGAGGGATCGGGCAAAGGATGCCGAAGTCATTGCGGTGCATGAGTTCGTGATGATGCCAGGGGAGTTGCGGGTATTGCGCCGACGCACGGAATTGGGTACGCGTTTTCTGGGCGTGGCGGTGGGATACCGGGACACCCAGGGGAGCATATGGCGGGCACTCGCCGCGGTACCCGCGCCGTACAGGGCCGGAAGACTGTGGTCTGCAGAGACCTCCCCGGAGCGGAAGTACCGCATCGTGGTCGGAGAGAAGGCTGTGGTCATCAATGCTGCGGACAGCTGAGATCAAGGTCTTGAATCATTGTTGTCGTGGGTCGGCGCACAGGGACGAGGAGCTCGCATGAGCAAAGAGCATAAGGTGGTGTGGTCGGAGGGAATGTTTCTGAGGCCGCAGCATTTCCAGCAGCAGGAGCGGTATCTGGAGGGGTTCGCGCATCGTCGCATCGCCTTTGCTAATGATCTTTGTTGGGGCTTCCATTCCTTGGAGTTGGACGAAGATGCGCTGGCGCTTGGTAGTGTTGTCGTCAGGATGGCGCGAGGCGTGATGCTGGACGGTACTCCGTTCGTGCTGCCCGGTGATGGCGCCGGGGCTTTGGTGCTGGATGTTCCGGCCGACGCTCGAGATGTCGTCATTTGCCTGGCTCTGCCACCCTTGCAGGAGGGTGCCGTGAATGTCATTTTTGAGGAGGATCCTCGCAGCGCGGCACGCTGGGTCAGCACGGTTGCTGAAGTTGCCGACATGAACGCGATCGGTGTGGGAACGGCGGACATTCAGTCGGGGCAACTGCGCTTTCGCCTTTTTCCTCAGCATTCTGTGCCCAGTGGTTGGCGCTCCCTTGGTGTGGTGCGTGTGCACGAACGACTACCCAATCATCATGTTAGTTTGGATCGTGGATACATCCCGCCGATGTTGTCATGCAAGGGCGCTGCCGCGTTGGACGGGTTCATCAAGGAGTTGGCCGGCCTGCTGGGGCAGCGCGCCGACGCATTAGCGGAGAGACTATCCGGCGGCGGACGTGGAGGGGTATCGGAAATTGCCGACTTTCTGCTGCTCAAGCTCGTGAACCATTGGCTGCCGGTGATGATTCATCTCGGGAGTCGGCAGGTGGTCCATCCGGAACGCTTGTACTCGGAACTACTCGGATTGGTTGGCGAACTGGCAGCGTTTTCGAGTCAACGCAGGACGAAGGCTTACCCACCTTATCAGCACGACGACTTGCAGGCCACCTTCTCCCCTCTAATGATCGATTTACGCCAAGCGCTGGCGCTGGTACTGGAGCAGACAGCGATCCGCATCGATCTGGAAGAACGTAAGTATGGCATTCGAATGGCGATGGTGCCGGACAAACAATTGTTGAAGAGTGCTTCGTTCATTCTCGCGGCTCACTCCAGCTTGCCTCCGGATCGATTGCAAGCGCAGTTCCCGACGCAGGTCAAGATAGGTCCAGTGGAAAAGATACGCGATCTGGTCAATCTTCACTTGCCAGGCGTACGTTTGAAGCCTTTGCCGGTGGCTCCGAGAGAGTTGCCGTATCACGCTGGCTATCAATATTTTGAGCTGGACGCCAACCACGAACTATGGCGCGATCTGGAACGTAGCGCCGGGGTTGCGATCCACGTCGCCGGCGATTTTCCGCAGCTTGAGCTGGAATGTTGGGCGATCAGACGATGAGCGCGGAACTTGGGGGTGCCAGGCAAGGAGCCGCTAGTGGTTTGGACTATTTGCTTGAGGGGGATGCCAAAGAAATACTGCGAAATGAATCCGGAGCGCTCTCCGGGAATGAAGCGCAGCTGGTCGCCTTGCCATCCTGTAGCGACAATCCGCTGGTAAGAGCGGCTGCCCGGTTGCTGAATCTCATTCCCAACTTGCGAGCCACGATTGCGCTCGACGAGCCGGAACGGTTGCATCGGAGTCTAGTCAGTGAAGTACGCTTCTTTGAGCAGCAGGCCTTAGCCGAAAATGTGCCGCGTGACGAGATCGTTGGTGCTCGCTATTGCCTATGCACGGCACTCGACGAGACCGCGGCGCAAACACCTTGGGGTAGCCGGGGTACTTGGGCGCGTCACAGCCTGCTGGTCACTTTCCACAGTGAAACCTGGGGAGGGGAAAAGTATTATCAGTTGCTCGGTCGTCTGGCACAGTCTCCGGATCGGCACCGACACCTGATCGAGTTGCTTTATTACTGCATTGCGTTGGGCTTTGAGGGTAGATTCCATATTGTGGAAAATGGACATGCCCAACTTGAGATGCTCAAGCGGCGCGTCGCGACTTTGATCAATTCCGCTCGCAACGGTTATGAGCAACGTCTGTCGCCCCATTGGCGGGGAGAAGAGACGGCACGCGAAGTGTGGCGGATGATTCCGCCCTGGGTGGTCGCGGCAGTTTGTGCCTTGCTCGCTTTCGTCTGCTACATAGGGTTCAGTTTCGTCCTGGCCCCCAAGTCCGATGCGGTATTCAGTCGTCTGGTAACACTTGAACTGCCAGCCTTGGACGTGGCCAAAGAGATGCCACGTGCGGTACCTCCCCGTTTGCGGCGCTTTCTAGAGAATGAGATCAGGGCTGGTCTGCTCGAAGTACGTGATCTCGCGGATCGCAGCACCGTGACATTGATGGGTGATGGCCTTTTTGACACCGGAAGCGCAGAGCCGAGGCCGCGTTACTTGGAGGTGCTTGATCGTATTGCCCGTGCGTTGGACGAGGTCGATGGAGTCGTGGTGGCGTCTGGCTATACCGACAGTGTGCCGATGCGCAGTGCCCGCTTTCCGTCGAACTGGCACTTGTCGGAGGCGCGAGCCAGTTCAGTGGCGAGAATGCTCACCGCCCGCATGCTCCGTCCGGACAGGGTGAAGTCCGAGGGGCGTGGGGAAGCTGAACCGATCAGCAGTAACGATACGGCGGAAGGACGGGCGCGCAATCGGCGTGTCGAGATCACCATTCTATTGTCCGGAGAGGCAATATCCCGCCAACTGAATTCTGGAGTGAGGGCCGTGGTGGAGGAAGGCAGACAATGATTCTGTCGTTCTCGCGACGCATGCTCGAGACACTGTTGTCGCGTGCGTTCTGGACGGTCATCGGTTTCGTAGTGGTGGTGGTGCTGATCTGGTTGGTCGGTCCTCTGTTGGCGATCGGAGACGTACGCCCGTTAGTGACGGCAGGCGCCCGGGCGTGGCTCATTGCTGCACTGGCGGCAGTTCTACTGGCGCGCTGGTTGCTGAGCCGCTGGCGCCGCAGCACGCGCAATGCCAGCATCGCGGAGCGCTTGTACGCGCTGTTGCAGGGCCCACACGGCGAGGAGAGCGATGAAGTCAAGCTGCTGCAGACGCGCTTCCATGATGCGCTTGCTGTATTGCGGCGGGCGCGTTTCGGCGATGGGCAGGGGTGGCTTGGGAGCCTGTTCGGGCGCGGTCGCTACCTATACGAACTGCCGTGGTACATCATTATTGGCGCTCCTGGTGCGGGTAAGACGACCGCGCTGCTGAATTCTGGATTGAGCTTTCCGCTGGCCAAATCCCATGGCAAGGGGGCTGTCAAGGGTGTGGGGGGGACGCGCAATTGCGACTGGTGGTTCACCAACCAGGCAGTGATGATCGATACCGCAGGACGCTACACCACCCACGATAGTGATGCGCTCGGGGATAAAGTCGAGTGGCACGGTTTCATGGGACTGCTGCGAAAATGCCGCAGCAGTCAGCCGATCAACGGTGTGTTGTTGACTGTATCTGTAACGGAATTACTCGACAGTTCGGTTGAGGAGCGGCGTCTGCATGCCAAAACCCTGCGCCAGCGTCTGGATGAGCTGCGTGAGGATCTCGGTATTTCGTTCCCGGTATATTTGCTGATCAACAAATGCGACCTGCTGTCTGGTTTCGACGAGTATTTTGCTGCGCTCGACCGAGCAGGTCGGGAACAGGTGTGGGGATTCACCCTGCCATGGTTGCATGGTGGTGAGAACGCTTACGATGCCACCGCGGTGAGTGTGGAATTGGGTTTGTTGCAGTCACGAGTGCAGGCCGGGTTGGTGGATGCGCTGCAGTCTGAGCCTGAACTCGGACGCCGTGTCCGCATTCACTCCTTCCCGCAACAGTTTGCCCTGCTGTGTAATGTGCTACGAGAAGTAGGGACGATGCTGTTTGTCGATTCGCGCTTCTCGTCAGTGCCTTTGTTGAGGGGGATGTACTTCACCAGTGCGACTCAGGAAGGTACCCCATTAGATCGGCTGATCAGTGCGATGGGCAGCCAGAAATCGGGATCGACGCAGGCAGCAATGGCTCAGCGGGGCACCAGCAAGAGCTATTTCCTGCAGGAACTGCTGACCCGTGTGGTGTTTGCGGAGGCGCATCTGGCAGGACACAACCGAAAAGTGGACCGGCGAGTGCGGGCACTGCACCTTGTTGCGTATGCGAGTTGCGTGGCCTTTCTGGTAGGGGTTACCGCAGCATGGACCTTTAGTTACCGCAACAATGTCAGCTACCTCGCCGAGGTGGATGGCAAGATTGATCGACTGGCGCGGAAGCTGAGTGAATTGCCTCCGAGGGTGGATGGCACGCTCTATCCATTGCTGGCTCCGCTGACCGAAGCGGAGACTGTGTCGGACAGCGTGTATTTCCGCGTCTCCAGCCCCGCGACAGCCTGGACGGCTGGGCTCTATCAAGGCAGGAAGCTGGCGGCTGGCTCACGTCCTCTGTATGAAGATCTGCTGCGGACTCGTCTGGCGCCAGCGATTGAGGCGCGCCTTGAATGGTTGCTTCGCACGGTTGCCGTGGAGGATCTCGAGTTTGCCTACGAGATATTGAAGGCGTATCTAATGTGGCATGATCGTTCTCGCTTTGACGCCAAGGTGTTTCAAGCTTTTGTCCTGGCCGACTGGGACTACAGCATGCCCGCCGGCGCTGCCCGCGAGGAACGGGATACGCTAGAGCGCCATGTCGCGGCTCTGATGGATATTGGCGGACCACTCGCGACCAGAGGCATAGACGGTGCGTTAGTCGATTCGACACGGGCAAGGTTGTCGCAGTTCTCTTTTGCCCAGCGCACCTATCGCAGGCTGGTACGCGCGCTACAACACAATAATCTGTCTAGCTTCTCGATCGGAGCTGTCGTCGGCCCAAGCGCCCCGTCGGTGTTCCGACGCCCCAGCGGGCGGCCACTGACCGATGGCGTTGCGTCGCTGTACACCTATCGCGGCTATCACGAGTTGTTCTCGGGCGAGGTGGACAACGTGCTGCATTACGTCGGAAAGGACGATACCTGGGTGCTTGGCGTTTCAGAGACCTCAGCGCGCGAACATGCGCAGGCCATCGCCAATGGAACATTGGCGATGGAGGTGAAGCGGCTCTATATGCGCGACTATGTGGCTGCTTGGGAGCAGTTTATCGATGACATCGATTTTGTTGCGCCACGTTCGCTGTCCGAGGCTGCCGCACTCACCAGGGAATTGTCTGCACCAGATTCTCCTCTTACCCGCTTGATGAGGGCGGTGGTTGACGAGACTACGCTCTTGAAGAACCCCCGGGCCGGGGAGGGAACGGATGCGTCGCTGTTCGACCGAGCCAAGCGTACCGTGCGTGCCACTCAGGAGGATGTACAGCGAATTGTTGGGCCAGCCATGATGCCCACTAGAGGGGGGCTGGAGGATAAGCCAGAACTGATCGTAGACAGGCGCTTCGATGCACTGCGCCGTTCGGTAGGCTCGGAGGAGGGAGGCGGCCAGCTAGTCAGTACTTTGAAAGCGCTGTCCGAACTGCATCTGTTGCTGAGTTCGGCAGAGGCGGCCAGGGTGGAGGGCTATCCGCCACCGAACAGTGATGTTCCCAATCGTCTGAAGGTTGAGGCAGATCGTTTACCACAGCCGAGTCGGCGCCTGGTGGAGTCTCTAGTGGGGACGGGAGCGATAATGATGGCGAGGGAGACGCGCGTAGCGAAAAGTAGTCAGATGGCCGGCACCGTGACCCGGGTCTGTCGGGAAACAATCGAAGGAAGGTATCCGTTCTCTTCCGCCGCGCTCAGGGAGGTCGCAGTGGACGATTTCGCACGAATGTTCGGCCCAGGCGGGGTGATTGATGGTTACTTCCAACGGGAACTGGCCGCGGTAGTGGACACCTCAACCGGCCCCTGGCGTCTGTTGCCCGGTGCGCAGGGAGGTCTTGGCGGGGGTGGGGTGCTTGTACAGTTTGAGCGTGCTGCAGTGGTGAAAGACGTGTTCTTTCGCAGTGGAGCTGGGGCTCCGTCTATCACGATCGTGATCAAACCGGTCGAGATGGACGCGACCATCACCAATCTTGTTCTTGACATTGATGGGCAGGTCATCCGCTATCAGCACGGACCACAGGTGGGTTACACGGTACGTTGGCCGGGCGTGCGGGGTAGCAACCAGATCCGTGTGACGGCCGAGCCCATCCAGAGAGGTAACACTACGAACCCGGTTCTGGAAGGGCCCTGGGCGCTGCATCGTCTGTTCGATAGGGCGAGCATCATTCCCGGTGCTAGCCCTGAACGCTTTCGTGCGGTGCTCGACGTCGGAGGGCGCAAGGCCATCTTTGAGGTAACTACCGGAAGTGTCAAGAACCCTTTCGCACTCAAGGAAATGAGGGAGTTCTCATGCCCGGCTGGACTGTGATGCGGCGGGAGTGGCGAAACGTTGGCTGGTGCGGGCGCGACTGGCAGGAGGGGGCATGATGGATATGCGATTCCTCGAATATTACAGTCGCGAACTCACTTATCTGCGCGAAATGGGTAGCGAGTTCGCTGAGGCCTTCCCCAAGGTCGCGGGGCGGCTGGGTATGCAGGGCGGTATGGTTGCCGATCCGTACGTAGAGAGACTGCTGGAGGGTTTCGCCTTTCTTGCCGCACGTATTCACGTCAAGATCGATGCTGAATTTCCTCGCTTCTCGCAGCGCTTGCTGGAGGTCGTTTATCCCCATTATCTGGCCCCTACACCGGCGATGGCGATCGCCTGCATAGATAGTAGCGAACTTGGTAGCCGCACTGTCCAGAATGGTTGCGGAACCTTGCCTCGGGGGACGCGCATGTTGTCGCCGACGGTATCGGATAGCCAGACGGCATGTTCTTTCGTGACAAGCCAGGACATCGACGTCTGGCCATTGCAGATCATTGGAACAAAGGCGGATTTACCCAGCGATAGGCTGTCGCTCGGTAGTTTGGCGGGTGCGAGGGTCGTCAAGGGGGTGATACGGATGCACCTGCGCTTCAGTCGCCCTGAGGCGGTGCGGGGCCCCCATCCAGATCGATTGTGCTTCCATATCGCCGCAGACGAGCCGGATGCAAGCTTGCTATACGAGGCAGTGCTCGGCCACGGCATGGGCGTGATGCTAAGTGAACTGGATGGCAGTCGAGCACAGTTTCTCACTGCACCCGATACGCTGCGTGCCGAGGGTTTCGATGCTGCGCAGGCATTGTTACCAACTGATCCGAGAGTGTTTCAGGGCTACCGATTGCTGCATGAGTACTTCTCTTTTCCTCCGCGTTACCTGTTTTTCAGTATTGGCGGAGTCGGCCCGGCGCTAAGGCAATTGCAGGGTGATGAGTTTGAGATTGCGATCCTGCTGGACCATGATCCGGGCGGTCTTGCTGCAGTCATGGGGAGCAGGAGCTTCATGCTCAACTGCGTCCCGATCATCAATCTGTTTCCGTCGGAAGGCAATCGTCTTCCGGTTACATCCGGTGCACTCGAGCACCATATTGTGCCTGACCGTACACGCCCACTCGATTTTGAGGTTCATCAAGTATTGAATGTGCATGGATATGATCGCGGTAACAATCCCGTGCGCTCGTTTTCCCCGTTTTACAAGCATGTAGGGCAGGACCGCAGGGGGGGAGAGGCTTATTTCTCCGTCCGAAGGGAAGCACGGCGCCTGTCCGAGGCGGGGGGTAAGGAGGGGGAGCGCTCCGGCTATCGGGGTTCGGAAGTGTTTGTGTCTCTGGTCGACACGCGGGAGGCCCCTTGGCCTGAGCATGTTGAGCAGATCGGCGTGGAGATGTTACTGACCAACCGAGATCTGCCACTTCTGTTGCCCGCCGGCACGTCGTTAAGTGTCGAGACTAGTCTACCGTTGCGGGGCGCCCGAATGTTGCGCGGACCATCCCGCCCGCGGCCTCAGCTTGCCGAGCAAGAGACAACCTGGCGCCTAATCAGCCACTTGTCGATCAACTATCTTGCCCTGCGCGATCTTGATGCGGGTAGCGGCGCAACCGTACTGCGCGAATTGTTTGGTCTTTATGCAGCGCTTGCTGATCCGGTGGTGGCCCGCCATGCCGATGCGATCGTGGCCATGCAGGTCGAGGCCGTAAATCGGAGACTCCCGGTTGCCGGGCCGCTGATGTTCGGGCGTGGGGTGGCAGTGACTGCAACACTGGACGAACGCCCTTTTGCTGGCGGCAGTCCATACCTCTTCGGCACGGTTCTGGAGCAGTTTCTGTCGAGACATGTGTCGATGAACATGTTTTGTGAACTTGTACTGTGCAGCACTACCCGCGGCCGCATCGCAACGTGGCCTCCACGTTGGGGAGGGCGCCCCGATGCCTGAACCCGTCCTCTATGACACGGTTGTGCCCTATCGTCGGTTGCTCGAGACCGAGCCGTGGCGCATCGATTGGTTCAATGCTCTGCGCTGGTTCGAGGCGAAGAATCCTCACAAGCCGCGGCTGGGCCGAGCAGCCCGTGCGAACGATGAAGTCCTGCGCGTCAGTCAGCCTCCGTCGCTGCAGTTCGCGCCCGCCTCACTCGTAGGATTCGACTTCGATACGCATGGGCGGCCGCGCTTGGCGCAACTCGTTTTCGGCCTGTTTGGTCCAAATGGGCCGCTGCCCGTGCATCTGACCGAATATGCCCACAGTGTCGCTCATGTCGAGAAAGACGCGGGGCTGCAGGCTTTCGTCGACATTTTCCAGCATCGGGCTGCGCTGTTGTTCTACCGGGCGTGGTCGAGCGCCCAGGCAACAACCTCTCTCGATCGACGGGATGATGACTCCTTCGGACGCCACGTAAGTAGTTTGATTGGCTACGGGGAGTCGGCTAGCGCTGGGCGTGATGCTATTCCCGACCATGCCCGCCGCTACATGTCTGGTCATCTGGTGCGGCTGACGCGCAATCCAGAAGGGTTACGGTCAATTCTGAGCAGTTTCTTTGGCTGGCCCTTCCGTATCGAGGAATGGGTGATGAGTTGGCTAACGTTGTCGCAAGAAGATCGGACCGAGTTGGGTGGTCATACCGATGCGTCGCGCTTGGGTGCCGGCGCCGTTTGCGGCGTTGCCATACCGGACCGCCTCCATCGTTTCCGCATCCATGCCGGTCCACTAGATCTGGCCGCCTATGAACAACTGCTTCCCGGTAGTGATTGGAACAGGCAACTGCGCGACTGGGTCCGCAACTACAGCGGTTTTGAACTGCAATGGGATGTTCGATTGATTCTGCGCGCCGACCAAGTTCCTACCGTCAGGCTCGGCGACTGCGCACGTCTGGGGTGGACGAGCTGGATGGGGAGGGAAGTACTGCGTCGGGACCGAGGAGATCTTGTCATCGATTGCGAACTGCTTGCGCCCTGCACTCAACAGTCGAGGCCATCATGAGTGGGATCATTCGCATGTCGTTGCCCAGCAAGCCCAACCTTACGCCATACGAGAGCATCAAGGTTTTGTTGTCCGGCGTTGCCCTGGCGGTAGCACAGGCGTCGACACAAGGTTCGATCAAATTCACCGCCCCGGCGAGGTGCAGTGGCGACCTTCTGATGGATCTGCCAGCGGAGAATTGACATGTCTTACGTAACAGAGGGAAAGTCTGTCGATCTCCCACAGATCCGTCCAGCGAATGCCCTACCATCCGGTGCGCGCTTGCAGGAGTTTGAGGTGCGTGCCGTAATCGGAGAGGGTGGATTCGGTATCGTCTACCAAGCGTTCGACACTTTGTTGGAGCGTGACGTCGCCATCAAAGAGTATTTGCCGGTTAGTCATGCAGTGCGAACCCCGGATGGCGCGGTGGTATCGAGTTCTGCACGGCAACAAGATACCTTTGAGAAGGGTCTGCGCTGCTTCATGTCAGAAGCTCGCATGTTGGCGCGGTTCAAACATCCTGCGCTGGTCGAGATCCTTCGATTCTGGGAAGAGAAGGGCACGGCATATATGGTAATGCCATTGTACCGTGGTCGCCCGCTAAGCCAACTCGTGCAGGAAGGGTTCCGCATCCAGGACGGTGTGGCGATGACGGCAATCCTGTCACCATTACTAGATGGCCTGGCGACGCTGCACGCGGTGGATTGCTACCACAGGGATATTTCCACCGACAATATTCTGATTCTTGAGGATGGTAGCCCGCTGCTGCTCGACTTTGGTGCAGCGCGGCGTATTCTTGTGGATAAGTCCGAAGTCTCGACTGTCATCCTTAAGCCGGGGTTCGCGCCAATCGAGCAATACAGCGAGGACGGCTCCATCGCTCCGCAGGGGGCATGGACCGATCTGTACGCGCTTTCGGCGGTAGCGTATCAGTTGGTAACGGGTGAGATGCCCGTGGTCTCCGTGGCTCGAATCATCCGCGATCCTCTGGTCCCTTTGTCTGCGAGGGCACCGGCAGGTTTTCCGGAGGGGCTGCAGGCGGCGATTGACGCTGGTCTGAGAGTCAATCCAGAGCTGCGGCCGCAGTCGATCGCCGCGTTCGTAGCGATCATGACGGCCGGTCCGAAGGTAGGGACCACGGATGCGATTGGCCTGACACCAAGCGCATCCGGCGCAGGGGCGGTAAACGACGTTGTCGCAATGCTCGTTACAGAGGGCACCGACGAAAATGTGGAGATCTCGCAGGGGACTCCTGCAGCGGGCATGCAGGTGATGGACCTGGGCTCCGCTTCGCCGTCAGAAGAACAGGAAGGAAACGAACCTCAACCCATACGTGAAAGCGTGCCAGTGGCACCGCGAGAGACGAAGAGACAACGTCGGCTTTTGCCGACTCTTCTGGGCGGGGTGTTCTTGCTGCTCACCGGTGCCGCAACCTACACACTGACTCGACATGAAGCCGAGGGGGAGGGGCTTGCGGCTTACGCGACCAATGCGACGGAGGCTACGAGGGTACCCAGTAATGATGCTTCGGCCTTCCTGCCCTTTCCGTTGTCGGCAAAGAAGGAGTCCGACCCGCGAAACGATGGCGGTTTCGAGCTGCGGAGCGGCGAGGGGGATGGCACAAGCACTTCGTTTCGGCCCACTGCGGGGTCAGCGCTGGAACTTGAGGAAAACGTCCTTGCCTTGCCAGTAGAGTCTGCTCAAACGGAGGTGTCGCAAGGCGACTCGATCGGAGCGGTTGCTGAAGGTCTTCGGCCGTCATCCAAAGATGAGGTTGAACACGGGGCAGGACACATCCCGTCTCTGATGGCCGATGGGGCGCGAAGTACAGCCGAGACTCGGGCGGACAGTGACAGTCAGCAGGGCGTGATCGAAGTGCGCGTTGAGCCATGGGGGAATGTCCTCGTGAACGGAAAATTGGTTGGCGTCGCACCGCCGCGGGTGCGTTTCCAGGTCGATCCCGGTGATCTGGAACTGGAGGTCAGCAATGAGACACATCCATCCAAGCGAATGACCATTACCGTCGAGGCCGGTCGCACCTATCGGATCAAACATGAGTTTGGCAAAGACTGAGGCGCGCACCGTGCGCTTGCAACGAACACTATGTTGCGGCTTGGCACTGGTAGTGCTGGTCGGATGTTCGGCCTTGTTCGATGCGCCCTCCTACGAGAACGTCGCCGCGTCAGAGATGGGGCAAATCCTTGGGGACGTTGTGCGCGAGCAGGCGGCAGAGATGGCGCGGCAAGGTAGTGAACGTGTCAGCCGTACTGCCGAGGATGGCATGGTTGAATTGCAGCGAGTCATCGTGTTCCCGTATCCGGACGGGACAACCGGTGAGCGCTCCCGCAACTGGCCGGTTATGCGTGTGGATAAGATAGGTCAGAGGCTGCCGCAACTGGTGCTGGAAAGCCCGATGCGGGGTCTCGTGTTTCTGAATGATCGCGAGATCGGCCTGGTGCAGGATGACAGTGTGCGCATCATCACACTGGATGTCGGGGAGCATCATATCCGCATCGAGCGGCCGCCGAAGGTGCCGATGGTTGCACAGTTCTATGCCGATAGAGGCGAGCGCATCATCTTGCGCTGGGAATCACGCTAAGTAACTCCCTTCCCGTTGAGAGGGCCCCATGCTTCAAATAGTCGCAATCAAGTATAACGAGACCATGCCGGTGTTGCCGATTGCAATATGCCTGCCGGCGGAAGGTGGGACCATCGGCCGTGACGACGACAATACCTTAGTGCTGCCGGACCCAATGCGTGTAATGTCCCGCCGCCACCTTCAGGTCACACCCGACGCGGATGGAGGCTATCGGCTCTCCAACGTCAGCACATCCAATCCGGCGTTACTGAACGCATTGTCTTTATTACCCGGCGAAGAATGCGCACTGAGTGACGGAGATCAGATCCGCATCGGATGCTATCTGATTGAGGTGCGTTTGTGCCGGGCAGAAGCGCAGCCTCCTGGCGTGCGCACCATAGACTACTGCGACGGTGCCACCGATCCTGTACAGACTGTGGTCGGATTTACGGGAGCAAGCGACGAAATTTGTGTGCAGGCCAGTGGAGTCCAGGCTACCGGTGTCTCCTGCGGGAGGGACGTGCTGCATGATTTTGCAGAGGCTGCAGAGTCTTTGGCGACACATGCCATGCAAGATATGGATGAGATCCTGACGTCCAGCGGTACGTGCCGAGCACTTGAGGACAATACTCTATACGCAATGTCGCTGCAGGGTATCGAACTGGCCGATCTGGCCGTCGAAAGTGGGCATCTGTTGCATGGCCTCAATAGCGCGGGAGCCGCTCAATCGGAGGCAGAACTCCTACGTGATGCGCTGACTGCACAGGGCAATACCTTGCTGGAGCAGGTATCGTTAGACCCGCTGGAAATCTTCGGCGATGTGGCGGACGAGGCTCTTGATCTGGTTGGTGGGGTACTCGGGGACGGTGTGGTGCGGGAAAGCAGCCATGCCATCAACCACCGTGCTGAATTGCACACGCCCTTTGTTCTGCCTGTGCTGGATAGCACCCAGGAGCCAGCGCAGGATGACACTGTGGGGATGCAGGCTGAAGCCAGTCGGGCGAGCGCGGGCGTGCCGCTCGCCGTCGATATGGTGTGTGTGTCTGAGGCTGGAGGCGAGAACAGTGGCTGCACTGTCTCTGTCGGAAAACGGATGCCTGGAACAGACCCTCTGATTCCAGAGGATTTCGGGTTAGAGGAACTCTTCGAACCCTTACAGGCACGAGCGGCGCCGGAGAGCACGCCGCTGCAGCCATCACCGCAGGACGCTTTGGCTGCTGAAGTGGAGCATAGGACTTGCATGGAAGAAGCTCCTCCGGCGGGGGGCACACCGGAGACCCTGGCGAGTTCGCCATCCGTCCGAGAACAGCGTACGCCAGCGCCTTTGGTGTCTGAAACAGCGCCCGCCGAGGAACAAGCCTGTTTGTTCGCAGCGTTGCTGGAGGGGTTGGAGCTGGAGAACCTTGCGAATCGGCAGGGACTTGATCCGGCGTTCATGCGTACCCTCGGAGCGCTGCTAAAAGTCAGTGTCGATGGCACCGTGCAATTGATAGCGGCGCGAGCAACAGTGAAGAGAGAGGTACGCGCCAATGTCACCTTGATTGCGCCCGATCGCAATAATCCACTGAAATTTTCGCCTAGCGGCGAGGTAGCACTGATGTACTTACTGGGGTCACGCTATCCTGGTTTCATGGATCCGGAAGAGGCAGTGCGAGAGGCCTTCGAAGATCTGTACAACCATCAGCTCGGCGTCGTCTCGGGTATGCGTTCGGCACTGAGTCACGTATTGGAGCGTTTCGACCCTGTGACCATCTCGCGCAACGCTAACGCCAGCGGAATGATCGAGACTCTGCTCTCTCTGGGGCGCAAAGCCAGACTCTGGGACGCCTATGGCCGATATTTCGAAAGTACCCGGGAGCAAGCCGAGGACCGCTTTCAGGAGTTCTTCGGCACTGCCTTCGTGGACGCCTATGAGGAGAGCTCGCAAAGTGGAGTGCAACAGAACACGGAGACACCGTAATGCACTTGTCAATTGCGCATTGCACGGAAACCGGAACACGGGACGGCAACCAGGACTTCGTTGGCTTCTGCGCAAATGAAAGCATTGGCTGCTTTGCACTGGCCGATGGCGCAGGTGGATACGAAGGTGGTGAAGTCGCTGCACGCATGGTTGTACGAGAAGTTCTACAGCATTTCCAGGTGGCCCCAGGAAAGTGCTGCGCCAACCCGGATTGGACCATTGCCGTGGCAAGAGATGCTCTTGGGCGGGCACGTGAGCTTCATCGTGACTGCAAGGATATGAATACCACGGTGGCTACCCTGCTGATCGACACCGAAGCTGCGCGGGCGACATGGTGCCAACTCGGTGATAGCCGCATCTATCTTTTCCGTCACGGGCGAGCATGTCTGCTGACCCATGACCATAGTGTTTTGCAGGCAATGATGGACGCAGGCTTCGAACGCGGTAGCCTACGTGGACGGCGTGACCGCAATACGTTGTATGCGGCGGTCGGCTCTGTTGATACACCGCCAACTGCCGTCTGCGAAGTCCCGTTGGTGTTGCAGTCAGGAGACGCATTCCTGCTATGCAGCGACGGTTTTTGGGAGGTGCTCGACGAAACCGCGATGGAGGAGGCGCTCAAAGAGGCTGTACTACCTGAAGACTGGGTGAAAGGCATGCTGGCACGTATTCAAGTACCCGGCCCCGGAGATATGGACAACTTTAGTGCTCTGGCAGTGTGGGTAGGGCCGCGTATCGAAGTCACTCGCGTTTTAACAAGGTACGACGACGATGTTGGCCGGATAGTGTGGCGATGAGGATGAGGCTACCTTTTAAACGACTAGCACAGCCACCGCTTCTCGGCTGGTTCGGGAAATTGCCGGCGGTGGGTGATTTTGCTGGGCGTGGCTTGCCGCTGAGCTTACGTGAAGGGGTGCATGCGTGGTGTGCCGATGGCATGGTGCGCCTTGCTGAGAGGCATGGGGAGATGTGGCGGGAAGCGTATCAACTGTCCCCGATATGGCATTTCGCAATGAACGCGGGCGTTTGGGACGAGCGCCCTTTGCTGGGCTGCGTCGCTCCCAGTATGGACCGTGTCGGTCGATGCTCACCATTGGTGGTGTTGCGGTCCATTGAATCCGACCACGTCGGCGCATGCCTGCCGCCGCAAAGCGACTGGTCGTACAAGACGGATGCCTTGGTGCGACGTATTATCTCCGATACTGTTGGGGTGGAGGCAGTGCAGATTGAACTTGAGGCCACGCTAGGGGAGCGTATGCCATGGTGTAGCGAGGCAACTACCACTGGGGAAATTCTTGCCGATCTTGGCATCGGCGAGAAAGGTTGTGCTGACTGGTTCTCATGGCCCGATCTGTGCGAGCGCTTTGCAGAACGTCGGCGGCGTAGTTTCTGGTGGGCCGAACCTTCTCCAATGCTGCCGCCGAAACAGGTCATCCACAACGGCGAGCCGGATGCTGATCTGTTCGAATTGCTGCTCATGGGATGGGCCGACCGATGAGCGGGAAGGCTGCAGACGTCACCCGCAGCGATGGTTTTCTTCCAACGCTACTTGACCGTTTGGTCGAGGCAACATCGAACGGTGGAGCACCCCTCTCGCGCCGAACCTATCAGGACACGGTGTTAAGGGATCTGCATTGGTTGCTGAACGCAATTGCACCTCTGTCGCAGACAGTGTCTGAGAGCTATCCACATTTGCGCGACTGTGTCCTCAATTTTGGCATTCCTGGCACCTCTGGCGGGATACTGACGAAGCGCGAGTTGGATGCACTGGCGGTCGAGATTGAGCATGCGATATTGGCGTTTGAGCCACGGGTCCTGCCAGACAGTCTCTCGGTCAGTGTGATATCCGACCGAGATGCGGCGATTCGTAATCAGTTGGTTTTCCGCATCGCCGCGGCATTCTGGTTCGACCCTTATCCGTTGGAATTATCGATCTGTGCCCAGTGGGACATTGAGAGTGGGCTGGTCGGTCTGCGGGAGGAATAACGATGGTCATGATGGCATTTCCTTATCAGGCCAAATGTCATCCTGTGCGTAAATCGCCATGAGCGGTCGCCTTTAAGTTGTTGCTATTCTGACCCTTACGATCCACCAATGCAGCGAGTGGCACAATGCTGTTGGCAACGCACCCCTTGGTCCGATGCGGGTGATGACCTCCCGTTTTTCGGGGCAGGGCCTAGGCAAATCAGTGAGGTCAGCGAATGGGCAATGGCGCGACCAGATCGCGGTAGGCATACCAGGTGGCATGCCCGACGATTGGCATCAGCACCACCAGGCCGACGTGAAAGCTGAGGAAGCCCACAATGGTCAGGCTGACGATCAACATCGCCCAGACCAGCATGGCCCCTGGATTGCGCGTCAGTGCCGCGACGCTTGCCAGCATCGAACTGATGGCGTCCTGGTTGCGATCGAGCATCAGCGGGATGGAGACCACGCTGACGGCGAACACGATGGTGGCGAAGATCATGCCCACGCCAAAATACACTGCAAGGAACTCGAGGTTCTCCATGGCGATCACCTGGCCGAGAAACCCGGACAGATTGGGCATTTCATTCGAGTAAAACAGCGCAAACACCACCAGCGAGGCGCGCGCCCAGACCAGAAAGACCACCCCGAGTACGACGGCGAAAAGCCCGATGTTGCCTGCATTGCGCCGCCATACCGTCAGCGTCGGTCCGAGCGCGCAGTGCTCACCCAGTTCGTGTCGTCGACTGATTTCATAAAGCCCCATGGCGACAAAGGGGCCCAGCAGCAGGAAGCCCGAGGTCAGCGCCGAGGTGTATTCATAGGCGTGCTCGAAGACAAAGGTGATCAGCAAGCCCATGGCGGCGAAACAGAAGCCATAGAACAGGCTCGGGATGGGGCAGGCGGTCAGGTCGCCCCAACCCTGGCGGACCCAGCGGAAGGGGGCGGTGATCGGAACATCACGTACGGTTGGAAAGGGCAGGTCTGCGGGATCGTCCAGCGGTGCGTCCTTGGGCTGCGGCATGTCTCTCTCCGGTCGGATTGTCGTTTGCTGCGACACGACACGGGCGAACGACGCGGGTGTGGCGCGGGGCGCGCCGCAGCATCGCCTGCAGCACCCCCCATCCCTGAATGCGTCGAACGTCTAGGAAACCAGGAACTCCCGTATCGCATTGCTCAGCGCGTCCGGGCTTTCGGCCATCATGGCGTGACCTGCCCCGGGCAGCACCATCATACGCGCATGGCCTGTGCTGTTGACCAGGGCATCGTATAAGGGTTTTACCGCACGCGGTGGTGTCATCTGGTCGCGCTCGCCACAAATCAGCAAGGTAGGGCAAGGGATGTCTGCGGCGAGCCGCAGCCCGTCCTGCCAGTCGTTGCAGGCCTGCAGGTCGGCCGCGAGCACGCCGGCTTGCTGGTGTGCCATCAGACTCCGGTTGAGTCCGGTCAGCGACATGCCCGGCGTGCTGGAGGCACCCAGTTGCCCGGTGGGCGTGTAAGACCATTGATTGATCATGGCATGTGCCCGGTCGCGGTCGGTGCGCGCAGCCTCGATCAACATGGGCGCGACCGGCATCGGCGCAACGCTGCCGACCAGGATCAGGTGGTCGATACGTTGGGCAGCGCGTCCGGCCACCGCAAGCGCGATCAAGGAGCCCATGCTGTGGCCGACCAGGCTGACCCGGGTCAGGCCGAGCCCGTCGAGCAGGTCGACAATCCAGTCTGCCAGGCTGTCGATGCTATCCAGCGCAGGACCATCCGACGCACCGTGGCCCGGCAGGTCGGGGGCCACGACGGCGTAGCCGCGATGCGCGAGGTGGCGGGCCTGGTAGGTCCATACACTGTGATCGTGGCCTGCGCCATGGATCAGAACAACGGCAGGCTGTTCGCGGTTGAAGGGGCGTCCGCCAGTGTAGATGCGGGTGTTGCGTTCGCGGATGAGCAGGTCCATGGTTCAGCTCTTCAACAGCTTGGCCACCGCGGCAAGGCCGCGATCGAGATCGGCGATCTGGTCGGTGATGCTTTCCAGCCCCACCGACAGGCGAACAGTGCCCTCGCCGATGCCGGCAGCTGCCAGATCGGCTGCGGTCATGCGGAAGTGGGTGGTGCTTGCGGGGTGGATGACCAGCGACTTGGCATCCCCTACATTGGCCAGATGCGAGAACAGCCGCAAGGCATCAATGAAACGCTTGCCAGCCTCGCGTCCTCCCTGAAGCTCGAACGACAGCACCGCGCCACACCCGTCGGGCAGCAAACGTTGGGCCAAGGCATGATCGGGATGATTCGGCAGTCCGGGATAGGCAACCGTCGTCACCAGGGGGTGTGCTGCCAGATGTTCGGCAACACGACGGGCATTGTCGACATGAGCGCGCATGCGAAGCGGCAGGGTTTCCAGCCCCTGCAGGATCTGGAAGGCGTTCATGGGTGACAGGCAGGCACCAAAGTCGCGCAGGCCCTCGCGCCGGGCACGCAACAGGAAGGCGGCAACCGGCGACTCCTCGGCAAAGTCCATGCCATGAAAGCCCTCATAGGGTTCGGTCAGGGTCGGAAACAGGCCTGAAGCCTCCCAGTCGAAGCGGCCACCGTCCACCAGCACACCGCCGACGGCAACGCCATGTCCGCCGATGAACTTGGTTGCGGAATGCATCACCAGATCGGCGCCGAGTTCGAGCGGCCGTTGCAGCGCGGGGCTGACCAGGGTGGCATCGATCATCAGCGGCAGGCGCGCCGCGTGGGCAATTGAGGCGACTGCGGGGATGTCGAGCACATCCAGCCCCGGATTGCCGAGAGACTCACCGAACAGCAAGCGGGTTTCAGGGCGGATGGCTGCCTGCCATGCGGCCGGGTCGCGCGGGTCGACAAAGGTGGTGTGAATGCCGAAGCGGGGCAGGGTGTAGCCCAGCAGGTTATGCGAGCCGCCATACAGGGAACGCGAGGCGACGACATGTCCGCCGCAGCCCATCAGTGTGGTGATGGCCAGATGCAGCGCAGCCTGGCCACTGGCTAGCGCAATCGCGCCGACGCCCCCTTCCAGCGCGGCGATGCGCTCCTCCAGCACCGCATTGGTGGGGTTGGAAATGCGCGTGTAGACATGTCCCGGGCGTTCGAGGTTGAACAGCGCGGCAGCCTGATCGGCATCCGGAAACACATAGCTGGTGGTGAAATGGATCGGCGTGGCGCGCGAGCCGTGTGTGGCGTCGGGCGATTGCCCAGCGTGCAGGGCGAGCGTTTCCCTGCCGAAAGTGGCGTTCGTCATCGGGTGTTCCGTGAAATTGGCAGCTGCGGGGGCAAGCGAAGCGGTCAGGCGAGTTCGTCGGGTTCGATCAGGCGCTCGATGACGGCGATACGGTCCTTGAGGGCAAGCTTGCGCTTCTTCAGTCGCCGGATCAGCAACTGGTCTTCGGTTGGGGTGTCGATCAGGCGGGCAATGGCGTCATCAAGATCACGATGTTCGTCGCGCAGTTCGGCAAGGCGCAACTGCAGACTGGTTACATCGTCGAAAGCGTCATCGTTCATGTCGGCCTGCCCGGGTGGTGGCGTCGATACGCCAGGGTATGGGATATGTTGGTGGCAATGGTAGGCGCAGGTCAGTGTTCTGACAATGGCTACGAGCTTGCAATAGTCTTCCAGGAGCGTCTTCCAGGGGCTGCCCTGGCGGTACCATCGCCAGAAACGGCGTGCGCGATACACGTCACTATCCAGTAATATTGAGCGTTTTCTCGCACGCGGAAGCATCCATGAACAAGGCATTCGTCAAGGAACCCGAGGGCGACGAGGACGAGGACGCGCTGTCGCCCTCGCTACGACTGCCGCCCGGCAGCAAGAACTACATGACCCGTCGCGGCTATCTGGCGCTGCGCGAAGAACTTGACCACCTGCTGAAGGTCGAGCGCCCCAAGATGGTCGAGACCGTGGCCTGGGCAGCAGGAAACGGCGATCGTTCCGAGAATGGCGACTACATCTACGGCAAGAAGCGCCTGCGCGAGATCGATCGCCGCATCCGTTTCCTGATCAAGCGTATCGAGAACGCCGAAGTGGTGACGCCGGAAGCGCAGGAGAATGTCGATCAGGTCTTTTTCGGAGCCACCGTGACGATCTGTGATGTCGACGATCCCGCCGCGCAGGAGCAGACCTGGCAGATCGTGGGTGTGGACGAGGCTAACGCCTCGGCCGGCAAGATCAGCTGGATCTCACCGCTGGCCCGGGCCTTGATCAAGGCGCGTGAGGGCGATGTGGTGCGCTTCATGAGCCCGGCCGGGGTGCGTGAGATCGAAATCGTCGAGGTGCGGTATATCTGATTATGGGAGACTGCGCATGCAAGGTCTTTCCTTTAAATGCGGAGCATCTAGGGGCTTGGTAGAGCGGCGGCCCCAGGCAAGTTTGCAGCCAAAGCTTGTGCCCGGATGTTTTCAGCAACTCTCGAGTCGTGTTTACGCAACAGTACAAACGCTGATGCGGCACGCTGTGAATCACCCGCCATGAGGTTTGCCAAGGTTGCGATACCGAGGGCTGCGGGCAATTCAGGATGCTGGGTGAGGATGGTTTCGGCGTAGGCACGCGCCTTCGCCGCATCGCGGATGGAGAGGTAGGCCTGGGCGAGGTAGAGCTGGGCATCCAGTGCCTTTGGTGCAAGTGTGAGTGACTTCTCCAGCGCCGGAATGGCACGACCAACATCGCGGTTGCGTAGGTGGGCGTGGCCCAGGTTGATCCAGGCATTGGCGAGCTTCGGGTCGTACAGCACGGCCTGCTCTAGGATGCTTACAGCGGCTGAGGGTTGGCCACGCAACAAAAGGATGTACGCCTTGCTGCTGAGTGCGTTGGCGTTGCGCGGATCACTTGCAAGGGCGCGATCAAGATATACTTGAGCCTTCTCGATGTCGCCATTGCGTCCATGGAAGCTGGCTAGATTTCCTAGCATGCGCGAGTGCCGAGGGTCGATACGCTCAGCGCGCGCAAAAGCCTCCAGGGCTGCGCCGCGGTTGCCAATCTTGCCGAGGAGATCGCCGAGATCAACCAGATCGTCCACTCCGGCTTTACCTAGCGTATCGACGTGCCGATAGGCCTCCACTGCGGTGTGCAGGTCTTGCGCCGCGATGCTATGGATCGCCAGCGTGCGCCAGGCGCGTGGCTCATCAGGTGCAATTTCCGTCAGGTGACGCGCGTCGCTCGCCGCGCCGGCTACGTCTCCACGCCGGGCGCGTAGTGCAGCGCGCTCCAGGCGCGCTTCGAACAATGTCGGATCGAGCCGGAGGACATGCTCAAGCACCGTTGTAAGTTCGTCATCACGCAGGGTCCGCGCCAGAGTCATCCCGAGTTTTTCCCAGCCTTCTGCGAATTCGGGATCTGCCTTGACCGCTTTGCGGAATGCGTCCTCAGCAGTGACGTATCTCTGACGGTTGTAGTCTGTTATACCAAGCGCAAGCCAAGTGGATGCATCCGTACGTTCGTCACCGCGTCCGGCGGTGAGGGCACGATGGGCTTCGTCGGCCCGTCCAGCCTCGGCCAGAAGGCGGGCCAACGCATTGCGCGCCTCAGCGTTGTTCCCGTTAAGGTCAAGTGCCGTCTGGAAAGCACGCTGCGCGGCATCAGGCTCGCCAAGCGCGCGACGGATGCTGCCGAGCAGGTTCCAGTTGCCGTATGAGAAGGGGTCCAAGACAATCGCACGTTCAATGCTGGTTTTCGCTGACTGAGCATCACCGGCCGCGAGCAGCCAGTGGGCACGCAATGCAGCCACACCCGCATCGCCAGGCAGAAGGGTTTCCGCGCGCGCCAACGCCCACTCAGCCTCCGAATGACGTCCGGCGTCATGAAGTGTGATTGCTAGGACTCGCCAGCTTTCCGCGGAGTGATCGTCCAGGCGAAGAGCCTCCCGCAACGACGTCTCCGCCTCCTGAGTCCGTCCGAGGCGACTGACCGCTCGCGCAAACTCGAGGTGTGCACGAGCAGACGTCGGCTGAGCGATGATCCAGCGGCGCGCGAAGTGTTCGAGCTCTGTCCATCGCGCTGTGCCACGTAGTACGTTAGCATCCGCGACCCATCTCGGTTCTGCCGAGGGTACCTCGGGCGACAGCGGTGCCTGTACGCCACGATCGGCAAGTTCGTTGATCCAATCTGCCGGCAGCGCCAGATTGAGGTTCTGACCAGCACTGAACACACTGGTGGTCAGCCCTATCAGTCTGCCCTCGCTGTCGAACAATCCCCCGCCGCTGGAACCTGGAGACTGTGGGGCACTGCTCAGGATCAACTGCTCACCGTCCACAATTGGGAAGTGCGAGACAAGACCGCTGGTAACAGACAGGCCGAAGCCTAGTGGATTGCCGACCGCGAACACACGTTCACCCGACAGAAGGCTTGCTGATGCTCGGACGCTCACCGGTCGCGCCTGCAAACCGTCGACCGCGAGCAAGCATAGGTCACGGCTACGATCGGCGCCGATCCACCGTGCGGAAAGTTCAGCAGCACCGTGGCGCACACTCAGCTGATCGGCGTCGCTGACGACATGGCAGTTGGTCGCCACCTGCTCATGACCGACAACCACACCGCTCCCCTGACCGACGCTGGCCCCGCCATTGATTGTTGCGATGATCGTCACCACCGACGGCGAGACTTGCGCGAACACGTGCTGGGCCTCGTCGGAAGCGCTTGCTGAGGCGGGGCCGCAGATTGCAAGTACGACCAGCAGCATTGAGGCAGGAATGCGCTGCGGCAAGAAGTTAGGGCGAACAGAAGCAAGGTGGGGCTTCATTCTTGACGGATCTCATATGGACGGATGGTGGCGAGATAGGCGCTCTCGGCCATCGCGGCGTCGAGACTGCGCAAATTGGCATGCGCGCGAATGAGGTCGGCGTGACGACCCGCAGCGCGGTACAGAATCATCAAGGCATTCCAAACCCGGGGCTGTCCGGGATCAAGAACAAGCGAGCGCTCAAGCGCCTCGATTCCCTCTGGCACTCTGGCTGCAAGCACCTGTGCATATCCGAGTTGGCGCCAGATCCTGGGTTCCTTTGAATGGGCGACGGAAAGGTCGCGGTTTATCCGGATCGCCTCGTCGTGATGGCCGCCGTCCTTTAGTGCAACCGCAAGCCAGTATCGATGGTCCGGGTCGACCGGTGCGATCTTGACCGCTTCGCGCAGTGCTGCAATGGCCTCGGGGAAGCGCTCCAGAACGAAGTAAGCTTTTCCGAGCTGGGCCCACACACGTGCCCGCTCTGACGGCTCCTTTGCCAAGCTGGCACGAAACAGCTCGATCGCTTCCTGCGGCCGGCCCAGTAATGCAGAGGTTGCACCGCGCCAGAACAAACCGTCGGCGCTGTCGGCGAATTCCGGTGGTAGCCGAGCGAGCAAGCGATAGGCGCCCGCACCATCCTGCGAGAACAGTAGCGCCTCGACCAGACGCCAGCGCAAATCGATCTGTGAAGGGTAAAGGCGCACCAGCCTGGTCCATCCTTCTACGGCAGCTTGATGATCTCCGCGCTGGCCAGCAAGGGAAACCATGCCCAAATGTGCGGGCATTTGCCACGGATCAAGTGCAAGAGCCCTGCGATAAGCTGCTTCGGCCTCATCGACTCCACCGTTGCCATGATGCGCCTGGCCAAGCAGTGACCATGCTCGTGAGCTGTCCGGATTGGATCTGATGATCGATATTGCTGCGTCTCTTGCTTCCGAGAAGCGTTGCTGACGCAGCAGGGCGCCGGCGACGCCGAGCCCGGCTTCCATCATGCCTGGTGATTGACGGCCGGCCTGACGCCAAGCTTTCTCCTCGGCGACGAAATCGCCCTGCATCCCGGCCGCGAGCGCTCGCCAGACCCAGCCGTCTGCATCCTCCGGGTACTGCCGGATCCATTCTTCAGTCAGACTGCCGAGTGCGGCTCCGTCCCCCACACGTGCCAGCCTAGGCGCACGGTCTCGCATGGACTGGAGCGCTGTATCCGCATCATCGCGTGCCTGAATCATGTCTACCCACGATGCCGGCATGGCGAAGTTCACGTTCTGGCCATCCCGATGACGATAGTCGATGACGCCGAGCAGTCGGCCATGCTCGTCGAGCAGCGCCCCTCCTCCCGATCCAGATGACACCGGTGCCGAGAACTGCAAAAGCTCGCCGCGATCGCCACCACCGAGTCCGGAGATCACCCCTTCGGTCAATCCAACGCCGAAGCCGAGCGCGTCTGCAAGCGCGTATGTGCGTGCCCCAACGCGTGGTTGCACGTCTGCGGGCGTCTTGACCAAGATCCGAGCTGCCACAGATGCGCTCAGCAAGCAAAGGTTGCGCCCACTATCTCGCGCAATAACAAAGGCATCGACTGTCTGTCCGCCAGCATCGACGAGGCGAATC
This sequence comes from Parazoarcus communis SWub3 = DSM 12120, assembly GCF_003226565.1. Classification (GTDB taxonomy): domain Bacteria; phylum Pseudomonadota; class Gammaproteobacteria; order Burkholderiales; family Rhodocyclaceae; genus Parazoarcus; species Parazoarcus communis. The sequence continues at coordinate 62,353 of NZ_QKOE01000018.1, read as the reverse complement.
GCATCGCTGCCGTCGAGTACTCTGCATAGGGTGACGAAACGTTCCTTGGCTACTGCGATTGCGCTTGCATTCGCGAGGACTGCTCCATCACCGTCGAAGGTTCGTACCATCAATACGCCATCGCGAACTGCCGAATATAGCGTGCTGGGTATGGGAGGTTCCGCATGAGCAGAGACTGTGAACCCGAAGGTCAGCGCGGCTATCAGGATATGACGTGGCATGTAATAGCTCCAGGAAGTTCGTTCCGCGGCGTTGGCATGACGAAACCAGCCGGCTGAGCGACGCTCCAGAACAGTGGCGGATGTGGATGATAAAACGCTATTGAAATGAAGATTACATGAATTGGAATGCTGTCTGCTGAAGACTCGTTCGTCATTCTCATGCAGGAATGTGACTGGTCGTGCTCTCATGCCGGCTTTAGTGGGGAAGGCTCCAGTCAAGTTTTTGTGACCGGTGGGCAGACCTGGCTCGATTCGACTCCGCGGGCCAGGAATAAGGGCAAAGTCTGGGTGGGGTAGAAAACAGACGATCCTGTTGTGCCCCTTCGTTCGCCAATCACGAGTGAGTCAGCATGGGGTAAAGAGAGGTCGTTCCACGGTCAGATGTTGTGCCGGCGGGTCCCACGGTCCGTGGAAACATGATCAAGCCAAAATACCCGCGACAACGCCGCCCCACGTTCGCTGCGGGATGAAATGCATCTTTTGCCCCAGGGGCTTGAAATCGGCACAGCCGGCCCCAATCTGCGGATCACGACTTTTTTCATCGGAGACGCATCGAGATGTCCAGCGCCCAGACCGCCGCCGAAACCCTCAATTTTCAGGCCGAGGTGAAGCAGCTGCTTCACCTGATGATTCACTCGCTGTACTCCAACCGCGAGATATTCCTGCGCGAACTGATCTCCAACGCGTCGGACGCCTGCGACAAGCTGCGTTTCGAGGCGATCGATCAGCCTGCGCTGTTCGAGGGTGACAGCGATCTCAAGATCCGCATTGCCTTCGACAAGGCAGCACGTACCCTGACCATTGCCGATAACGGCATCGGCATGAGCCGCAGCGAAGTGGTTGCCCATCTGGGGACCATCGCCAAGTCCGGTACCAAGGAATTTTTCGGCAAGCTGACCGGCGACCAGAAGAAGGACGCCAACCTGATCGGTCAGTTCGGGGTGGGCTTCTACTCCGCGTTCATCGTTGCCGACAAGGTTACCGTGGTTACCCGTCGCGCCGGCCTGCCAGTCAGCGAAGGGGTGAAGTGGGAATGTGCAATGACCGGTGATACCGCTGGCGAGTACACCGTCGAAGCGATTGAGAAGACCGGCCGCGGCACCGAGATCACCCTGCACCTGCGCGCCGACCAGGACGATCTGCTCTCCACCTGGAAGCTGCAGAGCCTGATCCGCAAGTACTCCGACCACATCGTCCAGCCCATCGTGATGAAGAAGGAGGAGTGGGACGAGGACAAGAAGGAACAGGTATTGACTGACGAGGATGAGACCGTCAATCAGGCCAACGCACTGTGGGCCCGTTCCAAGAACGACATCAGCGACGACGACTACAAGGCTTTCTACAAGCATGTCGGCCACGACTACGACGAACCGCTGGCATGGACCCACGCCCGCGTCGAAGGTCGTCAGGAATACACCCAGTTGCTGTATGTGCCCAAGCATGCCCCCTTCGATCTTTGGGACCGCAATGCGCGCCATGGGGTGAAGCTGTACGTGAAGCGTGTGTTCATCATGGATGACGCCGAGAAGCTGATGCCGACCTACTTGCGTTTCGTGCGTGGGGTGGTGGACTCGGCCGATCTGCCGCTGAACGTGTCGCGTGAAATCCTGCAGGAATCAAAGGACATCGACACCATCCGCCAGGGTTGCACGAAGAAGGTCCTGTCCCTGCTCGAGAGTCTGGCCACCAGCGACGAGGCCGGTGACGTCGAGAAGTACGCCACCTTCTGGAAGGAATTCGGCAAGGTGCTGAAGGAAGGCGTCGGCGAGGATTTTGCCAACAAGGACAAGATCGCCGGTCTGCTGCGCTTTGCCTCCACACATGCTGATACCCCGGATGAGGTGGTGTCGCTGAAGACCTATATCGAGCGCATGAAGGAAGGGCAAGACAAGATCTACTACGTCACTGCCGAGACCTTCAATGCGGCGAAGAATAGCCCGCATCTCGAGATCTTCCGCAAGAAGGGCATCGAGGTCCTGCTGCTGTCGGATCGAGTGGACGAATGGGTGATCGGCAACCTGACCGAATTCGATGGCAAGCCCCTGCAGTCGGTGGCCAAGGGTGGTCTGGACCTGGGCAAGCTCGAGGACGAAGCCGAGAAGAAAGAAGCCGAGAAGGCGGCTGACGACTTCAAGGAATTGCTCGACAAGATGAAGGCCAGCCTGGGCGAGCGCGTCAAGGACGTCAAGGTCACCTTGCGCCTGACAGATTCGCCGGCCTGCCTGGTTGCCGATGAACACGACCTGGGCATGAACCTGAGCCGCATCCTGAAGGCGGCAGGGCAGAGCGCGCCAATGTCGAAGCCTATTCTCGAGATCAATCCCAGCCATCCGGCAGTGCTGCGTTTGAAGTACGAAGAGAAGAACTTCGACGATTGGGCTGCGGTGCTGTTCGATCAGGCCTTGCTGGCTGAAGGCGGTACGCTCGACGACCCGGCAACCTTCGTCAAGCGCATCAACCAGTTGATGATGGCGATGAGCGGGAACTGAGCCTGACTGTCGCGCTGCCCGTGGGTGGCGCGATGACGAACGGGGCGGGCCGTTGCATGCGGTTCGCCCTGTTGTTTTTTGTGGTTTCCGGAGCACGAATGCGATCGAGCGTGGGAAAACGTGCCACTGGTACGTCAATCTACGAACTGCCCAGCCCATTTGCCGACGAGCCCGGCAAGGTGCTGTTGATCGAACCCGCCTGGCAGGACGCCGACGCGTTGGCTGAAAGCCTGCGTTGCGGCGACTACAGCAAGCCCTTCGTGCTGGAGCACGACGGGCTGCGTTCGCTCTATTTTGGCAGCCTGCGGTTTCAGCAGAGCGCCATGCGCGTCGACCGCCCATACGCGCTGGATGTCGCTTACACCCAGGGCATGATGGCCTTCATGCTGTTCAACCCCCGTCCTCGCAGCCTGTGCCTGTACGGTTTGGGTGGAGGCAGTCTGGCGAAGTTCTGTTACCGTCATCTGCCGGGCTGCGACATCACCGCGGTGGAGCTCGATGAGGACGTGGTTGCGTTTCGCGAACTGTTCGAGCTACCCGCGGATGACGCACGTTTTCGCATCGAGTGTTGCGATGCGATCGAACATGCTGCGGCGTGCACCTTGCGCCCCGATGTGGTGTTGGTGGATCTTTTTGACGCAAATGGGGTGGCCGGCGCATTGCTCGAGTCGGACTTCTATCGCGACCTGCATCGAGGTCTGTCCGGCAGCGGCATCATGGTCATGAACCTTGCAGGCGACAAAGCGGACTATGCCCGTCACGTCGCGCGCCTCGCCGAGGTGTTTGATGAGCACATGATCGCGATGTCAGTGCGCGAAGACGGCAACTATCTGCTGTTTGCCTTCCGCAACCCGGCCTTTGCGCCCCGCTGGAAGTGGATGAGTACCCAGGCCCGCGAGCTTGCAGACCGGATGGATCTGGATTTTCCGCAGTTTGCGCAACTGCTCGAGCGCGGGCAGACACTCCGACTGGCCCAGCGCATGCGCGCCTGAGCCAACACGTTCAGGTGGCAGGGCGGTCCACCGTGGCCGAGGGTGCATGCAGTTTCTGCTCAGCACGACGAAGCGCAGGGTGGGCTAGCGCGTGATAAAGCGGCAGTGGCGCAACGGATTTCGACACCCCGTGTGCGACCACGGCTGTTGCCATCAGCGGCAGCAGCATCTGGTGGTTGGCGGTCATCTCCATGACGATGACGAAAGAGGTAATTGGCGTCTGCGTCATTGCCGCAAGGAAGGCCACCATGCCCAGTACCAGGATCGCAGCGTCCTGCTCGCCGGGCAGGAAATAGGCGATATCTGCCCCCAGGCCGGCTCCCACCGCCAGTGCAGGTGCGAACACGCCACCCGGAATCCGCGATACGAAGGCCAGCCAGATGACAGCCATCTTTGCGACCATGAACAGGGCAGGCAAGGCTGCACTGCCTTCCAGCGCCGCCTTGGATTCGGCATAGCCCGTGCCATAGGTGGTGCCGCCACTGAGCAGGCCGATCAGACCGGTGGCCAGGCCGCAGGCTGCGGCAAAGGCAACCGGCTTCGCTTGCGCCAGCTCACCGACGCGTCCTGGCAGGCCACGCGAGGAGGCGATCAGCAGGCGCGAGAATCCGCCGCCCAGCAGGCCGCCAAGAACGCCGCACAGCAGTACCGGCCAGATCCCGTCCGGCCAACTGATTGCAGCGGGGGTGCGGCCGAAATAGGTGTAGTTGCCCAGCACGGCGAGTGACATCAGGCCTGCGAAGATGACCGCGGTCAAGGTCGTGCTGTTGGCGCGAAACGCACGGTAGCGGCACATCTCTTCGATGGCGAACATGATGCCGCCCAGCGGGGTATTGAATGCTGCAGCAATGCCGGCGCCACTGCCGGCGGTGATCAGGTCCCGGCTGGAGGCAATGCGGCCCCGGCGCCGTCCCGCCAGCATGTGCATGGCCGAGGCACCGATCTGCACGGAAGGCCCCTCGCGGCCGATCGAGGCGCCGGACAGCAAGCCACCCAGGGTTAGAAAGACCTTTGCGATCGCAATCCGGAACGACAGGAACTGGCGCCGCAGGCGTGCGTCATCGGTCAAGGATGCGGCGATGGCCTGCGGGATACCACTGCCTTCGGTGCCCGGAAAGAAACGACGAGACAGCCACGCCATGGCAGCAAACCCTGCTGGCGCGATGATCAGCGTGAGCCATGGGCTTTGCTGCATGAGGCCATGATGGAAGGCGATCGCCACTTCTGCGCCGATGGCAAAGGCGATTGCGATCGAACCCGCGAGCAAGGCTGCACCGACAAGCAGCAGGCGCTTGTGCCATCGCCCGAGCGATAGCCAGGGGAGTGCGTATCGGCGTCCTCCACGAGAGAAATGCCGGATTGCCCGGTGGTGAAAGTGCTTGGGTTTGTCCGGCGCTGTGTCCGGTGTGGGGTCGGGCTGCGACATGACAGGGGGCGGGGAGCTGCTGGAGCGAAAAGTCGGTTCAGGTTGGGTGAGTCAGCCCAAAAACGCCTGAATACGGGATATCAAGCGGTTTTTTCAGGTTTTGGTTACGATACGCGAATCGCGATTTGTTCGCGAATTTTTTGACAATGATTGTTTGAGAAAATATAGTCGGAGCCCATGCAGATGCCCGCGTCGCAAAGCAGTTCAAAGAAATCCACCGAGGGTCCGGTCGAGAAGCCGGCCAAAGGCATTACGCCGCTGTCGGCCTTGCAGCGTTTTCGGGTGTTGATCCGCACCGCACAACGCCATTCGCAGTGGATCGAGCGTCAGAGTGGTGTGACGGGTGCGCAACTGTGGGCGCTGCAGGAGTTGAGTGAAGCGCCTGGCCTGCGTGTCGGCGAGCTGGCCAATCGCATGGCGCTGCACCAGTCCACGGCGAGCAACATGATCGACCGTCTGGAAACCGGCAAGCTGATCCGCAAGGAACGCACTAGCGCAGATCAGCGCGTTGTCCGGCTTTACCTGACGGATGACGGTATTGCGCTGCTGGAGCGGGCGCCATCACCGGCGCGTGGGGTGCTGCCAGAGGCGCTGCGCCTGATGCAGCAGGACGAACTGGTGCAGCTGCAGGCCAGCCTGGATGGCCTGCTCAAACAGATCAAGCATCTCGATGAAGGTTTTGGCATGCAGCCCTTGCCGTTCACCGAGTGAACCGACTCCCGGGCCGGCGGGCAACCCGGTCAACCGTTTCGCACTTGTGCGGACAGCAGCTTGAGGGCGGCCCCAGGGCCGCCCTTTTTTTCCGATCGGCATAGGCGCAATCCCTTTTGATCCAGGTCAATGATTGCGCGCATAATCCGGAGCAGACGCGAGCAGTGCGGTAGAGTCTTACGCTTTGTTCCCGCTGTGGCGGGTCAACCATTCCGGGGCATCCGAAACATGGCAGTTGAGCTCTATAACGACGGCAAGCATGTGTGCCTGGCATTTTATGATCTGGTCGACGAAGAGGCTGATCATGCTGTGCAGTGCAACCAGTTCCTGATCGTGGATGGCGATCACGGCGCACTGGTGGATCCGGGTGGCAACATGACTTATAACGGCCTGCTGATGGGTATGCAGCGTTATTTTCCGTCGCGCAATCTCGACTACATCCTGGCGTCGCATGCCGACCCCGATATCATCGCATCGCTCAACAAGTGGATGGTCACCACCAACTGCCGGGTACTGATCTCCAAGCTGTGGGCCCGATTCCTGCCGCATTTCACCACGGGTCGGGATTATTCCGATCGTATCATCGGCATTCCGGACGAAGGCATGATCGTGCCGTTGGGGGCGAGCCGCTTGAAGGCTATTCCCGCTCATTTCATGCACTCGGAAGGCAACTTCCAGTTTTACGATCCGGTCTCCAAAATCCTGTTCACCGGCGATATGGGGGCCTCACTGATCGATCATGACGAAGCGCTGAAGCCGGTCGCCAACTTCGATGAGCACATTCCGTTCATGATTGGCTTTCACCGCCGCTACATGATCTCCAACAAGATCTGCCGCTTCTGGGTGAACATGGTGCGCAAGCTGGATGTCGAGATGATCGTCCCCCAGCATGGTGCCCGCTTCGAAGGCAAGGAAATGGTCAATCGTTTCCTGGACTGGATTGAGAATCTGCAGTGCGGGGTCGACATCATGACCCAGGACAACTATCGCGCACCCTGAAGTCATTGATCATGGCCGGGCAGGCGCAAGTCAGGCCTGCCTTTCGGGCGCGGATGCAGCTTCAGTGCTTGCGCGACAAGGACTGCATTGCCCGGGTCAGCCCGTCCAGCGTCATAGGAAACATTCGATCGCCGACCAGTTGATGGATCAGATCGATGGACTTGCGATAGGGCCACAGCCGTTCCGGCTCCGGATTCAACCAGGCCGCTGCCGGGTAGGCATCCAGCAGACGGCGCAGCCAGGTTGCGCCAGGTTCTGCGTTCATATGCTCAATCGAGCCGTGTTGATGCAGGATCTCGTACGGACTCATCGTTGCATCGCCCACGAACACCAGTTTGTAATCCGGACCATAGCGGTGGATCACTTCCAGCAGTGGAATGCGCTCAGTGTGACGCCGCCGGCTGTCGCGCCAAACGCTTTCATACACGCAGTTGTGAAAGTAGTAATACTCAAGATGCTTGAACTCCGTACGGCACGCCGAGAACAGCTCTTCGCACACCTTGACGTGATCGTCCATTGACCCACCGACGTCGAAGAACAGCAGTACCTTGACTGCATTGTGGCGCTCCGGCCGCATCAACAAGTCCAGCCAGCCGGCATTGCGGGCGGTGGCGGCAATGGTTGCGTCCAGATCCAGTTCATCGGCCGCGCCATCACGCGCAAAACGTCGGAGTCTGCGGAGCGCTACCTTGATGTTGCGGGTGCCTAACTCTACCGAATCGTCCAGATTCCGGTACTCACGACGGTCCCACACCTTGACCGCAGTGCGATTACCCGCAGACTCACCGCCAACACGGATCCCTTCCGGATGTGTGCCATTGTTGCCAAAAGGCGAACTGCCGCCGGTGCCGATCCATTTGGACCCCCCTTCATGGCGTCCTTTCTGTTCTTCGAGGCGTTTGCGGAATTCCTCCATCAGCTTGTCCCAACCCAGCTTTTCGAGTCTGGCTTGCTCCTCGGGGCTGAGATGCTTCTTCATCGCGGCTCTCAGCCAGTCTTCCGGCAGATCCTGCTCCAGACCGGGCAAAGTGCTGATGCCTTTGAAGTACGCACCAAAAGCCTGATCGAATCGATCGTATAGCGATTCATCCTTGATCAGGCAGGTGCGAGACCATAAATAGAACTCGTCCAGCGAATGGCCGCAGACCCGGGCTCGCAGACCTTCGAGCAAGCTGAGATACTCCCGCGTCGACACAGGCAGTTTGTTGGCCTTCAGGTGCAGGAAGAAATCGATCAGCATCGCTCAGGACTCCTGCTGCAACGACAAGGCCCAGGCCAGTGCATCGAAATGGCACTGGGCTGCAAACTCCGGCGTCACGCCGCAGGTCTCGGCTGCGCTTCTGATGGCGTCGGCATCGCTGCGCTCGCAGGCTTGCGCCAAGGCCAGACGGGATGCCAGCGGGCCTTGCCCGCGAAGCAAAGCGGCTTCGATGTCCGGTGCGACAGCCAGGAGGGTGAGGGCCCGCTCCATTGGTACTTCAAGAATGACATCGATCAGCGAGATCAGACCGGTCAGGAAGAGTGCTTCGCGTTCAGTCGGGCTGCGCTCTGCGGCCAGCAGTTCGAGCATCCGTGCCCGGATCAGGGCACTCTCCAGCGCAGCGGAACTGCGTTCCCCGCCATGGTCCGCACTGCACAGCAACAAGGTGACCCACCGATACAGCTTTTCCCTTCCAAGCAAGGCAAAGGCTCGCTCGACCGAGGAGACCTGCTCCGACAAGCCATTGGCCGCTGCGTTGATGTAACGTAGCAAACGGACAGTGAGGGCGGCATCATGCTTGAGCAGGGCAACGATTTCTGCGGAGTCGGCATCCTTGCGCAGCTTGGAAACGAGTTCGGCAAGACGGGCCGTATTGGGCCCGAGATTGCGGTCCCGCCAGTCCTCGCGACTGGTGATGAAAGGTCCCTGGAACAAGCTGCAGCCTAGCTGAAAGCAGAACCGGAAGTCCTCCAGGCCGGGCAGGTCGCGTGCCAGTAGCGCCGCTTGTGACGCCTTTTCAAGCATCGTTGTAGACAGGCTGAGTGCTTGTTCGGCATCAAGTTGAGGCGCACGCACGACGACTACATCGGCCTCGGGCAACAAGGAGATCAACTGCGGCGTGGAGATGGGGTCGGGAACGCCGATCCTGTAGCCTGCACTTTTCAGGCTGCGGACATGCGTCATCAGCGTCTCCGGGCCTGGGCCATCCGCCTCTGGGTGAGGCTGGATGACCAGAACCGTGTTCCTTGGCGGAAGCTGGCGGATGCACGGATGGTCGAGAAAGGAGTCCGGTAGATCGACAAAGGCCAGACGCGCGCCCAGCAACTTGCCGATATCGGCCTTGACCAGGCTGCTGACGAGGATCTCGGCGTACAGGTGATGAACACGCCGGCTGCTGTTACGAATGCGGTTTCGGGCTGACTCCTGCAGCAGGAAGTGATAACCGGCGATCTTCTGCTGGCGACTGAGGATGGCTTCACGACAGATGAAGGTCGGCCCCATCTCCGACTGTGGTGAAGGGGCAGGTGCAGCCTGCAGCGGCGCCTGCCGATTGAGTTGGTCGATGGGTGCAGTGGGCACGGATGGTCCGCCCGCAGGGGTGGGCACCCTGGCCAGCACCACTTGTTTGCGTCCGAACAGCCAATTCCACAAAGCCTTCAGCATTGCCCGGTCCTCAGCGATTCTGCCGTGCCATGAATACCAGGCGCTCGAACAGATGCATGTCCTGTTCGTTTTTCAACAGCGCACCCGCCAGGGGAGGAACGACAGCCTTGTTGTCCTGAGCACGCAAGGCCTCGGGCGGAATGTCTTCGGCAACCAGAAGCTTGAGCCAGTCGATCAACTCCGAGGTGGTCGGCTTCTTTTTCAGGCCGGGTACATCGCGCAGGCCGAAGAAGACTTCCAGTGCCTCGGCAAGCAATGCCTTGCGGATGCCTGGAAAATGGACATCGACGATGCGTTGCATGGTGTCGCGGTCCGGGAAACGGATGTAGTGAAAGAAGCACCGGCGCAGGAAGGCGTCGGGCAACTCCTTCTCGTTGTTCGAGGTGATGAAGACGATCGGCCGGTGTCGCGCCCGGATGGTCTGGCGTGTCTCATAGACGTGAAACTCCATGCGATCGAGCTCACGCAGCAGATCGTTGGGAAACTCGATATCGGCCTTGTCGACCTCATCGATCAGCACCACGGTTGGCGTTTCGGCCTCGAAGGCCTGCCACAGCACGCCCTTGACGATGTAGTTGGCGATGTCCTTGACCCGGTCGTCACCCAGTTGCGAATCGCGCAGACGCGAGACGGCGTCGTATTCGTACAGACCCTGCTGGGCCTTGGTGGTGGATTTGACATGCCATTGCAGCAGGGGCAGGCCAAGCGCCGCAGCGACCTCTTCGGCCAGCAGTGTCTTGCCGGTGCCCGGCTCACCCTTGATCAGCAAGGGGCGTTGCAACTGGATTGATGCATTGACCGCAAGTTTGAGGTCGGGGGTCGCGATGTAGTGCTCACTGCCGTCGAAGCGAAGCTGGGGGGACATCGGGGAATCCTCTGATTAATTTATTGCGATTATAGGGCTAGGGTTCGTTGGAGATGGGCGCGATCAGCAAATCAATACGCCCTCGTATGGCCGGACCTCGTGTCTGTGGCGAGTTTCGGACTCAAACCCGCAGAGAGGAGACATCATGCAGAGACGACATCTGCTTGTGGCGATTGCATTGGCTGGCACCTTTACCCTTGCTTCCGCGGTCGGGGGCGACCCGGTCGCCGCCAAAGGCAAGCTTTCCGCCTGTATCGGCTGCCATGGCATCCCAGGCTACCGGACGGGGTATCCCGAGGTGTATGCGGTTCCGAAACTCGGCGGGCAACATCCCGAATATATTGTCCGTGCGCTCCAGGCCTACAAGAGCGGTGAGCGCAGCCACCCCAGCATGCAGGGTATTGCCGGTAGCTTGTCTGATCAGGACATGGCCGATCTCGCTGCCTACTACGGAGGTGTCAAATGAAGGTGCAGATGATGCGACGCTTGGGCGTGCTTGCCGCAGCGCTTGTCCTGTCCCCTTCCGCACTGGCCGGCGATCCGGTGCGAGGGCAGGCGAAATCGACAGTCTGCGCAGCCTGTCATGGCGTCGATGGCAACAGCCCGACGCCGGAATTTCCACGCATCGGAGGGCAGTATGAGGACTATCTGCTCCAGGCCCTGCTTGCCTACAAGCACGGCGAACGCAAGAATCCCATCATGGCGTCGCAGGTTGAGAGTCTGAGCCGGCAGGATCTTGCAGATCTGGCTGCCTGGTACGCCAGCCAGCCAGGCCTGGTGTTCAAGCGCTGACTGGCCAAGCCGCGTCTCGCCACGCCGTTCAGCGGACGAAACGACCGTTGCGAGACAGGATGGTCAGGTCGACATAGCTCGAGCCATTGTGGTTGCGCGGCGAGAAGCTGATCGCAAAGCCTCCCGCGTCGTGATTGTTCATCGACTCCAGTGCGCTGATCAATCCGTCGCGGGTCAGGTTGCGTCCGGCGCGACGCAGGCCTTCGACCATGACCCGAGCGGCGATGTAGCCTTCCAGACTGGTGAAGGAATAGTCGGTGTGCCCGGCTCTCTGCATGGCCTTCTGGTAATCACGTACGACAGGTTCGATGCCGCCCCAGGGCAAGGGCACGACCTGGGAGATCACTACGCCGGCCGCATCCGGCCCCAGTTCGTTTGCCAACGCCCGGCTGCCAACAAACGACACGTTGTAAAACGAAGCGAAACTGCCGCTCTTGCGCATCTCACGGATCAGTGCAGCGCATGATGCATAGGCACTGATCTGGATCACGGCATCCGGAGACGCCTTGAGCAGGGTCTGGACAGCTGCCTTGACGTCGGTGGAGTTGCGTTCGACGGTGGCAGTGACCCCCAGTTCAAGGTTGCGCTTCTTCAATGCGCGTTCAACCCCCTCCAGACCCGCCTTGCCGTAGGTGTCGTTCTGATAGAACACCGCGATGTTGCGTACGCCGGTCGTGACCAACTGTTCGACGATGCGCTCTGTTTCATCGAAATAGCTCGCACGGACGTTGAAAATATGCCGGTTGAAGGGGGTCCGCAAGGCTTCTGCACCGGTAAAGGCACCAATGAAGGGAACCTGGTTTTCGGTGAAGATCGGCAGGGCAGCCAGGCTGGTCGGGGTGCCGACGTAGCCGAACAGGGCGAATACCTTGTGTTCGTTGATCAGTTTGCGGGTGTTCTCGGCGGCTCGTTCTGGCTCGTAACCGTCATCAAGCGAGATGAGTTCGATCTTGCGTTCATTGACCCCACCCTGTGCATTGAGCGCATCAAGATAGACCTTCGCTCCTAGTTGCATCTCCCGGCCAAGTTCGGCCGCTGGACCGCTGAGCGCAGCAGACTGGCCGATCAGGATGCGGTTGTCGCCGATCCCGGTCTGTGCTGCGGCAAGGGGCGACAGGAGTATGCCGAAGCTCAGCAAGGTACGGGTCAGCAAGCCATGCAGTCGATTCATGAACACCTCCGAAAGGGGCCGGAACAGGCGCTACAGGGCGAGCATAGCCGCTGTCGACAGGCGAAGCCAGCATGGTTTGAGGGGCGACGTCACGGCTGACATCGCCGAGACTGGCTCAAGGCAGGCTGGCGCGACGGCAAACACTGCTCAGGTAGGCTGCGCCGTCCGGAGGACTGCCAGCGCGCTGGGCATTGAAAATGGTTTCACCGAGACATTCGAGCACATCGTGCAGGGCCGCGTGACGATCGCCATGGCGTTGGCAGAGCGTATCGAAGGCCGCCCGCAAGCCAGGGGGCTGATCGATGGACAATTGCTCCTCGATGGCGAGGTGCAGGGACAGATGCAGGAAGGGGTTGACCTGACCATCCTCCGGCGCGAAGTCGCGATCCACCGAATCGGGGTCTTCGATGATGGAATGGTACTCGGGGTGATGCTCGATCAGCTGACAGGCCAGTGCTTCAAGCTGGGTCAGTACCTCACGCTCGCGATGCTTGCGCCAGGATTCGATGAAGAAGGTGCGAACCTGATCACGGGAAGGATTGAACATCTAAGGCTCCGTCAGTTGTGGCGGGATCGACCCGTTCAGGCGGTCTTGTCGCGGAAGGTGCACAGATCGCTGACCTGGCATGCTGCGCACAGGGGTTTGCGTGCCGTACAGACATAGCGACCATGCAGGATCAGCCAGTGGTGGGCATCCAGCAGGAAGTCCTTGGGGACCCGTCGCATCAGGGCGTTCTCGACCTCGACCACGTCCTTGCCGGGGGCGAGCCCGGTGCGATTGGATACACGGAATATATGCGTATCCACCGCCATCACCGGCAGACGGAAGACCGTGTTCAGGACCACATTGGCCGTCTTGCGACCGACGCCAGGCAAAGCTTCGAGCGCCTCTCGATCGCAGGGCACCTCTCCGCCGTGGCGCTCCAGCAGCAAACGCGACAGCGCCAGGGTATTTTTGGCCTTGTTGCGGAACAGGCCGATGGTCTTGATGTGCTCGGCGACTTCGTCCTCGGTCAGCGAGATCATCGCTTCTGGCGTTGGTGCCGCAGCAAACAGGCGCCGGGTGGCGATGTTGACACTTTTGTCGGTCGCCTGCGCGGACAGTACCACCGCGACCAGCAATTGGTAGGGCGAGGCGTACTCGAGCTCAGTCTGGGGATGCGGATTGGCGGCAGACAAGCGCTCGAAAAATGCCCGGATCGCCTCCCGTTTCATTCGTGCCACGGTCAACCCGCTGCCTGAGTCACTTCGGCAGCAGGCTGTCCCTGCGCCGGGCCCGGTCGGGCGGGTTTGAGCCGCGCCCGGGCCGCGCGATGGGTATTGATTGCGTTGTAGCCGGCAATCAGGCAACCCAGTGCGAAGAAGGCGCCCGGCGGCAGCACGGCGATCAGGAAACCGGGATAGTCATCGCCAAATACTGAAAAACCTTCAAGACCCGGAATCACCATCTCGATACCGGACAGCAGGGTACCGCTGCCGAGCAACTCGCGTATGCCACCCAGCAGCGCCAGTACCCACACCAGCCCCAGGCCCATCAGGATGCCGTCTACCGTCGATGACAGGGCGTCATTCTTGGCGGCATAGGCTTCTACCCGCGCAAGTACGATGCAGTTGGTGACGATGAGTGGAATGAAGATGCCCAGTACCAGATAGAGGCTATGGAAATAGGCGTTGAAGCCCAGGTCTACCACGGTAACCAGGGCAGCAATGATCAGGATGAAGACCGGGATGCGGATCTCATAGGGAATGAAGTTCCTCAACGAGGCGACAGCCAGGTTGGCAACAGCCATGACGAGGATGGTGGCCAGACCAAGACTGACCGAGTTGACGATGTTGGTACTGACCGCGAGGATGGGGCACAGGCCAAGCAACTGCGCGAGCCCCGGGTTCTGCTTCCACAGACCGTTATATGCGCTGTCGCGAAACATCTGGCTGTTCATGATCCTGATCCTCAAAGCCGGCTGGCGGACGGTGCTGCAAACAGGGCATCGCGCTGTTCGACGACATGGCCCACGGTACGCCCGACTGCGCGCGTGACTGCGCGTGCGCTGATGGTGGCGCCGGTGTGATAATCGAATACGCCGCCGTCCTTGCGCACGGTCCACTTTGACGCCTCGATGGCATTCCAGTCGACCGCGACGAACTGGGAAATCCATGGCCGCGTCTTGTTGCGGTCCTTGCGTGGGTCAATGTAGTCACCCAGCCCCGGCGTTTCCTTGTGCGCGGTGACGCGGACGCCGGACACGGTTCCGTCGGCTTGAATGGCGACGATCAGTTCGATTCGACCGGCGTAGCCATCGGGTGCGCTGGATTCAGCAATCAGTGCGACGGGCTGGCCAGCCTTGCGTGCGCGCCAGATCCGGCTGACACGGTTGCCAGCCAGTGCCGGATGAGGACCAACATCGACGAAGTCCTCCAGCAACAGATTGTCGTAGCGGTCACGTGGCAGGACTTCGTCGATCAGTCGCATCTGCTCCTCGATACGGGCGGCCTCGATCGCAGGGCGCGTGGTATCGAAGGTAAATGCCATGATCGCGGTGAATATGGCGGTAAAGCCCACCATGATGGCTGCGGTACGCAGCGAGGTTCGGGTCGCGGTGTAACGTGCGCTGCTCATTTGCCGTTCCCTCGATGGCCGAATACCGACGGCTGGGTCTTCATGTCGATCAGCGGCACGCAGATGTTCATCAGCAGCACCGCGAACGCAATCCCCTCGGGGTAGGCCCCGAACGCGCGGATCAGGTAAGCAATCAGCCCGACGCCGGCGGCAAAAATCAGCTTGCCACGTGGCGTGGTCGCGCCGGAGACTGGGTCGGTGACGATGAAGAAGGCGGCCAGCATCGCGCCGCCGGAAGCCAGATGGAACAAGGGGGAGGCGAATTGATCGGGGTGGAAGATCCAGAACAAGGCGGCGGTGCTGGCCAGGCCCGCAAGAAAACCGACCGGCAGATGCCAGGTAATGGTCCGGGTTGCCAACAGGAACAGACCTCCCAGCAGATAGCCGCCAGCAATCCACTCCCAACCGCGTCCGCCCGCAAGGCCAAAGACGCCAGCCTGCATCACACTGCCAACGGTTCCGTCGGCGCGCAAACCCGTACGTAGCGTATCGAGTGCGGTGGCACCGGTAATGGCATCGAGTTCACGCACCCCGCCGAGGATCAGGTTCAGCTGAGTGGAAAAATCGATACCGCCGGCCGCGGGCCACTGCGACATCAGCGAGGGGTAGGCCACGATCATCGTGCAGTAGGCCGCCATCGCAGGGTTGAACGGGTTCTGGCCCAGCCCGCCGTAAAGATGCTTGACTGCAATGATGGCGATCGAAACCGCGATCACGGTCAACCACCAAGGCACCACCGGCGGAAACGCGAGCGCGACAAGCCAGGCAGTGACCACCGCGGACAAGTCGCCGATGGCGATTGCGACGGGACGCTTGCGCAGACGCAGGATCAGGGCTTCGGCGACAAGCGCGGTTACCGTGGCGATCAGCAGATTGACCAGGATGCCGGCACCGATCTGCCAGACGTAAGCTGCAATACCGGGTGTCAACGCAAGCAGCACGGTGAACATGACGCGCTGTATGCTTGCCGGCTTACGGATGTAGGGTGAATGGATCATCGGATCAGGCCCCGGTTTCGGGCGTGCGCTCGCTGGGCGAGGCAGAGGTGTTGGCGCTTTCCTGCGCACGTTTCCGGCGTGCTTCGATCTCGGCGATCTCGGCTTCCGTTTCCGGACTGAGCGCTTCGGTATTCTTGGGCTGCGCAGCCGCCTTCTGAGCCTTGGCGCGTGCGAGGGCAGCGGCGATCAGCGCCTTCTTTGGGTCCTCGGCGGTTTCCCCTGCTGGCGGGGTCGCGGCATCGGCCGGTGTGGCCGACGTGTCTGCCAGCTTGGCGCGAGTTTCGGCTGCCTTGGCCGCCAGTTTTGCGGCTTTTTCTTCTTTCTCGCGTTCCTGGCGGAAGTTGCGGAACTCGAAACGGTCACGCGCCTGATCGGCTGCAGCCTTTTCACGCTCGCGCGCCCAGATCTCGCTCTTGGCGAAGCGGTAGTAGTCCACCAGTGGAATATGGGCAGGGCAGACGTATGCACAGCAACCGCACTCGATGCAGTCGAACAGCTTGTATTCCTGTGCCTTGCCGAAGTTCTTTGCACGGCTGAACCAGTAGAGCTCGAAAGGCTGCAGTTCCGCCGGGCAGGCACGCGCGCATTCTCCGCAGCGTATGCAGGGCTGCTCGGGTGGCGGAGGTGGAAACAGGGCGGGCGAAGCCGAGATGATGCAGTTGGTGCCCTTGACCACCGGTACATCGAGCCGCGGCAAGGCAAAACCCATCATCGGCCCCCCCATCAGGGTACGGTCGGTATCTGGCCGTGGCCGGCACAGGGAGAGCAGGTGGGTGATCGGGGTACCGATCAGCACCTCGTAGTTTCCCGGCCGCTCAACATTGCCCGTCAGCGTGACGACGCGGGAAACCAGCGGCTCACCATGCGCCAGGGCGCGGTACACGGCATGCGCGGTACCCACGTTGAAGCACTGAATGCCGAATTCGCCGGCAAGCTTGCCGTAGGGGATCTCGACGCCGGTCAGTACGCGGATCAGTTGTTTCTCGCCGCCTGCGGGGTAGAGCGAGGGGACCGGCACGACGCGGATGCCCGCCTCACGACTTGCTGCCGCCTCGCGCATGGCAGCAATGGCCTGTGGCTTGTTGTCCTCGACTCCAATGATCAGCTCACGGGCGCCGATGAGTTCGCGCAGGATGGTGGCACCCGAAAGAATGTCCGCGGCGCGCTCGCGCATCAGTCGGTCGTCGCAGGTGATCCAGGGTTCGCATTCGGCACCATTGAGAATCAGGGTGTCGATACCGCTGCCCTTGCCAAGCTTGATGTGGCTGGGAAAGGTTGCCCCGCCCAAGCCGACGATGCCGCAATCGCGCAACTGGTTCAGGGCTTGCTGACGGCTGGCTGAATGGTAGTCAAAGGGCTTGAGTTCGATCCATCGGTCTTCGCCATCGGGTTCGATCACCACACAGCGCGTATCGAGGCCTGAGGGATGGGCGAGAGGAAACAGGCCCACTTCGGTTACTGTGCCTGAAGTCGGTGCGTGGACGGCAGTGGAGAGCCCTCCCTCGGGTTCACCGATGCGCTGCCCCTTCAGGACCTTGTCACCGACACTGACCACGCAGCGAGCTGTGGCTCGGGTACTCTGGCGCAGCGGGACAACCAATGCAGCCGGCAGCGGCGCCCGCTGAATGGATTGCTCGGCGGATTCGTTCTTGTGTGCGTCGGGCTTGATGCCGCCCCGAAAGCTGAACAGGCGCGAGATCATGCGACGTTCCTGATTTCAATCACCGGGTATTTCCATTTCCAGGTCTGTACTGTCTCCGGCACCGGTACCATGGTGATGCAATCGACCGGGCAGGGGGCGAGGCAAAGCTCGCAACCGGTGCACAGGGGTTCGACCACCGTATGCATCTGCTTGGCAGCGCCGACGATGGCATCCACCGGGCAAGCCTGAATACACAGGGTGCAGCCGATGCAGGTCTGCTCATCGATCAGGGCAACGGACTTGGGCTTTTCGACACCATGTTCTTCGGATAGCGGCTTGTATTCCCGCCCCAGCAGGTCGGCGAGTTTACGTACGCCCTCATCCCCGCCTGGTGGGCATTGATTGATATCCGCCTCGCCCTTGGCAATGGCTTCAGCGTACGGTTTGCAACCTGGATAGCTGCACTGCCCGCACTGTGTTTGCGGCAGGATGGCATCGATTTTTTCGACCAGGGGGTCGCCCTCGACCTTGAAACGGATCGCGGCATAGCCGAGTGCCGCGCCAAGGACCAGGGCGATCCCGGCCATGATGATCAGGGCTGTAAGCATTTAGGCTTGATCGGACAAGGGGCGGAAGAAAAGGAAGTGGGCCGCGTTCTGTATCATTCGCATCAATGGAAGCGATCCAGCCCGGCGAAACCCATGAAGGCCAGGCTCATGAACCCGGCGGTGATCATCGCGATAGCCGTTCCCTTGAATGGCAGGGGTACGTCGGCGCCATCAAGGCGCTCGCGAATACCGGCAAACAACACCAGCGCCAGGGTAAAGCCGACGGACGACCCGAAACCGAACAGCAGGGACTCGAGCAGGTTGTGCTGCAGCCCGACGTTGAGTAGCGGCACGCCCAGCACCGCGCAGTTGGTGGTGATCAGCGGCAGGTAGATGCCCAGCACCTGATGCAGCAAGGGGCTGGTCTTCTGGATCACCAGTTCGGTGAGCTGGACGATTGCCGCAATCACGACAATGAAGGACAGCGTACGCAGATACGCCAGATCATTGGGAACGAGCAGGTAATGATCAATGAGATAGCTGGTGCCCGCACCCAGGGTCAGCACGAAGGTGGTGGCTGCGCCCATGCCGATGGCCGTCTCGAGTTTCTTGGAGACGCCCATGAAGGGGCACAGGCCAAGAATACGGACGAACACCACGTTATTGACAAGGACGGCGCCGATGACGACGAATAAATAGCTGCTCATGATCCGATGACCGGAGATAACCGACGGATTATCCGCTTAGCCACGGGGCTTCTCAACCCTGCGGCGGTTATAGCTTTATGCCTTTTGGCGGTAGCGCTCAGCCCGTTGCCCGAACGCACTCACCCACCAGGCCCGGGCCTCGGTAGATCAGGCCACTGTACACCTGTACCAGGCTGGCGCCGGCGTCGAGCTTGGCCTTGGCGCCCCGTCCGTCGGTGACGCCTCCAGCGGCGATGATCGGCAATTCGCCCGCCAGTGCGGAAGCGAGTTGCCGTACCACCTCGGTCGAGGCCTCGAATACCGGCGCGCCGGACAAGCCGCCCTGTTGCTCGCCGTAGCGCACCCCCTGGACCTTGTCGCGCGAAATGGTGGTGTTGGTAGCGATGACGCCGTCGATACGATGGCGACGCAGGGCATCGGCGATGTTGATGACCTGTTCGGGCTCGAGGTCGGGCGCGATCTTCAGTGTCAGCGGCACATAGCGGCCGTGCTGGTCAGCCAGCCGGGACTGGGCGGCCTTGAGGCGACCAAGCAGGTCATCAAGTTCGGACTCGCCTTGCAGTTGACGCAGATTCTTGGTGTTTGGCGACGAAATATTGACCGTGACGTAGCTCGCAAGCGGGTAGACCTTGTCGAGGCAGATCAGGTAATCGTCTGCGGCATTTTCGATCGGGGTGTCGAAGTTCTTGCCGATGTTGATGCCGAGGATGCCCTTGAAGCGGGCTGCCCGCACATTGGCGATCAGCGCGTCGACGCCGTGATTGTTGAAACCCATGCGGTTGATGATGCCGCGAACCTCGGGCAGCCGGAACATCCGGGGGCGTGGATTGCCCGGCTGAGGCCGGGGGGTGATGGTGCCGATCTCAATGAAACCGAAGCCCAGGCGGGCGAGACCGTCGATCGCTTCACCGTTCTTGTCCAGACCGGCAGCCAGACCAATGCGATTGGGAAAACTCAGTCCCATGAGCTCGATTGGCGTGGATGCAAGTGGTTTGCCGGGCGGAAGCACGCGGCCGGCGAGGTGGAGGGAGGCGAGGGTGAATTCGTGGGCGGTTTCCGCGTCAAGCGAAAACAGCAGCGGGCGGGCGATGTCGTAGAGCATAGGGGCGGATTGTAGCCGCTCGGCAGCCTGGAGGCGATGTGGCTGACCGCAGTATTTCGGTACGGGTCGCCTATTCGGGTTGCAGTTCCATCCACTCGCCCTTGCGATAGGCTTCGATGGGTTTGAAACGGGCCTTGTAGGCCATCTTGCGGCTCTCGGCGATCCAGTAGCCAAGATAGAGATAGGGCAACTGGAGGCGACGACAGGCTTCGAGCTGCCACAGCACACCAAAGGTGCCTAGCGAACTGCGCTGCAGATCGGGATCGTAAAAAGTGTACACACTCGACAGACCATCGGTCAGACGGTCGATGACGCTGACCATGCGCAACGCGTCATTGTCCCGAAACTCGATGATGCGGGTGTCGACATGGCTTTGCAGCAGAAAGTGAGTGTACTGCTCGCGATTGTCCAGATCCATGCCGCCACCGGCGTGACGCGAGGTCTGGTAGCGCTGATAAAGCCGATAATGCTCTTCGGAGAACTCCAGCGGGCATTCGTGAGCAGTGAGGCTGGCGTGTTGCTTCCAGGCACGGCGTTGGCTGCGATCCGGGGCGAAGCGCTTGACCGCGATACGAACCGGGATGCACGCCGAACAGTGGTCGCAGTAGGGGCGGTAGGTAAACACGCCGCTACGACGAAATCCCCTGCGTACCAGATCGGTGTACACCTGAGGGTCGATCAGGTGCCCTGGTGTCGCCACCTGCGAGCGCGCCATCCGTTCGGGCAGGTATGAACATGCATACGGTGCCGTGGCGTAGAACTGAATCAGTGCGTACGGGTAGTCCTGCTGCATGGTCTCGCGCTCGTCGAGTCGGTTCAGGTCCAGTTGATCGGGGCAAGCAACTCGGTGGTCCAGGCACCGGGCAGTCCTTCATGCCGTGTCCAGGCGCGCAGGGCTGCGGTGAATTCCGTCCGCGGAATCTCGCTTGCGCCCATCGACAGCAAGTGCGGTGTCGTCATCTGGCAATCTATCATGGCAAATTCGTAGCGCTCAAGCAGACGGGCAAGGTATGCCAGCGCAACCTTGGAGGCATCGCTCTCGCGTGAGAACATCGATTCGCCGAAGAACACCTTGCCGAGCGCGATGCCATACAGCCCGCCGACCAGTTTGCCGTCTCGCCAGCATTCGACGCTGTGCGCGTAGCCGAGTTCATGCATGCGGCAGTACGCGGCTTGAATGGCGGGTGAGATCCAGGTGCCACCACCGGGTTCCCGTGGTTCGGCGCAGGCCCTGATGACCTGATCAAATGCGCTGTCGAGGCGGACTTCGAAGTGTCCGCGGCGCAGCACCTTTGCCAGCGAGCGCCGAATGCGCACATTCTGTGGGCGTAGCACGAGGCGTGGATCGGGGCTCCACCACAGGATGGGCTCTCCCTCGCTGAACCACGGAAAAACGCCTTGGTGGTATGCCGCCAGCAGCCAGGACGGTGTCAGCTCGCCCCCGGCTGCAAGCAGGCCGTCGGGCTCGCGCAGCGCACGCTCAACCGCGGGAAAATCGTCCAGCTCGACCAGCCACGGGATCATCCTGGCAACTGCACCAGCTGAAGTGCGCCGGCTTCGGCCTCGTCGCCCTGGAAGGTGACAACGTGGTCGGCCGCGAGACGGATGCCAATGCGTTCGCCAATCGCATGGTTGTGGTGGCTCGGTACCAGCGACAAGACCCGTGCGCCGCTGGCGAGCTTCAGCGTGTAAAGGATGTCTGCACCGCGAAAGGCCTTGTGCACCACTTCGGCACGCATCGGGCTGGCATCATCGTGGACGACATCGTCCGGACGCAGCAGGACGTCTACGCTGCAACTCTGTTCGCAATTGCTGCAGCCGATAATGCATTCGACTGGCACATCAGTGCGCAAGGTGCCGACTTCGACCTGAACCTGGGTGCTGTTCAGCACCATGCCCGGCAGGAATACGCCCTGACCGATGAAGTCGGCAACAAACCGATTCTGAGGTCGATGGTACAGGTTGTAAGGGATGTCCCATTGCTGGATCACCCCCTGATGCATGATGCCGATTTCGTCAGCCACCGCAAATGCTTCGTGCTGATCATGCGTCACCAGGATGGCGGTTGTGTTGGTGGCCTTGATGATGTCGCGAACTTCATGCGACAGGCGCTCGCGCAGTTCCACATCCAGGTTGGAGAAGGGTTCGTCGAGCAACAGCAGACCCGGCCGGGGTGCCAGTGCGCGGGCCAGCGCAACGCGCTGCTGCTGCCCGCCGGAGAGTTCATGCGGAAACTTGTTGCCCTGGGTTTTCAAACCCACCAGTTCAAGTAACTCGTCGACCCGCAACTGTCGGGCTGCACGATCCATGCCGCGCAAGCCGAAGCCCACGTTGTCCGAAATGGTCAGGTGGGGGAATAGTGCGTAATCCTGAAACACCATGCCGATGCGACGACGTTCG
Organism: Parazoarcus communis SWub3 = DSM 12120; assembly: GCF_003226565.1. GTDB lineage: Bacteria > Pseudomonadota > Gammaproteobacteria > Burkholderiales > Rhodocyclaceae > Parazoarcus > Parazoarcus communis. The sequence goes on along the minus strand of NZ_QKOE01000018.1, from coordinate 40,029 downwards.
GGCGGCAGGTGAACGCCCAGACCGCTGACCACGGTACCGCCCAGCCGAATCTCGCCACCGGCGATACGCTCGAATCCGGCAATACAGCGCAGCACTGTGGTCTTGCCGCAGCCCGAAGGGCCGAGCAGGCAACCAATGCGGCCTTCGTCAAGCTTGAGTGACAACCCACGGACCACCTGATGCCCGGAATAAGCCAGATCGATGTTGTCGAGTATGAGCTGAGACATGGAAAGTGCGCAAAAAGGGCGTATCGGGATTATTGCATCGCAGCGATTCAAATGCGATCAATTATAATTCTTCACCTGAAGTCGGCAGAACGGACTGCTCGACACGCACATCGGAAGCAGGATGAAACTCAGCTTAGCGGGCCTGTCGGAACTCGGTCGGAAAACCTCAATGCTGACCGTACTCGCCGTCATCATCGGTTTGTTCATCGCAGCGCCCGTCCTGTCGGTATTCTCCAATGTATTTGTCGGGGGGACGACCGACACCTGGTCGCATCTTGCCGACACCGTGCTGGGTGAGTTCGTGCAGAACACGCTGATCCTCTGCGTCGGGGTTGGCCTGGGCGTGGCCTCCATTGGCGTTACGACCGCATGGCTGACCACCATGCACGAGTTTCCGGGGCGACGCATCTTCGACTGGGCGCTGATCCTGCCGCTGGCTGTGCCGGCTTATGTAATGGCCTACGTCTACACCGACTTCCTGCAATTCGTCGGGCCGGTCCAGACCTGGTTGCGCGAAACCTTTGGCTGGACCCGGGCCGATTACTGGTTTCCGGACGTACGCACGGTCGGTGGGGCCGTGGTCATGTTCATGTTCGTGCTCTATCCGTATGTCTATATGATTGCGCGTACGGCTTTCCTGGAACGCGCCGGCGGCATGCTGGAGGCTGGGCGCTCGCTGGGCCTGGGTCCCTGGGCCAGTTTCTTCCGCGTGTCCTTGCCGCTGGCACGTCCTGCCATCGTGGCTGGCGTTGCACTCGCCCTGATGGAAACACTGGCCGACTTCGGTACGGTTTCATATTTCGGCGTGCAGACCTTCACGACCGGTATCTATCGAGCATGGTTCTCACTTGGCGACCGCACGGCCGCCGCGCAGCTGTCGGCAGCGCTACTGATCTTCGTTGTCCTGGTACTGAGTCTGGAGCGAGTCAGTCGTGGTCGCGCACGCTTCAATAACACCTCGCGCAATGCCAGCCTGGCTGCACGTCACCCCCTGCCGCCGATGTTGGGCGCGATTGCCTGCCTGGCTTGCTTCCTGCCGTTGTTCTTTGGTTTTCTGCTGCCCGGCGGCTTGCTGCTGGATATGGCCTTCAGCGAGGGCGACGCCCAGTTTGGCCATCGCTTTGCCGAGTTGGCGCGGAACAGCTTCGTGCTGGCAGCAGTGACCGCCTTGCTGGCTGTGGTCCTTGCACTCCTGCTGGCTTACGCTGGGCGCCTGGCGCGCTCGCGCATTCCGGCGATCACCAATCGTATCGTCAGTCTGGGGTATGCCGTGCCCGGCTCGGTGATCGCGGTCGGGGTGCTGATTCCCGTCACCCGGCTGGATCACTGGCTGGCGCAGTGGTGGCAGGGCGCCTTCGGCGTGAATCCCGGCCTGATCCTGACCGGTGGTATTGCTGCCCTGGTGTATGCATATCTTGCGCGCTTCCTGACCGTTGCCCTGCAGACGGTAGAGTCCTCGCTGGGCAAGATCACCACCAGCATGGACGACGCCTCACGCAGCCTGGGCTTTGGCAAATGGCGGACCTTGAGTCTGGTGCATATCCCGATTCTGCGCGGAAGTCTTTTGACAGCAGCGCTGCTGGTGTTTGTCGACGTGATGAAGGAGCTGCCGGCAACGCTGGTGATGCGCCCGTTCAATTTCGATACGCTCGCCACCCAGGCGCATACACTGGCCTCGGATGAGCGCCTGACCGAAGCTTCGACCGCTGCCCTGACCATCGTCGCAGTTGGGCTGTTGCCGATGTTCATCGTGTCGCGTCAGATTGTGATGTCGCGACGCAACCGGGGCTAAGGACTCTGTTGCCATCACGACGGTCCTACGGTTCGTTGGCCCAGGCTGCCTGACGCCTCAGCGACTGCGTTCGAGATGCATTCGGAGCAGCGAAAGAATGATGAGTCCATTCCGGATATGACAAAGCCCCATCTGGCACAAGGCCATGATGGGGCTTTGGGAGAGTCAGCAAGGATCAGCGATAACCGGCGCGATCGTAGATCTTCTGTGCTTCACCAACGGTATCGGCCAGCTTGCCGATCGACAGAGTGTCTTCCTTGAACGGACCCAATTTGTCGAGCGCTGCGTTGCTGACCTTGACGCCCTCGACCACGGGCCACTCGTTGTTGCCATCGGCGAAGTAGGTCTGGGCTTCGTCCGATGCCAGATACTCGAGGAACTTGACCGCTGCCCCCTTGTTGGGCGCGTTTTTCAGCATGCCTGCGCCAGAGACGTTGATGTGGGTGCCCGAGGTCTTCTGGTTGGGCCACACCGCCACCACCTTGGCAACCACAGCCTGGTCTTCCGGTTTGGTGGAGTTCATCAGGCGGGCAAGGTAGTAGCTGTTGGCGATGGCGACGCCACATTCGCCCGCAGCCACCGCCTTGATCTGATCGGTATCTCCGCCCTTGGGGGCACGGGCGAAGTTGGCCACAATGCCCTTGGCCCATTGTTCGGTTTTTTCTGCGCCATTGTGCTGGATCAGTGCTGCACCCAGCGACAGGTTGTAGGGATGGCTACCCGAGCGGGTGCACACTTTGCCCTTGAGTGCGGGGTCGGCCAGCGCTTCATAGGTCTGTACCTGATCGCCCTGAACCAGATCCTTGTTGTACACGATCACGCGGGCACGCTTCGAATACGAATACCAGTTGGTTGCACGCAGGTGCGCCGGAATCCGCTTGTCGAGCACCTCGGATTTGACCGGTGCAAAGATACCCATCTGGTCGGCAAACGCCAGCCGGGAAGCATCCACGGTGATGAACACATCGGCCGGGCTGTTGGCGCCTTCGTTGCGCAGGCGCTCGAGCAACTCGTCTTCCTTGGCCTCGATCCGGTTCACCTTGATACCGGTCTGTTTGGTGAAGTTGCCGTAAAGGGCCTCATCGGTCTGGTAGTGGCGCGCTGAGTAGATGTTGATTTCGGTGTCTGCGGCGTTTGCAACACTGCCGTTGAGCGCGAAACCAGCGAGCAGGGCGGAAACAAGAACCTTCTTGATCATGGAGCGACTGCCTCTTGAGAGTGAAGTAAATCTTTGTAGTGATAATAACGAGAACAAGTCGCAGTTGCAAATTAAACCAGGTGAGTTATCATGGATGATAATCACTCTCACTTAGAGGTTTCGCATGAATGCGCTGATCGTAGGTGCCGACCGCCTGGGAAACATCCCCGACATCCTGAACCAGTTTGGTATCCGTATTGCCGCTCATGTATCGGGTCGGGACACCACCCACCAGCGTCGTACCGCGCCGCTGCCCGCAGGTGTGCAGATGGTGATCCTGTTTACCGATTTCCTTGGGCACAACGTGATGCAGCGTTTTCGCGAAGCAGCCAACCGTGAAGGCGTAGACGTTGTCTGTTGTCGCCGATCGGTATGCGCGCTGCAACAGGCGCTCGACAAACGGATGCCGAAGGACTCATGCGAGAAGTGCAGCAACTGCCCGGAAGCTGTGACGATGAAGCGACGCAATCGCCACTGATCCGACTAGCGACGGGCTCAATGTCCGTTTGAGTGGGTGATGACCGGCGTGGTCTCGTCAACCAGGCGCCGTGCGCCATTGAAGCGCTTGGTCCAGTATTGGGCGCTCATGTCTTCGACTCGTACGCCGCCGCCGCTGGAAGGCGCGTGCACGAACTGACCGTCACCGATATAGATGCCGACGTGCGAGAACGCACGGCGCATGGTGTTGAAGAACACAAGATCACCTGGCTTGAGTTCCTGCCGGCCAACCTTGTCGCCCTGACGGGCCATCTCGTGCGCGGTGCGCGGCAGGTTCAGGCCCAGAGCATTGCGGAACACTGCCTGCACCATGCCACTGCAATCGAGACCGGTTTCAGGTGAGGTGCCGCCAAAGCGGTAGCGGACGCCAATGTAGCTAAGGCCTTCGTTGACGAGTTCCTGCGCCGCTGACGAATAGCGGTCGAACAGGTCCGGGGAGGTGGGCACAGCATTGTCAGCGGTGGCCGGCGCGCCCCAGAGCGCAAGGTGGAGCGCGAGAAGGAAGGCTCTTTTCTGCATCGCGCTGGACTATACCCAGCTGTTGTTTAAGAGTAAACCCTTAAAACTGGCGATGTAGGAGGCGTTCAAGGCCCGTGTGGCTGGCGAATCCTTGTGCAGCGTCATGATTTCAGCTCTGTCGGCGAAGCTGCCGTCGCATTCTTTCCATGTCAGCCAACGCCCTTGCACTGCCATAGGCGCTCGAGAGTGCGCGGCTGTTCGCCGCGAGCGCCAGTTGCGCAATGGCCCAGGCATCACCAAGGGCATGGTGGCGTTGAAAGGTTTCAATGCCGAAACTGTTCATCCAGTCAGCGAGACGGGCAGGATGATCGATGCGCTCGGGAAACAATGCAGGCAGCAACACATAGAGATCCAGCCACAGCAGTTCCGGCACGAAACCAAGATGGGTTTCGAAAGCACGTTCAAGCATGCTGCGATTGAACGCGGCATTGAAGGCGATGACGGGCCCTTTCCCGCAGAAAGACAAGAGATTGGCGAGCGTGACGACGGGCTCGGGGGTCAGTGGCGCATAGTAGCTTTGAGACGGCGCGATCTGGCCTTCGTCGATGGCGATTGCTGCGACCGCAAGCAGGCTGTCCTGCTCGAGGTTCAGTCCGGTCGCTTCGGTATTGAGCACGGTGTAGCGGGTTTCGAAGTGGGGCCGGGTAGGGTCGGCAACTTCGAGCGCCCGCCATTGCTCCAGCGCTTCCGCAACGGCTGGGTCCTGAATGCCGCCATCGCTACGGCCGGCAATGAGCTTGGCGAGCCAGTTCACAGCTGGTAATCCAGCTTCAGGCGTAGTTGCAGCTTGCGAGCCTGACGAAAGGCTTCCTTGAGAATGCGGCGGTCAAGCTCGTTGAGGGTATCCGGATTGATCTTGTTATCGCTCGGCGAACCGTGTTCGGTCTCCAGGTGTTGGGAGCGAAGGCGCAAAAGCTGGATGAAATGGAAGCCATCGATGATGGCTGCAACTTCTTCGGGTGGCACGCCCATCTTGACCGCTGCCTGACGCAGTCGATACACCGTGCTGCTCGATTCGATGCCGGTGCGCAGGGCGAGGATGCGCGCGACGTCCACGAACAGGCGGGCACCGGATTTCTTCAGGTCGATGGTGCCATCGTCGTCAACAACGAAATCCCGGATACGGCCAAGAGGTGGCACCACCTGTAGTGCATTGCCGGCCATCATGCGCTGGAAGGCAGAGTTGGACTTCGTGGTCTTGTTCAGCCAGGCGCGGAGCTGGTCGCCCAGGCGCTCGTTGCCGTGTATGACGCGGAAGTCGAAGAAGATCGAGGCATTGAGCAAGGCCTGGGGATCCGGCTCCCGTATCCAGCTGCCGAAGCGATTGCGCCATTCGTCGAGGGTCAGGCATAGCTCCGGGTTGCTGGCCATGATATTGCCCTTGCACAGTGGAAACCCACAGGCGGCGAGGTGCTTGTTGACCTCGGCAGCGAATGCGACCAGGCGGGCGCGCAGTGGACCAACCTGGTCAAACTCGGGGCAAATCCAGATGATGCCGTTGTCCTGATCGGTCGACAGCGTCTGCTCGTGGCGACCCTCGGAGCCGAATGCAACCCATGCATAATCCACCCCGTACAGGTCATGGTGCGCCTGCGCCAGTACGATGATGCGGCGGGTCAGGGCGTCATTGAGCGCAGAGATGAACTGGGTGAGCTGTTCCGAGCCAATGCCCTGTGCAATCAGGTTCAGCGCCAGTTGACGGATATCCTTGCTCGCCCGCTGCAGGGCATCGATGTCGTTGGCGCTCTCGATACCGGCACGGATCTGACGCAAGCTGATGCGCTGAAGCGAGAACAAGTCGCGCTCGGATACCACGCCCTGCAGCCGTCCCTCGCTGTCGATGACCAGCAGGTGGCGAATGCCATGCGTGGCCATTTCCAGTGCGGCGTCGTAGGCCGACGCAGTGCCGGGTAGCTGGTGTGGGTTGGCCGTCATCACATCGCTGATCGGGCGCGACAGATCGAAGGCAGGCAGCAGCAGGCGAGGTAGCAGATCGCTTTGGGTGAGGATACCCAACGGATGACCTTCGGGATCGGCAACCACCATGCAACCGATACGCGATTCGGCCATTTTTTCCAGCGCACTGCGGGTGGCGGTATCGGGCGAGACGAAGATCGGCTTTTTCTTGACCAGTTGCAGCAGCGGCGTGGTCATGGTCTGCTGTTCGGCAGCTCGCTGCGAGAAGGTCGTCTGCAGTTGCTGGCGCGACTGGTTGAGCAGGCTGGCAATGTACTGGGTGCAGAACAGGTGAAACACCGGACTCATCTGCATCAACTGCATGAAGTCGTCCGCACTGATCTGGAAGCAGAAGCTGTCCTCGACCGCGATGTAGGCATTGGTGGAAGGCCGGCTGGCCGACACCGCTCCGATGGGGAAGCATTCACCAGGCCCCATCGTCATGCTGGCGTATTCGGTGACTGCCGTCGCACCGGTCTGGCGTGACTGGATCTTGCCACGCTGGATGATGTAGAAGTGCCGCGCCTGGCCCATTTCTGGAGTCAGGACCTCGCTGCCGCGGGCATGAAACGCGAGCACGGCCCGCTGAGTGAGGAAGGCGAGTGCCTCGGGCTCCATCCGGTTGAAGGGCGAGAAACGCTTCAGGAAATCCGAACTGGCACCGACCAGCATCTCGGGTGCGCTTGCAGTCATGGGCGGGTCATCGAAAGGCAACTTTCGGATTATAAGAGGCTGGCGCAGCCTCGGGACTGATCTGCCGCAAGCTTTCGATCGAAGGATCCGGCTGCAGCCGGGAAACCGGGCGCGCGGGTGCGAGATGACGACGGCCGATTGTCGGCCAGCCGCCGTCATTGGCCTGTCAGTTTACAGAACCTCTGCTGCGTGGTCGGCCAGACGGCTACGCTCACCGCGTTGCAGTGTGATGTGGCCGGAATGCTGCCAGCCCTTGAAACGGTCGACCGCGAAGGTCAGCCCGGACGAGCCTTCGGTCAGATAGGGGGTGTCGATCTGGGCGATGTTGCCCAGACACACCACCTTGGTACCCGGACCGGCACGCGTGATCAGGGTCTTCATCTGCTTCGGTGTCAGGTTCTGCGCCTCGTCGATGATCAGGTACTTGTTGATGAAGGTGCGGCCGCGCATGAAATTGAGGCTCTTGATCTTGATCCGGCTGCGGATCAGGTCTCGGGTGGCCGCACGCCCCCAATCGCCCCCTTCGCCAGTGGTGCCATTGAGTACGTCGAGGTTATCCTCGAGTGCGCCCATCCATGGCGCCATCTTTTCTTCTTCGGTGCCGGGCAGGAAACCGATGTCCTCGCCAACGGGTACGGTCACCCGGGTCATGATGATTTCAGAATAGCGCTTGGTCTCCAGCACCTGGGTCAGCCCAGCCGCCAGCGTCAGCAAGGTCTTGCCGGTGCCAGCCTGGCCGAGCAGGGTGACGAAGTCGATCTCCGGGTTCATCAGCAGGTTGAGCGCAAAGTTCTGCTCACGGTTGCGAGCAGTGATGCCCCAGACGTTGTTCTTGTGGTGGCTGTAATCGGTCAGGGTTTCGAGCACCACGGTACGTCCGCTTTGCTCCTTGACCCACGCCTCGAGCGGACGGTCGCCATCCTGGTACAGAAACTCATTGATGAGCAGATCGCCGGTCAAGGGTCCCTTGAGTCGGTAATAGGTATGGCCCTCGTTCTTCCACGACTCCATGCCCTTGGCGTGCGTGTCCCAGAAATCCGCTGGCAGCTCACGGGTTCCGGTGTACAGCAGGTCAGTGTCTTCAAGGACCTTGTCGTTGAAGTAGTCCTGCGCCTCAAGGCCCAGCGCGCGAGCCTTGATCCGCATGTTGATGTCCTTGGACACCAGGATGACGGAACGGCCGGGCTCCTTCTCGGCCAGGTACATCACCACGGCCAGGATCTGGTTGTCACCCTTGGCAGTGGGCAGAGCGGCCGGCAAGGTAACGTTGATGGCCTCGGTCTGGAGGAAGAGTTTTCCTGCAGCCAGATCATGCGAGGGCGCCTTCAACCCAATGCCGGCTTCGATGCCATCAGGCGAGGACGAGACGATCTCGTCCATCATCCGGCTGGCCTGGCGCGCATTGCGCGCGACCTCGGACATGCCTTTCTTGTTGTTGTCGAGTTCCTCCAGCGTCATGATCGGCACGTAGATGTCGTGCTCTTCGAAACGGTAGAGGCTGGTGGGGTCGTGCATCAAGACATTGGTGTCGAGCACGAACAGTTTGGTCTTCGGTGCGGCAGCGCGGCGGCGGGTCGGCTTCTTGGCGGTGGCTTCTGGCATGTTCGAGGACCTTTGAGAAAGAAATCGATCAGAGCGACTGGACGACGGCAAGCACTTCCTCGGCGTGACCGGCAACCTTGACCCCACGCCACTCACGTGCAACCGAGCCGTCGGCGGCCAGCACAAAGGTGCTGCGTTCGATGCCGCGCACCTGCTTGCCGTACATGTTCTTCATCTTGATCACGCCGAATACGTTGCAGGCGACTTCTTCAGCGTCGGAGATCAGTTCGAAAGGCAGTTCGAGCTTGGCCTTGAAGTTTTCATGCGACTTCAGGCTGTCACGCGAAATGCCGAAGACCTTGCAGCCAGCAGCGGCAAACTGAGCATGCAGTGCACCGAAGTCCTTGGTCTCGTTGGTGCAGCCCGGCGTGTTGTCCTTGGGATAGAAATAAAGCACCACCTTGCTGCCGCGCAGGGCAGACAGCGAGACGGTGGTTCCGGCGGTGGCCGGCAGGCTGAAGTCGGGCAGTGCAGCGTTGGTCATTCGATGTCTCCGGGATGGATGCCTTGCATCCAGCGTAATGGAGGAAGGGCCGCCGTGACAATTGCAAATTGGTGACAGAGGCCGTGTCGCGTCGGTACGCCTGGCCTCAGCGTGGGTCGAACAGCAGTGCCGCTGCCACGGCACGGCCTTCGCCCACCAGCACGTTGTAGGTTCGGCAAGCTGCGGCGAGATCCATGATTTCAAAGCCGATTCTGGCTTCCATGAGGGGGCGGAGCAGGTGTGGTGCGGGGAAACGCTGCCGCTTTCCGGTACCGATCAGCACGATCTCGCGGCCGAGTTCGCACAGGCGGGCAATGTCTTCGGTGCCGAGCTGTTCGAAACCGTCTGTGGCCCAGCCGGTGTGGATCTCGGTGTCGGTGACGATCAGGTTGCCGTCGTGGCGGACCTTGTTGATCATCAGGTGGTCGGCGCCGTAGCCGGTGATGATGTTGGTGCTGCCGGTCTGGTCGAGATGAAGCTTCATGCTGGATTCTGGAGGGAGGGTCAAGGGTAAATTGCCGCAACGCGGCGTCGCGGCTAAGATAACAATCTTTTCCGTCTTGTGCGCGTGCGGCATTCCGGCCGACGGCATCAAGCGTACCGAGCGCCCCGCGGTGTTTCGGGGCAACACCCTAAAGGATGGCAGGACATGAAAGCGGCGACGACACTGAATCTGGCAACGGCACCCACCGACATCGTGGTCAAGGCCGAGGCCGCCGCCGCGCGCCCCATCCGCAAGTCCGCCAAGCTTGCCGACGTGTGTTACGACATCCGTGGTCCGGTACTGGTTCGCGCCAAGCAGATGGAAGACGAAGGGCACAAGATCATCAAGCTCAACATCGGCAATCTGGCTGCGTTCGGCTTCGATGCGCCCGAAGAAATCCAGATGGACATGATCCGCAACCTGCCCAATTCGGCCGGTTATTCGGACTCCAAGGGCATCTTCGCAGCGCGCAAGGCGGTAATGCACTACACCCAGCAGAAGGGCATCAAGGGTGTGGACATCGAGGATATCTACATTGGCAACGGTGTGTCCGAGCTGATCGTGATGGCGATGAACGCGCTGCTCAACGCGGGTGACGAGGTGTTGGTGCCGGCACCGGACTATCCGCTGTGGACGGCGGCCGTCAGCCTGTCCGGGGGCAAGCCGATTCACTATCTGTGTGACGAGGGGGCGGGCTGGATGCCGGACATCGCCGACATGCGGGCGAAGATCACGCCCAACACCCGCGCGATCGTCATCATCAACCCGAATAATCCGACCGGTGCGGTGTATCCTGACGCGGTGCTCAAGGACATCATCCAGCTTGCCCGTGAACACGACCTGATCCTGTACGCCGACGAGGTGTATGACAAGGTGCTGTATGACGGCATCAGCCACACCTCGGTGGCTGCACTGTCGGAAGACGTGCTCACCATCGTGTTCAATGGACTGTCGAAAAACTACCGCTCCTGCGGCTACCGTGCCGGCTGGATGGTGGTGTGTGGTGACAAACGTCGGGCGCAGGACTACATCGAAGGCCTGAACATGCTGGCCTCGATGCGTCTGTGTGCCAACGTTCCGGGCCAGTACGCGATCCAGACTGCACTGGGGGGGTATCAGAGCATCGACGACCTGGTGGCCGAAGGTGGACGCATGCGTCGCCAGCGCGACCTGGCCTGGGAGCTGATCAACGCCATTCCGGGGGTCAGTTGCGTGAAGCCGCAGGCCACCTTGTATATGTTCCCCAGGCTCGATCCCAAGATCTACCCGATCGTGGATGATCAGGCCTTCATCGCCGAGTTGCTGGAAGAAGAGCGGGTGCTGCTGGTGCAGGGCACTGGCTTCAACTGGCCGCACCCGGATCACTTCCGGCTCGTCTTCCTGCCGCACGAGGATGATCTGCGCGACGCTGTCGGGCGGATCGCGCGCTTCCTCGAGCATTACCGCAAGCGTCACGGCACCTGAGCCGCGGCACTTGCCTTTCATCCTCAACGACCAACACGGAAACACTGCATGAAACCGATCAACGTGGGCCTGCTTGGCATCGGTACCGTCGGCGGCGGCACCTTTACCGTCCTCAAACGCAACGAAGAGGAAATCACCCGCCGTGCGGGCCGGCCGATTCGCATTACCACGGTGGCGGACAAGAACCTCGAACTTGCCCGCAAGGTGGCGGGCGAGGGCGTCAGGCTTACCGATGACGCCTTCTCCGTCGTCACCGACCCCGAGATCGACATCGTCGTCGAGCTGATCGGCGGCTACGGCGTGGCACGCGAGTTGGTGCTGAAAGCGATCGAGAACGGCAAGCATGTCGTCACCGCCAACAAGGCGCTGCTGGCGGTGCATGGCAACGAGATCTTCTCGGCCGCGCAGAAAAAGGGCGTGATGGTGGCCTTCGAGGCTGCGGTGGCCGGTGGCATCCCCATCATCAAGGCGCTGCGCGAAGGCCTGACGGCCAACCGCATCCAGTGGCTGGCCGGCATCATCAACGGCACCACCAACTTCATCCTGTCCGAGATGCGCGACAAGGGCCTGCCCTTTGCCGATGTGCTGAAGGAAGCGCAGGCCTTGGGCTACGCCGAAGCCGACCCGACCTTCGACATCGAAGGCGTCGATGCCGCACACAAGGCCACGATCATGAGCGCGATCGCCTTCGGTATTCCGATGCAGTTCGACAAGGCGTACGTCGAAGGCATCACCAAGCTGGAGTCGGCCGATATCGAATACGCCGAACAGCTCGGCTATCGCATCAAGCTGTTGGGTATCGCCCGCAAGCGCGAGGCCGGTGTCGAGCTGCGCGTGCATCCGACACTGATTCCGACCAAGCGCCTGATTGCCAATGTCGAAGGTGCGATGAACGCGGTGCTGGTGCAGGCTGATGCGGTCGGTGCCACGCTGTATTACGGCAAGGGCGCCGGTGCCGAGCCCACTGCTTCGGCGGTGATCGCCGACTTGGTGGATATCACCCGCCTGCATACGGCCGACCCGGAACACCGGGTGCCGCATCTGGCCTTCCAGCCCGATCAGGTGCAGGACATCGCTGTGCTGCCGATCGACGAGGTGGAAACCTCCTATTACCTGCGCATGCGGGTTGAGGACAAGCCGGGCGTGCTCGCCGACATCACCCGCATTCTGGCTGACAGCGAGATCTCGATCGACGCGATGATTCAGAAAGAACCGGCCGAGGGTGAGGCCCAGACCGACATCATCATGCTGACCCACCTGACGGTGGAGAGGAACGCCAATGCCGCGATCGCACGTATTGAGTCGCTGCCGGTGGTGCAGGGCAAGGTGAAGCGCATCCGCCTTGAGAACCTGTAAGGCTGTCGTGCCTTGATGTGACAAGGGCCGGGTAACCGGCCCTTGTGTTGTCTGCCCTCAGCGTGCGGCCTGTCGTACCCGCTCCATCTGGAAAGGGGCGAGCCCGATGCTGGTGGTGGCATTGCCGTCACCGGTGCTCCACCACATGGTGACCCAGGCGCGGCCCGCCTCGTCAAAGCGCTCGACCTCACAGGTCGAGCCGATCATGAACTCGAACATTTCACGCTCGTCGTCGTCGATGTCCGGGTCGATGCTGACGTGCAGCACACGAACTTCATCGCCGACTTCAACGGCCTGACCAAGACGGTCGGTGTGGATTGCGGTGTCCTGCATGGTATGACTCCTGTGTGCGGGTGTCGGCGGTCGGCGTCAGGGACGTGCGGCCATTGCATCGACGGTTGCGGTGAGGGCGGGCACGAGCTCGGCGCCGTCGTAGTCGGCCAGCAGGCCTGCAGCCAGCTCGACCAGCTCACGGGCCTCGTCGTCACGCCCGCCGTGACGTAGCTCGGCGGCAAAACGCTCGACACTGCCGGCCACCAGCCGGGTGACGCGACTGTTCTCGCCAGTCACCCGTGAGCTGCTGATGGCGTTGGCGATCAGGTCGGTGATGATGCGCGGGTAGTCTTTGTCAGCCATGGCGCTCACTCCTCATCCGTGCTCATTCGTGTTCACTCGTCGATGGTGGCGGCGTTGTAGTTCTTCAGCCGCTGGCCCGCATCGACGCCCAGGATCTTGGCCAGCCAGGGCGGTGGCGACTGCGTCATCATCTGCTGGAACTCGGCCAGCACCTCGGCTGCGGCGCCGCCTTCGATGCGCTTGATCGGGTAGATGCCCCCCTTGATGACTTTGGCCGCGGCGGGGCCGCCTACCGATACCACGTACAGCACGTGACAGTCGGAGATCAGCTGTACGCGAAAACCGTTCTTGTCTTCGGCAAAATCGGCCTCGAGTGCGTCACGCACCCCTACCAGACGGGTCTCCTGTGCGGATACCTGATAGACCAGGTAACGCATACAGGAGCCAAAGTGCCCATTCAATGCCTCACCGCTGTCTGACGCCAGCGCGACCCGAACTGAGTCTGGCATGTCGCCCTCGTCATAGGGCTGGATCGGGGGCAGGTTCTCGCCTTCGGTGTCACCCCACAAGATGCGTACAGCCAGCTTCATGGCTTCAAGACCAATGCCGATGTCCTCGCCATCCTCCTCGCCATCCGCGCTGGCGAAGGCTGTTTTCAGGTCGGTGACGGTGACCGTACGCAGGTCGTCGGCGTCGATCTCATCCTTGCCGATACGGTTTTGCAAGACGTCGATGAGCAGGGGCAGGGAGATGCCGGGCATGGCCCGGCCGGCCAGGGCGATCCGCAATGCGGCTTCACGGGTGATGGGCGCTGCGCTCTGTTGCATGGGAAGGACTCCTCTGTCGGGGTTGTCCTGTTCAAAGCATAATGAATGCCAGTAAGTGCTGCATTAAGGCGTTTTTATAACTATCTATTTATAAATGAAAAAATAATTCAGATCGCCTGCCCTGAACAGAAAAGGCGCGCCCCTTGCTACAAGCTCAACCAAAACCTTTGTCGTGAAGTGGTTTTTATCCGGAGGTTCAGCGTGTTGTTCAAGCCTCAATGAAAATCCCGGCTATGAACATCGAGCAGCCCAAGCATCGCGGAATGATCGACCACCCTGCCCGCAATCAGATGCACGACCTGACCCTGGCGGCTGATCTGTCCGTAGACGCCGAGCAGGCGGGCCCCAAGCAGGGCCCGGCGTTGACGTTCGATCAGTTCGGGGCGGACGATGACGTTGGTCAGGCCGGTTTCGTCTTCCAGTGTGATGAACAAGGTACCTTTGGCAGTGCCGGGACGTTGCCGACAGGTCACGATGCCGGCTCCGCGCGCCAGCATCCGGTCGCTGCATTGCATGATTTCGCTTGCCGACAGAAAACGCAGCCCGCGCAGCGTATCGCGCAACAACGCGAGTGGATGACGGCCAAGGGTGAAGCCAAGACGGTGATAGTCGGCGTGCAACTCCTCGGCTTCACTGGGCTGTTGCAGGGCCAGTGTTGTCTCCGGCGCGGCCGTGCCGTTCAGAATGCCGGGCAGGGGGGCATTGCCGGCGGCCTGCCACACCGCTTGCCGACGATGCCCGGCCAGCAGACGCAGGGCACCACCCGCCGCCAGGCGTTGTAGTACGGCGGGTTCCAGTCGTGCGCGCTGGGCCAGATCGGCCACATCGGCATAGGGTCGGGCCCCGCGTGCGGTCACGATGCGTTGCGCGCTGTCCAGCGACAGGCCCCGAATCATCGACAGACCGAGCCGTACAGCCGGCGTGGAGGCGGCCTGCTCGACCGCGGTGACCGAATCCTGGGCTTCCAGCGTGGAATCACAGGCACTGGCGTTAACCTCGGGCGGGCGCACTTCGACACCATGCCGGCGGGCGTCCTGAATCAGCTGCGAAGGTGAGTAAAAGCCCATTGGCTGGCTATTGAGCAGGGCGCAGAGGAAGGCGGCCGGTTCGAAGCACTTGAGCCAGGCCGAGGCATAGACCAGCAGCGCAAAGCTGGCCGCATGCGATTCCGGAAAACCATAGCTGCCGAAACCTTCGATCTGCCGGCACAGACGCTCGGCAAACTCAGGCTCATAGTCGTTCTTGTCCAGCCCAGCCAGCAACTGAGCACGGTAGCGCTCGAGCTCACCCTTGCGGCGCCAGGCCCCCATTGCCCGGCGCAACTGATCGGCCTCGCCACCGGTAAAATCTGCGGCGACCACCGCCAGCTGCATCACCTGTTCCTGAAAGATGGGTACGCCCAAGGTCCGTTCGAGCACGCCGCGGATCTCGGGACGCAAATCTGCCAGCGGATCTTCACCGCGTGCCTTGCGTGCACGCGCCTCCAGGTAGGGATGCACCATACCACCCTGAATCGGACCTGGACGAACGATGGCAACCTCGACCACCAGATCATAGAAACGTGCAGGCCTGAGCCTGGGCAGCATGGTCATCTGCGCGCGCGACTCGATCTGGAAGACACCGATGGTGTCGGCCTGCGACACCATCTGGTACACCGCGTCCGACTCGCGCGGGATGTTGGCCAGACTCATCGGCCGGCCACGCCATTGCGATACCAGATCAAGCGCCCGGCGCAGTGCGCTCAGCATGCCAAGCGCCAGCACGTCCACCTTGAGCAGGCCCAGGGTGTCGAGATCGTCCTTGTCCCACTGCAAGACGGTGCGTCCGGACATGGCCGCGTTCTCGATCGGTACCAGTTCATCGAGCCGCCCACGGGCAATGACAAAGCCGCCGACATGCTGGGACAGGTGCCGGGGAAAACCCATCAGGTTGTGCGCAAGCTCGAGCCACTGCACCACCGGCGGGCTATCCGGGTCAAATCCGGCTTCGCGTACCCGCTCGGGCAGGACGCGAGCCCCATCAAACCAGAAGCGGTCGCGGGTCAGACGCTCGATCTGTGTGTCTTCGAAGCCCAGCGCACGGCCGACATCCCGCACTGCACTGCGGGCGCGGTAACGGATCACCGTGGCGGCCAGCGCGGTACGCTCGCGCCCGTAGCGGCGGTAGATGTACTGGATGACCTCCTCGCGGCGTTCGTGCTCGAAATCGACGTCGATATCCGGCGGCTCATTGCGTTCGCGCGAGATGAAACGCTCGACCAGCATGATACCCAGCGAGGGATCGACCTCGGTGATACCAAGCGCCCAGCACACTGCAGAGTTTGCGGCCGATCCCCGTCCCTGGCACAGGATGCCGACACTGCGCGCATGACGGACGATGTCATGCACCGTCAGGAAGTAGGCTTCGTACTCGAGCTCGCGGATCAGTGCGAGTTCGGACTCGATCTGGGTGCGGACTTTGGCGGGGACAACATCGGTTGTCGTGCTGCGTTCATTCCGTAGCGCCTCGGCTGGCGACGCAACACGCTGGTAGCGCCAGCTCAAACCGGCCTCCACCAGCCGGCGCAACCATGAGGCGGCCGTTTCACCCGCAGGTACCAACTCTTCCGGATACTCGTAACGCAGCTCATCGAGACTGAAATGGCACAGATCGGCGATGTGCTGGGCCTCGGCCAGGGCGTCGGCCGGATAACGCTGCTGCAACTGGGGTTTGGACAACAAACGCCGTTCGGCATTGGGCGCGAGCCTGAGGCCAGCCTTGCTGACGGGGACGTGCAGGCGGATTGCCGTCAGCACATCGGCCAACGGACGTCGAGCCGCATCATGCATGAGCACACCGGTTGCTGCGACCAGTGGCAGTCCACTGATAGCCGACAACTGACGCAAGGCCTGCAGATGAGCGCAATCATGACCGTCATACAGCACGCTGAGTACGATCCAGGCTCGTGTGGAAAAATACGTGCCCAGCCAGTGGGCATCGTCCCGGTCGCGTACGTGGTCACCACTGGGCAGGAGCAGGGCGACACAATCGCTCAGTCCTGTATCGAGATCGCTGCGCAGCAGTCGATAACGGCCTTTGTCAGCGGCACGCCGCCCTTGAGTGATCAAGCGCGACAACTGACCGTAACCGCTACGGTTCCGTGCCAGAACGACCAGCCCAGGCCCATCCTCCAAGTTTATTTCACTGCCGATGATCAACTTCAGCGGCAAGCTGTGCGCACGGATCTCGCGATGGGCACACACCACGCCCGCCAGCGAGCACTCGTCGGTGATTGCCAGTGCTCGATAGCCCAACGCAGCCGCCTGCTGTACGAGCTCCTCTGGATGAGAGGCGCCACGCTGGAAGCTGAAATTGCTCAGGCAGTGTAGTTCGACAGGATCATGCGACATCAGATAACTGTATTTAAATACAGTTATCGAGGCAAGTCAGGTTATTGATGGCGGTCACGGCCCATAACATGCACGTGTTGCCACAAGCAGAAGCAGAGGGTTCACACCAAAGTCTTATCCCCGCCAACCGTGGGTGAAGCTGTGGACAAGTTGTGGGACAGTGGCGAAGAGCCTTGAGCCGACAGTGTTTTTCCGTGCTGCACAAAAAATAGGCAATCGCCGGCAAACGGCCTAGAATCGGGCTTCCCACGAATTTTGCACGGTCTGCGTCTGCCCCATGTCCAACGCCATCCGATATTTCATCCGCCCCCTGCGCCCGGAAGCGCATCTGTTCGAAGTGCGCTGCACGGTGACCGAACCAGATCCTGCCGGACAGGTCTTCAGCCTGCCGGCATGGATACCCGGCAGCTACATGATCCGCGAGTTTTCCCGTCACCTGCTTGATCTGCGCGCCGAGAGCAATGGCAAGGCCGTCAAGCTCGACAAGCTGGACAAGCACACCTGGAAGGCTGCCAGGGTCAGGCAGGGACAGGCTCTGACCCTGCATTACCAGGTCTATGCCTGGGATTTGTCGGTACGGGCCGCTCACCTCGACCAGACCCATGGCTTCTTCAACGGGACCAGTGTCTTTCTGGCCGTGGCAGGGCAAACCGATGCGCCCTGCCTGGTCGAAATCGCCGGGCCCGAAGGAGAGACCTGCCGCCACTGGAAAGTCGCGACTGCGCTGCCGCGGGCGACCGGCGAAAAAGGCGCAGCCAAGGCTTATGGTTTTGGCTTGTACCGCGCAGAGAACTACGATGAGTTGATCGACCATCCGGTCGAGATGGGGCAGTTTACCCAGGCAGCGTTCGAGGCTGGCGGTGTCCGGCACGACATGGTGTTTACCGGCCGGCATGACTGCGACACCCAACGGCTGGCTGCCGATCTGAGCAAGATCTGTCAGTGGCAGATCGAGCTTTTCGGCGCGCCACCGCCGATGGATTACTACCTGTTCCTGACCCAGGTGGTCGGTGACGGCTACGGCGGGCTGGAGCATCGCGCATCGACTGCCTTGCTGGCCAGCCGCAAGGACCTGCCCTGGCCGGGCATGAAGGGCATGCCAGAGGGTTACAAGACCTATCTCGGTCTGTGCAGCCACGAATATTTCCATACCTGGAACGTCAAGCGCATCAAGCCGGCAGCCTTCACCCCGTACGATCTGGCGGTGGAAAACCATACCCGTCTGCTATGGGCGTTCGAAGGTTTCACCTCGTACTACGATGATCTGGCGCTGGTGCGTTCGGGGGTGATCACACCGGATGACTATCTTGGACTGCTCGGCAAGACGATCTCCAATGTGCTGCGTGGCCCCGGACGCAAGCATCAGAGCGTAGCCGAGTCCTCTTTCGATGCCTGGACCAAGTATTACCGTCAGGACGAGAACTCACCCAATACCATCGTCAGCTATTACGCAAAAGGCGCGCTGATTGCGCTGGCGCTCGATCTGCAATTGCGCAGCGAAAGTGCCGGACGTTGCAGTCTGGATGATGTCATGCGTCTGCTGTGGCAACGTTACGGCCAGACTGGAACCGGCGTTGAGGAAGACGGTATCTTTACAGCGATCGAAGCGCTTGCCGGAGCCGACCTGGGGCCAAGATTGGCGCGCTGGCTGCGTAAGGTGGTAGAGGGCACCGATGATCTGCCGCTGACCAGGCTGCTCAAGCCTTTCGGGGTCGATCTGGCGCTTGACGCGGCCAGCACAACACCAACGATCGGCATCAAGCTGACCAGCGGCGATACACGTATCGCAACCGTTTATGAACACAGCCCGGCGCAACAAGCCGGGCTCTCCGCCGGTGATGTGTTGATCGCGATTGACGGACTGAAGCTGAACGGCGGCGGACTGGATGCAATGCTGGAGCGCCGTCAGCCGGGGGACCACATTCAAGTCCATGCTTTCAGGCGGGACGAGTTGATGTGCTTTGACGTCGAACTGGCCAGCCCGACGGCCGATTCGGTAAAGCTGACGCGTCAATCCAAAGCACCAGCCAGTGCAATGCAGTTGCGCAAGGGATGGTTGGGCAAACAGGCCTGAGCCGATGTTGAGCGTTCAGGCGCCCAGCATCTGCGCGAGCTGTCCGGGGGTGCTTGCCATTTGCCAGTGTGCCGCAGTTTCAGCTGCGGTCAGGCTGCCATAGCCCCAGCTCGCGGCAATGAAGGCCAGGTGATTGGCATCGGCCGACTGTCCGTCTTCGGCGCGATCGCCAATATAGACGGCCAGATCCGCAGCAATGCCGCGATCACCGAGCAGACGCCCGATCATGGCTGCCTTGTCCGGCAAACGTGGGGTGAAGAGGTCGAGCGCATAGACATCGCCAAAAAAATCCTGCCAGCCAAGATGTTCGAGAATCAAGCGGGTCGGATAGATGCGTTTGTTGGTGGCAATCGACAGTCTTGCGCCCGTCTGCATCAGTCGCTGCAGCATCTCGGTGACACCGTCGAAGGCTGTGGTGTGGCGATAGCCGCTGCTGTCGTAACTGGCCTTGAAGGCATCGGCCAGGCGCGCGATCAGGGCAGGGTCACGGCTGGCGCTCAACAACTCCAGTGTTTCGGTCAGCGGTGGGCCGATGATGTCCGCTGCAATCGGTACTGCCGGGGTCATGGAAACGGCGGAAAAAGCATCGCGGAAACTGGCGAGAATGGCCGGCGCTGAATCGATCAGGGTACCGTCAAGATCGAAAATGACGTGGGGAAAACGGGGCATGAATGTGCTTGGAGCGGTCGATAGGTCCGCCATTATCCCGGAATCTGATGGCAGCGCTTACCCTTGCCCATAAAGGGTCTCGGTCGCTGAAAATGGATGCGGGGCGCCAAGCGCCCCGCGGCTCTTCGGTGCGGTTTTAGCCGCACCATCGTCTCAGGTCGGGAGACGGTCGAAGAAGTCAGAGATAGATGGCGGACGAGAGTCGATTTGCGAGTTCAGGCTCCGGTGTCTTGGTGTAGTCTTTTTCGAAACGATCGCTGATCAGTTGGGCGGTTGGTGCGTCCAGCATGTTGTTCAGCATGCCCATGAAGGCGGGCGGAGCGACGATGATGGCGCGCTTGAAGGCATTCTTCGCCCTGCCGTGGTAGAGGGTTTGTGCAATCTCCTGTGCGAAAACCTTGGCTTCGTAGTGCTTGGGTTCGGTCTGAGGCTGCATCGAGCCACCGGTGCTGCCCATGCTGCCTGGTCGGTCGGTTACCAGGTCGGCATTCTTCTGCCTGCTTTCTGGATGGATGAGTTCCTTGACCAGCTTGAGGCCCTTGTTGGGGCCGAGGTTCGCGTACAGTTTTGCCAGGCTGGCGTTGGCAACCAAAATCCAGGTAATAGCCATGAGACACCCTCCGTTACGGAAAAAAAGCGGACTGTTGCGTGCAACAGTTTTACCAGACTAGACCGTACGGAAGGGGCTGCCAAGAACTATCGTTACCGTTTGATGAAACGGTTTTTCGTTTTGCAGGAAAACACTTGGTTGATCACGGCAGGCCGTGGTTTGCGCGACGTGGTGACTAGAATGCGCCCATCGACAACGCGGTGGCAAAGCCTTCCCCCAGCTCATGCGCGAGAGTGAGGTCGCCCGGCGTGACCGCCTTACGCACGATCAAGGGCTCGCAGGCCAGCTTCCAGCCATAACCATTGGCAATGCGGCCAATCTCACGCACCGCACCAGTGCCGTCGTTGCCTGCACTGACGAAAATGCCGTAAGGACGCCCATTGGTCTTGTTTTCGCAGGGATAGTAGGTGCGGTCGAAGAAATCCTTCAGTGCACCTGACATGTAGCCAAAGTTCTCCGGGGTGCCAAGCAGCACGCCATCGCAAGCGAGCAGATCGCTGTGACCGGCATCAAAGGCCCGTAGCAGACGGGTTTCAACGTCAAGGACCTGTCGCGCGCCATCGAACACGGCATGTGCAAGCGCGCCCGTGTTGCCGGACTGGGTGTGATAGACAATCAACAGCCGCTTTGCCGGCATCATGAGGGCAGGGTGGAGGTCTGGCGCAGGCAGCGAGCCTCGCCCGCGGCTGGATCAAGGCCGTAGTAGGCCGACAGCTGGGCATACACGGCCGGAAATACGCTGCGCAGATAACCGGGCTGTTCGAAGAAGACTTCAGAGGCGACCGCAAAGAACTCGCCAGGATGTTCGCTGGCATAGGGGTCGAGCACCGGCTCGGCGCCGCTGTCGACCTGCTCGCAAAGCGCATCGTAGGCCGCGGTGAAGGCGGTTGCCCAATCGCGCCTCGACATGTGGGCAGGCAGTGGCGGCAGACCATCGACACCGCCATTTTCCATATCAAGCTTGTGCGCAAACTCGTGGATCACCACATTGACGCCGTCAGGTGCGGGGGTTCCGCCGTCGTCAAACCAAGATACGATGACAGGCCCGCCTTCCCAGGCCTCGCCAAGGACTTCGTCATCGTATTCGTGGACGACGCCATCCTCGTCCATCTCGTGCCTCGGAATGACGAAATCGCCCGGATACACGATGATGCCGACCCAGCCGCGATAGGCCTGCAGTCCGATATTGAGCACTGGCAAGCAGGCCTGAAGGGCAATGCCAAGCATGATCTCGTCGGAGAGCTCCATGCCCTGAGCGCCATGAAACTGCTTTTCAGCCAGCAGCTGGCGTGCCATCAGGCGCAGACGCGCTCGGTCATCCGGCTCGAGATAGTCAAGAAAGGGCAGACGGGCCTCGACACGCGTCCACATCTCGACAGGGACGTCGACGAGCGTCTGCTCAAATCCCAGCCAGTTGCGCAGTTTTCCGAACATCGGTCTAGGAGGCGGGTTTCCGGGTGGTCAGCAGGATACCTGCAAAGACCAGGCCAATTCCGATGAAATGATAACTCTGTGGTCGCTCACCCAGGAATATCGCCGCAAGGATGATGCCAAATACCGGCATCAGATGAATGAACAGCGACGCGCGGCTGGGACCGACGGCAGCCACGCCGGCGTTGTAAAACACATAACCGATGAAGCCGGGAAAGATGCCGGTGTAGAGAATGCCGCTGACGGCGGTAAAGGACAGCTGGATGTGCCGGCCACTGGCCAGTTCCCAGGCATAGATGGGCGCGAGCAATGCCAGCCCGATCACTGTCAGTGCCGCCAGCATCAGCATCGGATCGACGCCTTGCGGTCGCCACTGCAAGCCAACGGTGTACAAGCCCCAAGTCAGTACGGCACCCAACATCCACAAGTCACCGTTGTTAAGGCTGAGGCCCAGCAATGTGTCCAGGCTACCTCTGCTGACGATGGTGACGACCCCCAGCAAGGAGACGATCACCCCGGCCGCCTCCAGCCTGCTCAGGCGCTTGCCGAACAGCAGGAACGCAAGTGCGATGGTGGCGATGGGGATGAAGGAGTTCAGAAGCGTGGCGTTGGTCGCGGTCGTGTATTGCAGTGCGATATAGGCAAAGGTGTTGTAGCTGCCGACGCCAAGCGCACCCAGAAACAGCAGGGGGCGCCAGGCGCTGCGCAGACGGGGCCATTGTTCGCGCAGGTGCGGCAAGGCAAAGGGCAGGACGAGGGCCAACGCAATGGTCCATCGCCAGAAGGCAAGTGCGATGGGCGGGACGTCCGCACGGATGCCACGCCCCATCACCATGTTGCCCGCCCAGAACAGGGCGGTAAGGGAAAGCAGCAGATAGGGGTTGGCCGACAGTCGTTTCATTCGAATTTTGCAGAGCTTATTGAGGCGCGATCATGGCACAAGGCTGGCGTGAGCCAAACAGGGAGAATCCCTGATGGAGCGTGCACAAGCGGATTGAGTCCGAGTGGGGGGAGTCAAGGCAAGACATGGGCGGGATGCAATCCCGCTGGGGGCTGCGACGATGGTCCTATCTGTCACGGAAGATCAGGAGGCGGCTTCTGCGTCGGCAGCAGGCTTGCAGGCCTTGGCCGCATCTTCATGCAACAGCGGTTGAAGCAGTGGTGCAATGCCACGCGCCAGCAACTGGACCGCGAGTCCACTGGTGAACTGGTAGCTTGCTGCATGGGGTTCGCC
Organism: Parazoarcus communis SWub3 = DSM 12120; assembly: GCF_003226565.1. Lineage (GTDB taxonomy): Bacteria > Pseudomonadota > Gammaproteobacteria > Burkholderiales > Rhodocyclaceae > Parazoarcus > Parazoarcus communis. The sequence continues at coordinate 16,946 of NZ_QKOE01000018.1, read as the reverse complement.
AACGTATGCGGTCAGCGTGCCGAAGAAGCGATCGCCGATCATGAACACCAGTGTTGCGGAGCGCGTGACCACGCGCGAACTGACCAGTTGACCACCCCGCCCATAGACGTCATAGCGGTGATCGCCTGTTCCGGTTTTACCGCCGACGGTGATCGGCTTGCCCGTCGGGTCGACGAAAGCCCCCGCCAGCCGTCTGGCCGTACCTGCATTGGCCACATCAATCAGTGCTTCGCGAGCCACCCTCGCCAGTTCGGGGGGCAGCACTTGCTCCGGCGTACCGGGCAACCTGGCCAAACGGGTTTCATAAGGCGTATCGGCAGCGAAATGCAGCGACTCGATCCGTTGTATCGGGAGGCGCTTGCCGTCGTTAAGCAGAATGCCAACCAGCTCGGAAAGTGCAGCGGGGCGGTCTGCCGAGCTGCCGATGGAACTGGCATAGGACGGGGTGAGCGTTTCGAACGGATAGCCCAGACGGTGCCAGCGCCGGGCGATATCGATGAAGGCCTCGACTTCGAGCAGACTGCGGATGCGTACATCCTGGGCGTTACGATGACGCGTCCGGAACAACCACGTGTAGACCTCGCGGCGCTCGTCCACACTGGCGCTGACGACCTGCGATCGGGTGGCACCGGGATGGGCCTGCAGGAACTCTACCAGCCAGAGCTCCAGTGGATGAACACCGGCTAGGTAGCCTCGGTCCGGCAAGCCGAAGCGGTCACGTCCAAAACGGGTGTATAGGTTGCTCAACTCGGCATCGCCGAGCTGACGACCTTCTGGCAGGCGGTCTCGCATCAGCGTGGCGAACTGGGCCTCATCGGCTTCGGGGAGCACCGACCTGAGGATGACGGCAAGCCGGCGCGGCGTCAGACGCAGACCGTCGAGCAGATGATCGAGTGCGGCCAGACCCTGCCGCCCCTGGTACTTGCGGAAGAAGCCATTGAGGAACACCTGGCCCTCACGATCGGCAAAGCGTTCGAGATACTCGCGACGGCGTGGATCGTCAGGATCCTCGAAGATGTCGGCCGCTGCTGGATTCTGCGCGATGGTATGGCGGACGATATCCCGCATCATGCGAATGAAGACAAGATTGACGGAATGGCGGAAGGCAACCTTCACGCTCATTACCTTGTTGTCATCATCGCGGTTGAAATTGTTGAACCGGTGCAGACCGCCGCCGGTGAAAAACTGCTCGGCCGGGCTTGCCGAGTAATTTCGTTCCATCGCAGCATCCAGCATGGCGCCCAGTGAGCGCTCGTCGGTGTTGCTCAGGTAGTCCAGCGCCCACGCGGCCAGTGGGTTGTTCCGCGGACGCGGGGTCTGGCGCAACTGCTCGAGATCCAGCGCGCCGTAGTATTGATGCAGTTCGGCGATGACTTCGAGATAGTTCACCAAGGTGCGCAGCTTTGCCGTCGAGCCCAGATCGAGCTTCGCACCTTCATTGATGTCGAAAGGCTGATCGTAACTGTCGGTCTGGATGCGCAGCAGATTGCTGTTGCCGGAACGTTCATACAGCGTAAAGCTGAACAGCACCCGGGAGGGGTCCTGTCCAGGGGCAAACATTCTGCCGCCGACAAGGCCAAGCTGATTGGCGCGCACTGGATCGGCGATCTCACGCAGCAAGGTGCCGACGGCGGACTGAACTTGCCCGTGCAGGGTGCTGGTCACGCTCAGATCGAGTCTATCGAGGTCGTAAAAGCGTGGAACACCCAACTGGCCGGACAGGTGCGTTCGTAAGCTGTTGCTGGCCTTCCGGGTGACGAAATCGGACTGGGGCGGAAGTGCAGGACCATCGCGCAAGGTCAGCGTCTGGGCCAGTGCGGCATCACGCAGGGCAGGCTGTATCAGCCCAGCCTGTGCCAGCAATCGCAGATGGCTGTCGGTCAGACTGCCCAGCGAGCGTGCGTTTCCAGCAAGGTAAAAAGATGGGCGGCGCTGTGCGATCATCAGGGACAAGGCCTGCTTGTAGGCCAGTGCACGCTCAGCCAAATCGGTTTCCGGTGCAGGAGCCCCTGTGGTGACAGGGGGGGTATCGGCAAGCAGACGATTCACCTCGGCAAAATCGCGTCCATACCATGCCCACAAACCGTCACCGAGGCCATTGACTTCTCCGAACCCGGATTTTGCTGACAAGGGCACTGTATTGAGGTAATCGGTGACGATACGTTGTCGCGCGGTAAAGTTCTGTTCGCCATCCAGATAGGCTCGCACCGAGGCGGTGGCCATCTGCCGTAGTTTTTCTTCGCGGGAACCGGTACGGCCATCAGGTGAATGACGATATTTCTCGATCTGGGTAGCCAGCGTGCTACCACCGGGTTTGCTGTGATCGGGGCGGACCAAGCCGATCAACTGGTCGAGCGCCGCACGCGCGAAGCGGTTCCATTCAACCGCGGGATTGCGGTAGGGCCGGTCAGCAGCCAGCAGTTCGCGGTTTTCGATAAACAGCAGGCTGTCGACAAGAAGCTGTGGCACCTCTTCAAAACGGGCATAGATGCGTTCGGGGAAACGCGAAACCTGAAGCCGTTGATCACGGCAATCCAGCAGCTCAAGTCCGCCCTGGTTCTTCTCGCGGTAGACAGGGAACAACCCCAGATCGGAGAGTGCCAGCAGACGCGCGGATGGCCGGGCCTGGTGGGTGACAGTGTAGCCACGCTGCAACAGGCGCTCGATAAAGGCCGGTATCTGGTTGTAGCCGAAACGGGTGTCGTAGGGGCCGGTCGGTGCGTGCAGGAGCGCCCCACGCCCGGGTTCAAGCGAAAAACTGGCTTCGCTGGCAATGCGGTTGAGATGGGCTGCCTGAAAGTGCGAATGCTCGATTTCGTCCAGTACCCAGGCAGCCGCAGCGACGATGGCGGCAAGCGCCAGCGGGAGCAGGAACCAGCGCAGCCGGATCTTGCGAGCGGGGGTGGAGTTCGAGCGCTGAACGCCTTCCATGGGGCTACCGTTGGCAAGGTGGGAGATGCCTGCAGCATCTTCGGGTCGACACCGGGATGGTAACACCGCAATGTGGGTGATATGGGATAATCGCGTCATGGTTTACGTTACCCACGCAATCTCTCAGGACTCGGCTTCGCCGCCCATCGATCTTCTTGCCGAGGGCTTGGCTCCGGCCGAGCGTACCCGTATCGAGGAGGCGCTGGAAATGGCCGCCGAAGCCTACGAGGATCGGGTGCTCGGTACGGGTGAGTCGGTCTGGACTCATGCTCTGGGTATGGCTTTGATCGTGACCTCGCTGCGGCTCGATGCGGATTCGCGGATCGCTGCCTTGTTGTTCTCGATTGGCGAGTACGTCGAGGCCGATGCCTACGCCGAGGTCGAAGCCCGCTTCGGCACCCATGTCGCACGCTTGGTCGAAGGTTTGCGCAAACTCAATGGTCTGCGTGTTCTCACCCGCATGACTACCACGGCCTCCGGTCCCGAAATCCGGGCCCAGACCGAGACCTTGCGCAAGATGTTGCTGGCGATGGTCGAGGACATCCGCGTGGTGTTGCTGCGTATCGCTTCGCGCACCCAGACGCTGCGTTATTACACCGAGGTGCCAAGCGATAGCCGACCCGATGTGGCGCGTGAGAGTCTGGATATCTATGCACCACTAGCCAACCGGCTGGGGGTCTGGCAATTGAAATGGGAACTGGAGGATCTCTCCTTCCGCTTTCTCGAGCCGGAAACCTATAAACGTATCGCCAAGATGCTCGATGAGCGTCGTTCGGAGCGCGAGGAGTTCATCCACTCCGCGATCGAACGCCTGCGCAGCGAAATTGCGGCGGTTGGCATCAAGGCCGAGATTTTCGGGCGGCCGAAGCATATTTACAGCATCTACAACAAGATGCGTGCAAAACGCCTGGATTTCTCCCAGGTGTACGACATCCGCGCCTTGCGGGTTCTGGTGGATGAAGTCCGCGATTGTTATACCGTGCTTGGCCTGGTGCATCAGATCTGGCAGCCGATCAACAAAGAGTTCGACGATTACATCACCAAGCCCAAGGGCAACAACTACCAGTCGCTGCACACTGCAGTGCTGGCCGGTGACGGCCGTGCGCTGGAGGTCCAGATCCGGACCTACGACATGCATCGTCATGCGGAGCTCGGCATTGCCGCCCACTGGCGCTACAAGGAAGGCAGCGGGCCGACGGGCGACTACGATGACAAGATCGCGCTGTTGCGCAATCTGCTGTCGTGGCGAGATGAGGTTGCGGATTCTGCCCAGTGGCTGGAGCAGTTCAAGCGCGCCTCACTGGACGACACGCTGTATGTGTTGACGCCGCAGGGCAGGGTGGTGGATCTGCCGCGTGGCGCCACGCCGGTTGACTTCGCCTATCGTCTGCACACCGATCTGGGGCACCGTTGTCGCGGCGCCAAGGTGGATGGTCACCTTGTCCCCTTGAATACGCCGCTCGAGAGCGGGCAGACGGTGGAGATCTCCACCACCAAGGAAGGCGGGCCGTCGCGCGACTGGCTCGATCCGCGTCAGCATTACGTCGTGACTTCACGTGCCCGCACCAAGATCAAGCAGTACTTCAGTGCGCAGGACGAAGAGGAATTGCTCGCGCGTGGGCGCAGCTTTGTGACCCGCGAAATGCAACGTGATGGTCATGCGCAGGCCAACATCGACGGATTGGCGGACCGCATGGGGTTCAAGAACGCCGATGCGCTGTATCTGGCTGCAGGGCGCGGCGAAATCGGGCCACGTGCCGTGCAGATGGCGCTGCGCGAGGGCGATGTGGTGGCCGAACCCGTGGCCGAACCCGAGATCGTTGTTGGTCGTAGTCGCTCGGGTGACAGTTCGGACAAGATCCTGATCGTGGGGGTTGGCAAACTCTTGACCTCGCTGTCGCGCTGCTGCAAACCGGCGCCGCCGGACGCGATCGAAGGCTTCGTAACACGTGGGCGGGGCATCTCGATTCACCGCGTCGACTGCCAGGACTTTCAGTTACTCGTCAAGCGTCACCCGGAACGGGTGATCGCGGCGGAGTGGGGCGACCAGGCGTACAACAATCGTCAGGCGCTATTTCCGGTAGATATCGCGGTTCAGGCGATGGATCGTCAGGGCTTGTTGCGCGATATCTCGGAAGTGCTGTCCCGCGAAAAACTCAATGTCACCGCGGTCAATACCCTCACCAAAAAAGGTACGGCCTACATGCGCTTTACCATGGAGGTGGGCGGCATCACCCAGTTGCAGCGTGCGATTACGCTGATACGCGAGGTCAAGGGCGTCATTGACGCGCAGCGCAAGTAAGCGACGGCCGCACGGCGTCGGCCTGCATGCAGACAGTGGCGCGAGCCTGAAGGGTTCGCGCCACTGTCTTTGGATCAGCGCCCCGCCAGTTCCTGCAGCAGGATCAACTGCGCAGCACGGCGTGTGCCGCGTGCGGATTTACGCCGGTAGCCGCCTTCCTGCTGCATCTCCCAGGACTGGCAGTTATCACCCAGATAGGGGCGTAGGCCTTCCTTCATGACCCGGCGCTTGACCCTTGAGTCGAGCACCGGGAAGGCGATCTCGATCCGGCGGAAGAAGTTGCGATCCATCCAGTCTGCGCTCGACAGATACATCTGGTCCTCACCATCGGCATGGAAGTGAAAGATCCGGTGGTGTTCCAGAAAGCGCCCGATCACGGAACGCACCCGGATGTTGTCCGACAGTCCCGGCACGCCCGGACGCAGTGCGCAGGGGCCGCGGATGATCAGGTCGATTTCGACACCCGCTTGCGATGCGGCATACAGCGCTTCGATGGTTTCAGGCTCTAGCAGCGCATTCATCTTGGCAATGATGCGGCCACGACGGCCAGCGGCAGCAATTTCTGCCTCGCGACCAATGGCTGCGACGACATTGGGTTGCAACGAGAACGGGGCCTGCCACAGGTGTTTAAGCGTCGTCGCCTGGCCCAGGCCGGTGAGCTGCTTGAAGACCTCAGCCACGTCTTCGCTGATTTCCGGGTTGCAGGTCAGCAGGCCAAAGTCGGTGTAGAACCGGGTTGTGCGCGGGTGGTAGTTGCCAGTGCCAAGATGCACATAACGGCGCAGACCGTCATCCTCCCGGCGCACCAGCATCAACAGTTTGGCATGCACCTTGTAGCCGAAAACGCCATACACCACGTGTACGCCCACTTCCTCAAGCCGGTTCGCCCATGAGATGTTGGCCTCTTCGTCGAAGCGGGCCATCAGCTCAAGCACCACCGTCACTTCCTTGCCCTTCTGTGCGGCACGTACCAGATGCTCCATCAGTACCGAGTCTGTTCCCGTCCGGTACACCGTCATCTTGATGGCAACGACCTGAGGGTCGTCGGCAGCAGCGCGCAGTAGCTCGATCACGGGCGCAAAGCTCTGGAAGGGGTGATGCAGCAGGATGTCCTGCTTGCGAATTGCGGAGAAGATCTCCTCGCGCTTGTCGAGCACCTTGGGTAGCCCGGGCAGGAAGTTGCCATACTTCAGATCCGGCCGCTCCACCCAGTCAGGCACCTGCATGAGGCGAACCAGGTTGACGATGCCGGGGGTGCGGTACAGATCGGCGCGCTCCAGGCGGAAGTGCTGCAGCAGGAAGTCCGCCATTTCCGCGGAGCAGTTGTCGGCGACCTCAAGCCGCACGGCGTCACCGAAGTGGCGCTGTTGAAGTTCGCCCTTCAACGATGCACGCAGATCCTTGACTTCTTCTTCATCGACAAACAGGTCCGAGTTGCGGGTGACCCGGAACTGGTAGCAACCGAGCACGTTCATGCCGCTGAACAAGTCGCCCACATGCGCATGCAGCACTGAGGACAGGAAGACAAAGCTGTACTCGGCCGTGCTCAGTTCGGCCGGCAGCCGGATGACACGTGGCAGAACCCGAGGAGCCTGCACGATGGCGGTCCCCGAATCACGTCCAAACGCGTCACGGCCTTCGAGTTCGACAGCAAAGTTCAGGCTCTTGTTGAGCACACGAGGAAAGGGGTGCGCCGGATCCAGCCCGATGGGTGTCAGCACCGGCATGACTTCACGCTGGAAATACTCGCGGATCCAGGCTCGTTGTGCATCGTTCCACAGGCTGCGGCGCAGGAAGACAATGCCTTCGCCCGCAAGCGCGGGAAGGATGTCGTCGTTCAGCATCTCATACTGGTCAGCGATGATCTCGTGGACTTCCGTACTGACCCTGGAGAGCAGTTCTGTTGGCGGAATGCCATCGTTTCCGGACGCCCGGCTACCAAGCCGGATCTGCTCCTTGATGCCCGAAACGCGGATTTCGAAGAACTCATCCAGATTGCTCGATACGATGCAGAGAAACCGCAGCCGCTCAAGCAGGGGAACATTGACGTCGGCAGCTTGTGCGAGCACCCGCCGTTGAAACTGCAGCAACGAGAGTTCGCGGTTGATGAAGTGCTCTTTGGGGTAGCGATTGGCTGGGGCCGGTCTGTACATGGTTCATCCGCACGGGTGAGTTTTCGAGATTATGTGACATTTCCATTACATTTCAATGACACAGATACGTTTTGTTCATGTATTTTCGAGTCGTCGGATTGATCTGCGCAGATGCTAGAATGTGTGCCCCAATGCGTTTGTCCCCGGCGGCTACCTGCCCATCATGATGCAAGACCTGATCGCTGCGATCGACCTCGGCTCCAACAGTTTTCGCCTCCAGGTGGGGCGTATCGTCAATGACCAGATCTACCCACTGGATGGCCTCAAGGAGGCGGTTCGACTGGCTGCGGGGCTGTCGCCCGAAAAATGGCTGGACATGGAGGCTCAGCAGCGTGGTGTGGCCGCCTTGCGTCGTTTCAATGAGCGCCTGAACGGTTTCCCTCGTGATTCGGTCAGGGTTGTGGCGACCAACACCCTGCGGGTGGCGAAGAATGCACAGGAGTTCCTGATCCGTGCCGAAGCGGCACTCGGTTTTCCAATCGAAGTCATCGCCGGCCGCGAAGAGGCTCGCCTGATCTATGTCGGTGTGGCCCACACGCTGCCAGACCCGCACAAGCAGCAACTGGTTGTGGATATCGGTGGCGGCTCCACCGAGTTCATCATCGGCAAGAGCTTTGAACCTCTGCTGCTCGAGTCGCTGTACATGGGTTGCGTGGGCTACAGCCTGAAGTATTTTCCAGAAGGCCGTATCGACAAGCGTGGCCTCAAGGAGGCCGAGTTGGCGGCTCGACGTGAGTTGCAGGCCATTGCCCACGTCTATCGCGAGACCGGATGGGAGGAGGCGGTCGGTTCATCCGGTTCGGCCAAGGCCTTGGTCGAGATTCTTGAACAGAATGGTTTGTCGTCCGGCGGTATCACCCGTGATGGCCTGGAGAAACTCAAGACGCTCTTCCTGCGGGCTGGCCATGTCGAGGCGCTGGATCTCCCCGGCCTGAGAGGTGACCGGATTCCGGTCATTCTGGGCGGGTTTTCGATCATGAGCGCGGTATTCAAGGAGTTCGGCCTGGAACGCATGGTGTTTTCGGAGGGAGCCTTGCGCCAGGGTGTGCTTTACGACCTGCTGGGGCGCTACCATCACCATGATCTGCGTGACGCTACGGTCGCGGCCTTTGTGGCCCGTTACCGGGTCGATCAGCGCCAGGCGCAGCAGGTTGCAGCCACAGCCACGTATCTGCTGTCACAGGTCGACCCGACGGCCGCCGCTCCGGAAAGCCTCGACCACCGCTTTCTGCACTGGGCGGCGATGATGCATGAGATCGGAATTTCGGTTGCGCACTCCAGTTATCACAAGCACAGCGCCTACATTCTTGCCAATGCCGACATGCCAGGATTCTCGCGGATGGATCAGGGGCGTCTGTCGCGCATTGTGCTGGCACATCGTGGCAAGCTCGAGCGCGTTGCCGCCATTGACCCGACCAGCCCCGACTGGACGTTGATCGCCTGCCTCAGGCTTGCCGTGGTGATCCACCGGGCACGGGATACGCGCGGTGTGCCGCCGATCACGATGACCCGGGAGGGAAGGGGGTTTTCGGTCAATACGCCGGTTGGCTGGTTGCAGAAGCTTCCTTTGACTGCCGCAGCATTGGACGAAGAGCAACGGCAGTGGATTTCGGTTGGGCGCGGCTTGTACGTACGATCCACCGCGCCGCGTAGCGTTGCCGTCTGACGTCCTTCATGAGCGGTGATTCGCCCCCCGCCTTGAGTCGGGATCCCGCCTCAGGCACGTGGACTGCCAGCGGGAACTGGACCTTGCAGGCTTTGCGGCCACGTGTCGACGTGCTGCGCAAGCAACTCTCAGGCGCGTCGGCCGGTGAGCGCTGGCATCTTGAACAGCTGTCGCGACTCGACAGCTTTGGCGCTGCCTTGCTATGGGGGGCCTGGGCACAACAGTGGCCAGCAGGGATCGAGGTTTCCGCAGCACATCGCGCCATCATCGAGCGGATTGCTGACTCCGCAACAAAACCCTTGCCGCCTGCCAGGCGTTTTGGCCCGCTGGATGCGCTTGCGCATGTAGGCCAGGTGATATTCCTGTTTCGTGATCACTTGCTGGCCTTCATCGCCTTGCTGGGGCGCTTGCTGCTCGATATCGCACATCTGATGCGACGCCCGCGGGATTGGCCGGTACTGGAAATCTCTGCCAACCTGTACAAAGTTGGGGTCAAGGCGATGCCGGTGACCGCGCTGGTGGGTTTCTTGATTGGTGTGGTGCTGTCGTATCTTTCGGCCTTGCAATTGAAGGCATTTGGCGCTGATATCTTCATCGTCAACATCCTGGGGCTGGGCATCATCCGCGAGTTGGGGCCTGTGCTGGTCTCGGTGCTGGTTGCGGGACGCTCCGGCTCGGCAATGACCGCTCAGCTCGGTGTCATGAGGGTGACCGAGGAAATTGATGCGCTGACCGCGATGGGCGTCTCACGAACCCTGCGCCTGATCCTGCCTAAAGTCATTGCACTGACGCTGGCCATGCCGCTGCTGGTGCTCTGGACATCCTCGGTGGCCTTGTTCGGTGGCATGGTGTCGGCGTGGATCGAGCTTGGGTTGAGTTTCGGGTTCTTTCTGGAGACCCTGCCCCGGGTGGTGCCGATTTCCAACGTATATATCGGCCTTGCCAAGGGTGCAGTGTTTGGTTTGCTGATCTCGATGGTCGCCTGCCACTTTGGCCTGCGTGTGCGGCCGAATACCGAAAGTCTGTCGGCCAACACCACGGCATCGGTGGTGTCATCCATCACGCTCGTGATCCTGGTGGATGCGGTATTCGCAATCGCAACGCGTTCGATTGGTGTGCCGGTATGAGCGAGACAGTGGTCTCCCTGTCGGACGTGGTTACCCGTTTCGGGTCGAATCTGGTACACGACGGACTGAATCTGGACATTGCACGTGGCGAGATCGTGGCCCTGGTCGGCGGTTCCGGCAGCGGCAAGACCACGCTGTTGCGTCACATCATTGGCCTGACCCAGCCAGCGGCGGGCCAGGTCAGACTGTTTGGCGAACCGCTGGATGGTGGTTCGATCGACGATCAGGTGAATCGCAAACGCCGGTTTGGCGTATTGTTTCAGCAAGGGGCCTTGTTCTCTGCGTTCACCGTGGGCGAGAACATTGCCTTTCCTCTGCGGGAGCTAGGCGTTGCGACCGAAGACGAGATCCGGCAACTGGTCAGCCTGAAGCTCGCCATGGTGGAGATGGAAGCACAACATGCTGCGCTGATGCCCGCAGAGCTTTCGGGTGGAATGGTCAAGCGTGCGGCACTGGCCAGGGCGCTGGCGCTGGAGCCTGAGTTGCTGTTGCTGGACGAGCCCACCGCGGGACTTGACCCGGATCGCAGCGCGAGCTTTGTCCGTCTGATCCTGTCCCTGCATCGGGAGCTTGGGCTGACCGTGGTGCTGGTCACTCATGACCTGGATACCCTGGCTGCCATGTCAAGCAAGGTCGCGGTGCTTGCCGATCGCAAGATACTGAGTTATGCCTCTCTGGAGGAAACGATGCTGATCGAGCATCCTTTCATCGAACGCTTCTTTCGCGGCGAGCACGGTCGTCGCGCGCTGGCGCGGGCCAAGGAGAACATCTGAATGGAAAATCGCGCTCACGCGATCGCAACCGGGCTATTTGCGCTGCTGCTCGGTGGCGCCCTTGTGTTGGCACTGTGGTGGTTTTCGGAGGATCGGGAAGCCACCCGCGAATATCTGCTGGCATCCACCGGCTCCGTCAATGGGCTGAACGTGCAGGCAGCGGTACGCTATCGCGGGATGCTGGCGGGCAGGGTCACAGATATCGCCATCGACCCTCAGGACGCGCGCCGACTGCTCGTAAAAATCCGCATCCGGGCAGACCTGCCCATCACCCGTAGCACCCGGGCCTCGCTGGGTACTCAAGGGGTGACCGGGCTCGCCTATATCCAGCTTGAAGAGCGGGGAAGCGACACCACGCCCTTGACTGCTGAGGATGGGCAGCTTCCAGTCATCGTGCTCAACTCCGGACTGATCGATCAGATTGCCGATCATGCGTTGGCGGCCGCACAGCGTTTCAAGGAGGTTGCCGACCGCATTTCGCTGGTCTTCGATGAGACGACGACCGAGCGTTTGCGCAAATCGCTGGAACGGCTGGAGTCTGCGATCGCAGGGATCGACCGAACTTTCAAGGATGCACCGGCCACCCTGGCCGCCATCAGCGCCGCTTTCAACGATGAGAACCTCGGACGGTTGGCGGCAACCCTGGACAACCTCGAGCGCACCACCGGTGCCGCTGAACCCACCATTGCCGAAATGCGGGTGCTGCTGGAGCGACTTACCGCGATGTCCGAGCGGGTGGACCGCGCAGCGCTTGCTGCAGGGGACGGCCTGATCGACGGGACCTTGCCGCAACTGAACGAGTTGCTGCGCGAGTTGACCGCAACCTCCCGCCGCCTGGGGCGTTTGATCGAAGAGGTCGAATCCTCGCCTCAGATGCTATTGACCGGGCCGGGGGAGCGGGCGCCAGGACCGGGCGAGCCTGGATTTACCGTGAATTCGCCACGCTGAATGCACCATCCGGGAACGCCAACTTCGGTCGGGCAAACGCCTTTCGCGCACCTTATCTTTCTCGAGCCAGAAAATGCGTATTCCACAGCTTGCCGCCATCGTGCTGACTTCGATCGCTGTCACTGCCTGCAATGGGTTGGGTGTTCCGCCGCGTCCAATGGCGAGCTTCGATCTGGGGCTGACGGCACCAAGATCGCTGCCTGCCCAGGTTGTCCCGGCACAAATCCAGTTACTGGCGCCTTCTTGGTTGGAAACCAGTGCGATGCAGTACCGCCTGACCTGGGACCAGACGCACCGCCGACGCAGTTTTGCCAATAGCCGCTGGGCAGCACATCCACCGGAGATGCTGGCACGCAATCTGGAGCGCGCCATCGGTGGCATCAACATCGGTACCAGTGAATGCCGTCTGCGGCTGGAGCTTGATGAGTTCGTACAGGTGTTCGATACCGAACAACGCAGTGAAGCACGCGTAGTGCTGCGGGCAAGCTGGCTACCGGCTCGCAGTGACAAGGCGCTGGCACGTAAGGAGTTCGCATTGAGCAGCGTCGCGCCGGAAGCGACTGCCGAAGGCGGTGTCGCGGCCTTTTTGCAGATCTCGGACATGCTTGCCGAACAGCTTGTGCAATGGCTTGCAGGGCTTGACGGCGAGGGGCTGCGGGATTTGAATGTCGGCGCGGCATGCCGTAGCTGATCTGCATGGCTGCGGCCGTCGCGTTTCAACCACTATAACGATGCAATAATGTTGTTGAGGGAGAACGCATGACCGACAGAATGTCTCCATATGACACGGGCCTGGACAAGAATCCGGCCAATTACGTGCCGCTGACACCGCTGACTTTCATCGAACGCAGTGCCTATATTTATCCTGACCGTATCGCTGTCATCCATGGCCAGCGACGGCTGACCTGGCGCGAAGTGTTCGAGCGCAGCCGACGGCTCGCTTCCGCGTTGAAACAGCTTGGCGTCGGCAAGAATGACACCGTCGCCGTGGTGCTGAACAACACGCCCGAGATGTTCGAATGCCATTTCGGGGTTCCAGGTTGCGGTGCAGTGCTCAATACCGTCAACACCCGGCTGGATGCCGAAGGGGTGGCCTTCATCCTGAATCATGGCGAGGCCAAGGTATTGATCACCGACCGCGAGTATTCGCGCATGGTCAAGACCGCGATCGAACTCGCTGGGCGCAAGGACATGATCGTCGTCGATGTAGACGATCCGGAATACACCGGTCCGGGCGAGCGCGTGGGCGCACTGGAGTACGAGGCGCTGCTTGCCGGTGGCAATCCCGAGTTTGTCCTGGAGCAGCCTTCGGATGAGTGGGACGCGATCTCGCTGAACTACACTTCCGGCACCACTGGCAATCCGAAAGGTGTGGTCTATCACCATCGCGGCGCCTATCTGAATTCGATGTCGAACATCGTTTCCTGGGGGATGCCACCGCACGCGGTCTATCTGTGGACGCTGCCAATGTTCCACTGCAATGGCTGGTGCTTTGCCTGGACGCTTGCAGCGAATGCCGGCGTGAATGTCTGTCTGCGCAGGGTCGATCCGCGGTTGATCTTCGAGGCCATCCGTGAGCACAAGGTCACCCACTATTGTGGCGCGCCCATCGTGCATTCGATGCTTGCCAATGCGCCGGCAGCCTGGCGCGAGGGCATCAACCACAAGGTTTCGGGTCTGGTTGCCGCAGCACCCCCGCCGGCGGCCGTCATCGAGGGCATGGCGAAGATCGGCTTTGACATCACTCACGTCTATGGCTTGACCGAAACCTACGGCCCGGCAGCGGTCTGCGCCAAACACGAGGACTGGGCGGATCTGCCGCTGGCTGAACAGGTGGTCAGGAATGGACGCCAGGGTGTTCGTTATCATGCCCAGGAAGGCATTACCGTACTGGATCCGGAAACGATGGAGCCCGTTCCCTGGGATAACGAAACCATGGGCGAGATCATGTTCCGCGGCAACCTGGTGATGAAGGGGTACCTGAAGAACCCTAAAGCCACAGAGGAATCCTTCCGTGGCGGCTGGTATCACACTGGCGATCTGGCGGTCATGCAAGCGGACGGCTACGTCAAGATCAAGGACCGCTCCAAAGACGTGATCATCTCGGGGGGCGAGAACATCTCGTCGATCGAGGTCGAGGATGCGCTCTATCGTCATCCTGCTGTCATGGCCGCTGCGGTGGTTGCCCTGCCCGACGAGAAATGGGGTGAGGTTCCCTGCGCCTTCGTCGAACTGAAGGACGGTGCCGAGGTGTCGGAAGACGACATGCGGACTCACTGCCGCGAACATCTGGCAGGGTTCAAGGTGCCGAAGAAAGTGATTTTCGGCGCCCTGCCGAAGACCTCGACCGGCAAGATCCAGAAGTTCGTGCTGCGTGAGCAGGCCAGGTCGACGGCTGCGTTCGAGTAGTCGCAGGGTACGGGGATGTTTGCAGCATACATCCCCCGCAACGGCCGATCATGCGCTAACATGATCGGCCGTTGACGTTAACGTAAACCAATATCGGAGGAGATCAATGAGTGCAATGCCGCAGTCCCAGGACGCACCGATGCTGCTACGAAGCGACGAAGCCGGTGTCACCACGCTGACGCTCAATCGTCCGCTGCAGTTCAATTCGCTGTCGCGTGCCATGCTTGAAGCATTGATTGCCGAGATCGACGTCATTTCGAAGGACGATTCCGTACGTGTCGTCATCCTCGCGGGGGAGGGCAAGGCTTTTTGTGCCGGTCATGACCTCAAGGAGATGCGTGGCAATTACAACCTGGCCTTTCAGCAGGATTTGTTCAGGCTGTGCGGCAAGTTCATGGTCAAGCTGACCGAAATGCCGCAACCGGTCATCGCCCGCATCCACGGCATTGCCACGGCGGCGGGTTGTCAGCTGGTGTCGATGTGCGATCTTGCCGTTGCGGCCGACGTCGCGCGTTTTGCCGTATCGGGTATCAATGTGGGGCTGTTCTGCGCCACGCCCAGTGTTGGGTTGTCACGCAACATGGGTCGCAAGCAGGCCTTTGAGATGCTGGTTACCGGAGATTTCATCGATGCGCATGAGGCCCAGCGCCGAGGCCTGATCAACCGGGTCGTACCGCTTGAACAACTCGATGAAGAGGTTGCCCGCCTGGCCGCATCGATCGTCGCCAAGTCTCCGGTCGCGATTGGCATGGGCAAGCAGATGTTCTACCGGCAGCTTGAAATGGGGCTTGAGGCGGCCTACCAGATGGCCGCCGAGACCATGGCCTGCAACATGATGGCGGAGGATGCCGCAGAGGGTATCGACGCTTTCGTGGGCAAACGCAAGCCCGTCTGGAAAGGTCGCTGAAACGGCTTTACGACGATGCTGATCGACAGTCACATACACCTTGATGCGGCCGAGTTCGATGCGGACCGCAACGAGGTGCTTGCAGCAGCACGTGCTGTGGGTGTCGGTGGATTCGTCGTACCTGCAGTGGACCGCGCAAGTTTTTTGCGTATCGCAGAACTTGCGCGGAACTGTCCCGACGTGTGGCCTGCGTATGGCTTGCATCCAATGTACGTTGATCAAGCCGTTGATGCCGATATTGAAGCGCTGGAACACAAGCTGGCCACATCGAACTGCATTGCGGTTGGCGAGATCGGACTCGACTTCTATATTGATGTCACGGACAGGAAACGCCAGGCCAATTTTTTTTCCGCTCAACTCAAGCTGGCGCAGCGTTTCGATCTTCCGGTCATCCTCCATCTGCGACGGGCGCAGGACGAGGTGCTGAAACACTTGCGTCAGACCCGCGTGCGCGGCGGTGTTGCGCATGCTTTCAATGGCAGTCGCCAGCAGGCTGACGCTTTCATCGCGCTCGGATTCAAGCTCGGCTTTGGCGGAGCGATGACCTTCGAAGGTTCTCAGCGCATTCGAAAACTGGCGACCGAGCTTCCGCTGGAGAGCATCGTGCTCGAAACCGATGCTCCGGACATGGCACCCAGCTGGGGGCGGGGCCAGCGCAACTGCCCGGCCAATCTGTCACGCTATGCCGCAACGCTGGCGACTTTACGTGGCATCCCGGTCGACATCGTCATTCGGCAGACTACGCTGAACGTGGTTGAAGCTTTTCCCCGCCTCAATTCCCGGTCAGATGCGCCTGCTACCTGACAGTGACTCCCGATCTGCTCAGGCCGGGCCCGAGGCGTGCGCGGAACGAGCGATCAAATCGGCGATGTCGCGTTTGAGCCGTGCAACATCGGTGTCGAACTTTTCGTAAATCATCAGGGAAACGCCGAACACATAGGCATACAGCAGCATGCAGCGACTCGATGCCTCCTCCATCGGCACACCACAAGCCAGGAACAAGGCGCGCGCGCAGCGCAGACGAACGTCATCGACCTCTGCAACGATCGCACCCGCCTCGCTGTCACGTCTCGCCCAGTCACGAACCGCCAGTTCGATCATCATCCCCCGACGACTGCGACTTGCGCTATAGACGTCGATGACGTGATAGATCTGCTCCAGCTCGTGACCTGGATCGGCTGTGGTCTGCTTGATGATGTCGCGTATACGACCTTCCTTCCAGTGCAGCAGGACTGCTATCAGCAGATCCCTGCGGTCCTGAAAATGCCAGTAGAAGCTGCCCTTGGTCACTTTCAGCCGTTTCGCCAACACCTCGACGCGCAAGCCGGCAATACCTTCCTCTGCCAGTACTTCGGTGGCAGCGGCAATCCATGCGTCGCGGTCGAGCTGAACCCGTGGTTTATCTGTTTGTGTCTCCATACGGTATAGTATTGACGATTCTTCGTCCGTACGCTACCGTACGCGCTCCATACTGAAGCGTATGGAGATAACTTCCCGATTCGATTCGCGCTGAAGTGCGATAAATGCACCATCTGAGTGCCATAATGAATCGGTTCGACGAGAGTCGAACGTGGAGACAACGAATTTACAAGGAGCGCGGCATTGAAGATTCTGGTCCCGGTCAAACGCGTGGTGGATTACAACGTGAAGGTTCGCGTGAAGGCGGACGGTAGCGGCGTGGATATTGCCAACGTGAAGATGAGCATGAACCCGTTCGACGAGATCGCGGT
>NZ_QKOE01000188.1 GCF_003226565.1 Parazoarcus communis SWub3 = DSM 12120 | reverse complement strand
CCGTCTTTGACTACCAACTGGCAGGTCAGCCGTTGTTGCTGACCCGAATCACGGATCCTTTCGGGCGCAGTGCCTCGATCGACTACGATGCCCAAGGGCGTCTGAGTCGCATCACCGATGTCCTTGGGCTCACGTCCTCCTTTACGTACAACAGCGCCACCTTCATCACGGCGATGACGACACCGTACGGGACGACGCAGTTTGCCTTTGGCGAAAGTGGCACCACCCGCTGGCTCAACATCACCGACCCCCTGG
>NZ_QKOE01000187.1 GCF_003226565.1 Parazoarcus communis SWub3 = DSM 12120 | reverse complement strand
GGATCGCGGTGATCTCGTTGGACTTCTCCGCTGTCGCCGTCTGGCCCAGCACCACGCCCACGTTGGCCGCAAACGCGCTGACCATATGCAGCGGCGCAACCGCCGCCTTGCTCGTGGTGCGCCGGCTCGCCTTGCCATCGATGGCGATCACCTGGTCCTTGGCCAGCGCCGGGATGAGGCCGCCGACCCAGGTGCGAAACGCCAGTTCGAACTGTTTCGGCGCCGGCAGCGCCGGCGCCCGCCCGCGGGGCCGGC
>NZ_QKOE01000186.1 GCF_003226565.1 Parazoarcus communis SWub3 = DSM 12120 | reverse complement strand
AGGGCGACAAGCCGCCGTTGTGCGTCGTAGGACAGGTCGACAGCATTGCCCGAGGGGTCGCGGAGCCGGGTCAGAAAAATACGTCGCGGATAGGCGACGGCACCGTCCGAGAAGGCATACTCTTCGATGCTGCCGTCGGCCAGGCGGCGTTCGTAGCGGATAGGGTCAGCCGCCACCCTGACAAGGATGGCCCCGTCGCGACTTTCTGCGGTAAACGCTCCGGTTGCGCTACTGTAGCCCGCGTAGGTACGTGCC
>NZ_QKOE01000185.1 GCF_003226565.1 Parazoarcus communis SWub3 = DSM 12120 | reverse complement strand
ATGACCGAGGCAACATCACGGGTTTGGTCGACCCGCTCAATCGCGAAACACGGATCGACTATGCCGCCAATGGAATCGATGTCGTTTCGGTGCGACAGAAAAGTAACGCCCCCGGCAGCATCAACGGGTATGCCATGCTGGCGAGCTACACCTGGAACACCGCCCACCGGCCACTGACCTTTACCGATGCGGCCGGCCAGACGACCACCTATAGCTGGAACGCAGCTGGCCAACTGCGCTCCGTGACCGATCCAC
>NZ_QKOE01000184.1 GCF_003226565.1 Parazoarcus communis SWub3 = DSM 12120 | reverse complement strand
CTGGGCTGCTGCGCCCGCTGATCGATCAGGATCTTTCGGTGGTCTTCTACGACCTCACCACGATCCGTAGCGAAGGGCTCAGCGAACAGGTCGGCGACGTGCGCCAGTACGGCATGGCCAACGAGGGGCTGATTGCCCGCCAGTTCATGCTCGGCGTGGTTCAGACCGCCGAAGGACTGCCGATCTACCACGAGGTGTTCGACGGCAACACGGCCGAGACGCGTACCCTGCTGCCCACGCTCAGCAAGGTGCTTG
>NZ_QKOE01000183.1 GCF_003226565.1 Parazoarcus communis SWub3 = DSM 12120 | reverse complement strand
GGGAGGAGACCGCCCCAGTCAAACTGCCCACCATGCACTGTTCCCGACCCGGATTCACGGGCCTGGGTTAGAACCTCAACGACACCAGGGTGGTATTTCAAGGTTGGCTCCACCGGAACTAGCGTCCTGGCTTCAAAGCCTCCCACCTATCCTACACAAGTCCCGTCAAAGTCCAATGCAAAGCTACAGTAAAGGTTCATGGGGTCTTTCCGTCTAGCCGCGGGTAGATTGCATCTTCACAAACATTTCAACTTC
>NZ_QKOE01000182.1 GCF_003226565.1 Parazoarcus communis SWub3 = DSM 12120 | reverse complement strand
ATGACCGAGGCAACATCACGGGTTTGGTCGACCCGCTCAATCGCGAAACACGGATCGACTATGCCGCCAATGGAATCGATGTCGTTTCGGTGCGACAGAAAAGTAACGCCCCCGGCAGCATCAACGGCTATGCCATGCTGGCGAGCTACACCTGGAACACCGCCCACCGGCCACTGACCTTTACCGATGCGGCCGGCCAGACGACCACCTATAGCTGGAACGCAGCTGGCCAACTGCGCTCCGTGACCGATCCAC
>NZ_QKOE01000181.1 GCF_003226565.1 Parazoarcus communis SWub3 = DSM 12120 | reverse complement strand
GAAGTTGAAATGTTTGTGAAGATGCAATCTACCCGCGGCTAGACGGAAAGACCCCATGAACCTTTACTGTAGCTTTGCATTGGACTTTGACGGGACTTGTGTAGGATAGGTGGGAGGCTTTGAAGCCGGGACGCTAGTTCCGGTGGAGCCAACCTTGAAATACCACCCTGGTGTCGTTGAGGTTCTAACCCAGGCCCGTGAATCCGGGTCGGGAACAGTGCATGGTGGGCAGTTTGACTGGGGCGGTCTCCTCCC
>NZ_QKOE01000180.1 GCF_003226565.1 Parazoarcus communis SWub3 = DSM 12120 | reverse complement strand
GGGTTTTGGCGTGAACATCGGCCCCCAGCTCGATGAGGCGCAGTGCAGCGTTGCAATGCCCGCGGGTGACGGCGTAGGCAAGCACCGAAGTGTCCATCGGGCCTTGACGCAAGTTGATGTCAGCCCCCCGTTCGATGAACAGTTGGAACAGTGGGCCGTCACCGCGCCCCAGGTCCATGGTTTCGAAGAAGATGGGATCGACCAGCCCGAACAGGTTGGGATTGGCGCCGAAGTCGAAGAGCAAGGTGGCCAGTT
>NZ_QKOE01000179.1 GCF_003226565.1 Parazoarcus communis SWub3 = DSM 12120 | reverse complement strand
TGGTCCGCGTACAGCCACCGCTTGTCCGTGCTCCCCGTGCCTTCGTACCACACCAGCGGTTCATCCACGCCAGGGCCATGCACGTAGCGCCTTTGCAGGTTGCCGCTGCTGTTGTACCCCGCCACCACGTCCATGCCGTCGTACAGCAACGCCGTGACCGTTCCCCCCAGCGTGGTCCGGCGCAGCCGGCCTTCGGCGTCGTACGCGAGCGTGGCGGTGTAGCCCGTCTTGGTCGCGCTCTTGAGCTTGTTGTCC
>NZ_QKOE01000017.1 GCF_003226565.1 Parazoarcus communis SWub3 = DSM 12120 | reverse complement strand
CGCTGTCGCTGATCTTCCAGTCCATGCCGAATTCACGCGCAATCGGTGCGAACTTCTCGCGCAGCGCAGCGATGTCGAAGGGCAGCGAGTCGGCCAGGATCTCCTGACGCATGAAGAAGCGCTGACCGTCCACATCGGCGTGGTGGTTCGCCTCGGTGATCCAGCCCTGATGGCCGGAGAAGAAGCTGCTGACGGCGGCAACGATACCGACCCGATCCGGACAGGAGAGCGACAGTGTGTAGCGGCGCTGGGGTGACATGGGGACCTCTGGTGTTTCATGTAGAGAACTAATGATTCATATTATGCACAGCACAATTTTCTAAGTCAACTTAATTTCTTTACAGGAAACATGTTTTTTGGGGGGGTATGCAATAATTCGGGAAATGGCTGTTTTACAAAGGAGATCTCATGTCCGACACGACCACCACGGGGAGTCTCGAGCGCTATCTGGGCAACACGCTGCGCGAGATCCGGCTCAAGCACGGGCTGACGATTGCTGACGTGGCCACGCTCGCAAACATCAGCCGCGGCATGCTGTCCAAGATCGAGAACGCGCAGACGGCGACCAGCCTGGAAACCCTGTCCCGCCTTGCCCAGGCGCTTGGCGTTTCGCTCGCCACCCTGTTCAAGAGCTATGACGTTCCATCCGGCAGTGCGCAGCTGGTACCCAAAGGCGAAGGCATGGAAGTGGTGCGGCGCGGCACGAAACGTGGCCACACCTATCACCTGCTGTCTTACGGACAGGGGCCGACGAAAGTTTTCGAGCCCTTCCTGATCACGATTGATCACGAGTCCGAGACCTTTCCGATCTTCGAGCACCCCGGAACCGAGTTCATCTACATGCTCGAAGGCAGCATCGAGTACCGTCATGGTCAGCACACCTATGTGCTGAACCCGGGTGACGCGCTAACCTTCGACGGTGAGATCCCGCACGGACCGGAAAGAATGATCCAGTGCCCGATCCGCTTCCTGAGCATCCTGATGTACCCGAGTCCGGCCTGAGGGGCCGATGCCGTGGCGTACTGCCTGCAGCCATACGCCACGGACACGGCTCCGGTCAGGAGTGATAGGCCGTTTCTCCGTGCGAGCTGATGTCCAGACCTTCGCGTTCTTCCTCTTCCGTGACGCGCAGACCGATGGTCAGATCGACCAGCTTCAGGGCAATGAAGGACACCACCGCAGACCACACCACGGCAGTCCCCACACCCCAGGCCTGAGCGATCAACTGGGACGCCATGTCGTATTCGGCGACGGAGTCCGTCACGTAGTCCCAGACACCGGTGCCACCGAGCGAGGGTGCGGCAAACACGCCAGTCAGCAAGGCGCCGACGATGCCACCGATACCATGCACACCGAACACGTCGAGCGAGTCATCCACGCCTAGTGCCCGCTTGAGACCATTGACGCCCCAGTAACAGATCACGCCGACCAGGCCGCCCATGATCAGGCTGCCCATCGGGCCGACGAAGCCGCAGGCAGGGGTGATCACCACCAGCCCGGCGATGGCACCGGAGATTGCGCCCAGCATGGAAGGTTTGCCCTTGCGCGCCCATTCGGTCAGCGTCCAAGCGAAGGTGGCGGCGCAGGTTGCGAGCATCGTATTGATGACCGCCAGGGTGGCGACACCGGTGGCTTCCATGTTGGAGCCGACGTTGAAGCCGAACCAGCCCACCCACAGCAAGGAACCCCCGACCATCGTCATCGGCAGGTTGTGCGGCGCCATGCTCTCGCGGCCATAGCCGATGCGCTTGCCCACCATGATCGCGGCTACCAGCGCGGCGATACCGGCATTGATATGCACGACCGTGCCGCCGGCAAAGTCGAGCGCACCCTTCTGGAACAGGAAGCCCGCGGTGGCCGTTGCCGCGTCGGCTGCCTCGGTGCTGGTATAGGCGTCGGGACCTGCCCAGAACCAGACCATGTGCGCAAGTGGCAGATAGGAGAAGGTGAACCACAGTGCCATGAACACCAGCACGGCCGAGAACTTGATGCGCTCGGCAAAGGCACCCACGATCAGCGCCGGGGTGATGGCGGCAAAGGTGAGCTGGAAAGCGATGTAGATGAACTCGGGCACGACCACGCCCTTGCTGAAGGTGCCGGTCACCGAGTCCGCCGTCACCCCTTGCAGGAAGAGCTTGTCGAAGCCGCCAATGAAAGCATTGCCTTCGGTAAAGGCCAGCGAGTAGCCGTAGATGGCCCACAGGATGCCGAGCATGCAGAACACCACCAGGGTTTGCATCAGCACCGAGAGCATGTTCTTGGCGCGTACCATGCCGCCGTAAAACAGGCCCAGGCCGGGTGCTGCCATCATGACCACGAGCAGGGTCGACACGATCAGCCAGGTGACATCGCCCTTGTCGGGAACCGGTGCGGCAGCGGTATCCGCCCAGGCGGGTGACATGAACAGCCAGGCGAACAGCATTGCCATGGGTGCGAGAATTCTTTGCATCATGTTCTCCTTACAGGGCCTGCGCGCCGGATTCACCGGTACGGATTCGGATGACGTCGAGAAGGTCGAAAACGAAGATCTTTCCGTCGCCGATCTTGCCGGTGGCGGCGGATTGTTCGATCGCAGCGATGGCGGCATCGACCTGCGTGTCGTCCACCGCCACTTCAACCTTGGTCTTGGGCAGGAAGTCCACAACGTACTCCGCGCCGCGATAGAGCTCGGTGTGACCCTTCTGCCGGCCAAAACCCTTCACGTCGGTCACGGTCAGTCCCTGTACCCCCACTTCGGCCAGGGCCATCCGCACTTCGTCGAGCTTGAATGGCTTGATGATTGTGCTGATCAGCTTCACTGGAGGCTCCTTTGCGCCTGAAGGCGGCCCGCTGACATCCCTTTGATTCTCATGTTTGAACACTCCCTGAATCACCATTAAGAACAAATGTTTCCTCATGGGAAAAGCACGGGGCGTGCCAGCACCGCTTGAACGAATAATCAATAAGTTACTTGCATGAATATTTATTTCATGCACGAAAACATTGCATCGTGGTGTGGCGCTGCACCAATGTGGACCGCCTGGGACTGCTGGCGTCCATGCGCCGCTTGCCCGGATAGGGGAGGGGAGCGGGGAGGGAAGTGAGCCGATCGACACATGCCTCATTGACGTTCGACGGTGCCGCTGCCACCGCCAGCCTCGTCCGGTTCAAGTTTTGTTGAGTCGTTCGCGGGGCGATAAAAAACGCTTGACATGCCATCAATGAAACGTATGATTCAAACAACTGTTTTAAGTGAGCGTTTCAGATGAGCCAGCCTGTCCGTCCGCCTGCACCGGAAACCCGTGACCGCATCCTGGATGCGGCCGAAGCCTTGTTTGTCGAACACGGTTTCGAGGCGACCTCGATGCGCATGATCACCAGCCAGGCCGGGGCGAACATCGCCGCGGTCAATTACCACTTCGGCAGCAAGGATGCGCTGATCCAGGAAGTGTTCCGGCGCCGGCTGACCGAGCTCAACCGCCAGCGCCTGGCGGCGCTGGAGCGCCTTCAGGCTGATGCGGGCGGGGCGCCGTTGAAGCCCAGCCGGATCGTCGATGCCTTTTTTGGCACGGCGCTGGAGCTGGCGGCGGATACCGAACATGGCGGGCACACCTTCATGCGCTTGCTGGGTCGAACCTATACCGAACCCAATGCCTTTGTGCGCCAGTTCCTGGCCGAGGAATACGCCGAGGTGCTGGAGCGTTTCCTGGGGGCACTGTATGGCGCGCTGCCGGATGTGCCGCGCGAGGAGATCCTGTGGCGCTTCCATTTCATGATGGGGGCAATGTCCTACGCGATTGCCGGGACGGATGGCTTGCAGCTGTTTGCCGGGCATTTTGACGACGCCGATCCGCAGCGGCTGATGCCGCGACTGATGTCCTTCCTGCTAGGCGGGCTGCGTGCGCCACTGCCCGAGTTTTCCGAGGTTGCCCGCAAGGGTGGGCGTGAGGCCGCCTGAGCAGGCTTCGATACGAGACACATTCAACTTGACGGCGATAGCGCGACCCCAAGATCGCGGCGCCGGGTGAAAGGAGACAACGATGAGCTGGTGGTTTCTGGTTTCCCTCCCTCCCTTGGCAGGCGCGCTCGCCTACGGGCGAGCGCCACTTTTTGCCTGGGCGGTGGCCGGCGTGGCATGGCTGGCGGCAATGGCCGTGCTGGATGGCTGGGCGGTGGGGACGGCGGCGGGGGCGATCCTGGCCTTTGTCGCGGTGATTGCGGTGTTTCTGGTGGTGCCCCTGCGGCGGGCGTTGATCAGTGCGCGCATTTTCAAGGCTTTTCGCCGTGCGCTACCGTCGATGTCGCAGACCGAGCGCGATGCGCTTGAAGCGGGCACGGTGTGGTGGGAGGGGCAGCTGTTTGGCGGGCGGCCGGACTGGCGGCGGCTGGCAGCGTATCCGTGGCCCACACTGAACGCCGAGGAGCAGGCTTTTCTCGATCAGGATACCGACGAGCTGTGCCGGCTGGTGCAGGACTGGGAGGCGACCCGGCAGCAGGACATGCCGGCCCATGTGTGGCAGTTCATCAAGGACCGCGGTTTTCTCGGCATGATCATTCCGCGCGAATACGGTGGCAAGGGCTTTTCGGCCTATGCCCATTCGCAGGTGATCACCAAGCTGTCGACCCGCTCGTCAGCGCCAGCGGTGACGGTGATGGTGCCGAACTCGCTCGGGCCGGCCGAACTGTTGCTGCACTATGGCACGCCGGAGCAGAAGCAGCATTACCTGCCGCGCCTGGCGCGCGGGCAGGAGATTCCCGCCTTTGCGCTGACCAGCCCGTGGGCGGGCTCGGACGCGGCTTCGATTCCCGACGCCGGCGTGGTGTGCAAGGGCTCGTGGCAGGGGCGCGAGGTGCTGGGGATGCGGGTGTCCTTCGACAAGCGCTATATCACCCTGGCGCCAGTGTGCACGGTGTTCGGGCTGGCATTTCGTCTGTATGACCCGGATCGTCTGCTGGGGGGCGAGTCCGACCTTGGCATCACCTGCGCGCTGGTGCCGCATGATCATCCCGGCGTGGAGATCGGCCGCCGTCACTTCCCGCTCAATGCGGTTTGGATGAACGGACCGATCCGCGGACAGGACGTGTTCATGCCGCTGGAGTTCATCATTGGCGGGCCGAAGATGGCGGGGCAGGGCTGGCGCATGCTGATGGAGTGTCTGGCCGCCGGGCGCAGCATCTCGCTGCCGGGCTCCAACACCGGCATGCAGAAGCTGACGGCGCGTGCAGTCGGTGCCTATGCCCGGGTGCGCTATCAGTTCAAGACTGCAATCGGCCGTTTCGAGGGCGTGGAGGAGGCGCTGACCCGGATTGGCGCCAACACCTACCTGTGCGACGCGGCGCGCATCATGACCGCCGGGGCGATCGACCTGGGCGAGAAGCCGTCGGTGGTTTCGGCCATCGTCAAGTATCACGTCACCGAGCGTGCGCGGCAGACGGTCAACGACGGTATGGATGTGATTGGCGGCAAGGGCATCTGCCTGGGGCCGCAGAACTTCCTTGGGCGGGCCTACCAGCAGATTCCCGTCGGCATCACGGTGGAGGGGGCCAACATCCTGACCCGCAGCCTGATCCTGTTCGGCCAGGGCGCGATCCGCTGCCATCCCTATGTGCTGGACGAGATGCACGCCGCACAGCAGGGAAATCTGCAGGCCTTCGATCGTGCTTTCTGGGGGCATGTCGGCTACACCATTTCCAGTGGTGTGCGGGCGGCGGTGATGGGGCTGACGGGGTCGCACTTTGTCAGTGTGCCGGCGGATGTGGCGCCGGAGACCCGGCGTTACTACCAGCAGCTGACACGCTTCTCGGCCGCCTTCGCCTTTATTGCGGACATCTCGATGGGGACGCTGGGTGGTGCGCTCAAGCGCAAGGAAAAACTCTCCGCACGGCTGGGCGACATCCTGTCGCTGATGTATCTCGCCAGTGCGACCTTGAAGCGCTACGAGGCCGAAGGCCGCCAGGCCGCCGATGCGCCGCTGATGCACTGGGCGATCTGGGATTGCATGTTCCGCGCGCAGAACGCTTTCGAAGGCGTGATCGCCAACTTCCCTAACCGCTTCTTTGCGATGGTGCTGCGCCGTCTGGTGGTGTTCCCGCTCGGTCGCCCCTATGTGGTGCCGTCGGACCGCCTTGGGCACGACGTTGCCCGCCTGCTGATCGAACCGTCCGCAACCCGCGATCGCTTGACCGCCGACGTGCATCTGCCGACCGATGTGGAAGAGCCGCTGGGTGCGCTTGAGGCAGCCTTGCTGGCAACGGTGGCTGCGGAGCCGATCGAGACCAAGGTCAAGCAGGCGCAACGGGCAGGGCGCTTCCAGTTCGTGGCGGCGGCTGGCGGTGGGGTGGATGCGCTGTGGCGCCAGGCGTTCGAGGCCGGGGTGATCGATGCCGACGAGTTTGCGCTGCTGCAGCGGCGCGGGGTGTTGCGTGACAAGGTGATCCGGGTGGATGACTTTCCCTTTGATTTCGGCTTGAAGGCCAGCCTGTGCGAAGGCGCGGCCTTGCGTGAAGCAGCGTGAGCGGCAGTGGCATGAGCCAGGATATCTACATCATCGATGGGGCTCGCACGCCTTTCCTGAAGGCGCGCAATGCCCCCGGGCCCTTCGCCGCGGCGGATCTGGCCACCACTGCGGGCCGTGCCTTGCTGATGCGCCAGCGTTTTGACCCGGACCAGCTCGACGAAGTCATCCTGGGGTGCGCCAGTCCCTCTCCGGACGAGGTGAACATTGGCCGGGTGGTGGCGCTGCGCATGGGCTGCGGCTTGAAGGTGCCGGGATGGACGGTGATGCGCAACTGCGCCAGCGGCATGCAGGCGCTGGATTCGGCGATGAACAACATCCGAGCCGGACGCTCGCAATTGGTCCTGGCGGGCGGGGTGGATGCATTGTCGCGGGCGCCGCTGTTGTTCTCCGATGCGATGGTGCGCTGGCTGTCGGGCTGGTATGCGGCGAAGACCACCGGTGCCCGTGTGGCGCAATTGCGCCGCTTCCGCCTGGGCAACCTGGCGCCGGTGATCGGCATCATGAAGGGGTTGACCGACCCCATCGTTGGCCAGTTGATGGGCCAGACCGCCGAGAATCTGGCCTGGACCTTTGGCATCAGCCGCGAGCAGATGGACGCTTATGCGGTGCAGAGCCACCAGCGTGTCGCTGCCGCACAGGATGCAGGCCATTTCGATGCCGAGATCGTGCCGCTGATCGACCGCGACGGCACGGTGTACAAGGCGGATGACGGATTGCGCCGCGATGCGTCGCCGGCGGGGCTGGCCAAGCTCAAGCCCTTTTTTGACAAGCAGTATGGCCAGGTGACAGCGGGCAACAGCTCGCAGATCACCGATGGGGCCGCCTGGCTGGTGCTGGCCTCGGCGGCGGCTGTGGAGCGCTTCGGTCTGCAGCCCCTGGCCCGCATCGTCGATAGCGAATGGGCCGGTCTGGCGCCGGACCAGATGGGGCTGGGGCCCGTGCATGCCGCAGTGCCGCTGCTGCAGCGCCACGGTCTGCAGCCACGCGACCTGGATGCCTGGGAGATCAACGAGGCCTTTGCTGCGCAGGTGATTGCCTGCCTGCGGGCGCTGCAGGATGAGCGCTATTGCCGTGAGCATTTTGGCCTGGCGCAGGCGCCTGGGGCGCCATTGTCCGACCGCCTCAATGTGGACGGTGGGGCGGTGGCATTGGGCCATCCGGTAGGCGCAAGCGGTGCGCGCATCGTGCTGCATCTGGTGAATGTGCTGCGCCGGCAGGGCGGTGGCCGGGGTGTGGCCAGCATCTGCATCGGCGGTGGGCAGGGTGGCGCGATGCTGGTGGAGACGGTGCAATGAATGCGATTGTGGATGATATCGGCTGCTCCTTTACGCACTGGCACCTGCGCCGCGAACCGGACGGCATCGCATGGCTGGCATTCGATAAGGCAGGCAGCAGTACCAATACGCTGTCGGCCGATGTCATGGCTGAGTTTGCCCGGGTGCTGGATGCGCTCGACGCAGCGCCGCCGCTGGGCCTGGTGATGACCTCGGCCAAGCCTGCGGGTTTCATTGCCGGCGCCGATATCGAAGAATTTACCCGGCTGGATTCGCCGGCTGCGGCACGTGCCCTGGTGGCACGGGGGTGGCAATTATTCGAACGTCTGGCAAAGGTCCGCTACCCCACGCTGGCCTTGATCCGCGGACATTGCCTGGGCGGTGGGCTGGAACTGGCACTGGCCTGCCGCTATCGCATCGTGGTGGATGAGCCGGCGACCCGGCTGGCGCTGCCCGAAGTCATGCTTGGCATTGTGCCGGGCTGGGGTGGCATGAAACGACTGCCGCAGCGCATTGGGCCGGCGCTGGCGCTGGACCTGATGCTGACCGGCAAGCCGGTGGATGCCAGAAAGGCCAAGCGGATCGGTCTGGCGGATGACTGCGTGCCGCCGCGGGTGATGGAGCGTGCCGCACGCATGCGCCTGTTGTCTGGTGCTGCGCCACGAACCCTGCCGTGGATGGCACGCGTGTTGAACGGTCCGTTCAGGGTTGTGGTGGCGGCCCGTGCGCGCAAGCAGGTGGCGAGCCGGGCGCGCCGCGAGCACTATCCGGCGCCTTACGCCATCATCGACATCTGGGCGCGCTTCGGGGGGGACGCGCTGGCGGTGCCTGCGCATGACCCCGCGGCGCTGGAGGTGATCTTCGCGTCGCCGACCACACAGAACCTGGTGCGGGTGTACCAGTTGCAGGAACGTCTGAAGTCCTTCGGCAAAGGGGGGGATTTTGTGCCCCGTCACGTCCACGTGGTGGGTGCCGGTGTGATGGGGGGTGACATCGCCGCGGTCTGTGCGTTACGCGGCCTGACCGTGACGCTGCAGGACCAGACGGTGGAGCGTATCGCGCCGGCAATCGCCCGCGCCGCGAAGCTGTTCGAGCGCAAGCTGAAGGGCGACCGGCGCGAGCTGCGCTTTGCCCTCGACCGCTTGATCGCCGACCCGCAAGGGCATGGGGTGGCGCGGGCGGACGTGGTGATCGAGGCCATTTTCGAGAATCTTGAGGCCAAGCGTGCGCTCTTTGCCGACATTGAACGCCGGGCCAGACCCGACGCGGTACTGGCCAGCAATACCTCCAGCCTGCGGCTGGAAGACATCGCTACCGTGCTGGCGGATCCGGCCCGCCTGGTGGGCATCCACTTCTTCAACCCGGTCGCGATGATGCCCTTGGTGGAAGTGGTGCAGGGCGAGGCCTCGGCCGAAGCCGCACTGCAGCGCGCCGCCGCCTTTGTACGTCAACTCGACAAGCTGCCCTTGCCGGTGAGAAGTGCCCCCGGCTTCCTGGTCAATGCGGTGCTGGGCCCCTACATGCTGGAGGCCCTGCGCTGTGTCGAGGAGGGGATCGCACCAGAGACGGTGGATGCCGCACTGGTGGACTTTGGCATGCCGATGGGGCCGGTGGAGCTGGTCGACACCGTGGGCCTGGACATCGCGCTGGCCGCGGGCAAGGCCTTGACCCAAGGGGCGGCGGTGCCGCCACGTCTGCAGGCACTGGTGGATGCCGGCAAGCTGGGTCGCAAGAGCGGCGAAGGCTATTACCGCTGGATGGACGGCAAGCCGCAGAAGGGCAAGGCCACTGCGCTGGCGGGATTGGCCGAGCGTGTACTGGCCCCCTTGCTGGAGGCGACCCGCCGTTGCGTGGCGGCTGGTGTGGTGGCTGACGCCGATTTGGCCGATGCCGGGGTGATCTTTGGTACCGGCTTTGCACCCTGGACGGGAGGGCCGATGCATTTCCAGCAGTCCTCCGGGAAAGTCCGGATGGGCGAGTCGCCGATTTTGTCTGATTGTATGCAAATTGCAAATAACAAGGATGGATGATGAGCCCCGTGAATGATCTTGATACCGCGCTTCCCGATGGTCGTCAGCCGGCTTTGCGGGTGATGCCGATGCCCGCCGACCTGAACCCCGCCGGAGATGTATTTGGTGGCTGGATCATGGCCATGGTCGATATCGC
This sequence comes from Parazoarcus communis SWub3 = DSM 12120, assembly GCF_003226565.1. Classification (GTDB taxonomy): domain Bacteria; phylum Pseudomonadota; class Gammaproteobacteria; order Burkholderiales; family Rhodocyclaceae; genus Parazoarcus; species Parazoarcus communis. The sequence goes on along the minus strand of NZ_QKOE01000017.1, from coordinate 90,206 downwards.
GGGTGCGATTCCGGCACGGCGGCGGGCCAAGTCGCGGGTGGCGACGGTGGCGGTGAATTCCTTTGTGTTCAAGCAGCCGGTTTCGGTCGGTGATCTGGTCAGCTTCTATGCGGATGTGGTGTCGCTGGGGCGGACCTCGGTCACCGTCGATGTCGAGGTCTATGCCGAGCGAGACCCCGAGAACCCGGTCGTGGTGAAGGTGACCGAAGCGCGGTTGACCTATGTCGCACTCGACGACAAGGGCCGCAAGCGGCCAATACCGGCGGAGTGATTGCGATGCCGTGCAGTACCCGGGGGTGAAGAGACGCACGTCCGGTCATATCTATAAGAGGAGACGAAAGGATGAAACCAAACAGGCTTGCGTTGTGGATCACACTGGCGGTTGGCAGTTTCGCGTCGAGCGGGGTGCTGGCGGCGGGTTTTCAGTTGCAGAATCAGAACGGCGCGGGCACCGGCTATGCCTATGCGGGCGCCGCGGCGGTGGCTGAGGATGCCAGCACGATTTTCTTCAACCCCGCGGGGATGACCTATCTTGCCGAGGGGCATCACCTGTCGGGTGCCTTGACCGTGCTTGACCGGTCGCTGGAGTTCAAGGACCGGGGATCCAACGCCCTGCGCCTTGCCGCGCCGCCAGCGCCGGCGTATCCACTGGGTGGCGACGGCGGTCAGGCGGGCGGCCAGTCCTATCTGCCAGCGGCCTATTGGGCGATGTCGATCACGCCTGACTGGCGTGTCGGTGTGGGCGTGTCGCCCACTTTCGGCAATGCGACCGAATGGGATGACGCTTTCATCGGCCGTTACCAGGGCAGCTATTCCGAGATCAAGGCGATCAATATCAATCCTTCGGTGGCGTGGAAGGTCAATCAGCAGGTGTCGCTGGGCTTTGGTGTGAACGTGGTGCGCTTCGAGGCCGACTTGCGCAGCAAGATTCCGGTGACTGCCGCACTACCGGCGACCGTGGATGTTGAGAACAAGCTGTCCGGACACGACACCGGTTATGGCTGGAATGCCGGCGCCATGTTCCAGGTCACGCCGACCACCCGCATTGGCCTGACCTACCGCTCGTCCATCGATCTGAAGGTTGAGGGCAAGTCGAAGAACCCGGCCGGTTCGACGCCGGTACAGGTCAAGATCGAGCTGCCGGACAGCGCCTCGCTGGCGGTGTCGCAACGCATCGGCGATCGCCTGGAGTTGCTGGCCGACTACACCTGGACGGGCTGGAGTTCCATTCCATCCTTGCGGGTGACGAATCGCAACACCGGTGCGCTGCTGACCGACGAGCACCTGGGCTTCAAGGATAGCTACCGTGTGGGTGTCGGTGCCCAGTACCAGTACTCCGACGCCCTGCGCCTGCGGGCCGGCGTCGCCTACGACCAGTCGCCGATCCGCAGCGCCAGCGACCGTACCGTGCGCCTGCCGGATTCGGACCGTACCTGGCTGGCGTTCGGCTTCAACTACAAGCTGAACAAGCAGACATCGGTGGATGTCGGTTACGCCCACCTGTTCTTTGACAAGGCAAAGATCAATCGCCAGACGGTGCTTGGTACCACGGGCACCACCCAGTTCGTGCGCGGCGAGTTCGAGACTTCGGTCAACATCTTCTCGCTGCAGCTCAATCACCACTTCTGACCCCGGGCAGGCGGTGGCGCCAAGTCGGCGTGCCGCCCCCGCATGAGGAGACCCCAGTGACCCGACTGATCATCCGCAAGGTGGCCGTGCTCGGTGCCGGCGTGATGGGTGCGCAGATCGCCGCCCATTGCGCCAATGCCGATGTGCCGGTGCTGTTGTTCGACCTGGCGGCGCGCGAAGGCGCCCCCAACACCGTCATCGACAAGGCCCTGGCGGGCCTGAAGAAGCTCGACCCCGCGCCGCTGGCGACGCGCGACCGGCTGCAGCATATCGAAGCCGCCAACTACGACCACGACCTGGCGCGGCTCGCAGAGTGCGACCTGGTGATCGAGGCGATTGCCGAGAAGATGGAATGGAAGCTCGACCTGTATGCCCGGGTGGCGCCGTTTCTGAAGCCCGATGCGATCTTCGCCTCCAACACCTCGGGGCTGTCGATCGAGGCCCTGGCGGCGGGCATGCCTGCGGCGCAGCGTAGCCGGTTCTGCGGCATCCATTTTTTCAATCCGCCACGCTACATGCCGCTGGTGGAACTGATTGCGACTTCGCAGAGTGCGCCCGGGATGCTCGACGCGCTCGAGTCCTGGCTGGTGACCCGCCTGGGCAAGGGCATCGTACGGGCCAAGGACACGCCCAACTTTGTGGCCAACCGGATCGGGGTGTTCTCGATCCTGGCCGTCATGCATCACACGATCCGGCTGGGGCTGAGCTTTGACGAGGTCGATCTGCTGACCGGGCCGCGCATCGGCCGCCCGAAGAGCGCCACCTTCCGTACCGCCGATGTGGTCGGGCTGGACACCCTGGCGCATGTGGTTGGCACCATGCAGGCGACCTTGCCACAGGACCCCTGGCATGCACACTTCTGCGTGCCCAACTGGTTGCAGGCCCTGATTGCCCAGGGCGCGCTCGGGCAGAAGACGCGTGCCGGCATCTATCGCAAGCAGGGGCGGCAGATCCAGGTGCTGGATCTGGCCCTGCGTGATTACCGCGACAGCGCGGGTGAGGTCCTTCCTGACGTGGAGGACATCCTCAAGCTGCGCAATCCGGCAGAGAAGTTTGCCCAGCTGGCGGCGCACCCGCACCCACAGGCGCAGTTCCTGTGGTCGATCTTCCGCGACGTATTCCACTACTGCGCGGTGCATCTGGCCGACATCGCTGACAACGCTCGCGATGTCGATCTGGCGATGCGCTGGGGCTTTGGCTGGGCACAAGGGCCGTTCGAGACCTGGCAGTCGGCCGGTTGGCGCGAGATCGCACGCATGGTGGCAGAGGATATCGAGCACGGCCATGCAATGGCGGCGGCGCCCTTGCCGGCGTGGGTGTTCGAGCGTGACGGGGTGCATGCGGCGGAGGGTTCCTTCAGTGCATCGGCACAGCAGTTGCGTCCGCGCACCGGTTTGCCGGTGTACCAGCGCCAGCTTTACCCCGAGCGCGTGCTGGGCGAGTCGCCCTCTCCACGCGGGGAAACACTGTGGGAGAACGCCGGGGTGCGCCTGTGGCGGCGTCCGGACCAGGATGCGCGCATTGGCATCGTGTCGATCACCTCCAGGATGCACACCATTGGTGACGAGGTGATGGAGGGCATGCTGGAAGCCATCGCCCGTGCCGAGCGCGAGCTTGACGGTCTGGTGATCTGGCACGAGGCACCGTTTGCGGTCGGCGCCAACCTGCAGCAGGTGGGCGAGGCCTGCCGGGCCGGGCAGTTCGATTTGCTCGAGCGTATGGTGGACAAGTTCCAGCGCACCTCAATGGCCATCAAGCACGCGCAGGTGCCGGTGGTGGCTGCGGTGCAGGGCATGGCACTGGGCGGCGGCTGCGAGTTTGCGATGCATGCGGCGCACCGGGTGCTGGCGCTGGAAAGCTATGTCGGCCTGGTCGAGGCCGGTGTGGGCTTGATTCCGGCGGGGGGCGGCAGCAAGGAGTTTGCCTTGCAGGCCCATGCAATGGCGCAGCGTGCCGCGGGCGGGGATGTGTTTCCCTACATCCAGAACGCGTTCCAGACGATTGCGATGGCCACAGTGGCCAAGAGCGGGCTGGAGGCAATTCAACTGGGCTTTGGCCGGGCTGGCGATGATGTGGTGTTCAACGCAGCGGAGTTGCTGCATGTATCGATCCGGCGTGCGCGTGCGCTGGCCGAGTCGGCATGGCGGCCTCCCCTGCCGTCGCGCAAGGTGACGGTGGCTGGCCGCAACGGTATTGCGACCTGCGAGCTGATGCTGGTGAACATGGCCGAGGGCGGCTTCATTTCCGCCCATGATTACCGGGTGGCGCGTGCCGCAGCCACCGCCCTGTGTGGGGGCGAGGTGGAGTCGAATGCGCAGGTCAGCGAGCAGTGGCTCCTGGACGTCGAGCGCGCCCAGTTCGTCGAACTGCTGAAAACCAAGCCGACGCAGCAACGCATCGCGCACATGCTGGAAACCGGCAAACCCTTGCGCAATTGAGGAGAGCAGCATGAGCAAACAGATTCAGGATGCCTATGTGGTGGCCGCGGTGCGCACGCCGGTGGCGCGACGCAATGGTGCATTCCGTCATGTACGCCCTGACGACATGCTGGCGAGTGTGTTGCGGGCGGTGGTGGACAAGGTGCCGGGCCTTGACCCGGTCGAGATCGGCGATGTCATTGTCGGTTGTGCCATGCCTGAAGCGGAGCAGGGTATGAACGTGGCGCGCATTGGCTTGTTGCTGGCTGGCCTGCCGGATCGCGTGCCCGGCATGACCATCAACCGTTTCTGTGCTTCGGGGCTGCAGGCGGTAGCCGATGCCGCTGCCCGTATCCGGCTGGGTGAGGCGGACGTGATGATTGCGGCCGGCACCGAGAGCATGAGTGCGATGCCGCAGATCATGGGTAACAAGGTCAGCCTCAATCCGGCGATCTTTGCCCGTGCCGAGAATGTCGGCATCGCCTATGGCATGGGCTTGACTGCGGAGAAGGTGGCGCAGCGCTGGCAGGTCAGTCGTGAGGATCAGGATGCCTTTGCGCTCGAGTCCCATCGCCGGGCTTGTGCGGCGATCGCCGCTGGCCATTTTGCCGATGAAACCCTGCCCTACACGGTGCGCTCGCATCTGCCCGGTGAGGGCGGTGCGGTGAGGATCGTCGAGCGGGTGGTCGGTGAGGACGAGGGGCCGCGTACAGATGCTTCGGCGGCATCGCTGGCCAAGCTGAAGCCGGTGTTCGCCGCGCGCGGTTCGGTCACTGCGGGTAACAGCTCGCAGATGTCAGATGGTGCAGGTGCGGTATTGCTGATGAGTGAGGCAGCCTTGAAACGCTATGGGGCGACGCCGCTTGCGCGCTTTGCCAGCTTTGCGGTGGCCGGTGTGGCGCCGGAGGTGATGGGCATCGGGCCGGTCGAGGCCATTCCGCGAGCCTTGCGTGCCGCGGGGGTGACGCAGGCCGACATTGGCTGGACCGAGCTGAACGAGGCCTTTGCGGCACAGGCGCTCGCGGTGATGCGGCAGCTGGTGCTCGATCCTGCGACGGTGAATCCACTGGGTGGTGCCATTGCGCTGGGTCACCCGCTGGGGGCGACCGGCGCCATCCGAACGGCCACCCTGATGGCGGCGATGCAGCGCGATCCAGGTTTGCGTTACGGCATGATCAGCATGTGTATCGGTACCGGCATGGGGGCAGCAGGGGTATTCGAGCGGGTGTGATGTCTGCACCAAGTCGGTGCGGTTGTAGAAAAAAACCTTCCGGATCGGGGAGTTCCGAACAGGGGCTGCCCGTTTCGTATTTCAGCGGGAGCTTATATTTTTCGAAAGACGTCTTATATGTGATTACCGTAAGTGATCGGTCAGCGAGTTTCCCTTATAATTCGCGGGTTTGTATACGCGGGGCCTTCGCGCGCGTTCCGGATATCCCCGGAGCGCCTTGCTGTGCGGGGGCTTCACCATTCTCACGAGTGACTGGGCGATAGACGCATGATACGAATCAAACGCGGACTTGACCTGCCTGTCACCGGCGCGCCCGTGCAGCGCATCGAGGCCGGCAGGCCGGTGCGTAGCGTGGCCGTCATCGGCTTCGACTATCACGGCATGAAGCCGACGATGGCGGTGCAGGTGGGCGACCGGGTGAAGCTGGGTCAGGTATTGTTCTCCGACAAGAAGACGCCGGGCGTGCATTTCACTGCACCGGCAGCTGGCGTGATCAGCGCCATCCATCGCGGCGAGCAGCGTGTGCTGCAATCGGTGGTGATCGATGTCGATGGCGATGAGGCGATCGAGTTTGCCCGCTACGGCGACGCCGAGATCGACCGGCTGGCGCCCCAGGCCGTTCGCGAGAACCTGCTGAATTCCGGCTTGTGGACGGCCCTGCGCACCCGCCCGTTCAGCAAGGTGCCGGCGGTGGATGCCACGCCGTCGTCGATCTTCGTGACTGCGATCGACACCCATCCGCTGGCGGCCGATCCGGCCGTGGTCATCGCCGAGTACGCTGACGATTTCGCCCGCGGCCTGAAGGTGCTGGCGCGGCTGGCCAAGGTCTTCCTGTGCCAGGCCGAAGGTGCGCGCATCCCTGGTGCGGGTATTGCCAATGTGTCGGTCGAGACCTTCGCGGGTCCGCACCCCGCGGGTCTGCCGGGTACGCACATCCACTTCCTCGACCCGGTCGATGCGCACAAATCGGTGTGGCAGCTCAATTACCAGGACGTGATCGCGATTGGCAAGCTGTTCGCCAGCGGTCGCCTGTGGGAAGAGCGGGTCGTTGCGCTGGCTGGCCCCATGGTTGACAAGCCGCGCCTGGTGCGCACCCGCGTCGGCGCCAGCCTGGATGAGCTGACCGCCGGAGAGATCTCGGTCGGGCGCAAGGTGCGGGTGATCTCGGGTTCGGTATTTGGCGGGCGCACTGCGCGTGGCGCCTGTGCCTACCTGGGGCGCTATCACCTGCAGGTGTCCTGCCTGCAGGAGGGCACCGAGCGCGAGTTCCTGCACTATCTGCGTGCCGGTTTCGAAAAGCATTCGGTACTCAATCTGTACATCTCCAAGCTGATTGGCGGCAAGAAGTTCGATTTCACCACCTCGACCAACGGCAGTCCGCGGGCAATGGTGCCGGTGGGCAACTACGAGGCGGTGATGCCGCTGGACATCCTGCCCACGCAGTTGCTGCGCTCCCTGATTGTCGGTGACACCGAAATGGCGCAGAAGCTCGGCTGCCTGGAGCTGGACGAAGAAGACTTGTCGCTGTGCACCTATGTGTGTGCCGGCAAGTACGAATACGGCCCCATCCTCCGGGACAACCTCGCGCGCATCGAAAAGGAAGGCTGACATGGGACTGCGTTCATATCTCGACAGCATCGAGCATCACTTCGAGAAGGGCGGCAAGTACGAGAAGTTCTACGCCCTCTACGAAGCCATCGACACCGGCCTGTTCAAGCCGGGTAGCGTCACCCGCACCACCTCGCATGTGCGCGACGGCCTTGACCTCAAGCGCATGATGATCACGGTGTGGCTGTGCACCTTCCCGGCGCTGTTCTTCGGCATGTGGAACATCGGCAACCAGGCCAACACCATCTACGCGGCCAACCCCGATCTGCTGGCTGCGCAGGACAACTGGCGCCTGGCGCTGATCAGCATCTTCGCCGGCTTCAACCCAGCCAGCCTGTGGGACAACATGGTGCATGGCGCAGCCTACTTCCTGCCCATCTACCTGGTGACCTTCGTGGTCGGCGGCTTCTGGGAAGTGCTGTTTGCCGCGGTCCGGCGGCATGAGGTCAACGAAGGCTTCTTCGTCACCTCGGTGCTGTTCGCACTGATCTGTCCGCCGTCCATTCCGCTGTGGCAGGTCGCATTGGGCATCAGCTTCGGCGTCGTCATCGGCAAGGAAGTGTTCGGTGGTACCGGCAAGAACTTCCTCAATCCGGCGCTTACCGGTCGTGCCTTCCTGTTTTTTGCCTACCCGGCGCAGATCTCCGGCGATGGCGTGTGGACGGCGGTCGATGGCTATACCGGCGCGACGCCGCTGTCGCAGGCGGCTGCGGGCGGGGTGGATCAGATCCTGGCCAGCGGCCTGACCTGGTTCGACGCCTTCTTCGGCTTCATGCAGGGCTCGGTGGGCGAAGTCAGCACACTGGCCATCTTCATCGGTGGAGCGGTGCTGCTGATCATGAAGATCGCCTCGTGGCGCATCGTCGCTGGCGTGATGCTGGGCATGATTGCGATGAGCCTGGTGTTCAACAGCGTCGGCTCGGCCACCAACCCGATGTTCGCCATGCCGTGGTACTGGCACATGGTGGTCGGCGGTTTTGCCTTCGGCATGATCTTCATGGCCACCGACCCGGTGTCGGCTTCAATGACCGACACGGGCAAGTGGGTGTTTGGCGCGTTGATCGGCATCATGGTGGTGCTGATCCGTGTGGTGAACCCCGCCTTCCCCGAGGGCATGATGCTGGCGATCCTGTTCGCCAACCTGTGTGCCCCGTTGATCGACCACTTCGTGGTGTCGGCAAACATCAAGCGGAGGTTGGCACGCCATGTCCAGTAAGAAAGAATCTACCGGCCGCACGCTGTTCGTGGCGCTGGCGGTCAGTCTGGTCAGCTCGGTGTTTGTTGCCGGCGCAGCCGTATCGCTGAAACCGGTGCAGATCGAGAACCGACTGCTCGACAAGCAGCGCAGCATCCTGTCGATCGCCGGTATCGGCGGCGCCAATCTGTCCTCACGTGAGGTCAAGGATCTGTTCGCCAGCCGCATTACCGCCAAGGTTGTCGACCTGGAAACCGGCGAGTATTCCGACGCATACGATCCCATTACCTTCGACCCGCTCAAGGCTGCCAAGGACCCGCAGCTGTCGTCGGCGCTCCGTGGCAGCGACGACATCGCGCTGATCAAGCGGCGCGAGCGTTTCACCACGGTCTATATGGTCGAGCAGGACGGCAAGCTCGAGTCCCTGATCCTGCCGGTGCGGGGCTATGGCCTGTGGTCGACGTTGCACGGTTTCATGGCGGTGAAAGGCGATCTCAACACCGTTGTGGGCTTCGGTTTCTACCAGCATGCCGAGACCCCGGGTCTGGGTGGCGAGGTGGACAACCCGAACTGGAAGGCGATGTGGCCAGGCAAGACCCTGTTCGATGATTCCGGCAAGCCGGTCATCCAGATCGTCAAGGGCGGGGTCGACCCGGCCAGCCCGTCGGCCGGTCACCAGGTTGATGCTCTGGCTGGTGCCACGCTGACCAGCAACGGCGTCGATCGTCTGCTTCAATTCTGGCTCGGCGAACAGGGTTTCGGCCCCTATCTCGCCAAGCTGCGTAACCAGGGGGTCTGATCATGTCCAAGCATACGGCCAAGGAAGTCCTGCTTAACCCGATCTTCAACAACAACCCGATCGGCTTGCAGATCCTCGGGATCTGCTCGGCACTGGCGGTAACGTCCAACCTGCAGACTGCGCTGGTGATGTCGATTGCGCTGACGTTGGTGACGGCATTCTCCAACCTGTTCATCTCGATGATTCGCAGCCAGATCCCCAGTTCGATCCGCATGATCGTGCAGATGGTGATCATTGCTTCGCTGGTGATCCTGGTGGATCAGATCCTGAAGGCCTACGCCTTCAGCCTGTCCAAGCAGCTGTCGGTGTTCGTCGGCCTGATCATCACCAACTGTATCGTCATGGGCCGCGCAGAAGCCTTCGCCATGCAGAACCCGCCCTTCATGTCCTTCCTCGACGGTATCGGCAACGGCCTGGGCTACAGTGCCATGTTGATCGCACTGGGCGTGGTGCGTGAGCTGTTCGGTGCGGGCAAGCTGCTCGGCATCGAGATCCTGCCGCTGATCAAGGACGGTGGCTGGTATCTGCCCAACGGCTTGTTGCTGCTGCCGCCTTCGGCATTCTTCCTGATCGGGCTGTTCATCTGGGGGCTGCGCTCCTGGAAGAAGGACCAGCTGGAGAAGCCGGCTTTCAAGATGGCGCCGCAAGTCGTGACCAAGGAGGCGTACTGAGATGGAACATTATCTGAGCCTCTTCGTCCGCGCGGTGTTCATCGAGAACATGGCGCTGTCCTTCTTCCTCGGCATGTGTACCTTCATCGCCATTTCGAAGAAGGTCGAGACCGCGATCGGCCTCGGTATCGCGGTCATCGTGGTGCAGGTGATCACCGTGCCGGCCAACAACCTGGTACTCACCTACCTGTTACGTGACGGTGCCTTGGCATGGGCGGGATTGCCCGATGTCGATCTGTCCTTCCTGGTGCTGTTGTCCTTCATCGGCATCATTGCGGCGATCGTGCAGGTGATCGAGATGCTGCTCGACAAGTACGTACCCAGCCTTTACAACGCGCTGGGCGTTTTCCTGCCGCTGATCACGGTCAACTGCGCAATCATGGGTGGTGCGCTGTTCATGGTCGAACGTGACTACAACCTGTCCGAAAGCGTGGTGTATGGCTTTGGTTCGGGTTTCTCGTGGGCACTGGCGATCGCGCTGCTGGCCGGTATCCGCGAAAAGCTGAAGTACAGCGATGTGCCTGAGGGCCTGCAGGGCCTGGGCATCACCTTCATCACCATCGGGCTGATGTCGCTGGGCTTCATGTCCTTCTCCGGTGTGCAGCTCTAAGGACGGAACGAACGCATGAATACCGAAATCATTCTCGGCATCGGCATGTTCACTGCCATCGTGCTTGCGCTGGCCATGTTCATCATCTTTGCCCGCTCCAGATTGGTCGCCAGCGGCGATGTCACCATCGACATCAATGGCGAAAAGAAGATCACCGTGCCGGCCGGCGGCAAGTTGCTGCAGACCCTGGCCGAAAGCGGCTTGTTCCTGCCGTCCGCCTGCGGCGGCGGCGGTACCTGCGCGCAGTGCAAGTGTGTGGTCAAGGAGGGGGGCGGTTCGATGCTGCCCACCGAAGAGTCGCACTTCACCAAGCGTGATGCCAAGGAAGGCTGGCGTCTGTCGTGCCAGACCCCGGTCAAGCAGGACATGAAGGTCGAGGTGCCGGAAGAAGTCTTCGGCGTGAAGAAGTGGGAATGCACGGTGGAGTCCAACCCCAACGTGGCCACCTTCATCAAGGAGCTGACCCTGCGCTTGCCCGAAGGCGAGGAAGTGGCTTTCCGTGCGGGCGGCTATGTGCAGCTCGAGTGCCCGCCGCATGTGGTCAACTACAAGGACTTCGACATCCAGGACGAATATCGCGGCGACTGGGACAAGTTCAACATGTGGCGCTTCGTCTCCAAGGTCGAGGAAACCACGATCCGTGCGTACTCGATGGCGAATTACCCGGACGAGAAGGGCGTGGTGAAGTTCAACATCCGTGTGGCCTCGCCCCCGCCCAATCGCGACGATATTCCGCCGGGCAAGATGTCGTCCTGGGTGTTCAACCTGAAGAAGGGTGACAAGGTCACCGTCTATGGGCCCTTCGGTGAGTTCTTCGCTCGCGACACCCAGAACGAGATGGTCTTCGTCGGTGGTGGCGCAGGCATGGCGCCGATGCGTTCGCATATCTTCGATCAGCTCAAGCGCCTCAAGAGCACGCGCAAGATCACCTTCTGGTACGGTGCGCGCTCGATGCGCGAGGCCTTCTACGTCGAAGAGTTCAACAAGCTGCAGGAAGAGAACCCCAACTTCAAGTGGCATCTGGCGTTGTCGGATCCGCTGCCGGAAGACAACTGGACCGGTTACAAGGGCTTCATCCACAATGTGTTGTTCGAAAACTACCTGAAGGACCATCCGGCGCCGGAAGACTGCGAGTTCTACATGTGCGGACCTCCGATGATGAACGCCGCGGTAATCAAGATGTTGCTGGACCTTGGTGTGGAACGCGAAAACATCATGCTGGACGACTTCGGTGGTTGATTCCTGACCCGATGGTCAGCCTTGGCTGGCCACACAAAAATGCCCGCACTGCCTGTATTGAGGCGTTGCGGGCATTTTTCATTCTGCTTTTCCGCGGTACGCTGTCGCACTTACAAACGAGATGGCCCAAGGCCGTCCATGACCAAAACAGGAGAAAGCATGGCAGGAACCGTATTGACCGATGTTGCCAACGGCGTCGCCACCCTGACCTTGAACCGGCCGGCGCAGCTCAATGCGCTGTCGGTGGAGATGATGCAGGATCTGGCGGCGGCAGTGCGGGCGCTGGCGGCGCGCAAGGACTACGCGGTCGTGGTGATCGAGGGGGCGGGTGATCACTTCATGGCAGGCGGCGATCTGAAGGATTTCGCTACCCACCTTCATCTGTCTGCGGAAGCTCGACGTGCGACCTTCCGGGCAATGATCGAGCAGCACATCAATCCGACCGTCGAGGTCCTGCAGCGCCTGGATCAACCGGTGATTGCCAAGGTGCGGGGGGCGTGTGCCGGTTTTGGGCTGTCTCTGATGCTGGGCTGCGACTTTGCGATTGCTGCAAGCAATACAGTATTTACCACTGCCTACGCAGCCATTGCCTTGTCGGGTGACGGAGGCGCGTCCTATTTCCTGCCGCGCATCGTCGGTCGGCGTAAGGCGGCCGAGCTGTTGTTGCTGGGTGATCGCTTTGACGCCGCCGAGGGGGTCAGGCTGGGCTTGCTCAATCGCAGTGTCGAGCCGGATCAGCTGGAGGCTGAAGTCGCGCGACTGGTGGATCGTCTCAAGCGAGGCCCGTTGGGGACTTATGGCGAGATCAAGCGTTTGCTCGCAAGCTCGCATGACCATCAGCTTGAAACACACCTGCAGAGCGAGGCTGAGGCATTTGGCCGTTGTGGCGGCACCGCCGACTTTGCGGAGGGCGTCACGGCGTTTCTGGAGAAGCGCAAGCCGGCATTCCGGGGCGTATGAGGGCTACTGCTGGCGCTGAGCGCTAGTCTTCCAGATTGGGGTGAAGGCGGGTGCGGGCGGTTTGCTCCATGGCGGACCGGACCTGCCCAAAGCCCTGCAGCTAGCGCGACAGCCGGTAGGCGAGCAACCCCAGCCACTCGTACAGCGCATACCATCCGGCATAGGCGGCGCTTGGGCTGGGCAGGGCAGGCCAGCCCCTGTCTTCGTCGCCGGCGCGTGGTCCCTGCCATGCGGTGGGGGCTGGAATCACCTTGATGCCTTGTGATTCGAATTCGATCTGCGCCCGTCGCATGTGGGCAGCATGGGTGACCAGCAGGATACTGCCGATACCCTGTTGTTGCAGGATCTGCGCGGAGTAGCGTGCGTTCTGTCGGGTGTCGAGCGAGCGGTCTTCCTTCCACCTTACCGTGACGCCGAAGTCTTCCTGTAGCGCAGCCTTCATCAGCGTCGCTTCAGGCGTGTCCCCCGCCGGAGCTCCACCGCTGACCAACAAGGGCAGGCCGGTCTGGCGTGTCAGCCGTGCGGCGTAGCGCAGGCGTTCGAGTGTGTATCGGTTGACGGTGTCGCCGTCGTACTCCGGTGCATTGCTCATGCGGCCGCCGCCGAGCACGACAATCGCTTCGGCATGTTCGAGGTCGGTTATGGCCAATGGGCTGCGAGGTTCCAGCAGGCGGAGGGCTTCGCCAACCGGATAGGGCGTAATCGTCAGCAGGCCAACAATCAGTCCAGTCCAGGTGGTTGCAGTGCACAGGCGCGGTTTGCGGTTTTTCAGCAGTAGTCCGGCCAGGATCAGCAGAAAGGGTAGCAGGGGCGGCAGCATGGCAACAGAGGCTAGTTTCTTTAGCCAGAACAGAGCCAGATGCGGGTCGAAATCCATTCGTGTTTGTCCTTAGCGATAGGCGCCAGTATTATCGGGGCAATTCATTCCCCGGGTTCCGCTCCATGGTGTGTCTCTTCAACGTCCTGCTGACGCGCATTGCCGTCTCGTCCCCAGGTTGCTGAAGGAGCCGGCGAGATGCGACAGTTCCTCTGGGTGATGGTGGCGGCGCTGCTGATTTACGGCGCCTGGCAGCTGATACGCGCCTTACTGGCCGGACGACGTGTGCGTGCAGCCACGCCAGCGCCCCCGACGGCGCAGAAGGCTATCGATGTTCGCGAGGAAGATGAGGACGAGGACACCGGTTTTGACTATGCGCCTACGCCAGCTCCGTTGCCCCCCGCTGTTGAAGCCGGGGGGGGCGCGGTTACAGGAAAGCCAGTGCCGGATGCCGTTGATCATGGTCCTGCCTTGTTCGCGCTGGAACTGGAGACACAGCGCCTGAGGCGCGAACTGGGTGCGCTGAAGGCCGCGCTGGGCGTACAGCAGGAGGAGATCGGCGCGCTCCATGCGCAGATTGCCGGGCTTGAACAGCGCGCGCAGGTCGAACCCCCTCCCGTCGTGGCGCCCGAGCCGGCGCAGAGCGCTTCGCCGGAGTACAGTGAAGCCCTGGTCCTGGCGCGTCGGGGCATGTCAGTTGATGATATTGCTGCCCGCTGCGGTATCACCCGATCTGAAGCCGAACTGGTGGTCTCGCTTGCTGCAGGTGGTCAGGCGGGGGGGCTGTGATGAGCGAGACGGATAAGGCAAGTATCAGCGCCGACCGGCGACGGGCGTTGATGCGGGGTGGGGCCGCGGTAGCGCTGGCGCTGGTGTTGATGGTGCTGGTGTTGATCCAGGATCAGGCGCCGCCACCGCCTCGTGCCCTTGTCCAGGCGCCAGGGGCAACGCCGTCCGCTGTTCCGGTGCCTGCTCCGGCGCAGGACGCCCTGCCGGTGCAGGATGCGACGCCTGCAGTCATCGTGGAGGCCCCTGCTCCTGCCCCGGCGCAGGCCATGGACCTCGCGCCTCCGGCACCGGTGCAGATGGTGGATGCGCAGGCGTCTCAGGCCGTGAGTGTGGACACCCGGCCTGCACCGGTCGTGCTGCCGGACGGCTATATGGTACAGCTGGGGGTGTTTGGCGCGATGCAGAACGCCGAAGCACTGCAGGCCGATGTCAGCCGCCGTGGCTTGCCGGTGCGGATTGAGGGGCGCGTCGTGGTCGGGCCATTCGCCAGCAAACAGGAGGCCGAGGCGGCGCAGGCACGATTGAAGCGCGATGGCGTGGCAAGTGGTATCGTGATTCCACCACGGAAGACAAAGTGACCCAGGCTGTCTGTTGGTGGCTGTCTTGCAGGAACATTTGAATCGAGTCGGGAGGAGAGAGAAACATGAAGATCGAAAGCCCCTTGTTGGGCGCTCTGGAAGTCGCGGATGACAAGGTAATCGAGTTTCCGGCGGGTTTGCCCGGATTTGAGCAGTGTCGTCGCTTTGTGCTGGTGCATGAGGAGGGCGGTGCGGCCTCGGTGTTCCTGCTGCAGAGCGTCGAGGATCCGGACGTGGCGTTTTCGCTGACCGGGCCGGAGCAGCTTGGCGTGACCTACGAGTTTCCGCTGACCGATGAGGACGTGGCCGTCCTGCAGTTGGCACGCCCGGAAGACGCGCTGGTGGCCATCATCGTCCGCCGCGAGGATGATGATCCGGCCACTGCGGGTCTGCGTGCCAACTTCATGGCGCCGGTTGTCATCAACGTTGGTGCGCGCCGCGGGCTGCAGAAGGTGATCAACAAGTTCGGTTGCGACATCATCTTGCGCGCGCAGGGCTGACTTTTTACATTCAATCAACTCAGGACAGTTTCAATGAGCCGCAGCATTGTTTCCACCCCGGGGGCGCCAGCCGCGATCGGCACCTATTCACAAGCGGTCAAGACCGGTAACACCGTGTATTGCTCGGGCCAGATCGGTCTCGATCCGGTATCGATGCAATTGGTCGAGGGTTTCGAGGCGCAGACCGTGCGCGTGTTCGAAAACCTGAAAGCCGTGGCAGAAGCCGCGGGTGGCTCGCTGGCCGATGCAGTCAAGCTCACCATCTACCTCACCGATCTCGGCAACTTTGCCAAGGTGAATGAAGTGATGGCGCGCTACTTTGCCGAGCCCTATCCGGCGCGTGCCGCGGTCGGCGTCAAGGAGCTGCCTCGGGGCGCAGTCGTCGAGGCCGATGCCATTCTCGTGCTTGGCTGAGCTGGGGTGAGTCGATCTGCAGCGCCGGGCGGGGGCGGTGTCACCCGTCCGCAGCATTCTGCCAACAGGTGCTGAGGCGGCTTCATGCCCGACACGGCTGTTGCTCGCCTGCCACCTGCTGTCGGCTGGCCGGCTTCCGGTACGCCCTTGGCCAGCCGGCTGGCCAAGCTGGATCTTCATCGTCTCGATGACCTGATCCTTCATCTGCCCTTACGGTACGAGGATGAGACCCGGCTGACGCCGATTGCCGTGGCCCGGCCGGGTTTCCCGGCCCAGGTCGAAGGCGAGGTGCTGAGTTGCGAAGTCACGCTGCGACCGCGTCGGCAGCTGGTTGCACGTATTGCCGATGCCAGTGGCGCGCTGGTCGCGCGCTGGCTCAACTTCTATCCCTCACAGCAGAAGCAGATGGCCACCGGGCGTCGGGTGCGCTTGTTTGGCGAAGTACGCGGTGGATTCCTTGGTCTTGAGATGGTGCATCCAAGAGTGCGCCCGGTCGAAGAGGCCGAATCCTTGCCGGATGCCTTGACCCCGGTTTATCCGACCACGGCCGGCCTGGGGCAGGCTGCTTTGCGCAAGCTGGTGGAGCGGGCGCTCAACCTGGTGCCGCTGGAAGAGGGACTGCCGGCCAATACGCTCGCCGAGCTGGGCCTGCCGGGCTTTGCCGAGGCCGTGCGTGCGCTGCACCGACCGGCGCCGGATGCCGATCCGGCTGCGCTCGAGAATCGCGATCATCCGGCATGGCAGCGGATCAAGTTTGAGGAGCTGCTGGTACAGCAACTCAGTTTGCGTCGCGCCTACAACGCCCGTCGCGCCCATGTGGCGGTTGCCCTGGCTGCGCGTCGACAACTGACCCAGGCGCTGCTCGAAGGCCTGCCCTTTGGTCTGACAGCGGCACAGGCGCGGGCGCAGCGCGAGATTGCCCGTGACCTGGCGGCGAGTCATCCGATGCAGCGCCTGCTACAGGGGGATGTGGGGAGCGGCAAGACCATTGTGGCTGCACTGGCCATGCTGCAGGCGGCGGAGAACGGCTGGCAGGCGGCGATGATGGCGCCGACCGAGATCCTGGCCGAGCAGCATTATCGCAAGCTGGCGGGCTGGCTGACGCCACTGGGTGTTGAGGTGGCCTGGTTGTCGGGCAGTCGGCGCAAGCGTGAGCGGGAGGTGGTGCTCGCCCGGCTGCAAAGCGGTGAGTGCCTGCTGGCCGTGGGCACGCATGCCTTGATCGAGGATCCGGTGGCCATGCCGCGCCTGGCGCTTGCGGTGGTCGACGAGCAGCATCGCTTTGGCGTGCGTCAGCGTCTGGCCTTGCGCGACAAGGGGGCTGACGGGCGGCGGCCGCACATGTTGATGATGTCGGCGACGCCGATTCCGCGCACCCTGGCAATGACCCACTATGCTGATCTTGATGTGTCGGTGCTCGATGAGCTGCCGCCGGGGCGCACACCGATCCGCACCCGGCTGGTGTCGGATGCGCGTCGTGACGAGGTGATCGGCCGGGTGCGCGAGGCCTGCCTGGAAGGTCGTCAGGCCTATTGGGTCTGTCCGTTGATTGAGGAGTCCGAGGCGCTGCAGTTGCAGACCGCAGTGGAAACCTACGAGACCCTGTGTGCGGCCTTGCCTGAGTTGCGCGTCGGACTGATTCATGGGCGGCTGAAAACGGACGAGAAAGCCGCGACGATGGCCGCGTTTGCGGCAGGTGAGTTGCAGGTGCTGGTGGCGACCACGGTGATCGAGGTCGGTGTCGACGTACCCAACGCCAGTCTGATGGTCATCGAGCATGCCGAGCGCTTCGGGCTGGCTCAACTGCATCAGTTGCGCGGGCGGGTGGGGCGTGGCACGGCCGAATCGGTGTGCATCCTGATCTTTGCCCAGCCGTTGTCGGAAACCGGCCGGGCCAGGCTCAAGGTGATCTATGAACATACGGATGGTTTCGAGATCGCGCGCGAGGATCTGCGCATTCGTGGCCCGGGCGAGTTCGTTGGCGCGCGCCAGAGCGGTGTGCCGCTGTTGCGCTATGCCAGCCTTGAGACCGATGGCGACCTGATCGAGCCTGCTCGGGCGCTTGCGGAACGCTTGCTGCGCGAGGATCCCGCCGCAGTGGATCGGTTGATGGCGCGTTGGCTGGGTAGCCGGGAAGGCTTGTTGCGTGCCTGATCCGGTAAGATGCGGGTTGCGCTGTTTTTCTGAAATGCTGTTTCCGCAATGACGCTGACCGACCGCCTGCCGCACCGTTTATCCCTCTATGCCCGCCTGATGCGCCTGGACAAGCCCATCGGCACGCTGCTGTTGCTGTGGCCGACGCTGTGGGCGCTGTGGCTGGCGGCAGACGGCTTTCCGCCCCTGCATGTGCTGCTGATCTTTGCCGTCGGCACGCTGCTGATGCGTTCTGCTGGCTGTGTGATCAACGATTACGCCGACCGCAACTTCGACGGTCATGTCGAGCGTACCCGCAACCGGCCGCTGGCGACGGGTGCGCTGAGTACGCGCGAGGCCCTGTTGCTGGCGGCGGGCTTGTCCTTGCTGGCTTTTGTGCTGATCCTGCCGCTCAATGGGCTGGTGATCTGGCTGTCGCTACCGGCCTTGTTCCTGGCGGGCAGCTATCCGTACACCAAGCGTTTTCTTGCCATCCCTCAGGCCTATCTGGGCATTGCCTTTGGTTGTGGAATCCCGATGGGCTACGCTGCCATCCTTGGCGAGGTGCCGCTGGAAGCATGGGCGATGCTGCTGGCCAACATCTTCTGGGCGGTGGCTTACGACACAGAATATGCGATGGTGGACCGGCCCGACGACCTGAAGATCGGCATCCGCACTTCGGCGATCACCTTTGGCCGTTTCGATGTGCTTGCAGTGATGCTGTGCTACGCGGCCGCATTTGCCATTCTGGCAATGATTGGCCTCGCTGGTGAGCGTGGTGTCGCGTATTTTCTGGGCCTGCTCGGCGCCGTGGGCATCGCCCTGTACCATTACGGCTTGATCCGCGACCGCGACCGCATGCGTTGCTTCAAGGCTTTCCGCCACAATAACTGGGTGGGTGCGGTGATCTTTGCCGGCATTTTTGTCGATGATCTGTTGCGTCGCGTGTGACCGGACAGGCGTCCTCGAATGTGGCCGGTGCTGATCACGGTGCCCTGCCCCTGGCTTGTCTTTCCCCTCTGATCCGACCGGGATTCTTCCATGCACTTCATGACCGCCCTTGGCGCTGCCTGGCAGCAGCGCAACAGCCTGCTCTGCGTCGGACTCGATCCTGATCCGGCCAAGTTTCCTGCACACCTGCAGGGTCGGCCGGACGCAATCCTGGCGTTCTGCAGCGCGATTGTCGATGCGACCGCCGATCTGGTGTGCTGCTTCAAGCCTCAGATCGCCTATTTCGCCGCACATCGTGCGGAAGATCAGCTCGAGGCACTGATCGAGCACATTCATGCACGTCATCCGGGTACGCCGGTGGTGCTGGATGCCAAGCGCGGAGATATCGGCAGCACCGCCGAACAGTATGCGGTCGAGGCCTTCGAGCGCTACAAGGCCGATGCGATCACGGTCAACCCTTACATGGGGCGGGATTCGGTCGATCCCTATCTGGCCTACCCCGACAAGGGGGTGATCCTGCTTTGCCGCACATCGAATCCGGGCGGCTCGGACCTTCAGTTCCTGGATGTCGGCGGGTTGAAGTTGTACGAGCATGTTGCCCGCCTGGTGGCGCAGGACTGGAACGCCAGCGGCAATTGCGGTCTGGTCGTGGGGGCCACCTTTCCGGCGGAGATCGCACGCGTACGCGAACTGACCGGAGACATGCCGCTGCTGGTGCCGGGTATCGGCGCCCAGGGCGGCGACGTCGCGGCCACGCTGGCGGCCGGACGTACCGCAGCGGGGACCGGGCTGATGATCAATTCTTCTCGCGCCATCCTGTATGCGGGCAAAGGCGAAGATTTTGCCGACGCGGCCCGTCAGGCAGCGATCGACACCCGTGATGCGATCAACGCCCACCGTTGATAGCCCGGCCCGTGAATGCCGCACTCCGGTTTGATCCAGGCTTGCCGAATCCCATTGTCCTTCGACGGTACGCAGGGCACGGAATCACTTGGCCGGAGTCATAAGTCCCCCTGGGGGCGCAAGCCATGCGCTCCGGCACCCGATAACGAGACGCCTTCATGAAATACGACGATTTGCGAGACTTCATCGCTCAGCTTGAGGCTCGCGGCGAGCTGAAACGCATTGGTGTGCCGGTCGATACGCATCTTGAAATGACCGAGATCGCCGACCGTGTATTGCGGGCGGGTGGCCCGGCGCTGCTGTTTGAAAAACCGCTGACCCGGGGTGTGCCGCAGGCGATTCCGGTGCTGGCCAATCTGTTTGGCACGCCGCAACGGGTGGCGATGGGCATGGGCGAGGATGTGGCGGACGGCAACTGGAGCACGCCGCTGCGCGAGGTTGGCAAGTTGCTGGCCTATCTGAAGGAGCCGGAGCCGCCCAAGGGGCTGAAGGATGCCTGGGACAAGCTGCCGGTGTTGAAGCAGGTGCTGAACATGGCACCGAAAGAGGTGCGTTCGGCACCGTGCCAGCAGGTGGTGTGGGAGGGGGACGAGGTCGATCTGGCCCGGTTGCCGATCCAGCATTGCTGGCCGGGCGATGCTGCCCCGCTGATCACCTGGGGTCTGGTGGTGACGCGCGGGCCGCACAAGAAACGGCAGAATCTGGGCATCTACCGTCAGCAGGTCATCGGGCGCAACCGGGTGATCATGCGCTGGCTGGCACATCGCGGCGGCGCGCTCGATTTTCTTGAGCATCAACGCGCCCATCCAGGTGAGCCTTTCCCTGTGTCGGTGGTGCTGGGCTGTGATCCGGCGACCATTCTAGGGGCGGTGACACCTGTGCCGGACACAATCTCCGAGTATCAGTTTGCCGGCTTGCTGCGGGGCGCGAAGACGGAACTGGTGAAGTGCCTGGGGAACGACTTGCAGGTGCCGGCATCTGCCGAGATCGTGCTCGAGGGGGTGATCCAGGCCGGCGACATGGCGCCTGAAGGGCCTTACGGCGACCACACCGGCTACTACAACGAGGTCTCGGAGTTTCCGGTGTTTACCATTGAACGCATCACCATGCGTCGCGATCCGATCTACCACTCCACCTACACCGGCAAGCCACCGGACGAGCCTGCCATGCTGGGCGTGGCGCTCAACGAGGTGTTCGTACCTTTGCTGCAGAAGCAGTTCACCGAGATCGTCGACTTTTACCTGCCGCCAGAGGGATGCTCCTACCGTCTGGCCGTGGTGAGCATCCGCAAGCAGTACCCCGGGCACGCCAAGCGGGTGATGTTCGGCATCTGGAGTTTTTTGCGGCAGTTCATGTACACCAAGTTCATCATCGTGGTCGATGATGATGTGAACATCCGGGACTGGAAGGAAGTGATCTGGGCCTTGACCACGCGCATGGATGCGACCCGCGACACGACTTTGGTGGATAACACGCCGATCGACTACCTCGACTTTGCTTCGCCGGTGGCGGGTCTGGGCAGCAAGATGGGGCTGGACGCGACCAACAAGTGGCCGGGGGAAACCAATCGAGAATGGGGGCGTCCGATCGTCATGGACGATGCAGTCAAGGCCCGAGTCGATGAGATCTGGGGCGCTCTTGGGCTGTGAGCAGGTGGGGGCGGGTCGGTGCCCGAGCGTAGCTGCTTCGCTGCGTGGGCGGATGGTTGTGTGTCGCCCCGATCGGAGCCTTGCGGTGTGATGTCTCATGCAGGCGATGGTGACCAGCGCCTTTACCAACAGGAGTGACACGACAATGGCCTATCCCGATTCCGTTCCCGCACCGCTGCAGGTGGGGCAGCCGTCGGAAAACATGGTGACGCTGACTCACCTGATCTACGCCCTGCATGCGTTTGCCGTGGTGACCGGCGTGCTGGGGTCGGCAACCATCCTGGGAAGCTTCATCGCCAGTCTGCCTTCGATTGCGGCAGTGGTGCTGAACTATGTCAAGCAGGGGGCAGTGCGTGGTACCTGGCTGGAAAGTCATTTCCGCTGGCAGATCCGGACCTTCTGGTTTGCAGTGCTATGGGTGATGGCGGCGCTCTTGATGGCGATCACGCTGATTGGCTTGCCTGCGGCCGTGCTGGTGTTGATCGGCGCCAGTCTGTGGGTGTTGTACCGCGTGGTGCGCGGCTGGTGGACCTTGATCGATCGGCGGGCGCTGCCGCTGCCCTGATCAGGGTTTGCCTGCCCATACCCACTCCAGCAAGGCATCCTGGGCGTCCGCAGTGTTGGCAGCATTGGTGTGATTCACCATCATCACGACCGCATGGCGCCTGCCATGACGGTCCAGGACATAACCCGCGATGGCCCGCACACCATTGATCGTGCCGGTCTTGATGTGTGCCTGGCCGCGGGCCGGACTGGTGCCTAGCCGGCGACGCGCGGTGCCGTCCAGCCCGGCGACCGGAAGTGCGGAGATGAATTCCGGCATCCAGGGCCGATACCAGGTGGCGATCAGCATCTGCCCGAGGTCGGCGGCGCGGATCCGTTCGATTCGCGACAGTCCGGATCCGTTTTCTATCACCAGCCCTTCGGTTGCAACGCCCGCGCCAGCCAGTATTCTTTGCGCCTGTTCTGCGCCCTTGGCGACGGCGTCGCTTGTGGGGGTGCCGGAATAGGTGCCCAGCGTGGCAAGGAGTTGCCGTGCAATGACATTGCTGGACCATTTGTTCATGTCGCGTACGATGTCTGCCAGCGGTGGTGATTCGTGGCTGATCAGCGTTGATTGGCCTGCAGGTGCGGTGCCTTCACGCACGGTACCGCCGATGCGGCCACCCGCTTCGGACCAGAGCGTGGCGACCAGCGCGGTGCCGTACTCTGCAGGGGGCAGGGGGGCCGCGCTCCAGGTGCGCGGACCACAGCTGCCCGGCAGGCTGCCACTCAGCACCAGGCGGCGACCGGGCTCCAGGCGGGCTTCGAGGTCGCTGTACCACAGTTCGCAGGGGGCGCCGGAGGTGACGATGCGATTGTCGATGACCACGCCAGCCAGTGCGGGCTCGGCGATGACGGTGACTGCTTCGTTGGCGCTGTGTGCGGGAAACAGTGCGAGTTGCTGGGTGTTGTAATGCATCAGCAGCCCGTAAGGGCCGCTGTTGTACGGGCGTAGTCCCCGTCCGTCGAAGGCGTCGGGGTTGTGCGGAGGAAGGCTGAGTACCGACGCGTCAAGCACGATGTCGCCAGCGATGCGTTCGATGCCCAGGCCGCGCAATCGTCGCAGCATTCGGCTGACGCGATCCTGATCGAGTACCGGGTCGCCACTGCCGATGAGGTAGAGGTCGCCTGTCAGCGTACCGTTGGTGATGGCGGCCGTGCTTGCAAACCGGGTACTCCAGATGTGTGCCGGACCAAGCTGCTCGAACGCAGCAAAGGCGGTGACGAGCTTCATGACCGATGCGGGGTTCATCGGAGTGCCGGCATTGTGGATCAGGCTGGGTGCCGGTGCGTCGACCGGCTGCACCCAGATCGATACCGCATCGGGAGTGACTTGAGCCCGGTCGAGTGCCAGTCTGACGGCGGTGGGCAGGCTGCTGCTGGCGTACAGCGGGCTGGTTTGCAGCGCGAGCAGGCAGCAGATTGCACATAGGCCCTGACGGACGGCGCGGTATAGTGATGCGGTGCAGCACTGCCACGCTTCAAGCCCGTACGGCCGTGTCTTGGCGACAGGGTGCTGCGCTTGTGTGAATGAAGGCGAATCGGCTGTGTGACAGGGCATGTGTGTCCGCACCGGTTGACTTCGATCCGGTGAATTTGAAAGGTCTGGGAAATGAGTGGATTTGGACATTATGCGCGTACGGCGGACGAGCTCGAACGCGAAATCTACAAGCGCGGGCTCGCGCTTGGGCTGGACTGGGATGATCAGGCCAGGCTGCGTGAGCTTGCCCGTCAGGCCTTGAGTTGCAAGCCGGGATGCGTGATGAAGTTGCTGCGTAGCCCAATTCGCACCGAGAAACTGACTGGGGAGCTATTTGCCCTCACCGAGTTGATGCTCGATACGATGCGCCAGAGCGCCCAGATTGGTGTTCATACTCATGGTGGCCCTGCCTGGAAGGCCTTTGGCAAGGCCTTGTACGAGGCGTCCGACGCCATTTCGAGTTCTTAGGCCATGTCCGGCTTGAGTCACGATCCGCTGGTCGAGGATCATGACTCAAGTCTGGCAGGTGCTCACGTTATCGGGTCCCGATGTTACGGAGGGATCAGTCGATGAGCCTTTCGAGCGCATAGAGCGACTCGATCGACTCGCGCTCGCGGATCAGGTGGGCCGTGTCGCCGTCCACCATGACTTCAGCGGCGCGCCCTCGGGTGTTGTAGTTCGAACTCATGGTCATGCCGTAAGCGCCCGCCGAAAGGATTGCCAGCAGATCTCCTTCGCTGACTGCCAGGTTGCGTTCGCGGGCCAGAAAATCGCCGCTCTCGCAGATCGGGCCGACGACGTCATAGCGTTGGCTTTGTGTTGCACTGGCGGCCACTTCCACGACTGCATGATAGGCGTCGTAGAGCGCAGGGCGGGCAAGGTCGTTCATCGCGGCATCGACGACAGCGAAGTTTTTCTCTGTGCCCGGCTTGAGGTATTCGATCCGGGTCAGCAGCAGTCCTGCATTGCCGACCAGGGAGCGGCCGGGCTCGAAACACAGTTCCTCGCCACGCCCCTCGAATACGGCGAGCAAGGGCGCCAGGTAGTCGGCGACCGCAGGCGGGTTTTCGTCGTTGTAGCAGATGCCCAGGCCGCCGCCCAGGTCAATGTGATCGAGACTGATGCCTTCGCTGGCAAGTTGATCCACCAGGCCGCATACCTTGGCGGCAGCCTCAGCCATCGGTGCGGGGTCCAGCAACTGTGAGCCGATATGGCAGGCAATGCCGCTGATCTTCAGGTGGGGCAGACTGGCTGCACGCCGGTACAGTGTCAGCGCTTCGTCAAAGGCAACGCCGAACTTGTTGCTCTTGAGCCCGGTTGAAATGTACGGGTGAGTCTTGGGGTCGACATCCGGATTCACGCGCAGGGCGATGGGTGCGAGCCGGCCCAGCCCGCCCGCGACCTCGTTCAGACGCTCAAGCTCGGCCGCCGATTCGACGTTGAAGCAACGGATGCCCGCTTCGAGTGCCTGGCGCATCTCGTCGCGGCTTTTGCCGACGCCGGAAAACACGACCCTGGATGGACTGCCGCCTGCCGCCAGTACGCGGGCCAACTCGCCGCCGGAGACGATGTCAAAGCCAGCGCCGAGCTTGGCAAACACCGACAGGATGCCAAGATTGGAGTTGGCCTTGACCGCGTAGCACACCAGTGCGGGGCGGCCCTGAAGTGCGTTCTGGTAGGCTTTGAAGGCGCTGCTCAGGGCCGCGCGGGAATAAACGTAGGTCGGGGTGCCAAAGCGCTCGGCAATACTCGTCAGGGAAAGGCCCTCGAGCTTGAGCTGACCATCGACCCGTTGCAGGGTCGGAACCGGAAAGGAAGACTTCATCGGATGTTGCCTGGAGAGACAGAAGTGGGTGTGGCGCTGCGACTGGAGTCGGGTTTGCTATGATGCTCGGCCGCCTGACTGGACGTTCCTGCTTGCTGAGGCCGTTCGGGCATGTACAGGGGGCCCTTGATGCCGCAGGCAGAGAGGAACATCGCGCTGGCTAGCGCAAGTGCGGGAATCGTCGCTCGCATGGCCATTCTTCGACAAAAGTCGAGATGCTAACAGAAGGAGTCGGCATGGAAGAATCTGCATTCAATGCCTTGGCTGAGGCCGAGCTGGCCCGAATCGAGGCGGTGCTGGAAAACTGCGGCGTTGACCTGGATATCGAACTCAAGCCGGGTGGCGTGCTGGAGCTCGAGTTCGACAACGGCAGCAAGATCATCATCAACCGTCACACCGCAGCCCGTGAAATCTGGGTGGCGGCACGGTCGGGCGGTTTTCACTTCAAGCCTGAAGGCGGTCGCTGGATTGCCGGGCGTGATGGGGCTGAGTTGTATGCCTTGTTGTCGCAGGTGGTGTCCGAACAGTCGGGCACGCAGCTGACCCTCTTGCCGTAGAGAGCCGTCCGGCTTGAGTTTCGCCTGTTGTCCGTGTCTGCGGTAGTGAGCGCAACGGTTCAGCCCGGCGCCTTCCTGGATGAATCGGGCAATCATCCGGAGCGGGACCGGGTCTGATAGAGCTTTCGTGTGCGGCTTTTGCAGAGGTTTCAAAGCCCCGGAGGTTCAGCGTTGTACTGGCGTCGGCAGCCGGTCAACGACAGGTGCGGGTGCCTGCATGGCTGGAATTGGGCGCGGAGCAGGTGCGGGAGCCGGCGGTGCTGCGGGGATGGCCTCTTCCGGAGCCTCAAGTGCCGGGCTGTTGTTCGAGAACAGTTCCTCGAGCCAGGATGGCTGTGGCTTGAGTGCGGGTGGTTCGTTCTCGCTGTAGTAGAAGTCTTCTCGGTCTCCGTCGGCCACCGGTGCGCTGGCAATGCCGTTCGGGCGGGGAAGCGGGTTCTCCGGCATGTCCTTCAAGGCAGTCCGCATGTAGTTGACCCAGATCGGCAGCGCAGCCGCACCGCCGGTCTCGCCACGTCCCATATTGCGCGGTTGCGAGAAGCCCATCCACGAAACAGCGACCACGTCCGGGTTGTAACCGCAGAACCAGGCGTCGAGATAGTCGTTGGTCGTACCCGTCTTGCCTGCCAGATCGTTACGGTTGAGGCTGCGGGCGCGGGTCGCCGTGCCGCGGCGAACGACGTCCTTCAGCATTGAGTCCATCAGCCAGGCATTACGTGGGTCGATGACCCGGGGCGCACTTTCCCCGGCTACAGGGGGGTCGATGCGGGCAATCAACTTGCCATTGCCATCGTGGATCTCCTTGACCACATAGGGGTCGATCCGATATCCGCCGTTGGCGAATGCGGCATAGCCGGTTGCCATTTCCCATGGGGTGACCGAGCCGGCACCCAGCGCCATCGTCAGGTAGGGTGGATGGCGCGCAGTGTCAAAGCCGAAGCGACCGATATAGTCCTGGGCATAGGCAGGCGTGATGTTGTCGAGCAGGCGGATGGAAACCATGTTCTTGGAACGTGCCAGTGCGTCACGCAAAGTCATCTGGCCGTCGAATTTTCCGTCGTAGTTCTTGGGTTCCCAGGCCTGGCTGCCCGTCACCCCGGCAGGGAAGTAGAGTGGCGTGTCGTCAACCAGGGTTCCTGGGCTGTAGCCGCGTTCCAGCCCCGCCGAATAGATGAATGGCTTGAAGCTCGAGCCCGGCTGGCGTTGTGCCTGGGTAACGTGGTTGAACTTGTTGCGATTGAAGTCGAAGCCGCCAACCAGCGCGCGGACTGCACCCGTCTGTGCGTCGATCGACAGCAAGGCTGCCTGCACTTCTGGAAGCTGAACGAGTTCCCAGCCCTTTTCGCCATTATCGCGAATGCGCACGACGGCGCCGCGCCGGATCCGTCTTGCCTGGGGCGCCTTGTCGTTCAGCATCGGGGTAGCAAACTTGATGCCGTCGCCGGACAGTGTCAAGGTTTCACCTCGGCGGAATACCTTGACTTCACGCGTCGAAGCTTCGAGGACGACAGCGGCAAGCAGGTCGTCAAAATCGCCCGCTTCGCTCAGTGCTTCTTCTAGCGCTTCTTCATCGATCCTGCCCTGCGGCAGTTCCATGAAGCGCTCAGGGCCCCGGTAGCCATGGCGTCGGTCGTAATCCATCACGCCCTTGCGCAGCGCGGCATAGGCAGCTTCCTGGTCGTCGCGCCTGATTGTGGTGGTGATCCTGATGCCCAGCTGGTACGCATCCTCTCCGAACTGTTCAACGGCGATCTGTCTGGCCATTTCAGCGACATAGTCGCCGCGCACAAGGTTACTGCGACTGCCGCTCACGGTGCGCGCAGACTGAGTACGCAATGGTTCGGCGAGCGCGGTCTGATAGGCTGCATTGTCGATGAAGCCCGCTTCTACCATACGCCTCAGGACATAGCGCTGGCGCACCGTTGCGCGCGCCGGATTGACGATGGGGTTGAAAGCCGATGGTGCCTTTGGTAGCCCGGCGAGCATGGCTGCCTCGGCCAGAGTGATGTTCTCGAGCGGTTTGCCGAAATAGGCCCGGGCTGCTGCCGAGAAGCCGTAGGCACGTTGGCCAAGGAAAATCTGGTTGATGTAAAGCTCGAGAATCTTGTCCTTGCTGAGATTGCGCTCGATCTTCAGCGCGAGCAGGATCTCGTAAAGTTTGCGGTTGTACGTTTTCTCGCGGGACAGGAAGAAGTTGCGTGCGACCTGCATCGTGATCGTCGATGCACCCTGTCCGCGCCCGCCGGAGCTGAGGTTGGCCAGCGCAGCACGTGCGATGCCAAGCAGATCGATTCCCGGGTGTTCGTAAAAACGCTCGTCTTCGGCAGCCAGGATGGCTTGCTTAAGTTGTACTGGAACGTCATCAATGTTGACGACGTTCCGGCGCTCCTCGCCAAACTCGCTGATCAGGTGCCCGTCTGCTGTGTAAACCCGCAGTGGTATGCGGGGGCGGTAGTCAGTCAGGGCTTCAAGCGAGGGGAGGTTAGGCCAGGCGAGGATGGAAATGGCCGCCAGTGTGGCAAGGCCGAGTGTCGTCAGCGCAACAAGGGCCGCGACCGGATAGAGGACCCAGCGCATCAAAATGTCCGAAAAATGACTCAGGGGCGCATTATATAAGGGGTGTTGCGGCGCGAATCGCGGATTTGACGACTGATGCAAATTGATGCATTTTGCTTTACACCTGTTGCGCTTGTTGCTAGCATCTAAGAGCCTTATTTAGCTTCGGCGCCTAACATAAAGAAATTTAAGGGTTTTCTTTGTGATCGACTTCTCAATATTCGGTTCAAAGGCGCGTCAGCTTGCAGGGCTCGATATTTCTTCGTCATCGATCAAGATGGTGGAGTTGTCGGAGCGCGACAAGGGCGGTTACAACGTCGAACGCTACGCCATCGAGCCGCTGCCACGTGACGCGGTCGTGGACGGCAACATCGCCAATCTCGATGCAGTCGCAGATGCCGTCGGGCGTTTGTTGCGCCGCTTTGGTTCCGGGGTGAAGAACGTCGCCATGGCCTTGCCGGCGGCCTCGGTGATTACCAAGAAAATCATCCTCCCTGACGGGCTGCGCGAGCAGGAGATGGAGCTTCAGGTCGAGTCAGAGGCAAATCAATACATCCCGTTCCCGCTGGACGAGGTCAATCTTGACTTCAACGTCGTCGGGCCGGCACCTGGTAGTCCAGGTGAAGTCGAGGTGCTGATTGCTGCTTCCCGCAAGGAGAAGGTCGAGGATCGGGTCGCAGTGGCACAGTCCTGTGGCTTGAAGGCCGTGGTGCTGGACGTCGAGTCGCTGGCTGTCGAGTCTGCGTTTGAGCTGGTCAGCCGGCAATTGCCTGGCGGCGGTGCAGACAAAGTTGTGGCCTTGATCGATATTGGCGCTTCCGTGATGAATGTTTCCGTGTTGCGCAACGGCCGTCAGGTGTACTCGCGCGAACAGGCGTTCGGCGGCTATCAGCTCACCCAGGATATTGCGCGCCAGTATGGGATGAGCATCGACGAGGCTGAGGCGGCAAAACGCTCGGGTGATCTGCCCGACGATTATGCACGTGATCTGCTTCGCCCGTTCATGGACAGTGTTGCGCTTGAGGTTTCAAGGGCGTTGCAGTTCTTCTTCACTTCGACCCAGTTCAATCAGGTGGATCACCTGGTGTTGGCCGGCGGTTGCGCCACAATGCCAGGATTGGGGGATGTGGTTGGAGGGCGTACCCAGGTGGCGACCCTCATCGCCAACCCGTTTGCCGGCATGGGGCTGTCTTCCAAAGTGCGACCCAAGAGCCTGTTGGCCGACGCGCCATCGCTGATGGTTGCTTGTGGTCTGGCCCTTAGGAGGTTCGATACATGATCAGGATCAACCTTCTTCCGCATCGCGAAGAAAAGCGCAAGGAGCGGAGGCAGCAGTTTTATGTTGTTTCACTGGGCATGATCCTGCTTGGCGGTGCCATCGCACTGCTGGTGCATATGGTGTATGCAGGCTATATCGAGCGACAGGAAAGCAAGAACGCCTTCCTGAAAGCCGAGATCACCAAACTGAATGCCCAAATTGCCGAGATCAGGACGCTGAGGCAGCAGATAGACGCTCTTCTGGCGCGCAAGCAGGTGATCGAGTCCTTGCAGAGTCACCGTGCT
This sequence comes from Parazoarcus communis SWub3 = DSM 12120, assembly GCF_003226565.1. Taxonomy (GTDB): domain Bacteria; phylum Pseudomonadota; class Gammaproteobacteria; order Burkholderiales; family Rhodocyclaceae; genus Parazoarcus; species Parazoarcus communis. Next base: position 60,589 of record NZ_QKOE01000017.1, on the reverse strand, counting down.
GAAACGGTACATCTTTTCAACGAATTGGCGCGGAACATGCCTGATGGTGTCTATCTCAAGACTGCCAGGCAGTCCGGTCAACGGGTTACGTTGACAGGTATTGCGCAGTCCAATGCGAGAGTGTCCAGCCTGATGCGTAGTCTCGATGAGTCTCCTTTTCTTCAGAATCCGGGTCTGGTTGAGGTTAAGTCAGCGACTGTTGCGGGCCGGCGCGTTAGTGAGTTCACGCTGACGATTGGTATCGAGCGTCCGTCGGTCGAGGTAGCCGCTAAAGTTGCACAGGGGGGCGCACGATGAAGTCGACTGGCCTTTTACCCGATGTGCGCAAGATTGATTTTCAGCGCTTGCAACAGGATTTCAAGAACCTGGATCCTAACGATCCTGGTGTTTGGCCGCTGGCTCCGCGCATTGCCGTGTTCGTCGGGCTGCTTGCTGTGACGTTGGCGGCGGCCTGGTGGTTCGACTGGCAGGTACAGGCGGAGACCTTGGTTCAGCGCGAAGCCGAGGAGCAGCAGTTGCGTCAGGAGTGGGTCTCCAAGAAGCGCCAGGCTGTCAATCTGGAGGAACACAAGCGCCAACTCGTCGAGATCGACCGCCAGTTTGGCGCACTTTTGAAGCAACTTCCGAACCGGGCAGAGATGGATTCACTGCTGTCGGATATCAACCAAGCCGGGCTGGGGCGTGGATTGCAGTTTGAGTTGTTCAAACCGGGGGCGGACCAGGTGAAGGATTTCTACGCGGAGATGCCGATTGAGATTCGCATCACGGGTAGCTACCACGATCTGGGTGAGTTTGCCAGCGACGTTGCACGGATGCCGCGCATCGTAACGCTCAACAACGTTGTTCTGGAGTCGGGCACGGATGGGCGGCTCAGACTGAACTCTCGCGCTGTCACCTACCGTTACCTGGATGAGGAAGAGCTGGCGCAGAAGCGTCAAGCAAGCAAGCCGGGGGCTAAGAAATGAAGAGCTGGCTTCTGTTGACATCCTGCTTTCTGTTACTTGGCTGTGCCAATGAGCAGGAGGATATTCAGGCTTGGATGAACGAACAGGCGGCTGGAATGAGGGGGGCTGTCAAACCCTTGCCGGAAATCAAGCCCTTTCCTGTCGTTGCTTACTCAGCCTCAGCCTTGGTTGAGCCGTTCAAGACTTCCCGCATTGAGCCGGAACGTAAGGTGACGGGTGGGGGGCTCAGGCCCGATCCAGATCGTCGGCGTGAGCCCCTGGAGGCCTATCCGCTGGAGTCTTTGCGCATGGTCGGCGTGCTGATGCAGGGTAATGTTGCACATGCTCTTGTGCAGGCTGATCGCTCTTTGCATCAGGTCAAGCGGGGCAACTACCTCGGTCAGGACTATGGCGTGGTCACTGCGGTTGATGAAACCGGGGTGACCCTTCGCGAATTGGTTGAAGACATGAATGGCGACTGGGTCGAACGTACAACGACCTTGCAGTTGCAGGAGCGGCGGGAGGCCGGACGATGAAGAGTGCGATTACAACGGTACTGCTTGCGAGCGCGATTGCGGCTTTAGTGCCCGCGACATTCGTGTTAGCGCAGGAGCAGGGGCAGGTTCAGTCGGATCTGAATCGTATCGAGACACTGGAGGTTGCAGAGCAAGGTGGGGGGCTGTTTGTCAGGCTGCAGCTCGCTCAGCCCTTGGCTGCACCGCCTGCCAGCTTCAGTGTGGCCAATCCGGCGCGGATCGCTTTCGATTTTCCAGCTACGGCAAACGCGTTGGGACGCGCGGCCCAGGAGATTGGCCAAGGGGATCTGCGCAGTGCCAATATTATTCAGGCAGGTGATCGCACGCGGCTGGTGTTGAACCTCCTGCGGATGACGCCTTATGAGACCCGTGTCGACGGGCGCAATGTCGTCATTGCCCTGTCGCCGGTCAGTGCACAGGCAACACCGACACCCGGCGCCCAAGCCTACGCAAATTTTGCGGCGCCGAAAGCTGCCGATGTGGCTGGTACCAGTATTCGCGACATCAACTTCCGCCGTGGCAAGGAGGGGGAGGGGCGCGTTGTCGTGCAGTTGTCAAATGCCGAAACGGGTATCGATATTCGGCAGCAGGGCGGTAATCTGGTCGTCGATTTTCTCAAGGTGTCCTTGCCAGAGCATCTGCGTCGCCGTTCTGACGTGACCGATTTTGCCACGCCAGTTACTGCAATGACTGCCCAGCAGCAGGGCGATAACGTGCGTTTGGTGGTTTCGCCTAACGGTTTGTGGGAGCACAACGCCTATCAAAGCGATGATCAGTTTGTTCTTGAGGTGAAGCGCGTCGTTGAGGATCCAAATAAGCTGGTCCAGGGTACTCGTGGACAATATCAGGGAGAGAAGCTCTCGCTGAATTTCCAGAACATTGATGTTCGCTCGGTATTGCAGGTCATTGCGGATTTTACCAACTTCAACATCATCACGTCTGATTCTGTCCAGGGTAACCTGACGCTGAGGCTGAAAGATGTGCCGTGGGATCAAGCGCTTGACATCATCTTGCAGGCCAAGGGCCTGGATATGCGCAAGAGCGGTAATGTGATCTGGATTGCACCGGGTGACGAGCTTGCCGCACGTGAGAAACTGCAGCTTGAAGCGAAGGCGCAGGTGACCGACCTTGAACCGCTGCAGACTGAAAGTTTTCAGATCAACTATCACAAGGCAAAGGAGATCTTCGACTTTCTCAAGAGCAAGGATCAAACGATGCTGTCTAAGCGTGGCAGCGTAGTGGTCGATGATCGCTCTAACAAAATCTTCGTCACTGATGTCGGTTCTCGACTGCAGGCGCTGCGTAGACTGGTGACTGAAATCGATGTGGCCCCTCGTCAGGTTTTGATTGAGGCAAGAATTGTCGAAGCCAACAAGACTTTTGCGCGCGACCTGGGTGTCAGACTCGGTTACGGAGACCGCAAGGCCAAGAGCCTGGGGAACGGCGCCCAACTGGGATTCGGTAAGTCGGAGTTTGTGAGCGTTGGAGCAGATGGAACTATTGATACCGGTAGCAACGCGCTTATTAACGGTATGGTGCAACGTGTTGGTGAGTCCGTGACTTCTGGTGCTGGTTATCAAAGAGGCGGGTTCGGCGTAATGAACTTGACCCTTTTTAACAGCAGTTTGACAAGGTTCTTGAATCTGGAGCTTCAAGCTCTGGAGTCTGATGGGCGAGGGCGGGTTATTTCTAGTCCGCGCGTACTGACCGCGAATCAGGTTGAAGCGTCGATAGAACAGGGGAAAGAGGTTCCTTATCAGGAGTCAACCAGTTCAGGTGCTACTAGTGTTTCGTTTAAAAAGGCCGTATTGTCATTGAAAGTCAAGCCTCAGATCACGCCGGATGGGCGGTTGCAGCTATCGATCGAGGTTAACAAGGATCGAGTGCTTCGTGAGGAGGCCTTGTTCAACGTGCCTCCGATCGAAACCAAAAATGTGAAGAGCGAAGTGCTGATCGAGAACGGTGGTACGGTTGTGATCGGCGGTATCTACGAAGAAGAGGATACAACCAACATTGATCGGGTTCCGGTGCTAGGTGAATTGCCTGTAGTTGGAGCGCTCTTCCGTACGACGAGTCGTGATACCTCTCGGCGCGAGTTGTTGGTGTTTGTCACGCCTCGCATCGTTTCGGACTCGCTGACGCTCAGATAAGTCGCTACCTGCTGCTACAATCCGGGGCGGTGTCTCTCAGTGGGGGCACCGCCCTTTGTTTTTCTGGATTCCGGCGATATTCGTGTGACTTGTCTGATACTGATCGGCATGATGGGTGCCGGAAAAACAACCGTGGGGCGGGAGTTGGCGCGACGTCGGAAGATGCGCTTTGCCGATTGCGATCATGAGATCGTGGCTCGCACCGGGGTGAATATCCCGACGATTTTCGAAATCGAGGGAGAGGCGGGATTTCGCCGGCGGGAGGCGCAGGCGCTTGATGAACTGACTGCAGAGCCTGATCTGGTGCTTGCGACTGGGGGCGGTGTCGTGCTGGATCCAGCAAACCGCGCACTGCTGGCAGCACGTGGTGTGGTGATCTATCTCGATGTGCCGCCGCAAATCCTGTGGGAGCGTACCCGGCACGACCGCAACCGGCCGCTGCTCCGCGTGGAAAACCCCCGTCAGCGAATCGAAGAACTTCATCGGCAGCGTGACCCCCTGTACCGCGAGGTTGCGGACATCATCGTCGAGGGGGGGCGCTGCAATCCGGGTGCAATGGTGCGCCAGATCGAAAAGGCCTTGCAGGCCCTGGACAAGACTTCATGCGAACACTGAATGTCGCGCTGGGTGAGCGTAGTTATCCCATCCATATCGGGCCATCGCTGCTTGAGCGGGCTGACCTGATTCTGCCCCACCTCAAGACTCGTCGTGTCGCCATCGTGACCAATGATGTCGTCGGGCCGCTGTACCTCGCCCGCCTGCAGCAGGCGCTGCAGTCGCAAGGCGTTGATGTTGCTTCGGTTGTGTTACCTGATGGTGAGGCGAACAAGGATTGGCCGACGCTGAATCTGATTTTTGATGCATTGCTTGGAGGACGCTGCGAGCGATCCACGACCTTGATCGCCCTTGGTGGTGGAGTGGTTGGGGATATGGGTGGGTTTGCTGCAGCGTGTTATCAGCGCGGCATGCCGTTCATCCAGATTCCCACAACGCTGCTGGCGCAGGTGGACTCCTCTGTGGGTGGCAAGACGGCGATCAATCACCCGCTGGGCAAAAACATGATTGGCGCCTTCTATCAGCCGAAGCTCGTGCTGGCTGATACCGGTGTGCTCGATACCCTGCCGCCGCGCGAGCTGGCTGCGGGCGTCGCCGAAGTGATCAAGTACGGGCTGATTCGTGATCTGCCCTTTCTTGAGTGGCTCGAGGCCAATCTGGATGCCCTGCTGGTACGCGACCCTGAAGCGCTGGCGTTTGCGATCGAGCGATCGTGTGCGAACAAGGCCGAGGTTGTCGTGGCGGATGAAACTGAGCAGGGTGAGCGCGCCTTGCTCAATCTTGGGCACACCTTTGGTCACGCGATTGAGACCGGTATGGGTTACGGCCAGTGGCTGCATGGCGAGGCCGTTGCGGCGGGCACCATGATGGCAGCCGAACTGTCCCGTCGGCTGGGGTGGCTGACTGATGCTGATGTCGTCCGGGCCGAGACCTTGTTCTTGCGGGCGGGGCTGCCTGTCCATGGGCCGGTGCTTGGAGTGGAGCGTTACCTGGAGTTGATGTCTCACGACAAGAAGGTTGAGGCCGGGCGTCTGCGCCTGGTGTTGTTGCGTGAATTGGGGCGTGCCCTGATGTGGGGTGAGGCTTCTGAGGGTGACATCTCAGCGGCAATCGAGGCGCGTTGCAGGTGACCTTGGTGATCGAGCTTGCGCGCTACGCGGTCGTCGAGGGCAATAGTCGGGGGCGACGGCATGACGAACCGCCTCCGTCCGGACGCAGCGAGTTTCAGCGCGATCGGGATCGCATCATTCATTCGACCGCATTTCGCCGACTCGAGTACAAGACACAGGTTTTCGTCAATCACGAGGGTGACCTGTTTCGTACGCGCTTGACCCATAGCATCGAGGTTGCGCAGCTGACGCGCAGCATTGCACGCGCCTTGCGCCTGAATGAGGATCTGGCTGAGGCGATTGCCCTGGCGCACGACCTTGGGCATACACCTTTTGGACATGCCGGGCAGGATGCGCTCAACACATGCATGAAGCAGTACGGCGGATTCGAGCATAATCTGCAGTCCTTGCGTACGGTCGATCTGCTCGAGGAGCACTACGCGGCGTTCGATGGTCTCAACCTGATGTACGAAACCCGCGAGGGAGTTCTCAAGCACTGTTCGCGAGCCAATGCCGAGCAGTTGGGGGAGTTGGGTCTGCGCTTCATCGAAGGCCGACAGCCCTCGCTCGAGGCCCAGCTTGCCAATCTGGCCGATGAGATCGCCTACAACAATCATGATGTCGACGATGGTCTGCGTTCCGGTCTGATCACGCTGGAGCAGCTTGCCGACGTCGACGTGTTTGCGCGTCATCGTCAGGCGGTCGAATTGCAGTGGCCAGGCTTGGGTGGGCGTAAGCTGGTGCATGAGACGATCAGGCGCATGGTCAATAGCATGGCGCTGGACCTGATTGCCCAGACTCAACGCAACATTGTCGCTGCTGACGTACAGTCGTTGGATGACGTCAGAAGTGCCCCGCGACTGGTTGCATACTCTTCCGACCTGCAGCCCGATCTGCTGCAGCTAAAGCAGTTTCTGCGCGAAAACCTTTACTGGCACTATCAGGTGCTGCGAATGACCGACAAGGCCCGGCGAATCATCGAGGACCTCTTTGGTGCCTTCATGTCCGATGCGCGTTTGCTGCCGCCTCAGTATCAGTCCAAGGCGCGCGAGGACAAGCCGCGCGCGATCGCGGATTACATCGCCGGCATGACTGACCGCTACGCCATGCGCGAACATCGGCGACTCTTTGCGGTAGGTGAAATTCACTGATTTGTCATAGACTTGCCGCAGCGCAAAAAAGTCTTGAACGATGACCGGCCCGGGGGTATATTCGGGCATCCGAAGAAGTGTTCGAAGCGATCGATCTGCGGTAATACCGATCGTGCAAGCCGGGGTGCCCGCGCGCCCGGCTTTTTTGTGTCCGCACGGTTTACACACGTGCGGGTTTGAAAAGCGACGAGAGTCGCCCGAACCGCGCCGGCAAGTCCCGGCGACATGTTGTTTCGAGGACGAACGAGATGGATCTCCCCCAAAAGCAGGGTCTTTACGATCCGGCGAACGAACATGATGCCTGTGGCGTCGGCTTCATTGCGCACATCAAGGGCAAGAAGACCAACGACATCATTCTGCAGGGTCTCGAGATCCTGAAAAACCTGGATCATCGCGGTGCCGTGGGTGCGGATGCACTGCAGGGCGACGGTGCGGGCATCCTGATCCAGATTCCCGATCAACTCTATCGCGAAGAAATGGCCAAGCAGGGCGTCACCCTGCCGGCGCCGGGCGAATACGGCGTGGCCATGGTGTTCATGCCCAAGGAAGCTGCATCCCGCCTGGCCTGTGAGGAAGAGGTCGAGCGTGCAGTGCGTGCCGAAGGTCAGGTCGTGCTTGGCTGGCGGGATGTGCCGGTCAATGCCGACATGCCGATGTCCCCGGCGGTCAAGGCCAAGGAGCCGGTGATCCGTCAACTGTTCGTCGGCCGTGGCCCGGACGTGATGGTGACCGAGGCGCTGGAGCGCAAGCTCTATGTTGCCCGTCGCCGTGCCGCCAACGCCATTGGTGCGCTGCAACTCAAGCACGGTCAGGAGTTCTACATGGTTTCCATGTCGGCCCGCACCGTCAATTACAAGGGCCTGCTGCTGGCCACTCAGGTGGGCGAGTACTACCTGGACCTGGTTGATCCGCGTGCAACCTCGGCGCTGGCCCTGGTGCATCAGCGTTTCTCGACCAACACCTTCCCGAAGTGGAACCTGGCGCACCCGTTCCGCTACATCGCCCACAACGGCGAGATCAACACCGTACGCGGCAACTACAACTGGATGCGCGCGCGGGAGAAGGGCGTGCACTCGCCGCTGCTGGGTGAAGACCTGCAGAAGATCTGGCCCTTGATCTACCCCGGCCAGTCTGATTCGGCTGCTTTCGACAACGCGCTCGAACTGCTGGTGATGAGCGGCTATTCGATGGCCCATGCGGTGATGATGATGATCCCGGAAGCCTGGGAGTCGCACACCCAGATGGACGAGAAGCGTCGCGCCTTCTACGAATATCATGCGGCCATGATGGAACCGTGGGACGGCCCTGCCGCGGTGGCGTTCACCGACGGTCGTCAGATCGGCGCCACGCTCGACCGCAATGGCCTGCGTCCCGCACGCTACCTCGTCACCGATGACGATCTGGTGGTCATGGCGTCCGAGTCCGGTGTGCTGCCCATCCCCGACAGCAAGATCGTCAAGAAGTGGCGCCTGCAGCCGGGCAAGATGTTCTTGATCGACATGGAGCAGGGTCGCATCATCGACGACAAGGAACTCAAGGACAGTCTGGCGTCGGTCAAGCCCTATACCGACTGGCTCAGCCGCATCAACATCAAGCTTGACGGCCTGCAGTCGCCAGCCGACGCTTCGGCACCGGACTGTGCGGCCAGCCTGCTTGATCGTCAGCAAGCCTTTGGCTACACCCAGGAAGACATCAAGTTCATCCTTGAGCCCATGGGCAAAACGGGCGAGGAAGGCACTGGTTCGATGGGCAATGACTCGCCGCTGGCGGTGCTGTCGTCCAAGGAAAAGCCGCTGTACAACTACTTCCGTCAGCTCTTCGCGCAGGTCACCAACCCGCCGATCGATCCGATCCGCGAGCAACTGGTGATGTCGCTGGTGTCCTTCATCGGACCCAAGCCCAACCTGCTCGAGATCAACGAGATCAATCCGCCGTTCCGTCTCGAAGTGACTCAGCCGGTGCTGGACTTCGCCGACATGGCCAAGATCCGCAACATCGCACGTTATACCAAGGACAAGTTCCGTTCGGCCGAGCTCGACATCTGTTACCCGCTTGCGTGGGGCAAGGAAGGGGTCGAAGCACGCTTGGCTTCGCTCTGTGCCGATGCCGAAAATGCCGTGCTGGAGGGCAACAACATCCTGATCGTGTCCGACCGCAAGGTTTCGGCCGAGCAGGTGGCCATTCCGGCACTGCTGGCGTTGTCGGCCATCCATCAGCACCTTGTCACCAAGGGCTTGCGTACTCGCGCCGGTCTGGTGGTCGAGACCGGCACCGTGCGTGAAACCCACCACTTTGCCGTGCTGGCGGGTTACGGCGCCGAAGCCGTGCATCCCTACCTGGCGCTCGAAACCCTGCAGCAGATGGCGGGCAGCGAAGAAGCCGGTGCCAAGTACGTCAAGCACTTCGTCAAGGCGGTTGGCAAGGGTCTGATGAAGGTCATGTCCAAGATGGGCATCTCGACCTACATGTCCTACACCGGCGCGCAGATCTTCGAAGCAGTGGGCCTCAACAGCTCGCTGGTGGACAAGTACTTCACCGGCACCACCACGCAGGTCGAAGGCATCAGCGTGTTCGAGGTCATGGAAGAGGCCATCCGCCTGCACCAGAAGGCTTTCAGTCCTGATCCGGTGCTGGCCAACATGCTCGACGCCGGCGGTGAGTACGCTTTCCGCATCCGTGGCGAAGAGCATATGTGGACGCCGGACGCCATTGCCAAGCTGCAGCACTCGACCCGTTCGGGCAAGTATGACAGCTACAAGGAGTACGCCCGGATCATCAACGATCAGAGCAAGCGTCACATGACGTTGCGTGGTCTGTTCGAGCTCAAGCCCGCGGGCGCACCGGTACCATTGGACGAGGTCGAGCCCGCCAAGGAGATCGTCAAGCGTTTTGCGACTGGCGCGATGTCGCTCGGTTCGATCTCGACCGAGGCGCACAGCACGCTGGCGATTGCGATGAACCGCATCGGCGGCAAGTCGAACACCGGCGAAGGTGGCGAGGATCCGATGCGCTTCAAGCCCATCACCCAGGCCATGAAGCTGTCGCAGATCATTGGCGAGAGCCGCATCGAGCGCGACCTCGAACTGTCGGCCGGCGATTCGCTGCGTTCGGCGATCAAGCAGGTGGCCTCGGGTCGGTTTGGCGTGACGACCGAATACCTGGTCAATGCAGATCAGATCCAGATCAAGATGGCGCAAGGGGCCAAGCCCGGCGAAGGTGGGCAGCTGCCCGGCCACAAGGTGTCCGAGTACATCGGCTTCCTGCGCCACTCGGTGCCGGGTGTCGGACTGATCTCGCCGCCGCCGCACCATGACATCTACTCCATCGAGGATCTGGCCCAGCTGATCCACGACCTGAAGAACGCCAATCCGAAGGCCGATATCTCGGTCAAGCTGGTGTCCGAGATCGGTGTCGGTACCGTGGCCGCTGGTGTGGCCAAGGCCAAGGCCGACCATATCGTGGTGGCCGGTCATGATGGTGGTACCGGGGCTTCGCCGCTGTCGTCGATCAAGCATGCGGGTTCGCCGTGGGAGCTCGGCCTTGCCGAAACTCAGCAGACCCTGGTGCTGAATCGTCTGCGCAGCCGCATCCGTCTGCAGGTGGATGGTCAGATCAAGACCGGCCGCGACGTCGTCATCGGCGCACTGCTGGGTGCCGATGAGTTCGGCTTTGCTACCGCGCCGCTGGTCGTCGAAGGCTGCATCATGATGCGCAAGTGCCACCTGAACACCTGCCCGGTGGGCGTGGCCACGCAGGATCCGGAGCTGCGCAAGCGCTTTACCGGTCAGCCCGAACACGTGGTCAACTTCTTCTTCTTCATCGCCGAAGAAGTGCGCGAGTTGATGGCGCAGTTGGGCATCCGCAAGTTTGACGACCTCATCGGTCGCGCCGATCTGCTCGACATGAAGGGCGGTATCGAGCACTGGAAGGCAAAGGGGCTGGATTACTCGCGCATCTTTTATCGCCCGAACGTGCCGGCCAGCGTTCCGCGCCTGCACACCGAGACTCAGGATCACTGCCTGGAGAAGGCGCTCGACAACGAACTCATTGCCCTCGCAGCGCCTGCGCTGGAGCGTGGCGAGAAGGTGTCGATCGATCTGCCGGTGCGCAACGTCAATCGTACCGTGGGTACCATGCTGGCCGGGCGTGTCGCCGAGAAGTATGGCCATGCTGGTCTGCCCGAGGACACCATCCATGTGCGTCTGACCGGCACCGCCGGGCAAGCCTTTGGCGCCTTCCTGTCACGTGGCGTCACCCTGGAGCTGGTGGGTGAAGGCAACGACTATGTCGGCAAGGGCTTGTCGGGCGGGCGCATCATCGTTCGGCCGCAAGCCGAGTTCCGTGGCAAGACGGCGGACAACATCATCATCGGCAACACCGTGCTGTACGGTGCGACCGAGGGTGAGGTCTATCTGGCGGGTGTCGGCGGCGAACGTTTTGCCGTGCGTAACTCCGGCGCCACCGCCGTGGTCGAAGGCGTGGGTGACCATGGTTGCGAGTACATGACCGGCGGTACCGTGGTCGTGCTGGGTCAGACCGGGCGCAACTTTGCCGCTGGCATGTCGGGTGGCGTGGCCTATGTGCTGGACGAGGTGGGGGATTTCGAGCAGCGCTGCAACATGGCACAGGTGGCGCTCGAGCCGTTGCCGGAAGAAATCGAGGCGCGCAAGGATTCCGATCTGGGCGACGAACTCGAGTCTCATGGCCGCGTCGATATCGACCACCTGACCATGGGGGATGAGCTGATCCTGAAGGGGTTGATCGAGCGTCATGCCCGCTTCACCGGCAGCCCACGTGCCCGTGAAATTCTCGATAACTGGGGGGCCTGGCGTAACAAGTTCGTCAAGGTCATGCCGAATGAATATCGTCGCGCGCTCGCCGAAATGGCCGAGCAGCGCCAGCAGCAACTGGAGGCCGCGTAAAAATGGGCAAGCCCACCGGATTTCTCGAATACCAGCGTCTGTCGCAGGCTTACGAGCCTGTGCCGGAGCGGATCAAGAGCTACAAGGAGTTCGTGCTCCGCCTGTCCGATGAGCAGGCTGCGGTGCAGGGTGCGCGTTGCATGGACTGTGGCATTCCGTTCTGCAACAACGGTTGCCCGGTCAACAACATCATTCCCGACTGGAACGACCTGGTGTATCGCGGTCAGTGGCAGCAGGCGATCGAGGTGCTGCACTCGACCAACAATTTCCCCGAGTTCACGGGTCGCATCTGTCCGGCCCCCTGTGAAGCGGCATGTACGCTGAACATCAACTCGGACGCGGTTGGTATCAAGTCGATCGAGCAAGCCATCATCGACAAGGCCTGGGAGCAGGGCTGGGTCAAGCCGCAGCCGGCTGCCGCCAAGACGGGCAAGAAGATTGCCGTGGTCGGTTCCGGCCCCGCGGGCATGGCAGCGGCGCAGCAGTTGGCGCGTGCTGGCCACGACGTCACCGTGTTCGAGAAGAACGACCGTGTCGGCGGCTTGCTGCGTTATGGCATTCCCGACTTCAAGATGGAGAAGTCGCTGATTGACCGCCGCGTCGAGCAGATGCAGGCCGAGGGCGTCACTTTCCGCACCGGTGTTGTCGTCGGTGCGAAGGATATGCCTGCTGGCATCATCAATGACGCCAAGGAAGTGGTCACGGCTGATCAGCTCAAGGCCGAGTTCGACGCCGTCGTGCTGGCCGGTGGATCAGAAGTGCCGCGCGACCTGCCGGTGCCGGGGCGTGAGTTGGCGGGTGTGCACTACGCGCTGGAGTTCCTGATTCCGCAGAACAAGCAGGTGGCTGGTGACCGCCCCAACCCGATCTCGGCGGAAGGCTGCAATGTGGTGGTGATCGGCGGTGGCGACACCGGCTCCGACTGCGTCGGCACCAGCTATCGCCACGGTGCGACGTCGGTCACCCAGTTCGAGGTCATGCCGCAGCCGCCCGAGCAGGAGAACAAGGCGCTGACCTGGCCCTACTGGCCGATCAAGCTGCGCACCTCGTCCTCGCATCTGGAAGGCGAGACCCAGCGCGAATACGCGATTGGCACCAAGGAGTTCATCGGTGAGAACGGCAAGCTGACCGGTGTGCGTACTGTCCGCCTCGAGTGGAAGGACGGTCGTATGAGCGAGGTTGCCGGCTCTGAGCAGGTCTTCCCGGCCGAGCGCGTCTTCCTCGCGATGGGCTTCACCAACCCGGTGGGCGGCATGCTGGAGGCCTTCGGGGTGGATAAGGATGCGCGTGGCAACGCCAAGGCAACGACCGATGGCGAAGGCTGCTATGCAACCAACGTCGACAAGGTGTTTGCTGCGGGTGATGTGCGCCGTGGTCAGTCGCTGGTGGTGTGGGCTATCCGTGAAGGACGCCAGTGCGCCCGCGCAGTCGATGAGTTCCTGATGGGGGCGAGCGTGCTGCCGCGTTGATCGCGACACGTCTTCAGATGTGAAACAAGGGCAGCTCAGGCTGCCCTTGTTCGCTTCGAGATGCCCACGTGGAAGCGCGGTGTGTCGAGGTACTGGCAGGACGCGGCCGGAGCGCGTCCTGTCGCACTGCTTGCTTACAGGTCAAGCAGTTCCACGGTGTAGCGCGCGATCATGCCTTCTTCGTTGGTCGGCACGACGGCAACGGCAACGCGACTGTCGGCGGCGTCGATGCGGCTTGCACCGGCCTCGTTCGCGCTGGAGTCGATGGTGATGCCCAGCCAGCCTGACAATGCGGCCACTTTCTCGCGTACCACCGCAGCGTGCTCGCCAATGCCACCGGTAAACACCAATGCATCCAGTCCGCCTGCTGCGGCAGCCAGCGAGCCAAGCTCGCGGGCGATGCGGTAGCAGAACAGTTCGACCGCTTCGGTCGCTTCTGGCGCGTTCGAGGCCAGCAAGGTCCGCATGTCCTGGCTGATGCCAGAAACCCCCAGCAGGCCCGATTCCTTGTACAGCAGATTGGTCAGCGCTTTCGCGCTCATACCTTTCTGCTCCATCAGGTAGAGCATGACGCCGGGATCCAGGCTGCCGGTGCGGGTGCCCATCATCAGGCCCTCCACGGCGGTAAAGCCCATGGTGGAGGCCATGCTCTTGCCGTCGCGCAGGGCGCACATCGAGGCGCCGTTGCCGAGATGGGCGATCACCACACTACCGTGAGCCTTATCCCCGATGACTTCGGGCAGCTTGCGCGCGACGTAATCGTAGGACAGGCCATGAAAGCCGTAGCGCTTGATGCCTTCGGCGCTGATCGCACGCGGCAGCGCAAAGGCCTGGGCTACCGCTGGCTGGGTACGATGGAAAGCCGTGTCAAAGCAGGCCACTTGCGGCACGTCGGGCATCAAGGCGGATACGGCCCGGACGGCGCGCAGGTTGTGAGGCTGGTGCAGCGGTGCGAGCGGGACGAAGGCATCGAGCTCACGCAACAAGCCCTCGCTCAGCTTGACCGGGGCGCTGTAGCGATCACCACCGTGAACCACCCGGTGACCTGCCGCGACGATTTCCAGATCGGGGTTGTGTGCGGCCAGCCAGCGGAACAGGTGCGTCAGCGCGTCGCGATGCTGCTCGCCCTGTTCGCCGTGGGTGACCACGGGTTCGTGATGGCGCGTGCCGTTGGCCTCCTTCGCGGACAGCTCGGGTGTGGCGCCGATGCCTTCGATCTGGCCCGAAAGTGCCGGATTGGCGGCCAGGCCGGGTTCGAGCGGAAAAAGGGCGAACTTCAGGCTGGACGAACCTGCATTGAGTACAAGAACGGCTTTCATACCTTCAGTGCCTCCCGCTTGCGATGGGCCATCAGCTGGGCAATGGCACATGATGCCGCGCGAGTCTCTGCCGTGTCGGCACGGCTGGTCAGCACGATGGGGACGCGTGCGCCGAGCACGACCCCGGCCATCAGCGCGTCCGCAAGGTATTCAAGCTGCTTGGCGACCATGTTGCCCGACTCCAGGTCGGGGACGACCAGAATGTCGGCATTGCCGGCAACCGCCGAGCGGATGCCCTTGGTCTTGGCGGCAACCAGCGACACTGCGTTGTCGAAGGCCAGCGGGCCATCGAGCAGGCCGCCGCGGATCTGCCGGCGATCGGCCATCTTGCACAGTGCGGCGGCATCGATGGTGGAACGCATCTTGGAGTTGACCGTCTCGACTGCGGCGAGGATGGCGACCTTGGGTTCCAGCAGGCCGAGCATGTGGCCGAGTTCGATGGCGTTCTGGATGATGTCGACCTTGTCTTCCAGCGTGGGGTCGATGTTGATGGCCGCGTCGGTGATCATCAGGGGATGCGGGTAGGTCGGCACGTCGGCGAGGAACACATGGCTGATGCGGCGAGCGGTACGTAGCCCGTTGGCTTTGGAAACCACCGCCCCCATCAGTTCGTCAGTGTGCAGTGAGCCCTTCATCAGCGCCTCGATGCCACCGTCACGGCACAGCGCCACGGCGGTCTCGGCCGAGGCGTGACTGTGTGGGACGTCGACGATGCGGAAGCCCTTCAGGTCCAGTCCTTGTTCTTCGGCGACCGCGCGGATCTTGTTTTCCGGGCCAACGAGGATGGGGTCGACAAGCCCGGCATGAGCGGCCTGAATGGGGCCGCGCAGCGATTCAGCGTCGCACGGGTGAGCGACTGCGATCGGGATCGGCGACAGCCCGGCGGTGATCGACAGCAGGTGGCGATAGCGCAGCTCGCGATCGGAAATGGTGACTTCGGGCAGCACCACGCGGGGGCGGGAGATCTTTTCGGTGGGGGCGGCGACTTCTGCCGTGCCGTCAATGACCTTGAGTCCGTCCTGATTCACGGCAAGGCAGTCGAACACGATGTGGTGATTGTGATCGTACTTTTCCTTGCAGGTCACCGTGATCGTCAGCGTGTCACCGATGGTGATCGGTCGCCAGAAATTGAGCCCCTGCGACACATAGACGGTGCCGGGTCCGGGAAACTCGGTGCCCAGGATGGTGGAGATCAGCGTGCTGCCCCACATGCTGTGGCCGACCACTTCGCGGAACTGGCTGGAGCGGGCGAATTCCGGATCCACGTGCGTCGGATTCACGTCGCCTGACATTGCTGCGAACAGGTGGATGTCCTCGGGGCGCAGCGTACGCATCAGTTGTGCGAAATCGCCGAGCTGTATCTCGTCGAATGTGCGGTTCTGGATCAGCGGTTGAGCGGGATGGTCCATGGCGAGCCCTTGATTTTGAGTGCGTTGCAACATCGGCATTCTATGCCCATGTTCGTGACGCGAGTTAGATCAGGATCAGAAAACGCCTGCATTGCAACACGGCCCTGCAATGTCATGCTCGACAGGTATCAGGTCACGATGGTGCCAGGAGGGCGCATGCTAGAATTCGCGCCATCTTGAATTCCCTTCGGATGTCTTCATGGAAGTCGTGATCCTCGCTGCCGGACAGGGCAAGCGGATGCGTTCGGTCTTGCCCAAGGTCCTCCAGCCCATTGCTGGCAAGCCGATGCTGGCTCATGTGCTGGCCGCGGCCCGGGCACTCGAAGCCAGCCGCATCTGCGTGGTCTATGGTCATGGTGGTGAGGTGGTGCGCGAGCGCCTCGATGCAACGGATCTGGCCTGGGCGCGTCAGGAGCCCCAGTTGGGTACGGGACATGCAGTGCAGCAAGCCTTGCCGCATCTGTCCAGCCAGGGCATGGCGCTGGTGCTCTACGGCGATGTGCCGCTGATCGGTGTTGCCACCCTGCAGCGCCTGGTAGGGGCGGCCGGTGTCGCCAGCCTGGGTTTGCTTACCGTCACGCTCGACAACCCCACTGGCTACGGACGCATTGTGCGTGATGAAGCAGGGCGTGTCCTGCGCATCGTCGAAGATAAAGATGCCACAGACGCGCAGCGCGCCATCCGTGAGGTCAATACCGGCATTCTGGTGGCGCCGGTTGAGTGCTTGCGCAACTGGTTGGGTCGAATCGGTAATGATAATGCGCAGGGGGAGTACTACCTGACGGACATCATCGGCATGGCCGTGGCCGAGGGCGTCGAGATCGTCACCGTCCAGCCCGATGCCGTCGCCGAAACGCTGGGTGTCAACAGCAAGCCGCAGCTGGCTGAGCTCGAACGCCTGCATCAGTCCATGATTGCGCGCCGGCTGATGGACGATGGTGTAACCCTGATCGACCCTGCACGCATTGATGTGCGTGGCGAGCTGCGTTGTGGCCGTGATGTCGAGATCGACATCAATTGCGTGTTCGAAGGCAGTGTGGTGCTGGGTGATGGGGTGCGTATCGGCGCCAATTGCGTGATTCGCGATACCGTCATCGGCGCGGGTACCCGGGTAGCGCCTTTTTCCCATCTGGACAACACCCTGATGGGTGAGGACTGCATCATCGGGCCCTACGCCCGTACCCGGCCCGGCACCCGCTTGGGCAAGGACGTCCACGTCGGCAATTTCGTCGAGATCAAGAACAGTACCGTTGCCGACCACTCCAAGGCCAATCACCTGGCTTACGTGGGTGACGCCGACATCGGCCAGCGCGTCAATATTGGTGCCGGCACCATTACCTGCAATTACGACGGCGTCAATAAGTACCGTACGGTCATCGAAGATGATGTTTTCATTGGATCGGACACGCAACTGGTTGCGCCGGTCAGGGTCGGCCGTGGAGCAACGCTGGGTGCGGGGACCACGCTCACCAAGGATGCGCCGGCGGAGCAACTGACGGTGTCGCGCGCAAAGCAGTTGTCGATTGCCGGCTGGAAGAAACCGGTCAAGAACAAGTAAGCCATCTTCACGCCGTGGCTTGAAGGCCACAGCAATCGAATCAGGGGATCCAGGCCATGTGCGGTATCGTGACGGCAATTGCCACCAATAACGTTGTACCCGTCCTGCTCGAAGGCTTGCGCAAGCTCGAGTACCGTGGGTACGACTCAGCCGGACTGGCCGTTCTGTCCGGATCCTTGAGCCGGCTGCGCGCTGCCGGTCGGGTGGCCGAGCTTGCGGCGTTGGCCGATGCCCGGCAGTTGTCGGCCAACATCGGCATTGCCCATACCCGCTGGGCAACGCACGGGGTGCCTTCCGAGCGAAACGCGCATCCGCATATTTCCGGCGGCCTGGCAGTTGTGCACAACGGCATCATCGAGAACTTCGAGGCGATCAAGTCCAGTCTCGAGGCCCGCGGGTATGTGTTCGAGTCCGAGACCGACACCGAGGCCATCGCGCACCTGGTCCACAGCAAGCTCGAAACCCACCCTGACCTGTTCGAAGCGGTCCGGCTGGCCACCAACGAACTGGTGGGCGCCTACGCCATCGGTGTGCTGGCAGAGGCCGACCCGTTCCGCGCCATCGTCGCCCGTCGCGGCTCACCCCTGCTGCTGGGGATCGGCGAGCAGGGCATGTATGCCGCGTCTGACACCGCTGCACTGCTGCAAGTGACACGCAAGGTGGTGTACCTGGAAGATGGCGACCTTGCCGAGTTGCGGCTGGACGGTTACCGGGTGGTCCGTCCAGACGGTGAAGCGGTCGAGCGCGAAGTGCATCTCTCCAGCCTGTCGGCCGATGCCGTCGAACTGGGCCAGTTCCGCCACTACATGCAGAAGGAAATCTTCGAGCAGCCGCAGGCGCTGGGCAACACGCTGGAGATGATCGCCGGCGGCGGCGCCATCTCGCCCCAGCATTTTGGCGCGCGTGCGGCCGAGATCTTTGATGGTGTGCGTCGGGTGCTGGTGCTGGCCTGCGGCACCAGCTACCACGCGGGTCTGGTCGCGCGTTACTGGCTGGAGTCGGTGGCAAAGATCCCGACCACGGTCGAGATTGCCAGCGAGTATCGCTATCGCGAGTCCGTACCCGAGGCCGACACTCTGGTGGTGGTCATCTCCCAGTCTGGCGAGACCGCCGACACCCTGGCTGCGCTCAAGCACGCCAAAACGCTCGGCATGGCACGTACCCTGGCAATCTGCAACGTGCCGGAATCCGCCATCGTGCGCGAGTCGGCGCTGCGCTTCATCACCCGTGCCGGCCCGGAGATCGGCGTTGCCTCGACCAAGGCCTTCACCACCCAGCTTGCCGCCTTGGCCCTGCTGACGCTGGCCCTGGCCAAGCTCAATGGGCGACTGCCAGAGGCCGAAGAGCAACGTCATCTGACTGCGCTGCGGCACCTGCCGGTTGCCGTGCAGAAAGTGCTCGAACTCGAGCCCGAGATCGAAAAATGGGCACAACGTTTCGCCAGCAAGGAGCACGCCCTGTTCCTAGGCCGTGGCCGTCATTGGCCGATCGCCATGGAAGGTGCGCTCAAACTCAAGGAAATCTCCTACATCCACGCCGAGGCCTACGCAGCCGGCGAACTCAAGCACGGCCCCCTGGCACTGGTGGATAAGGACATGCCGGTGATTGCGGTGTCCCCCGCGGACGAATTGCTCGAGAAGCTCAAATCCAATCTGCAGGAAGTCCGTGCCCGCGGCGGAGAACTCTACGTCTTTGCCGATGCCGGCAGCGAGATCCCCGAGTCCGAAGGTGTGCACATCCTTCACATGCCGGAGCACTATGGCATGTTGTCGCCCGTACTGCACGTCATCCCGCTGCAGCTGTTGTCCTACCACGCCGCGTTGGTGAAGGGGACGGATGTGGACAAGCCGCGTAACCTGGCAAAGTCGGTTACGGTGGAATAGTGATCGGCATGGATGCGATGAAGACGCTAGTGCCCGAGAAGATGGCGCCATACAGAAGCCAGTGAAGCGCGCGCTTCCCCGGAATATGTGAGCGCGTGACACGTGTGGTGGCAAGGGGGGCAGCGCTGGGTTGCCGCTGAGGGTGTTTGGCTTGACGAGCAGTCTGGGGGCTATCTTTTTTCGCTGCGGCTCACGATAATCCGACCATCCGCGGGAGAGAGGGGCTGGCATTGCCGGACTCCGCCGAAGGCGCAAACTCCCATAATCGCTCAGGCATGAAGAACCGCGGGGATCATTCGCCGACTGGAGAGCAGTTGCAGACGTTTCGACATCTGGCAACTCACCGAAGGGGCAGGCCCGTGTGGGCTGAAACTCTCAGGTAAAAGGACAGGGGGAGAGGCGTCGCCGGCACGTTTGTACGTTGCCGGACTGGACGGAGCCTTTCCTCATGCTGGACACCCTTGCCCACATCTTTCAGCCGCTTGCCACCAAGCAGTTCGACCTGCTGCTGGTCATCTACCTGATTGCCATCACCACCGAAGCCATGTCCGGCGCGCTTGCCGCGGGGCGTCGCAACATGGACGTTTTCGGGGTGGTCGTGATTGCCTTCGTGACCGCCCTCGGCGGGGGCACGATCCGGGATGTGGTGCTGGGCAATTTCCCGATTGGCTGGACGCAGCATCCAGAGTATGTCTATCTGGTGTTGCTGGCGGGTCTGGCAACGACTGTGCTGGCCAGGTTCATGCACCACATGAAGCGCATCTTCCTGATGCTGGATGCGATGGGGCTGGTGGCGTTCTCCCTGATTGGCTGCACCATTGCACTGCAGCTCGAGTACCCGGTGATCGTGGTCATCATGGCGGGCATGCTGACCGGTATCAGCGGCGGCATCCTGCGTGACGTGTTGTGTAATCAGGTGCCGGTCGTTTTCCGCCGGGAGCTCTACGCCAGCGTTTCCCTTGTGGTCTGCGTACTTTTTCTGGGGTTGCAGACGCTGGGGGTGGACGCTGACCTGAACACCCTGTTCTGCTTCGTCCTGGGGTTTGGTTTTCGCATGTTGGCCTTGCGCTATGGCTGGAAATTGCCAACCTTCTCCTATCAGCAACGCTGGGACTAGCAGACTGTCACCTTGCTGCAATAATCGGTTGATACATTGTGTAACACAATCGTAATGCAGGCCGCGCGTGTTTGGGCGTGTGGGTTTTTCTATGGTGCAGGATCAGGCAGCGGCGGGCGATACGTTTCAAGCAAGGTGGTGCGCAGGGGGGCGGAACTTGGTCTTGCGACCGGTGAGTCCGCAGGATGTCCGCCTTTCACAGGCGTTCATCGAGAGTTTGTCCTTCAGTTCGCGCTACTTCCGCTTCGGTCGGGGTGATGTCGTTTTTGCCGACAAGGAGCTGCTGCAATTGTGTAGCCCCGATCCGCGCGAGTGTGCCGATTTCATCGTTCTGGATGTGACCGACCCGGTTCCGGTGGAGCTGGCATCGGCCCGCTATTGCATACAGCCCGGCACCCGGTCCGCAGAGTTTGCGCTTGCCGTTGCGGATGATTGGCATGGGCAGGGGCTGGGACGCCGGCTGGTCGACGCCCTGCTCGCCAGCGCCCGGCGGCATGCTCTGGAGGAGATCTACGGTATCGTTCTGGCAACGAACTGTCGTATGCTGGCATTTGCCCAGCGCCTGGGCTTCGAGTGTTCGGAGGCTCTGGCGGAGGGGGTGCTGCTGAAGGTGGTGCATCGCATTGATCGGCCTCCGCTTGCTCCGCCCATGGAAAGGTTCGTCCCGGGCGTAGGGGTGTCAATCCGTTAAGCCGGCGGGGGTAGCGTGGACGACAGCGGTTGTTCAGTGCGCTAGCATGCGTTGAACATCGCTTTGACGTGCGGCCCTGCACGCGGATTGCTTTGCGTTGTCGTGCCGCCTTTTACTTTGGCAAGATCGATGGCCAGCGATCAGAAGGCCTTATCCCCCAATACGCCGAACAGCCCGGCTGTGCGGTTGACCGTGCGCTATGTATTTGCGCTGACGGTGGTCGCCTTGCTGGTGACGGGCGGCCACCTGTTCATGCGGCAGGCGCTGGAGGCTGCTGAGAGCGATTCTCGCGTCATCAATCTGGCGGGGCGGCAGCGGATGTTGTCGCAGCGCATGGTCAAGGATCTGGCGGCTCTGGCGCTTGAACCGCGCGTGGCAGGCTCGGTGTGGGCGCGTCTGGATGGCGATCTGACCGCATGGGTGCGCACGCATGCAGGTTTGCTGGAAGGGGATGCCGGACTGGGCTTGCCGCCGGCCAAGGATGCATCGATCAGGCAGATGTTGGTGGCGCTGGATCCAGACGTGCAGGAACTTCAGGCCCAGATATCGACGACCTTGATGACGCGCGTTCTGCCTGATCAAACGCTGCTGCGCGCTGCCATTGATGTCAGCAACCGGTTTGTCGAGCGCATGGATGCGCTGGTGTTCGAATGGGATGCCCTGTCCAAGCGCCAGATCGAGCGCCTCAAGCAGGTTGCCCAGGTGAGTTGGCTGTTGGCCCTGCTGACGCTGGTGGCCGAGGCAGTATTCATTTTCCGGCCGTTTGCACGCTGGTTGGCGGACAGCGAGGCCTCCCTCCGCAGTCAGCAGCATGTTCTGGCGGAGAACGCCTTGTTGTTGGAGCAGACAGGTGAGTTGGCAGGCGTCGGTGGCTGGGAACTCGCACTTGATCGGCGGGCGTTCGTGCCCGCGCCACAGGCGGCGAAGCTGTTGGGTTTGTCGGCTGGATGTGAAATGCCGCTTGCTGATCTTGTGCGCATGGTGGTCGCAGATGCCCGGCCGGTGCTCGAGCGGTCTATTGACAAGGCAATTGCAGACGGGGGGGCGTGGGATGTCGAGTTGCCGCTGGTGAATGTCGCGGGACGCGAGATGTGGCTGCGGGTGGTGGGGCGTGCGGTTCGCGAACAAGGGCGGACGGTGCGCGTCTTCGGCGCGCTGCAGGACGTGACCAATATGCGCTCGCTGGCTTACCAGGCCAGTACTGATGCCTTGACGGGTTTGCCGAACCGGCGGCACTTTCTTGCACGCCTGACTGACGAGCTGGCACGAGTCCAGCGGATGAAGCGCCACGCGGCGCTGCTGATGCTGGATCTCGATCACTTCAAGCAGATCAACGACCGTTACGGTCATGCCGCGGGTGATCTGGTACTTCAGCGCGTTGCGGTCGCACTTCATGATGTGGTGCGGGCGACCGATGTGGCTGGACGGATTGGCGGCGAAGAGTTTGCCGTACTGATGCCGGAGTCTGCACTCGATCAGGCTCGGCAACTCGCCGAAAGGATCCGGGCGGCGGTTCAGGCGCTCAATATTGTCTATGGTGAAGTGAATTTGGGCGTCACCGTCAGTATTGGTCTTGTGGAACTCGATGCCAGCTCGACCGCGGATCAGGCGCTGAGCCTGGCGGACAAAGCCCTGTACAGCGCCAAGGCGCATGGAAGGAACCGCGTCGAGGCGGCCCTCTCGGCAGATCATTGACATCCCGGTTGGGACTTTTGCACGGTTTTCACCGTGCAGCGACGCGGTTGCCGATTGTGGCGAGTAGAATCCGACTACTCAATAAGTCATAGTCTGAGTCGTTCAGCCGTCGCCATCGTGTCCCTCTCCAACCAAGCCAGAACCATTCCTCGACTCCACCTGATCGGCACGCTGGTCGTGGTCGTGGTCTTGACGCTGGCGCTGGGCAGCTTCTTTTCGTGGCAGTACATCGAGGCGCATCGTGCGTCGATCAGCCGTCTGGAGCAGGTGGTCACGCGTCAGGTCGAGGCCAGGCTCGATGCCGAGATGGCTTCTGCATTGGCATACCTGGAATTTACCCGCTCACGCACCGAAGACACCTTGCGCCGAGCGGTTGTCGAGCCGGTCGATGCAGCGATGCAGATCGTCGAGGCCATTCATGCTCGCGAGTCCGGGCAGCGGCCGGATGCCGAGATCCAACGCCTGATCATCGAGGCGCTGAGACCGGTGCGTTTCTTCGATGGGCGGGGTTACTACTTCATTGATGACATGAGTGGCCGCTTCGTGCTGCTGCCCACCGCGCCGCAGTTCGAGGGCCAGTTGCTGCCCGACAATCGGGACGATACCGGGCACTACATCATGCGCGGTCTGATCGAGGCGGCGCGCAAGCCGCGTGGCGAAGGGTTCTCACGCTACCGCTGGTATCGTCCGGATGACCCGTCCCGCATGGCCGACAAGCTGGCTTATGTGCGCTACTTTCCGCCCTATGACTGGCTGATCGGTACGGGGGACTATACCTACGAGTGGGAGGCACGCCTTCAGCAGGAGGCCATTGCCCGCCTGCGCAGCATCCGGTTTGGCGAGAGTGGGTATATCGGCATGATTGATGCCGAGGGGCGTTCCCTGCTGTCACCATCGGCACCCGAGCTGGAAGGCAAACACTACAGCGAGCTACCGCCTGCGCAAGCGGCGGCACTGAAGACCCTGTTCAGCAAGGCGCGGGAGGGCGGTGGACTGGTCCGCTATCAGTGGCCCAATCCGGCGACCGGGCAGCTGGCGACCAAGCTGGCCCGGGTGGAGACGGCACAGCCGTGGGGCTGGGTGTTGGTTGCTGCGGTCTTCGAGGACGAGTTGCGCGGCGCGCTAGCGCATGAGCGGCAGTCGTATGAGGCTGCGAGTGGCCCCAGGGTACATGGTCTGTTGTTGGCCATGGGGCTTGCATTGTCGATTGCGCTGCTGGGGTCATGGCTCTTCTCGCGCTGGTCGGGGCGCCTGTTCAAGCGGTACCACGACGAGAACCAGGCGCAGCGCCTGGCTCTGCAGGTCCAGGCGGAGAGCCTGCGCGAGAGCGAGGACAAGCTCGCGACCATTCTGGATAGCGTCGAGGCCTACATCTATATCAAGGATCGGGACTATCGGTATTTGTACGCCAATCGTAGGGTGTGCGAACTGTTTGGCCGCGAGTTGGAGGGGGTGGTTGGCAAGTCCGATGAGGACTTCTTTGACATGCAGACGGCGGCCAATCTGCGCAAGAACGACACGCCGGTGATCGAGCAGGGAGAGCGGGTGGCGCTGGAAGAGGTCAATACGACCCTGGATGGCAAGGTTGAGCGTGCATTCCTGTCGATCAAGCTGCCGTTGCGGCGGGAGGACGGGACGGTTTACGCCCTGTGCGGCATCTCGACCGACATCACCCAACGCAAGGCGATGGAGGAGGAGATCCGTCACCTGGCCTTTTACGATCCGCTGACCGACCTGCCCAACCGCAGGCTGCTGATTGACCGCCTGCAGCAGATGATTGCGCAGGGGGCACGTACGGCCCAGCATGGCGCGTTGTTGTTCATTGACCTGGATAACTTCAAGACCTTGAACGATACCTTGGGGCACGATCAGGGCGACGCATTGCTGGTGCAGGTTGCCCACCGTCTGCGTGCCTGCGTGCGTGAAGAGGATACTGTGGCACGCATCGGCGGCGATGAGTTTGTCGTCATGCTCGGCAGCCTGGGGCTGCAGGCCGCCGAGGCGGCGTCGCGTGCACGCGCGGTGGGTGAAAAGATCCTGGATGGCCTGGGGCAGCCTTATGGGTTGCAGGGGCGTGCGCATTTCAGTACGCCCAGCATTGGCGTGACCGTGTTCGCGGGTCGGGGCCTGAGGGTGGATGAGCTGCTCAAGCAGGCCGATCTTGCGATGTACGAGGCCAAGGCCGCGGGGCGAAACACGCTGTGTTTCTTTGATCCTGAGATGCAGGCTGCGCTGACCGCTCGCTCGATGCTGGAGTCTGACCTTCGCCTGGGGCTCTCGTTGGGGCAGTTCATGCTGCACTACCAGGCTCAGGTGGATGAGGGGGGCGCGCTGGTCGGTGCGGAAGTCCTGCTGCGTTGGCAGCATCCGGTCAGGGGGCTGGTGTCGCCGCTCGATTTCATCCCGCTGGCGGAGGAAACCGGGCTGATCCTGCCCTTGGGTGCGTGGGTGCTGGACGAGGCTTGTGCCCAGTTGGGCCGCTGGCGCGCCGATGCCCGCACCTCGGCGCTCACACTGTCGGTCAATGTCAGCGCACGTCAGTTCCATCAACCCGGTTTTGTCGATCTGGTCATCGCAGCCCTCGAACGTCACGGTGTGGATGGGGGCTTGCTCAAGCTTGAGCTGACCGAGAGCCTGCTGCTTGACGACGTCGATGACACCATTGCCAAGATGAGTGCGTTGAAGGCGCGTGGGGTGGGGTTCTCTCTGGATGATTTCGGCACCGGCTATTCGTCGCTGGCGTATCTGAAGCGGCTGCCGCTGGATCAGTTGAAGATCGATCGCTCCTTCGTGCGTGATCTGCTGACCGACCCCAACGACGCCGAGATTGCCCGCGCCATCATCACCATGGCCGACAGCCTTGGGCTGTCGGTGATTGCCGAAGGGGTGGAGACCGAGGCGCAGCGTGCTTGCCTAGCGAATCAGGGTTGTCATGCCTACCAGGGTTACCTGTTTGGTCGTCCTGGTCCAGTGGAGCTGCTCTGGGAGCAGCTCGTCCCAAAGGCGTAAGGTGAGCACCATGCGGTCGGGCGTGAGTGGTATCGAAGCCGCGTATCGATGGACCTACAGGCGCTAATCGGCGGTTTTTGATGTCATGTGTTGCCTGGCTGGGCGATAATGTCGGACTGTGGCAAAACGGATATTCTGGACATGAAGCGCGTTGATGATTTTCGCCTGCGGCTGGGCTCGCACGAACTGGTTCCGATCATGGTCGGTGGCATGGGGGTCGACATCTCGACCGCCGAGCTTTCGCTGGAGGCGGCGCGGCTGGGCGGCATCGGCCATATTTCCGACGCCATGGTGCCGACGGTATCCGACCGCCGTTTCAACACGAAGTACGTCAAGAACAAGCTCAAGCAGTACAAGTTCAACGTTGCCAACTCTGACAAGTCGGTGGTGCAGTTCGACCTCGGCCTGCTTGCCGAAGCGACTGCCATGCACGTCGGGCGCACCATGGAGGCCAAGCGTGGCCCGGGTCTGGTGTTCATCAACTGCATGGAAAAGCTGACCATGAACAGCCCCAAGGAAACCTTGCGGGTCCGGCTTCAGGCCGCCATGGACAACGGTATCGATGGCATCACGCTGGCCGCCGGCCTGCACCTGGGGTCTTTCGCGCTGATCCAGGATCACCCGCGCTTCAACGATGTCAAGCTGGGCATCATCGTGTCTTCGCTGCGCGCCCTGCAGCTCTTCCTCAAAAAGAATGCGCGCACCGGTCGCTTGCCTGACTACGTGGTTGTCGAAGGCCCGTTGGCCGGCGGTCACCTGGGCTTTGGCATGGACTGGGCGCAATATGACCTGGCGACGATCACCGCCGAGATCCGCGACTGGCTCAAGGCCGAGCAGCTCGATATTCCGTTGATTCCGGCTGGTGGCATCTTTACCGGTTCGGATGCGGTCAACTTCCTCGAAGCCGGTGCGGCAGCGGTACAGGTGGCCACCCGATTCACCGTGACCACCGAGTGCGGCCTGCCCGAAGACGTGCAGCAGGAGTACTTCAAGGCCAGCGAGGATCAGATCGAGGTCAACGGCATCTCACCGACGGGTTACCCGATGCGTATGCTCAAGAGCAGCCCCGCGATCGGCAGTGGCATCCGTCCCAATTGTGAGGCGTTCGGCTATCTGCTCGATGCCAAGGGTAACTGCCAGTATATCGATGCCTACAACCGCGAGGTGGCGGCACACCCCGAAGATGCCAAGATCAAGGTATGGGACAAGACCTGTCTGTGCACCCATATGCGCAACTTTGATTGCTGGACCTGCGGGCACTATACCTACCGGCTCAAGGACACCACCCGGCAGAATGCCGACGGCAGCTACCAGATCCTCAGCGCCGAGCACGTATTCCACGACTATCAGTACAGCACCGATAACAAGATCGCCTTGCCGTCCGCTCCGGCTGCGGTCTGAGCTTTTGCGCCAGGGGCGGATGTCTCGCCCCTGGCGCTCAGCCGTACCGGCGGGCGGCCTGTACCGCAAGGCCGGCGCCGATGCTGCCGTACAGGTCACCCTCCACGCAGCGTGCCCCGGGCAGTTCTGCAGCGATCCGTGCGCGTAGCTGGGTGACCCCGCTGGCGCCGCCAGTGAAATACACCGTGTCAATCTGTTCGCGCGCCAGACCCGACTCTTTCAGCAATTCATCTACGGTAGCGGCGACCCGTTCCACCAGCGTGCGGGTTGCGAGGGTGAAGGCCTCGCGGCTGATCGTATGGTTCAGCCCTTGCTCCAGGCGGTCCAGCGTCAGTTGGGCGGTTTCGTTCTCCGACAGGTCGATCTTGGCCTGTTCTACCTGCAAGGCCAGCCAATGCCCTTCACGCCGCCCGACCAGGCGTGACAGACGATCCAGCTCGGTGCGTGCGGCCGCGTCGCGGTAGATGTGCTGCAGGTCCGACGCGGTTTGCCGGCTGTAGGCAAAGTTGATGGTATGCCAGGTTGCGAGCTGGAAAAAAATGCTCGAAGGCACCTCTGCGCCGTTCTTCATCTTGCCGCGATAGCCAAGCAGGGGCATCACGCATTCAAGGCTGAGGGCGCGATCGAAGTCGGTACCGCCAATATGAACGCCGGCATTGCCAAGCAGATCGGCGCTGCGATCTTCGAGCAATGCCCGTTCCGGCGAAAGGCGTACCAGCGAAAAATCTGCCGTGCCGCCGCCGATATCTGCAATCAGCACACGCTCTTCCCGGGTCAGCGACGCTTCATAGTGCAGGGCGGCACCGATCGGCTCGAACTCGAAGCTGACCTCGCGAAAGCCCGCTTCGCGTGCGATCTCGGCCAGCGTGTCCTCGGCTCTGCGGTCGGCGACGAGGTCGTCGTCAACAAAATGTACCGGACGCCCGAACACTGCCTGGTCAAAACTGCGACCCGCCTGCTGTTCGGCACGCCGCTTCAGTTCGCGAATGAAGCTGGCAAGCAACTGGCGGTAGGAGAGGGCTCGGCCCAGCACCTCGGTATGACCGTCGATCAGGCTGCTGCCCAGCAGGCTTTTCAGGGCCCGCATCAGACGGCCCTCATAGCCTTCAAGGTATTCCGCCAAGGCAGCCCGGCCGAAGCAGGTCGTATTCTCGTCGGCATTGAAGAACACTGCGGAAGGCAAGGTCGGGCGCGCATCCTCGAGGGCAAGCAAGGTGGCCATCCCGGGTCGTAGCCAGCCGACCGTGGAGTTGGAGGTGCCGAAGTCGACGCCGCAGGCGCGTGCTGGCGAGGTAAACATGGGAGCGTGCTGTCCAGCAGGAAAGGGCCAAGATGCTACGCCATGCGGGCCTTCGCCGCGACCCCTTTGCCCGTCATCCTGGTGAAGTCCGGCGTGTGCGAGTTGCAGCGCGGACACGCGTGTGCGCTTGCAGCGTGCCCTCAGGCGGTCAGGGGTGTAGGCTTGACCCATGACTGTTCTCTGGCCTGACTGTTCCCATGAACGAGCCCAATGACCGGATTGCGGATGAGCCTGTGGCACTGTCGCCGGTTGAGGCGGATCCGGGTGTGATGGATGCGCAGCCTCGGCGCCTGAGCTTGCGCCGAGTTGCAATCGATACTTATCGCGAGAATGTGGTTTATCTGCATCGCGATTGTCCGGCCTATCGCGCAGAGGGGTTTCAGGCCCTCTCCAAGGTCGAGGTTCGCGCCAACGGTCGCCGTATTCTGGCCACGCTCAATGTGGTCGATGATGAGTCGATCGTGGGTTGTCGCGAACTGGGTCTTTCGGAGGATGCCTTTGCGCAACTAGGGGTGGCGGATGGGCATCCTGCATCGGTGTCGCAAGCTGAACCGCCCTCGTCGATTCCAGCCCTGCATCGCAAGATTGCCGGTGAGCGCCTCGGACAGGCCGATTTTCGCGCCATCGTGCGCGACATTGCCGAGCATCGTTATTCCAAGATCGAGCTGACTGCCTTCGTGGTCGCTTCCAATCAGGGCGAGCTCGACCGGGAGGAAGTGTATTTCCTTACCGAGGCGATGGTGGATGC
The DNA here is from genome assembly GCF_003226565.1 of Parazoarcus communis SWub3 = DSM 12120. GTDB lineage: Bacteria > Pseudomonadota > Gammaproteobacteria > Burkholderiales > Rhodocyclaceae > Parazoarcus > Parazoarcus communis. The sequence goes on along the minus strand of NZ_QKOE01000017.1, from coordinate 31,623 downwards.
CGGTAGCCGGCTGGACTGGCGTGAGCGTACCGTCGTCGACAAGCATTGCATTGGTGGTATCCCGGGCAACCGGACGTCGATGCTGCTGGTGCCGATTGTGGCAGCACACGGCATGTTGTGCCCAAAGACCTCGTCACGTGCCATCACGTCGCCGGCGGGCACAGCCGATACCATGGAGGTATTGGCCAATGTCGAACTGCCGATGGATGTCCTGGCCGAGATCGTGCGTGAACACCGTGCCTGCCTGGCCTGGGGGGGGACGGCCCACCTGTCGCCGGCAGATGATGTGCTGATTTCGGTGGAGCGTCCGCTGTCGATTGACTCTCCGGGACAGATGGTGGCCTCCATCCTGTCGAAGAAGATCGCCGCGGGATCGACACATCTGGTGCTGGATATCCCGGTGGGACCCACCGCCAAGGTGCGATCGATGCCCGAGGCACAGCGGCTGCGCAAGTTGTTCGAGTTCGTGTCCGGTCGCATCAATCTGGCGATCGATGTCGTCATCACCGATGGCCGCCAGCCGGTGGGGCGTGGTATCGGGCCGGTGCTCGAGGCGCGTGATGTGATGCAGGTGCTCGAGAACGATCCTGCTGCACCCAACGATCTGCGTCAGAAGGCGTTGCGCCTGGCCGGCCGCATGCTTGAATTTGATCCGGATGTCCGCGGAGGCGACGGCTTTGCGATTGCGCGCGACATCCTCGATTCGGGACGGGCGCTTGCCAAGATGCGGGCCATCATACAGGCCCAGGGCGCGCGTACCTTTCAGCTTGAGCAACTGGCACTGGGCTGCCTGCATTTTGACATTGAGGCCGAGCGCGATGGCGTGGTGACGGGCATCGACAATCAGCAACTGGCGCGTATTGCCCGTTTGGCCGGGGCGCCCAAGGTGCAGGGCGCAGGTGTGGACCTGTTCTGCAAGCTGGGTGACACGGTCATGGTGGGTCAGCCTTTGTACCGGGTGTACGCTGACTATGCCGCCGATCTTGAGTTTGCACGTCAGGCTTGCGTTCGGGCCAGTGGCTATCAGCTGGGCGAGGTTGCTGAGGTGCCACACTGTTTCGTGGAGTTCTGATCATGACGGGTGTACTGCTGTACTTTGAGGATGAAACGGGGCTGGCGCTGCGCCTTGCCGAAGCAGCGGGGCTGGAAGCCCGTCGTGTCGAGTGTCATCGCTTTCCCGACGGAGAGTTGCGCCTGCGCCTGCCCGAAGTTTTGCCGCAAAACCTGGTGGTCCTGCGCGGATTGCAGCTGCCAAACGACAAGCTGATCGAACTCTTGCTCGTCGCACGTTCGGCACGTCAGCGTGGCGTGCATCGGATCGTGCTGGTGTGTCCCTATCTGGCTTATATGCGACAGGACATGGCGTTTGCACCTGGTGAGGTCGTCAGCCAGCAGGTAATTGGCGGATTCCTGGCCGGACTTTTCGATGCTGTGCTGACTGTTGATCCACATCTGCACCGTGTGTCGTCTCTGGCCGAGGTGATGCCCGGTTGTCAGGCGATAGCCTTGAGTGGTGCGCCATTGCTGGCTGAGCTGGTGGCCGAGCGGCGCCCGGACGCTTTGCTGCTGGGGCCGGATGGAGAGTCTGCACAGTGGGTGTCGGTCGCTGCGGCGCATGCTGGACTGGATCACGCCGTCTGTACCAAGGTGCGTCATGGCGATTGCGAGGTCGCGATCGAACTGCCCCGCGTTCCACTGGCCGGGCGCAAGGTGGTGCTGGTCGATGATGTTGCCAGCAGTGGGCATACGCTGGCGGTTGCGGCGCGTCTGGCCCTGCAGGCGGGTGCTGTTTCGGTAGACGTTGCGGTGACCCATGCCTTGTTTGCCGGTGCTGCGTTGCAAAACGTACAGGATGCAGGCGTGGGTGAGATCTGGAGCACCGATAGCGTGGCCCACTCGACCAATGTCGTCAGCGTGGCACCGATGTTCGCATGCGCGCTTGATCAGTTGCATCGGGGGGGCAGGTGATCCTTGGGGTACGCAACTTCATGGTGGCACCGTCTGTCCGAGCAGGCAGGATTGGTGCGGTGCATGCAAATCGATGACGATTCGGGTCGGTAATGCTAGGATCACGTTCCGCCGTCAAGTGACTTTTTTCACGGTATCCAGGAGCCCGGCAGTCTCCTGGCAGGGCAATAACCCAAACGGGCGAGGAGGCGTGTGGAGCAAGCGGGTAAAACCGTCGTGTTTGCCGACCTGACTGGCAGCACCGGTTTGTTCGAATCGGCGGGTAACGTGGTAGCGACGCATGTCGTGACGCGCTGTACCCAGGCACTCGGAGCGCATTTCGCGCGTGCCGGCGGCCGTATCGTCAAGTTTCTTGGCGATGGGGTGCTGGCGACGTTCGATGACACCGTGGCTGCGGTCGAGGCGTGCACCCGCACCCGCGACATCCTGCACGACCTCAATACCGAGCAGTTCCGCCATGCGCCGCTGGCCTTCAAGATTGGCATCGCCCATGGCGCGATCATCGAGCAGGATGGTGATTGCTACGGCGACACCGTCAATGTCGCTGCCCGGCTCTCCGATCGTGCCGAAGCGGGGGAGATTCTGGTCAGCGAGTCGGTCTTCAATCGTCTTCCCGAGTTGCAACGCCTGTCGTGCAGCAGCCTCGACCGCATCATGGTCAAGGGCAAGGCCGAACCCCTGCGTGTCTGGCGGATAGATTGGGCCAGAACCGCCGAAACCACGCTGACGATTCCGCTGGACATGCTCGATGGGCGCGGGCGACTTGCCGCTGGCCAGCGCCTGCATCTCGATCTGCTCGATCAGCACCTGCAGTTGCTGTCGTCCGATGGGCCATTGGTCATTGGTCGTGGTGACGAGGTGGGATTCTCCATCAACGATCCCCGGGTGTCGCGGCGCCATGCCCGTATCGAGTGGACTGCAGGTCAGTGCGTGCTGACCGATTTCAGCAGCAATGGCACCTGGGTCAGTTTCAAGGGTGCGGCTTCGCCGGTGATGCTGAAGCGTGACAGTTGCATGCTGCATGGTAGTGGTGAGATCGGCCTGGGGGCGGCACCCGGCGATTTCACCGCGCCGACCTTGACCTTCCAGGTCATCGACGACGCCTGACACCCTTGATGCGCATGGGGCTCGATATTTCTCCCCTGCGTGTTCCCTATTCCTGCATTTTCGCTTGCCATCAATCCGATGAAGCTCCTACCTGCTGTGTTGTTGTGCTTGTGTGCCAGCGTTCAGGCTGCCGAATGGACGACCCGCCCCCTGGGCGAGCTGGCGGTCTTCCCCGAGTTCCGTGCGCCGGTGGTGGTCATTGCGCGTGACGAGGCCCGGTTGGCCGCAGAGGTGTCCGCGCGGGTCGTGGCGATGCCCGTGCGTGAGGGGCAGGCCGTCCGTCAGGGGGCAGAGCTTGTCCGGCTGGACGATGCCGGATTCCGGATTGAAGCGCAGCGTGCGCAGGCTCAGGTTGACCTGGTCACCAGTCGCATCCGGCTGGCGCAGGCACAGTTGGAGCAGTCGCGTGCGCTTGCCGGCAAGGGCTTCATCAGTGCGGATGGCTTGCGTATCAAGGAGACTGAACTGTCCGTGCTGGGCAATGAGCGCGCCGCGGCCGTTGCGGCCCTGGATGCCGCACGTCTCGCCCTGGCCCGTACGGTGGTGAGGGCGCCATTCGATGGTGTGGTGCGTGAGCGTCAGGCCAGTGTCGGCGATCTTGCGGGACCAGGAACAGCACTGCTCACTCTGGCTTCGAGTGCGCCAGCCGAGGTGCATGCCCAGGTGCCGGCGGGCATGGTGGGCATCTTGCAGCAGGCCAGTACGGTGTCGCTGCATGTGGGCGATGCCCGCGTACCCGCCAGCATCGTGAGGGTTTCGCCGGTGCTCGAGCGTGCGGGTCAGACACGCACCGTCGTGCTGAGTGCAGGGCAGCCCCTGCCGCCCGGACTGGCCGGTGAGTTGCGCTGGCAGGGGGCAACTCCGCATCTACCGCCGGATTACCTGCTGCAGCATGAGCGTACGACGGGGGTATGGCTGGCGCGTGATGGAAGGGCGGTATTCCACCCGCTACCGGCAGCGCAGGCCGGCAGGGCGGTGCCACTCGATCTGCCGCCGGAAACGCAGGTCATCGACGCCGGCCGCTTCTCACTGTCAGCGCATGAGGGGGCGAAGTGAGCGGCTTCTACCGGCGGCTGATTGACAATCATCCGCTGGCCAACATTGCATTTGTGCTGGTGCTGCTGGGGGGCGTGTTCAGCTATCTGACCATGCCGCGTGCGCAGGATCCGGAGATCAACTTCAATTGGGTGAGCATCATCACCACCTTGCCCGGTGCGTCGGCCGAGGATGTGGAGCGAGAGCTGACCGGTCCGCTTGAGGATGCGATCAAGCAGGTCAAGGATATCCGCTTCGTGTCTTCGTCCAGTCGAGAGGCGGTGTCATCCATTCTGGTACGTTTCGAGGAGATTCCCGAACGCACCTTCGACAAGCGTATCAACGATCTGCGGCGCGAGATCCAGAACAAGGCAGCTGCCGAACTGCCTCCCGAGGCCAACGACCCGCAGGTGCTGGAGATCACGTCGTCGAACGGCTTTCCCACCGCAATCCTGGTGTTGCGTGGCACTGGGGGGGAGGCGCTGCGGTCGGCCGCCTTTACCACCCGCAAGGCGCTGGAGAGGGTCACTGGCGTCGATCAGGTCATCGCTGCCGGTTTCGATGATCCCCAACTGCAGGTCGATTTCGACCCTGCCCGCCTGGCGGCGACAGGCTTGTCGCCGATTCAGCTATCCAACAGCGTTGCTGCCTGGTTTGCCAATACTCTGGGGGGACGGGTGCAAGTCGGTGACCGTGACTGGCTGGTGCGTCTGGAGGGGAAAACGCCCGATCCGGAAACCTTGGCACAGGTCGCGGTGGTCACCCCTCAGGGGCGGGTTGCGCTGGACGAGGTGGCGGCGGTTGCGCGTGGACACGAACGTCCCGCGCAGTTGGTGTCGTACAACGGCCAGCCGGCGGTGATGCTGTCGGTGACCAAGGATGCGCGCGCCAACACGCTCGATCTGGTCGATCGGCTCAATGACTTCGTTGTCGAACGCAATCGCCTGCTGGTGCCGCAGGGTCTGGAACTGGTGCTGGTAGACGACCAGACACATGCCACCCGCAACGCCATCGGCATCATGGAGTCCAATGCAGTGTTCGGGCTGGCGGCGGTGCTTGGCATGTGCTGGCTGTTCCTCGGTTCGCGTCTGGCACTGCTGGTGGGCATCGGCGTGCCCTTTGCGCTGGCCGGCACTTTTGTCGCGGCCAACATGATTGACTCGACACTGAACCTGACGGTACTGCTGGGTGTAGTGATTGCGCTGGGGATGCTGGTGGATGACGCGGTGGTGATCGTGGAGTCGATCTACTACCGCATGCAGCGTGGAGAACCGGCTCATGACGCGGTGATCGGTGGTGTGGCTGAGGTTGGCCTGCCCGTGCTGGCGTCGGTGTTGACCACGATTGCCGCGTTCCTGCCGCTGATGCTGTTGACGGGCATTCTGGGCAAGTTCATGTTTGTGGTGCCTTTCGTCGTGACCGTAGGCCTGCTGGTCAGCCTGTTTGAGGCGTTCTGGATCCTGCCAACGCATATCCTGAGCCTCAAGCCCGATTTCGGCGGGCAGCGCACGCGCACCCAGGTATGGCGCGAGCGCTTCACTCACTGGGTGAGGGTCAAATATGCGCGGGCGCTGGTTGCGGTGCTGCGTCGGCCAAAGAGCATGGCTGCGGCGCTGATGCTGGTGATGGCGGGTGCCGTGGGTGCATTGGGCAGCGGTTTGGTCAAGGTCGAGTTTTTTGCCTTCGATTCAATGCGTCTGTTTTACATCAGCGTCGATATGCCGGCAGGCGTCACGCTGGAGCGTACGCTGGCTGAGACAGAGCGCGCGCGCAAGGTGGTCGAGGATGCTCTGAATGGTGATGAAGTGCGTGCGGTCACCAGCTATGCCGGTCTAAAGTTTACCGATACCGAACCGGTGTATGGCGATCAGTATGGCCAGGTGCTGGTGTCGCTATTGCCGCGCGAGGAAGATATGCGCGACACCGCGGAGGTGATTGCGGCATTGCGTGAGCGGGTGGAAGCACTGAACGGTGAGGGGCGCTTCTCCTTCCTCGAGCTCAAGGGTGGGCCGCCGACCTCCAAGCCGATCAGCATCAAGGTGCGCTCGGACGACTACGTACAGTTGCGTGCCGCAGCTGATGCCCTGCTGGTTGAGGTTGGCAAGCTGCCCGGCGTGCGCGACATCACCGACGACGATGTGCCAGGACGCAGCGAACTGCGGCTGGTGCTCAATCGTGAGAAGCTGGCCCGTGCCGGTGTTGGTGCGGGCGAAGTTTCGCGCTTGCTAAGGCTGTATGGTGAAGGCGAGATGGTTGCCACGACCCGGGATGCCGGTGAGAAGGTCGAGGTTGTCGTCCGTGCGGCGGCGGAATCCATGGCCGACATTACCGAGCTGTTGCAGCGCCCAGTGTTGCTGCAGGACGGGCGTAGTGTGCAGCTGGGAGATCTGGTCGATCATCAGGTTCGTCTCTCGAAAGGCTATATCCGTCACTATCAGCTGACCCGCGCGATTACGGTCGAGGCTGAGCTCGATCGTGGTGAAATCGATACCGTAACAGCCAATGAGCGATTGAAGGCTGCATGGGCGCAGATGCGCGAGGCCTACCCGGCGGTTGAACTGGATTATTCCGGCGAGCTGGAAGACATCGAGGAGAGCATCGATTCGATGAGCAAGCTGTTTGCGCTGGGCGTGGGCTTGATCTATCTGATCCTTGCGACCCAGTTCCGCAGCTACTGGCAGCCGTTCATCATTCTGGTGACGGTGCCGCTGGCTTTTACCGGCGTCGTGCTTGGCTTGCTGATATCGGGTAATCCGCTGTCGCTCTATACCCTGTATGGGGTCATTGCGCTGACCGGTATCGCAGTCAATTCGGCCATCGTGCTGATTGCTGCAGCCAATGAACGACGCGAGGCGGGTATGTCGGTGCAGCATGCGGCAATCTACGCTGCCCGTCGGCGGGTGGTGCCAATCCTGATCACTTCCATTACGACGATTGGCGGGCTGTTTTCGCTGGCTGTCGGGCTGGGGGGCAAGTCGCTGATGTGGGGGCCGGTGGCAGCGAGCATCGTCTGGGGCCTGGGTTTCTCCACCGTGCTCACCCTCTTCGCCATCCCGCTGATCTATCGCATGGCGATGATGAGGGCAGGCGGCTCGGCCCGTGTCGGCGGGGTTGTCACCTCGCCCAATGCAGGGTGAGGACGGTCATGGGCGGGAGGAATCCCGCCGGAGTGCTGGCAGGGAGCGTTCTTAGGGCGCCAGTAGTGCGTTGATGGCCTGAACATCGGCTTCGTCCAGCGTGCCAGCGGCCGCTTTCAGGCGCAGTTGGGCCAGCAGCGTGTCGTAGCGTGCGCGAGACAGCTGTTGCAGCGTATCGGCAAGCTGGCTCTGGGCGTTGAGCACGTCGATGTTGATCCGCACCCCTACCTCATAGCCCAGCTTGTTGGCCTCAAGTGCCGAGGTCGATGACACCCGGGCTGCCTCAAGTGCGCGAACCTGTGCCAGACCGCTGGTGACCCCCAGCCAGGACTGACGGGCAGCAAGCGCGGCGTTGCGGCGTGCGTCTTCGAGGTCGGCGTCCGCCTTGAGCTTGAGTGCGGCAGCCTCTCGTTCGCGCGAGGAGATGCCGCCGCCCTGGTAAAGCGGGACGTTGAGCTGTAGCGCGAGCGAGGTGCTCTCGTTGCGGTCGAGTGCCGTGGAGGGGCGGTTGTTGCGGGCGTGGGTGGCGACCAGATCTACCGTGGGAAGATGGCCTGCCCGGGTACGTTCGACTTCGCGGGTGGCGATTTCGCGGTTCAGTTGCTGGGTCTGCACCTCCAGCCCATCGCGTTCTGCTGCGCTGACCCAGTCGCTGATGTTGTCCGGCTGCGGGCGCTGCAGTGCGACCCCCTCACGTAGCGTTGCCAGTACGTCGGGCTCCTTGCCGATGATCTGAGCCAGGGTCTGGCGGCTGACGTCCAGTGTGTTCTGGGCGGCAATTTCCTGCGCCTGGGCGAGGTCGAAGCGCGACTGGGCTTCGTGCACATCGGTGATGGTGACCGTCCCCACTTCGAAGCTGGTCCGGGCAATTTCCAGTTGCTCGGCTGCTGCGGTACGCAGTTGGGTGACGGCGGCCAGCGCGTCCTGGGCGTTGAGGACGTTGAAGTAGGCTTCCGATACCCGCAGGATCAGGTCCTGCCGTGCTTGCATGAACTGGGTGTCGGCCAGCGCAGTCTGTAGTTCGCCCTGCTTGTACTGCACCCAGTTCTGCCAGCGGAACAGCGGTTGGGTCAATTGCAGGGCGTAGCCATTGCTGTTGTAACGGGCGTCCGCATTGATGCCGGTACTGGTGCGTGAATCGACATCGTTCCAGGTGGTGTTGGCCGAAGCACCCAGGCTGGGCAGCAGACCGGCACGACCCTGGATGACTTTTTCCTGACCCGCTTCAAGCTGTGCGCGTGCGGCGGAGAATCTGGCGTCGTTGGCGAGTGCGTCACGGTACACCTGCATCAGATCGGCGGCGCTGGCACCTCCGACGAACAGGCTGGAAAGACAGACCGCTATCACTCGCTTCATCAGGTTCTCCGGGTTCAGTACTGGGGCATCTTGGGGTCGACTCGGCCAGCCCATTCGGCGACGCCGCCGCTCAGGTTGATGACCTTGGCGAAGCCCTGGCGTTCGAGAAACATGGCAACCTGGGCGCTACGCCCGCCGTGATGGCAGATCACGACGATTTCGCGCCCCGCATCGAGTTCGTGAATGCGTGCGGGCACCGTACCCATCGGCATCGGTTGCGAGCCGTCGATGTGGCAAAGCTGGTATTCCCACGGCTCGCGAACGTCGAGCAGCAAGGGAGCGGGGCGCTGGGTGTCCTGTAGCCACTGGGCGAGTTCGACAGGTGAAATCTGTTGCATGGTGTGTGCTCAGAAGCGGAAGCTGTCGTGGCGCGGTGCATTGCGCAACATCGGCACCAGGGTCTCGAACACGTCTTCGCTGCGGAAGCGGCCTTCGGCTTCGCAGGTGACCAGACGGGCCTTCATGACGGGCGCTTCACCAACGAAGGCGAACAAGCGGCCACCGACCTTGAGTTGTTCGAGCAGTGATTGCGGGATGAAGGGCAGGCCGCCCGACACCACGATGACGTCGTAGGGGGCGCGTTCGGCCCAGCCCTGGGCGGCATCGCCTTCTTCGACGATCACGTTCTCAACGCCATAGCGCGCCAGATTGGCATGGGCAAGCTTGACCAGTTCAGGTTCGATATCCACCGTGCGCACCCACTCGGTACGGGCTGCGAGCAGGGCAGCGAAGTAGCCCGACCCGGCGCCGATCTCCAGGACCGAATCGGTCTTGTGCAGTTGCAGGGCTTGCAGGATCTTGCCTTCGATGACCGGCTTGAGCATGACCTGACCGCAGCCGATGGGGATTTCCACGTCGGCGAAGGCAAGCGAACGCGCGCTTGCGGGCACGAATTCCTCGCGCTTGACCGTCATCAGGAGGTCGAGCACGGTTTGATCCAGCACCTCCCAGGGGCGGATCTGCTGCTCGACCATGTTGAAGCGCGCTTGTTCGAAATTCATCAGGGACTCCTGGCGAAATATTAGCACACGCTAATGTTTAGCGTATCCGAAAGAAAAACTTTCGTATTCTAGCCCACTTGGTGCACTGCACGTATGGGTTCGCTCGCATGTGCTGGAACGCCCTCATGCCGTCTCCGGTGTGGCAGGACGCACCCGATACCAGGCGGCATACAGCGCTGGCAGGAACAGCATCGTCAGTACGGTTGCGACTGTCAGCCCACCCATGATGGCCACTGCCATCGGACCGAAGAAAGCCGAGCGCGACAAGGGAATCATCGCCAGGATGGCAGCAGCAGCGGTCAGCATGATGGGACGGAAGCGGCGTACGGTGGACTCGACGATGGCCTCCCAGGGCGGATGTCCGGCCTGCAGGTCCTGTTGGATCTGGTCCACCAGGATTACCGAGTTGCGCATGATCATGCCGGACAGCGCAATCGTGCCGAGCATGGCGACAAAGCCGAAGGGCTTGTTGAAGGCGAGCAGGAAGGCTGTGACGCCGATCATGCCCAACGGCGCAGTCAGGACCACCATGAAGGTGCGCGAGAAGCTCTGCAACTGCAGCATCAGTACGGTGAGCACGGTCAGGATGAACAGCGGAACACCGGCCGCGACCGAACTGCCGCCCTTGCCGCTTTCTTCCACTGCGCCGCCCACATCCAGCCGGTAGCCCAGTGGCAGCGCCTGGCGGATTTCCGCAATGTCACCGGCCAACTGCGCCACGACCTGCGCGGGCTGCACGGTGCCGTACAGGTTGGCCCGTACAGTAACCGTGGGAATGCGATCGCGGCGCCAGATCACGCCCTCCTCGAAGCCGTATTCCACCATCGCGACTTGAGCCAGGGGCACGCTGTGACCGCTGGCAGCGGGAATCATCAGGTTGGGCAGCTGGCTCATGTGCAGGCGTTCGTCGGCGCTGCCGCGCAGCATGACCGACAGTGTCTCGCTGCCTTCGCGGAACTGGGTCAGCGTCGTGCCCTGCAAGGATGTGGTCAGCAGGCGGGCGATGTCCTGGCTGGAGACGCCGAGCAGGCGCGCCTTGTTTTGGTCGATGTGCAGGCGGATGGACTTGGAGGGTTCTTCCCAGTCGAGGTGCACATTGGAGAGTTGTGGGTGGGTGCGCATCGCGTCCGCAACCTGATGGGCGATGCGGCGCATTTCCGCGAAGTCATGGCCGCTGACCCGATACTGCACCGGGAAGCCGACCGGCGGGCCATTCTCCAGGCGGTTGATCATCGCCCGTAGTGGCCAGGGCTCTTCGGCAAACAGCTGTATCAGACGGGTGCGCAAGGCCTCGCGCTCGTTGCTGCCTTTGGTCAGGATGACGAACTGGGCGAAGTTGGTTTGTGCAAGTTGCTGGTCCAGCGGCAGGTAGAAGCGTGGGCTGCCCGCACCGACCCAGGCAACGTAGTTCTCGATGCCTTCCTGATTGTCGAGGAAGCGTTCGAGGCGCTTGACGGCGTCTTCGGTGGCCTGATGCGAGACCCCTTCGGCCAGACGCAGGTCAACCAGCAGTTCGGGTCGGGTGGAGTCCGGGAAGAACTGCTGCGGTACCAGGCGCGCGAAGGCGACCAGCGACAAGGCGAAAATCAGCACGGTTAGGCTGATGACCCACCAGCGGTGGCGCACGCAGCGATCCACCAGCGCGCGGAAACGGTTGTAGAACGGGGTGTGGTAGATCGCGAACTCGTCGTGTGTGGGATGTGCTGCACTTTCATGGCGAGCCATGCGTGCTGCCAATGCGGGCGACAGCCGGCCTGCCAGGCGGATCAGCGGGGAGCCGCGTCCTTTGTTCTTGCGAAAGTCCGGTAGCAGGTAATAGCCCAGATAGGGTACGAACAGGACTGCCGCGACCCAGGACACCAGCAGTGCGATCACCGTGACCTGGAAAATGGAGCGGGTATATTCCCCGGTGGCTGATGCGGCGGTGGCGATCGGCAGAAACCCGGCGGCGGTCACCAGCGTGCCCGACAGCATCGGCATTGCCGTGGAGGTGTAGGCATAGCTGGCGGCGCGGACACGTTCCCAGCCCTGTTCCATCTTGGTGGCCATCATCTCGACGGCGATGATGGCGTCGTCCACCAGCAGGCCGAGGGCAATGATCAGCGCGCCAAGCGAGATCTTGTGCAAGCCGATGTCGAACAGGTGCATGAACATGAAAGTGATGGCCAGCACCACCGGGATGATGATCAGCACCACGATGCCGGTGCGCAGGCCCAGCGAGATCAGGCTGACCGCCATCACGATGACGACCGCCTCGATCAGCACCTTGACGAATTCGCCCACCGAACTGCGTACCGCACGCGGCTGGTCGGCTACGCGTTCAAGGGTGATGCCTGCAGGCAGTTGGGCCTGGATGCGGCTGACCGCGTCGTCCAGGTGTCGCCCCAGTGCGACGATGTCACCACCTGCCCGCATCGAGACACCGATGCCGAAGGCGTCGTGGCCCATGAAGCGCATGCGCTCGCCAGGTGGGTCGGCCAACCCGCGGCGGATGTCGGCAATGTCACCGAGGCGGAAGCTGCGCGTACCGACGCGGATGATGGTGTTGCCGATGGCGTCGAAGTCGTCGAACGCCCCGTTGGGGCGCAACCAGATGCGCTCGGCCTCGGTTTCGAAATGACCTGCACCCGTCACGCTGTTCTGGCTGGACAGTGCCCCTGCGATGTCGGCGATGTTCAGGCCCAGCGTTGCCAGCTTGCTGTTGGAAAGTTCGATGTACACCCGCTGCGGCTGCTCGCCGAAGAAGGCCACTTTGGCTACATCCGGTACGCGCAGCAGTTCGCCACGGATGGCATCTGCCTGGCGCTTGAGTTCGGCATGGGGGACGCCGTCTCCCAGTAACGCAAAGAGATTGCCGTAGGTGTCACCAAACTCGTCGTTGAAGTAGGGGCCGCGCACACCGTCGGGCAAGGTGCCGGCCATGTCGCCGACCTTCTTGCGCACCTGATACCAGACATCATCCATCTGATGTGCTGGCGTCGAATCCTTGGCGAGGAAGAAGATCAGCGCCTCGCCGGGTTTCGAGTAGCTGCGCACGAAATCGACCTGGGCGACCTCCTGCAACTTCTTCTCGATGCGATCGGTGACCTGGCGGGCCATCTCGTCCGCACTGGCGCCAGGCCATTCGGCGCGGACAACCATGACCTTGAAGGTAAAGGGTGGGTCTTCGGACTGGCCCAGGCGGGTGTAGGAGAACAGCCCGATTAGGGTCAGTGCGATCAGGAAATACATCACGATCGACGGATGGGCCAGCCCCCAGGCCGAGATATTGAACCGGCTGCGTGGGCTGCTCATCGGCCGACATCCAGTGCGGGTTGACTGCCTTCCTCGATGGCACGTACCGGCTCACCTTCGGTCAAGGTGTGGGCGCCCGCGACCACGACGCGACTCCCTGCAGGGAGGGGGGTGCTCAGCATGGCGCCATCCTCGCGATAGGCGGTGACGGTGACGGATGTGCGTTGCACCAGGCCTTGCGCATCCACCAGCCATACCGAAGTTTCGTCGCCGACCTTGCTGACTGCGGGCAGCGGCAGGGTCTGTGTCACCGTGGTGCCAGAGGCAAGGGCGACGGTGGCGGTGGTGCCAAGGGGCACGGTATTGCCGTCGGCGATGGACACGCTGACGGCAAAGGTTCGGCTGGCCGAGTCGGCTGCGGGGCTGATCTCGCGAATGCGGCCCGTCAGTGTGCGCTCTGCATCCATCCACAGCCGGATCTGCGCCGGCATGCCGATCGACAGTGCCGAAATGCGGCTTTCAGGTATCGCAATCCTTACTTCGCGCTCGCCAGGCCGCGCCAGGCGGACGACCCCCTGACCCGTGCTCATGACCTGGCCTGCTTCTGCCAGTACGGCGGTGATGATGCCGTCACTGTCTGCCTGCAATCGGGTGTAGTCGGTCTGGTTGGCTGCGCGGGCTGCGTCGGCACGCGCCTGCCGGACGCGTGCTTCGGCGGCCTGGAGTGCGGTGCGCCGGCTATCGAGCGCTGACGCGCTGACGAACTGGCGTGCGAGCAGGGCCTCGGTGCGGGCGAGTTCGCTCCGGGCCAGGCTCAGGTCCGCTTCTGCTGCCGCCAACTGCGCGTTGGCGGCAGACGCTGCCAGCTGGATGTCGACGGGGTCGAGGCGGGCAAGCGTTTGTCCTTTGCGGACGGAGGTGCCGACGTCGACGAGTCGTTCAGTCAGTTTGCCGGGGACGCGGAAACCCAGCTCGCTTTCGTAGCGTGCGCGGACCTCGCCGCTGTACACCTGCTGGGCTTGGGCGCCCGCGTCGGCTCCCACCGTGCGTACGAGCACGCTGCGGGTGATCGGTTGCGGGGGCGGAGGTGGGCTGCACGCGCTTAGGCTGGCAAGGGTGAGCAGCAGCATGGCGAGGGGTCGGATGTGGGGAGCGGGCATCACGCGTTGTCCTTGCGTGTTTCTGAGGTGAGAAGGCCGTTCAGCACCAGGTCGATATGGGCTTCGACGTAGGCGCGGGGGTCGATGATGTGGCTGCAACAGGTCGCAAAGGAGTGACGCCAGATCGCCAGGTGCACCAGCGGGGCAATCATCAAGGTGTCGATGTAACGGGTGTCGACCGCGCGGAACATGCCGCGATCGATGCCGGTCTGAATGACGGTGCGCAACAGTGCCAGACCACGCTGGATCACTTCTTCGTCGTAATAGCGGGCGACCTCGGGGAAGTTGCCGGCTTCCGACATCATCAGCTTGGAAATTCCGCCCAGTGCCGTGTTGCCGATGTCCTCCCACCAGCAGTTCAGGAAGGCGGCCAGCAATGCAGGCGGATCATCCAGTTGCTCGGCCAGCATCGCTTCGCCGGCCTCGATGGCGGGGATGACGCCCTCGCGGATCACCGCTTTGAAGAGGGCTTCCTTGCTGTCGAAGTAAAGGTAGAGCGTGCCTTTCGAGACCCCCGCCCGGGCCGCGATTTCGTCAAGGCGTGTGGCGGCGTAGCCCTTCTCGACAAACAGTGCGAGTGCGGCTTCTGTCAGCTCCTGTGGCCGTGCTTCCTTGCGGCGTTGACGAGAAGGGGGGGCTGAGGGCGGTCGGGAAGGCATGCTGGGTCTTTAATAACTGACTAGTCAGTCATTAAAGACCAGTTGTCAGGTATCTGGCAAGTCAATTTTGCATGACGGCTTCACCTTGCGCGTGCAGCACCCTGACGCGACTGCGGCATCCGGTCTGGTCGGGCAAGGGCATGGCGTAGATGCCCGATCCTGTCAGTCGCGGCGGCGCAGCATCATCGGCCGTCCAGCTGCTGACGGTCTTCAAGCTGCGGGCGTCGATCGCCACCCCACCTTGACGGCTCCATAGCAACAGACGGTTGCTTGCCACGTCCAGCGCCACCGACTCCGGGCAGAGCGTGGGTGGCAGCTTGACCTGACCAAGCGGGGTGATGCCGCTACGCAGCGAAAAGGCTTCCACCTGCCCGCGTGCTGCATCGACGCGGTAGAGGGATTGCATCTCCGGCCACGCCAGCTCTACGGTTTCGCCATAGTGGGGGTTGCCGCATGCGATAGCCATGGCAGCGATGGTCAGGATGGCGGGCGCGCGGAAGAAGAGGGGTGAAAGTAGAGGCATGGCGGGCTCCTTGACAATCGACTGTTCGAGCCCAGACACTACCTGACAGTTGAGGGTCTGAAACGGACACAAGGTATGCCGATTCGCTGAATCGTACTGGCCGTTCCGGCAGTACAGGCCTGTTGTGAAGCGCTGCCGCCCAAGGAGAGGAACATGTTGATGGTCAGTCTGGATGGATCGCTGGCGGTGCCGCTGGTCGAGCAGATCGTGGATGCGGTACGCGGCCAGATTGACGATCGCATTTTGCGGCCCGGCATGAAGATGCCGCCGATCCGCAAGTTTGCCGAAAGTCAGCAGATCAGCCGCTTCACCGTGGTGGAGGCCTACGACCGGCTGGTGGCGCTGGGTTATCTGCGATCGCGGCGCGGGTCGGGCTTCTTTGTTTCACCGCGCCGTGAGGGGCAGCAGGGGCGAGCTCAGGCGCATGCCGACCGTGCCGTGGATGTCGCATGGCTGATGCGTCAGGCGCTGGACGATCGCCCCGGCCAGATCAAGGCCAGTGCGGGCTGGCTGCCGGCTGACTGGCTCGACGACGAGGGGCTGCGTCGCCATCTGCGCAGTTTGTCGCGACGACCCGATGCACGACTGACCTGCTACGGCACGGCGCAGGGCTATCTGCCACTGCGCCAGCAACTGCAGGTCAAGCTTGCCGAATTTGGCATTGGGGCGGCGCCTCACCAGATTGTCCTGACCGAGGGCGCGACCCGCGCGCTCGACATCATTGCGCGCCACCTGGTCAAGCCGGGAGACACTGTACTGGTCGATGATCCCGGCTACTTCAACTTCTTTGGCAACCTGCGCCTGCAAGGGGCCAAGCTGGTGGGCGTGCCACGCAACATCGATGGGCCGGACGTCGATCAACTCGAGGCCCTGCTGGCGGTGCACAAGCCGCGGGTGTTCTTCACCCATTCGGTGCTGCACAACCCCACCGGTGCGAACCTGTCGCCGGGTGTGGCCTTTCGCATCCTGCAGTTGGCCGAGAAGCACGACTTCCTGCTGATTGAGGACGACACCTATGCGGACCTCCATCCCCATGCAACGACCCGCCTGGCCAACCTGGACCAGCTGAACCGGGTGATTTTCGTCGGCAGCTTCTCGAAGACTCTGTCGGGTAGCTTGCGGGTTGGGTTCCTGGCCGCGCGCCCCGACCTGGCAGCAGAACTGACCGATGTCAAAACGCTGACCACGGTGGCGTCGAGCGAGTTCAACGAGCAGCTTATCTACCAGATGCTGACCGATGGCCACTACCGCAAGTACATCGACCGGCTGCAGGGTCGCCTGGCGCAGGCAACCGACACCTGCCTGCGCATGCTGGATCGTGTTGGAATGGAGGTCTATCTCGAGCCGAAGGGTGGCGTCTTCCTTTGGGCCCGTCCGCCAGGTATCGACGATGTGGCCGAGCTGGCCTCAACCGCCGCGGCGCACAACATCATGCTGGCCCCCGGCAAGGTGTTCCGCCCGCAGATGCAGCCCAGCCCGTGGCTGCGCTTCAATGTGGCATTTGCGGCTGTGCCCGAGGTGGAGCGTTTCATGGGAGAGGCGATGGCGAGGGTGTAGCGCGGGGGTAGGCTGCGAGCCGCCCGGTTTGGCTCTACACTAATGACATGTACCGAGCGTGTAAGCGGAGGACTGCAGCATGGCATTACCTGCAACACTAACGGCTATGACCCGCGCCGAGTTTCTGGCTTGGGAAACGGTGCAAGCCGACAAACATGAGTATTGGCAGGGCGACGTGTTTGCCATGGTGGGCGCGCGCCAGGTGCACGTGATCGTGAGTCTGAATGTCGCAACACTGCTAAAGGCGCATCTGCGCGGAACATCCTGCCGCGCATACATGGCTGATATACAGCTTGAGATCGCCGCTGCCGATGCCGTGTTCTATCCGGATGTTCTGGTCAGTTGTGATGCCGCAGATCTGGCTGCCGACAGGGTATTGCAGCACCCCAGAGTCATCATCGAAGTGTTGTCCGAAAGCACAGCGGGCTACGACCGTGGCGCGAAGTTTGCTGCCTACCGTCGTCTGAGCAGCTTGCAGGAGTACGTCCTGATTGATCCCGACCGGCTCACGGTTGAGATCTTTCGCCGAACGGACAACGACGACTGGCTGTTTTCGACTCACGACAGCGCGCGTGGCTTGGTGTTGAAGTCCATCGACTTCGAGGCGTCGTTGGTCGACGTGTTCGAGGATGTTGGTACGGATCCGTCTCCAACTACTTGAGTAAAGATCTTTACATGCTTGCAGCACTGCCCAGGTCGCAGGTGCTGCCCATCAAGTGCGTGGAGCCTGCACGCGGTCTTGAGGCACAAGTTGTACTGGATGCAACTTCAGCGTGACTCCAGCAGCAAACGTCCATGGCTTGGCTGGATCGGGCGGGCGTTGCGCGGGTGCAGGCGGGTGAAGATTGCCAGTTGATCCTCTGACAGCGTCACCGGCGTCTTGAGTACCACCCAGATCACGCCCTCGGTGCAGGGGGGGGTGGTCAAGGAGCCACTGTACAAAAAATGGCCCGTGGCGGTGGGTATGAAACCATTCAGGTCGATGGTTGCATCCGGCGCATAGGTACTGCCGCGCTCAAGCGGTAGATGGTTGAGCAGCGTTTGCAGCATGTCGTTGGCGCTGTCGCCGCGTTCCAGCAGCACCCCCAGCATGGCAACCTCACCCTCTGCGTTGCGATGGTAGAAGTTCACCTCCATGTCCGAGGCGGCGCCACCGACGCGTTCCCCTGAGGGTTGATGCAGTGTCAGGTGCTCCAGGGCGTAACGTTTGCCGCGTACCTCCATGCTCATGCCGTCGCCAAGCTGTACGCGCAGCATGTTGCCGGTGTCAGTAATGCGGAACTGGGTGGCGCGGTAGTCGAACTTGACCGGTTCCAGATCCACCGCAATGCCGTTGCGCAGGTCGATGGGCGATTGCCGGACGCCCTCTTCACAGATCCGCCAGTCTGGCCGCAGCTTGCCCCAGCGGTCTGGCCCGGTCTCACCGGTATAGCTCCAGCCGGTCAGTGCGGGCGTGGTGGAGGGTTGTGGCGGTGAAGGTGGAGCGACAAGGGGTTCTGGTGTTGAGGCTGCGGGGCGGGCAGGTGTGGGCGCAGGCCGCACCGGCCGCACGGGTCGCGCAGCCGGGGTTGTTGTACGGGCAGGGCGTGTCGTGGGCGCCGGGCTGCTTGCCGGGACAGGTGCCAACGTTGGCGCCTCCACGGTAGCGACGGGGGGCGTTGCTTCAACTTCGGTTGCGCTAGGGTTGGTCAGCAGGGGGGGCGGGGTGATCGGCTTGATGTCACTTGTAGCGCTCGTTGCCGACGGCGTAATTGGGCGGGGCGCCGATGCATCGGACCTGGCGGCCTGTTCCGCAAGGTTAGGGCGAATCGACGGAATGGCAGGTGCGGTCTGGCTGGTCGGCGTGCTTGCAGCAGGCGTTGGTGTGGTCGATTGCGGGCTTGCCTCGGTGGCGAGCTTTTGTGCGGGGGTGAGCGGGGTGCTGGTGGGTGCGTTTGGTGTGCTGGCTGCTGCAGGGGCGCGCGCGGCGGGTGTCGTGGGTGGGGGGGATGCCGTTGCCCGGGGCGGTGCGGGCTCCACTGCACGTAGTGGCGGCACGGGCCCCGTCTGCGGTCTGGCTTCGGCGGCGGCCTTGCCTGCGGCGTCGGCCAACTTCTCCAGATCGCCCATGCCGCCGCCTGCGGGACGGCACACTTCACGCCACATCCGCTCATCCGCCGAATTGCGCGCAACCATCACCGGCGTCTGGTCAGAGACAGACTCCTCCTTCAGTACCCGCTCCGCTCCATCCAGATACACCCGCTTGATCGTGACAAACGAGCGATTCAGGCAGTCGTAACGATTCAGCGCCTTGACCGTCCGGTAGCCTTCACGTGCTGCTTCGTCATCGGCCAGTACGATACGCCCCCAGGACACCTTGGTGCCACGATCGGAGTCGAAGATGCTCGCCCGGTCGATCTCCACCTTGCGGCCACGGTCGCTGAGCACGAGTTGCCAGTCGGCGGCGTGTGCGAGTACCGTGGTGCAGCTTAGTAGAGCAGCGACCAGAAGCTGCATGCAATGGTATTGGGCCCGAGGAGGAGGCATGGCTAGGCGTCCGGGGGAGTCTTGTGACTGTTACGGCCGCTGATGGGGAACCTTGAGGGTACCGTGTAATGTTGAGAGTATGTAATGTACGAAAAATGCTACCTGGTAGACCGGCGATAACTATATTGATTTTATGTATTTCTGAATTTAGCGTAGATGCTCAATCCTGTATATCAACGTTGGAGTCACCGACTTGAGTAGCATGAGAGCCCAGTCGGGCAGTAATCCGATCCATCGTGCCATCCCGTGCGCCCCTTCTATGGCAAGAGTCTCTCGGATCGATTCGATGTGTAAATGCTTGAACGCCAAGTTGGCATTCTTCAGCAGATTTTCCAGTTCGTTGGTGCTTAGTGGTTCGCAATCGTAGAAGTCGCCCTTTCTTGTGAGCTTGAGATAGGGGGTACGTAGTGCGTGTGGTAGCCAACTTAGGAAGGGGAGACGGTAGTGTGGCTCGTTGACCATCCATCGGTTGGGTACGGCGAGATACCCCAATCCCGAGGCAGCCATTACGCGGCTGACTTCACGGAGGTGGTCGGTTTGGGCTTCACGCTCGCCGACATGCTCGATTACGTGATTGCTGATAACGATGTCGAAGTATCTGTCGGCAAACGGTAGCTTGGTGCCGGAGATCTGCACGAAGGTATAGCCAGCCGATACCTTGCGTATATCCACGATGTCGACAGACGTTACCTCCAGTTGGAGCGCATCATGGGTTGCAAAATAATGTGCTATGCCGCCGTTGCCGGTACCGATGTCGAGCAGACGTAAGGGTTGAGTTCTGTCGGCGAGACTGAGCAGACGCTCAATCTTTAACCCTTTCGCGCTGCGCGACGCAACGTCCAAGGGGGCATGAGCTTTTCGCGTGGCGGTCGATGTCATGTCTCACCTCGCCTTGAAGCCGGTTTGATCGCAGCTTCAATACGCTCGCCAAAGCGGGGCCACGCGAATTGTTGCGCGAAAGAGCGTATGGTGGTCTCGTCCAGGGGGGTGTCTAGCAACTCAAGTACCGCAGCAGAAAAAGCCGCGCTGTCACCGGGTGTTACCAAGCGACCGCTGACCCCTTCGCCGACTGCGTCGACTACACCTCCGCAAGCATAAGCGACGGTAGCGAGACCATGAGACGCAGCCTCGACCGCAACCATTCCGAAACCCTCCGGATCTCTAGCTCGGTGCCTTACCGGAAATACGTGGAGATCTGAACCCTCGTATGCATCCTGCAAGGCGCCTTCGTCCACGCTTCCCAGGAGCAGCAGATTCGGGCCAACGCCTGCCAAATCCGCGGCTGCTAGGATGCTTTCTGGCGTCTGAGTCTCGGAGAACAAGGCATTCTGGGGAATGCTGCCGATAATGACGAGTGTCGTCTCCGGGCACCGCTCGACAATGAGCGGAAGAACGTCGCTGACGAATTCACGAAGTCCCTTTCGGGCCGCAAGGCGCCCGACGGACAACAGAACTTTGCGTTCCTCGAGTGCATGTGCTGTGCGAAACCTTGTTCTAGCTTCTGAATCAGATGGGAGCAGGTTTACGCCTGGTGGAATGATCGTGATCCGTTCTGCGGGCACGCCGGCCAGCAGTGCAAATTCTGCTGTAGCGCGACTGTTGGCGATCACGACATCCAGTCGTCGTATGATGGGCAACCAGATCGCTTGATACACGGGATGAGGTACGGTGAGATCGAGTCCATGTACATAGCTGCACGCCCGTGCCCCGGTCAGCCTGGCCGCCAACCATGCTAGAGGGGCGGTCAGGCCACTGCCAGCGAACACGATATCTGGCCGCCTAGTGACTGCTTCCCGAAGTGTCTTCCACAGCGCTACCAGTAGAAAGCGGCTTAGCGGACGTAGTGGAGCTTGCCGAACAACAACGTTGGGCAATCGGCAGGTCGCGCCTCGTGGCGCCACCAGTTGAAGCGTGTTGTTTCTGGACAGTTCGCAGACAAGGTTTTCTGCCAAGCGCTCCATGCCACCACGAAGCGGTGGAAAGTTGCGGGTAACGACCAGTATTCGTGTCACTTCCGTGAATCGCCAGTGTCTTTATACATTAGTGCGGTGATCTGCTCAGAGATCAGGCCCATCAGGAAGGTAACAGCCGAACCTGTGTAAAGAAGGGCACTCATGTTCGTGAACCGACCAAAGCTAAATAGCGTCCATACGTACCAACCCGTAGCTAACACGAACATCAATAGGGCGACAGGGGCGAAGATCTTGAGTGGTGAGTACAGTGTTCCGATCTTGAAAATGATCATCAGGAAACGTGAGCCGTCGTGCAGTAGACGGATATGGCTTTTACCGATCCGTTTTGCGGCGTTGATCGGTAAGTACGAGACTCCGTAACCGGCGCGGAAAAAAGCCATGGTACAGGTGGTGGGATAAGAAAACCCGTTGGGTAGCAGATATAAAAATTCACGAAATTTGTCCGACCGGACCACACGGAAGCCGGAGGTAAGGTCTTCAATCTTGTGTCCAGTCATATAACTGGCGAGACGATTGTAGATGCGGTTGGCAAGGCCGCGTCCAACGCTTGCCTGAGATCCCACCTTGCGTGAGCCGACAACCATGTCATAGCCATTTGCTAGCTGCGCCAACAGTCGAGGAATGTCCCGCGCGTCATGTTGGCCGTCGGCATCCATGAAAACGATAAATTCCCCTGCGGCTGCACGCGTCCCGGTCTTGATGGAGGCGCCGTTCCCTTTGGGAATGGGATGGCTGATGACGACTGCCCCCGCGTCTTCTGCGATCTGAGCAGTGTTATCGTTCGATCCATCATTGATGACAATTACCTCCGCTTCAGGCAATAGATCTTTAATGCTATCGAGTACCGATCCAATTGCATTCGATTCGTTCCGCGCCGGGAGAACGATTGACAGCTTCTGCGTCATTGGGTGCTGGACTCCACTTCGTCGATAATTGGCGTTGCAGACAGAGGTCTTAGTCTCATTTCAGCCTCTTCGACTCTTGAGATTAAGTCATGCCACTCCTGCTGAGAAACAGCATTAGGCTTTGATGCACCCTTGATAAGTCGCAGCAGTGCGGTAATCGATTCATGGTCATTTTGCGTGACGGCTGCTTCTAGCACGAAGCCAACTGTGCTGAAAGATTTAGTATAGTTCAAAGCCTCGAGCCAAAAATGCAAAGCACTATCCAAGTCGCCTTCACGATAAGCTGCTAATCCAATTAGCATGAGCATGTTGTGCGAAATTGCCGGACTGCATGTGTAGGCCTCTTGCTGCAAATAGGCACTGGCAATCTGCGCGAGAGATTCATGTGTTACCCCGGTACATGGGCGGCGACCTATTGTTGCGGCAAGGTGCTCTAAAATATCAGTACTCCAACCTTCGTATGCGAGATTAGATATCGACCACAGCACATCTTGCACCAGTTGTGAGTGATCGTTGTTGGGGTTGGTTTGGCAGGCGCTAAGTAGGCGTTGAAGCCTCAGGCCGGTGCTGTCCCGTTCATTGAGAAGAACGTGGTCAAGATATGCCTGCGCTTGAGCAAGGCCATACCGATCGTCCAATACATACGCAAGATTCAGGGCTGCTCGTGTACTACCGGGTTGTTCTTTTGCCCAGATCTCGGCTGCGAGTTCCCGATCACCCCACAGCGAGGCGTTCATCCAGGTTACTGTTGCAATCACCACGGCGTAGAGGATTAATCCGATTCGTTTGGTGCGGATCGGTCCCGAGCTGCAATGAACCCATCCAACAATTGCGAAAGTCGGGAGCAAGGCAGGCAAGTAGTTTCGATGAGCAAAATAGGGCTCCAGTGCAACCCAGCCTGACTCCATCAAATGGCCAAAAAAGAACCAAGCTGCCGCAAGTGCTGTCAGGCGCCAACCAAGCCTCCACATCACCCAAGGCGATAGCATCAGCCCGGCCCAGATAGGCAATCCAACATGTAATGCGTCACCGTACTCCCCTATATTCTGAAAACGAAATGGATTGAGCTCTCCCAGCGTCGGCAGAACAAGTCCTTTGATATACACCATCAAGATTAACCCTTGGCTCCCCAGACGTTGCCACACATCGAAGCCTCGCGCTATCTCGGTGCATTGTCCCCAGATCGCGTGTCGAAAGAGCAGTCCTAGAAGTACCAGGCAAGCCGATGCCAGCACCCAGAAGGTCAGGCCCGGGCGCCTTACGGAGGCGAAATGCAGGATTCCAGCTTCCAGGATAAGCGCATAGGCGACAATCAGCGCGCCACTTTCCTTGCTCAGGATTGAGAGGGCGCCAGCGAGCGCAATGGCGCCAAGCGCGATCCATTGTCGGTGCCAACCAGCATTTGCGGCACCTCTGAGTTTCAGATAACTTATAAGGCCAACCAAGATCCAGGTGGTAGACAGCAGGCTCATTCGCTGAACTAAAAAGAACACAGTTGAGTTCAGAAGAGGCATGCTTGCCCAAATCAATGCGGCCATCCAGGCGATACTGAGATTCGTTGGGTTACTTATATGTAGGCGGTTTCCGATAAGCAAAAAAAGCCAGAGAGCGAGAAGCGCATTAATTGAATGAAAAGCGATGTTCCATGCAAGGAACTCGGTCGGCTCTGGCCACAGGTCATGCTGCAGCGCGAAAGTGGCCATCGAGATGGGGCGGCCCAGTGGTCCGGCAATTCCGCCCTGAATCCACTGAATCGCACTGGTTGCATCAGAAATTGTCCGCAGACCACTCAGATTTGCACGATCATCAAAATGGACGATGCCGGGAAGGGCCGGTGTGAAGATGAGATAAATAACAAGCGCTAAGGCTGCGGGGCCAAATAGGCTGGTCCAGAAAACAAAACGCCCGCCATTCCTGGCGGGCGATGAATCTACTGAGAACACCTTGCGATGTGTCAGCGGCAGGACGAGGGACGGAACTTCGCGGCAATGGTTCCGCCACAAGTCCAAACCACTTGCCCGGTTGTGCCGTTATAAACCGCAGATAGTTCGATGGTTTGACCATCCGGGACATTGGCACCAACGGATCTGGATGTTGCAATGATCTTACGGTTATCCCCATCCCATTCCACGCTTTCAACATACCTCGATTCCTGGGTCGGGACCGAGTAATCAGAGGCTGGCAGCGCGCCTAGCGTCGAAGCAGCTTCTGAAATGTTCGTACGGCCCGAGGATGCAGCCAACATCACCTCCGAAACTTTGGCTCGGGTAGTGTAGTCTTGATAGGCCGGCAGTGCTACCGCAGCCAGGATGCCGATGATCGCAACGACGATCATCAGTTCGATCAGAGTGAAGCCTTGTTGCATTTTCTTCATGATGATTCTCCTTGAAGGATGAAGCAGGGACGCAAATCGTATCCTGTTCACGATGGTTCAAGCAAATAGTATGCCACACTGCATGCTCCGCTGGAGCGTTGTTCTTGCGTCAGGTTTCTGTCAGTGTTTGACCTGATTGCGCCGAAGAATACCATTAGAATGTCAAAATTCGACATAGGTTATCAAGTCTTGATGGGCATGCTGCTCTTCTATGGGCTGAGATGAAGACTCACCTGCTCTGCAAACGCTTCTATACTAATAAGGATCTGTTGCGGGACCGCTTTGGTCGCTTGTTTCATTTGCCTGTCCGTCTCGCTGGCGTGGGTAATCCGACGGCTGTGACTGCGATTGACTACCGCAACGCCCGTCGCGATGAGGTGATTGAATGCGGGGTGCGCTTTCGGACGGCTCCGGCGACCCCACTCAAACTGCCTACGTTGCTTCCGCGTCTTCATGGGCTGTTGGTGGAGGATTGTCCAGACGTTCTGATCGCAAGTGGGGACAGTCATATCGGGTTTCTCGGACTTAGGTTGGCGCGGCGCTTGCGAATGCACTTCGTCTTTGACGTTTACGACTACTATCCTGCGTTTGCTGGAAATCGTATTCCGGGCATGAAGGCCATGTTTCGGTATGCGGTGCGTAATGCCGATCTGGTCCTGTGTGCAAGCTCGGTGCTGCGTGATCGGCTTGCGGAGGTGAATCCGCGTTGTGTCCTGATTGAGAACGGTTTCGATCCTGTTTTATTTTCATCGGGGGAAGCGAGGCAGGCGCGCGAGGCGTTGGGGTTGGCGCTGGATGAGCAGATTGTGGGCTACTTCGGGTCTTTGACGCCTTCGAGAGGGCCATTGTTGATTGAGGCTTGTCGCCGTCTGCGCGAGGGTTATCCAAGGCTGCGTCTGTTGCTGGCCGGCCCGGTGCTGGATCTCGCCTTTTCCGAGCCGTGGATTACCTATCTGGGTGTTCAGCCTCAGGAGGCCATTCCGAACATGATTCGGGCATGCGATGTTGTTACGCTTCCGTATACTGATGATCCTTTCAATGCCATGGCAGGGGCTTGCAAGATTGCCGAATACCTTGCCTGTGGCAGGCCGGTTGTTGCCACCCGTGTTTCCGGACATGTGGAAATTTTTCAGGATGCGCCGGATGGTCTTTGCTTGCCTAATGTGGACGATATGATTCGGGCGCTGCGGGCGCAACTCGACGCGCCGAAGGTGTTGCCTTTTCCGCGCAATATGACTTGGGACGCCATTGCCGCAAAACTACATGCCGAGCTTGTGCAGTTGGGTGTGGCGACTCAATGACGGCCTCTGTGCCCTCTCTTCATATCGTTATCACCGACTTCAATGGTTTCGGGCAGACCAAGCTGTGTCTGCAGGCCTTGAGGTCCAGCTTCGATCGTGACTTTCATGTCATCGTGGTTGACCACGGCACCACGGATGACACCCGGAGGGCGCTTGAGTGTCACTTTCCTGAGGTGACTCGCTTACGTGGGTCTCCAGAGTTATGGTGGGCTGGCGCGACCAACCTTGGTGTGCGCAAGGCGTTGGAGTTAGGCGCGGCACGTGTCATGCTACTTAACAACGATTGTTATGTGACGCCTGAGACGATAAGCGCACTTGGCGTCATTACTCGGGAATATCCAGATGCGATCGTAGCTCCGGTTCAGCGTGATGCTGCGAGCGGCCGGATTACCTCAATTGCGCCCCGAGACCGCCTCTGGCTGGGGTTTCCTACCGTTTCAGGGGGAGGGATGCTGACTCCTGAAGTCCAGGCGAGAGGATCGATTCCGTGCAGCCTCATCATTGGGGGGCGAGGCGTGTCGATCCCCTCAGGGGTTTTTAATAAGCTTGGATTGTTTGATGAGGTGGGGCTACCACACTATTTCGCGGATCACGACTTCTACTTTCGTGCGCGCAAGGCAGGGATTCCGCTATGTGTTGCTACCCGTTCTGTGGTTGATGTCGATCGCACGCGAACTTCGGTCGCTGATGGTCTTGACGTCTTGAGCTTCAGTGCGTTCGTAAACACACTGACAAACCGGCGTTCCCACCGAAATCTACGCGATGCTATTGTTTTTTTTCGAAAGCACTATCCGATTCAGGGGCTGTACGGTGCTGGTGTCATGTTTTATTTCACTCGATATTTTCTTGTATATCTTGCTAGCAGGATCAGGCGGCTGGTCCGGTTTTGATCCAATTTCGGGTAGGCTGAGTCAAGCAATGCGGACTTTGTTAAAGGGTGGTCAGTTACAGAGGGCTTGAATGAATGTGATCAAGGTTTCTTAAAATGAGACTGATTCCAGTCTTTATTCTTCGCAGAATAGCTGATAGGCAAGGCCTTGTTCAAGTCGTTGATAACATTGGATGGTTGTTTTTTGACAAGATCCTACGACTGGGTGTCGGGCTGTTGGTGGCAGTGTGGATTGCTCGTTATCTTGGTCCTAGCGGGTTTGGTTTGATCAACTTTGCTTTGGCGCTGACCAGTGTGTTTAGCGCGGTCGCAGGTTTGGGCCTGCACGGCATTGTTGTTCGTGATCTGATTCGTGACCCTGGCGGTGCAAGGCTCACTCTGGGTAGTGCGGTTCTGCTACAGGTCATCAGCGGCTTTCTGGCCTATGTGCTGATGCTTGGTGTCAGTGCCTATCTGCGCCCGGATGATGCACTTTTCCGCTGCGTCACTGCCATCATTGGCGGCATGATCTTGTTTAAGGCCTGCGAGGTCGCTGCGTTTCGTTTTGAGTCAAAGCTGCAGTCAAAGTACACAGTGTTGGTGCAAGGAGGTGTATTCGTATTGTTTTCAGGCATGAAGGTTGGCCTTATCTTGCACGATGCGCCGTTGATTGCTTTTGCGTGGGCAATGTTTGCTGAAACGGCATTGACTGGCATTGCGTTGCTTACCGTGATGAGCCGTATTGATCTTCGTCTCAAGACCTTAATGGCCAGTCATGATCGCGTTCGATCTCTGCTAATGGACGGTTGGCCGCTGGCGATCTCCGCGCTTGCCATGATTTTGAACATGCGTATTGATCAAGTGATGCTTGGGGAGTTGATTGGAAATGAGGCCGTGGGAGTGTACGCTGCATCGGTTCGCGTCGCGGAGGCATGGTACTTCATTCCGTTGGCGGTAATCGCATCGGTTTTTCCTTCGGTCTCACATGCAAGGGATTGCAACCGTAGGCTCTATCATGTTCGTCTGAAATTGTTGCACGATAGCGTTGCAGCTTTGGCGTTGAGCGTAGCATTGGTGACGATGTGCATTGCCCGTCCGCTAATGGCTTTGCTATACGGCAAGGAGTTTGAAGCTGGTGGTGAGGTGCTTGCTGTACTTGCGTGGTGTGGTGTATTTGCTAGCCTTGGTTTTGCGAGTGGTCGATGGTATGTGCTTGAGGATTTGCAAAGGCTTGCACTGTTGCGCAACCTTTTTGGTGTGGCGATTAACGTCGTGATGAATGCCTTGTTGATCCCACTCCACGGACCGCTTGGGGCCGCAGTTTCAACGTTGATTGCGCTATGGTGTGCAACGGTGTTGTTTGACGCCTTTGATAAGCGGACTAGAGATATTTTTTTGATGAAACTGGAGGCATTGCTTTTGATTGGCTTGTTTCGCAGGTGGTTTTCCAGATAAGCGGGACGTTTTGGATGGGTGATGGTCGATGTTTATTAGGTTCATGAGTGCATTGAGAGGACTGAAGAGCCTGTTCCGGAACGCTCACTCCAGACCTAATTCCGCTCGGGATGAGGTTGTAGCGCAAAAACAACTCATGTTGACATATCAGCAACTCGATGATGGAGAGCAACTGCCCTTCCGCCAAGTGGGATTCGGCATTTACTCTCAGCACGATGAGGATGGGATACTTGTTTATATCTTCTCTCGTATCGGTGTCCGAACCTGCAAAGCTGTTGAAATGTGTGCCGGCACCGGAGATGAATGCAATGTAGCCAACCTTCTCATTAACCATCGGTGGACTGGCTTGTTGGTCGATGGTAATCCGAAAAACGTCGATCTCGCCCGAGAGTTCTATCGGCGACGTACTGAAACGATGCACTGGCCGCCAACAATTCTACACGCCTGGATCACCCGAGCTAATGTGAACAAGCTACTGCTTGATGCAGGGTATGATGGCGAAATTGATTTGCTTTCGCTAGATGTGGATGGTGTGGATTACTGGTTGTGGGAGGCTATGACAGTCATCACCCCTAGGGTAGTTGTGTTGGAGTACAACCATTTGCTTGGTCCGGATGTTGCTGTCACCGTCCCCTATCGTGATGATTTTGTGGCTGAGTTCACTGAGTTCGGTAGTGACTACGCTGGGGCCTCACTGGCGGCTTTCATCAAGTTGGGACGGCGTAAGGGCTACCGCTATGTGGGCTCCAATACTATCGGCACAAATGCGTTCTTTGTCCGTGACGATGTCCCTTGCGACGCATTACCGGAAGCCGATCCGCACGAAGCTTTCATGCATCCCCGTGTTCGATTTGGTATGGAGGTGCGTCATCCGGGAGTCAAGGACAAGAGGTGGGTGGAGGTTTGAGTATGTCAGCTGCGATTATTACGACGGTGCGTCACAATATTGGCGATGACTTTGTGCGGGAAGGCATCCTTTACCTTTTGAACAATGCTGGTCTTGATTGTGCAGTTGAAGTGATTCATAAGCACTCTCCGGTGACCGTCGTTCGCGGCCTCGAGTTTGTAC
The DNA here is from genome assembly GCF_003226565.1 of Parazoarcus communis SWub3 = DSM 12120. GTDB lineage: Bacteria > Pseudomonadota > Gammaproteobacteria > Burkholderiales > Rhodocyclaceae > Parazoarcus > Parazoarcus communis. The sequence goes on along the minus strand of NZ_QKOE01000017.1, from coordinate 2,415 downwards.
GCAACTTACACGTTTCTCATGTTCTTGAACCGCTTACGCGTGCTATAGGCTTGAGTAATCGTATTGATGATGCCCATGTACTGATACAGAGTGGCGCCCCGATTTATTGGTGCCACGAGGGTGGGCCTCACTGTTCGGATAATGAGTGGTTTGATCCACTCATTCGCCAGCGATTTTTGCCAAATAGGCGCGACCGTCCCTTTCTTAATATCGCCGGCGGAAGTTGTCAGCGTTATCATTCAGATGGCAGCGAGCTTGAACTCTGTTCAGCCTGCATGAGCTATTTGCGGGAGTTTTTCGATGCCTGCGACTTAACGCTACTCCGCGATGAGTTGGCGCGAAGGATGCTCAATTTAGCAGGACGCGATGCTCGAGTACTGCCTTGCACGTCCATTTTTGCCCGTGATCAATTGAAGATGAGGTCTGAACCGGGGGAGTATATCGTCCTCAATTTCATGGAGAATGGTGGGCACTATACCTTTGGACAAGAGATCGACGCGGGCTCGTGGCGGCGCTTGTTTGTTGAGCTCGCTGGGATCGTGGCAAAGATGGGGCGAGTGGTTATTGCATGTCATACTCCGCACGAGGAAGCGTTGGCGCGGGAGTTAGTGCCAAGCCTTGATCGATTCTTGATCCCGAATGAGCACACTGAATTTATGAAATTTTACTCTAGGGCAAAATGGGGAGTACTCAATCGCGTGCATGGCGCTTTCATGATGGCTTCTTTTGGGCGGCCGGCAGTGGTTGTCGGGAGCGATAGTCGTGCCCGTATGATCGAGAATCTAAATCTTGATGCCTATTTTGTCGGTGACATCTCATCGGCTGCTCTGGAGGGTATCGCCGAGTCTGCGCGTTCTCGTTGCAACGGTTACCTTGAAGAGATTGAGGAAATTCGTATGTCGGCGAGGTTGGCTTATATCGACGAACTCAAAACCGCACTCCAACTGTGACCGTACGATCGGTTTTTAGAGCACTCTTGCTCGAGATTCGAGACAGTGTTTTTCCTATCCTTGACAGTTTTTTTCTGTATGGCCGACAAGAGGGGAAGGGGGGGGTAGCCGTTGTGCGTCTGGATGCGATCGGAGACTTCATCCTCTGGCTCCCATTCGCGCAGGTGTATCGGCAGTTATACCCTGATCAAAAGATTGTGCTCTTTGCCAACGAAGCCTGGGCCGACTTCGCGCGCTCTTTCGCATTTTGGGATGATGTCGTCTCGGTGCGCGTGGACGATCTTGTTTACAGTCCGCTCTACCGGTGGCGGATGCTGTATAACATTTCGAAGTATGGATTCTCCGTCGCCATACATCCTACATGTTCTAGAGTATTGCTCAAAGGCGATAGCTTGGTGCGGGCGACCAAGGCGCATGAGCGCATTGGGTCTGCTGGAGATCAGTCCAATATTTCAGCGCGACACAAGGCCGTAAGTGATTCGTGGTACACACGACTTGTGCCGATGAATCTCCGCTTAATCGCAGAACTTGAGCGAAATGCCGAGTTTTTTCGGGGTTTGGGTGGAGAGAGGCAGCATCTATTGCCGATGGGGGACGTTCCAGGTGGGGAGGTGCATGTCTCAGTCCCTGCTGGGGCATATGTCGTTCTCTTTCCGGGTGCGTCATGGGAGGGGCGAAGGTGGCCCGTTTCACGGTTTGCAGAACTTGCTCAGTGGTTGTTTCGGTCTTTTGGTCTTTGGGTCGTCATTTGTGGTTCTGAAAATGAGCGGCATCTAGCGGAGATGCTGGTGGGGGGCGCTGGAGTCCCGAATATATCCAATTTTGCGGGGAAAACTACACTCGCAGAATTCGCGATGTTGATTCAACGGGCAACGCTTCTGATTGGAAATGAGACATCTGCTATTCATCTCGCGTCGGCGGTTGGCACTCCATCAATCTGTCTTCTTGGAGGAGGCCATTTTGGGCGCTTCGTGCCTTATCCGAAGGACTGGTCGGGATGCCAGCCGCGCCCCGTTTATTTCGTGATGGATTGCTACGGTTGTAACTGGCGTTGCACCAAGCCTCGCGCCCCCGGAGGTTGCGTTCCATGTATCGACGCAATTTCATTGGACGCAGTGAAAAGGGAGGTTAGCAGGCTGATGCATGAATTGCCCCGGGTTTCCTAGGGAACCCCTGGTCAACTGATGTTCTGAGCACTCGCACCCAAGCCAGCCATTTCGCACCGACTCCGATGATCGATTTTTCCGCTTTTCCCGCTGTATTTCGAGGCCGTTTCGGTCTCGAGCACCCATTTCCAGGTGCAGCGGGCGGATTTCGCCCATCAATTCATCAAGGCTTGCCTCGCCAGGTAAAGATTGGTCAGCCCGATCAACGAGAACACCTGCGCGGCGTTCTTCGCGATCCCCTTGTAGCGCACCTTCGTGTAACCGAACTGGCGCTTGATGACACGAAACACATGCTCGAC
>NZ_QKOE01000178.1 GCF_003226565.1 Parazoarcus communis SWub3 = DSM 12120 | reverse complement strand
CTGGCAAGCTTGAGGATCTCGTTGGCCTTGCGAAGCTCACGGACCTCGCGTTCCAGCTCTTTGACGCGCTTCTGATCCGCGGTGGTCGGCCCCTCGCGCTGGCCGGAATCTCGCTCATGCTGACGCATCCAGGTCAGCAAGGTCTGCGAGGTGCAGCCGATCTTGGCGGCGATCGATTCAATTGCCGCCCATTGCGACGGATGGTCGCCACGACATTCGGCCACCATGCGCACGGCGCGCTCACGAACTTCGGGG
>NZ_QKOE01000177.1 GCF_003226565.1 Parazoarcus communis SWub3 = DSM 12120 | reverse complement strand
GGAACTGGGCACGACCAACCTGGCCACCTACGCCTACGACGACCTCTCCCGTCGCACCACGGTCACGCTGGGCAACGGCACCACCACCAGCTACGGCTACAGCCCCCAGGGCGCGCTCGCCAGCCTCGCCCACAACCTCGCCGGCACCGCGCAGGACCAGACCCTCACCTACACCCGCAACCCCGTGCAGGAAATCGTGAGCCAGAGCTGGACCAACGACCTGTACCAATGGACGGGCTACGCCAACGGCACCCAG
>NZ_QKOE01000176.1 GCF_003226565.1 Parazoarcus communis SWub3 = DSM 12120 | reverse complement strand
GAAGCGCGAGCTGTGTGGCGAGATAACGGTGGAAGACAACCTGACGCTGGGGGCGTTCCAGCGCTACCGGATGGGCAAGCGCGATCAGGCGCAGACGATGGAAGAGGTCTACACGCTGTTTCCGCGGCTCAAGGAGCGTCGCAGCCAGCTGGCGGGGACGCTGTCGGGTGGTGAGCGTCAGATGCTGGCGGTGGGGCGTGCGCTGATGGCCAAGCCCAAGCTGCTGATGCTGGACGAGCCGAGCCGGGGGCTGGCGC
>NZ_QKOE01000175.1 GCF_003226565.1 Parazoarcus communis SWub3 = DSM 12120 | reverse complement strand
AGCGGTGATAGACGGGGGCGATCTCGATTTCGCTCTTGAGCACACGGAATCCGCGCTCGATGTCGGCCAGCGCCTTGTAGCGCGCAACGATCTCGACCGGGGTGTGGTCGGGCATGTTTGTCACCAGCAACAGCTTGCCGTCCATCATGCGTGCATGTGCGAGCGCGCGCTCGTCGATATCGTAGGTGAATTCGGCCGACGACAGATCAACGCGGATGATGTTGGCCAGATGGGCATCGCTGACCGCCTTGTAGAAT
>NZ_QKOE01000174.1 GCF_003226565.1 Parazoarcus communis SWub3 = DSM 12120 | reverse complement strand
TGTGCGCGGCGGTCAGGCGCCCGAGCTTGTCGTAGCTGAAGCGGCTGGTGCACGTGGGGTCCGCTTCGGCACGGCGCTCGAGTAGTCGCCCCATGGCATCGCGGGCGAAACGGGTGAGCTTGCCCGGGCCCAGCCGGAACAAGTCAAGATAGTTGTCGCCTGATTCATGCAACCAACTGCGCTATATCTTCAGCATTCACCTGCTCGCGCACGACTGCGTCGCGCTCCGGATTGAGCGTGACCGCGCCGACCGGCGTCCA
>NZ_QKOE01000173.1 GCF_003226565.1 Parazoarcus communis SWub3 = DSM 12120 | reverse complement strand
TCAACGCCCTGGTCGCCGACGCCGCCATGCTGGCCCGGGCCGCCGTCGAGGGCAAGCTCGCCACCCGCGCCGATGCCAGCCGTCACCAGGGCGACTACCAGCGCATCGTCCAGGGCGTCAATGACACCCTCGACGCCGTCATCGGCCCGCTCAACGTCGCCGCCGACTATGTCGACCGCATCGCCAAGGGCGCCATCCCGCCGCGCATCACCGACAGCTACAACGGCGACTTCAACACCCTCAAGAACAACCTCAACCCCGCCATCGAAGCGG
>NZ_QKOE01000172.1 GCF_003226565.1 Parazoarcus communis SWub3 = DSM 12120 | reverse complement strand
GGCCAGTAGCGTCGACATCTGCGTAAAGAGCGCTCGTTCCTCACGCGTACTCTCCCGGTCTTCCGCGTTCTCGGGTTCGAGCCGATCCTGCTCGATACGCAGTAGCGGCACGAAGCTGTCGGGTTCGCAGAGGACGGTGGTGGTGAGTGTGTCAGTGGCCTCGCACACCAGCCGCTCGCCATCCCAGCCGTAGCGGGTGGTGCGGATGTCGTGGCCGGTGGAGACGGACTTGGCGATGCGTCGCGAGAGCGCATCGTAAGCATAGGTGGCCTGTGTGCGGG
>NZ_QKOE01000171.1 GCF_003226565.1 Parazoarcus communis SWub3 = DSM 12120 | reverse complement strand
ACAATCTCGAAGCCCTGAAGGCCGTGCGCCTGACCAGTGGCAAGCCGCTCGAGTTCATCGTCGCGGTACCAGGCCGGCGTTACAACGAGTTCATCGATCTGCTCGCCCCCTTCCACGAACAGCAATGTGTCACCGCCACACAGGAAGTGATCTCGGAGCAGGCCTGGAATGACCTGAGGCTGGTGGTCGCACACGATCCGGTGACAGCCGCCACCAAGACCCGGCAGCGCAACGAGCGTATCGACGCACTGACCCGGCAAGCGGATCAATGGACGGGCAAGCT
>NZ_QKOE01000170.1 GCF_003226565.1 Parazoarcus communis SWub3 = DSM 12120 | reverse complement strand
TGCGGTTGCCCGCTGCGTCGTACTGGTAGGCGAGCGTCTTGCCGCCGGCGGTGGTGCTGGTCAGGCGCCCGGCCGCATCCCACACGTAGGCCACGGTGTGGCTGTTGTCGGCGTACCTGGCCTGGGTGCGACGGCCCAGCAGGTCGTAGGCGAAGGTGACGTTGTCCGCGGCCGTGGGGTAGCTGCGGCTGGTCAGGCGGTGCAGGTTGTCGTAGGCGAAGGTGACCGTCTCGCCACTGCGCTTCCTGTGGCTCGTGAGGCTGCCGACGGCGTTGTAGCCGTAC
>NZ_QKOE01000169.1 GCF_003226565.1 Parazoarcus communis SWub3 = DSM 12120 | reverse complement strand
CCCCGCTGGTGCTGCCGCCGTTCTACGTCACCCTGCTCAACTACATCGGCCTGTACGCCATGGTCGCGCTCGGGCTGGTGCTGCTCACCGGCGTGGGCGGGCTCACCAGCTTCGGCCAGGCCGCCTTTGTCGGTCTGGGCGCCTACACCACCGGGCTCCTCACCACCGCCACCGACCTGCCCGGCTACCTGTCGTGGCTGGCCGGTTCGCCCTGGCTCGCGCTGGTCGTCGGGCTGGTATTTACCGCCGTCGTCGCCATCGTGCTCGGCTCGCTCACGCTCAAGC
>NZ_QKOE01000016.1 GCF_003226565.1 Parazoarcus communis SWub3 = DSM 12120 | reverse complement strand
CGGCCATCCGCGCCTCGGTACGCGCCATGTGCGGCGCCAGCACCGCCTCCCAGCTCAGCCCCCGTTTATCCGCACGCGCCTGATCGAACAGTCGATAGGCTGCCTGGGTTTCCGCGCGGCTGTTGCACGCCCCGGGAATGCTCGCAGAGGGGGCCTCGGCCAACCGGTCCGCCAGCTTGATCAAGCGCTTGGTCAGACGGCCATCGCCCGCCTGTGCTCCGCCAAATTCGTTCATTGCCCAGCTCCCTTCGTCGTTCATGGCCATGCCTTGGTAGATAAAATGGCATGGAGCAAGCACAGGGTATACGAGACTAAGGTGTATGGTTATTCGGGCGCCCAGCGGGCGAGCCGTTTATGACGAAAGAGTTGTGTGGAATGGGATGGGCTTACACCCCCGCCACCACCCCGTCGCTGCGCGGATCCACCGCGCCTTCGATCAAGCCGTGAGGATGCCGCACCAGTGCGCCGGCGTGGCCCATGGTGTCGCTGTAGGCTTCGTTCAGCATTTCCACATCGTGACCCGCGTTGCGCAGGGCTTGTACCAGGGCCGGGTCGAAACGGCTTTCCAGCTTCAGCGTGGTGGTGATATCGCCCCAGGTGCGGCCAAGCAGCCAGCGCGGCGCGCTGACCGCCTGCTGCAGCGGCTGACCAAAACGGGCGTAGCGGGTGAATACCGCAGCCTGGGTCTGTGGCTGGCCTTCGCCGCCCATGGTGCCGTAGGGCATGACCCGGCCGTCGTCGAACAGCGCGAGTGAGGGGTTCAGGGTGTGGAAGGGCTTGCGGCTGGGCTCCAGCGCATTGAGCGCGGCTGGGTCGAGTGAGAAACTGGTGCCACGGTTCTGCCAGGTGATGCCGGTATCCTGGAGCACCACGCCCGAACCGAACTCCCAGTACACGCTCTGGATGAAGCTGACGGCGCGGCCTTCGCGATCGACCGCGCCCATCCAGATGGTATCGCCGGGGGCGGCCGGGTCGGGCCAAGGCAGGGCGCGTGTCGGGTCGATGTCGGCGGCGCGCTGGTCGAGTGCGGCCGCACTGAGGAAGCTGCGTGGATCGGCCGGCAAACGGCGCGGGTCGGTGACCACCTTGTCGCGCACACGGAAGGCGCGTTTGGTGGATTCCACCAGGCCGTGCACATGGGCAAAGCCTTCGCCCTCGGTGATGCCGAGGCGTTCGAAGATGCCCAGAATCATCAGTGCGGCCAGGCCCTGGGTCGGCGGCGGCAGGTTATAGACCGTGCTGTCGGCCAGGCGCACGGCTAGTGGTTCGACGATCTGTGCCGCGTAGGCGGCGAGGTCGCTGGTCCGCACCGGACTGCCGACGCGCTCCAGTTCGGCGCCGATCAGGGCGCCGATTTCGCCACGGTAGAAATCGTCCAGGCCGCGCTCGGCCAGTGTGGCGAGGGTACGTGCCAGTGCCGGCTGGCGCAGGATGTGACCGACTGCGGGCGGCTGGCCGTCGACCAGAAAGGTGTCCGCAAAACCGGGGGTGTCCTTGAGGCCTTCAAGCTTGCTGCGGGTCAGGGCTGACTGGCTGGCGGTGACGGCCACGCCGTCGCGCGCGTGGCGGATGGCGTCGCCCAGCAGGCGGGGCAGTGGCAGTGCCGGGCCCCAGCCTGCTGCCACCTCCAGTGCCCTGGCCCAGCCGCCGACCGTGCCGGCCACGGTCAGGGCGGCTTTCGGTCCGCGGGCGGGGATGGCGTCGACACCGGCGTAGAACTGGCGGTCGGCCAGGCCCGCAGCAAAACCGCAGGCGTCGATGGCCACCGGCGGCTTGCCGGGTTCGTGGATCAGCCAGAAGCCGTCGCCGCCAATGGCGTTCATGTGCGGATAGACCACCGCGATGGTGGAGGCGGCGGCCACCATCGCCTCTACGGCGTTGCCGCCATCGCGCAGCACGTCGCGGCCGGCTTGCGCGGCCAGGTGGTGAGGGGCGACCTGCATGCCGCCCAATGCGGTAAGGGTATGAATCATCAGAGGACTCCTGAGCGGGCGACGGTGTTCAGGCCAGCAGGCCGTAGAACATGCGGATCGAGGTAAAGGCAAGGAAGGCGGCGAAGACCTGACGCAGGCGGCGGGCGTCGATCGAATGCGCCAGCGCCGCGCCCCATGAGGTGGTGACCATGGTTGCCGGCACGATCAGCGCCATGCCCAGCAGATTGACGTAGCCGATGGTGGCAGGTGGGCGCAGCGGCACATCCATGCCATTGATCAGGAAACCCAGCGCGCCGGGAATGCTGATCACCATGCCGAGTGCGGCCCCGGTGCCCACCGCGGTGTGCATCGGGGTGCGGAAGGCGTTCAGCAGCGGCACCGACAGCGTGCCGCCACCAATGCCCATCAAGGTCGAGATGCCGCCAATCGACACGCCCATGATCGAGGTGCCGATCGGACCGGGCAGGCCCTTGCCCAGCGCGAAGCCGTCACGCTTGAAGGCCATGTTCAGCGCCACCAGCAAGGCCACGGTGGCGAAGATCGCGGTCAGGACCTGGCCGCTGAACAAGCCCGAGAGTACGGTGCCGAGCAAGACGCCGACGATGACCGGAGGCATCAGCTTGCCGAGCAGTTCGCGGTTCAGGCTGCCGCGCTTGCGGTGGGCGCGTGCCGACATGATGGAGGTCGGAATGATGGTGGCCAGTGAGGTGCCGACTGCCACATGCATGCGCACCGACTCGTCGATGCCGAGCAGCGTGAACAGGTGGTACAGCACCGGTACGATGACGATGCCGCCACCCACGCCGAGCAGGCCGGCCAGGATGCCGGCCACCACGCCGGTGGCCAGCAGTGCAGCGGCCAGGCCCAGCAACCAGGCGGTGCTGTAGCCGTCGAGGAATTCCATGAAATGCTCCCTTGTCGTTGTCGTGATCCCGGCGCGACGAGCGCGCCGGGGAAGGTGTCGATTACCAGCCGATCGCCTTGGGCAGCCAGGTGGCAATGCCCGGGAAGATGAAGATCAGCGCCAGTGCCAGCATCTGCAACAGGACGTACGGTATGGCGCCGGCATAGATGTCGCGGGTGGTGATGCCCGGCGGTGCAACCCCCTTCAGGAAGAACAGCGCCCAGCCAAACGGCGGAGTCAGGAAGGACATCTGCAGGTTCATCGCCACCAGTACCGCCAGCCACACCATGTCGGTGCCGTAGGCGTGGAAGACCGGCAGGAACATCGGCAGCGCGATGTAGGAGATCTCGATCCACTCCAGGAAGAAACCGAGCACGAACAGCAGCAACATCAGGAACAGCAGCGCGCCCATCTCTCCGCCAGGGATCAGCGAGAACAGGTCGTGCACCATCTGTTCGCCCCCCAGGCCGCGGAAGGCCAGCGCAAAGGGCTGGGCGCACAACAGGATGAAGAACACCATCGCGGTGATGGTCAGCGTGCCGTGCAGGGTTTCGCGCAGCAGGGTCCAGGTGAAGCGACGGGCGCCGATGGCGATCAAGGCACTGCCCAGCGCCCCCATCGACGCGGCCTCCGTGGGGGCGGCGATCCCGCCGATGATCGAACCCAGTACCGCCACCACCAGCAGCAGGGGCGGCAGGACGGTGCGCAGCAGGTCGCGGCCAAGCGTGCCGGGAGCTGCCTTGGCTCGCTCTTCAGCAGGAATGGCCGGCACCCAGTCGGGCTTGAGCTTGCCGAGCACGATCAGGAAGATCACATACACCGCGGCCAGCACCAGCCCCGGGATGAAGGCAGCGGCAAACAGGGTGCCGACCGATTCGCCGACGATCTCCGACAGCAGGATCAACACCAGACTGGGCGGGATGATCTGCCCCAGCGTGCCGGATGCGCAGATCGTGCCGCAGGCAATGCTTGGTTTGTAGCCGCGGCGCATCAGCGTCGGCAGCGTGAGCATGGCCACGGTGACCACCGTGGCGCCGACGATGCCGGTGGACGCGCCCATCAACACGCCGACCAGGATGATGGCAATGCCCATGCCGCCATTGAGCCCGCCCATGGCACGGCCAATGGTCTCGAGCATGTCCTCGGCTACGCGTGACTTTTCCAGCATCACCCCCATGAACACGAACAGGGGAATCGCCAGCATGGTGTAGTTGGTGACAACGCCGTACAGGCGGGCCGGCAGCAATGAGAACAGCATGCTGCCGAAACCGAGGTAGCCGGCGGCAAAGCCCGACACTGCCAGCGCGATGGCCACCGGCACGCCGATCATCATCAAGGCCAGAAAGCCGCCCAGCAGGCCGAGGACCAGCCATTCGTTGCCGCTCATGTGCGGACCTCCAGCGAGTCGTGGGGGTAGGCCGGTGCGCCCTGCAGCAAGGTGGCGAGCGCGCGCAGGGTGTCGAGCAGGCCCTGGATGGCGAGCAGCGAGAAGCCAAGCGGGATGAAGGCCTTCAGCAGGTAGCGCCAGGGCAGGCCGCCCGGATCGGGCGAGCCCTCGCCGATGTCGTAGGCCTGCATCACGTAAGGCACTGCCAGCCAGGCGATGATGGCGCCCACCGCCAGGGTCAGCACGCCGCTGAGCACGTCGATCGCGGCCTGGGTCTGCGGGCTGAAGCGGTCATAGAGAAAGTCCACCCGGACATCGGCGCGGTGGTACACGGCATAGGCCATGCCCAGCAGGGCAATGGGCGAGATCAGGTGCCACTCCACCTCCTGCAGCCCGACCGGGCTCCAGGAGAAGGCGTAGCGCAGCAGCACATTGGCAGCCACGAGCAGCACCAGTGCCAGGATGGCGGCACGGGCCACCCACCCGAGTGCGAGGATCGCAAGCTCGAGGGGTTTCAACAGCAAGTTCATGTCAGTGCTCTCGTCGGCTCAAAGCGACAGGAAGGACTTTTCGCTGACGGCGGCCCACGATTCGTGCTTCTTGCGGAAGGCCATGAAGGCATCGTGCACCTTGCGCGTGGCCGGATCGGCCTTGGCCAGGCTTTCCAGCGTATCCGCGGTCACGGTCTTGAGCTTGGCGATGATGTCGGCCGGCAGCGGACGGGCGGTGACGCCCTGGTTGGTGACCAGATCGGTCAGGGCGTCGGCGTTGACCGCTTCGCACCAGGCATGGCTTTCCACGTTGCAGGCCTGGGCGGCGGCGCGGACGATGGCCTGCAGGTCGGCGGGCAGGCTGTCCCAGGCCTTCTTGTTGATCATCAGCTCGGTGACGTTGGTCGGCTCGTGCCAGCCGGTGGTGTAGTAGTTCTTGGCCGCCTTGTGCAGGCCCAGGCGACGATCCTGGTAGGGGCCGACAAACTCGGCAGCGTCAATCACGCCGCGCTCCAGCGCCGGAAAGATCTCGCCACCGGGCAGCAGGCGCACGGCCACGCCCAGTTCGGCATACACCTTGCCGGCCAGCCCGGGGATGCGCATCTTCAGTCCGTTGAGGTCGGCCACGCTCTCCAGCGGCTTGCGGAACCAGCCGGTCATCTGGGTGCCGGTGTTGCCCATCGGCATCGCCATCAGGCCGTGCGCGGCGTACAACTCGTTCCACAGCTCCAGGCCGCCACCGTGGTAGATCCATGCGTTCATGCCCTGGGTGTTCATGCCGAAGGGCACAGCGGTGAAGTACTGCGCCGCCGGCACCTTGCCGGCCCAGAAGTAGGCATTGGCCGCATTCATTTCGACCATGCCCTTGGAGACGGCGTCGAAACCTTCCAGCGCTGGAATCAGTTCGCCAGCGGCAAAGTGCTGGATCTTCAGGCGGCCGCCCGACATTTCCTCGACCTTCTTGCAGAAGTCGGTCGGGCTGCCCGGGCCCTGCACGTAGAAGGGCGATCCCGGACCGTAGGCATTGGTCATCTTCCAGTTGAAGGTGGCCTTGCTCTGGGCGCGGGCAATGGCGGGGGCACCGAGGATGGCGCCGGAGAGGGCTGCACCGGAGAGGAATTTGCGGCGATTCAGGGTCATGCTGGCTACTCCTGTTGGGATTGGGGCCGGACACCTTTTTGAGGTGTCATTTGTAAAGTGCTTCGATAGCGCTTTAGCAATGGCTGTGCCAGCTTGTTGTTTATTTTAAGTTGCTGTTTTTATGGTTTTAATTGATTTTGATTCTGTGCATTCCCGCTTGGTTGCGATGCACAAACCGGTGCATCGCCTGGGGTGAACGCATTTACAAGTGGCGAATCGACGGTTCAAGTCGATACATTCGTAAGCTATCCGCTGACGTTTGGTGGCGAATGGCGTGCTGGGGGCAATTCGGGCGAACAAATGGAAGATCTGCACCGCCAAGGCGCAAATGCACCGCAGCGGTGCATCAGATTGGTGTGCCGATGGCTGGGCGAGGCCCGGGCGGGGGGTGGTCGTGGGCGGGATGCGACTGTCAGGCTTCGCCCACTCGGCTGCCTTGTGCCTCATTGCAGGGCTTCGTCGCGTCTTGGCTTATGACTTGCCAGACGCCTGCTGGGGGGGAGCAGCGCTTGCCTGCTTAAAGCCGGGCGCCGCCGCGCCGGTTCTTGACGCGCGACAGTAGCGACTTGCAGTCGACCGACAGGATCTCGGGCCGGTTGAAGATGTGTTTGCGTACGAAGGCGTCGAAGGTTTCGACGCTGTCGGTCAGGGTGTGGATGTGCAGGCTCTGCAGGTCACTCATGATGTACAGGCTGACCACCTCGGGGCAGTTGGCCAGCTCTTCCGAGATGGGCTCGAGTGCCACGGGTGCCACCCGCAGGTCGATGAAGGTGGAGACCACCTTGCCCAGCTTTTCCGGGTTGACCACTGCCGAGAACTGTTCGATCACCCCGCTTTCGACCAGCGCCTGTACCCGTGCCCGCGCATGCGCCCGTGAGATGTCGAGCTGGCGGGCGATGTCGGCAAAGGAGGCGCGTGCGTCCTTGATCAGGATGTTGAGCAGGGCGCTGTCGAGCTTGTTCATGGTGTGGCCATCCGTGTCTGGAAATGATTGCAATGCAGCTTTCATGCCCGGACAGGGTCAGCGCAGGCCCAGCATCCGTGCCAGGCTGTGTTCTTCTTCCGAGCGGTCGAGGCAGATGTTGCGTTCCAGTGTCTCGAGGTGTGCCCGCATCAGGGCGACGGCCGCATCGGCGTCACCGCGTTCGATGCAATCGACAATCTGCCCGTGCTCTGCATGCTCGCAACTGGCATTGCCGGGTGGTTCGTACAGGGCGACGATCAGCGAGCAGCGCGATACCAGTTCGGTCAGGTAGCCGGCCAGCACCGGATTGCGTGCGAGGGCGCCGAGCTTGAGGTGGAAGGCGCTGGCCAGGCGGGCCCAGGCGGGCTGGTCGTAGCGGTGCATGGCGGCATGCTCCTCCGCCAGCTGGGTTCGCAGACCGGCGATGTCTTCTGCGGTGGCGTGACGGACCACCAGGCGGACGATGGCGGCTTCCATCACCTGGCGGGCCTCGAAGATCGCCCGGGTTTCCTCGGGCGTCGGGGTGGCGACCACTGCGCTCTGGTTGGGACGCAGTTCAACGATGTGGTCGTGGGCCAGTTGCTGCAGAACCTTGCGCACCGTCGAGCGGCTGACCTTGAACAGCTTGCTCAGTACGGCTTCGGGTAGGCGGGTGCCTGGCGCAAGACGTTGGTTCATGACCCCTTCGAACACCGAATGATAGATCTGCTGTTCGATGTCGCCGCTGCCGCGGCGGCCAGTGGCAGGGGTGTCGTCCGTTTCGTGCAGTGTGCTCAGGGCCTCGTCGGACAGGCTGTCGGTCTCGTCAGGTTCGGGGGAGGTCGGGGTGGCGGGTGTGCGCGTCATGGCGGATGTATGCGGCTGATCGCCCGGTGTGCTTGCCGGGCGAGGGTTCGTCAGAGCGATGCGGCGATGCGGGTAGCCAATCTTACCAATTCGGCATCGCTGCCGGCCGGGCCGACCAGCGAAATCCCAAGAGGCAGGCCGTTGCTGCCGGTAAAGGGGATGCTGACCTGAGCCAGCCCGCCAATGCCGGCCATGCAGGTGATCTGCAGGGTGCGCATGCGGACCGCATCCACGGCATCGCCTGCCGCATCCACCGCAGGCGCGACACTGGCGGCTGAGGGGATGACGGCGATGGCGTCGTCTCCGAACAGGTCGCGCACATGCGAGCGGATCTCCAGGATATGTGCTTTTGCGGCCTGCCCGGCTCCATCGGTGATGGAGGATGAGTCGCTCCAGCGTCCGGCGATGGCGGGGGAGAAGGTCGGCTGATGGGTGGTGATCCAGTCGCCGTGGGCTTGCCAGGCCTCGTAGCCTCCCGCGGTGACGTAGGTCTGCCGCCAGTCGTTCAGGGTTTCGTTGCCGCGGGTGACGGTCAGGGCTACGACTTCGGTCTGCAGCAGGCGGCTTGCAGCGGCCAGCACCTGATTCAGCGGGTTGGTGAACTCGGGGTCGGCGAGCGCGCAGGCGGCCATCGGCTGAAGGACACGGCGAAAGCGATGTGGGGAGGCGGGTAGCAAGACCTCGGCGACACGGCGGAAGGTGTCGGCGTCGTGCGCGAGCCAGGTTGCGGTGTCGAAGAAGGGGTGCAGCGGCACCATGCCGGCGCGCGACAGCACGCCGTGGGTGGTGCGCAAGCCCCACAGACCACAGTAGCTGGCCGGCACCCGGGTGGAGCCGCCAGTGTCGCTGGCAAGCGCGAAATCGCACAGCCTGGCGGCCACTGCGGCAGCCGATCCGCTCGAAGACCCGCCCGGAACCCGCCCAGGGGCGCGTACGTTGATGGGGGTGCCGTAATGGATGTTGTCGCCGTTGATGCTGTAGGCGATCTCGTCAGTCAGCACTTTGCCGACCAGGGTGGCGCCCGCTGCGAGCAGGGTGTCGACCAGCGGGCTGCTGCGCTCGGGAATGGGGTGGGTGGCGAGCCAGGTCGGGTTGCCGGCGCCCGTCGGGTGACCGGCAACGTCGAAGACGTCCTTGACGGCGAATCGCAGCCCATCAAGTGGACCGTGTGCGGTGGGCGGGATGACAAAACGGCCGTGTGGCACCCAGGCACCGACGGTGTCGTGGATGGGAAAGCCCGAGTCAAGGTCAGCGGTGTGTTCCTGAGGTGTAGTGGTCATGATGGTTTGGTGAGCAGGTGGAGGGGTAGGCAGTTCAGGCGAGGTCAAGCACGCCATCCGCGCACAGGCGATCGATATGGGTACAGATGGCACCCGGGGTGGTCAGCCAGATTTCACCCCGGTCGCGCGCAGCTGCGAGGTGCTGCAGTGCTCGCCGCAAGTGGCGCAGGCGGTAGGGCTGACCGACCAGGTAGGGGTGTAGCGCGATGCCCATGACGAGCGGCTGCTGGCGGGATTGCTCGCGCATTTCGTCGAAGTTGTCGATGATCATGTCGGCGAAAGGTGCAGCGTCCAGTTGACGCCCGATCAGCATCGGAATGTCGTTGAGCTCCTGCGGATACGGGATGGACCACAGCCGGCGGCCGCAGCGGGTCTGCATCGGCACGGGTTGGTCGTCGTGGCACCAGTTCAGGGTGTAGCGGTACCCTGTTTCAGCAAGCAGGTCCGGCGTGAGCCGGCTTTCCGAGATCCAGGGTGACAGCCAGCCGGAGGGGGCGACTCCGCTGCTTGTTGCAATGCGTTCGCGGCAGCCCTTGAGCAGTGTGATCTCGGTGTCCGGATCGAAGTCGGACTGACGCGCCGAGTTGGTGTGACCGTGACCGATCAGCTCGTCGCCGCGCGCGGCAAAGGCCGCCACCAGTTCGGGGCAGTGATCGTACAGTGCGGTATTGATCAAAGCCCCGGCAGGCAGGCCGAGCTGGTCGAACATCTCCAGGCAGCGCCAGGCGCCAACGCGGTTCCCGTATTCCCGCCAGCTGTAGTTGAGGACATCGGGTTCCGGCGAGACCGGCCCGAGGCGAGCGCCCAGCCCCTCGCCAAAGGCGAAGTGTTCGAGGTTGAAGCCGATGTAGACCGCCAGACGCTTGCCGTCTGGCCAGCAATAGTCAGGACGTCGGGTGATCGGCCGGTAGTCGAAGCGGCCATGGTGGGGCAGTGGGGCGAACGGCGCTGCGGAGCAGGGACCGGGTCGCGCCGTTGATTTGGCAGGAGGTGGGGCGTGCATGCGGCTCGCTCCCTCAGCCCTCGAGTCCCGAACGGGTCAGCAGCCATTCGGCACTGTCGTTCCAGACCTGCATTTCGGTAATCAGCCCGTCGCGTACCACGTAGCGGTCTACATAGCGATTACCTTCGAATGGGCTACCGTCCGGCCAGGCTCCGTATAGCGTCCCCAGGCTGTAGACGATGGCCTCTTCGGCGCTTGCGCCGCAGACCACTTCGATGCGCTCGTAGCGCTTCTTCACCCAGGCATAGCGGCCGGCATTGAACGCGGCACACTCGGCCGGGTCGTGCATCTCGCGGCCGCCGGTAAAACGGATGCGGAGCGTGGGCGAGATGAAACGTCGCGCGCCCTCGGGGTCAGGGATCATCAGGGTACGCAGGTAAGTGTCGACAATTTCTGCGGCAGATTTTGCGTAATCATTGTCCGCAATGATCGGCATTGGTGCGTCGTGCATCGCAAATCCTCCTTTTTGCACCGTGGCGGTGCGAATTGAGATGAATCGAGGGGTTAGGGTTTGTGAATGCAAGAGTAATGCCAAAGTGTATACACTTTGTGTTTATTGGTGTTGTCAAAAATTATCATCTATGTGAAGCAGTCTGGCACGGCGATTGCATTGCTTCGTTCGTGAGCCCTTTCTTCTCTCTCGTATGGAGTGATGCAACATGAACATGACGCGCCGGACCTTCATCGCTGCCGCCACCGCGGTGGCCTCCTTCAGCCTGCTTGCGCCCGTGCAGGCCGCCGAGCCGATCAAGATCGGTCTGGTGGCGGCACTGTCCGGGCAGTCCGCCTTGTCTGGCGAAGCCATTACCCGCGGCCTGACGATCGCGATCGACGAGATCAATGCCAGCGGTGGTCTGCTGGGCGGGCGCAAGCTGGAACTGGTACGCCGCGATGACGAGTCGAATCCGGCCAAGGGCGTGGTGGCTGCGCGCGAGCTGATCTTCCGCGAGAAGGTCACGGTGCTGTTCGGCGGCCTGGATACGCCGGTTTCCCTGGCTATCGTGCCGCTCGCCAATCAGGAGAAGGTGCCTTTCATGGGGGCATGGGCGGCTGGGACGCCGATCACCAAGAACGGTGCCGAGCCCAACTTCGTGTTCCGCGTGTCGGCGGTCGATGAGATCGTCAACCAGGCGATGCTCGACTACGCGCAGAAAACGTTCAACGGCAGCAAGTTCGGCATGATCCTGGTGAATAACCCGTGGGGTGAGTCCAACGAGAAAGGTCTGCGTGCCGCGTTGCAGGAGAAGGGGCTGGCGCCGGTCGGGGTCGAAAAGTTCGAGGGCAATGACGTCGACGTCGTCCCGCAGCTCTCCCGTCTGAAGGCTGCAGGCGCCGATACCCTGTTCATGGTGGGCAATGTCGGCCCGTCTGCACAGGTGGTGAAGTCGCTTGATCGCATGGGCTGGAAGGTGCCCATCGTGTCGCACTGGGGGCCGGCTGGCGGCCGTTTCACCGAGCTGGCAGGACCGAGCGCGAAGGACGTTCACTTCGTTCAGACCTACAGCTTCTTCGGCAAGCAGTCGGCGGTCGGTGAGAAGGTGATCAAGGCCATGATGACCCGATACCCTGACGTGAAGGGGCCGGAGAACATCACTCCGGCGGTGGGCGTGGCCAATGCCTATGACGGCATGCAGTTGGCGGCCAGGGCGATCGCCAAGGCGGGTTCGACCGATGGCGATGCCGTGCGCAAGGCCTTCTATGACATCGACGAACATGTGGGTCTGATCAAGACCTATCGCAAGCCTTTTGCACCCGGCGTGCATGACGCAGTGACCAAGGACGATTACGTGTGGGCGCGCTTCATCGACAACCGCATCCTGCCCGTGAGCCTGGGGGAGTAAGCCTCCAGCTGTCTGATGGCCGGGGCGTCCTGCTCCGGCCCTTCGAACCTGGAAACGGCCGTTGAGCACGGGTTGATGACCCGGAAGCCGGAGGCAAATGACATTCTGCGCTTTCGGCAGACGTCGCCGGTCGGATGGGTACGCCCAACTGCGGTGGCCAGGTTGAATCACACTTCTGAACGGGGAACGCCATGCTTTTGTCCGCCTTGATCAGCGGCGTCGGGCTCGGCAGCATGTACGGCCTGATGGCGCTGGGTTTTTACCTGACCTATGCGGTATCGGGCACGGTGAACTTTGCCCAGGGCAGCTCGATGATGCTCGGTGCGGTGCTGACCTTCACCTTTGCCCAGACTTTGGGCTGGCACCTGTTGCCGGCCATCCTGCTGGCACTCGCGCTGTGCGCGCTATATGGCCTGCTGGTGGAATTCGTGGCGGTGCGGCCGTTTGTCAGCCGGGGGTCAGATGCCTGGCTGATGGCGACGGTGGCGCTCGGCATCGTACTGGACAATCTGGTGATGTATGCCTTTGGCAAGGAGCCGCGGAGCTTGCCGTCGCCACTGGCGGTGAACCCGCTGGAGGTTGGTGGTGCGGGCCTGGGCGTCTATCCGCTGCAGGTGCTGATTCCGCTGGTCGGTCTTGCGCTGGCTGCGCTGCTGCATACCGTGTCGCGTCGGACGCGCTGGGGTACGGCGATGCTGGCGGTCACCCAGAACCGTGATGCCGCACGGCTGATGGGGATTCCGATCCGGCGGACCATTGCCGTGGCGTTTGCACTGTCGACCTTGCTTGCCGGTGTGGCCGGGGTTTTGATTGCGCCGCTGTTCAACGTGCATTCCGACATGGGTACCCTGTTTGGCCTCAAGGCCTTTGCGGTGGCTATTCTGGGCGGCATCACCAGCGCGTGGGGGGTGATGATTGCCGGCCTGCTGTTCGGGATCGGTGAAGCGCTGATCACCGCCACGCTGGGGTCGAGTTACACCCAGATCCTGATGTTTGCGCTCGTCATTGCCGTGCTGGCCGCCCGCCCAAACGGTCTGTTCGGTCGTGCCCAGGTGAGGAAAGTATGAAGCCCCGGATGACGATGTCTGCGGCTGACCGTATCGAGGCAGCGAAGCCGATTGACGGCTTGCTGCCCGGTTCGCCCCTGCAACTGGCCGCAGTGGCGGCGGTGCTGGTCGTTGGTGTGGTGCTGGCGCTCAGCGTCAATGGCTACTACGTGTTTGTACTGGCCAACGTGGCCTTGCTGGCGATTGTCGGCATCGGTCTGAATGTGCTGCTCGGGCTCACCGGGCAGGTCTCCTTCGGCCATGTCGGGTTCTATGCGCTCGGCGCCTACACGGTGGCCATCCTGACCGCATCGGCAGGGTGGAGCTTCTGGCTGGCATGGCCGTTGGGTGCTCTGGTCGCTGCGATCAGTGGCGGCTTGCTCGCACTGCCCGCGTTGCGGGTGCGCGGGCCCTATCTGGCGATGCTGACGATCGCGTTCGCGTTCATTGTCGAACATGGCATTGTCGAGTTGCGCGAACTCACCGGAGGGCAGAACGGCATCATGGGCATCGGCTCACCGACGCTTGGCGGCCTTGCCCAGGGTGAGCGCGCGGTCGCGATCCTGGCCATCGTTGCTGCGGTGGCGATGCTGTGGGTGTATGCACTGCTGTCCCGTGGTACCTGGGGTGCAGCCATGCGGGCGGTGCGTGACAGCGAGACTGCGGCCGAGTCGCTGGGGATCGACCCCCTGCGGATCAAGACCGTGGCCTTCGTGTTTTCGGCCGCGCTGGCCGGATTGGCCGGGGGGCTGTTTGCGCCCTTGTCCGGATTCGTGACGCCGCACAGCTTCGCCTTCTCGCTGTCCATCCTGTTCGTGCTGGTGGTGATGATCGGCGGTGCCGGCTCGGTAGCAGGACCCCTGATCGGTGCGGTCATCGTCGGCTTGCTGCCGGAATGGCTGGCGAGCATGGAAGAGTATCGTCTGCTGTTCTTTGGTGCCTTGCTGCTGGTGGTGCTGTGGGCTGCGCCAGGAGGCGCGGTCGGCTTGCTGGCGTCGCTGGCACGGCGCTGGCGTCCGTTGCCTGAGGCAGTGGGGAAGGCTTCGTCCGCCGAGCCTGTGTCTGGCCGCGACGCGGTGATGCCGCGCCAGCGCCAGCCCTTGCAGGCAGACGGGCTGGCCATGGTGTTTGGCGGATTGCGGGCTGCATCCGGTGTCAGCCTGATGGTGAAGCCAGGTACGTTGACCAGCCTGATCGGTCCCAACGGTGCGGGCAAGTCCACGGTGATCAACATGCTGACCGGTTTCTACCGGCCGTCGGAAGGTGACTTCTCGGTGGGCGGTGTGCGGCTCGCCGGGCGTCCGGCCTACCGCATCGCGCGTGCCGGTGTGGCGCGGACCTACCAGACCTCGTTGCTGTTTGGCTCCTTGAGCGTCATCGACAACGTCACCCTGGCGATGACGGGTGGGCGTCTTGGCAGCTTTCTGGGGCGGACACGGTTTGCTGCGCCTTCGGCGCGCGATCAGGCGCGCGGACTGCTGGCTTTCTGTGGCTATCGCGGTAGCCTGGAAACGCCCGCGGCTGACCTGGCGCATGTCGACCGTCGTCTGGTCGAGATTGCCCGGGCGTTGGCGACCGATCCTGACATCCTGTTGCTGGATGAGCCGGCTGCCGGCCTGTCGCGTGATGACAAGCGCCAGCTTGCGGACCTGCTCACCCGGGTGGCACGGGCTGGCATTGGCGTGCTGGTGGTCGAGCATGACATGCCGTTGGTGATGAGCATTTCCGACCATATCGTGGTGCTCGATGCCGGTCAGCCGCTGGCCGCCGGTACACCGTCCGAGGTCCAGGACAACCCCGCCGTACGGCGGGCCTATCTGGGGGAAGGCGGCGGCAGTCCCAGTCTGGCGACGACGGGCGCGCGCGCGACGGCCGGGGCCGAACTGCTTGGGGTCGATGCACTGACTGCAGGTTATGGTGCTGCGCCGGTGCTGCAGCAGGTCGGCATCAAGGTACGGGAAGGAGAACTGGTTGCCTTGCTCGGGGCCAACGGCGCTGGAAAGTCGACGCTGATGCGCGCACTGTCCGGTTTGCATCGACCGGTCATGGGGGGCATGCACCTGGATGGCGTAGCGCTTGAAGGCTTGGGTGCCGAGCAGGTGGTGGGCCTCGGCCTGGTGCTGGTGCCGGAGGGGCGTCAGGTGTTTCCCGAGTTGTCGGTGGTGGACAACATCCGTCTGGGCGCCTTCCGCTGTCCGGACCGGATGGAGGAAAGGCTGGAGGCGATGCTCGATCGTTTTCCACGCTTGCGCGAGCGCGCCCACCAACGTGCGGGTCTGCTGTCCGGAGGCGAGCAGCAGATGCTGGCGATCGCGCGCGGTCTGATGGCCAAGCCACGCGTCTTGCTGCTGGACGAGCCTTCGCTCGGTCTGGCGCCGAAGGTCATCGAGGATCTTTTCGGTGTGCTGGATCGACTGCGCGGAGAGGCGCTGACCATCGTGCTGGTCGATCAGATGGCGTCGCTCGCCCTGGCGCTGGCCGACCGCGCCTATGTGCTGGAGGGGGGCAGGGTGGTGGCACAGGGGACGGCCGCCGAGATTGCCGGCGACAGCGCGTTGGCGCGGGCGTATCTCGGCGCTCATTGAGTGTGCAGGCCCGGCACTGCCGGGCCTGCACCGGTGCTTACAGGCGGATCTGCGAACGTAGTCTGTCGAGCATCTTGCTGCCGATGCCCTTGACCTTGCTCAGGTCGTCGATCGACTTCCACGGCCGGCCAGCGACAATGCCTGCCGCAATGGCGGCGGTCACGCCTTTGAGCTTGCCCAGCACAGCAGCGTCGGCCTCGTTGATCGAGACGCCGGCCGCTGCAGGTTTGGCGGAAGGGGCAGGGGCAGGGGCAGCGGCAGGGCTGGCCTTGGCGGCTGACGTCACCTTTACTTTCTTGCTGGCAGCGGCTTTGGGCGTGGGTTCGGTGCTGGCTGCCTTGGCTTTGCTTTCAGTCTTGGCCTTGGCGGGCGCCTTGGTTGGGGGGACGGTGGCGGTTTCGGCTGGGCTGGCGGTGGCGGTCTTGACCGGGGTCTCGGTCACCTCGCCTTCCGGCGCCGAGGCAGTGAACTCGACTGCGCTGTCTGCAACGGCTGCGGATGCCGGCAGGGGGCCGTCGACAGCCAGCGCAAAGCTGCGGTAGTCGCGCGTCAGATAGCCATGACCCGTCCATTCGCGCAGCATCAGTGTCAACAGCCAGCGACCGGCCGGCAGGGTGCAGGTGGGGAGTGTGGCCTGGATCGGACCGATGGCGCACTGGCCGGCGATCTGGCCGAGGGCTTCGCTGCCGATCAGGATGCCGTTGAACGCACCACCGCGGTAAGGTTCGGGCAGGGCCCACAGTTCGAGCACCAGCGAGCCTGACAGGTTGTCGGCAGGGCGCGGGTTGAAGATGCTGTCGGCGTTGAGGGTGGTGTGGGCGTCGCTCAGGGCATAGGCCACCGAGCCGTCGATACGCGGCAGGCAGAAGCGCTCGCTGCGTGGGTAGCCGGCGGTGTCGCAGCGGCGCAGGCCGCTGCCGTCATCGCTGGCCAGCGTCAGGGTCATGGCATGTTCGCTGGTGCCGGCGGGCAGCAGGGCGTCGGTTGTGATCTGAACCCAGGCATTGCCGTTATGGTCGGTCTGCAGTCCGCTGCAGTCCGCGCTGGCGACCAGGGTGTCCTCGGCCCAAAGTTGCAGCACCCAGCGTAGCGAGGCGGCTGCCATCGGATCGACGACGCAGATCTGGGCGTTCAGGGTGACAAGGTCACCATCGAAGGCGTAGCCGTGCTGGGGGCCCAGTTGGGCGGCGACCGGATCGGCCGGGATGAAGTGGGAGAGTGGGGTGTTCATGTGCCGGACCGTTTCGGGATCAGTAAAAAAGGGGGCGGATTCTGCAGCACTCCGGTTACCGTGCCAAGCACGGAATAATCAATATTTTCAATGCACTAAAATAGGGCGCAAAGGAAATCTTGTGTACATGACATATTCCGTATGGCGTGCCGGTGGCCGATGTCCCGTCATCCGGTTTGGTCATCGCTGCCGCTGTTTGTAGAATCCCGGGCGGGCGACCGCTTTCCCGCTGCCGCCGCACCGCTGGTGCAACAACAATTCGTGGGAGACCTTTTCATGCAGAAACGTCGTTTTACCGCCCTGATCGCCGGCCTGTTTGCTTCGGCTGCGCTGGGTTTCTCCCTGCCGGCGACTGCCGCCGCGCCTTACAAGGACGAGTACAAGCTGTCCACCGTGCTTGGCGAAGCCTTCCCGTGGGGTTGGGGTGCCAAGCGTTGGGCGGATCTGGTCGCGGAAAAGACCGAAGGCCGGATCAAGATCAAGGTCTATCCGGGTACCTCGCTGGTCTCCGGTGACCAGACCAAGGAGTTCACCGCGCTGCGTCAGGGCATCATCGACATGGCGGTGGGATCGACCATCAACTGGTCGCCGCAGGTGCGCGAGCTCAATCTGTTCGCCCTGCCCTTCCTGATGCCCGACCACAAGGCCATCGACGCCCTGACCCAGGGCCGTGTCGGCAAGAAGATGTTCGATCTGCTGGGTGAGCGCGATGTGGTGCCGCTGGCATGGGGCGAGAACGGTTTCCGTGAGGTGTCCAACTCCAAGAAGCCGATCCGCACGCCGGAAGACCTCAAGGGCATGAAGATGCGGGTGGTCGGCTCGCCACTGTTCCTCGCCACCTTCAATGCACTGGGTGCCAACCCCACGCAGATGAGCTGGGCCGATGCGCAGCCTGCGATGGCGACGGGTGCAGTCGATGGGCAGGAGAACCCGCTGGCGGTGTTCAATGCCGCCAAGCTGCATACGGTTGGGCAGAAGCACCTGACCTTGTGGGGCTATGTCGCGGATCCGCTGATTTTCGTCGTCAACAAGAACGTGTGGAACAGCTGGACGGCACAGGACCAGGCGCTGGTGCGTGAAGCTGCACTGCAGGCAGCCAAGGAAGAGGTCGCCCGCGCCCGTGCCGGCATTTCCGCCGGTGACGATGCGCTGCTGAAGGAAATCGAGGCCAATGGCGTGTCGGTGGTCCGTCTCTCCGACGCCGAGCGCGATGCCTTCCGCAAGGCCACCTCGGGAGTCTACAAGGAGTGGGCCGATCGCGTAGGGGCCGATCTGGTCAAGCAGGCCGAAGAGGATATCGCCAA
Source organism: Parazoarcus communis SWub3 = DSM 12120 (assembly GCF_003226565.1). GTDB lineage: Bacteria > Pseudomonadota > Gammaproteobacteria > Burkholderiales > Rhodocyclaceae > Parazoarcus > Parazoarcus communis. The sequence continues at coordinate 95,325 of NZ_QKOE01000016.1, read as the reverse complement.
GCGCTGAGCGGCGGTTTCCGGTCATCGTGGTGTGCCATTCCGGCATGCCATGATGGCTGCATGGCTTGAGTGAGTTATTTCCGGGCAGTGCCGAAACAGGCCTGCCCGTTGTGTTTTTCAATGATTGCCAGAAAGGCTCGTCAATGAGTATCGAAGTGCCGCCGGAGGCCCGCGCAGGGGATGAACCGGTTCTGCCGTCCTATACCCTCGAGCAGGTGCTGACCGGGGTAGTCATGGGCATGATCGTGCTGATCTCGCTTGGCAACGTGATTGCACGTTACCTGACCTCGCAGTCGTTTGCGGCGACGGAGGAGTTCTCCATCGCCCTGCTGATCATCCTGTCCTTTCTGGGCTCGTCGACCGCGTTCGCCTTCGACCGGCACATCAGCGTCGGTTTCTTCGTCGAACGTCTGCCGCGGGGATGGCGTGCCGCTGCACGCTGGTTGTCCTTCATTGTCACCTCCGCGCTGTTCGGCTTCATTGCTTTCTATGCAGGCCGGCTGACCTATGACCAGTATCGTTTCGAAGAAACCTCACCCGCGCTCGGGGTGCCGCAGTGGTGGTATACCGTGTGGATGCCGACGCTGGCGGTGCTGATCGTGTTGCGCCTGATGCATACCCGCTTGCGGAGGCGCGCATGATCGGCGCCACGCTTGTTGCCTTGTTCCTGCTGTGCCTGGTCGCGGGCATGCCGTTGGCCGTAGGGCTGGGGGTGGCCAGCATTGCCGTGCTGGCCATGGCCGGCTTCGACCAGCTTGCGGTGCCGACCAACATCTACGCCGGCATCGCCAAGTATCCCTTGCTGGCCATTCCGATGTTCATCCTGGCAGGCATGATTTTCGAGCGCTCGGGGGTGGCCCAGCGCCTGGTGCGCTTTGTCACCGCCATCGTTGGCGAATGGACCGGCTCGCTGGCGGTCGTTGCGGTGCTGGTGTCGATGCTGCTGGGTGGCATCTCGGGCTCAGGGCCCGCCGATGCGGCGGCGGTGGCGGCGGTCATGCTGCCGTCGATGATCGCGCGCGGCTACCCGAAAGGCTTTTCGGCAGGATTGATTGCTGCCGCAGGCTCGACCGCGATCGTGATTCCGCCTTCGGTCGCCTTCATCGTCTATAGCGTGATGGTGCCCGCAGCGACGGTGCCGGCGCTGTTTGCCGCAGGTCTGTTCCCTGGCATGGTGGCGGCGCTCTGCCTGCTGGTGCCTGCCATCATCATCAGCCGCAGGCATGGTTTCGGCAAGGGTTACAAGGCCGAGCGGCCACCGTTGGGCAAGAGCTTTGTCGATGCGATCTGGGGGTTGCTGGCGCCGGTCATCATCCTCGGTGGCCTGCGTACCGGCCTGTTTACGCCGACCGAGGCCGCGGTGGTGGCTGTGGCCTACGGGGTCTTCGTCGGCATGGTGATCTATCGCAGCATCCGCTTCAGGGACCTGTTCCGCCTGCTGGTCGAGGCGGGTGAGTTGTCGGCCGTGGTGCTGATGATCATCGGCATCGCTTCGGTATTCGCCTGGGCCGGCAACACGCTGGGTATCTTCGACGTCGCTGCCAAGGCGCTGGTCGGCATGCACTCCAGCGAGTGGCTGATGTTGCTGTCGATCAACCTGTTGCTGCTGGTGGCAGGCATGTTCCTCGATGCGGTGTCGATCTTCCTGATCCTGCTGCCCTTGCTGGTGCCGATCGCGTTGGCCATGGGGTGGGATCTGGTCTGGTTTGGCGTGATGATGACGATCAACCTTGCCATTGGTCAGTTCACGCCGCCGATGGCGATCTCGCTGATGATCACCTCGCGTATTGCCGGTATCGGCATGGAAGAGACCTTCCGCTGGGTCATCTGGCTGGTGCTGGCGATGGCGGGCGGGCTCACCGCGATGATCATCTTTCCGCAGCTGGCCTTGTGGCTGCCGGGGCGCCTTGGGTACTTGTAGCCGCCGTCGCCCACGCCCTGACCGGGGTTTGAGGTGGTGTTGATGGGGGCTGGGGTAGGAGCGGGTGGCGGCGTGATCAGGCGAGACATTTCCTCGCCTGGTCGCTGATTGCGGACATGACCGGATGGCGCATTTGTCGTTCGGTGGTGATTGCATAGACCGATTCCTTCAGCGAGGGAATGCGGCCCGCCTCGCGAACCTGGAAGTGTTCGCAGATGTAGCCCGAGATGGCGGCGGGGGCGACGAACAGTCCGGCTCCGGCCTGGCCGAAGGCTTTCATCAGTGCGCTGTCATCCAGCTCGGCCACGATGCGCGGGTGCAGGTGATGGGTTTCCAGCCACTGCAGCAGCGCGGCGCGTGAGGCTACGTCTTCGCCGGGCAGCAGGAAGGGCGCATCGTGGAGCAGGGCGGGAAAGGTCGGTGGCAGGCGTGCGAGCAGTGTTTCGGCGCCGAACACGGCCAGCGGACTGCTTCCAAGCAGATGACTGTAGCCCTTGATGCTGACGTGCGGTGGCAAGGGCCTGTCGGCGATGACCAGATCCAGGCGGTGGATGGCCAGCTCGGTCAGCAGGGGGGCAAGCAGGCCCTCGCGGCAGATCAGCCGTCCCGCCGATTCGAGTTTCAGCGCAGGCTCCAGCAGGGTGTAGACCAGCGACTTGGGCATGGCGTCGGTGATGCCGATACGGAAGGGTGGCGCAGTGACCGCGCGCTGGTCTCGCAGGATGTCCACAATGCGGTCACCCAGGGTAAAGATCTCTTCCGCATGGGTCAGGATGCGTTCGCCGGCATCGCTCAGCTCAAGCCGGCGTCCGACGCGACGAAACAGCTTGACCCCCAGGCTGTCCTCGAAGCTCACGAGTTGTGCGCTGACCGAGTGCGGGGTCAGGTGCAGCAGGCGGGCCGCACGGGCGACGCTGCCGGCCTTGGCGACCATCCAGAAGTAGCGCAGGTGCTTGTAGTTGAGTGTGTTCATGTCCGATGGCTCCGATCCTTGAATTCCGCGCCCTGAGCGTCGTCGAAGGGGAGTGGGGTTCGGCAGTCGATGCTCACACGGAGACACGCTACTCAGGGGACGAGTGAAGGATTGATCGATTTTTTCGACGGTTGTTGCATGAAGATTCGACTTTTTTGTCGTTCGAAATGCCTCTACCTTGAAGGTGATGTCAGCGCATTTGCCTGACCGCCAACAGGAGAGTAACCATGCGTCGTTATGAAACGGATAGCTCGCGTGCAGCGGCACGCATCCTGGCTCACGCCTTGCTGGCCGATGGCGTGCTCGATCAGGCCGAACTCGACTCCCTGGCGCGTAGCGGGGTGACGGGCTCGCTCGGGATCCAGCGTGCGGACTTCGATGAGGTGTTGCGCCACTATTGTGAGGATCTGATGATGGGCAGCGACTACCTCGACAGCCTGCATCTGAGGCTGGCGGACGATGCCCTGCTGCAACTGCTGGACGAAATCCGCGATCCGGCATTCCGTAGCCTGCTGCTGGAAGCGATTGAGGAGATCGTCTCTGCCGATGGCGTGCGCACGGCTGAGGAACACGCCTTGATCGCCCAGGCGGCGCGTCATTGGGGGCTGGCCGAGGCCGCGCGTGCCCGGCCCGGTGGTTGATTGCGTTGCGAAGGGTATCCCCCTTCGCGGATGATCCCTGAGGGAGCGTGCGATGAAAACCGATACCAATCTGCCTGCTCATGCCAACCATCTTTCCGCGGTCAGCGACGACCCGCTGATCGATCGGCTGCACTGGGTGATCCGGCAGGCGATCCGTCTGCTGGCGGTGCTGATGGTGGCGGTGATCCTGTGGTGCGTGGCCGATGTGGTGCTGGTGCTTTACGAACGGCTGTCCGCACCGCCGGTGATGTTGCTGCAGTTCAACGACATCTTTGTGGTGTTCGCGGCTTTCCTCGCGGTGCTGATTGCCATCGAGATCTTTGCCAACATCACCCTTTACCTGCGAGACGACGTCATACACGTCAAGCTGGTGGTGGCCACGGCGCTGATGGCGATTGCACGCAAGGTGATCGTGCTTGACCTGAGCACGCTCGAGCCTGCTTATCTCTATGCAATCGGGGTCATCGTGCTGGCCTTGGGCATTACCTACTGGCTGGTGTCGACCAAGACCGACAGCGCTTGATCGAGAAGCCCCCTTCAGCGCGCGCCAGTGCGACGCTGGAGAGTGTCGGAGGGGGCTTCGCCGAAGGCTTCGCGATACGCGATCGAGAAGCGGCCGATGTGGCCGAAGCCGCAGTCGAGGGCGACGTCCGCAACACGCACGGCTGTGGCGTCGCTTTGCAGGCGCTCGCGGGCACGGGTCAGACGGCGGCGGCGGACCAGTTCCATCGGGCTGTAGTCGCGAAAACGCTGGAAGCCGTCCAGCAGCGTGCGGGTGGGGACATCCACCGCGGCGGCAATGTCGCCCAGACGGATCGGTTCGCAGGCGTGCGCTTCGATATAGGCTTCGGCGCGACGCACGATGGCGGGCGCGATGCCCGTCGTTTCCTGTTGCACCGAGGGTCGGTGCGGCTGGCCGGCCAGCAGCAGGGTCAGCAACATCCGCTCCATTTCCACCGCCACCACCGGGTTACGCTCGGCCAGTTCGATCATCTCGGGCTGTGAGGCGAACAGGCGGAACTGCGCCAGCCAGGGTGCCAGCGCCGGGCTTGTCAGGTCCAGCCGGTGGTCGAAGTGCATCAGTTCTACTCCGGTATGCGCGGTCAGCGCGGCGCGGTCCACCCGCATGAAGAACTGTTCGCAATCGGGCGAGAAGCGGCCGTGGAATTTCGCCCCAGGAATGCACACTGCGCCGCGGTCGCGCCCGATCGTGGTGCGCTCGCCCATGCTGTCGATCTCGGCATGACCGCGCAGGCAGCAGACGAACAGGTAGTAATCCTCCATCTCGTCCACGAACACCTTCATCGCATCGCCAAAGTCGATCGCACCGATCGCCGTGCTGCCAATGCGGGCGACATCCATATGCGAGCGGATGGGGCGTGTGCGCTGGGTGGGTTCCAGCCGGTGGGGTTGGAGGATGGACGAGATGCGGATGCAGGTGTCGTCGATGTCGACGGACTCGAAATACCTGCGCTGGCGGAGCGCAACAGGCTCCGGTGAGGTGCCATAGGCATGCATTTGGGGGCTCCTGACTTTGTGTGATGCGTCGTCGGGTAGCTGGATCAAAGCAAGCGGCGTGCCGCACGTTTTGGTGCAAAGCATCATCTCGTTGCGGCTGCTTTGATCAGGATCAGGCTTGGTGGGGAAAGTTGCGATAAACGGATAACGCCGGCCAGCTTCTGCGATTCGTGGATAGCACCGGATGGGGCGGCTGCACACAATGGATTCACCGATTGCGCAGTGCAGCAGTGCCCCGAACGATCCACGGAGAATCCGATGAATGCCCCGCTGTCCGCGGCTGACGCCGCACCTTCCGAAGAAAAGCTGGTGTTCTTTCCGCGTGCCGACGGCTCGCGGGTGCCCTATGCCGTATTCAGTTCGCAGGAGATTTACGAGCTGGAGCAGGAGCGCATCTACCGCGGCCCGACCTGGAACTTCCTGGGGCTGGAGTGCGAGATTCCGAAGCCGGGCGACTACAAGAGCACCTTTGTCGGCGACACCCCGGTGGTGGTCACCCGTACTGACGATGGCGAACTGGCCTGTTGGGTGAATCGCTGTTCGCATCGCGGTGCCATGGTGTGCCGCAATGCCCGCGGCAATGCCAGTTCGCACGCCTGTGTCTATCACCAGTGGAGCTTCGATCAGCGCGGCAACCTGCTGGGCGTGCCCTTCCGTCGCGGCCAGAAGCACATGAGCGGCATGCCCAAGGACTTCGACCCCAAGTGCCACAGCCTGCGGCAATTGAAGGTGGAGAGCTACCGTGGGCTGATCTTCGCCACCTTCAGCGACGACGCCCCGATGCTGCCCGATTACCTGGGCGCCGAGATGCGACCGTGGATCGACCGCATCTTCCACAAGCCGATCGAGTTTCTTGGCTGCACCCGGCAGTACTCGCAGTCGAACTGGAAGCTCTACTTCGAGAACGTCAAGGATCCCTACCACGCCAGCATGCTGCACCTGTTCCACACCACCTTCAACATTTTCCGGGTGGGGATGGCGGCACGGTCGATTCCGGATGCCAGGCACGGTCTGCACAGCATCATCACGGTGACCAAGAACGAGGAGGACACCGCGGATGCCTACAAGCAGCAAGGCATCCGCTCGATGGATGATGGCTTCCAGCTCGAGGACGATTCAGTGCTGGGGCACGTCAAGGAATACGACGAGCTCACGACGAATCACATTCAGCCGATCTTCCCGCAGCTGGTCATCCAGCAGATCCACAACACCCTGGTGGCGCGCCAGCTGCTGCCCAAGGGACCGGACAACTTCGAGCTGATCTTTCATTTCTTCGGCTACACCGACGACACCCCGGCGCTGCGCGAGCTGCGCCTGAAGCAGGCCAATCTGGTCGGCCCCGCCGGCTACATCTCGATGGAGGACACCGAGGCGACCGAGCTGGTGCAGAAGGGCACACGACGAGATCCGGCGGCCTGCTCGGTGATCGAGATGGCGCGCGACAACCCCGAACAGCAGGACACCGTGATCACCGAGAGCCTGATCCGCCGCTTCTGGGCGGGCTACCAGAAACTGATGGGACTTTGACCGACATGGACACGATGGAACGGATGGCGCTGTGGTTCGAACTCCACAGCCTGCAGGAGCGCTATGTCAGCGTGCTGGACAACGACCGGCTGGAAGAGTGGCCGGCATTGTTCACCGAGGATTGCGAGTACGGAATCATCCCCAAGGAAAACGCCGACATGGGCCTGCCGGTGGGGATCATGTGGTGCAACAACCAGCGCATGTTGCGCGACCGCGTGGTGTCGCTGCGCAATGCCAACATCTTCGAGGCCCACACCTACCGGCACATGACTTCGGGGCTGGACATCACCCCGGTCGATGCCGACACGGTGGAGATGAAGGCCAACTATGTGGTGGTGCAGACCCGCGCCAATGGTGAGTCGCAGGTCTATCAGGCCGGCCGCTACGAAGACCGCGTGGTGCGTACGGCCGAGGGCTGGCGCTATCAGAAGAAGCGCGTCATCTACGACACTTCGCGCGTGCAGACCCTGCTCGCCACCCCGGTCTGAGGAGGCAGTGATGAGCACAAGCCTGTCTCCGGTGGACGTCCTGGCCTGGCATGACGTCGGCGTGGTGGATGACTTTCCCGATGGTGGTTCCTGGCCGGTGGTGGCCGGCGGTGTCGAGATTGCGGTGTTCCGTATCGGCGACGAGCTGTTTGGCCTGCGCGACCTGTGTTCGCACGGCGCCGCCAGGTTGTCGGACGGCTATGTCGAGGAGGGTTGCGTCGAGTGCCCCCTGCATCAGGGTCTGTTCGACATCCGCACCGGCCAGCACAAATGCGCACCGCTGACCGCGCCGGTGCGCGCCTACCCGGTGCGGGTGGTCGATGGCCGCGTGCAGGTCGCGGTGTCGCCGGACTGAGCACCCACAGGCATCCCCAGCAGATCAGTAGCCCACGATTGTTCGATCCCAAGGAGTTCTTCATGTTCAAGCCGAAACACGCAGTACTCGCCGCTGTTCTCTGTAGCGCACTGGTGGCTCAGGCCGCCGATCCGGTCAAGGTCGGCATTGCGCTCGACATCTCGGGCCCCTTCGCGGCGGCCGGGGCCGAAGCCCGCGATGGCTTCGATCTCGCCATCGAAACCCTGGGCGGCAAGCTCGGTGGCCAGCCGGCCGAGTTTCTGAAGACCGATTTCGCCGGCAACCCGGAGCAGGCCAACCAGTTGGTGACGCGCTACCTGCAGCGCGACAAGATCGACTTTTTCACCGGTCCGATCGCGTCAAATTCGGCGCTGGCCGTCGGTCCGGCCCTGTTTGCCGCCAAGGTGCCTTTCATCTCCAGCAATCCCGGTCCCAGCCAGTTTGCCGGCAAGCAATGCAACCCCTTCTTCTTCGGCCAGTACCAGAACGATACCTATGACGAAGCGGCGGGCAAGTTTGCCAACGAGAAGGGCTACAAGAACATGGTGATCATTGCGCCCAATTACCCGGCGGGCAAGGATCACCTGAATGGCTTCAAGCGCATCTACAGCGGTGCGCTCAAGGATGAGATCTACACCAAGGTCGGCCAGATCGACTACGCCGCCGAGATTGCCCAGATCCGCGCGGCCAAGCCCGACGCGGTGTTCTTCTTCCTGCCGGGGGGGATGGGGATCAACTTCATCAAGCAGTACATCGGCGGGGGGCTGAAGGAAATTCCGCTGGTGGCACCGGGCTTCTCTGCCGATCAGGATGTGATCCAGGCCGTCGGCGAGCCGATGCTCGGGCTCTACAACACTGCGCACTGGACCCACGACCTGCCGCTGCCGGCCAATGCCGCCTTTGTCTCGGCCTTCCGCAAGAAGTACGACGGCCGCTACCCCACCGTGTATGCGGCAATGGCCTACGACGCCATCATGGCCATGGACGCCGCGGTGCGCGATGTTGGCGGCAAGCTCGATGATCGCGCCGCAGTGGCGAAGGCGCTGGCCAAGCCGAGCTTCAAGTCGGTACGCGGTGAATTCAGCTATGGCGCCAACAACAATCCGGTGCAGAACTACTACCTGCGCGTGGTGGAGAAGGATGCCGAGGGCAAGCTCACCAACAAGCTGGTCGGTACGGTGATGGAGAAGCATCAGGATGCCTATGTCGGCGAGTGTGCGCTTTAAGTCATCGGCCTGATATCCAGGCGCCGCGGGGAAACCCGCGGCGCGCGTTCGTTCTTGTCTGACGGAGTTGCACCCTATGGATGCCATCTTCATTTTCGAGCAGCTGCTCAACGGTCTCGGCTACGGCTTGATGCTGTTCCTGCTCGCGGCCGGCCTGACCCTGGTGTTCGGCATCATGGACACCATGAACCTGGCGCACGGCTCGCTCTACATGGCCGGCGCCTACATCGCGGCCAAGGTACATGAGAGCAGCGGCTCCTTTCTGGGCGCCGTGCTGGTGGCGATCGTCGCCACCATCCTGATCGCTGCGCTGATCGAGTGGCTGGTGGTGCGCAGGCTCTACAGCCGTGACCACCTTGCCCAGGTGCTGGCCACCTTTGGCGTGATCCTGATTGCCGACGATCTGGTCAAGGCCATCTGGGGGCCGTCGCCGATCATGGCGCCGACGCCGGCTGCGCTGACCGGGCCGGTGCAGTTGCTGGCCGAGCTGCCGTATCCCGCCTACCGGCTGGTGCTGCTGGGTGTCGGGCTGGCGGTGGCGCTGGGGCTCTATCTGCTGGTCAATCACACCCGCATGGGCATGCTGGTGCGTGCCGGCGCCTCCAACCGGTCGATGGCGGAGTTCATGGGGGTGCGGGTCGGCCGCGTGTTCTCCTTCGTGTTCGCGCTTGGGGCTGCACTGGCGGCGCTGGCGGGGGCCTTGATGGGGCCGATCGGTGCCGTGCAGATCGGCATGGGCGAGGCCATCCTGATCCCGGCACTGGTGGTCATCGTCATTGGCGGCATTGGCTCGGTGCGTGGTGCCTTTGTCGCGGCCTTGCTGGTCGGGCTGGTGGATACCGCCGGCCGTGCCTTCCTGCCGCCCATGCTGCGTGCGGTGCTGCCACCGTCGCTTGCCGCCGATCTTGGTCCGGCGCTGGCCGGGATCGCGATGTATGTGCTGATGGCCGCCGTGCTCACCCTGAAACCCGCGGGGCTGTTCCCCGCACGTGCCTGAGGGGCCGATTCATGAGTTCTGTCGCAACACTTCCGCTGCCGGCGGGTGCCGGTGCCCGCCCGCGTAGTGCTGCCAGCCTGCTGCCCTGGGTCGTGCTGGCGGTGCTGGCTGCCTTTCCGCTGATCGCACCGGCTTTCGGGCTGGAGTACTACATCGGCTTCGTGCGTCGACTGTTGATCGTCATGATCGCCGCGACCAGCCTGAATTTCATTCTTGGCTACGGCGGCATGGTGGCGCTGGGGCATGCCGGCTTTGTCGGTGTGGGGGCCTACACCGTGGTGGCCATGGTCGAGGCGGGCGTCGGCTCGGCCTGGGCCGCCTGGGGCATGGCGATCGTGATCAGTGCGGTGTTTGCTGCGGCCATCGGTGCGGTGTCGCTGCGTGCCCGCGGGGTCTATTTCCTGATGATCACGCTGGCCTTCGCACAGATGCTGTACTACCTGGCGGTGTCGCTGCGTACCTATGGTGGCGACGATGGCTATGGCATCTACACCCCGCTGTCGCTGGGCGGGTTGGACGGCCTGCATGCCGACATCTTCTACTGGGTGGTGCTGGCGCTGGCGGCGCTGGTATTTGCCTTCTCCAGCCGGGTGGCGGTGTCCCGCTTCGGCCATGCCCTGATGGGGATCCGCGACAACGAGACGCGGATGGCGGCCATGGGCTATCCGGTGTACCGCATCAAGCTGGTGGCCTTTACCGGCGCCGGTGCGGTGGCCGGGCTGGCAGGGGCCTTGCTGGCCAGCCACAACAACTTTGTCAGCCCCTCGCTGATGCACTGGACCGAGTCCGCAACCCTGCTGGTGATGGTGGCCATCGGAGGCATGGGCAAGCGCTGGGGCGGACCGCTGGGCGTGGCGATCTGGCTGACGCTGGCCGAGGTGCTCAAGCTCTACACCGAGTACTGGCACTGGCCGATCGGGCTGATGCTGATCCTGGTCGTGTTCTTTGCGCCCAAGGGCGTGGCGACCTTGTTCGAACGCAAGGAGAAGACGCAATGAGTGCAACAAGCCTGTTCGAGGCCAAGGGTCTGGTCAAGCGTTTTGGCGGACTGCTGGCGACCGATCATGTCGATATCACCGTTGAGCCGGGCGAGATTCACGCGCTGATCGGCCCCAATGGCGCGGGTAAATCCACCTTGGTCAATCTGATCTCGGGCTTGCTGCCGCTGGATGAAGGCAGCCTCAGCCTGGATGGGGTCGAGTTGGCCGCGCTGGCGCCGCATCAGCGCGTGCGAGCTGGCTTGTCGCGCTGTTTCCAGGTCACCAGCGTGTTCAAGAGCGACACCGTGCTCGACAACCTGCTGCTGGCGGCGCAGGCGCATGCGGGGTCGAGCTTCCGCTTCCTGTCACGGCGCGCGGCCGAGGATGTGTTGATGGAGACCGCGCTCCGCCTGGCCGAGACGGTGGGTTTGGCCGACGTGCTGGGACGTATCGCCGGCACATTGCCGCACGGCGCCCAGCGCAAGCTCGATGTCGCCCTCGCACTGGCGGCAAGGCCGCGCTTGTTGTTGCTGGATGAGCCGATGGCTGGCATGGGCCCGGAGGATTCGCTGCAGATGGTGGCGCTGATCGAGCAGCTGCGCGCGCAGACCGCGATCCTGTTGATCGAGCACGATATGGATGCGGTGTTCCAGCTTGCCGACCGCATTTCGGTGCTGGTGTATGGCCGGGTGCTGACTTCGGGCGATGCCAGCCATATCAAGGGGCACCCGGAGGTGCAGGCGGTGTATCTGGGAACGGAGGCGCACGCATGACCCCTCCTGTCGATCCACATATGGACTGCATGCGGCCTGCCGCGCCCCAATTGAAGCGAGAAACGCGATGAAGCACGAAGCCTTGTTGAGTTGTCGCGGCCTGGAGGCCGGGTATGGCGCCAGTCAGGTGCTGTTCGGGCTGGATTTCGATATCCATGCCGGTGAGGTGCTGACCCTGCTCGGGCGCAATGGCATGGGCAAGAGCACCACGATCAAGACCCTGATCGGCGGCCTGCGTGCGAAGAAGGGCGAGATCCGTTTCGGCGGCAAGCCCATCCACGGCGCGCGTGCCGACGCGATTGCACGTCTGGGGGTGGCCATCGTGCCCGAGGGCCGCCAGTGCTTTCCCAACCTGACGGTGCGCGAGCATCTGCTGGCGTTTGCCGACAATCGCAACGGCCTGCGCGACGCATGGACGCTGGATCGTCTGTATGGCCTGTTTCCGCGGCTGAAGGAACGTGCCGGCAACATGGGCAACCAGCTCTCCGGAGGCGAGCAGCAGATGCTGGCGATTGCGCGCGCCTTGTCTACCAACCCCCGGCTGCTGATCCTGGATGAGGCGACCGAGGGGCTGGCGCCGGTGATCCGGGACGAGATCTGGCGTTGCCTGGATCAGCTCAAGGCGGTGGGGCAGACCACGCTGGTGGTGGATAAATATGTCGAGAAGCTGGTCCTGCTGGCCGACCGCCACATCATTCTCGAGCGCGGGCGCATTGCATGGACGGGCAGTTCGGTGGAGCTCGACTCCGATCGTGGCTTATGGACCCGCTACCTGGGCGTATGAGGAGGCATGGATGAACGCCGTTTCCGCACATGCGACGACCGACGCATCGCCCCGCCCCGAGCCTGTTCGGGTTGAACTGCTGCCCGCCGGCAAGACCTTTCCGGTCGCGCCCGGGCAAAGCCTGCTCGACGCAGGGCTGGCCGCGGGTCTTGCCCTGCCCTACCAGTGCCGGACGGGCGACTGCGGCACCTGCCGGGCGACCGTGCTCGGGGGCGAGGTCGAGCGTCAGCCTGCTGCTTGGGCACTGGACGAGACCGCACTGGCGAACGGTCACTGTCTGCTGTGCCGAACCCAGGCCCGTACCGCGGTTCGCATCGAGTGCGCCGAAGTGGATGGCCTGCCCGGCTTGCCGCTGCGTCGCCTGCCGGTGCGGCTGGCCAGCATCGAGCGCCCGGCCGCCGACGTCGCCGTGCTGCATCTGCAGCCGCCAGCGGGTCAGACACTCGATTACCGGGCGGGCCAGTACATCGATGTCGTGCTGCGCGACGGCCGTCGGCGCAGCTACTCGCTGGCGACTGCGCCGGGCAAGTCGGACCAGCTGGAACTGCACATCCACCACCGCCCTGGTGGCGCGTTTACCGGGCAGGTGTTCGGCGGGTTGAAAGTGCGTGACATGCTGCGCATCGAAGGGCCCTTCGGCCGCTTTCACCTGCGTGAGGAAACGCAGGCACCCATGATCCTGCTGGCCACCGGAACCGGCTTCGCCCCGATCAAGGCCATCATCGAGCAGGCCCGCAGAGCCGGGCTGCGCCGGTCGGTGACGCTGTACTGGGGAGGACGCCAGCGCGAGGACCTGTATGGTGATGCCATGGTCCGGCAATGGGCGCGCGAGCTGCCGTGGCTGCGCTACGAGCCGGTGCTGTCAAGGCCGCAGGCGGGGTGGGGTGGGCGCACCGGTCACGTTCAACAGGCCGTGCTGGCGGACTACCCGGATCTGTCGGCGCATGAGGTTTATGCCTGCGGCTCACCTGCCATGGTCGCGAGTGCTGGCAGCGTGCTGCAGGCCAAGGCCGGATTGCGCCCGACGAACTTCCATGCCGATGCCTTTGCCGAGGCGGCGGCCTGATCCGCTTTGGCAAAAGCTCATTGCCCGGTCTGCATCAGACCATGCAACATCTTTGCCGCAAGAACGACCAGGACGGTGGCGAAGATCTTTTTCAGCGTTGCGACCGGCAGGCGGTGTGCGTAGCGGGCGCCGACCGGTGCCATGATCATGCCGCAGGGCACGAGCGCGAATAGTGCCGGCAGGAACAGGTAGCCCAGGCTGCCGGGCGGCAGGTCGGTGGCGTGCAGGCCGTTGAGGATGTAGCCGAGCGAGCCGCCGAGGGCGATTGGAAACCCCAGCGCTGCCGCAGTGCCGATCGCCTGCTGGATGCGGACATTGCACCAGGTCATGTAGGGCACCGAGAGCGCTGCGCCGCCGATGGCGACCAGGCTGGAGAAGGTGCCGATCACCAGTCCGGCGATGCTCAGGCCGGCGGGTCCGGGCAGGCTGCGGTTGGGGGGCGGCTTGCGATCGAGGAACAGGTTGATTGCATTGGCGGCGATGAAGGCGGTGAAGATTGTCGCCAGGACGGTGGTGTCGACCACCCGGGCAATGACGGCACCGACCAGGGTCCCGACGAGGATGCCAGGTGTGAATTGCCGCACCACCTCCCAGCGTACGGCCTGATGGCGATGATGCGAGCCAAGCGAGGACAGCGAGGTGAACAGGATGGTGGCCATCGAGCTGCCCAGCGCCAGGTGCATGATCTCCGAGTGCGGGAAGTCCTGTGCCGCGAACAGCAGTGCCAGGATGGGCACCATCACTGCGCCACCGCCGATGCCGAGGAGTCCGGCAAAGAAGCCGCTGAACAGACCGAGTGCCGCATAGGCGGCAATCCACAATGTCATGACGGTCAGCCGAGCAGGCTCACATGTGCCGACACCACGCGCCAGCCCTCCGGCATGCGCACCCAGGTCTGGCTCTGGCGCCCGGTGCGGGTCGAGCCGGTACGCGAGAACTCGATATTGGTGACGGCATGGTCACGGCCGAAGGTGGTGACCTGGCGGCGGGTGACCGTGCGTTCGAGATTTGCGGCGGGTCGGCCCTGGCGGAAGGCCTGGATGGCGGCGAAGCCGTACAGGTTTTCGCCCGCGCCATAGCGCAGGGTGAGTTCGTGGTTCCAGAACAGGCGGTCGAGCACATCGATGTCGTTGCTGACCAGGGCGTGTTCGTACTCATCGAATACGGCTTCGACCTCGGCCAGTACGTCGGGAAGGTTGATCTGCATGGATTTGATCCTTGTTGAAAGCGGCGCTTGAGCGGTGGTGGCAGGGCGTGGGTTCAGGGAGCAGGGGCTAGCAGGGGCTTGAGCCTCTTCTCTTACTTGCCGCCCCAATGCACGAAGCGTCGTTCGGCGAGGATGAACACCAGGTTCATCGCATAGCCGAGCGCGCCAGCGGCGATGATGGCGACGTACATGTCGGGCATGTCGAAGATCATCTGGGCGTTCATCACCCGCTGGCCGAGGCCGTCGGTCGAGCCGATGAACATTTCGGCGACGATGATGATCACCAGCGCGAGCGACACGCCGGAGCGCATGCCGACAAAGACCTGGGGCATGGACTCGAGCAGGGTGACGTCGGTCAGCACCCGCCAGCGCGGCGCCCCCATCACCCTTGCGGCAAGCTGGCGCTGCTTGCGCGCGCCCATCACACCGTAGGCGACGTTGAACAGGATCACCAGCGCGGCACCGAAGGCTGCAACCGCAATCTTGGTCAGTTCGCCCACGCCGAAGATGACGAGAAACAGCGGGAACATCGCCGATGCGGGGGTGGAGCGAAAGAAGTCGATGGCGAACTCGATCGATTCGTAGAACTTCTGCGAAGCGCCGAACACGATGCCCAGCGGAACGGCCACCAGCACGGCGATGGCGAAGGACCACAAGGTGCGGACCACGGTCTTGAAGAAGTCGTCGGCCAGCGTGCCCTCGGTGATGCCGGTCCAGAACGCCGTGGCCGCTTCGGCAGGCGAAGGCAGCAACACCGGGTCGACAGCCCGGGTGGCGTGCATGATGGTCCATATGGCAAGCAGTACCACGACACCGATGAGGGGACGCAGGCGGGCGAGCAGTGCGGTAGTGTTCATTTGCGTACCTCGCGCTGGAAGACTTCGAGCGCACGCGACTTGACCCGGATGAAGTCGTCACTGACCGAGGTGTCGGCGGTGCGGGGGCGGGCTGCGTCGAAGTGCAGGCGCTCGGCGACCTGGGTTGGCCGCTTGGTGAGCAGCAGCACTTCGTCGGCCAGCAGCACGGCTTCGTCAAGGTCGTGCGAGACCAGCAGGGTGGTGACCTGACGTTCGGTCAGCACCTTTTGCAGGCGACCGCGCAGGAACATCACCATTTCGTAATCGAGTGCGGAAAACGGCTCGTCGAGGAACAGTACCTCGGGATCGACCACCAGCGCCCGCATGATGGAAACCAGCTGCTGCTGGCCTCCTGACATCTGGTAAGGGTAGGCGTTGAGGTCGAACTGCACTTCGAAGCTCTCGATCAGACGATCCAGCCGGGCCTGGCGCTCTCCCTTGGGAATGCCGAGGTACTGCAGCGGATAGCGGATGTTGTCGATCGCTCGCATCCAGGGAAACACCGCTTCGCGGTAGTTCTGGAACACATAGCCGATGCGGGTTTCGTGCGCCTCCTTGCCATCGAACAGGATCTGACCACGGTCATAGGGCAGGATGCCGGAGATCATGTTGATCAGCGTGCTCTTGCCACAGCCGTTGGGGCCGAACACCGACACGATCTTGCCTTTGGGGATGTCGAGGTCGAAGTTGTCGTAGACCGGGGTGCCGGCGAAGGTCTTGCTCAGGCCCCGGATGGTGATGTGGGTGCCGGCCGGAAAGCGCCGCAGGCGGTCGGCCAGGGCCGGCTCGGGGGGCGCACTCCGCGTCGCCCCGAGGGGCGGCACCGAGTAGTAGGCGTCGGGCATGACTTTCATCTTCCGCGTGTCCTTCGGGTTCAATAGGCCTTCAACAAGGTCTTGGCATCCATGCGCTCCTTGATCACGCCAAGCTCCTGACCGATGTCGAGAAACTTCTGGAAGTCGGCTTGATCATTGGCGCTCAGCTCGGGAACCATGATCATGTTTGCCAGCGGGATGGTTGCAGCCAGTTCCGGCGGGACTTTCATGCCGGCGATCAGGTAGCCGCGGGTGCTGCTGTCTGTCTTCGCCAGCTCGACCGCGCGTGCCCAGGCCAGGGCGAAGCGTCGGGCCACATCGGGCCTTTCGGCGATGAACTTGTCCGACAGGGCGGCACCGGTTGCAAAGGCATTGCCCTGCTGGCGGCCGAGCAGGTGGGTGGCGATGACGCCGGTTTCGATACGCTTGGCGACCTGTTGCGAAACCATCATGGTCGCTGCGGGCTCCAGGGTATATCCACCGGCAAAGGTGCCGGCCTGCAGTACCGACAGATGCATGCCGACCGGCTGCTCCTGAATGGTGAAGTCGGTGCCTTCCTTGAGTCCCACCTGCTTCAGCACCGCACGTGCCGAGCCGATGTTGGCCGGGCCGGGGGCGGAAAAGAGCTTGATGCCGCCCTTGAAGTCCTTCAGCGAGCTGATCTTCGCGTCCGGGCGGGCGACGAACTGTTCGACCACGTACTGGCTGTTCTGGCCGTTGAGCGAGATGTACTTCAGCGTATTGGCGCGGCGCGACTCGATGTTGGCGCCTTCCAGCGTCACCAGGTTGGCGGCGCCGTCGATGCTGCCGGCGACGATGGCCTGCACGGTAAGCGGATGGCTGGTCATCGGAACTTCCTCGACGTCGAGGCCGGCTTCCTTGAACAGCCCCTTGTTTTGCGCGACGTAGAAGGGCAGCGCGGAGCTGGCCGGGAAAACGCCGAACTTGACCTTGTCCAGCGCCTGGGCATGGGCGCTGGGTAGCAGGGCGAAGGACAGCGCGGTGGCGCCGATGCCGGCACAGAGACGGGCGAGGAAGGTGCGTTTGTGCATTTTCATGAGGGCTCTCGAAGTGGGGTTGCGGGAATCAGTTTGGGATAGGTGGTGGGGTCGAAGAAACACTGCCCCGCTTCATATTTGCGTCCGGGCGACATGTCGGGCGGCGGGCCATCCTCCATTGCGCCTTCGAAGGTGAGTTCGAGCTGAACGCCGCTGGGGTCGTACACAAAGATCTGCCACAGGCTGGTGCCGGGCACCAGAAACTCACGCCAGTCCAGCTTCAGCGCGCGCAGGCGTGCCAGCGTGGCGTGATATCCGGTGCACGACAGCGACAGGTGGTCGATGGCGCCGGTGCCACACTCGACCTTGCCATTGGCACCGAGCGCCGGGCCACCGGCATAGACGTGAATGATGGCGAGCCCGCCCGGCTGGCCGCACGCCAGCCAGGCGCCCGGGTAGCCGAAGTCGGGGCGCGGCACGCTGCGCAAGCCGATCAGGTCGCGCCAGAAGGCCAGGGTCGCATCCAGGTCGGCGGTCTTGATGGCCACATGGAACAGGCCGTGGACCAGTGGACCGGGAGTAAGCGGCGCGGCATGTGGCTTGCTCATCATCCGGGCCTCAGACCATGGCCGGTTGAGCGAATGGCACCTCGCGGAACAGCGCCGACAGGCTGGCGAGGAAGGGGGGCTCGGTCTTCCACTGGGCGCCCGTTACCGGATCGCTGTCCGGCAGCATGGTGTCGGTGGCTGCGATGGAGAGGTCCATGACGAAGCGCATCCGGTCGCTGCGCGCGGTGGCTACCTGTTCGAGCCACTGACGGACGTCGACATTGCCGTCAGTGACCGCCTGCTCGAGGATGTCCGCGGCAATGCAGGCATCCTCGATCGCCTGCGTCGCGCCCTGGCCCAGGGTGGGCACCATGCCGTGAGCGCTGTCGCCGACGTACATGACCTGGCGTTGCGGGTCGGCGTACAGAATGTCGGACTCCTGCATGCGTGCCCAGTGGCTGTGCTCCAGGTTGTCGCACATGGCGTCGAGCAGCCAGGCGACCTTGGGGCACGGTGGTGTGCCAGCAGGCAGATAGGTCTGGCGCATCACCGTCCCGGTCTTCCATTCGGCGGGGATTTCTGCACCTTTGTCGATCGGGAAGGTGGCGGCGATATAGATGTGGCCGGGTGGCACACGGAAAGCCAGCAGCCGGTGCGGACCGTTGAACCACTGTTCGTAGTCGTCGATCAGGCCCTGGCTGTGGTCCTCAACCAGGGTGCGCAAGATGGCGACACCGACCTGGCGTGCTTGCGGTGCGCCGGAAAAGGTCGCCCGTGTCGCCGAATAGCGGCCGTCTGTACCGATCAGCAGATCGATGTCGTCCATTGTCTGTTGCTTGCCATCCTCGACCCAGCGGACCGTTGTACGGCGGTCGTCATGCCCGCTGGGGCCGATATGCTCGATGTGAGTGCCATAGCGGACGGTCGCGCCCGCACCCGCCCGCAGTACGCGGTACAGCTCCGACCAGCGGATGCGGATGCCGGGGTTGTCGGCAACCTGCGCGAGGGGCAGGTCGAACAGGCAGCGACCGTCGGTGAGCGAGACCCGCCAACTGGCCCACGGCAGGCTGGCCGCGAGGACGGCCTCGGCAAGTGCCGGGTCGGTGTGCAGTAGCGCCTTGATGGCATTCGGGCCGACGTTGAGGCCGGTGCCGGCCTCGGAGTGGTCGTCGGCGCTGACCTTCTCCAGGCAGCATACTTCGAACTGCGGTATGCGCGACAAGCGCCGGGCGAGAATGGCCCCGGCAACGCCGGCGCCAATGATCATGATCTTGAATTTCTTCATGGTGGTTCGTGTCCTGTCAGCAGTGGCGCGATTCAATGCAGCTCCGGACGCCGATGGCGCCAGGGGCAGTGTTTTTCGTATTCATGCCCAAGGGCGAGAAGACGGGCATCGCAGCCCGCCGGCCCGACCAGTTGCAGTCCGATCGGCATGCCCTGTGCATCGGGTTCGGCCGGCACGGCCAGCGCAGGCAGGCCGGCTGCGTTGGCAAACGCCGTGAAGACCGCATGGCCGCGGCCATCCACGTCCTTGCCGGCAATGGTCTCCGGGTGGGGAAGGGTCTTTGGCCAGGGCTGCGCTGCCGAACTGGGGGTCAGGATCAGGTCGAAATCGGCAAACAGGGCGGCGAGCGTAGCGCGAAGTTCGGTGACTTGCCGGCGTGCCGAGAAGTGTTCGACTGCGCTGCGTTTCAGCCCTTGCTGCAGCAGCGCCTGAAGCGCGGGACCGAGCAGGTCGCGGCGGGCCGGATCGTCGCCGATCAGCGCAGCCAGTCCGGTGCTGCTCAGCACAGGCCAGCTTTCACGGTTGAAACGCCCGACCTCGCGCGGGGCCGGGCGGGTGGTGAGGTGGTGGCCCATGGAAGCAAAGGCCGCGCATGCCGCATCCAGACTGTGCAGGATGGCGGGCTCCACCGGACTGCCGTCGATATCACGCCAGACGCAGATACGCAGGCGGGGAGGTCTTTGCTCCACGGCGTCCCACTCCCAGTTGGGGCCGTCGGCGATGATGCCCATCACCTTGGCCAGGTCGCCAATGCTGCGGGCGATCGGGCCCACGACCTCGAGCTCGGGCAGGATGTCGGGCAGCGCATGGCGTCTTGCCACCCGGCCCCATGAAGGCTTCAGGCCGCACAGGCCGGTGAAGCCTGCCGGACGCCGGATGGAGCCGCCGCCATCGGTACCCAGTGCAATCGGGCCCAGCCCGGCAGCGACCGAGGCCACGGCGCCCCCGCTCGACCCTCCCGGGGTCAGCGACGGGTTCCAGGGGTTACCGGTAGCGCCCTGCAGCAGATTGTCGGTGTAGCCTTGCAGCGTGAATTCGGGGACGTTGGTCTTGCCCAGGATGACGACGCCGGCCGCACGCAGGCGGGCGACAGCGAGTTCGTCCTGGGCCGGCACGTGGCTGGCGTAGAGGCGGCTGCCCCAGCGGCAGGGCAGGCCGGCGACCGGAATGTTGTCCTTGATCGTCATCACCACGCCATCCAGTGCCGAGCACGGGCGGCCCGTGCGCCAGCGTCTGGCGCTCTCGGCAGCGGCCCGCCGTGCGCCGTCGAGGTCGTACGTGGCGATGGGGTTGAGCGTGCCCTGAACGATGTCGAACCGGCTTGCGATCGCGTCGAGTGCGGTTTCGGGGTCGAGTTGACCGGTGAAGTAGGCAGTGCTCAGTTCTCCAGCCGTCAGCTGCCATGGGGCCGATCCAGGAGAGGCTTGCTGGCCGGAGCGAAGGGGGTCGGCGGCGCTCATGCAATGCTCGCAATGATGGCGATCAGACCACCGCCGTCCGGGCCCTGATGCTCTGCGCCACCCGAGACGAAGATCTGACCGGTACCCAGTACGCCGGCGACCACGCCTCCAAGCGCGGCACGGACGTGGCGCTGGGCGTTGATGTCGGTATCGTCGAGCATGGTGTGGCGCTTGCCACGGACGCGACCGCGGCGATCCGGTTCGCACTTCACCAGCACGCCCGCCACCCGGGACAGGTCGCTGGCCGGCAGCTGTGGGTGGGCTTGCAGTCCCAGGCGGGTGCAGGCACGGACCACGGCACCCAGATCGACGGCATCTTCCATCGGCTCGCAGGCCATGCGTAGCGGTCCGCGCCAGGTGGCGCTGTGGCCGAGCACAACGACTTCGTTGGCGCTGACCTCCACACCCGACGAAATGCTGGCCTGGGGACAGAACAGCGCAAAGTCCTCCAGCAGGGCGGCTTCGAGTCTGTCGTCGTCCGCAATCTGTCCGAGCGCGAGGGCGACGCCAAATGCGCCAGCAGCGCGTGCATAGGCCATCGAGCGATTGGGATCTGCACTGCGGACTGGCTGACCTGCGGCCGCGGCGGATTGGGCGCGGGCAGAGGTGACACACGGGCATTTGACCTGTACGAAGGCGACATCCTGCGCGCGATCGATGCCCGCGTCCGCCATTGCCGCGCGTACCGCCTGAGCAACGGCCTGCACATGTGACCAGCGGCCGATGTCCTGCGCCGGGGTGTCGGCGCTGAGCGCACGGCCGATCGCCAGCGCCGGGCCGGCGGGGGCGTCTGCAGCTGCCGCCTGACGGGCGAACACGAGATAGTGCGGGCTCAGTACGCCCTCGGTTCCGCCCGACAGGATGCAGGGAATCTCCGCCTGCAGTTGTTGCGGCGAACGTCCCAGTCGGTCACCTAGCAGGTTGAACAGGGTCTGGGTGAAGTAGCCGCGGGTGAAGTCGTTGACACCGCCGTTACCCTCGGTCTTGCCGATGATCGCGACAATCTCGTCGGCGGCGAGCACGCCGTGGTCGAGCAGTGCCTGCAAGGCGGAGAGATCCCCGGGGTGCGCCATGTCCAGCCGATGTACGGCGAGCTGAGGTGAGGTGGAGGAGGAAATGTGCTGGGTGTCCATGAGCCCAGTATCGATGACGATGTGCGAGAGCGAATAGCTCAATATTTCGCTCGTACCGAGATCAAAATGTGCGCGCTGGCCGGCGCTGCTGGCAAAGCGCCCGGTGGTGGTGGCGTCAGGCGTCGAATTCGGCGAGACGGGCGACCAGGGTTTCGACGAAAGACATCGCCGCGATCGGCAGCATGCGGCTTTCGCGGGTGGCCAGAACCAGCCGGCCGTCGGTCAGGCCACGATCGGTCAGTGGGATGGAGACGAACTCGCCGCGGCGCGCCTCCTGCAGCGTGCCGATCCGGTACTGGAAGCTGATCGCACCGGTCTGGCGGGTGAACTCCTTGAGGGTCTGGACCGAGCTAGCCTCCAGCATGACCTTGAGGCTGATCCGGGTACGTGCCACCAGTCCGTCGATGAGCCGGCGGCTGCCGAAGGAGTTGTCGCCGAGCGCGAGTGGATAGGGCTGGCAGTCGGCAAGTTTCAGCGTAGTGCGAGTCGCCAGCGGGTGGTCCGGGCGCAACATGGCGCAGAGCGGCTGCTTCAACGTGTAGATCACATGCAGGCCGTCGGCCGGGACCGGGTCGTGGGCGAGCACCAGGTCGACGTTGTCTTCCAGCAACTCGTTGACCAGCAGCCGGGTGACGCCGGAGGTCACCTGGAACTGTACGCCGGGATGGGTCTGCTGATAGGCGTTGATCGCGCTGGGAATGAAGTCGGTGGCAACCGATTCGGCACACCCCAGGCGGACGGTGCCCCGGATCAGTCCGCGTAACTGTTCGATCTGGGATGAAGCCGAGCGCAGGTCGGCGAGCGCACGGCGCACCGTATTGAGCAGTACCTCGCCCGCGGCAGTCAGCCGGACGCCGCGCGGCAAGCGCTCGAACAGGGGCGTACCTGCCTGTTCTTCGAGTTCTAGGATCTTGCGGTTGAGCGCGGTCGAGGCGACATGCAGCGTTTCGGCTGCCTTGCGGATCGAGCCGGCGCGCGCAACCGCATCGAGATATACATAGGCGCGGGGTGGGTGCAGCAAGCGAGGGCTCTCCTGAGCGGCGTGGTGTGTGCCCCGAGTGTACCCTGCTTGCCGCGGAGGATGCGCCGGCGCGCCCTTGCATGGACTACGCGGCGCTCATCCCGCGGGCCGCTTGCTCAGTGCATGCGCAAGGCTTCCCAGTCCACGGCATCCAGCGTGTTCTTGACCAGCAGGCCCAGTTCGGTATCCCCTTCCATGCGCAGGCGACGGCTGAAGAACAGGGTGTCGGCATCTTCTTCGCGCAGCGCCAGGGCAATGAAGTCGCGGCTGCGGGCTGACAGGGTCAGGTCGGGTGCCTCGGCACGGATCACCGGGCGAAAGCCCTGATCGGTCAGGCTGAAGTTCAAGGTCAGTCCGGCGTCGAGCACGCGCACCTGCAACTGGCGGCCGTGCAGTGGCTCGAGTGTGTCGCGTGGCAGGATGCGGCCGAGCGCCAGGTTGAGCAGCAGGGTCAGGGCGTGTGTCGGGGGCTGCTGCGGCAGGCGGGCGCACAGCCGGGCAAGGCCGGCTGGCAAGGTGAAATCGGGAACCTGCAGGGTCGTCAAGCGCGCGGCAATACGTTGGCGCAGGGCACCGGGCAACAGGCTGGCGGGATCGAAAGGCAGGGACCGCAGCGGTAGGGGGAAAGGGCGGGGCATGGTGAGTGGGCCTCGTTCAGGTCGCGGTGTGGTGTTCGGTGCCGGGGCGCCCATGCCAGAAGCCATTGCACGGTGCGGCCGGCATCAGGGCACGGCTGTTGGCAAAGGCGCTGGCCGGGGGTAGTTGCTCGTCCAGCGCTGCGCGGAACAGCGCGACCACTTCCAGGGTGTGGTTGCCCTGAGGGCTGATGCGCAGGATGTCAGCGTGGCCCGCCACGGCTGGCAGGTCGCCCAGCAGGTTGTGGATGCGGGCAGACTGGGTCTGCACGCCGTTGAGGGTCAGGAAGGGCTCGCCCTCGCGGGTGCGCAGGACCAGTCCGTCACTGATGCCCAGGCAACGGAACTCGCAGCTGTCCTTCTGCAGGTTGTAGTGGCGGGCGGTGAAGCAGCGCGCCGAGTGCGCGAGCGGCAACCGGCCGTAGGCAAACACCTCAACCTCGGGCCGGTTGGCGGCTGCACCGAGCAGCTCGGCCAGCGCGGTACCAGCCATTTCCGGCGGCACCACCCAGCGACGTGCGCCGTCTTCCATCAGCAGCGCAAGGGTGTGGGGGTTGAACACATTGAGCGCCGGGCCGGCAATCCAGCCGCGCCGCTCATGGGTGGCCAGCAGGCGTACCGCGCTCATGTCGTTGGCTTCGATGCGGAAGCGCCCCTGGGC
Source organism: Parazoarcus communis SWub3 = DSM 12120 (assembly GCF_003226565.1). Lineage (GTDB taxonomy): Bacteria > Pseudomonadota > Gammaproteobacteria > Burkholderiales > Rhodocyclaceae > Parazoarcus > Parazoarcus communis. The sequence goes on along the minus strand of NZ_QKOE01000016.1, from coordinate 71,456 downwards.
GACGATACGGCGCAGGGTCTTGAGATCGGATTCGGATTCGATCAGTGACTGGGTGGACAGCACCGCTTCCTTGCCGGCTTCGGCCAGCATGGTGGCGACTTCGATCCAGTCTTCCAGGCGCAGTTCATGACGGCGGGCGCACACGGTTTCGCCCAGATGCACGATGTCGACCGGGCTGGCGGCTACGTCGGCATAGAAATCCAGCACGCTCTGGCGGGGCCAGTAGTAAAGCAGGGGACCGAGGGAGAGCTTCATCGGATCATTTCCATGGACGATAGTAGGCACCGAGGGTGTGGCTCTGGCCCTCGGAAACCTTGTTGAGTTCGGCCATCCAGGCGGGCAGCGGCTTGAAGTCGGCCACCGAGCGGGCAAGCTGGTCGAGCGCGGCGCGCCAGACCCGGGTGACCTGGGTGACATAGGCCGGGCTGCGCTGGCGCCCCTCGATCTTGATTGCAGCGACGCCGATGCGGGCGAGTTCGGGCAGCATCTCCAGCGTGTTCAGGCTGGTGGGCTCCTCGATGGCGTAATAGGTTTCGTCGTTGACCTCGAAGCGGCCCTTGCACAGCGTCGGGTAGCCGGCGCGTTCGTCATCGGCAAAGCGGTCGATCAGGATGCCATTGAGCCGGGTTTCCATGCCCTGTGGTGTCTGCTCCCAGCGCACGTGCTTGCCTGGCGAGCAGGCACCGTTGCAGTTGGGTGATTCTCCAGTGGCGTAGGCCGACAACGCACAGCGGCCCTCGACCATGACGCACAGGCCGCCAAAGCCAAACACCTCGATCTCCACCGGGGTGTGGGTGATGACCTGCTCGACCTGGGCAAGCGACAGTACCCGCGGCAACACCGCACGCTGGATGCCGAAACGCTCGTGGTAGTAGTTGATGGCCTCGTAGCTGGTCGCGGAGCCCTGTACCGACAGGTGCAGGCGCAGTGCCGGGTGGGTGCGGCGGGCATAGGCCATCAGCCCGGGGTCGGCAAGGATCACCGCGTCGATGCCGAACTCGGCGGCGCGGTCGATGGCCGCGGTCCAGCTCGACCAGTTGTCGCTCTGTGGATAGGTATTGAGCGCCAGCAGCACCTTGCGACCGCGGCGATGGGCGTAGTCGATGCCGTCGCGCATCTGCTGGGGGTCGAAGTTGAGACCGGTGAAGTTGCGCGCATTGGTGGCGTCCTTGAAACCGAGATAGACGCAGTCGGCGCCATGGTCGATGGCCGTCTTGAGTGCGGGCAGGCTGCCGGCGGGGCAGACAAGTTCGATGCGATGGGTTGAGGTCATGGGCGCAGCCGGGTAAAAAAAGCCCGGCAACCATAGCCTTTGCCGCAGGGGGGGGCGTTGACCGGGGTCAAGAGCCAATGCCTGTGGGCTCTAGCGGCGCTTCAGTGCTTGCGTCAGACGTGAGAATTCGGCGCCGAAATGTTGGAACATATGGCGGAACTCGTCATAGTGCCCCTCTCCAAGAGGGTGTCCGTCAGGACCGCTGTCGGCCCAGACGACCCCGACCGGGCGCTGATTCAGATTCACGGCGGCCAGCATCACGCCCGAGGCCTGGGTGTACTGCCGCAGTTCGCTGGGGAGCTGTTGACGCGCGCCGTCAACCTGTGAAGCCTTGATCCAGAGTGACCCGGAGGCGTGGCGGAACAGACGTGCCAGCAGATTGTCGTCCGCAGCGGGGATCATCAGCGTGCGGGCCTCGAAGGCTGGGTTGAAACCGTGGGCAAAATAGCAGCCGAGCTGTTCGGTTCCGGTCGCCTTGAGGAACAACATGCAGCGCGCAAGCCCCAGGCCGCTTTCCAGGGCCTGGCTGGTGGCGTCGATGAATTGCCGCAGGTCGGTATGGCGTCCATGCAGGCAATTCTGGGCGAAGGTGTTGACGACTGCGGTATCGGGTTGCGCAGGGCGGCGCCGTGTCATCCGTGTGCCGGGCATGCCAGGCGGGCTGGCGTATGGACGTGATACAGGTGTGGCGGGTCGAAGGCTGCGGCGTGGTTTCGGGGGCCACAGCAGTTGTGCCGCCGGAGCAGTGATACGGTTGCGGAACTCTGGTGCGTGGCTGACGCGCAGGGCCGCACCCCTCGACCCGGCAATCACGGTGTCAAGAGGCAAGCCCGCGAGGGTGGACGCCAGTGCAAGGAGGCGCTGGCTGCGCAAGCTGTACCAGTCGTCGCGAACCGACCACGCCAGCAAGTGCGCAAGCATGCAAATGGCTGTGCGTTGGCGCAAGGGTCGGGCCAGTTCGGGCGGGAGCTCGGGCGCCAGTCCATCGTGGCGGGCATGTCGCCATGCTTTGGCAATGACGCGTTCGTTCAGTCGGGTGGCTTGCTGAAGGTCTTTGTCGGGTGGCAGGCCGATATCGTGAAGATGGGCAATATTGAGTGCCTCGATCGAACATCCCAGCAGGGATTTTTCGACCACTGAACGACGCTCCCCCTGTGCGACCCGCGTTTCGATCTGCAGGGCAATGTCGGGGGCTGCCAGCGGCAGCTTCCAGCGTGCGATGCCAAGCAGCAGGGTGACCCAGTCAAGATGCTCATCGTACTTGGTGGGATGGAGCCGGCGCGTCCATGACCATAACAGCTGCACCGCAAGCCGGCTGCTCGCCAGTGCCTGGACGCAAAGGCTGTGGCCGGGACGTGTCGGGTCAAATGACGGGTCAAGCCGAAGCTTGAGTCTCTGCTGTACCTGAGCAACACCCAGCATGCCCAGCGCGTGCTGCAAACCCAGGATCTCGTGTGAGCCGCGGGTCTGCGTACTGGCGTACGCGATGACATCCAATGCCAGGGGCAGGTCGGCGTCAAGCACTCGTCCGAGCGACTGGAGGTCAACCTCTGGTGCCGTGAGTATGGAAAGCGCATCCGCCCCGCTCAGGATGGGGAGCCGGACCTCGCGCAGGCGAGCGCGCCAGAATTCAAGTCCACGCGCTTGCGTACTCATGGTTCGGGGCGTTGGGCCGGCAGTCGGGTTGCAGGGATTGTAGCAAGCCGCACGCGGTGGTCTCCACACGCGTGCCGAATTTCATCGCAAGTTGGAGTCCGCCATGCCTTCTGGCCGCCGCTTAGCGACGGACGTGGTGTGTGGCTGCCGCAGCGTGATGATGTGCAGCATGAGGGCGATGGTGGGGTTTGCGGCCCAGCAGCCCCCCCAGCAGCATGCCGAGCGCGCTTGCGGCGAGACCGAACAACTGTGGTTCGATGTCACCTTCGGGCGCGGTGAACTCGAGGAACAGCCAGGTAAACAGCCCGAAGGCGATGGCCAGCGCTGCGCCGAGGTTGTTTGCCCGCTTCCAGAACAGCCCTGCAGCCAGCGGCACGAAGGCGCCGGCCAGCGTGACCCGGTAGGCATTTTCCACCATCTGGTGAATGCTCGATTCCGTGCTGGTGGCGTACAGGGTGACGAGCACGGTGAAGATGATCACGGTGATCCGGGTGCTGAGCAGGAACTGGCGGTCGCTCATCTCCGGGAAGAAGCCCTTGAGCACGTTCTCGGAGAAGGTGACCGATGGCGCCAGCAGGGTGCCGGAGGCGGTGCTCATGATCACCGACAGCAGGGCACCGAAGAAGATGACCTGAGCGGCAAAGGGCATGTACTGCACGATCAGCGTCGGCAGGATGAGTTGAGAGTCGTCTTCCATCAGGCGCTCGACCATGCCTGGGTCGATGATCTGCGCCGTGTAGGCGAGGAACAGCGGCACCGCGGCAAAGAAGAAGTAGGAGGCGCCGCCCAGCGTCGTGCCCCACACCGCGACGGTTTCGTTCTTCGACGAGTTGACGCGCTGGAACACGTCCTGTTGCGGGATGGAGCCCAGCGCCATGGTCAGGAAGGCGGCCATCCAGGCAATGATGTCGAGTGCGTCCAGCGTGGGCAGGAAGCTGAGCTTGCCTTCGGCGGCGGCCTGGCTGATGACGTGGGTGAAGCCCCCCGCCATGTCGCCGGCCAGCCAGGTGACGTAGAGCAGGCCGAGCACGATGACGATCATCTGCACGAAGGTGGTCATGGCGACCGACCACATGCCGCCGAACAGGGTGTACAGCAACACCACCGCGGCGCCGATCAGCATGCCTTCATTGCTTGAGACGGCCCCTTGCGACAGCACGTTGAACACCAGCCCGAGCGCGGTGATCTGAGCTGCCACCCAGCCCAGGTAGGACAGCACGATGCAGATCGACAGTACCAGTTCGGTACTGCGGTTGTATCGCTGGCGGAAGAAGTCGCCCAGGGTCAGCAGGTTCATCCGGTACAGCGGGCGCGCAAAGATCAGGCCGAACAGGATCAGGCACACCGCGGCGCCCAGCGGGTCGGAAATCAACCCGCGAAAGCCCTCTTCGAGGAAGGTGGCCGAGATGCCCAGCACCGTTTCGGCGCCAAACCAGGTAGCGAACACCATGGCCAGTACGACCACCATGGGCAGGTTGCGGCCGGCGGTGATGTAATCCCGCGCATTGTGCACCCGCGTCGCGGCAACCAGGCCGATGCCGATGGAGATGAGCAGATATGCGACGACGAGCCAGAGCAGCATGGGCGGGCCTCTTCCGGAAGCTTGAAAAATGCGGTTTTCGACGCGCCGGAGTGTAACAACGAAACGCCCCGAACGGGGCGCGGAATTGTCGTGTAAGGGCCTGAATGCGTGGTCTTTATCTTGGGAATCCTGCACCGCGATGGTGCGCCGCCACAAGGCCGCCGGCGTGCCGCGCCCCGGCGTACGAGGCGCTGTTTGAGCGTCAGGGCTGGGCTTCGGTTTCGCGACTGACCTCGTTGCTCAAGCGTGTGCGCAGACGCACAAACCATGTCGTGAAGAGCGCCAGCAACAGGCCCTCGACAAAGAGTGTCGCGGGCGCGCCTATCATCGCTGCCAGCAAGCCGGCCAGCAGGCCGCCGATTGCGTCGAATCCGAAGCGCGTTGCGGTGAAGAAGGACACGATGCGTCCACGTAGTGTGTCCGGTGCAAGGCTCTGCAGCAACATGTTGATGCCGACGTTGCATACCGAGATGCCGAACCCGAGTACCAGCATGGCCGCCAGCGCCAGTGCAAACCCGCGGTTGAACGAGAAGACCAGAAGTGCCAGGGCACTGAGTCCTGCGCCAAGAAGCAGCACGGATACCAGCCCGGCGAGGTGCTTGCGCGTGGCAAGAAACACGGTTGATGCGAATGCCCCACAGCCCGCAGCGCCCCATAGCCAGCCGAGCGTGGCGGCATCTCCACCGAACACGTCCTTGGCAAAGACCGGCAGCAGCACTGCATAGCTGGAGGCGGTGAGGTTGATCGCAGCCAGCGCGACGATCAGCAGGCGTACCGGATACGTGTTCCAGGCGTAGGCAACTCCTTCGCGGAATACGTCACCGGTCGAGCCTTTCGCACGTGGCGGGGCGTCGGCGCGGATCAGCAGCAGGCCCGTCAGCAGTGCCAGAAACGAGGCGGCATTGATGGCAAAACACATGGCTTCCGACGTGAGCCCCACCAGCAGTCCGGCCAGGGGTGGGCCGACGAAGCGGCCAATGTTGAACAGCATGGCGTTCAGTGCGAGGGCATTGGGCAGATCGGCCTTGCTGCCGACGAAGCTGTTGATCAGCGACTGGCGCAAGGGGGTGTCAAAAGCATTGAGCACGCCCAGGAGGGCAGACATCGCCACGATCAGCACGGGGCCCATGTTGTCGCTAGCGGTCAGTAGTGCCAGCAGCAGGGCTTGCAAGGCGAGCAATCCTTGCACCGCAATCAGCAGGCGACGCTTGTCGTGGCGGTCCACCCAGGCGCCGGCTAGCGGCCCGACCAGCAACTGTGGCAGCAGGGCGGCAAAGGTGGTGATGCCGAGCAGGGCGACCGAGCCGGTGAGTCGGTACACCAACCAGGACAGGGCCACCTGTTGTACCCAGGTGCCGAGAATGGATACCGCTTGCCCGGCAAAGTACAGGCGGAAGTTGCGATGACCCAGTGCTCTGACCGCGGATGGCCAGGGCTGGCGTGTTCGGGATGTGATCAAGATGGACTCCGGGCCCGCGAGGATGTGTTGCAGGCGCTATTTGCTAATATATTAGCAAATAGCGCCTGCGTTGGGTATCGTGGTCAGGCGCGATATCAGCCCAGCCCGCGCTCCCTGGCAAAAAGTCGCACCAGCCCGAGCAAGGCGTCGATGTTCGGTGTGGGGACACCGGCCTTGCCCGCGATTTCATGGACTGCGCCAAGCAAGGCGTCAATCTCGAGCGCACGTCCAGCCTCAACGTCTTGCAGCATCGAGGTTTTCATCGCCCCAAGCTTGCGGGTGACCGCATTGCGCTCGGCGGGGCTCTGCGCTATCGGACAACCGATGCGTTTGCCCACCTCGGCGGCCTCTTCCATGATGCGAACGCAGAAGGCCTCCACCAGCGCATCGTCCAGAATCCGGTCAGAGGTGGCCCCGGTGAGTGCAGACACCGGGTTCATGGTCATATTGCCCCATAGCTTGAACCAGATGTCGCGCTGGATGCAGTCGGAGAGCGTTAGCTCGAAGCCTGCATCGCGGAGCATTTCACCCACGGCTCGGGTGGCCGGCGAGGTCGGACCCACCGCGTCGCCGATGACCAGGCCGTTGCCCATCCTGTGTTGACTGATGCCTGGCGTCGTGGCGGCACAGGCAATGTGCACCACGCAGCCAATGACGTGTTTGGTGGGGATCAGGCTGCGCAAGGTACCGAATGGGTCCACGCTGTGCAGGCGGGTGTCTGCCAGCGGTCCGGGAAGGCCGTCGAAGAACCACCAGGGTACGCCGTTCATCGCCGTCATCACCTTGGTCTGGGGGCCGATCAAGGGGCCCATCGCCTGGGCTACCGCGCTTAGCGCAGGCTGCTTGACCGCGATGATTACCAGATCTTGGGGACCGAGTTCCGCGGGATCGGCAACGGCATGCACGGGGTAAAAGAACCGGCTGTCGTGGGTCTCCAGCCCCAGTCCGTCGCGCTGGAGGGCGTGCAGCGTTGCTCCACGTGCGACCACCGACAGTGTTCGACCGCTGGCTGCGATACGCGCGCCGATCAGGCCGCCGACCGCACCGGCACCGTATAGACAGATCTTCATGCAAGCTCCTGAATCCCCGGCCCGGGCAGCGCCGGGCCGGCTATGGGTGCCCGGGGTCAATGACGGAAGCCGGGGTCCTGCTTTTCAATGAGGCGAACGAAGGCTGCAAAGGCATCCTCCCCCGCGCCGTATTTCGGGTCGAAGTTCAGTGAGTCAGCGACACACTTTTCCAGAACGGACTGGGGCAGGTCGATCACTTCGCCCATTGACTGAGCAGCGAGCTGAACCTCGCAGGCGCGATTGACCAGCCACATCAGCGAAAAGGCTTGCGCCAGCGTGGCGCCGATCACCACCGGTCCATGGTTGCGCAGCAGCAGTACCGGTTTGTCCCCCGCACTGGCCAGGATGCGCTCACCTTCGTCCAGATGCACCGTAATGCCTTCGAATGCATGGTAGGCGATCTTGCCATAGAGCTGGGCCGCGTAGAAGTTGCTGAACGACAGCCCGTCCTTCAGGCAGCATACCGCCTGGGTGGCTGTGGTGTGGACGTGCATCACACAGTGACCGTCCGGCACGCGCGCGTGAATGGCGCTGTGGAAGGTAAAGCCGGCTGGATTGATCGGCCAGTCGGAATGGCCGATGACCTTGCCTTCGATGTCGATCTTGACCAGGTTGGAGGCGCATACCTCGGAATAGTGCAGGCCGAAGGGGTTGATCAGGAAGTGACCTGGTTCACCGGGGACCCGCAGCGAAATATGGTTGTAGATCGACTCGTCCCATTTCAGGTGGGCGAAGATGCGGTACATCGCTGCGAGCTGCACGCGTGCCTGCCATTCGGTTGCGCTGAAGCGGGTTGGGTGTTCGTAGTAGCGGTTCGGATTCGACATGATGGTCTCGATGGTGAGGATGCTCAGGGGCGGGGCGTGGTCGCGCGGGCAGCGTTGATGATGGCTGCGCCATCGAACCCCTTGGTCTTTGCCTCTGCAAGCCATTCCTGTTCGACGATGGCGGCACGCTGGCGCATGACGTCATAGGCCGATCCTTCAACCAGATTTACCGTGTGTCCGGCTGCCTTGACCTTGTTGCGCGCGTCCGCGATCGCACCATCCCAGGCCGCGCCGAAACGCTCCACCAGGGCGAGGCCGCTGTGGCGGTCCACAATCTCGCGCAGATCAGCGGGCAGTCGCTCATACCGGTCCTTGTTCATCAACAGGGTCAGTACGGTGGCGCCCATTGCTGGTTGGTTGTCTGGCGTTTCCATATGGAAGCGCGTGACTTCGTCGAGCTTGGTAGGGATGATGACTTCCCAGACGGCCGAAGCGCCGTCGACAACGCCCTTGGAGATGGCTTCGGTCATCTGCGCAGGCGGCATGGCGACCGGTGTCGCGCCCAGCGCAGTCAGCGTGCGTGCAATGGTGCGGTTGGGCGCGCGCAGCTTCAGCCCCTTCAGGTCGTCCGCATGGCTGATGGCGGTCTTGGCAGTGTGAATGTTCATGCCACCATCGCCATGCATGGCCAGTACCTTGTAGCCTGCATACTCGGACTGCAGTTGTTGTTCGAACACCGACCAGATGACGCGCCCTTGCGCAAGACCGCCGAGCGGCAGTACCCCGGGTAGTTCAAGCGCCTCGGTCCTGGGAAAACGCCCGGCCGAGTAACCCGGTGCGGTCCATACCACGTCGGCTACGCCGTTCCTGACCAGATCAGGGAGTTGCGCGGGGGTGCCGCCAAGCTGCATCGAAGGATAGAACTGACACTTGATGCGCCCGCTTGAATCGCGTTCGAGATCCGCGCACCAAGGCTCCATCACGGCACGTTGGGCCAGCGCCATGCCGGGCAGAAAGTGACTGATCTTGAGGGTGACTTCCTGAGCGGCCGCAGGGGCGGCGACAAGGCCAAAGATCAGGGCGATGGATGAAAAGCGAAGTGGGTGCATGGTCGTCTCCTGGTGGTGGAACACACTCGCGAACGGATGCGTGAGTGGCACGACGATGCTACGTAGCGCGGGCTGGCGGGCCTATTCAGAAACGGCAGTTACCGTCCCGATCCGGCACCTTTGTGGCGCGTCGGGTCGCTGGCCGATCTACGGCCTTGGAAGGTGATGAGTCCTCAGAACTTGTGCATAAATCTACTGCGCGGGTCGATTGCTGCGTTGCTCACTCGCTCACGCCTCGCCTATCCATTTGATAGGTCTCGTCGTTCGCATCGATCGCGCCTTGCACTCGACCCGCTCGCTACGATTTCTTCACAAGTTCTCAGTTGTTGACCGGACAGTACTGTGGGCTCGTCCATCAGGGCGGGAGTCGGGGAGGCGACAGTTTCCGGCATCGTGCTTGTCATCGCGCGCGGGGTTGATCTGGCAGGCTCATGAAGCGGCCGGTCTTCCGACGGTGGTCAGGCTGCGCGACGCATTGTGGCCGAAGGTGATTCACCAAAGCGGCGCCGATAGTCGGCAGCGAAGCGGCCGGGGTTGCCAAAGCCCCAGCGCAGTGCGATGGCGGTAACGGTGTCGACGGCGTCGGCTTGCTGCAGTTCGGCGCGAGCGCCGAGCAGGCGTTGTTCGCGCAGGAAGATCATCGGTGTGGTGTTGCGGGCGCGGCGGAAGCCGTCGGTGAGGGCACGGATGCTCACCCCGGCAGCAGCAGCGATATCGCCCAGGGTCAGCGCCTCGGCGGCGTGGCTGCGGATGAACTCCTCCGCCCGCCGCACGTGGCGGGGCGCGATTTCCGGCTCGGGGGTGGCGAGCAGCGCGCTGCGGTTGTGTGGTATCTCGGTCAGCAGCAATAGAAGGCCCGCTTCCTCGATCTGACGCAGTAGCAGAGGATTGCATGGGCGTGTGTCCGCTTCCCCACGGTCGAGGCAGCCGAGCAGCATCTGCAGCCAGGCTGTCCAGCGCAGCTGAGCTGGCGTGCCTGCGGGAAGCGCGGGGTGGAACACGAGTGCTCCACCGACATCCCGGCCGAGTAGTTCCGCGCACTTGGATTCGAGCACGGCTTGGTCGACGCGCAGGTTGATCCGACAACTGTCGGCGGAGAACCGTTTGTTCACCGCCTGTCCGGCCGAATCCAGCACGACCATCCCGGCGCCGCCGCCGTGACGCTCTCCGCGGGTATGGATCTCGGAGTGGCCGCTCAACTGAGTGGTGACCAGGGTGAAGCGCCCGGGGGGCTGTTGCTTGAGTTCAACCTCGGTGCCAAAGCCCAGGGCGCCAAGTTCCAGCCGGCCGGCGCGGACGAGATGCAGGCGCATGTCGAAGTGCGCTTGTGTGCCGAGCAGGCGTAGGTGGTGGTGGCTGTAGACGGAGCGCAACTGCGCCGAGGCCTCGTCCGGCTGACGGCAACGGATGGTATGACTATCTCGGTGGAACAGCGTATCGGCGGCCTGCCGCAGCGAGGCAAAGGCAGTGGGTGGGCGGCTGGCTGGCGTGGACAACAGCATTGGCGGTCTCCTCGATGGTTCCGGATGAGGTGCAGCATCCAGTGATATCGTTAATATATTAGCAATATAGACCATCGCTGACAGCTGGCTGGGGTATTTGGCGAGTATCCTGCTCGGACGTCACTCTGCTATTGAACCCAGAAGCTGCGCTTGGATGCTCGCTCGGGTGCGTCCAAGCGCTCACTGGGTCGGGAATGCCTATCGTAGGCAGGGTGCGCCTCGTTCATCGGGCTTTCGGGTGATCAGCATACGGTCAGCTGCGCTTGTCAGGTTCAATCGAAGGCATTGGCTTCGAAGCGCTCGATCAGATACTCGAGCAGAGCCTTGGTCTGTGTCGCCATGCGACGACGCGTGGTGTATAGGGCATGAATCGTCAATGCCTGGGGCCGCCAGTCGTCCATCACGCTCACCAATTGACGGGTATTGAGCAAGCTCCTCACCAGATAGGTTGGCAGCATGGCAATGCCGCCACCGGCCAGTGCCGCTTGTTGCAACACGGTTGCCTCGTTGGCGGTAAAGCGGGTGCGAACCTGTACCGTCCTGTGTGTGCCATCGCTGTGCGTCAGTGTCCACAAGCTGCGTCCGAAGTTGGCGTAACCCAGGCAGTCGTGCGCCGTCAGTTCTTCCGGTTGCTGTGGTGTGCCGCGTGCAGCCAGATAGCTGGGGGATGCGACCAACACCGACTCGCATAGCGCCAGGGGGCGGGTGACCAGGCCGGGGTCGGGCGTGTTGCTGATGCGGATGGCCAGGTCAACGCGGGACTCCACGAGATTCAATGAGGCGTCATTCACGTTGAGGTCGATCTGTAACTGGGGGTGCATTGCGAGAAAGTCCCTCAGGACGGCTGCCAGAAAGGCATACGCCAATGAGGTGCTGCAAGTGACGCGTAACTGGCCGCGCAGCACTCCATCGTCGGGCGCGGCTTCGTTCTCTACGTCCTGTGCCAGAGACACGATCTGCTCGCATCGTAGCAAGGCCTGCTCGCCTGCATGGGTCAGGCTGATGCGGCGCGTGGTGCGCTGAAAAAGTCTCACCCCCAGCCAGCTCTCCATCTCGCCGATGTAACGGGTAACCATTGCCCGCGACATTTCCAATGTGTCTGCCGTGGCCGTGAAACTGCCGCTGCGGGCGACCTCCGAAAAGACCCGCATGGCCATGAGTCTGTCCATATATTGGTGACCTGCTTCAAGTTGGAAACAATGATGTGCATTTTATGGGATTTATCTGGTCGATTTTCGAGCATAAAGTTCGTTGCATCAACACTGCTTTCCTGACAGGAGATGTCCATGCTTCGTACTTCACTCATCGCGGTCACCCTCGCCGTTGCCTTCTCCAGCGCACAGGCCGCCGACCCGTTGCAGGTCAAGGTCTATAGCGCCGATGCGAGTAGTTTCAGCGTCAATTCCACGCTGATCACGGGTGACAAGGAGGCGCTGGTGATCGATGCCGGCTTCACCCGGGCCGACGCACTGCGCATCGCAGCCAATGTGCTCGATAGCGGCAAGCAACTCACGACCATTCTGGTGAGCCAGGCTGACCCGGACTATTACTTCGGAGTTGAAACCTTGAAGCAGATCTTTCCGAATGCACAGGTGGTGGCGACGCCAGCGGTGTCGGAGAAGATCGGCGCGAAACTTCAAGGCAAGCTCGCTTTCTGGGGACCCAAGATGGGCGCCAATGCGCCGCAAAACCCAGTGTTGCCCGCCGTCTTGTCCGGCAACACGCTTACGGTTGATGGCGAGAAGGTGGAGATCCTGGGGACCCAGGGCCTTCTGGCGCATCGCCCGTATGTATGGATTCCCTCCATCAAGACCATCGCCGGAAATGTTGCCGTGTTCGGCAACATGCATGTCTGGACAGCAGATGCGCAAGCCGTCGCGGAGCGTAAGGCGTGGATCTCTCAGCTGGATGAAATGGTCGCGCTGCAACCGACGTTGGTCGTGCCTGGTCACATGAAGCCCGGAACTGCCATGGATCTCAGTGCCATTACCTACACCCGAGATTACCTGGAGACCTTCGAGAGAAATCTGGCGGCCAGCAAGAACAGCGCTGAACTGATCGAGCGCATGAAAGTTGCCTATCCCGAAGCCATCGGTGCGATGTCGCTGGACATCGGTGCCAAGGTCAACAAAGGTGAAATGAAGTGGTGAGACTGTTCGGGCGACGCATGAGCGGCGCCCATCGCCAGCGCCATCCCTTTGATCCCGGAGAGGAGATCCGATCATGACTCAATCTGCTACAACTTCGTTCGACGCTGCACTTGCGCGCGCGCTCACGGGTGCCCGCAGCTTCAATGCTTTCACTGACCAGCCCGTCAGCGAGGCCTTGCTGCGTGATCTGCAGGCGGCGGCTCAACAGGGCCCGACCTCGATGAATTGTCAGCCCGCACGCTTTGTTTTCGTACGCAGTGACGCCGCGAAGGCTCGGCTGTTGGCGACACTCGCGCCCGGCAACGTCGAGAAAACGAAGAAGGCGCCCGTCACCGTGATCGTGGCGCAGGACTCACGCTTTTACGAGCATCTGCCGACTCAGTTCAAGGCCTACGACGCCAGGCCCATGTTCGAGGCCAATCCCGAACTTTCGGCTGCCACAGCGTTTCGCAACAGCAGCCTGCAAGGCGCCTATCTGATCGTCGCGGCCCGTTTGATGGGGCTGGATGTCGGTGCGATGAGCGGCTTCGACGCGGCCCGGCTGAATGCTGAATTCTTTCCTGACGGACGCTATCAGGCCAACTTCCTCATCAACCTGGGTTACGGCGATCCGGCGGGGAATCACCCGCAAGGTCCACGCCTGCCATTCGACACCGTGGCGCAGATCCTTTGAGCCGTCACGAACGTGCCGTACGCCGCCGACCTGTTTGATTCACGGGACGGCCGGTGTGACGGCACGTCTTCTGTACTTGAGTCCGGCGCATGACGGCTGCCTTCGCCCGTCGTTGCCCCTGGAGTCAGGGACGTGTCACCCATGTGGGGCTGATGGGGAAGCGCCATGTGGTTCGACTGGCGATGGGCAGGTTCAGCGGTGGCCAAGGACTGTTTTACAGGCCGCCCATGGCGAGGTATTTCAGTTCCATGTACTCGTCCAGCCCGTGGCGCGAGCCTTCGCGACCCAGGCCGGAGCTCTTTACGCCGCCGAACGGTGCGACTTCGGTCGAGATCAGGCCGGTGTTGATGCCAACCATGCCGTATTCGAGCTGACCGGAGACTCGCCATACGCGCCCGACGTCACGGGTGTAGAAATACGCTGCCAGGCCGAACTCGGTGTCGTTGGCCATGGATAGCGCCTCTGCTTCGGTGTGGAAGCGGAACAGCGGGGCCACGGGCCCGAAGATTTCTTCCTTCGCCACCGCCATCGTCGGGGTTACGTCGGCAAGGACGGTGGGCTCGAACCATGTGCCGCCCAGTGCATGGCGCTTGCCACCGCAGACGACACGTGCGCCCCTGGCGCAGGCATCTGCCACCAGCGACTCCACCTTGGTGATGGCCGGCTCGTCGATCAGCGGGCCCTGGGTCACGCCCTCGTCAGTGCCGCGGCCGACCTTGAGTGTGGCCACTGCGGTGGCGAGCTTCGCGGCAAAGGCGTCATACACGCCGTCCTGCACCAGGAAGCGGTTGCTGCACACGCAGGTCTGTCCGGCATTGCGGTACTTGGAGGCCATCGCACCGGCGACTGCCGCATCGAGGTCGGCGTCGTCGAACACAATGAAAGGGGCGTTTCCGCCCAGTTCCAGTGACAGCTTCTTGATCGTCGGTGCGCACTGCTGCATCAGAAGGCGACCAATTTCGGTCGAGCCGGTAAAGGTGAGCTTGCGCACCACCGGGCTGGCGGTGAGCTCACCACCGATTGCGCTGGCGCGTCCGGTGATCACGGAGAACACGCCCGGTGGGACGCCGGCGCGTTCGGCCAAGTCGGCCAGGGCGAGGGCGGAGAGTGGCGTCTGTTCGGCAGGCTTCAGGATCAGGGTGCAGCCGGCGGCCAGTGCCGGACCGGCCTTGCGGGTGATCATCGCGGAAGGAAAGTTCCAGGGGGTGATCGCCGCGCAGACGCCGACCGGCTCCTTGGTCACCATGATGCGACGATCGGCGGATGGTGACGGGATGACGTCTCCGTAAGCTCGCTTGGCTTCTTCCGCAAACCACTCGAGGTAGGAGGCTGCATAGGCGATTTCGCCCCGTGCTTCCGCCAGTGGCTTGCCCTGTTCGGCGGTCATGATGCGGGCGAGGTCGTCCTGATGCTCCAGCATCAGCTCGTACCAGCGACGCAGGATGCGGGAACGTTCGGCAGCGGTGCGCGCGCGCCATGCCGGAAAGGCGCGCTCGGCGGCGACAATGGCGCGCGCGGTCTCGGCGGCGCCTGCTCGAGGCACGCTGGCGAGGGTGGCGCCATTGGCCGGATCGCATACCGGCACCGTTTCTTGATTGTCTGCACCGACCCACTGGCCGTCGATGTAGCAGGCCTGGCGCAGCAGGCTAGGATCGTTCAGGTTCAGCATGGTTACTCCGGGTGGGGCCGAGGGGCCCCGGCAATCATCAGTAGGCAGCACCGGCGCGGGGGGTGCCGGCAGTCTTGAAGCGTTGGGCGAGTTGAACGGCAGCGTTGCGCAGCAGCAGGGTATCCACCCCGACGGCAATGAAACCGGCTCCCGCCTCGCGGTAGGCCTGGACCGCGGCTGGGTCGGCCGAGAACACCCCGGCTGCGCGGCCGGCGGCGACGATGCGTGCGAGGGCGTCGGCAACCGCGGTCTTGACCTCGGGATGGCCTGGGTTGCCGAGATGGCCGAGTGAGGCAGCGAGGTCCGAGGGACCAATGAACACACCGTCGACGCCCTTCACCGCAAGGATGTCATCGAGCGCAGCCAGCCCGGCGCGCGACTCCACCTGAACGATCAGGCACATCTCTTCATCGGCGCGGGTGAAGTAGCCCTCCACGCCGTTCCAACGCGCAGCGCGCGCCAGTGCCGTACCCACGCCACGGATGCCCTCGGGCGGATAACGCATTGCTCTTACCAGCGCGGATGCCTGCTCGGCCGATTCGACCATCGGTACCAGCAGGCTTTGCACGCCGACGTCCAGATACTGCTTGATGCGTGCCGCGTCGTGATCGACCGTACGGACGACCGCACTGACGGGGTAAGGTGCGACCGCCTGCAACTGGGCGAGCACGGAGCGTGGATCGTTGGCACCGTGTTCGCCGTCGATCATCAGCCAGTCGAAACCCGTGCCGGCCATGATTTCGGCACAGTAAGGATCGATCAGGCCGAGGAATACGCCAACCTGAAATTCGCGCGCGGCGAGGGCACGCTTGAAACGATTTTCCGGCATCAGCATTGATGTCTCCTTACGCGAAATGACAGGTGATGCAGCCCATCGGGCCGTAGTCGGCCTGGAAGGTGTCGCCTGGTCGAGCAGCGACCGGGCGCGTGAATGAGCCGGCGAGGATGACCTGCCCTGATTCCAGGGGCACGCCGTGGGGGGCGAATTTGCGTGCCAGCCAGGAAATGCCGTTGGCGGGGTGATTTAGCACGCCGGCGGCAACGCCGGTCTCCTCGATCACGCCGTTGCGGTATAGCAGTGCAGCGATCCAGCGCAGATCCAAGTCAAGCGGCTTGATCGGACGACCGCCGAGGATGATGCCTGCGTTGGCAGCATTGTCCGAGATGGTGTCCATGACCTTGCGCGGGCGCTTCGTTTCCGGGTCGACGCGGTGGCAGCGGGCGTCGATGATCTCGATCGCGGGGATCACGTAGTCGGTGGCGGACAGGACGTCGAACAGGGTGGTCTCCTCGCCTTCCAGCCGGCGCGAGAGGATGAAGGCGAGCTCGACCTCGACCATCGGCACAATGAAGCGGTCACCCGGAATCGTGGCGCCATCGTCGAAGAACATGTCGTCGAGCAGGGTGCCGTAGTCGGGCTCGTCGATCTGCGACGACATCTGCATGGCACGCGAGGTCAGGCCGATCTTGTGGCCCTTGATCTTTCGGCCTGCGGCGAGCTTCAGGCGTATCCCTTCGCGTTGTACGGCGTAGGCGTCGGCAATGGTGATTTCAGGATGGTCGAGTGAGGGCGCACGTACCTGCTCGCGAGCCTGCTCTGCGTCGTGCAGTCGACGCGCGATGGTGGCGATGGTGTCCGGTGCAAGCATGGTGTCTGGTCCTGTACTGGGTCAGCCCTGACGATATCGGGCATGAATGTTGTTATGTTTCCAGGTGCCGGCCTCCGAGAATTCGATCAGTTCGAGGGACAGGGCAAGGGTGCGGTTGGCGTAGAGTGCGGCGAAGTGTGTCTTCATCATCGCAAACAGGTCGTCGCCGGTCTTCTGGCGGGCTTCGGTGCTGCGTCCGGCGCCGATCTTGACCGTCGCGTGCACAAAGGCGTCGTCGGCACTGCCATCGGCAACGCAGTAGTCGACGAGCTCGATCGCCCGCGAACGGATGCCGCCGATCGGGAACACCTCCTGGGCGATCATGACCTGGTTGGCCTTGCGCAGCAGGCCGGGGATGTCGGCCGCAGGGCCGAGGTTGCGCGTATATTCGAAGATGAGGTGCGCCATCTGTGCAGGCTCCGTGTGCGGGGTGTGGGCTCTGTGGGGGTTGGCGATGGGGTCAGACCGGGAATACCGCGTTGATCTGCCCCGTGCCCGAGCTACCGAAGAAGGGTGTGATCACCTCGGTCCGGCCTTCGTAGGCGTCCCAGCCGAGCGCACCCAGCAGCATGGCGGTGTCGTGCATGAAGCCTTCGCCGTGACACTTGTCGGCGTACTCCGGCAGCATCGCGCAGAAGGTCTTCCAGTCGCCACGCTGCCACATATCGACGACCGCATGATCCATGGTCTCGAGGAACGGGCTCCACATTTTGTGCATGAACGCCTCGGCCACTCCGTTTTGCGCGAAACGGTGTGACAGCGAGCCGCTGGCGAAGAAGGCCACTGTGCCGTCGTAGTGCTCTTCCACAGCCTTGCGCATTGCGGCGCCGAGGCGCACTGAGTCTTCCAGGTTATGGACAGTGCACAGGGCCGATACCGAAACGACCCGGAAGTGACGGTCGGCGTTCATGTAACGCATTGGCACCAGGGTGCCGTACTCCAATGCCAGCGTGGTGGCGTCATGAGCACGGGTATGTACCCCGGCGGAGGTTGCTCCTTCAGCCAGGATGTGCCCAAGGGTCGGGTTGCCGTCGTAGGCATAGGGCATGTTCTTGATGAAGTGGGGCAACTCGTTGCTTGTGTAGACGCCTTCAAAGTGGGGGGCGCAGTTGACGTGATAGCCGGAGTTGACCAGCCAGTGGGTGTCGAACACGACGATGGTGTCTACCCCGAGCTCGCGGCAGCGGCGGCCGATTTCGATGTGGCCGTCGATCGCCGGTTGCCGGCAGCCCTTGTGCGGGCCGTCGAGTTCCGACAGGTACATCGACGGGACGTGGGTGATTTTTGCGGCGAGGGCCAGTTTGCCCATGGTGTTCTCCTCTTGCTCGATTCTGGAATGGATGCTGCGCGTGTTCTCTCTGCCGGTGCGGGGGGTGGGCCGTGTTCTGTGCGCGGTCCCGCCACCTCATCGATGTGCGCTTCACACACCCCAGCGCGGGATGTGGTGGCTGCCGTAGGACACGGCGATGTTCTTGGCTTCGCAGAACACCTCATAGCTGTAGTGGTTGCCTTCGCGCCCGGTTCCCGATGCCTTGGAGCCGCCAAAGGGCTGGCGCAGGTCGCGCACGTTCTGGCTGTTGACGAAGGTCATGCCGGATTCGATTGCCTTTGCCAGACGGATGGCGCGACCGGTGTTGTTGGTCCACAGATAGGACGACAGGCCGTAGACGGTGTCGTTGGCGATGCGCACCGCATCCTCCTCGGTCTTGAACGGGATGATGCAGGGCACCGGGCCGAAGATTTCCTCCTGGGCGATGCGCATGCGGTTGTCGACGTTGGCGAACACCGTCGGCTGCACCCAGAAACCATTCTTGAACCGGTCGTCGAGCTGCGGCGTGCCGCCGCCGAACACCAGCTCGGCGCCTTCCTGCCTGCCCAGCTCGATGTAGCCATTGACCTTGTCCTGGTGCCCTTTCGAGATCATCGGGCCGATGATGGTGGTGGGGTCCATCGGGTCGCCCACGGTAAGCTTCGCGGCGCGGGCGGTGAAGTCGGCGACGAAGCGGTCGTAGATCGTCTGCTGCACGATGATCCGCGAGCCGGCGGTGCAGCGTTCACCGTTGTTGGAGAAGATCATGAAGATCGCGGCGTCGAGCGCGCGCTCGTAGTCGGCGTCGTCGAAGATGATGAAAGGTGACTTGCCGCCGAGTTCCATCGAGAACTTCTTCAACCCGGCTGCCTTGACGATGCGATTTCCCGTGGCGGTGGAGCCGGTGAAGGAGATCGAGCGCACGTCCGGGTGCGACACCAGTGGCTCGCCAGCCTTGTCGCCGAAGCCGTGCACCAGGTTGAACACGCCGGGAGGAATGCCCGCTTCCAGCACCAGTTCAGCGAGCCGGGTGGCGGTCAGCGGCGAGAGTTCGCTCATCTTCATCACCGCGGTGTTGCCGAAGGCCAGGCAGGGTGCGGTCTTCCAGGTGGCGGTCATGAACGGTACGTTCCATGGCGAGACCAGTGCGACCACGCCCACCGGCTGCCACAGGGTGTAGTTCAGGTGGCCGGTGTCGGAGTCGTAAGTCTCGCCGTGCATGTGCTGGATCAGCTCGGCGAAGTAGTAGAAGTTGTCCGCCGCGCGCGGCACCAGAACACGTTTGGTCTGGTTGGTGACCTGGCCGCAGTCGGCGGTCTCCAGGTCGGCAAGTTCATCCACACTGGCGGCAATCAGGTCGCCGAGGCGGCGGATCAGGCGCGCGCGCTCCTTGACCGGCGTGGCGGACCAGCCGGGAAATGCGGCCTTGGCGGCAGCGACCGCGGCGTTGACTTCGGCCTCTCCGCCGCTGGCCACCTGCGCGAGGACTTCGCCGGTCGCCGGGTTGAGGGTCTCGAAATGGGCGCTACTGTCGACCTGCTTGCCGCCGATGAGGTGTTTGATGGTGTTCATTGCGCATTTACTCCTTGCTTGTCGACGCCGAACCAAGTGGCGTCATCGACGATGGTGTTGGTGAGGCAGCCGATGCCCTCGATTTCGGTATCGATCACATCGCCGACCTTGACATCGGCCAGGCCTTCAGGGGTGCCGGTCAGGATGATGTCGCCGGGTGAGAGGGTCATGAAGGAGGACAGGTATTCGATCAGCGTCGGAATGTCGAAGATCATGTCGGCGGTCGTACCCTGTTGGGTGACGGCGCCATTGACCCGAGTGGTGAGGGCAAGCTTCATGGGATCGGCAATGTCGTCGCGATCGACCCACCAGGGGCCGAGCGGGGTGCATGCGTCGCGGTTCTTGACCCGCAGGTTTGGGCGATACCAGTTTTCCAGGTAGTCGCGAATGGCATAGTCGTTGGCGACGGTATAGCCGGCTACGTGCTCCATCGCATGGGCTTTGGAAATGCGGTACCCGGACGTGCCAATGATCACGGCCAGTTCGCATTCGTAGTGCATGTAGGTGGCATCTGCCGGGCGGCGACTGATGCCGCGGTGGCCGGTGAATGCGTTTGTGCCCTTGAGGAAGACCAATGGCACCTCCGGAGCCTTGAAGGCCAGCTCCTTTGCGTGATCGGCGTAGTTCAAACCCAGGGCGAAAACGGTTCTGGGGGTGACAGGTGGCAACCAGACGACCTCGTCTTCGTTGATGATGCGGCCATCGACCAGTTGCAGTTGGTGCTCGCCATGCGGCACGGCTTGGTGGACGGCCCCCGTCCAGGCAATGCGTGCGTGCTTCATGACGTGAGTGCCTCCGTGCGGGTATGGATCGAGAACTCGAGACTGCCGAGTGGGCCTGCAGTGATCCTGACCTGGTTGCCGGCAGCAGCTTGAGGGGCCAGGTATTCGACGCCGACCAGCAACATGTCACCAACGCTCAGGGTCATGAATTCGGTCACATCGGTGAGTAGTTGCGGCACATCGCGCACCAGATCGGCCAGTGAACGCTCCGCCACTGGTTGGCCGCCGATGAACGTGGTGAGGACGATCGTGGATAGCGTACCGATTTCACTTGCAGGCCGTACTTCGGCGACGGGGCAGGCGCCATCGAAACACTTCTCGCGGATTGCCGGTCGGTAGTAGCTTGAATGCGGCAGGCTAAGGTCGGCCACCAAGGCGTAGCCAGCGACGACGTCCATGGCTGTATCGGTGCTCAGCCGCGCTGCCGGTGCGCCGATCACGATACCGACCGTGGCGCCGATCTCGACCGCGGATTCGTCTGCGGGCAGGGTTATGGCTGCGCCATTGCCGACCACCGTGTTGGCGGGCTTCAAGTACATGGCAGGGGCCTTGGGGGCACCCTTGTATGGCGCATCATCAACTGCGGTGCCGAAGCGGGCAATCGAGTGGTGATCGTTCAGCACTACACCATAGATTGTCCCGCTCACAGGGGGCGGTGAGCTTATGCAGAAAGGTGTAATTGTCATTGTTTTTTCGTTCGGTGATGAGTGTTGAATTGTTCAGCCACCTGTGGCGTGGACCAGCCACAGTGCAATGCCGGGCACGAAGATCAGCAACCCGATGCGCACGAAGTCCGAGGCCAGAAACCACAGCACACCGCTTGCCGTGTCCCGCATCGGAACGTTGCGAGCGAGCTTGTTGATGACGTATAGGTTCATACCTACCGGAGGCGTGACCAGGCCGATCTCCACGACCATCAGGGCGACGATGCCGAACCAGATCGACTTGTCCGAGTCGGACAGTCCGTAAAAGTCCAGGCCCATGATGACGGGGTAGAAGATGGGGATGGTAAGCAGGATCATGGCCAGCGAGTCCATCACGCAACCCAGCACCAGGTAGATCAGCAAGATGGCGAGCAGCACCAGCAAGGGCTCGAAGCCGCTGGTCTTGACCCAGGTGGCCAGCTCCGCCGGCAATTGCGACAGGGCCAGCGAGGCGTTGAGGAGATCGGCGCCGAGCAGTACGACAAAGATCATTGCGGTGGCATGTGCCGTGCCATACACGCTTTGCACGAAATCCTTCGTTTTCATGCCGCCCGTGACGGCGGCAATCAGACCGCAGGCCGCGGCGCCAATCGAGGCCGCTTCGGTCGGGTTGGCCCAGCCGCCATAGATGCCGATGATCACCACGGCAAAAACCAGCAGCACCGGCAGGATGCCGAGTTGAGCACGCACCATGGTGCCCAGACTGGCCCGCTTGCCCGCAGGCCCGGCGTCCGGGTCGCGCCTGACCACCAGCCAGATCACCGCGAGATAGCCCAGCGCAGCCAGTATGCCCGGGATCACCGCGGCGACGAAGAGTTTGCCGATGGACTCCTGGGTCAGTACCGCATAGATGACGAGTGGCACCGAGGGCGGAATCAGGATGCCGAGCGTACCGCTTGCAGCGAGGGTAGAGGTCGCGAGCTTGCCCGAGTAGCCGTGGGCGCGAAGTTCCGGCAAGGCAACCTGTCCCATCGTTGCCGCAGTTGCCAGCGACGAACCGCAGATCGCGCCAAATGCAGCGCAGGCTGCGGTTGACGCCATTGCCAGTCCGCCGCGCCAGTGGCCGATCAGCGTTCCGGCGGCGCGGAACAGGGCCTTCGACAGTCCTCCGTGGGTGGCGAATTGTCCCATCAGGATGAAGAGCGGAATCACCGCCAGGTCATAGTTGGACAGTCGTGCATAGACCAGATTGTTCAGGGTGAACATCAGGCCGGCAGACTCCCAGGTATTCACGGCAAGGTAAATGGCTGCGCCAGCAATGAACATGGCGATGCCGATGTGGATGCGGACGGCCAGCAGACCTAGCAGGCCGGCAAATCCGATGACGCCGATCATAGTGCCACTCATGATTTGGCTCCGCCTTTGGATTGCTGGTTGATGGCACTTACCACTCGATACCCCGCACACAGGCTCATCAGTGCCAAGCTGGGGACGAGTGCCGCAACGGGAATCCACACCGGCAAGGAGACCAGAGGGGTGACTTCGCCAGCCTCCTGAATGGACATGGCGGCAAGCCCGGTACGCCAGGCAAGCAGTCCGGCGACAACGGCGAGCAGCAGGTCGGCGATGGCATCCATGTAGCGCCTGGCGGCGGGGCGCATGCCTTCGGTGAAGAAATCGACTTTGAGATGTTCGCCCAGCAGGGTGCAGTAGGGCAGGAAGGCTGCAGCGGCCACCGCAGTTCCGCACTGCATCAGCTCGATGTCACCATTGACTGAGCCGAAGCCGAGTTTGCGCCCGATGATGGATACCAGGGACATCGCGATGAGGCCGATGAACAACGCACCTCCCGTCAGTGCCATGGCCTTGGCTGCGAGGTTTAGCAGTTGCTCTGTTGGACCGTGCGCCACCAGTTCGTGGGGTTGGCCCATCGGGTCATGAGTTGTGGTCGCACTCATTTGCGTGCCGCCAAATCGCGTGCAGCTTCGGCTAGTGCGCTACCGTCGAGGCCCCGGTCGTTCATCGACTTGATCCAGTCGGCTTCCACCGGTGCGGTGGCCCTCTTCATGGCGTCGAACTCGGCCGTCGAGAATTGATGAATCGTGTTACCGCGACTTTTGACTTTGGCGCGCGAGGCCGCCGCTTCCTCTTCCCAGACGCGGCCAAACTCAGCCACAAGAGGGGGACCGCTGTAACGGTCGATGATGGCCTTCAGATCGGCAGGCAGCGCATCATATTTCTGTCTGTTCATCAACATCGTGAGTACGGTCGTGGCAGGATAGGGCATGCCTGAAGCGGGCTCCGCATGAAAGCGCGAGACTTCGTCAAGCTTGGTGGGTGAAACCAGCTCCCAGGCGCCCATTGCGCCGTCGACCACCCCCTTGGATATGGCCTCGGTCATCTGTGCAGGGGGCATGGCTACCGGGCTGCCGCCCAGTGCGGCGAGGGTCTTGGCGGCCATCCGTCCGGACGCACGCAGTTTGAGTCCGGTGATGTCGCTCATGCCCTGAATGTTGCGTTTCGAGGTGTGCAAAGCCATCCCGCCGTCAACATGTACGGCAAGAACCTTGAACGCGTCGAACTCCTTCTGCGCGTGCTGTTCGTAAAACGACCATGCCGCGAGGCTGCCCGTGTGGGCGTCGGTCACAACGAAGGGGAGTTCCAGTGCTTCGATGACCGGAAACCGCCCGGCGGAGTAACCCGGCGCGGTCCACACGACATCCGCTACCCCATTCCTGACTTGATCGACGAGCTGAGGGGGGGTGCCGCCCAGTTGCATCGAAGGGTAAATCTGACACGCGATGCGCCCGCGGGACTCCTTGTTCAATGCGTCGCACCAGGGTTGCAACACCTTCTGTTGAGCAGGCGCTACCGCCGGAAGGAAATGCGCCACCTTCAGCGTGACGGTCTGGGCTGCCGCCTGAAATGACATCGCTGTCAGCGACGCTGCGATAAGCATGCGAATGTTCATGGTCTCCATTCCTTGCCCATGCCGAGTATCGGCGGGTGTTTGTTAATATGTTAGTAATTAAACTGCTAACATGTTAGTAAGTCAACCGGTAGAATCAAATGCGCAGACTGCTACCATTTGCCCTGCCCAAACCCGTTCATCTACCGCAAGGAGCGCCGCTCATGCCGCGCAAGATCGTCTTTCGAAATCTGCCTCTACTGCTGTTGCGGGCGCGTGAAAGTGTGCTCGCGCACTTTCGACCCATCCTCACCCACTATGGATTGACCGAACAGCAGTGGCGGGTCATGCGTGCCTTGAGCGAACAGGAAGAACTTGAGCCGTGGCAGATCTGCGAGGCGTGCCAGATCCTGAGCCCCAGCTTGGCCGGCGTGCTGGCACGCATGGAAGATGTGGGGCTAGTGGAACGGCGGCGTGTGCCAGAGGATCAGCGGCGGGTGCTGGTTCGCCTGACGGAGCACAGTCAGTCACTGGTGCTACAGATTGCACCACTGATCGAGGCCCAGTATCACCTGATCGAGCAGGCGATCGGCAAGGATATGCTGGACAATATCTACGCTACGCTTGATCGCCTCCTGGTGTTTGAATCCACGCCGGTCGAGCATGTCGTTCTTCCCCGCGTTTCGGATGTGGCTGGCGGTTTGAGCGGCGAGGGGCGCAGTCGCGTCGGAAACGGAGTTCCAACGCGACGTGCGGGTGTGAGCAAGCGGAAACCGAAGGCTGTGGGCGCCTAGGCCGCCTCTTCAATTCCCGCTTTGTGACGTTGGTTGCGTGCAAACCAGCGCTCAGGCTACAAAACTTGCCAGCGTTTCCACTACCCACTCCGCCCCGTGATCCAGTTCGTCTTCCGTGATCGTCAGTGGTGGAGCAAGGCGGATCACGTTGCCGTGCGTGTCACGGGTGGCGATGCCGCGGACCAGCAGGCGTTCGGCGGCTTGCGCTGCGGGTGCGATTGCCGGGTCGAGCGCGATGCCGATCAGCAGGCCGCGACCGCGGATCGCGCGGATGCACGGCAGATGTGCGTCGGCCAGGTGTCGGCGAAGCCGCTCGCCCATGCGTTCGGCGTGCTCCCATGGCCGGGTTTCGGCCAGTAGCGCCAGCACTTCCAGTGCTACCGCAGCGCCCAGCGGATTGCCGCCAAAGGTCGAGCCGTGGTCGCCGGGGTGAAACACGTCCATCACCCTGCGGTCGGCAAGGAAGGCCGATACCGGCATCAGGCCGCCGCCCAGCGCCTTGCCCAGGATCAGGCCGTCGGGACGCACACCCTCATGGTCACAGGCGAGCAGGCGGCCGGTACGACCCAGACCGGTCTGCACTTCGTCGGCGATCAGCAGGACGTCGTGGTGCCGGCAGATCTCGGCGCAGTGCGCCAGATAGCCGGCGGGTGGCACGACAATGCCGCCTTCGCCCTGGATCGGCTCGACCAGGAAGGCAGCGGTGTCGGGGGTAATGGCCGCTTCCAGTGCGTCGGCATCGCCAAAGGGGATGCGCTGCAGGCCCGGGGGGAAGGGGCCGAAGCCCGCTTGATACTGCGGATTGGACGACAGGCCGACGATGGCGATCGAACGTCCGTGGAAGTTGCCGTCGCAGGCGATGACCGTGGCTTGACCAGGGGGGACGCCCTTGATTGTATAAGCCCATTTGCGGGCGGCCTTGAGCGCGGTCTCGACGGCCTCCAGCCCGGTATTGACCGGCAGCGCGCGCTCATAGCCGAAGGTGGCACACAGGCGCTCGAGCAATAGCGGCAGGCGGTCGTTGGAGAAGGCGCGCGAAGTCAGTGCCAGCCGGCGGGCCTGGTCCTCCAGCGCGCGCAGCAGGCGTGGGTGGGTGTGGCCGAAGCTGACTGCCGAGTAGGCGCTCATCATGTCGAGATAGCGCCGGCCTTCCACATCCCACAGCCAGACTCCTTCGCCCCGATGAAAGACGGCGGGTAGTGGTGCATAGTTGCCCGCGCCATGATGGCGCTCGCGCTCGCGCAAGGTGTAGCTGCCGGGGCCGAGTGCGGCCTGGGCCAGTTCTGCCACCCAGCGGGCAACCTGTCCGCCGCTGTCGAGATCCGGCCGGTACTCGACGATCTCGAGGCCGACCAGGTCGCCGCAGTTGCGCAGGGTCAGCAGGACATCGGCCAGCGCCTGTGGGTCGAGCCCGTCGGGCTCCGGGCAGCTGACCGCGGGGATGGCTGCGGGGTCCAGCGCATCGAGATCGATGCTGACGCCAAAGCCGCTTTGCCCGTCGCTGCCGCGGACAATGGAGAGAGCTTCGCAGAACACCGTGGGCAAGCCACGACGATGAATCTGATCGATGTCGAACACGCGTACCCCAAGTTGATGGAGACGGGTACGTTCTTCGGGCTCCCAGGCGCGGGCGCCGACGATGCAGACCCGGGAGGGGTCGAATCGGGGGCCGGCCACCTCGGTCAGGCTCGAATGGCCGAGGCCCAACAATGCTGCCAGCGGCATGCCATGGATGTTGCCGGAATGGGTCGAATCGGCCGTGTGGCTGTCGAGATGGGCATCGATCCAGAGCAGGCCCGGCGCGCTTCCCAGGCGGCGGCCGATGCCGCGCCAGGTCCCGACGGCAACCGCGTGGTCACCGCCGAGGACCAGCGGGAAACGGCCCGCTTCGAGTGCGGCGAGATGGCTGGACAGGCGCTGCGCGAATGCTGCGTTGGCGCGCAGGCGTGCGTCCATGTCCGTCGCGGCCTCTGGCAGATCAAGTGGCCGCAGGGTTTCGGACCATACGCAATGGATGCCGGCGTTGGTCAGACGCTCGCACAGGCCGCTGCGTTGCAGTGCGTCAGGTGCGTCGGCATTGCCGGGAAAGGGGGCCCCCAGTGCCGATGCCGCACCGATGATGGACAGGCCTTCGTAGGGGCCAAGCAGGTGTCGTGTTGCCGTCGTCATGATGCACCTCCCATTCCGCCCGATGGCGGGTGCTGGCGTGACGTCATGCCGGTTGGACGGCCGTGGCGGAGAAACGTTCTATCGTTCCTGCATTATCACAAGCCCAGCAGGCGCCACACTTCGATGGCCAGCAGTGCAAGGGCGAAGACGCCGACCAGCCCGAGCAGGCGACCCTGGCGACGTTGCAGGCGTTGCAGTTCGAGCAGCCGCTGCTGCTGCGCGGCGTACTGCTTGCCGCTGTCGTTCAGCGCGTGATGAACCAGGCGCGGCAACTGCGGCAGGGTGCCGGCCCAGCTCGGCGCCTCGTCCTGGATGCCGCGGACCAAGGCACGCCAGCCCATCTGGTCGTTCATCCAGCGTTCGAGGAAGGGCTTGGCGGTTTTCCACAGATCAAGCTCGGGGTCGAGCTGCCGGCCCAGGCCTTCGATGTTGAGCAGGGTCTTCTGCAACAGCACCAGTTGGGGCTGGACTTCCATCTCGAAGCGGCGCGCGGTCTGGAACAGGCGCAGCAGGGTCTTGCCGAAGGAGATGTCCTTGAGCGGCTTGTCGAAGATGGGTTCGCATACGGTGCGGATCGCGGCCTCGAACTCGTCCACCCGGGTCTTGGCGGGCACCCAGCCGGCTTCGATGTGGGCCAGTGCCACACGGCGATAATCGCGCTTGAAGAAGGCGAGGAAGTTCTGCGCGAGGTAGTTCTTGTCGACTTCGTTCAGCGTGCCCATGATGCCGAAGTCGAGCGCAATATAGCGGCCGTCCAGGTGCACCAGGATGTTGCCCGGATGCATGTCGGCATGGAAGAAACCGTCGCGGAACACCTGGGTGAAAAAGATCTCCACGCCAGCGCGTGACAGCGCCGAAAGGTCGGTGCCCTGGGCCTTGAGCGCTTCGGTCTGTGAGATCTGCACGCCGTGCATGCGCTCCATCACCATCACGTTGCGGCCACAGAAGTCCCAGTACACCTCGGGGACCATCAACAGCGGCGAATCCTTGAAATTGCGCCGCAACTGCGAACAGTTGGCGGCCTCGCGCATCAGGTCGAGTTCGTCGTTGAGATACTTGGTGAACTCGGCCACGACTTCACGCGGCTTGAGCCGGCGGCCTTCGGGCCAGATCTTCTCCAGCACCACGGCGGCGACTTCGAGCAGGGCCAGGTCGTGGGCGATGACGTGCTCGATGCCGGGGCGCAGCACCTTGACGGCGACTTCGGTGCCATCGGGCAACTCGGCAAAATGCACCTGGGCGACGGACGCGGAGGCCACCGGAGTACGCTCGAAGCGACGGAAGACGTCATCCACCGGCTTGCCATAGAAGTCCTGCAGGACAGCCAGGGCCTGCTCTGTCGGAAAGGGGGGCACCCTGTCCTGCAGTAGCGCCAGTTCGTCGGCCAGGTCGGGCGGCAGCAGGTCGCGTCGGGTCGACAGCATCTGGCCGAATTTGACGAAGATGGGCCCGAGCGACTCGAGCGCCAGGCGCAGGCGTACCGAACGACTCTCGTCAAAACTGCGCCAGAAGAACACCCGGTTCCAGATCCGTGCCAGCCGCCCGCTGCTGTCGGCATCAAGAATCATGCGATCGAGGCCGAAGCGCAGGCTGACGGAGACGATCTTGGCAAGACGCAGGAGACGCACGTTGAGCGGGCCGGTGTGAACGGAACCCCGGACTTTAGCCGGAAAGCGGCGGGGGTGGAAGCGGGGCGCACACCTTGTCTTCCGCATGTGCTGCAGCGGGCGGCGCGGCGAGCCTGCGGCGGGAAAAGGCTGCGATAGGCACGCAAGGGGCTGTTCTGGTGGCTGATGCCGCCCTTTCCGGCAACGAACGGACACAAGCCGCGCCGGGTGGTGCAGCCCGATCCGCTATAATCTGTGGTTTCGATGTTTCAGAAGCTGCCATGAGCGCCGACCCCAAAGTCCAACTTGCCGACCTGCTGAAAACTGCCCTGAAGAGCGTTGCGCCCGATCTGGCTGACACGCCGATCCTGCTCGAGCGCCCCAAGCAGGCCAGCCACGGCGATTTCGCCACCAATCTCGCGCTGCAGCTGGCCAAGCCGCTCAAGCGCAACCCGCGCGAACTTGCCGCCCTGCTGCTGGCGGAGCTACCGCCGTCTGCACTGGTGGCGAAGACGGAAGTGGCCGGCGCCGGTTTCATCAATTTCACCCTGGCTTCGTCAGCCAAGACCGCCGTGGTGGCCGAGGTGCTGGCGCGTGGCACCGACTTTGGTCGTGGGACGAGCAAGGGCGTGAAGGTGCAGGTGGAGTTTGTCTCCGCCAATCCCACCGGGCCGCTGCATGTCGGCCATGGCCGAGGGGCCGCTTACGGTGCTTCGCTGTCCGACGTGCTGGCGTTTGCCGGTTACGACGTCACCCGCGAGTATTACGTCAACGATGCCGGCCGGCAGATGGACATTCTGGCGCTATCGACCTGGCTGCGTTATCTCGCCGGTTTTGGCATTGCCATCGATTTTCCGCCCAACGCCTACCAGGGCGACTATGTGGTGACCATGGGGCAGGAATTGCGCAATGCGCATCAGGATCGTTTTGCCAAGGTGACGGCCGCGCAGGTGCTGGAAGGCACGCCTGGTTTGCCGCCGGTCGAGCGCAAGGACGACGAGGCCAAGCAGCAGCGTGAATTGCACCTCGATGCGTTGATCGCCAATGCCAAGCGTCTGCTGGGGGCTGACTATCCCTGGGTGCATGGGTTTGCACTCAACGAACAGCTCAGCGACGGTCGCGAGGATCTGGCCGAGTTTGGCGTGCATTTCGACAAGTGGTTCTCCGAACAGAGCCTGTTCGACACCGGTCTGGTCGAGCGCGCGGTCGCCCAACTCGAGCAACAGGGCCACATCTACCTGCAGAACGGTGCCAAGTGGTTCCGCTCCACCGCCTTCGGCGACGAGAAGGACCGTGTGGTGCAACGCGAGAACGGGCTTTACACCTACTTCGCATCCGACATCGCCTATCACCTGAACAAGTACGAGCGCGGCTTCGACCTGATGATCGACATCTGGGGCGCCGATCATCACGGATACATCCCGCGGGTGAAGGGCGCGATTGCCGCCCTGGGTCTGGTGCCGGAAAAACTGCAGGTTGCGCTGGTGCAGTTTGCGGTGCTGTACCGTGACGGGCAGAAGACCTCGATGTCGACCCGTTCGGGTGAGTTCGTGACCTTGCGCGAGCTGCGCAAGGAAGTCGGCAACGACGCCTGCCGCTTCTTCTACGTGCTGCGCAAGTCTGATCAACACCTGGATTTCGATCTGGATCTGGCCAAGAGCCAGAGCAACGAGAACCCGGTCTATTACGTGCAGTATGCGCACGCCCGGGTCTGTTCGGTGCTTAACCAGTGGGGGGGCGAGCGCAGCGAACTGGCCGCGGCCGATCTCGGTCAACTGTGCAACGAGCGTGAGCTGGCTTTGTGCGCACGTCTGGCCACGTTCCCGGAGGTGGTGCAGTCGGCAGCAGCCGATTACGCGCCGCATCAGATCGCCTTCTACCTGAAGGATCTGGCCGCCGACTTCCACAGTTGGTACAACGCCGAGCGCATGCTGGTGGACGACGAGGCCGTGAAGCTGGCACGTCTGGCCCTGGCCGAGGCGGTTCGCCAGGTGCTGAGCGGCGGTCTGGCGGTGTTGGGCGTGTCCGCACCCGAGTCGATGTGAAGCACGGGAGTCTGTCGTGAGTCGTGACCGCAAAGCTCCGCGCAAATCGTCCCGTCCGCCGTCCCGCAGCGGGGGGGGCACACTGATCGGGATCTTCATCGGCCTGATGATGGGGGCCACGATCGCGGCGGGGGCGGCCTGGTACTTTACCCGTGCGAACCCTTTCCAGTCTGCGCCGGCCGCGCCGCGGGTGCCAGCGGCCAACCAGCCGCCCACCGCCTTGCCGGGCAAGCCGGGTGACCGTCCGGTGGCCAAACAGGATTTCGATTTCTACAAGATCCTGCCGCAGGGCGACAACGTACCCGCCGTTGCCAGCCCGCCAGCGCAGCAGCCCGCTGCCGCTGCCAAGCCGGCTGAGCGCCTGTTCCTGCAGCTGGGCGCATTCGAGAATGCTGCCGAAGCCGACAACCTGAAGGCGCGTCTCGCGCTTGCAGGGGTCGAAGCCAGTTCGCAGCGTGGTCAGTTGGCCGATGGTCGTACCGTGCATCGGGTCCGGGTGGGTCCGTTCGACAGTCCGGAAGCAATGAATCCGGTACGTAGCCGTTTGGCTGAAAATGGTTTCACCCCCACGGTGACACGTGCCGGCCAGTGATTTTCTGCCGGCGCGGAACGAAGCGCCGGCCGCACCGTTCTAAGCCTCGTCATCGAACACGAACCCGGAGTAATCAGCATGAATCGACGCCACGCCCTTCAGCAACTCGGAGCACTTGCCCTGCTCGCAGGTCCGGCAGGCCATGTACTTGCACAGGGGGCAGGGGCCGGCTTCCAGGTGCTTGATCCCGCCATTCCGACGGCGCCGGACAAGATCGCCGTCATTGAGTTCTTCCACTACGGTTGCCCGCATTGTCGCGATTTCGACCCCCTGCTCGAACAGTGGATCAAGCGCTTGCCGGCTGATGTCGCCTTCCAGCGCATGCCGGCAATCTGGGGCAATTCGCAGCTGCAGGCCCTGGCCCGGCTCTATTACACGATCGAGGTCACCAACCAGGTGCACGGTCTGCATGGTGCGGTGTTCGGCGCGGTGCAGGGCGACAAGGAACCACTGCATACCGAGGATGGTGTGCGCAACTGGGTGACCAAGCGCGGTGTGGATGCCAAGGCGTTCATGGATGCCTACAAGTCCTTCGGCGTGCAATCGCTGGTGCAGCGAGCCGACCAGGCCGCGCGTGCCTACAAGATCCAGGGGGTGCCGACGATGGCGGTCGGCGGTCGTTTCCTGACCTCGGCGTCGATGACTGGCAGCCACGAAGGCACCCTCAAGCAGGTCGATCAACTGCTTGCACGCATTCGCAGCGAACCGGCACGCGGTTGATGCAGTCCAGGCACCCCATGCCCGATACGAGCGCGGCTTGAGTCGGGTATTCATTACCGGAGCGTCGAGCGGCCTGGGCGAAGCGCTGGCCCGTCATTACGCGGCCGCTGGTGCCACTTTGGGCCTGGTGGCGCGTCGTGAAGCTCCGATGCGTGATCTGGCGGCCTCGCTGCAGGGGCAGCATCAGGTTTATGTGGTCGATGTGGCCGAACCTGCGCGCCTCGCCGAAGCTGCAGCGCATTTTTGTGCCACGGTCGGCTTGCCCGATGTCGTGATTGCCAACGCGGGCGTATCGGTGGGTACGCTGACCGAGCATGCTGAAGACATCGATGCCTTCGAGCGCGTATTGCGGACCAACCTGCTGGGTATGGTTGCCACCTTTCAGCCCTTTGTCGAGCTGATGCGCGGACGCGGCCAGGGCCGTCTGGTGGGGATCGCGTCGGTTGCCGGCATTCGTGGCCTGCCGGGTGCGGGCGCCTACAGTGCATCCAAGGCCGGGACCCTGGCTTATCTGGAGAGCCTGCGGGTCGAGCTGCACGGTAGTGGGGTCAAGGTGGTGACGGTGGCGCCCGGTTATATCCATACCCCGATGACAGCGGTCAATCCCTACCCCATGCCCTTCATATTGCCGGCGGCCGAGGCTGCACGGCGCATTGCCCGCGTCGTCGAGCGTGGTGAGCGCTATGCGGTGGTGCCCTGGCAGATGGCCTGGGTGGCGCGGGTGCTGGGCATCCTGCCGCGCTGGCTGTTCGATCGCTTGTTCGCACATGCCGGACGCAAGCCCCGAGGCCTGCCTTTGTAGGCGTCATACGCTACCATTACGCATCTTGTCTGGAGGTGCGTTGATGAAAGCAGCACAGAACGAAGAGGTCGATCTTGAACCGGGCGCCGCCGAGCGCCGTGCGCGACAGCGTTTCGTTGCCCGTCGTCGCGGTGAGTCGTGCTTCTGGGCCTTGGTGGACGACCGCCGCCTGGCCTTGAACGACCTTTCGCTGGAGGGTTTCTCGCTCCCGGCTTCGTCAATACTGGCCACAGGCGTGGCATTCGATTTCGTGTTGCAGCGCGAAGACTTGCCAGATGAAGTCCATGGTCGGGCCGAGGTGGTCAATCAGATTGCTGGTGAGGATGTTGCCAAGGCGGGGTGCCGATTCCTGACCCTGGCCGAGGGTGGGGCGGAACGCCTGCACGAGTGGCTGGTGGCACATGTGCTCGTCAATGCCTCGGTACGCATCACCGAGAAGGACGCTGAACGGATCGTATCCGGACCTTCGCTGATTTGATGAAGCAAGGGCCGCCGGGTTTATTTTCGCCCGGCAGCCCCCTTCACGGCGTCTGCAGACTTTGGGTATTGCTTACATCCAGCCCTTTTCCTTGTAGTACTTCACTGCACCGTTGTGCAGCGGAGCCGACAGGCCGCCCTTGATCATGTCCTTGGGCTCGAGGTTGGCAAAGGCCGGGTGCAGCTTCTTGAAGTCCTCGAAGTTGTCGAACACCGCCTTCACCATGGTGTAGACCACGTCGTCCGATACCTTGGCCGAGGTCACGAAGCTGGCCACGACGCCGAAGGTCTTGGTCGCGTCCGGATTGGCTGCGTACATGCCGGCAGGGATGGTGGCGGTGGCGTAGTAGGGGTATTCGGCAATCAGCTTGTCTACTGCGGGGCCGGTGACCGACACCAGTTTGGCACCGCAGGTGGTGGTCGGGTCCTGGATGTTGGCAGCCGGGTGGCCGACCACGTAGGCAAAGCCGTCGATCTTGTTGTCGCACAGCGCGGCGCCGTGCTCGTCAGGCTTGAGTTCGGACGACAGCGAGAAATCGGCGGTCTTCATGCCCAGCGCGGGCAGTAGCACTTCCATCGTCGCACGCTGACCCGAGCCCGGGTTGCCGACGTTGAAGCGCTTGCCCTTGAAGTCTTCAAACTTGGTGATGCCGGCTTCCTTGCGTGCCAGCACGGTCAGCGGTTCAGGATGTAGGGCGAACACCGCACGCAGGTCGGACACCGCGCCACCGTCCTTGAACTGGGCCAGCCCCTTCACCGCGTTGAACTGGACGTCGGACTGGGCGACACCAAAGTCGAGTTCGCCCGCCTTGATGGTGTTGATGTTGTATACCGAACCGCCGGTGCTCTCGACCGAACAGCGGATACCGTGCTGGGCGCGGTCCTTGTTCATCAGCCGGCAGATCGCCCCGCCTGCGGCGTAATACACGCCGGTGACGCCACCCGTACCGATGGTGACGAACTTCTGCTGGGCCTGGGCTGGAGCGGCGCCGAAAGTGCCGGCAATGACCAGGGCTGCTGTCAGGGCGCTAAATGTCTTCATGCTTTCTCCTCGATGGTCGTCACTGAATGGAAGTCACACCGTCTGGCATCCCGGCTGGCAGGTTGATGAGGCGGTAAAACCTTCCATCATCTCCCAGCAACGCGAGTCGTGAGGTATCGGCTGGCACCGTATTCGCCTTTCAAAGGGGACGTCCGGAGGGGGATCTGCAAGGCCAGCCAAACCCATCTCCATTCGAGCCCTTGAGGGCGCGTGCGTTCATGTGCTGATCCCCACCGACCTTGCCTGATTGCTCACCGGGTAAACAGCCACGATGCGAGCTTTGCACAGATCGGCTGTCATGACCAGTTCGGGCAATCCCGAAACGGTGGCGCGATGTGTTTCGGACCATGAGTGAGGGCTGTGGTTCTATCCGGCGTGACGTTGCCGTGACGCGAGCCAGCCTTCGGGCTGGGCATTGGCGAGCAGGAAGCCTTCGTCCGGAATGGCGGGCTGACGCCCCATCATCCGGTCGGCGAGCAGCTGCGCGCAGCCTGCAGCCAGGGTGAAGCCGAGTGCACCGTGGCCGACGTTGAGCCAGAGCCCAGGGATTCGGGTGGCGTCGACAATCGGGCGGCCGCTTGGGGTGGCTGGACGAAGTCCGGCCCAGGGTTCGGCGCGGTCGAGGTAAAGGCCTTTGCCGAAGTTGGCTGCGGTTTCGCGCTGCAGGTCGGCAAGGCGGCGTGCATTCAGGCCGGTATCGAAACCGACGATGTCGGCCATGCCAGCGACCCGAAGATGCTGGCCCAGGCGGGCGTAGACGATCTTGCGCTGGAAGTCGGTGACGCTGGCGTCCGGGACAGCGTTCGCAGCATGAATGGGGATGTTCAGGCTGTAACCCTTGAGCGGGTAGATGGGCACTGAAATGCCAAGCGGCTTGAGTAGTCCGACCGATTCGACGCCACCTGCCATCACGCAGGCGTCGGGCGCGAGTCTGCGCTTGTCGGTGATGACTGCGCTCAGGCGACCCTGGTGCACCTCGAAGCCTTCGACCGTTTCGCCCAGCAGCAGGGTTGCGGGTTGCTTGCCACGGCTCAGGCCCGCGGCCAGCGCCTGGCAGAGCTTGTGACAGTCGCCGGCTTCCTCGCTGCGGGTGTGGATGCCACCGACGATTTCGCCACGTAGTCCGGCAAGTGAGGGCTCAAGATCAATGCAGGCTTGGGCGTCGAGGGCCTGTTGTTCCTCGGCGAGTTCCGGCTGGCCGGCGAGCAGGCGGCGCGCCGATTCAAAGGTGGCCCGGTCGCGGTGGATGATCAGCTTGCCGTTGCGACGATAGTCGAAATCCAGGGTGCTGTCTTGCGCGAGCGCATGGATCAGGCTCTGGCTGTAGAGGGCCAGTGGCAGCAGGGCGGCTACCGAGCGCAGCTTGTCGGAGGTATTGCAGGCTTTCAGGAAGCTCAGGATCCAGCGCCACTGGTCGGGGTCGAAGCGCGGCCGGAAGCGCACCGGGGCATCGCTGCGCAGCATCCAGCCAGGAATCTTGCCGAGTACGTCGGGGTCGGCCAGCGGTGCGATGTAGCGGTAGCTCAGCTGACCACCATTGGCCAGGCTGGTGCCCTGGCCTACTGCATTTGCGCGATCGATGAGGGTGACCTGATGACCTTCGGCTTGCAGGGTCCAGGCGGTGGTGAGGCCGACGATGCCGGCGCCGATGACGACGATGTTCATGACGACTTCCTTGTCCGGTTGCGTGTTCTGCCAATGACAGATCGTGTCCGGACTATAGAACTTGCCTCTGTCCCTATGTATAAGGATGATGCGCTATCCTATGCTTTAAAGACATGAGGTCGGCCGATGCGCCTGCGTCAGATCGAGGTATTCCGTGCGGTGATGCAGACAGGCTCGGCGAGCCAGGCAGCTCGACTGCTCAATGTGTCGCAGCCGGTCGTTTCGCGGGTGCTGCAGCATGCCGAGCTGCAGCTGGGTCTGCCGCTTTTCGAGCGCCGGCGGGGACGGCTGGTGCCGACGCCCGAAGCGCGGGCCTTGTATGTGCAGGTACAGCGCACCTGGAGCGAGGTCGAGCGTATCGATGCGCTGGCAAGCAATCTGCGCCGCGGTAGTTCCGGCTTGCTCAGGGTCGCGGCCACGCCGTCGCTGGCAAGCTCGTTGTTGCCACAGGCGCTGCAGGCTTTGCGTGATGTCCATCCCGATGTGGAGTGCGATCTGTGGGCCAGTCATACGGGCGAGATCGAGGCGCATCTGCTGGCTTATGAAGTTGATGTCGGTTTCTCGATCGAGCCAGCTGGTCATGTCGCACTCTCCATCACGCCGATGGTCGAGGGCGAGATGGTGCTGATTGCGCCACGCGCCTGGGGCGATGGCGTGATGCGGCTCGCGGATCGCGCCTGGCTGGTTGGCAGGCCTTATATCGCGCTGGCCGAAGCGACCGCGCTGGGAGAGCGTCTGGCGGCCCAGTTGTCGCAGGCCGACTGGCAGGCGCAGCGTGCCTACCGGGTGCAGACTTATGCGCTGGCAGGACGGCTGGTGGAGCAGGGGCTGGGCTATGCCTTTGTGGATGCCTATACGGCCGCGCAGCTCGATCCGCTTCGGGTCATTATGGTGGGCTTGAGTCCCGCTCCAAGGTTCGAACTGTGCATGATGCGCGGTGCCGGCGTGGCGGCGCCTGCCTTGGTGGGGCGGCTGGAAATCTGTTTGCGCGAGACCGCACGTGAATGCGCCCGCACCCTGGCCGGCCGTTTGCCGAAGGCTCGCCTTGGTCTGGGAGGCGATCTGGCGTCGTGAACAGGGCGGAGCTCGTGACGGACCAGGCAACGGGCGTCGCCTGGTTGGTGACGGCCAGAACCCGACACGCTCCCGGGCGCATCCTGCTGCGGTTTCCAGGATAATGCGGGTCATGAATCCGGAACTTGCACCCACCCTGCCGGCCGACATGCCGGATCTTTGGCGCGATGCGCTCGGTCAGATACACCAGCCTGCCGGGCCGGCGCCCCGTATCGTCTCGCTGGTGCCTTCGCTCACCGAGTTGATCTGCGATCTCGGATTGACCGAAGCGCTGGTCGGTCGTACCGGGTTCTGCATCCACCCGCGTGAGTTGCTCAAGCCCATTCCCAAGGTGGGTGGTACCAAGGATGTGAAACTGGATGTCGTACGTGCCCTCGAGCCGACGCATCTGATTGTGAACATCGATGAGAACCGGCGTGAGACGGTGGATGCGCTGGCGGCCTTCGTGCCCAATGTGATTGTGACCCACCCGTGTGTGCCGGCCGATAATCTGGGCGTCTATCGTCTGTTTGGTGCCATCTTCAGCCGCGTGGAGCACGCCCAGGCACTGTGTCTGGCACTGGAGGAGGCGCTGGCCGAGGCCGAGCGCGCGCGTCAGGCGCTGCCTGCGGAAAAAGTGCTCTACCTGATCTGGCGCGAGCCCTGGATGACGGTGTCACGGGCGACCTACATCGCGGCCATGCTGGGTGCGGTGGGGTGGAACAGCCTGCCCGAGTCGCACGAGCCGCGTTATCCCGTTGTCGATTGGGCGGATGCTGCGTGGCGGCAGGCTGATCGGGTGTTGTTGTCGACCGAGCCCTACAGCTTTGCCGAACGGCATCTCGCCGAAGTCGAGGATCTGTGTCAGCGGCCGGCGATGTTGATCGATGGCGAGATGGTGTCGTGGTATGGCAGCCGTGCGGTCAGTGGGCTGCGCTATCTGGTGCAGTTACGGCATGCCTTGGCCGGAGAGGCTGGGGTGCAGGCCTGAGCAGGCCTGGATTCAGCCAATTTTCAGTCTGTGGGGCATCGCTGTTCGCTGACGAAGCGTTCCGGCGTCTGAACCAGGTAGCGGTCGCGCAGCAGACGATGGCGGCCGACTTTCAGCAGCAGCTTGTCGCGCGTCAGCAGGTGGGTGGCGTTGGCATCGCGTGCGATTTCCAGAAACTTCTGATCGTCGCGGTCGCGGCACAGCGGTAAGGCGGCGGCTTCATCGCTTGCGGCGTCGACGAGGGTGACCCGGGCGCGGTAGTCGGCGAGCAGTCCTTGCTGGCGATCCGGATCGATGTCGAACTGGCGGTAGGCCAGTACCCGGCGGTATTCCTCAAGCGCATCCTCACGGCAGAACAGCGCAAATTGTCCACGCTCGATCGCCTGACGCAGTACGGCCAGTGCAGGATCTTCGAAATGCCACAAGGCCATCACCGTATTGGTGTCGACGACGAGTCTGAAAGTCTGGTGCATGGCGGGTCCGGAGAAAGACAGAGGGGGAAGGGCGAACCCTTCCCCCTCTCGACCAAGGGTTCAAGCCTCAGGCGGCTTTCTTGGCGTCGATGCGGATCTTGACGAAGGAGCCCGGTGCGTCTTCCAGCACCTTCAGCTTGCCCTTGGCCGGGTCACGTGCGTCGGCCTGGTCGGCGTCATGGGCCGAGACCCACGACTGCCAGTCGGTCCACCACGAGCCGGTCTGCTGCTGGGCGCCCTCGAACCAGGCGTCGGCCGTTGGTGCAAGCTTGGCGGCCGGGTTGACCCAGTAGCCGTACTTGTTGGCGACCGGCGGATTGACGATGCCGGCGATGTGGCCCGAGCCCCCCAGCACGAAGCGCACCGGGCCGCCGAAGTTGCGCGCACCCATGTAGGTGCTCTTCCACGGTGCGATGTGGTCTTCGATCGCCGAGATGAAATAGCAGGGGACCTTGATCTTGCCGAGGTCGATCGGCACGCCGTCGATGACCACGTTACCCGGCTGCACCAGGCGGTTTTCCATGTACATCGCGCGCAGGTAGAAGCTGTGCATCTTGGCCGGCATGCGGGTGGAGTCGGAGTTCCAGTACAGCAGGTCGAACGGGAACGGATCCTTGCCCAGCAGGTAGTTGTTCACCACGAAGGACCAGATCAGGTCGTTGGCGCGCAGCATGTTGAAGGTGCCGGCCATTTCCGAGCCTTCCAGGTAGCCGCGCTCGAACATCTTCTTCTCGAGGCTGGAAACCTGGCCTTCATCGATGAATACGCCAAGTTCGCCCGGCTCGGAGAAGTCGGTCATGGTGGTGAAGAAGGTCGCCGAGGCGATGCGCTTCTGCTTCTTGCCGGCCAGGTAGGCCAGCGTGGTGGCCAGCAAGGTGCCGCCCAGGCAGTAACCGCAGGCGTTGATTTCCTTCTCGCCGGTCTGCTGCTCGATGGCGTCGAGTGCGGCGACGATGCCTTCCAGTACGTAGGATTCGAAGGTCTTCTCGGCCTGCTTCTCGTCCGGGTTGACCCAGGAGATCACGAACACGGTGTGTCCCTGATCCACACACCACTTGATGTAGGAGTTTTTCTCGCGCAGGTCGAGGATGTAGAACTTGTTGATCCACGGCGGCACGATCAGCAGCGGACGCTTGAGCACCTTGTCGGTGCTGGGCGTGTACTGGATCAGCTGCATCATGTCGGTCTGGAACACGACCTTGCCCGGCGAGGTGGCGACGTTCTTGCCCAGTTCGAAGGCGGTGGTGTCGGTCATCTTGACGCGCAGGTTGCCACCGCCTTCCTCGACGTCGCGCAACAGGTTGTTCAGACCCTTGATCAGGTTCTGGCCGTGGCTCTTGACGGTTTCGCGGAAGACTTCGGGGTTGGTCATCGCGAAGTTGGACGGCGACAGTGCGTCGATGTACTGGCGGGTGTAGAAGTTGACCTTCTTCTGGGTCTGTTCGTCCAGACCTTCGACGCAACATACGGTGTCGTGGATATGGCGTGCTGCGATCAGGTAGGACTGCTTCACGAAGTCGAACATGAAGTGTTCCTGCCACTCTTCGTCCTTGAAGCGCTTGTCCGAACGCTCAGGCGTGGCGACCGGGGCGGCATTCATGCCGGCAAAGCGCAGCATGGAGTGCTGCCACAGCGAGAAGTAGTCCCACACCAGGTTCATCTGCGCCTGGGCGAGCTTGTAGGGGTTGGACAGGAGCTTGGCCATCATGTCCATGAAGGCCTGGGCAATGCCGAGTTCATCCGCCGGCGTGGCGACGCCCTTCTTCAGCTGGCGCTGCACGTGTTCGGTGATCAGGTGCGAGGCGCGCTTGGCCACCTCGGCGTAGGTCTTGGCGACCTCCTGGGGATCGGGCAGTTCGGGGTGGGCTTTGTCTTGCGGTGCGGCCATTGTTTTTTTGCTCCTGTTAGGCAAAGGTCCGGCGACCTTAGCGGGTCTTGATGAAACGGATCACTCCGTCGTCTCCCTCCTCCTTCCGAAGCTCTCCCAGCTTCTCGAGGTGGTTCATGTGGGCGATTGCCTCGCCCATCGCAAACATCACCTGATGAGTATCCAGTTCGCGGGTAAACAGCGTGCTCAACAGGTCCCCCGCGCTACGCGGTGTATCGCATTCTGCCGATAGTGCGGCGCAGCGTTCGCGGTGGTGCTCAATGAGTTGGCCGACCCGGGACCGGATTCCCCGGAAGGGTTTGCCGTGGGATGGTAGCACGAGCGTGTTGTCAGGCAAGTGACTGATGCGGCGCAGCGAATCCAGGAACCAGCCGAGCGGGTCGTCATCGGGAATGGCGGCAAACACGCTGATGTTGGTGGAGATCCGCGGCAGCAGCATGTCGCCCGAAATGAGTATGCCAAGCTCCTCGCAATACAGGCTGGCGTGTTCGGGCGAATGGCCGAAGCCGACGATGACCTGCCAGCTGTGGCGGCCGATCCGGATGTGATCGCCATCGAACAGGCGGTGGTAGCTCGACGGCATCTCCGGCACCCCGCGGCGGTAGCCGTTGCCACGCTCGGTCAGCGCGGCGAGACGGACTTCGTCCAGACCATGGCTGCGGAATTGCCTGATCATGTCGGGGACCGAGTAGCCAGGTAGCTGATGCCACAGGGCGTGGCCACCGAAATACTCGCCTTGCGTCATCCACAGGCTGCCTCCGTTGCGTGCGGTCAGCCAGCTGGCAAGGCCGAGGTGGTCGGGGTGACAGTGGGTCAGGATGACGCGCGACAGGGGCCGCGGGTCGGCATCGAGGATGGACGACCAGTGGGCCTTGATCGGGTCGAGGCCAAAACCGGTGTCGATTGCGGTCAGCGCGTCACCATCGTCGAGCAGCCACAGGTTGATGTGGTCGAGCGCGAACGGAAGCGGCATGCGGATCCAGCCGATGCCGTCGGTGATCGGGGTGACACAGCCGGCTGCAGGCAGCTCGGTAAAGGGGTAGTGGAGGGGGGTGGGGGTCTCGGTCGTTGTTGTCATTGTCTGCTCAATGTGAGGGTGGGCGCGATTCGCATTGCCCAAACCCGGGGAATCTGCTTAACTTTTCCGCAATATCGAACTCATTGTCAATCTTGCTCAGGTGACACCGCGTCCGGGCCGCGACCCCGAGTCGGCGACCCGCACTGCTCAACATGGCCAGCGAACAGACCTACACCATCAGTGAACTCGCCCGCGAGTTCGACATCACCCCGCGTGCCATCCGCTTCTACGAGGACCAGGGCTTGCTCACGCCGGCCCGTGCAGGGCGCGCCCGGGTCTATACCAAGGCCGACCGTACCCGCCTGAAACTCACCTTGCGCGGCAAGCGTCTGGGCCTGTCACTGGCCGAGATCAGCGAACTGCTCGACATGTACGGTGGCGTGCGCAATTCGGCGCAACAGCTCGAACGCTTCGTCAAGGTGCTGGCCGAGCGCCGTGCGGCACTTGAGCAGCAACGTCGCGACATCGAGGCAGTGCTGCTCGAGATCGACTCGCTCGACCGCCAGTGCCACGCCTTGCTCGGTCATAACCCGGAAGGTGCCGCTGCGGCGCGGGCTGAGCTCGACCGACACATCGACAGCGCCAGCACAGCCTGATCTTGTCGGGGCGTGCTGCGGCATGTCTTGCATTTTTTGCTGATTAGTTTACGTTGACGTAAACGTAAAAACAACGAAAAATCACTGGAGACAACCATGCACCACGATGCCCCCATCTTTCAGCCCAAGGATCCCGACTACGCAGCCCGGGTGCGCGCCAGCTTTGGCCTGCAGCAGGCGATGCAGTTGATCGGAGCGGAGATGAGTGCGGTGGAGCCCGGTTTCGTCGAGATCGTGCTGCCGCACCGGCCGCAGATCACTCAGCAGCATGGCTACATCCACGGCGGCGTGGTCGGCATGATTGCCGACTCCGCCGCCGGTTATGCGGCCAATACGTTGACGCCGCACGACACCAGCGTGCTGACGGTGGAGTACAAGCTCAACCTGCTGGCACCGGCCGACGGGCAGCGCCTGGTGGCGCGGGGCGAGGTGATCAAGCCGGGTCGCACCTTGTTGATCACCCGTGCCGAGGTGTTCGCGGTGCGTGACGAGAAATGGACTTTGTGTGCGGTCATGCAGCAGACCATCATGGCCATGCACGGCAAGAAGGAAGGTGCGGCCTGATCCGGGCGCACCGGTGGTCACCGCGTGTGGCCAACCCTGTATTCAACCTCTAGGAGTATCGAAACATGTCCGACCCGATCGTGATCGTATCCGTCGCCCGCACCCCGATGGGGGGCTTCCAGGGTGATCTGTCCGGCCTCACCGGCCCGCAACTGGGCGCGGTCGCGATCAAGGCCGCTGTCGAGCGCTCAGGCCTTGCCGCCGAGCAGGTTCAGGAAGTCATCATGGGCTGCGTGCTGCCGGCGGGTGTCGGTCAGGCGCCGGCTCGCCAGGCCGCCCTTGGCGCCGGTCTGCCGCTGTCTGCGGGTTGCACCACGGTGAACAAGGTTTGCGGTTCGGGCATGAAGGCCACCATGCTGGCGCACGACCTGCTGCTGGCCGGAACCAACGACGTCATGGTGGCCGGCGGCATGGAGTCGATGTCGAATGCGCCCTATCTTTTGCCGAAGGCGCGCGGTGGGTACCGCCTTGGCCATGGCCAGTTGCTCGACCACATGTTCCTCGACGGGCTGGAGGACAGCTACGCCAAGGAGACCCGTGGCCGTCTGATGGGCACCTTTGCCGAGGACTGCGCCGCCCATTTCGATTTCACCCGCGCCGCGCAGGACGAATTTGCGGTGGCCTCCACCACCCGCGCCCAGGCCGCGATCAACGAGGGTGCCTTCACCTGGGAAGTCGCGCCGGTGACGGTGTCTGGCCGTAAGGGCGACATGCTGATCGACAAGGATGAGCAGCCGCTGAAGGCCCAACTCGACAAGATCGGCACCCTCAAGCCCGCGTTCAAGAAGGATGGCTCGGTGACCGCGGCAAATTCCTCGTCGATTTCCGATGGCGCCGCTGCGCTGGTGCTGATGCGCCGATCGACGGCCGACAAGCATGGCCTCAAGCCGCTTGCGACCATTGTGGGTCATGCAACCCATGCGCAGGAGCCGCAGTGGTTTACCACCGCACCGGTGGGGGCGATGCAGAAGGTGCTGGCGAAGGCCGGCTGGAGCAGCGCCGATGTTGATCTGTGGGAAATCAACGAGGCCTTCGCGGTGGTCACCATGGCCGCAATGAAGGAAATGAACCTGCCCCATGACAAGGTCAACGTCAACGGCGGTGCCTGCGCGCTGGGGCATCCGATCGGCGCATCCGGTGCCCGTATCCTGGTGACGCTGATCGGTGCCTTGCGTCGTCGCGGGCTCAAGCGTGGTGTGGCCAGCTTGTGCATCGGCGGTGGTGAGGCGACCGCGATGGCGATCGAGGTGAATGCCTCGGTCGGATGTGGCGGCTGATTGCCCGCAGTCTGTCGGCCTTGAGCAACGCTCCTGACCGGCGCCAAGGCCAACGGTTTTCAAGACAGGTTCAGGCGGCTGCCGCGCCGCACTGCTTGATGGTGTTGGCGTTACCGTCTCCGTAATGCATGGGGCCGCCCGTGTCGGCCCCTGAAAAGGATTTAGCATGATTCTGACTTCCGAACAGGAACTCATCCGCGACTCCATCCGTGCTTTTGCGCAGGAGCGTCTGGCCCCCTTTGCGGCCGAGTGGGACCGCAACCACACCTTTCCGCGCGAGGCGCTGAAGGAACTGGCCGAACTCGGTGCGCTCGGCATGGTGGTGCCAGAGGAGTGGGGTGGTGCCGGCATGGACTACATGAGCCTCGTGCTTGCGCTTGAAGAGATTGCGGCTGGCGACGGCGCGACCTCCACCATCGTCAGCGTGCAGAATTCGCTCGCCTGCGGCATTCCCGCCCGTTATGGCAGTGATGCGCAGAAGGCGCGCTGGCTCAAGCCGCTGGCCAGGGGGGAGATGCTGGGCTGCTTCTGTCTGACCGAACCGCATGTCGGCTCCGATGCATCGGCGCTGCGCACGACCGCGGTCCGTGACGGTGATGAATGGGTGATCAACGGTGTCAAGCAGTTCATCACCACCGGTCGTGAGGCTGATGTGGCGATCGTGTTCGCGGTGACTGACAAGACTGCGGGCAAGAAGGGCATCTCGTGCTTCCTCGTGCCCACCGCGACCCCGGGCTACATCGTCGCCCGCATCGAGGAAAAGCTGGGGCAACGCGCATCCGATACTGCGCAGATCCTGTTCGAAAACTGCCGGGTGCCGGCGGATGCGTTGCTCGGTGCCGAAGGGGAAGGTTACAAGATCGCCTTGTCGAACCTGGAAGCCGGCCGCATCGGGATTGCTTCGCAATGTCTCGGCATGGCGCGCGCCGCACTGGAAGCCGCGGTCAAGTATGCGCAGGAGCGCGAGACCTTTGGCAAGCCGATCTTCGAGCATCAGGCGGTCAATTTCCGCCTGGCCGACATGGCCACCCAGCTGGAGGCCGCACGCCAGCTGGTCTGGCACGCGGCCAGCCTGAAGGACGCTGGCCGGCCGTGCCTGAAGGAGGCCTCGATGGCAAAGCTGTTTGCTTCGGAGATGGCCGAGCGGGTGTGCTCCGACGCCATTCAGGTGCATGGCGGCTACGGCTATGTCAGCGACTTCCCGGTCGAGCGCATCTACCGTGATGTGCGTGTTTGCCAGATCTATGAAGGCGCCAGCGATATCCAGAAGCTGGTCATCGGTCGCGCGCTGGCGGGC
This sequence comes from Parazoarcus communis SWub3 = DSM 12120, assembly GCF_003226565.1. Lineage (GTDB taxonomy): Bacteria > Pseudomonadota > Gammaproteobacteria > Burkholderiales > Rhodocyclaceae > Parazoarcus > Parazoarcus communis. The sequence continues at coordinate 26,552 of NZ_QKOE01000016.1, read as the reverse complement.
TGAGCCAGACCGGCTGTACGGTTTGCGCACCTGGGAGGCTGTCGGACTTGAGGCTGATCTACTGCGCCAGTGGGAGAAACGGTCCATATCCGCCCGTTTTCTCGTTGCATGGAATGGTCATGCGCCTCAAAAACGGCCGAATCTGTCCCCGTTTTCCCCCTCGGCTCGCTACGATCGCTCAAGTTCGATAGCCTCCTGGGGTGCCGAACCGGTTACGATCCTGCGGGTGTGGTGGGTTCCCTCTCCCTCTCTTCCCCGCCACGCTCGCAGGATTTTTTCCCATTACTGGAGACTGCCATGAGCCATCCCGCCCCGATCGATTTCTGGTTCGACTTCTCATCGCCCTTCGGTTACCTGATGGCCGAGAAGATCGATGCGGTGGCTGCGGCGCATGGCCGTTCGGTGCGCTGGCGGCCCTTCCTGCTCGGTGCGGTGTACAAGCACACCGGTGGCATCCCGCTCACCGAAACGCCGCTGAAAGGTGTGTATTCGGTGCGTGACATCGCGCGCAGTGCGCGTTACCTGGGCGTGCCGTTTGCCATGCCGAGCCCGTTTCCGGTGGCAACGCAGCATGCAGCCAGGGTCTTTCATCATCTGGATGCAAGCGACCCGGCTGCCGCACGCGATTTTGCGCTGGCGGTGCTGCGCGCCTTCTTTGTCGAGGGGCGCGATATCTCCGCGCTCGATACGGTACTCGACATTGCCCAGGCGCTGCACCATGCACGCGATGCCATCGCTGTTGCTGCGGGCAGTGCGGAGGTCAAGGCCCGTCTGAAGTCCGTGTGCGACGAGGCGCTGCAGCTCGGGATCTTCGGGTCGCCTTACGTGATCGTGGATGGAGAACCTTTCTGGGGCGTGGATCGTTTGCCGCAGATCGAGCGCTGGCTGGAAACGGGCGGGTTCTGAAGTGGGGGGCGGCCAATGCCGGGGTGAGTCAGCGCGTCAGCGAGCCAAGGCGCGGGTCATATAGCCAGCGGCGCAGTTTGATCGCGGTGATCCGGTGGGCGTGGGGATGCTGAGGGTTGATCAGCACGACCGCATCTTCGGGCACGATTGCCGAAGGCAGCTCGATCACGGCCGATCGTTGTGCCTTGAGCCAGGCGCCGCCGGTGTTGAGGCTGACCATGCCGGGAGGGCTGGCATCCCAGCCCACGTCAAGCGATGTGCAGGTGTGAATCTCGCGCTCGACCCACACCTCGTCGGGGATGTCGATCACGACCAGATAGCGGTTCAGCGGCAGACCGCTGGTGTTCAGGTGCACCAGCGTCTCCAGGCAAGCGAGTGCCGGCGAGCGTGCGCAATACACGACTGGCAGGCCCGGCCGGTTCCAGCGCCCGCCGAGCGCCTTGGCGCCCGCCCCTGACAAGTCGTCAGCCAGGTAGTCCGGGGTGTCGCTTGCGATCCGCCAGACCTGCATCAGGCAAAGACGCCCGCTTGCGACTGGCGCAACAGACGTGAGACCAGGCCCTGGCCTTCCATGGTGTCCATGAAATCGGCTGGTCGCGCGCCGCCGAGCGCGGGCAAGGGCTGCTCGAGCCACTCTCCAACCCAATGTGCGGGGTCGAAGCCGTCCGGGTTGCCCGACTCCGCAACCAGCGCCGCGACTTGGCCAATCAGGCGCTCCAGGCCGATGACGCGTTCGGATTGTTCCGCCGACAGGCGATCATCGGCCTTGATCTTGCGGTCGACGGTCGACCTTGGCAGGCGCAAGGCGTCGTACAGGCGCTCTTTGGGGATGTCCATCTGACGCCCGATCTCCACCAGGTAGCGCGCCGGTATGCCATCCCGAACGAGCAGGATGCGATCGACGTCGCTGGCCTGGTAGCGTTGAATGAAAGCCGATGGGGTGACCTTGCCCTTGGCCGGGGCGCGACGTCCGGATTGGGTGAGCGAAGGTGGGTGTGTCATGGGAGGTTCCTCATATGAGAACTTAGTTTAGCCCATATGAACATCGTTGGCATGATCCTCAGCGCGGTGTCGAGGCGGGGGTGTCCTGCATGGTCGGCAGCCAGACGCAGTCCGGGCTCAACCCGGTGCTGCCACGCCAAGTGGCGAAGCTGTCTCCCGGAAGCGGCTCGGCGCCTCTCCGGTCCATTCTCGAAAGGCTCGGGCAAAGCTTTTTTCGCTGTCGAACCCTACTGCTGCGGCAATCTGTTTGACGGGCTTGCGTGTCTGCAGCAGCAGGCGGATGGCGCGTTCGCGGCGGATCTCGTTCTTCAGTTGCTGTAGCGAAATCCCCTCGTCCTTCAATTGCCGGTGCAGCGTGCGAACCGACAGATTGAGTTGGGTAGCGACATCCTCGGCGGTGTGCGCACGCGCTGGATCGGCCTGCAGGATCTGACTGACGCTGTGCACCAGCAGGCGGTCGCGGCGGTATTGCAGCACGGTCAGTGGCAGGGCGCGCTGCAGCATGGTCTGCAGCGCACGTTCGTCGCGGCGCAGTGGCAGGGCCAGGTAACGGGCGTCGAAGCTGAAGGCGGCGGCATCCGCCTCGAAACGCAACGGTCCGGGAAACAGGTAAGGGTAGGCGTCGGCATGCGGTGGTGCAGGGAAGGGCATCTCGGTGCCGGTGAGCGCAATGCGTGAATCGATCAACCAGCAGGCGTAGCCCAGCAGGTAACGCAGACTGCTGACCAGGCAGAATTCGCGCAATTCGCCCAGTTCGAAAGCTTCGGTGACCTGAATGCGGGCGATGCCGCGCTGCTGCTCGAAGCCGAGCACGATGTCTTCGGTCAGCAGTCGATGATGACGGCACCAGCGCTTGAGTGCCACCTCCAGTGTGGGGGCGGTCAGCGAGGCGCGGCACAGCATGCCGTAGCAGCCCCAGGGCAGGCGGCGCGAGAACCAGCCCAGCGCTTCGTCGTCGAGTTCCTGCATCGCGTGGCCGGACATCACCTCCATCTGTGCGGCGGTGACGCGGGCGCCGGGGTCATCCAGCGCCGCTGCATCGATCTGTGCATGACGCAGCGCATTGGCCGGATCCATACCCCGGCGGCGATACCCGAGCACGATCGCGCGGATGAAGGCAATCGGCGTGGCCGCGCGGCCCAGGGTCAGTTCGGCGGGCGATGGGGTCAGGATCTTCATGGGGCGTAATGCTAGGCTCGCTGGCCGTATTTGCAACCCCGTTGGCAGTTGTCGGGCCTGATGCGGCGCTAAGCTTGGTCGAAATGGGCCGGCTGAATCGGTACCGGCCGCCCGCGGACACGACACGAATACCGGAGGAGACCCACCATGCACATCCCGAGCCTCGACTTCCACCTCGGCGAGACCATCGACGCCCTGCGCGATACCTTGCAAGCTTTCTGCGCCGCAGAGATTACTCCGCGCGCGGCGGAGATCGACAAGGTCAACGAGTTTCCCGCCGACCTGTGGAAAAAGCTCGGCGACCTCGGCGTGCATGGCATGACGGTCAGCGAGGCCTACGGTGGCACCGACATGGGCTACCTTGCGCACATCATCGCCATGGAAGAAATCTCACGCGCTTCGGCTTCGGTCGGCCTGTCCTACGGCGCCCACTCCAACCTGTGCATCAACCAGATCCGGCGCAATGGCACCGAGGCGCAGAAGCAGAAGTATCTGCCCAAGCTGATCTCGGGCGACCATGTCGGTGCGCTGGCGATGTCCGAACCCAATGCCGGTTCCGATGTGGTCAGCATGAAGCTGCGCGCCGACCGCAAGGGCGATCGCTTCATTCTCAACGGCAGCAAGATGTGGATCACCAACGGTGGCGACGCCGATACCCTGGTGGTCTATGCCAAGACCGATATCGACGCCGGCCCGCGCGGCATCACTGCCTTCATCATCGAGAAGGGCATGAAGGGCTTCAGTCACGGCACCCACCTCGACAAGCTTGGCATGCGCGGCTCGAATACCTTCCCGCTGTTCTTCGACGATGTCGAAGTGCCGGTCGACAACGTGCTTGGGGGTGAGGCCAATATTGGTCGTGGCGTGCAGGTACTGATGTCGGGGCTGGATTACGAGCGCGCGGTCCTGTCAGGCGGTCCGCTGGGCATCATGGCGGCCTGCATGGATGCAGTGGTCCCTTACCTGCACGAACGCAAGCAGTTTGGTACCGCGATTGGCGAGTTCCAGCTGATGCAGGGCAAGGTTGCCGATCTGTACTCCACCTGGAGTGCCTGCCGCGCCTACGCCTACGCCGTCGGCCAGGCCTGTGACCGTACCGACCATGCCCGCACGCTGCGCAAGGACGCGGCGGGCGTCATCCTCTATACCGCAGAAAAAGCGACCTGGATGGCGGGCGAAGCCATCCAGACCCTCGGTGGCGTTGGCTATACCAACGAGTATCCGGTAGGCCGCCTGTGGCGGGATGCCAAACTGTATGAAATCGGCGCCGGTACCAGCGAGATCCGACGCATGCTGATTGGTCGGGAGTTGTTTGCCGAAACCTTGTAAGCGAAGGGGCGCTGACAGCCGCGCTCAGGCTGCGGCTGTCAGCGCGTTTTCCTTGAGATCGGCCAGGTATTCCGGAAATTCGTCCGGATGCAGGCAAAGCTCGGCCAGTACTTCGTGACCATAGCGCGGCCAGCTGGCATTGTGCGAGCCCGCCAGCGAATGTCTCACGTGCGAAGCCAGGTGCAGGATGGCGACCAGGCTGCGGGTGGCCCCGAATTCATCGCGCGGCACTTCTCCATGATGCAGGATCGCTTCGGCGATGAAGTCCGGCAGACGCCAGTGGCGTGCAACCAGATAGCCGATCGTGCAGTGGTCGACATTGAAACGCCGGTCCTCTTCCCGCAGGCTGGGAAAGTCCATGCGGTCCTCGCGTAGCAGCTCCGAACAATAATCGGGAAAGCGCTGCATCAACACCGGTACGCCACATTTCAGGAAGATGCCGGCCAGATACGCCTGCTCCGGAAAGATGTTGCAGACCGACACCCGTTCTTCCGCAATCTGAGCAGCCAGCATCGCCAGTTCGCGCGAATGCGCCCAGAACATCGTGTAGGCACGCTGGGTGTCCTGCCCCAGGGTGGTGCTCAGCGCCACTGCGCGGGCAATGTTCAAGGTCGGTCGAAAACCCAGGCGGATGATCGCCTTGTCCAGCGTCGATGGTGCTGCATTGCCAGCAAACATGGGGTTGCGCGCAACCTTGAACAGCATTGCGGCAATGCCTGCATCCCGCTCGATGATGCGGGCGATGCTGCGCGCATCGTAGTCGTCCGATGCCATCACCCGCTCCAGCTCCAGCAGCACCTGGGGTTGAGGCGGAATGCGGATGCCCCGGAGCGCAAGTTCCTCCGGGGTCAGCGGTGCGGGCTGGGTGTTCATGATTGCAAATGAGAAAGGTTGCGCTGCAGCATGGTCCCAAAGGTGGGCGGCGTGAGGGTGTGATATTTGTCACGCTGCAGACGATCCGTCATGCGCTTGTTCTATGTCGATGCTATGATTTTGTCATTAATTCTGTGTTGGAAAGTGCTCTGACGGCGCATCTGGAGGATGTTTGATGTTGAAAAGTCTAGTGTTGCTTGGGGCCGCTGCTGCCGCCGCGGGAATGGCGTGGGGCTTCTTTCGAGTTTTCGGCCATTACGCTTTCTTGATCATGCTGGCGATTACGGCGGGCGTGCTATGGTTTCGCGCAGGCCCGCCCGGATTCAGTCGGAAGGCGGAGTGATCTCCAGGTGGAGCGGTGACGGTGCACCTGTGACAGTTCTCGGCAAGATCATATGGCGCGGGGGTGGCTTGCTGCTTTCCGTCACCCCCTCAGCTTGTTCTGCCGACGTGGCTCAGTGCAGCGAATGCAGGCCCACGCGATTTCCTTCGCTGTCCAGGAATAGTGCGATATGGCCAATGTCTTCGCCGATCGAGGTTTTCTCCATCATGACCTCACCACCGGCTGACCGTATCCGTTCCAGCACCAAGTTGAGATCCTCGCCGCCATTCAGGTATACCAGTGTGCCGTTGTTGCGCGGTTCGAGCTGGGGCATCTGTACCAGCGCACCGGAGGGCTGCGGCGCTTCATAAGGAAACACCGCCAGGGGGTGACCGCCGCAGCTTTCGCGCCGCAACGAGATCGCAAACACTTCTTCATAAAAGCGCGCGGCGCGTTCGATGTCGATGACAGGCAGTTCGAACCAGCAGATCGGGTTTTGCATTTTGGGCTCCTGAAAGATGTCCGCTGCCGGATGCAGCGGATAGGTGCATTGTCTGCACCCCCTCCTGACAGCATGGTGTCAGCAGACCTTCCGCGGCCTGTAGGGCCGCGTGCTAAGGTGAGACATCTGTCATTGCTTCATCACCCATGCGCCCCGCTGACCGTCTTTTTCAGATCATCCTCATGTTGCGTCATGGACGCGTGCTGACGGCGCGGGCCTTGGCGGATGCGTTGGATGTTTCCGAGCGCACCATCTACCGCGACGTGGCTGATCTGATCGGTGCCGGTGCGCCAATCGACGGCGAGGCAGGGGTCGGCTACCGTTTGCGTCGCGGTTACCAGGTGCCGCCGCTGATGTTTGCCGGAGATGAACTAGAAGCGCTGGTTGTTGGCGCCAAGCTTGTTCAAGCCTACGGTGACCCTGCCTTGGGCAAAGCTGCCGCTCAGGCCATGGCGCGCATCGAGGCAGTGCTGCCGCGAGCGCTGGAAGCGCGTATCGCCGGCAGTGAGTTGCGCTTCTGCGCCCCAGACTGCCTGCAGCCCGCACCATTGCGTGAGCCGATGACCTTGCTGCGCGAAGGCATGGAGAAAGGGATGAAGCTACAGGTGCGTTACCGCCGTGAAGATGGAGAAGTGTCGCAGCGCACCCTATGGCCCTTGGGGCTCGTGTTCTGGGGGCGCTGCTGGACCTTGGGTGCGTGGTGCGAATTGCGGCAGGGGTTTCGTACCTTCCGCGTTGACAGGATCGACTCGGTTACGGTGGGTCGTGAGCACTTCGACGACCGGCATGGACACCTCTGGCGACAGTACCTGGCGGAGGCGAAGGGCGATGGATGAGCTTCGCGCATTCCCTGACGGATGGCATGCGCCATCTGTCAGGGATGGTGCGAATCGGCTTGACCTACCTGCTTCCGATCCAGTCCCGAATGGCCTTGTCTGTCGCTTCGTCCAGGATGAGTTGCTCCCGCAGGCAGAGCGAGCGTACGTTGTTGGCGAGTTTCCGGGCCAGGGTGGCGGCGTCGTTGGGGCCATCGTCGAAGGCGTGGCCGCGCATGATCATGCCGCGCAGCACATGATTGACATCGGCACGGCTGACCGGTTGGCCGGATTCCTTGCAGCGGTCGCGCACGCGCTTGCCGGTTTCAATCAGGCTGAATGGATGTTCGGCGACGTCGCTGGCAATGGCTGCGATCAGCTTGCGGTATCTGTCTGGTGTCAACAGCGGGACATCGGTCACATCGTGAATTTGCTTGGCGATCCTGTACAGGCTCAGGTCGGCCCATTCGTCGGCTGCCGAGGTGGGGTGTGTGGCGCTGCCGCCTGATTGGCCGGGGTCGTAGGCGACCCCGCCGGAGTCGCGCCAATCGAAGGCGATCGGACTGAGGTCGAGTGTCTCGACGAAGCGGCGGAAGGTGCCCTTGCCACCCCAATCCGCGGCGAGGCTGCTGTCCAGGTTGATCAGCAGGGCGGCCAGACGGGCGCAGGGTACGGGGTAGGCCGTTCTGGCGATTTCGCCCTTGATCGCTTCGACCAGTGTGTCCTGCGGTACAGCGACGCTTCCGTTGCTGTCGTTTGCGGTGGGCGGTGCTGGCTGGGCATGCTGCAGCGGGTCGAGAATCGTGCCGCTTTCGTCGAAGCTGAGCGCGTTGCGTACGAAGTCGTCCTGGTCGATCAGCAGGTCGGCCGAGGCACGGTAGGCCGCGGACGGAAAGCCGATGGCCAGCACCGTGGTGCGTCGATCCCAGCGCCGCAGCTTGCGCAGCACCGGTGTGAAGTCGGCATCGGCCGAAAACACGATGAACTCGTCGTAATGGGTTTCGTGCTGCAGCAGGTCGACGATATCCAGCACCATGTGAATGTCGGTACTGGTCTTGCCCTCGCTGGTCAGTGCCGGGCAGTCGATGATCTCGAAACCGGCAAGATTGAACGAGGGCCGAAAACGCTGATAAGCCTGTGGATTCAGGTAGCAGCGGCGGACCAGCACCCGGCGCCTGGCGCCCGGGGGGACAGGCTCCGGCAGTTCGAGCGACCGGATCAGCCAGTTCATCCACACCGTAGGGTTGCGGGCAAACTGGTCGGCCGTTTCCTGATCAAGGCGGCGCAGGCCGGAGTAGACGTTGTCGAAATCGACGAAGAGGGCACTTTTCATGGCGGATTATGTGGCCTTCAGTCATCTACCTCGCCTTACCGGGGCGGGCAGCTTCGGTTGTTGGCTGGCGTCACGGCCAGCAGGGGGCAAACCATGGATTATCCTTGTTTATCTGCGGTTCGACGAATGGCTTGATCGCGGGGGCTGTCGATGGCGTCTGTCTGGTGGTGTAACGCGACGGCGTGCCTCGTGGTTCGATGCTGGCCGCCGCGCCTCTTGAGGCGGGGGGCGTGTTCTGCAGCGTGTCGAAAAGTCCGGGGCCTGCTGCTGTTGCCGATCGTGAGCATGATTGGCACGATCGGCAACCCCCTTGTCCCTCCTTGTTTCCCACGTACCGCTAGTCTTCGCTCATCAGCAAGCAGACAGGGCAAGCCTGGTCCGCTGGCGTTGATTCCGGCCGATGGTGGCCGGAATCGCTGCGCAAACCAACAAGGGACGGGGAGACATGAGCACCATCAAGTCCAGCATCAATACCCGCGCGGCCGATTTTCAGGCCAACGCTGCCAGCCTGCGCGCAATGGTCGAGGATCTGCGTGCCAAGGCGGCTGAGGTGTCGCTCGGCGGTGGCGAGGCGGCGCGCGCCAAGCACACTGCGCGTGGCAAGTTGCTGCCGCGCGATCGCGTTGATCATCTGCTCGATCCCGGTACGCCTTTCCTTGAGGTCGGGCAGCTTGCCGCGCAAGGCATGTACGACAACGAGGCGCCGTCGGCCGGGGTCATCACCGGCATCGGCCGGGTGCAAGGGGTGGAGTGCATGATCGTGGCCAACGATGCCACGGTGAAGGGGGGCACCTACTACCCGATGACGGTCAAGAAGCACTTGCGCGCGCAGGAGATTGCCGAGCAGAACAACCTGCCCTGCGTCTATCTGGTGGATTCCGGCGGCGCCTTCCTGCCGCGTCAGGACGAGGTCTTTCCGGATCGCGATCACTTCGGCCGCATCTTCTACAACCAGGCCAACATGTCCGCCAAGGGCATCCCGCAGATCGCGGTGGTGATGGGGTCATGCACGGCGGGGGGGGCCTATGTTCCGGCCATGTCGGACGAGACCATCATCGTCAGGAATCAGGGCACCATCTTCCTTGGGGGGCCGCCGCTGGTGAAGGCGGCCACTGGCGAGGTCGTGAGCGCCGAGGATCTTGGTGGTGGCGATGTGCACACGCGCCTGTCCGGCGTGGCCGACCACCTTGCCGAGAGCGACGCCCATGCCTTGTATCTGGCACGTCGCATCGTCTCGAATCTCAATCGGGTCAAGCCGGTCAATCTGGCGCTGGGTCAGGGCGAGGCGCCGCTGTACGACCCGGAAGAGATCTACGGCATCATTCCCAGCGACACCCGCAAGCCCTTCGATGTGCGCGAAATCATTGCCCGTGTCGTCGATGGCTCGCGCTTCGACGAGTTCAAGGCGCGCTACGGCACCACGCTGGTGTGTGGTTTTGCCCAGCTCTACGGCATGCCGGTGGGGATTGTTGCCAACAACGGCATCCTGTTCGGCGAGTCGGCGCAGAAGGGGGCCCACTTCATCGAGTTGTGCGGTCAGCGCGGTATTCCGCTGCTGTTCCTGCAGAACATCACCGGCTTCATGGTCGGGCGCAAGTACGAGAACGGCGGCATCGCCAAGGATGGGGCCAAGATGGTCACCGCGGTCGCCACCGTTCAGGTGCCCAAGATCACCACGCTGATCGGTGGCAGTTTTGGCGCCGGCAACTACGGCATGTGCGGCCGCGCCTACTCGCCGCGCTTCCTGTGGATGTGGCCGAATGCGCGCATCAGCGTGATGGGGGGCGAGCAGGCGGCCAGCGTGCTGGCCACCGTGCGTCGTGACGGCATCGAGGCCAAGGGGGGCAGCTGGAGCAAGGACGACGAAGACGCCTTCAAGGCGCCGATCCGCGAGCAGTACGAAGTGCAGGGTCATCCCTACTACGCTACCGCGCGCTTGTGGGACGACGGTGTGATCGACCCGGCACAGACCCGTCGTACGCTGGGTTTGAGTCTGTCTGCCGCGTTGAATGCGCCGATTGCGCCGACCCGCTTCGGCGTGTTCCGGATGTAAGGGTGCGAGGAGACGACGACATGTACGAAACCCTTGAGATCCTGCGCGACGCAGGTGTGGCCACCGTGTGGATGAACCGCCCCGAGGTGCACAACGCCTTCAACGCACAACTGATTGCCGACCTGACCGCCGCCTGCCGTGCGCTGGATGGCGACGACAGCGTACGAGTGGTGGTGCTGGCCGGGCGTGGCAAGAGCTTCTCTGCCGGCGCCGACCTCAACTGGATGAAGGCCGCGGGCGAGGCCAGCGAGGCCGACAACTTCGCCGACGCGATGAAGCTTGCCGGCATGCTGCGGACGCTGGCCGAAATGAACAAGCCGACCATTGCCCGGGTGCATGGTGCGGCGCTGGGTGGCGGCATGGGGCTGGCGTCGGCCTGCGACATCTGTGTGGCGGCCGAGCGGGCGGTGTTCGCGACCTCCGAGGTCAAGTTCGGCATCATCCCGGCGGCAATCAGTCCTTATGTGATCCGCGCCATCGGCGAGCGTCAGGCCTACCGCTACTTTCAGACGGCCGAGCGCATTGATGCCCTGCGCGCTGCAGCGATCGGGCTGGTGCATGAAGTGGTGGCCGACGAGGCCGCGCTTGATACCGAAGTGGCTGCCGTGGTCGGTGCCCTGCTGCAGGGCGGGCCAAGGTCGCAGGCCGCGGCCAAGGATCTGATCCGCGCCGTGGCCAACCGTCCGGTCAGCGATACGGTGGTTGAGGATACGGCGCGCCGCATCTCCAGTCTGCGTGCCACACCCGAGGCGCGCGAAGGACTTGACGCTTTCCTTGCCAAGCGGCCAGCGGCCTGGGTGCCGCAGGAATAGGGGCAGGGCCGAACCCTCGCATCCTGATGCCCGAGAACAACACAGTCGTGGTTGGAGACGTATAGCAATGTTCAACAAGATCCTGGTTGCAAACCGCGGAGAGATTGCCTGCCGCGTCATCAAGACGGCCCGGCGTATGGGTATCCGTACCGTGGCGGTGTATTCCGACGCTGATGCCAATGCCCGCCATGTGCGTCTGGCCGACGAGGCGGTGGCGATCGGGCCGGCGGCCGCGCGCGAGAGCTATCTTGTGATCGACAAGATCATTGCCGCGGCCAAGGCGACCGGCGCTCAGGCCATTCACCCGGGCTACGGTTTCCTGTCCGAGAACGAGGATTTCTGCGAGGCTTGCGAGCGCGAGGGGCTGGTGTTCATCGGCCCGCCGGTGTCGGCCATCCGCGCAATGGGCTCGAAGTCCGAGGCCAAGAAGTTGATGGAGGCGGCCCGTGTCCCGCTGACCCCGGGTTATCACGGCGACAATCAGGACCCCGCCTACCTGCATCAGCAGGCCGATGCGATCGGCTACCCGGTGCTGATCAAGGCGGCTGCCGGTGGCGGTGGCAAGGGCATGCGCCTGGTCGAGCAGTCCGCCGATTTCATTGATGCGCTGGCCTCGTGCAAGCGTGAAGCCAGTTCGAGTTTCGGCGACGATCACGTGCTGGTGGAGAAGTACATCACCCGGCCGCGCCACATCGAGATTCAGGTATTCGGCGACACCCAGGGCAATGTGGTGTACCTGTTCGAGCGCGACTGCTCGGTGCAGCGCCGTCACCAGAAGGTGCTGGAAGAGGCCCCCGCACCCGGCATGACGCCCGAGCGTCGCGCAGCGATGGGCCAGGCCGCGGTCGAAGCGGCGCGGGCAGTGGGCTACGTGGGTGCCGGCACGGTGGAGTTCATTGCCAACCAGGACGGCAGCTTCTATTTCATGGAGATGAACACCCGGCTGCAGGTCGAACATCCGGTCACCGAGATGATCACCGGCCTGGATCTGGTCGAGTGGCAACTGCGGGTGGCGTCTGGCGAACCGCTGCCGCTGGCTCAGGAGCAGTTGCAGATCCGTGGCCACGCGCTGGAAGCGCGCATCTATGCCGAAGACCCGGCCAAGGGCTTCCTGCCGTCCACCGGGCAACTGGTGCATCTGGCGCCGCCTGCCGAGGGCCTGCATGTGCGGGTCGATACCGGGGTGGAAGAGGGCGACGAGATCAGCCCGCACTATGACCCGATGATTGCCAAGCTCATCGTCTGGGACATCAACCGTGACCGCGCCCTGGCCCGCATGCTGCAGGCGCTGGCCGACTATCGTGTCGTGGGCGTTGCGAACAATATCGACTTCTTGTCACGGCTCACTGCCTGCCCGGCTTTCGCAGGCGCAGACCTCGATACCGGGCTGATCGAGCGCGAAAGGACCTATCTGTTTCCGGAAGGCGAGACGGTGCCGGATGAGGTCTTCCACATCGCCGCGCTGGCCGAGTTGCTGCGTGAGCGCGAGCGTGCCCTCAGGTTCGCGTCGCGGGGTAGCGATCCGCTGTCGCCGTGGCATGCCCGCGATGGCTGGCGGCTCAATGCCACGACGCGGCGCAATCTGATGTTCCGGGTCGGGGAGGTTGAGCGTTCGGTCACCGTGGCCTATCTGGGCGATGGCTACCAGCTGACGGTGGAGGGCCGCAGCGTGATGGCGCGTGGCGAGCTGAATCCGCGCGGCCTGCTGCGCGTCGAACTTGACGGTACCCGCATGGATGCGACCGTGATCGCGGCGGCTGGCCGCCGGCATGTGTTTGCCCAGGGGCGTGCGTGGCAGCTGGCCGCAGTGGATCCCCTGCATCACGGTGGCGATGGTGGTGGCGCAGAGGGCGGTCTGCTTGCGCCGATGCCGGGCAAGGTGATTGCACTGGTGGCAGCGGTCGGCGCCAAGGTGGAGAAAGGCGCACCACTGCTGATCCTGGAGGCGATGAAGATGGAGCACACCATTACTGCGCCTGTAGCAGGGACGGTAAAGGCTTTCCGCTTTGCGGTAGGCGATCAGGTGGGTGATGGTGCTGAGCTGGTTGAGCTGGAGAAGGTGTCTGGCTAAGTGTCCAGTCGATTATGCAAATGGGCCTCCGCTAGACGCGAAGCACTTGACCGCTACGAGTGTCGAGTTTCGGGCGCCAGCACGGCTCAAACCTAAACCTATTTGACCAACAGGTCGCTACAGTCGTCGCAGGCGAAATACCACTCGTGTGGCGTGGCGCCGTCGCAGTGGATGAAGCCGGTCGCAGCCGCGCTGATGCGCCAATCGCAAAGTTGACCATCCGCTCTAAGCGTGCCTTCTACGAAGCAGGGTGCGGTCGGGTAGTTGTCTTCAACTTCTGCACGACTCAGAGTGCGAGCTCGTTGGAAGAAGGCCAGTGCGTCGGAATGGCTCAGGGCCACGTCGGCGGTGGTGCAGGCTTCAGGTTCGAGGGAACGGAAGTCCTTGATGAAAACCTCGCTCAGGGACGGTAGTGTGCTGTCGATGGGCAACATGCTTGCGCAGCCGCTGAGGAACAGCGTCAGGCCTAAGGCAATGGTGGGTGTTACCGAGGTTGCTTGCCTGAGGCCCGCTGGAGGATGAGCCTGTTTGGATGACGTCGCTACCATCTCGCCCCCGCGGCCTCACCCGGGTTCTTGTAGGAGATCGCGGGGTGGCGGAAGGTGTCATCGGCCCCGATTGAGAAGGAGTCATAGAGTGCGTCGAGCAGCCAACGTAGCGACGCATTCTGTGCGGAAGTTACCATCTCGAAGCTCTTGTCATCGATGTGGCGGCCAACCAGTTCGATGCCTAGTGAGTCGCTGTTGACAGGGAAGCGATCGGGATAGGGTTTCTGTCGTTCTATGCGGTCGATTTCATTGATCCGGGCCGACCAGCCCAGGGCCTTGATTTTGGCCAAGTTAGGGTCGGAACAGGAGTTTGGGGTGAGTTCCAGGCAGCGCGACTTAATCAGCCTTCCGACGTGATAACAACGCTTGAGCAGGCTAGCGGTCTGGTAAATCCGGCCGTCCTTGTCGATCAGGAAGTGGGCACCGTTTCCACCAGACAGGTAGGCGTTAAAGGTGGACTCCGCGGTCGGAGAGTCGGTCTGGTGCACCACGATAGCTTTGACGCCATCGAGTGTTCCGTGTTCGATGACACGAAACCGGCGCAGAAAGACGTGCACGTGCTTGATCATTCCTTCGAAGTCAATGCTGATCGTCATAGGCTGAGCGTAAGATGAATGGCGCGTGGATGACAAGGCAGATACCTGGTAGGCGAGTTTTTTGCACCGGGGCTGGCCGACTTCGACGTATAGCCTGGATGCATAATTTTTTTATGGTAACAGCATTGTTGCCTGTTTGTCGTGCAGCGCTTTTATGCAGGAGGGGTTAGAGATGACAGCAATGCCGAACAGGGTGAAGATCGTCGAGGTCGGGCCACGCGACGGCTTGCAGAACGAAAAGGTCTTGGTTCCAGCCGACACCAAGGTCGAACTGATCCGCAGGCTGGCCGCGGCCGGCTTGAGATCGATCGAGGCCACGTCCTTCGTGTCGCCCAAGTGGGTGCCGCAGATGGGGGACAACGCCGAGGTGCTGGGCCGGGTATTGGCCGGCTCAGCGTCTGGTGTCGACTATCCGGTACTCACGCCCAACCTGAAGGGCTTCGAAGCTGCGCTGGCGGCGGGGGCCAGGGAGGTGGCGGTGTTCGGTGCCGCGTCCGAATCCTTCAGCCAGAAGAACATCAATTGCTCGATTGCCGAATCGCTGGCGCGTTTTCGCCCCGTTACCGAAGCGGCGCAGGCTGCCGGGGTGCGAGTGCGTGGTTATGTGTCCTGTGTGGTGGGGTGTCCTTACGAAGGCGAGATTGATCCGGTCAAGGTGGCCGAGGTGGCAGAAACCCTGATTTCGATGGGGTGTTATGAAGTCTCGCTCGGCGATACCATCGGGTCTGGCAACCCGACAAGCGTGCAGCGCATGCTTGAGGCCGTGATGAAGCGGGTCGCGGTAGCGCGTCTGGCCGGGCATTACCACGACACTTATGGCATGGCAGTCGCCAACATTCATGCCTCCCTGCAGATGGGCGTCGCGGTGTTCGATGCCTCGATTGGTGGTCTGGGCGGTTGCCCTTATGCGGCAGGTGCATCCGGCAATGTGGCGACCGAGGATGTAGTCTGGTTGCTGCACGGCATGGGAATCGAGACCGGTGTCGATCTCGATGGCCTGGTGGACATCGCCGCGTGGATCAGCGCGCAACTTGGACGCGAACCCGCCTCCCGGGTCGCACGGGCGGTACTGGCCAAACGGGCCAAGGCCGTATTGAACGAATAGACGACGGACGACAGGACATGAGCGTGACTTCCCCCTGCATCAACATCTGCCGGATGGATCCGGATACGGGCTGGTGCGAGGGCTGTCAGCGCAGCATTGCCGAAATCACCTGCTGGAGCCGGGCGAGCGACGACGACAAGCGCGTCATTCTGGCCGCGGTCGCCGAGCGTCGCGAGCTGCTCGGTCTCGCGCCACTGGCGTCGGAGGCTGCAGCATGAGCAGCGATGCGCTCTGTGTCGGGGTGTGCATGATCGACTGGGACGCCGGCGTGTGCCTGGGCTGCGGGCGCACGGCCGACGAGATCAACGGCATCCCCACGCCGGCACCCGCCGACGACACGCCCGCACCCGTGCCCTTGCCACCCAATGTTGCCGCTCAAGTCGGCGAGGGCAGCGATTGAGCGCCGCGCTTCGTTTTCCGGCCAGCATCCGGGTTTTTGAGCGGGGCTGGCTGTCGGCCAACAATATCCTGCTGCTCGATGGCGATGAAGCCACGCTGATCGATTCCGGCTATGTCAGCCATGCGGCGCAAACGGTGGAGCTGGTGCGTGCCGGGCTCGATGGACGGCGCTTGCGACAGTTGATCAATACCCATTCCCACTCTGATCATATCGGCGGCAATGCGTCGCTGGCACGCGCGTTTGCCTGCGATATCGTGGTGCCGGCCGGCATGGTCGCCGCGGTGGAGGCGTGGGACGAGGATGCGCTGTTGCTGCGGACAGCGGCGCAATCCGGCGACCGCTTCGTGGCGAGCCGCGGGCTGGAGGCGGGTGACCGTTTCCTTGGGGGGGAGCTGGAGTGGCAGGCGCTGGCAGTGCCCGGGCATGATATGGACGCGCTCGCCTACTACAACCCGGAGCGTCGTATCCTGATCTCTGGTGACGCGTTGTGGCGCGACGGTTTCGGCATCCTGTTTGCCGACGTGCTCGGTACGGGCGATGGCCTGGGCGCGGCACGACGCACGCTGGAGGCGATCGGCCGGCTGGCGGTGGATGCGGTGATCCCCGGACATGGGGCGCCCTTCTCTGATTTCGATGCTGCACTGGAGCGCGCCTTCGCCCGCCTGCGCGCGTTCGAGGACGATGGTGCGCGGATGGCGCGCAATGCAATCCGTGCCTGCATGAGCTTTTCGCTGATGGATGTCCGCAGTATGGCGCTCGATGACTTGCCGGCCCACCTGCAGGCCGTGCCGCTGTACCGTGAGGCCAATGAACGCTTCCTCGGCCTGTCGGCCGATGCCCTGGCCAGCTGGCTGGTCGGCGAGCTGGAGCGGGCCGGCATGGCGTATCGCGACGGCCCGCTCTTGCGCGCGCGCTGAGCGCATGCCCCCGATTTTCTTCGGGGCTCTTCGAGGACGGGGCTGGATTAAGTGGTTTCCGAGTGTCCGCCTTTGTCACGTGCGTTTTACAATCGGGCGTTTCGACGAAGATGAAGGGCGCCCGGCCATGGAACAGTGGGTCAATGCAATCAATGCCTGGGTGTGGAGTCCGGCGCTGGTCTATCTTTGCCTGGCGGTTGGCCTGTTCTTTTCCTTGCGTACGCGCTTCCTGCAGGTGCGGCATTTTCGTGAGATGGTGCGGCAGATGTTTCAGGGCCGTAGCTCCGACGCCGGGGTGTCGTCCTTCCAGGCACTGACCATTGCGCTGTCCGGCCGCGTCGGTACCGGGAACATCGCCGGGGTGGCAACGGCGATTGCCTTTGGTGGCCCGGGTGCGGTGTTCTGGATGTGGATGGTGGCTTTTCTCGGTGCCTCGACTGCCTATATCGAGTCCACGCTGGGGCAGATCTACAAGACCAAGTATCGGGGCCTGTATCGCGGTGGCCCGGCTTATTACATCGAGACCGGCCTGGGCTGGCGCAGCTACGCCATTGTGTTTGCCGTGGCGACCGTGCTGGCCAATGGCCTGTTGCTGCCTGGGGTGCAGACCAACAGTATCGCAGCAGCGATGAACAATGCCTTCGGTGTTGACCAGGCGGTGACGGGCACGATCATCGTGATCCTGCTCGGGCTGATCGTGTTCGGTGGGGTGCGGCGCATTGCCCAGGTGACACAGGTGGTGGTGCCTTTCATGGCGCTGGGCTACATCCTGGCCGCCTGCGTGGTGGTCGCACTCAACATCGAGAAGTTGCCCGCAGTGATCGGTCTGATCCTGTCCTCGGCCTTCGGCATCGAGGCAGGCTTTGGCGCGATGATCGGACTGGCGATCCAGTGGGGGGTGAAGCGCGGTGTGTACTCCAACGAGGCGGGGCAGGGCTCTGGCCCGCATGCTGCTGCTGCGGCCGAGGTGCCCCACCCCGCGGCGCAGGGTTTGGTACAGGCCTTCTCCGTATATGTGGATACGCTGTTCGTGTGCTCGGCGACCGCCTTCATGATCCTGATCGCCGGCACCTACAATGTCACCGGGGCGGATGGGGCGCCGGTGTTCACCGGCCTGGCCGGTATCGCGGTCGGCACTGGCTACACTCAGGCCGCGATGGAGTCGGTGTTGCCGGGCTTTGGCAGTGTCTTCGTGGCTGTCGCGCTGTTCTTCTTCGCCTTCACGACGGTGCTGGCCTACTACTACATCGCCGAGACCAACCTGGCCTATCTGATGCGCAACGCCCACTCCGAGTTGCTGCTGTTTCTGCTGCGGGTGGCCCTGATTGCGTCGGCGCTCTACGGATGCGTACGTACCAGCGATCTGGCCTGGGGGCTGGGCGATATCGGCGTGGGGATCATGGCCTGGCTCAACATCGTCGCCATCCTGTTCCTGCAGAAGCCCGCCTTGCTGGCGCTAAAGGATTACGAAGCGCAGCGTAAGCAGGGTCGACTGCAGCCTCAGTTCGATCCGCGCCCGCTGCGGATCGAGAAGGCCGATCTCTGGGTGCAACAGGCTGAGCGCCTGCGCAATGGGCGCGGTGATTGAGTACGCGCTTGAGCGAGAAAAGATCACAAGTTTCCCGTATGCTTGCCGTTACCGTTAGCCATTCTCATTCATTTCAGCGCTCATGCAGATCGTACTGATCAGTGGTCTCTCTGGCTCGGGCAAGAGCATTGCGATCAAGGTGCTCGAAGACGCGGGCTATTTCGTTGTGGATAACCTGCCGGCAACCCTGTTGCCGCAGTTGGTGGCGACGCTGCATGGCAGCGGCTATCAGCGGGTTGCCGTGGCAGTGGACGTGCGTTCGGGTTCCAGCATCGCAGCCTTGCCGCAGCAACTGGACAACCTGCGGGGCATTGTCGATGACTTGCGCTTCATCTTTCTCGAAGCGCGTGACGACACCTTGATTGCGCGCTTCTCCGAGACCCGACGGCGCCATCCTCTGGCCGAGGAGGGGGTGTCGCTGGAAGAGGCGATCCACCGCGAGCGCGACGCGCTCGATGCCATCTCCGGGCTGGGGCACCGTATAGACACCAGCGACATGCATCCCAATACGCTGCGGACCTGGGTCAAGGACTTCATTCAGGCCGAGGCCGGCGGTGGGCTGACGCTGATGTTCCAGTCCTTTGGCTTCAAGTACGGTATTCCGATGGATGCCGATCTGGTGTTCGACGTACGCTGCCTGCCCAATCCTCACTATGATCCGCGACTGCGTCCGCTGACCGGCCGTGATCAGCCGGTAATCGAGTTTCTCGAGAAGATTCCCGAGGTGGGTCGTATGGCAGAAGATATTCGTCGTTTCGTTGCGAACTGGTTGCCGAGTTACATGCGCGACAACCGCAGCTACCTGACCGTGGCCATTGGCTGTACCGGGGGACAGCATCGGTCGGTGTATCTGGCCGAGTGGTTGGCCCAGCGCTTCCAGGGCAGTGCTCAGGTGCTGGTCCGGCACCGGTCGGCGGCGCGGCGTGACGCCGACCGGGCCGCGCACGCCAAGTGATCGATCGCTTCGCCGGCTGGCGCGAGTTGGTCAGGCCCGGTGACTGGCTGATCGTACTGGCAGGCTTTGCGGTGTGTATCTATGCCGCTTTGCATCTGTGGTCCGCAGGTGCGCCGGATGGCGCGGTGGTGCGTGCGGGGGGCAGGGTGGTGGCCGAGGTCGACCTGACGCGGTCACGTCGCATCGAGGTGCCAGGGCCGCTGGGTACGACGTATATCGAGATCGAGCCCGGGCGAGCCCGGGTTGCCGCCGATCCGGGGCCGCGCCAGTATTGCGTACGCCAGGGCTGGCTGGACCGCGCGGGTGCGGTGGCGATCTGCGCACCCAACGAGGTCAGCCTGACCCTGACTGGCCGGGGAGGCGATTATGACTCGCTCAACTATTGAGCTCACCCCGACTGCGGAAGATCAGCGCATCGCCCGCCATGCCGCTGCCGCGATCGTGCTGACGGTCGCCGAGGCGGCCATTCCCCTGCCCTTGCCCGGGGTCAAGCCCGGTCTGGCCAATATTGTCACCCTGGTCGTGCTGGCGCGCTGGGGCTGGCGTGATGCTGCATGGGTGTCCCTGCTGCGGGTACTGGCGGGCAGCCTGTTGCTGGGGCAGTTTCTGGCGCCGGGTTTCTTTCTCAGTCTGTCCGGGGCGATTGCCAGCCTGGTGATGCTGGGCCTGGCGATGCATCTGCCGAGACGGTGGTTTGGGCCGGTCAGTCACAGCATCCTCGCGGCCTTCGCCCATATCGGGGCACAACTGGTGGTAGCGCGGGTGTGGCTGGTGCCGCACGATGGGGTGTTCTATCTGACGCCGGTGTTTGCGGCAGCGGCTGTTGTGTTTGGCTTGATCAATGGCCTGATCGCAGGGAGACTATTGCAGGAAATGGACCGGCGGGCGGCTGAGGGGGCAAAGGGCTGAGGCTGGCGGGGCGACGGGGTGCTTACCCGCTGCGTCCATGACGGGGGTAGACGTTCGCGGTCTTCGGCTTCCCGTTGATTGAGGCACTGCGGCGGCGCCGGCGCAAACTCGGTCGCTACGCGACCTCAAACATGCGCCGCCTTGTTTCCGTCGCAGCACCTCAATCAACGGCGCTCTCGACAGCCCCCGTCATGGACGCAGCGGCGCACCCCGTCGCCCCGCCAGCCTCCTCAGTCCCGGCACGCCTGCAGGAGGGCGCCGGGGATACGGTCCAGCGGCAGCACCGTGTCTACCGCGCCCAGCCGGATCGCCTCTTTCGGCATACCGAAGACCACGCAGGTGGATTCGTCCTCGGCAAAGGTGCGCGCGCCCGCATCGTGCATCTCTTTCAGTCCGCGAGCGCCGTCGTCGCCCATGCCGGTCATGATCACGCCCAGCGCATTGCGGCCGGCGAACTTGGCGCAGGATCGGAACAGCACATCCACCGACGGACGATGGCGGTTGACCAGTGGACCATCAACAATCTCGACGGTGTACTGCGCACCACTGCGCGCCAGCAACATGTGGCGGCCGCCGGGCGCAATAAGCACCCGGCCGGGTACGACCCGATCGCCATGGGCGGCCTCGCGGACTTCAAGCTCGCACAAGCTGTTGAGGCGCTCGGCAAACATCGCGGTGAAGCGTTCCGGCATGTGCTGAACCACGACAATGCCGGGGCACACCGCCGGCAGCCGGGTGAGCACTGCCTCCAGCGCTTGTGTGCCGCCCGTCGAGGTGCCGATGGCGATGATGCGGTCGGTTGTCCGTACCATTGCCGCACCACTGCCCAGGCCACTGCTGATGACGGCGTCGGCGGAGAGCTTGGGCGGAGGTGCCGCTGCCAGCACCCGGCCACCCAGACGTGAGGCGTTGGCCCGTGCGGCCGATCTGACAGCTTGAATGACATCATTGCCGCTGTCTTCCAGGAACTGCTTGACCCCCATCCTGGGCTTGGTGATCACTGCGACGGCACCTGCGGACAGGGCGTTCATGGTGGCTTCGGCGCCGCGTTCGGCCAGCGATGAGCAGATCACCACTGGCGTGGGGCGTTCGCTCATCAGCTTGCGCAGGAAGGTCAGCCCGTCCATGCGTGGCATTTCGATGTCGAGCACGATCACGTCCGGCCAGTCGGATTCCATCCGGCGCATGGCGAACAGGGGGTCAGCGACTGCGGCGATCACTTCGATGCCGGGGTCGCGGACGAGAGTCTGACTGATGACCTGGCGGACGACAGCCGAGTCGTCCACGATCATGACCTTGATCTTGTTGTTCATTCCCGATTGTCTGTGGGGGCGGGTCAGCGGGCGTAAGCCGGACGCCGGTAAAGCGTCGGGCGGACCGCGACCAGATCATCGCACAGACCGTTGAGGGTTTCCGAGTGGCCAACGACGAAATAACCGTCGTCACGCAGATGAGGCAGCATGTTGGCGACGACTTTGCGCTTGGTGTCGTTGTCGAAGTAGATCATCACATTGCGCAGGAAAATCACGTCGAATTCGCCCAGGTCACGTGCCTCCAGCGCGATCAGGTTGAGCTGGCGAAAGCTGACGCGCTCGCGCAACTGAGGGTTGATCAACAAGGTACCGGCCTGCTCGCGCACGCCTTTCAGGCAGTATTTGCGCAGCAGTTCGGGCGGGATGCCGCTGGCGCGCTCCATCGGATAGTGGCCGATCTCCGCACGCTCCAGCACGGTCATGCTGATGTCCGAACCGACGACTTCCCACGAGGCGCGCATCCCCAGGGTTTCGGCCAGCACCATGGCCATGGTGTAGGCTTCCTCGCCCGATGAGCTCGCACCACTCCAGATGCGGAAGTGCGAACCACGACGGCTGGCGGCAATGTCGCGCAGCAGGTCGAAGTGTGCCGGCTCGCGGAAGAAATAGGTCTCGTTGGTGGTCAGCAGATCCACCATCATCTGGAGTTCCAGCGCGTGCTCGCCGCTGGCCAGCATGCGGTAATAGTCGCCGAAACTGTTCAGGCCGTAATGACGCAGGCGGCGCGACAGGCGGCCCACCAGCAGCACCTTCTTGCTGTCCGCCAGGTTGATGCCGGCCAGGCGGTAGATCAGGCGCTGAAACAGCGCAAATTCCTTGTTCGAAATGTCGGGATTGTCGATGCTCATGAGAGATTGTCGTCAGAACAGCTCGACATTGGACTTGGGCGGCTTGCGGCGCAGGGATTCGGCGTAGGCGGCTTCCTCGCGGGCGATTTCCTGGGCGGTGGGTTGGGTGGTGGCCATCTTGCGGCAGTAGGCGTCACCAATGGCCGGCACGAACAGAACCTTGCGTGACCAGGGGCCGAGGAAGTCAGACGCAACCAGCGGGATGCGCTCGCGCTCCAGCCATTCACGGGCGAACTCGACGTTGCGCACGCCGATGTTGGATGAGGCCGAGCCGGTCAGGATGGTGCCGCCACCGAAGGCCTTGGCCTTCAGGCGATGGCGGGCTGCACCCTGTGCGACCATGGCATTGATCAGCACTTCCATCGCGTAGTCGCCAGACAGCACCGTGTCGACATCGTCATTGGCACCGCGGCGCATGTTGGGCAGCATGAAGTGATTCATGCCGCCCAGGCGGGTTGCCTCGTCATACAGGCAGACGGCGACGCAGGAGCCCAGCAGGGTGGCCATCGGGCGCTCGCGCTCGACCGACCAGCCGCCGGGGGCGATGTTGATCGAGCGGCGCTCGATTTCCTGCGGCGATAGTGCGTCCCAGTCGGTCATCCTCGCCTCTTGGCGGTGTGCTCGCTGATGGTGAAGAATCCCATCAGCTCCTGCAGTTGCCCGGCCTGCCCGCCCAGTTCCTCGGCGGTGGCGGCGAGCTCTTCGGAGGCGGAGGCGTTCTGCTGGGTGGCCTTGTTGAGCTGTCCCATGGCGTTGTTGATCTGGACGACGCCGGCCGATTGCTCCTGACTGGCCGAGGCGATCTCCTGGACCAGATCGGAGGTCTTGCGGATGGAGGGGACGATCTCGCCGAGCAGGGAACCGGCGCGTTCGGCCAGATTGACCGAAGTGCCGGCGAGCTGGCCAATCTCCTGCGCGGCGACCTGGCTGCGTTCGGCCAGCTTGCGCACCTCGGCGGCGACCACGGCGAAGCCCTTGCCGTGCTCGCCGGCACGGGCGGCCTCGATGGCGGCGTTCAGCGCGAGCAGATTGGTCTGGTAGGCGATGTCGTCGATGATGCCGATCTTGCCGGCGATGTTCTTCATCGCCTCGACGGTGGAGCCGACGGCCTGTCCGCCTTCGGCGGCCTCGGTGGCAGCCTTGGTGGCCATGCCATCGGTGACCTTGGCGTTGTCGGAGTTCTGGTTGATCGAGGCACTCATCTGCTCGATGCTGGCCGAGGTCTCCTCGACGCTGGCCGCCTGCTCGGACGAGGACTGGGACAGGCTCTGGGCGGTGGCCGAGACCTGTCCGGCGGCATTCGAGAGCGCATCGGCGGCGGTGCGGACCTGCTCGATGATTTCGGCGAGCTTGTTCAGCGAATCGTTGACCGCGTTCTGCAGAACCTCGAAATCTCCCGCGTAACGGGCATCGATCTTCTGTGTCAGATCGCCTTCGCTCAAGGCGACCATGACGCGCTTGACCTCGTTGATCGGCGCGATGACGGCATCGAGGGTGTGATTGACGCCCTCGACGATCTTGCGATAGTCGCCCTGGTGGCGGCTGGCGTCGGCGCGGGTGTCGAGACGACCCTCGACCGCGGCCTGCGACAGCATGACGGCGTCGGCGATCAGCGCATTGACCGCTTCGATGGCGGTGTTGAGGTTGTTCTTGAGGGTGTTGAAGTCGCCGTTGTAGCTGTCGGTGATGCGCGGCGGGATGGCGCCCTTGGCGATGCGGTCGACATAGTCGGCGGCGACGTTGAGCGGGCCGATGACGGCATCGAGCGTGTCATTGACGCCCTGGACGATGCGCTGGTAGTCGCCCTGGTGACGGCTGGCATCGGCGCGGGTGGCGAGCTTGCCCTCGACGGCGGCCCGGGACAGCATGACGGCGTCGGCGACCAGGGCGTTGATGGCGTCGATGGCGGTGTTGAGGTTGTTCTTGATGGCGTTGAAGTCGCCGTTGTAGTTGTCGGTGATGCGCGGCGGGATGGCGCCCTTGGCGATACGGTCGACGTAGTCGGCGGCGACGTTGAGCGGGCCGATGACGGCATCGAGGGTGGCATTGACGCCTTCGACGATCTTGCGATAGTCGCCCTGGTGACGGCTGGCGTCGGCGCGGGTGGCCAGCTTGCCCTCGACCGCGGCCTGCGACAGCAGGTTGGCGTCGCTGACCATGCTGGCCACCGCGTGTTGCAGCGTCTGCATGGACTGCACCATCCCGGCGATCTCGTCTTTGCCCTTCACTTCGAGCTTCAGCGTGAAGTCACCCTGGGCCATCCGGCTGATGTCTTCCATTGCGCCGCGCACCCCGCCGCTGATGCTGCGGGTCAGCAGCATTCCGAAGATCAGCCCGAAGGCGACGACGATTGCACCCAGTACCAGCAGGGTGTTGCGGGTCGTGCTGTATTCGTTCTGCGCGGTCCGGTACATACCGAGGGCGGATTCGCTCAGATGCGTGCGCAGCGCATCTCCGGCCTTGTCGGTGTCGGCATACAAGGGGTTGATACGGCTGAGCAGCAGACGGTTGGTCTGATCAAAGGCACCGTTGCCGAGCAGCTGGAGTGCCGGCTGAACACCTTCGTCCAGCAGTTGCTGCAACTTGTTGTGGAAGTCCCGCCCCAGTTGGCGGGCGTTGTCGTCGAGCAACTGGGGTTCGATCGTGCGCCAGGCGACATTCACCGTCTCTCGCAGACGGGCGATGCCGTCGGTATGCAACGATAGCGGGTGATTGTGCAGGCTGACGAAACTGCTGGCAGGGTCGTGCTGTAGCGACAGCAGGATCTGGCTGCGGATCTCGCTGACGGCCGTGCTGATTTCCCCCATCTGTGCAGTGGGCAGGAGCTTTTCTTCGTACTGCTGGCGGAGGTGCTCGTTGCTGACCACCAGGGCCTGCAGTCCGAGCATGATGGAAAGGCCGATGGCGATGAGCATCGCAAACACCAGCATCAACAGGCGGGTACCAATCTTGAGTTGGTTCAACATGGTATTCATCTCGGTTGTTCGATCACGATCCGTGTCCGGATCGTGACGAAAGGGACCATGCCCCCAGGCGGGAGCCGTTCACGGTGACTGGCTATCGTGTGTCATGGGCCTTGAGCGCATCAGAATTTTTCAAAATCGGATTCGGAGAAACTGACCGGCTTCCGAACCTGGACGCGGCGCGCAGGCGCCGGGCTGCGCGGCTGCTCATTGGCGGAGCGGGGCTGGGTAGCCTGGTGCACAGTTGGGGCCTGATCGACGGTAAAGAACTCCATCAGCTCCTGCAGTTGCCCGGCCTGTCCGCCCAGTTCCTCGGCGGTGGCGGCGAGCTCTTCGGAGGCGGAGGCGTTCTGCTGGGTAGCCTTGTTGAGCTGTCCCATGGCGTTGTTGATCTGGACGACGCCGGCCGATTGCTCCTGACTGGCCGAGGCGATCTCCTGGACCAGATCGGAGGTCTTGCGGATGGAGGGGACGATCTCGCCGAGCAGGGAACCGGCGCGTTCGGCCAGATTGACCGAGGTGCCGGCGAGCTGGCCAATCTCCTGCGCGGCGACCTGGCTGCGTTCGGCCAGCTTGCGCACCTCGGCGGCGACCACGGCGAAGCCCTTGCCGTGCTCGCCGGCACGGGCGGCCTCGATGGCGGCGTTCAGTGCGAGCAGATTGGTCTGGTAGGCGATGTCGTCGATGATGCCGATCTTGCCGGCGATGTTCTTCATCGCCTCGACGGTGGAGCCGACGGCCTGTCCGCCTTCGGCGGCCTCGGTGGCAGCCTTGGTGGCCATGCCGTCGGTGACCTTGGCATTGTCGGTGTTCTGGTTGATCGAGGCGCTCATCTGCTCGATGCTGGCCGAGGTCTCCTCGACGCTGGCGGCTTGTTCGCTGGCAGCCTGGGACAAACTCTGGGCGGTTGAGGAGACCTGCCCTGCGGCATTCGAGAGCGCATCGGCGGCGGTACGGACCTGCTCGATGATTTCGGCGAGCTTGTTCAGCGAATCGTTGACCGCGTTCTGCAGAACCTCGAAATCTCCCGCGTAACGGGCATCGATCTTCTGTGTCAGATCGCCTTCGCTCAAGGCGACCATGACACGCTTGACCTCGTTGATCGGCGCGATGACGGCATCGAGGGTGTGATTGACGCCCTCGACGATCTTGCGATAGTCGCCCTGGTGGCGGCTGGCGTCGGCGCGGGTGTCGAGACGACCCTCGACCGCGG
>NZ_QKOE01000168.1 GCF_003226565.1 Parazoarcus communis SWub3 = DSM 12120 | reverse complement strand
AGCAGGCCTGGAATGACCTGAGGCTGGTGGTCGCACACGATCCGGTGACAGCCGCCACCAAGACCCGGCAGCGCAACGAGCGTATCGACGCACTGACCCGGCAAGCGGATCAATGGACGGGCAAGCTGACCGAGCAGGACGAAGGGGTGACGCACCGGGGGCGCAAGCTCTCGGACAGCGGCGCCAAGGCGCGCTTCTACCACGCGGTCAGCGAAGCGCACCTGTCGCGCATCATCAAGGTGGATCTGGCTGAGGAGCTGTTCAGCTACCACATCGACGACAAGGCGA
>NZ_QKOE01000167.1 GCF_003226565.1 Parazoarcus communis SWub3 = DSM 12120 | reverse complement strand
CCGAACTCGCCCGGATACGAACCCGACACGCTGATCAGCCGACCATAAGGATCATAGTCGTGCGCCCCCATCAACGCCCCATCCCCTGCACGCACAAGCCCCCGGACTGAACCCAGGTGATCACGGACGTACACCAGACGACTGCCCTGCAAACGCCAGTGCTCACCCTCTTCAAAGTAATGGCGAAGCTCCACATCACTGCCGTTACGCGCCTGACACAGGGTCTGCCCGCACCACGCGTAGCGCGTCTCGCCCACCGTCACGAGCCCCGCTCGCTCTTCGATCACG
>NZ_QKOE01000166.1 GCF_003226565.1 Parazoarcus communis SWub3 = DSM 12120 | reverse complement strand
ATGAATGCCCGCGCACACCGCCGCGCGTGCGCCTGATCCGCCAGATCACGCCGCAGGGCAAGGTGCGCGTGTTGATGACTTCGTTGTGCGACACCGAGCGTTTCCCCCTCGAGGCCTTTGCCGAACTCTACCATCAGCGCTGGCGCATCGAGGAGGCGTTCAACCGTCTCAAGCATCGACTCCACCTCGAGCACACCAGCGGCTTGTCCTGGCTGGCCGCCCGCCAGGACTTCGGGGCCAAGGCCGTGTGCGACAACCTCGCCGCGCTGGCCGCGTGGTGCGCCGCCCAGC
>NZ_QKOE01000165.1 GCF_003226565.1 Parazoarcus communis SWub3 = DSM 12120 | reverse complement strand
ACACTGGCCNGNCNNCCNCGTCACNGANNNCGTNGGCGTCANCAGCCGCTTCGATGGCGCGGGCAACCTGGTCGAGCNCTCGCTCGCCGATGGCACGCGGCTCGAACTCGGCTACGACGGCGCCCATCGGCTGGTGGCGCTCGAGCGGATCGCCCCCGACGGCACCCGCACACAGGCCACCTATGCTTACGATGCCCTCTCGCGACGCATCGCCAAGTCCGTCTCCACCGGCCACGACATCCGCACCACCCGCTACGGCTGGGATGGCGAGCGGCTGGTGTGCGAGGCCAC
>NZ_QKOE01000164.1 GCF_003226565.1 Parazoarcus communis SWub3 = DSM 12120 | reverse complement strand
GGGCGTCGTAATCATGCTGTTCGATGCTGCTGCCAACGCGCTGTTCGATCATACGGCCCAGGGCGTCATACGACCAGCTGACCGTGTCGTTGAGCCAGGGGCCGTCTTCGCCTGCCGCTTTCAAGGCGCCGAGGGCTCCCGGCTGGTGGTATCCAAACGTCGTTGTACCAGTTCCGTCCGTCATGGACACCAGCCGGGCGAACTCGGTATCCCACGTGTAACCCACTGCCGGCGTCGGATGCACTGCACCGCTGTACGACAGCCCGATCAGGCGATCGTCGAGCGCATATGTA
>NZ_QKOE01000163.1 GCF_003226565.1 Parazoarcus communis SWub3 = DSM 12120 | reverse complement strand
CGGGCGACGTGATGGTGCTGGCCCGCTACATGCAGATCCTGTCGCCGGGCCTGTGCGAGCGCCATCCCGGCCAGATCATCAACATCCACCACAGCTTCCTGCCCAGCTTCGTCGGCGCCAAGCCTTACCACCAGGCCTACGCGCGCGGCGTCAAGCTCATTGGCGCAACCTGCCACTACGTCACCTCCGAGCTCGACCAGGGTCCCATCATCGAGCAGGACGTCATCCGCATCGACCACTCCGACGCACCCGAAGACCTGGTGCGTTACGGCAAGGACATCGAGAAAGCCGTCC
>NZ_QKOE01000162.1 GCF_003226565.1 Parazoarcus communis SWub3 = DSM 12120 | reverse complement strand
CGGGCGACGTGATGGTGCTGGCCCGCTACATGCAGATCCTGTCGCCGGGCCTGTGCGAGCGCCATCCCGGCCAGATCATCAACATCCACCACAGCTTCCTGCCCAGCTTCGTCGGCGCCAAGCCTTATCACCAGGCCTACGCGCGCGGCGTCAAGCTCATTGGCGCCACCTGCCACTACGTCACCTCCGAGCTCGACCAGGGTCCCATCATCGAGCAGGACGTCATCCGCATCGACCACTCCGACGCACCCGAAGACCTGGTGCGTTACGGCAAGGACATCGAGAAAGCCGTCC
>NZ_QKOE01000161.1 GCF_003226565.1 Parazoarcus communis SWub3 = DSM 12120 | reverse complement strand
TTCGGCAAAGGCCTCGAGGGGGAAACGCTCGGTGTCGCACAACGAAGTCATCAACACGCGCACCTTGCCCTGCGGCGTGATCTGGCGGATCAGGCGCACGCGCGGCGGTGTGCGCGGGCATTCATAGTCGGTTGCGTCGCGCACACTGGGTGCGGGCAAGGTGACGAACGCCTCGGGTTGGCCGGAACGCATGAAGCGGCGCACCACCGCGAAGCCGTTGTCCTGGACGTCGCAGCGCATGCAGAACGGGATGTTGCGATGGATGAGCAAGGCCACCAGCCACGCGCTTGGATACCC
>NZ_QKOE01000160.1 GCF_003226565.1 Parazoarcus communis SWub3 = DSM 12120 | reverse complement strand
ATCAGGCGCCCGGCGCCATCGTAATCATAGGCCAGCGTGCGCCCGGCGCCGTCGCGGCGGGAGAGCGGTCGGCCCGCGCCGTCGTAGGTGTAGGCGGTGGTGGCCCCGAGCGGGTCGGTGTAGGCGGCGGCTTCAAACGACTCTGACCCTTTTGATTTTTCACTTCCGTATTGCAAGAAGCCCGTTCCGGCCCGATCGCGAAGACGTCCACTGCACTGCTTGAAAAGGCACGCACTTGCATGGCGCGCATTGCGGCGATGCATGATCTGGTACAGCCGTATTTCAAGCATGAGCAGG
>NZ_QKOE01000159.1 GCF_003226565.1 Parazoarcus communis SWub3 = DSM 12120 | reverse complement strand
GGGCCTCGGGCTTGAACGGGTTGGGGACGACCAGGCCATGCTCGGCCAGTAGCGTCGACATCTGCGTAAAGAGCGCTCGTTCCTCACGCGTACTCTCCCGGTCTTCCGCGTTCTCGGGTTCGAGCCGATCCTGCTCGATACGCAGTAGCGGCACGAAGCTGTCGGGTTCGCAGAGGACGGTGGTGGTGAGTGTGTCAGTGGCCTCGCACACCAGCCGCTCGCCATCCCAGCCGTAGCGGGTGGTGCGGATGTCGTGGCCGGTGGAGACGGACTTGGCGATGCGTCGCGAGAGCGCATC
>NZ_QKOE01000015.1 GCF_003226565.1 Parazoarcus communis SWub3 = DSM 12120 | reverse complement strand
TCGGCATCGGCGTCCGCATCAGCATCCGCGTCGGCATCCGCGTCGGCATCCGCGTCGGCATCCGCGTCGGCATCCGCGTCGGCATCCGCGTCGGCATCCGCGTCGGCATCGGCGTCCGCGTCGGCATCGGCGTCCGCATCCGCATCCGCATCCGCATCCGCATCGGCATCGGCATCGGCATCCGCATCAGCGTCCGCATCCGCGTCGGCGTCCGCATCCGCGTCGGCGTCCGCATCTGCATCGGCATCAGCATCTGCATCAGCATCAGCATCAGCATCAGCGTCGGCATCTGCATCAGCATCGGCGTCCGCATCTGCATCTGCATCTGCATCGGCGTCCGCATCAGCATCGGCATCGGCGTCGGCGTCCGCATCGGCATCAGCGTCCGCATCGGCATCAGCATCAGCGTCTGCATCCGCATCGGCATCCGCATCCGCATCAGCGTCGGCATCCGCGTCTGCATCAGCGTCGGCGTCGGCGTCGGCGTCGGCGTCGGCGTCGGCATCAGAATCGTCCTCAGCGCCGGCGCCATCAAACTCATCGATGAACGTCGGCAACTCAGTGCCGAATTCGAACGCAAGCGGATCGACAGCCTCGTTTACGCGGAGCAGGCGGACAAAATTGCTGCCCTCACCCCCCGCTCCGCCAGCAAGACCGGCAGCCGGGGCTTCGAGGATGTCGTCCAGGTTCTGACCCTGATTCAAGGCCTGGATGACCTGGTCGATCGAGCCCCCGGCAAGTTGCGCTTCGGCAGCCGTGGGGCGAGTGGATTCGGCAAGGTCTGCGGTGAGTTTGACGGTTTGCGACTCATCGATGGCCAGCAGATCACCGTCGACGGTTGCCAGTTCGACCCGGCCGCCAGCCGAGGTTACGATGGACTCACCCTCATGCAAGGCGTCACCCGCCTTAAGCGGACGGGTCTTGCCCGCTGCGTCGCGGATGAAGGCGTCGCCAGTAACAGCAACTACAGTTGCGATGATTTGTGCCATTTCTAATAGTCCTGATGAATTCAAGAACACCCGAGCACTGACGCACGGGCGGAAATTGCTGAATTACCATCAAGCCTACCGATTTAGCAGAAACGGCAGAATTGGACCTAAGTACAGTTCGTGCGGAATTTCACACCTGAATGATCATCCCGGCAAGCGCAGTTGATCGCTGGCTGCCAACCCAGCAACCAGCAGAGCACCCGATCATCCGCCTTCGACAGTGGTCACCGAGCCGATAAGTGTGCGACACGCCAATTGCTGCATCTATGATCATTGATGCGAGCGTCAGTCAGATCAATCCATCCCCATCATCGAGCAAGCTGAGTTTGTGGCGCTCTGCACGCGCACTGCGACGCTCCATCAACTTGCTTTGTGCAGCAGGGGGCAAATCCGTGAACCGGATGATCGAGCGCTCGATGAGCAGATCGATCACGTCCTCGAGCACCCGCACGAAGCCCAGATCCGACCGCCGCAAAGCGTCCACTTCATCACTGACCGTGGAGCAGAACGCAACGACGTCGGGGGCGTCGTTCGACACCTCGACCCAACCCTGCGCCGGATCCTGCTCTGTCGCATCGCGACTGAGCGCAATGATCTGGCCACGTTCATCACGTTTGACGTACACCATGACCTAGTCCGCCACGCCGGATGTGACTCGACCCGCAAGACGCAAGGTCAGTTGCAGCCGATCGCGAACCTGCAGTTTCTCGAACACAGAGCCGAGATGAGCCTTGACGGTACGTTCGGTAATGCCGAGCTGAGCAGCGACCTCCTTGTTCGATCGGCCAGCAGCCACCGCACGCGCCACCTCAAGCTCACGCGCAGACAGAATGCTTTCCAGCGGTTCAGACGATTCTGGTAATTGACGACGGATCGCGCCAACAAAGCGCGACAGGAGTTCCGGCCCGACCCACAAACCGCCGATGGCGACGACCTGGGCAATCTCCCGAAGAAGCGTGGGCACGGCAAATGAATGGCAATAGCCACGGGCGCCAGCCTCAAGCGCGGTCAGGGCCTCTTCCGTCGTCGGGCTGCTTGAGAGCACCACGACACCGCAATCCGGCTGCTGCGCCCTGATCCCTGCCACCAGCGCCTCCCAGGCGGGGTAGCCTGCAGGCAACCAGACGATGTCACCAGCCATGAGGGTCGGACGGCTTTCAGCCTCAACCACCCGTCCATCGGGAAACGCCTCGCACCAACGTCCCGATGGCGGGACTGATCGGTCAACTATCAGAATATTACGTGTCATCGCTCGGTCATCGCATTGGCCTTGGCCCGCAGCACGGGCTTGAGCAGGTAGGAAAGTACCGTCTTCTTGCCGGTCAGCACATCGACCTCGGCCACCATGCCAGGGATGATGGGCAGGTTCTCGCCAAGCCGGGACTCATGCGTGCGGACGCGTACCAGATAAAAGGCATTGCCTTTATCGTCAGTGACGGTATCGGCCGAGATATGCTCGACCTCCGCTTCCAACCCGCCATAGATCGAGAAATCGTATGCAGTGAACTTCACCAGTGCAGGCTGCCCCGGACGCAGGAAAGCGATGTCCTTGGGCTTGACCTGCGCCTCGAGCAAGAGCGCGTCATCCAGCGGCACGATCTCGACAATCTCCTTGCCCGGTTGCACGACAGCACCCACGGTGTTGACCAGCAAACGCTTGATCGTACCGCGCACCGGCGAACGCACTTCGGCATGCTTGACCTTGTCAGCCAATGCGCGGCCCCCTTCGCTGAGCCCGGCCAGCTTGGCCATGGTGTCCGAGAGCTCATTGCGCAACTGGTTGCGGACATTGAGCTCGACCTCACGGATCTTGCCACTGGCTTCGGTAATGGCAGCCTGTACTCGCGAGATCTGTGCCGAAGCCTGATCGCGTTCACCGCGCAGGCGGGCAACATCCCGCTCAAGGCGTAACAGGTCGACTTCGGAAACCGCACCTGAAGCCATCAGCGGACGCGTCACGGTCAGTTCCTGCATCACCAGGTCGTACGCTCGCCCAGCTTGTTCCCTGCGTGCCCGGATCTCATTGAGTTCCTGTTCGCGCTGCGTCAGCTGCTGGCGCGCAATCGATAACTGTGCATCCATTTCAGCCGACGAAGATTCATACAGACGCCGCTCGTGTGCAGCAACGTCCGGTGCATCCCGCAGAACCTCTTCAGGCATCTTCAGTGGCGTGCCCTGCGTCAACGCTTCGAGCCGGGCGGCCTTGGCTTGCAGGGACAGATACTGGGCGCGGTTCTCCAGCATCGATGAAACGAACCGGGTGGGGTCAATGCGCACGAGCAACTCGCCAGCATCAACTACCTGCCCTTCCCGCACCGGCATCTCCTCGACCACACCGCCATCAACCGACTGAATGATCTGCAGTTGAGAAGACGGAATGACCTTGCCTTCGCCACGCGTGACTTCATCAAGCGGCGCAAAAGCTGCCCAGACCAATAACATCAGCAGTAGCACTGCAACGACACGCAACAACCAGCGTGCCCGCAACGGTTCCTGCTGCAGGCGCGCCCAATCGGCGTCCCCCGCCCAGTCAAGCCGGGCGGACTCCCGTTGTGGCGGCAGCAAGCGTGCAAACACCCGGTCCAGCAAGGGGCGTGCTGGCCTGGACAGCCGCGTTGACACCACCCCAATACCATCGAAGGCACGCTGCGCGGTACTGCCTGACTGCTCGCGAGCCATCATCCTGCCCTCCCGATGCGGCCTTGACGCAAGGCTTCGACCACCTGGGCCTTGGGCCCGTCAGCAACAATGCGCCCTCCATCGACGACAATGATGCGCTCGGCAAGATCGAGCAAGGAAGTGCGATGCGTGATGACGATCATGGTCTTGCCAGCAGCAAACCCCGCCAGCCGGCGCTTGACTTCCTCCTCGCTGGAGTGATCCATCGACGCAGTCGGTTCGTCGAGCAGCAGCATCGGCGGATCATTGATCACCGCACGCGCGATCGCGACACCCTGACGCTGACCACCCGATAGGGACTCGCCGCGCTCGCCCACCACCATGTCGAAGCCGCGCGGATGCGCATTTGCAAAATCGGTAATGCCAGCGACCTCGGCGGCCTTCAGCACTGCGCTGTCTTCGGCCAGGGGCGATGAAAGCGCAATGTTCTCCCGCAGGGAGCCGTAGAACAGGGTGACGTCCTGTGGCACATAACCAATGTGTCGCCGCAGTTCGGCCGGATCGAGCTGGCGCAGATCGATGCCGTCGATCAGCACGGCACCCGACGTCGGCCGATACAGACCGAGAATGAGCTTTTCCAGCGTTGTCTTGCCAGAGCCGATACGTCCCAGGATGGCAACGTGCTCACCCGGCCGGATGCGGAACGATACCCCACGCAGGGCCTCGACCTCCTGCCCCGGATAGGTGAAACCAACGTCACGAAACTCGATCTCGCCCTTGAAGCCCTGACGACTGATGAAGGTCGCGCCCTCCGGACGCTCGACCTCACGCTGCATCAGGGTATCGAGTGAAGTCAATGCGGTCGAGGCGTTATGGTATTGCACCAGCAGGCCAGCCACCTGTCCGATTGGCGCCATCGCCCGCGTCGACAGCATGTAGCAGGCGATCAGCCCACCCATGGACAGCGCCCCCTCTCCGATCAGATGCACGCCAATCAGGATCACCCCCAGGCTGACCATGTGCTGCACCCAGCTGGAACCGTTGACCGTAGACGCAGACAGCAGGCGTAGCTGCGTGCCAACGCGGGCCAGCAAGGCGGCGCTGGCCTCCCATTTGCGCTGCACGACCGCCTCGGCCCCCATCGACTTCAGCGTTTCCATACCGACCAGCCCCTCAACCAGCGTCGCGTTGCGCTGCGCACCGGCACGGTAGGTCGCCTCGGCCAGCTCGTGCATGCGGCCCTGCACGGCCATCGCATAAATCAGCAGGATGACCATCCCGAGTACGAAGGGCAGCACCAGAGGCCAGGCAATCCAGCCAATCACGATCATGAACAACACGGCAAAGGGCAGATCGATGAACGCGGTCACGGTAGCCGAGCTGATGAAGTCGCGGACCGACTCGAAAGCCCGCAGGCTGGCCGCCAGCGATCCAGCCGACGCGGGTCTTTGCTCCATGCGCATGCCGAGCACACGTTCCATGATGAAGGCGGACAGCCGAACATCCGCCCGACTGCTGGCCAGATCGACAAAATGTCCGCGCAAGGTGCGCAACACAAGATCGCCAGCCAGCACGACAAGCACGCCTGCAGTCAGCACCCACAGGGTTTCAATGGCATTGTTCGGCACCACCCGGTCATACACATTCATGACGAACACAGGCATCGCCAGCGCGAACAGGTTAACCATCAACGCCGCAAGCAGCACATCGCGGTAGATGCTGCGATTCTCCGCAATCACCCCCCAGAACCAGTGTTCTCCGCGCACTGCCCCGACCTGTGGCGCCCGCGCATCGAAGCGGAACCCGGGGCGGACGTAGATCACATGGCCGGTGTACTGTACGGCCAACTCTGCCACCGGCAGCACGACCTCTGCTTCGCCCAGTTCAGGAAACACGAGTCGCGCGCTGCCACCATCCTCGCTGAACCCAAGCAGGACGCAGGCACGCGCACCCGACAACAACAGCACCGCCGGTAGCAGGGCGGTATTGATTTCTGCCAGATCCGTTACGGCAATATTGCTGCGCATGCCGGCACGACGGGCCGCGCGTTCGAAAAGACTGGGCGACAAGCGCCCCGCCTCGAGCGGCAAGCCCGCCACCACCCCATCACGGGTCTGTACCTGTCCATGGGCACGTGCAATCAGCAACAGACAGTCGAGCAAGGGGTCCTGCGCCTGCGTCCCGGGCAACGTGGCCCAGTCCGTCTGCCAGCCCTGACCCGCCTTCATCACAGTCTCACTTGCTTCTGCCACTCATCGCTCCATTGGACAAGCTCCCAACCCGATATTCTGGCCAGCTTCGCCGAACTGGCAAAGCCCGATATGCCCGCGAATGCGCATTGAAGCACACTCTGCGACAAACTACCCAGGTTGAGCACAGGGTCTTCGGCTTGCCGACCCGGTCAACGAAGAACAGAATGCGCCTGCACCGCCCACTCGCTACCCATTAGAGGAAGACAGCATGGAAACCACCCAACGGCGGCATTTCTCCCGCATTCATTTTCATGGTGCAGCCCGGGTGCTGTGTGACGACCACGAGTACCCCTGCGAAGTACTGGATCTGTCGCTGAAAGGCGCACTGCTCCGGCTGACCGCGCCGCTGCCGCAGCAGGCTGTCGGTCAACGCTGCCTCCTTGAGCTGGCCCTGGACGAGGGCGACGCCAAAGTCCGCATGGAGGGCGACATCGCGCACCAGGAGAACGGACAGCTGGGCCTGAGTTGCCGCGAGATCGACCTGGACAGCGTCACCCATCTACGCCGTCTGCTCGAGCTCAACCTCGGTGACGCGGAGCTGCTCAACCGCGAGTTTGCTGCCCTGATCACGCCATGACGGCACCCGACGCAAGGCGCAGTCTTCCCTCCGCCTGCAGCCTTACTTAGGCATCGGATCCTTGTACTCCTCGACCTTGATGCCCTTGATCTGGTAGCCGGCGTTACCCAGCTCGGAATCGAAACGGGCGACGTTGATCACGCCATTGACCCACACCGGCGCCATGTTCAGGCCCGCCGCGATCGGTTTGTCGGGAATGACGTGAATCAGCTGATTGGCCGGCGGCGGCGGCACATGCACACAGGCACCAAAGTAGGGTACCAACAGGAACTCGCGGATGGTCTTGCCGTCGGTCTCGAGCGGCACGACAAAGCCCGGAATGCGGATGCGCTGGCCGTTGAAACGTTCGACCAAGGGTGCCCGATCCCATTCCTCGCGGATCTTCTGCATCACCTCCATGGCCCGGGGGTCGCTATCTTGCAGTTCGTCGAGCTTGAGATCGGCAAAGAACTTCTCCGGGTTCCAGTCGGCCGGGATCAAGTCATCCCAGCTGATTTCGCGAAAGCCGCCCTTGACCGGCACGGACTTCGCCGGCAGCCGGTCACCCACCTGATAATCGCCAGATGACGCTTTTTGCGCCCATGCCGACGCGCCACCCAAGCCCACCACGACGGCGGCAAGCAGCGCGCCCACCCGCTTCATTACACTCATGCTCACATCCTGATCGTCATGCCATCGGCCACCGCATAGCGATAGGCCCGGTAGGCTGGCACCAGGCTCGCCAGCACACTGGCGGCGAGCACCGCGCCGAGCAAACCCCATTCTGACAGCGAAGGCCAGCCGATGCCGAGATAAATCCCATAGGTCGTGGTCAGCCAGCCCCCACTCATCCAGATCAGACCATGGACCAGCAACAAGCCGCAAAGGATCCCGACCACCGCCAGGGTGACGCTTTCCAGCATCAGCAAGCCCAGGACATGTCGCGGCCCGGCCCCCAGTGCGCGCAGGATCGCCAGTTCGCGCCGACGCTCGCCCAGGCCGGCGATCATCACCGCCACCAGTCCCGCCAGACCGACCACCACTACGACGGCAGCAACCGCCAGCAGGGCACGCTCGGCAACCCCGACCAGCGACCACAACTCCTGCAGCGTCGCGCCGGGCAGGATTGCAGTCAGTGGCTCGTCGGCGAAGGTATTGATCTGGCGCTGCACGCGGAACACCGTCACCCGGTTCTTGAGCCCGACCATCGCCGCAGTGACCGTCTTGGGCGTCAGATCGAACTTGCGTACATGCTCGGCGCCGATACTCACCCCAGGAATCGGCGCACCACCCTGCCAGTCGACATGGATCGCCTCGATGCCTTCGAGACTGACCAGCACCGAACGATCGACCGGTGTTCCGCTGGGCGCCAGGATCCCGACCACGGTGAAGGGTTTGTCGCCATGGTCGGCAAACCCGCCGCTGCCATGGCTGAGCACAATCTTCGCGCCCACCTGATATCCATGACGAACTGCAAGCTCGGCGCCGATCACCGTCTCGAAGATACCCTCGGGCGCCGGCGCAAACGCACGACCAGCAGCAAAGACCAGGGCGCGATCATCGCCATGACGGAAGCGGGCAAAGTACTCGGCCGTCGTACCCACCACACGGTATCCAAGATGGGTGTCCCCGAGCGACAGCGGCACCACCCAGTCGACCTGCGGCAAGGCGGCAATGTGCTGCACGCTTTGCCATGACAGGTTGTTGCTTGCATTGCCGATGTGAAATACCGAGTACAGCAGCAACTGCACCTGCCCGCCGCGTGCGCCAACGATGAGGTCAGTACCGGACACCGTGCGGGCGAAGCCGTCACGGGCGTCGTTACGCAAACGCTCCACGCCGATCAGCATTGCCACCGACAAGGCAATCGACAACACCGTCAGCAACACCGAACCACGCCGGTTCAGCACACTGCGCCACCCCAGATACGCGATCGTGTTCATGCGACCTCTCGCACCGTAGCCTGGTTGATGTCCGCCAGTTCGACCACCCGGTCGAAGTGCTCCGCCAGACGGGCATCGTGACTGACGAACAACAAGGCGGCCCCTGCCGCCGCACACTCATCCATCAGCAAGTCGACAAAGCGTGCCTGCAATTCAGCATCCAGCGCCGATGTCGGCTCATCGGCCACGATCAGGCCGGGGGCGCCAATCAAGGCCCGCGCCGCCGCCACACGCTGCTGCTGTCCGACTGAAAGCGCCGCCGCGGGTCGCTCAAGCAAGGCGGGCGTCAGTCCCAGCCGGGCCGCCAGCCGTTCGGCCTCAGCCTGTGGAAGCACGCCCATCTGGCTCAGGCGCGCGCGGCGGGCGGGCGAAAAACGGCAAGCCAGCAGGATGTTGTCCCGCGCCGAAAGCCATGGGAGCAGATTGAACAACTGGAACACGAAGCCGATGTGATCGGCGCGAAAGCAATCGCGCGCCGCCGCGCCAAGCACATCAAGTGCTTGCCCCCCGACGCTGATCCGCCCGGCACTTGGCTGCAGCACCCCGCCGATCAGGGACAGCAAGGTGCTCTTGCCACTACCGCTCGCCCCACGCAGAAACACCCGCTCACCCTCAGCGAGTTCGAATCGCTCGATGTTCAAGGTCTCTGCCATGGCTCCGGGCCAGCAGAACCGCAAGCCCTCGACCTCGACTGCAGCTTGCCTCACAGCGGCAGGTCAGCCTGCTTCGAGCGCAGCGTGACAGCAGTCTGGCCGCGAGGCGACAGACGCTCGGCGCGAATCTGCCGGGTCCGCGAGAAGACATCGAACACCTTCACCTGCAGAACATCGAGTGCAGCCGGCGTCGCGCATTTGAGCGTATAGACTGCGCTCACCCCCGCATGCCCATGTGCATGACCGTGATGATCCTGCGAACCGAAAGGCGCCTCGACAGCCACATCGACCATCGCGCAACCTGCTGCTGCCGGCAACCCAAACAAGCGCTCGAACGCACCAACTGCTTCGAGCGCCTCCTGCAGCGCCTTGCGCTGACGATCGTTACGGGGCTCGTGCTCGAACCCGACCAAGTTGTCGAGCGGCGTCTCGAAACTGATC
Organism: Parazoarcus communis SWub3 = DSM 12120; assembly: GCF_003226565.1. Taxonomy (GTDB): domain Bacteria; phylum Pseudomonadota; class Gammaproteobacteria; order Burkholderiales; family Rhodocyclaceae; genus Parazoarcus; species Parazoarcus communis. The sequence continues at coordinate 105,253 of NZ_QKOE01000015.1, read as the reverse complement.
TCGACCTCAGCCCCGGCAATCGCCACCCGCAACTCGGCGACTCCATGTTCGTGGGCAGCATGCGGCCCGTGTGCCATCGCAAGACCGGCGCAGGCCATCAGCAACCATCCGTTCAGCAAGCGTTTCATCAAACCTCCGTCACAGAGCAGGCAGCAACGCCGCCACCCATTTAATGCTACAATGTTGCAGTTACTACCGCAAATATCAGGCACATCGTGAGCCCCACGCCCGCCCCTCGCTCCCGCCCCGCCGGTGACCGCCACCAAATGGCGCGCGAGCTGATCACCCGCCATGGCGGCCGGGTAACCCGCACCCGGATCGCTGTGATCGAGACCCTGCTCGCCAGCGATCAACCCCTGTCGCACGATGAACTCGGCAGCATGCTGGCCGAGATCGACATCCCGCACGACCGCGTGACGCTATACCGGGCACTCGACTGGCTGGTGGAGCACGGCATTGCCCGCCGCATCGCGGGTGGCGACCGTGCGTGGCGCTTCGAGGCGGCCCGGGCAGATGGGCATCGGCATGCGCACTTTCACTGTGACCATTGCGGTCAGGTCATCTGCCTCGAGCACCTTGAACCCAGTTTCAGCACCGTACTACCCGACGGCTACCGGGTCGATCGTGCCGAACTGATCCTGCACGGCGCCTGTGCAAGCTGCAGCCCGCAGCGCAGCGCCAACGAGCCCTGCTGCCCGCACTGATGCGAACGCTCACGCTGCGCCTGTTGCGCCCCCTCCCAGAACACGCGATCAGCCACTGAACAACCCGCACTGCCGCCCACCGGACTCCATGCACGTTCATCACCATACGCCCTCCAGACCGCGCCATCCGCGCAGCCCCCTCAGTCCGCTCGGCGCGGGGCTGGGTATCCGGCTGGCCATCGCGGCCGCTGCCATCAGCGCGCTGTGGCTGGCGCTGGCATGGGCGCTGAACTGAGAGGCGATCCGGACATGCAGCCCGACCTCCCCCCCTTGCTCCGCTTCGACAACCTGACCCTCGGTTACGAACGCCATCCGGCCATCCACCACCTGAGTGCAGCCATCCCGGCGGGCGCCCTGGTTGCGGTGATCGGCCCCAACGGCGCCGGCAAGTCCACGCTGCTCAAAGGCGTGGCCGGCGAGCTGCGCCCGATTGGCGGCCACATCCACCTGCCGGAGTTCGGTCGCAAGGGTATTGCCTACATGCCCCAGCGCAGCGAGATGGATCACAGCTTTCCGGTGTCGGTGTTCGACATGGTGGCCATGGGGCTGTGGCACGAGCTGGGCCCCTTCAGCGGCCTGAGCCGCGCACAGCGCGACCGTGTCGGCCATGCGCTCGAGGCTGTCAGCCTGGCCGGTTTCGAACGCCGCCCCATCGGCTCGCTGTCCGGCGGTCAGTTGCAACGCGCACGTTTTGCCCGCCTGATCCTGCAGGATGCCCCCGTGATCCTGCTCGATGAACCCTTCGCCGCGATCGACACCCGTACGGTGGATGACCTGATGCACCTGATGCTGCACTGGCACGGCGAAGGCCGCACCATCCTCACCGTGGTGCATGACTACAACCAGGTCCGCCAGCATTTCCCCACCAGCCTGCTGCTGGCGCGCGAACTGGTTGCTTTTGGCCCGACTGCGGCAGTCCTCACCGACGCCCATCTTGCCCGCGCCCGCCACCTGTCCGAAGCCTTTGATGACAACGCCCCCGAGTGCCATGTCGAGGAAGCGGCATGAGCCTGTACGAACTGCTGCTGGCCCCCTTTGCCGACTTCGGCTTCATGCGTCGCGCACTCGTCGGCTGCCTGGCACTGGCCTTGGGTGCCACGCCAGTCGGCGTATTCCTGCTACTGCGGCGCATGAGCCTGATGGGGGATGCGATGAGCCATGCCATCCTGCCCGGCGCGGCACTGGGCTATCTGGCCTTCGGCCTGTCCCTGGGGGCGATGACGATCGGCGGCATCATTGCCGGCCTGGTGGTGGTATTCGCCGCCGGCATCGTGACGCGCGCCTCCATCCTCAAGGAAGACGCCAGTCTGGCGGCGTTCTACCTGCTGTCGCTCGCCGCCGGGGTCATGATCGTCTCACTGCGCGGGCGCAACCTGGACCTGTTGCATGTGCTGTTCGGCTCGGTGCTGGCGCTTGACGACGCCTCGCTGATCCTGATCTCCGCCATCTCCAGCGTCACCGTGCTCGGCCTTGCGCTGCTGTTCCGCCCACTGGTGCTGGAGTGCTTTGACCCTTCCTTCCTCCGCGCAGTCAGCCGGCTGTCGCCGGTGGCGCACTACGGCTTCCTGATGCTGGTGGTCCTGAACCTGGTCAGCGGTTTCCATGCATTGGGTACGCTGATGGCGGTAGGCATCATGATCCTGCCCTCGGCCGCGGCCCGGCTGTGGGCGCGCAGTCTGCCCGCCACCTTGCTGGTCGCCGTCCTCATCGCCTTTGGCAGTGGACTGATCGGCCTGTTGGTCTCCTTCCATATCGACGTACCGGCAGGCCCGGCCATCGTGCTGATGTGTGGTGTGGCCTATTTTGCCTCGCTGCTTGCCGCCCCGGGTGGGGTGCTTGCTGGCCGTCTGCCGGTACGGCGCCATCTCGAATCCTGAAACTCCGGAGTTCTCATGCGTTTTTCTTCCCGCCTGCTACTCGCCACGCTCGCCACCCTGAGCCTGATCTCGGGCACGGTCCGTGCAGAACCCCTCATGGTCACTGCCAGTTTCAGCATCCTGGGAGACTTCGTGCGCCAGGTGGGGGGCGAGCGGGTTCAGGTCGAAGTGCTGGTAGGCGCCGATCAGGATGCGCATGCGTTTCAGCCCCGTCCCTCCGACAGCAAGCGCATTGGCGCAGCACAGCTGGTGGTGGCCAACGGCCTGGGGTTCGACGACTGGGTTGAGCGCCTGGCGCGCTCGGGCGGCTACAAGGGTATCGTCCTGAAGGCCAGCCGGGGGGTGAGCACGATCAAGATGGCCGATGACCACGACCATGGCCACAATCACAAGCATGATCACAAACACGGCGGGGGCATCGACCCGCACGCCTGGCAGGATGCAGGCAATGCACAACGCTATGTCGGCAATATCGCTGAGGCGCTCATCCAGGCCGACCCCGCAGGCAGCGCCTACTACCGTGCCAATGCCGAACGCTACATCGGTGAGCTGAAGCGCCTGGACAGCGAGATCCGTCTGGCCATCGACAGCCTGCCCGCCGAACGGCGCAAGGTGGTGAGTTCGCATGATGCCTTTGCTTACTTCGCCAAGGCTTATGGCCTGCAGTTCCTGTCACCGGTCGGCGTCTCCAACAACGCCGAACCGACCGCGCAAGGCGTTGCCCGGCTGATCCGTCAGCTACGCGCGGAAAAAGTCCCTGCCGTGTTCATCGAGAACGTGGCCGACCCGCGTCTGATCGAGCGTATCCAGGCCGAAAGTGGCGCCAGCGTGGGCGGCACGCTGTATTCGGATGCACTCTCGGCCGCAAGTGGCCCGGCGCCGGATTACCTCACCATGATGCGGCACAACCTTGCCAGCCTCATGACTGCGCTGACAGCCGTGCCGCCAAGCCGCTGAGGCGGCGCGTGCGCAGCGCACAGGCCGCAACAAACACATTTGCCGGCCCGGCTATCGTCACCCGCTGCGCTGCGCGGGTCACCGCGGTGTATAGCAACTCGCGGCTGAGCACACGCACAGGCGTCGCCGGCAGCACCAACAGCACCTCGGCAAACTCCGAACCCTGACTTTTGTGCACCGTCAGGGCAAATGCCGTGTCGTGCGCCGGCAAACGCAAGGGGGCGATCGCCCGGTAGCCGCCACCGGCCTGCGGAAAATAAACCATCAGCTCGCCACTTGCCGCCGGCAGACACAGGCCGACATCGCCATTGAACAGTCCCAGCAGGGGATCGTTACGCAACACGATGACAGGTCGCCCCGGCCAGACATCGCCGGCCCGCGACAATGCCGGCAAACCCTGCCCTCTGCGCAGGCAGTCCGTCAGATGCGCATTCAACGCGGCCAGGCCACGGGCGCCCTCCCTCACCGCCACCAAAACGCGAAAACGCTCAAAGGCAGCAAATGCGGCGGCCACCCGCGCATCGACATCGCCAGCCATCTGCTTCACCAAATCGAAATAGGCCGCGTAGCCTGCCTCGGCGACAGTCAGCGTGCTGACTGAGGGTCGAAGCGCCTCATCTTCGATCAAGTGCACTGACTTATCTTCGCCAGTTCGTAGCCACGCCAGCGCCGCAGCCCCCGCGCCAGCGTTGATGTCGGCCGCCAGACGGCCAATCCCCGAGTCACGGCGGAAACGATGGCTTTCAGTCAGCCACATCACGCAATCAGCCAGCGGAGCGTCCGGTCCAGCTGCACCAAGCGAAGCACTCAGGGTCTGCACCTCCGTGCCGCTCGCAGCCGCCAACCAGGCAATGCCGTCAGCGCTGAAACAGCGGCTCGCCGACAACTCGGCGAATACTGCCCCTGCCTCGACCGCGGCCAGTTGATCCTTGTCGCCCAACAGCACCAGACGGGCATGTGGCGGCAAGGCATCGAGCAAACGCGCGGCCAAGGCCAGATCCAGCATCGACGCCTCATCCACCACCAGCAGATCAAGCGCCAGCGGATTGCCGGCATGGTGGCGAAAACGCCCCGCCGCCGGGGTAACGCCCAGCATGCGGTGCAGGGTGAAGGCTTCCACTGGCAGGCGCTTGCGCAAGGCGGGTGCCAACCCTGCAGCACGCGCCCGCAACGCCTCCAGCATGCGTGCGGCAGCCTTGCCGGTCGGCGCGGCAAGACCGATGCGCAGCTCGGGTTGCAGACTCAACAGACAGGCGAGCAGTGCAGCGACGGTCGTCGTCTTGCCCGTGCCGGGCCCCCCACTGATGACTGTCAGGCGGCTGCGCAAGGCCAGTGCGACGGCCAGCTTCTGCCAATCCGGCCCCGGCTGTTCGCGCGCCGGAAACAAGGCGTCAAGCGCTGCGCGCGTCGTCTCGGCCAAACCGCCGGGAAGCGGTCCGGTCAGGCGCTGCAGGGACGCCGCCAGCCCGTGTTCCAGATCAAAGTAACGTCGCAGATAGAGCCGGCCACCCTCATCGAGTACCAATGGATGGGCAGACAGCTCAGGGGGCCTGGGCGCCGCCCGGGTGGCGACCCCGGACGCAAGCAGCAGGTCCTGCAACTCGGCCGGACTGCAATCGATCCCTGCCTCGCTGGCCAGCTCATCCACCAACAAGCACACATGACCCTCCGCGGCCGCGCAAGCCAGTGCGCGTGAGACCGGCGCCAGCAGACTACAGGCTGCCGGCGGGGCGCCAAGCTGCCCGGCCCAGGCCTGCAGATGTTGCGCAAAGCCATCGGCCAGATCCACTTCGGGCGCAGACCGACGCTCGGCGTGCATGCGCTTCATCCTTGCACCTCCAGGACGGGCGCAGACAGCATGGCGTCCAGCTCAGCCAGCGTCTGCGCCGCCATGCGGTGATGAAAGACACCGGCCTGCTGTCCATCGGCCAGCTGCCAGTCCGGCCTGACTCCCCGAACGAAGAGATAGAGCACACCACCAAAATGGCGCTCATAGTCGTAACCGGGCAGGCTGCGTCCGAGATGGCGGTGCAACGCGACGCTGTAGAGCAGGTGCTGCAGATGATAACCATGTGCCTGCATGGCAGCCTCGAGTGCAGCCGGGCCATAATCGGCCGGCTGCTCGCCCAGATGATTGGACTTCCAGTCCAGTACCCAATAGCGCCCCCCGTGCTCGAACACCAGATCGATATAGCCCTTCAGGTAGCCCGCCAGATCACCGAAACCCAGTCTGGGCACCGGGTAGCCGCGCGATGCCAGCCAGGCGTTGAGGCGGGACGCATCCAGGTGCGGCACCGGCAGGTGAAAGCCCAGCTCAACCATACGCTGCGGCGGGGCGATTCCATTGAGCCGGATGCACTCACCCGTGTCGCTCTCCCGTAAGGGCGTGCTCAGCACCTCACGCAACATGCGCCTGAGCATAGCCGGCAGGCGCTGGCGTTCTGCAGCAGACAATCCGGTTTGCAGGTGGCGCTGCAGTGCGTGCTCAATCGCCGCATCCCAGCTTGCAGCGTCGGTAAAGTCGATCCGTTCGAACACCGCGTGCAGGCAATCACCGGCGACCGGACCACGCGGAAACTTCAGGATATCGTCATCAGCAGGCGGCGCCACCTCGACGCCCACGGCATCTGCACCATCGGTGACATCCATTTCATCCGCAACGAGCGCCTCGGGCGTCAGGGCGCGGGCATCATGGTCCACCGCCGCCCCCTCATGCTCCGCCCCGGACACCAGGGCACTGAAGCTGCCCATGCGCCAGCCCGAAGGCAGTTGCGGAGGCTTGAGCGCGCGCGGCACGCTACCCTGCCCCTCATCCGACACCAGCGGCGCGCCACTGCCATCGGGCAAGTCCTCCAGCAAGGTCACCGCCTGTCCGTCCATCACGCTGTGCTTGACCAACTCGCGCCAGCAGGCGTCCACTTCGGCGGGCGAGCGCTTCTGCTCCCGCCAGGCATCGGGCGCAATGCCTGCGCCGGCCACCATCCAGTTGAGCAGACTGCGTGTGGACTCGCTGTAGCTGGGATGACCAAAGCTCATCATGGCATAGCTGCCAACCACCAGATGACAACGATAGATCGCCCGCGTCAGCGCAACGTAAATCAGGCGCAGATCCTCCGCATCCCGCTCCTGCTGCAGGCGCGCGCTGATGTCCTTGTCCTTTGCCGAGGCCAGGCGATAGTCGAGCACCAGCTTTCCGTCCTGCCGGTGCCATGCCCGCATGGGGCCACTGCTGGCTGGCACCGGCCGGCCATCGAAGAGGAAGGGGCAGAACACCACACCGTATTCCAGCCCCTTGGCGCGATGCACGGTCACGATCTGTACCAGATTGCGATCGGATTCGAGGCGCAGTTGACTGGCCTCGCCACTACGCCCCTCGGCCCGTGCGCTGGCCAGTGCACGCAGCAGCGCTTCGGGCGATGCGGTACCGACGTCCTGCTGCAGCAGTTCGGCAAGGTGCATCAGGTTGGTCAGCCGACGTTCGCCGTCATCGCGCAGCAACAACCGGGCCGCAACGGCTTCATCACGCATCCATCGCCTCAGCATCACGCCGAAGCCATGACGCAGCCAGGCCTCGCGCCAGCCAGCAAAACGATCCAGCACTGTCAGCAAGGCGGCTTCGTCGCCGGCCAGTCTGGCGAGTGCGGTCGCATCGCGCCCCATCAAGGTCGTCGCCAGTGCGGCCTTGACCCGACGCTCACGCGCCGGCTCGCTGATGGCCAGCAGCACACGCTCAAGTTCTTCGGCGTCCTCGGTGGCAAACACGCTGACCTGCGACAGCTCGACGCTGCCTACACCCATCCGCGCCAGCGCCTGGCGCATGCGTGCGCCCTGACCATGGCTGCGCACCAGCACAGCGACATCTGCCGGCACCAGCGGGCGGGTGCCGATACGGATCTGTCCGGCACGCCCCGCCGCGAGCAGACGCGCGATCTCTGCCGCAGTGGCCGCCGCGGCACGTTGCAAGGCCTGCGCGCGCGGCAGGCGGTCGCCCCCCTCTTCACCCTCTTGTGCTTCATCGCGGGGAATGCGCCACAAGCGCAGCGCTGCCGGACTGGCGCCGGAAGACGTGTCATCGGTCAGGGGCGGCCGCGCCCGGTCGCCACGCCCGACCCATTGATAATCCAGTCCCTCGAGCATGAAGACCCGCGGATTGCTGGCAAACAGGCGATTGCAGGCCTCGATCAGTGCCGGGGTGGAGCGCTGGTTGCGTCCCAGACTGTAGCAGGCGTCGGTTCCGGCACGTGCTTCCAGGTAGGTAAATAGGTCCGCGCTGCGAAAGCTGTAGATCGCCTGCTTGGGGTCACCCACCAGGAACAGGCTGCCATGCCGGCCTTCCTTCCGATACAGATGATCGAAGATGGCGAACTGCAGCGGATCGGTGTCCTGAAACTCGTCGATCAGCGCAACCGGATAACGCTCGTGCAGCGCCCCGCCCAGCCATGGCTGTTGCCCACTGGTCAAGGCCTCGTAGGCATTCCACAGGATATCGTCGAAGGCAATGCTCCGGCGCTCACGCTTGCGCCTGCGCAGTTCGACCACACCCTGCTCGAGAAAACGTCTCAGCAACTGCATGCGCGCCAGTGCCACGCCTTCGTCTGCACGCTGGCGGGCCTCAAGCAGCACATCGGCACGCTCGAAAAAAACATGGCTCGGTGGTGCGATACCGCGCTTGCTGCCTTCCTTGGTGGTCTTCTCCGCCAGCTTGGCGGCACTCAAGAGCACCAGCTTGCTTTCCTTCTCCGCGGGCAAGGACACAAACGCATCGGCAGCCTGAAACCACGCCTCCCACTGCCGGAACGCCAATTCGATGGTTTCAGCCTTGTAGCTGCCCTTGTGCAAGCCGTCGAGCGCCTCGCCCAGACTGCGCATCACGGCCTCGCCACCGGCCCATGCCTCGCGCGCATCCCGATAGGCTCGCCGCAAGGACGCGTCTGCGGCCTCCAGCTCGGTGGTGGACACGCTGGGGTCCCACAGTGCTTCAGCAAGGGGCCGGGCCATGGCGATCTTCAGATATCCGGCCCAGCCTTCCGGGCTATCGCCGCGCGCCACCAGTTCGCTTGCCAGCGCGGGCGGCAGCGCCGCAGCGGCCACCTCCCGCCGCCAGAAATCCTGCGCCACTTCCAGCCGCAACGCGGTGTCGTCCTCGCTCAGCTCCAGCGCATACGGCAGACCCGAGGCAAATGGCGTATCGGCAAGTGCACGCTGGCAGAAACCGTGAATGGTGAAGATCGCCGCTTCGTCGAAAGTCTGCAACGCGTGACGCAGCCGCTCCCCCATCTGTCCGGGGGTCACTCCGGCCGCAGCAACGGTGGCAATCAAGCGTGGAACAAAGGGGTCGCCACCCGCCTCACCGCCGTCGAGCACGCGCAAGGTCTCGACAATGCGATCGCGGATGCGGGTGGATAGCTCGGCCGTAGCCGCACGGGTGAAGGTCACCACCAGGATCGCGCCAAGCTGCAGGTCACGCTCCAGCAACTGACGCAGGTACAGTCCGCAGATGTTCCAGGTCTTGCCGGTACCCGCCGAAGCCTCGATCAGCTGCACGCCATCGAGCGGGCAGCTGAAGACGTCCAGATCTGGCGTGACCACCGTCATCGTCGCCCGCAGTGGTTCAGGCACGACCCAGGGCGGCCATCGCCTCGCCCATACGGATCGCACCGCCGGCCGCCCAGGCAGGATTGAAGTCCAGACGGGGTTTCGGGAACAGCATGACCACCGTGGAGCCCAGCAGGAAACGCCCCATCTCGGCCCCCTGCTCGAGCACGATGTCCTGATCGTCATAACGCCATTCACGTACGGTCGACGAGCGCGGCGGATTGACCACACCATGCCACACCGTTGCCATGCTGCCAACGATGGTCGCCCCGACCAGCACCAGCACGAAGGGGCCAAAAGCGCTGTCGAACACGCACACCACGCGCTCATTGCGTGCGAACAGACCGGGCACGCCACGTGCCGTGGTCGGGTTCACCGAAAACAAGGCCCCTGGCACGTAGATCATGCGCATCAGCCGCCCACGGCACGGCATGTGGATACGGTGATAGTCGCGCGGGCTCAGGTATAGGGTGGCAAAACTGCCATCCTCGAACTGCGCTGCCAACTCACGGTCCCCTCCCACCAGCGCGCGGGTGGAGTAGCCATGCCCCTTGGCCTGAAACACCTGATCGCCCATGACCGGCCCGAACTGGCTGATCGCACCATCAACCGGGCAGATCAGCTCAGCCGACGCCAGCGGGCGCGCGCCCTCGCGCAGCGGACGGGTAAAGAACTCGTTGAAGCTGGCGTAACTGCGGATGTCCGGATTGGCGGCTTCGCCCATATCCACGCCATAACGGCCGACAAACCACTCGATCACCCGGGTGGTCAGCCCCCCCCCCTGCAGCCCGGCAAGCTTGCCGGCCAGCACGGTGAGCGCCTGCTTGGGAATGAGATATTGCGGAAGAACGGCAAGACGGTCGGACACGGTAACACCCTGGACTTGATCAGCCCCGGATTATGCCCGATTCCATCTGCCGGACCGCGCCGCGACGAGCCCATCGAAACCTCCACCGCCAGGCCGAAGCCACCCCTGAGAGCAGGCCGGATCGCCAGGATCAGGCCGCTTCAGGCAAGCTGAAACGGAACACCGCCCCAGATGGCGTATCGCACAGTTTGAGCTGCCCACCATGGCGCAATGCGGTCTGATACGCCAGATAGAGCCCCAGGCCGGTGCCGCTGCCGACCGGCCGGGTGGTAAAGAAGGGTTCGAAGATGCGTGGGGCGATGGCCGGATCGACACCCGGGCCGTTGTCGGCGATCTCCAGCCAGACCTGATCATGCTCATGCCCCATCCGGCAACGCACTGCGCCACCGCGTCCGGCCACGGCCTTGATCGCGTTGTCGAGCACCTCGGAAATGGCTTCGGCCAGCACTTCCGGTGCCGCCAGGACGGGTGCTCCGCCCTCAGCCAGCTGTTCGATGACGACATTGCCCGGCAAGGTCGGGCACAAACGGGCAATGCACTGATTGGTGAGCGCACCCAGATCACATCGTGTCGACGGCTCGGCCCCTGCCGCCGCGGTGCGGCGCAAGGCGCCGACGATGCGCTGGATTCGCACGAGCCCGACGCGGGACTCTGTCAGGAGTGCCGGTACATCCTCGCGGATGAAGTTGCAGTCCGCCTGACGACAGGCCGACTGCCACGCATCGTCATGCGGACCCTCTGCCAGCAATGATCCGGCGGTGTCACTCAGTTTGATCAGACGCGAGCAATAATCTTCAAGCGCATTCAGGTTGGCCCCGATATAGCCGAGCGGTGTATTGAGTTCGTGCGCAGTACCCGCAGCAAATTGCGCGAGCGCGACCATTTTCTCGGCATGTACCCGCTCTTCCTTGGCGGCCTGAAGCTGATCGAGCGCCTTTCGCAGATCCGCCGTGCGCTCGGCCACTCTGCGCTCCAGCTCGTCCTTCGCCCTGATCAGTTCCGCGTTGCGCTCGGCCACCGTGGCATAGAGCGTGTGTACGGCGTTGACCAGGGCTGCGTTGGCGGGGTCCACCTCGCGCACTTCCCGTTCGAAAGCCTCAGCCGCACTTGCACCGCGTTCAATCACGCGCAGCTGACGTGCCATCGACATGTCGATCCCGAGGATGTGGAACGCCAGCCAGCTCGAAATGTAGCGCAGCAATTCAGCCAATCCACTGCTGTCTGGCCTGTGCGCAGCCTCTGCAAGCAGGTCGATCTGCTCGACAAATTCGGCATGGGCGCGGCAATGGGCTTCCAGATGGCGGCGATCGATACCAAGCCGCACCATCATCTGCTCTTCGGTCGCAAAATGCAGCGTGGCGTACTTGCGCAAGCCACCGAGCACATGCTCCAGTTCAGCCGGATGAAGCGACTGACCACGGGTCAGCCGCTCGCCCAGTGCATTCACCAGCCCGACCAGTTTGCCATGCTGGGCATCGACCTCATCGAAGCCGGTTTCAAAGTAACTGGCCCAGGCAAAAGCATCGACGTTCGCCGGCTTGAGGTTCATACCCCGTCAGCCGCCTGTTGCCTGACAACGACGATCACGGCACGCCCCTCACTTTGCTCAAGGCGCAACAGCTGGTCGACGATGGAATCATCGACGACAAAGCCTCTGCCCAACAGGAGATAGCCGTCTGCATGGACCAGATCCTCGGCCAGCACCATCCCTTTGCTCAGTTGAGCGGGCCTCAGTCGCCGCACCGGACGTGCCGGCTCGGGAGGGCTGGCCACCCCCACAGCGACCAGCGCATCCACAACCTCGGGGTCGTACCGCTTCCCGCGGTTGGAGACGATGAACTCCAGCGCGTCCTTGGGGCTGAGCGTACGCCCGACCAGCGTACCCAACTGCAAGGCATCGTAAGCATTGGCAACCGCAAGGATGCGCGCCAGCCGGTGGATGGCCAGGCCGGCCAGGCCATCCGGGTAACCGGTGCCGTCAAAGTGTTCATGATGGCTGCGCACAATGCGTGCGGCTTCGCGCAGCGGGGTGATGCCCATCAGCAAGGACTCGGCACGCGACGGATGCAGCATCACCGCGCCACGCTCCTCTGCCCGCAAGGTGCTGAATGGCTTCACCAGCAGCTCGTCCGGCAACCCGAGCTTGCCCATATCGTGCAACATCGAGGCCAGGATCAGGGTCTGCTGCTCGGCTTCGCTGATACCAAGCTGGCGCGCAAGGCTGCGGCTGAGATCGGCCACCCGGCGTCCATGCCCTTTGAGCAGATCGCTGCGCCCCTCAATCAGTTCGCAGAACACCCGGACCGTGCCGGTATAGGCCTGGCGCAGCTCCTGGTGGGCCTTGTCCGCAGCAGCAAGCGCCGTCTTCAATTCGCGCGTGCGACGCTCGACCGTGGCTTCAAGCTCACTGTTGAACTGGCGCAACTGCTCATTCTGCGCAGAGATGGTCTGTGCCATGCGCTGGTTCTCGAGCTTGAGACGGCGATGGTCGAGCGCATCGCGGACAATCAGCTTGAGCTCGTTGTCATCCCAGGGCTTGGAGACATAGCGATGAATGCGGCCCAGGTTGATCGCCTCGATCGTCGAGCTCATGTCCGCATAGCCGGTCAGCAGGATACGCACCGTATCAGGCCAACGCTCGGCGGCTGCAGCAAGCAGCTGGGCGCCGTTCATGCCCGGCATCCGCATGTCGGATACGATCAGGTCGACAGGCTCGGCAGCCAGCAACTCCAGCGCCTCTTCACCACTTTCGGCAGTCAGCAGGCGGTAGCCCAGGGGGCGGAACAGCCGGCGCAGGCTGGACAGGATATTGGCCTCATCATCGACCAGCAACAGGGTCGCCGAGGGGGAAGGGCTGCCACTGGCAGCAGAAGCGTCTGGCATGTTCATGATGGCATCACAGGATTGCCCGCCTGCATCGCGGCCTGGTTCAAGGTCGTCAGCGGCAGTTCGACGGTAAAGGTCGTCCCCTGCCCCTCCACACTGCTCACACGGATCCGTCCATGGTGGCGGGCAACGATGTCCTGCGCCAGCGACAAACCCAAGCCAGTCCCTTTTCCTGCAGCCTTGGTGGTGAAGAAGGGCTCGAAGATGTGATCGAGATGCTCGGCGGCAATGCCACAACCCGTATCGGCAATGTCGATGCAAACGTGATCGGACTCCACCCGGGTGCGCACGGTAATGACACCTTTGGCCGGAATGGCATGAACCGCATTGACCAGCAGATTGAGGAAGACCTGGTTGAGCATCGACGGCACGCACCAGACGACGGGAAGATCGCCATACTCACGCACGACCTCGGCCTTGTGCTTGATCTCGTAGCGCAGGATGTTGAGGGTGGAGTCGAGCCCATGGTGAAGATCGGCAAACTGCCACTCCTGCTCACCGATGCGTGCAAAGTCCTTCAGGTCACGGACGATGCGCTGCACCCGCTCCAGCCCCTCGCGGGTTTCGGAAAGCAGTGCCGGCAGATCTGCCTTCAGAAAATCGATATCCGCCGCGCGATAACAGGCGTCGGCGTCGGCAAACGCATCACGATCAGCGTGCTCGATCGCTGCCGATCGGTAGGCCTCGACGGCATTGAGCAGTTGTCGGGCATAGCGCTCCAATGAACCGAAATTGGAGCTGACGAAACCCAGCGGCGTGTTCATCTCGTGCGCAACACCTGCTGCGAGCTGACCAATTGCGGCGAGCTTTTCCGACTGTACAAGCTGGACCTGTGCACCTTCGAGCTGCTGATTGAGCCGGACGGTCTCGGCCAGTTGTTGTTGCAGGGTGGCTTCAGCGTGGCGCATCGCGCTAATGTCGCGCTGGGTGCCAACCATGCGGCTGGGCCCACCCTGCGAGTCGCGTTCGACCAGCTGACCACGGGTCTGCATCCAGCGGTATTCTCCATCCTGATGACGGATGCGCAGATCGCACGCAAATGCCTCATCTTCATGCGTAAAATGGTGCTCGATGCGCTCGTGCAGGCGCCGCAGGTCATCCGGATGAACATGGCGCAGGAACGCGTCGAAGGTCGCAGCAAAGGTGGCGTCGTAACCCAGCATGGCCTTGAAGCGCGGACCGAAAAACATCGCACCACTGACAATGTTCCAGTCCCAGGCTCCATCGCCGGCATACTCCAGTGCCGCATGCCAGCACCGGCTCACCTTGCCAGGCGGCAACTGCGGCCAGCACGCCGCCTGATTGGCGGGAGAAGGCAGTTCAGGCACATCTGCGGGCATGCCGGCGATCCTGCTTGATTTCAGTTAAGTGAGAATATCGGCAGGCGCGGCTAAAATCCAGTTCAGGCCTGTTTCAACAAAAAGGGAACACCCCGCCGTGCTCAAGCAGACGACCCACCAAAGCGCTCGGGATGAGGGCGTGGAGATCGACCCGGCACGGTTGTGCCCGGGCCTGTTCATCCGCCTGAACCTGAGCTGGGTTCAGCACAACTTCCTGTTCAACCAGTTCCGCATCTCCACCGACGTACAGGTTCGTCAGTTGCAGGCGCTGGGGCTGAAGACGATCACCTACTACCCTTCACGCAGCACCTGCAGCCCCTTGAACGGGACGGCATGCGCCACCCGGACAGGAACCACGGCAACCGCGACACCCACAGACCTGCCTGACCGCTCATCACCGGCCACCGCTCCAGTGCAGACGGCAGAGTCGGACAAACCCTTCGACGAAACAACGGGCACCGGCAACGACACGTTCCCACCCTCGTCACCAGTTGGCGGAGCAACGCCAAAACAGGAACAGGCACGCAAACTGGCCGCACAGCGGGCAGCCATTGCGCGCTGCGAACGTCGATACGTCGCCGCAGCAGCTGAAGTCAAGAACGTGATGCACGACATCTTTCCAGCCGGCCCACGTGCAGTCGAGTCAGCACGCAAACTGGTCGACGGCATCGCAGAGGGCCTGACCGGCTCGGGCGAAATCGTGCTGCACCTGATGAACGAAAAGCTGGCCGACGAATCGGCCTACTTTCACGTGCTCAACGTCATGGTGCTGTCGATGCTGCTCGGGCGTGAGCTGAAACTGCCGCGCGAAGTCCTGCAGTTGCTGGGTGAAAGCGCACTGTTGCACGATATCGGCAAACTGAAGGTGCCTGACACGGTTTTGCGCAACGACCATCGTAACCGCCACGAGGAGGAGTTCTTCCGCCTCCATACCCGCTACGGGCGTGAGCTGGCGCAGGAGATCGGCGGCCTGGCGCCGGCGGTGTGCGACGTCATCGAACTGCACCACGAAACCATGGACGGCAAGGGCTACCCCCGGGGGCTGCGTGATCAACAGGTCCCCCTGCTGGCCCGCATCGTCGGCATTGCCAACCGCTATGACAACCTGTGCAATCCGATGGCGATGGACAAGGCGCTGACCCCGGCCGAGGCGCTGACACGGATGTTCCGCGACGAAGGCAAGGCTTGGGACAAGACCCTGCTGCAGGCCTTCATCCGCCTGATGGGGGTCTATCCACCTGGCTCGCTGGTACAGCTCTCAAATGGCAATGTGGCGCTGGTCGTGGCGGTCAACCATGCCAACCTGCTGCGCCCTGCGGTGATGGTGTTCGATCCGGAGACGCCCAAGGAAGACGCCCTGGTAGTGGATCTGATCGAAGAGCCCGACGTACAGATCGACGTGGTGCTTGCACCGCGCGACCTTGAGACGGCTGCACTGAACTACCTCGCACCACGGCGGCGGATGAGTTATTACCACGACCAGCGCAGCACCTGAGCCGGACTCGCACAGGTGGGCCTGACCTTCACGCATCAGCCATCACCCCAGCCGGGCGTCATCCAGGTGTCGCAGCAGCGGACCGAACACCGTCAGCGCATGGCTGAAGAAGTCCTCGTTCAGCGCCTCGCCACGCCCACGCAAGGCCAGCCGGTAAGCCGGATCCTGAGACTCGGCGAAAGCCGGATTGCGCCCCCCGCGCCAGCGCTGTAGCGCTGCGCCAACCTTTTCGCCATTGACCACATAGGCCCACGCCGACTTCGGAAAAAAGTGCAGCGGCGCACTCAGACCCGCACGATAAAGCCGGATCAACACCGCCAGTGCGGCATGCGCCTCTTCGACGCCCAGCCCCTCCAGGCGGAACTCGCCATCCCGCGACAGCCCCAGCGTATCGCCCTCACAACCCGCAAGCGGGGCTGCGTTCAACACCAGGTGATGCAGCCAGGCCGCCAGATAATCCACCGGCCGGGTATCGTCGTAGCGCTGGAAGGTCCAGCCACGGGGGCGCAGATCGCCAAACGCTGCGCTCAATGACCAGGTTTCGCCGTCAATGTCGAACACCAGCCGGGGCGCATGCGGCGGCAGCACCGCATCCGCCCCCGCCCGGATAACCCGTCCGGCAAAGTCACACAGGCAGGCCACTTCGTCGCGCAAGGCGGTGTCCCCAATCACTCCACCGGGATACTCTCCGCCGGCGCGCGCCAGTTCCATCAGCCCTTCAGGCTCCAGGGTCTGCCCGGTCGCACTCAGCAAGGTCGGCAACAGTCGCGCCGCCAGTGCCTGGCGCCCCGGCCAATCCGGCAGAAAGGGCTCGACATCGTCGAGTGCTTCCTCCACCTCGGGCAAATCCAGGCCCAGACGCTCGCGCAGCAGGAAACGGCATGGGTTGCGGAAAAAGCGGACCAGTTGCATCAGCCCGACCTCACGCCACAAAGGCTCGGGCGCAGCCAACGGCAGTTCGAAGAAGGGGCGCTGCACAGCCTCTGCATGGCCTTCATCGCCCTCCTCGTCCCCGTCCTGCACCCACCCTGCGGCGGCGCCCTGCGGCACCCTGCCCCCTTCACCCCGCAGGCGGTGACGCATGCGCGCAGCGAGCGCCTTGGCATAGTCGTCGTTGAAACTCACCAAGCGTGAATCAGCCCCCTTCACTGGCACGAAGTAATCCACCGAGAAGGCCTGCAATGGATGATGCACGGTCAATCGACGGCGGGCCGCAAGCAAGGCCTCCGGACTACCGGGGTCTTCGGCACAAGCCTGTGCCAGGGTGTCGAGCAGCTCATCCACCAGAACGGAGGGAGGCAGCTCGGCGCCATCGCGGGCACTGCGCCCGACGTAGGACAGATGCAGCACCTCGCGGGCAGACAGGATCACATCAAGGAAGAGGTTGCGATCATCGAGTCGGCGCTGCCGGTCACCGCGTCGCGGGCGCGTCGCCATCAGATCGAACTCGGCCGGACGATCACTGCCAGGGAAGGCCCCCTGGTCCAGTCCAAGCACGCAGACCACCCGATACGGCAGGCTGCGCAGGGAGGTCAAGGCCGAGAAGGTGACCGTACCGCCCGGCACACCACCGCGCGCCGGATCGTCCAGCCTCGCGACCAGCGCGGGATGCAGTACATCCAGCCCAATCACGGCAGCACCCAGGCCGGCCGACATGTCGTCGGTCAGTGCGCCGATTGCCTCGCGCACCTCACGCAATGACTCGGTCCAGGACTCGGCTCCTCCAACCAGATCGTCGAGGGCATCAAGCAATGTCGCCCGCCAGTCGCTCCCGCACTGGGGTCGCCGAACCCGACCTTGTACGCGCTGGAGCATCTGCGCGTAGCGCCAGAAGCGCCCAAGCGCCAGACCGGTACTGCCTTCGGGCGCAGCGGCGCCAATACGCCCGGCAAACGGCGCAACAGCCGCCGCATCGCCGGCAGCCCAGGCAAGAAAGAGCCGATGCAGACCTTCTTCCAGGGTATGCACCGGTACGGCCGCCATGTCGCCAGCCTGCCCGGCGTCCAATCCCCAACGAATGCCGGCTGCACGCATCCAGTCGTGCACCGACTCGAGATCACCTTCACTCAAGCCAAAATGCGCCGCCACGACCTCCTGTTGCAGCAGATCGAACACCCGGGTCGCCGGAAAGCGCCCCACCAGCAGTGACAACAGGCTGTCCAGCGCACGCGCCACGGGGTTTTCCTGCGTGCTGCCCAGACCGGTGATCCGCCACGGAATGCGGCGCGCGGCAGGTACGGTACCGAACACCGCCTCGATCAGCGGCGCAGCGCTTTCCAGATCGGGCAGCAAGACCACGATCTCGTCCGGCCGCGGGGGCTGACTCCCCTTGAGCAAGGCCAGCAGGCGGTCGTGCAGCACTTCCAGCTCGCGGGTTCGCGAATGACACACATGTACCTCGATGCTGCGGTCTCCCGCGGCAAGCGGCACACCACCTGGCCTCAGCTCCTCGAGGTCAAGGATGGCATTGTGCAGGCGCGCCAGCAGGTGGCGTCCCGGATGCGGCTCGAAGTCGGCCTCCTCCACCACGGCGTACTCGCCTTCGAACAACAGGCCGATATGCGCCTGAGTCTGCTGTCCCCACGCCGCCAGCAGGCGATTGCCGGTCTCATGGAACAGCTCCTCCTGACGTGCGGCCAGCCATGACAGGCGACGTGCGTCGACAATCTCGAACCAGAACTCGCGACACGGGTTCAGCGCATACAGCCGCACATCCACCACCCGCGCCAGTTCGCGCAAGATGTCGAGATACAACGGCGGCAGCGCCGGCAGCGCAAACACATGAACCGTACGCGGCAACCCGAGGGAGGCGAGCTCGGCCTCGTCCATGCCCACCACCCGCTGCAGGAACTGCACCGCGGGGTGGGTACGACCCAGTGTCAGGCTGTCGTGGATGCGCCGCCATATTGCCGCCTGCCAGGCCTCGTCCGCACGCGCGGTGTCGTCTGCGGCCTCCAGTCCGGCGGTCTGTCCCGCCGCCCAACGCTCCAGCCACTGCGGACGGTAGGTGAGGTAGTGGTCGAACACCCGCGCGATGCGCTCGGCAAGTTCAAAACACATTCGCCCGTCCGCCCCTGCCAGATAGCGCGCCAGCCGCGGATGCGCCTGCACCCATTCGCTGTCGGCACTCGCGGGATCGATCAGCCCGAATATCCGCCACGCAAGCAGTGCCGGGGCAAACGGCGAGCGCGCCTCGACCTTCACCACCTTGCCAATCTGCGTCCACAACCATTGCGCCAGATAATCGAAGCCGACGTTGGCACAAATCCCCTCGCGATCGGCAATCGCCAGCTCCAGCCGGCGTCGCAGGGCGCTGCTGGGCACCACCACCTCACGCCGTCCGAACGGCCCCGGCCGCTCTTCGGCCAGACGGTCGAGCAGGCTGCGCTCAAGGATTTCGTATCGGTTGGAGAAAACGATGGAGAACATGGACTGACCCGGTAAGCAGCCATCGATGATGGCCGAGGCGGGCGGATCTGTCACCTCTCCGCGCCCTGCCCACGCAGGGGCGTCAACAGATCCTTCAGCCCGTTGTGATCGATCTCCTGCATCAACGCAAGCAGCCGCCCGATTTCGCCGTCGGGGAAGCCCTCACGCGCAAACCAGTTCAGATAGTGCCCCGGCAGATCGGCAATCAGCCGGCCCTTGTACTTGCCAAAGGGCATGCTGCGGGTGACGAGCCGTTCGAGATCGGCAGGCGTCATGGACGGAGCCTCCCGTCCACACCGTGCCCGTCTCCGAATGACGAACCTGCCGGGACAGCACGCCTGACGGACAGACCTTCAAAGGGTCGCTGCAAGCACGGGCCGCACATCGCCGTCACACCGCCGCCAGCGTGCGCACCCCGACGGCGACGAACTCCACCGCCAGCGCAGCCAGGACCAGCCCCATCACCCGGGTCATGATGTTGAGGCCAGTCTGGCCGGCAAGCCGGCTGATCGGACCCGCCATGCGCAGCGTGACCCACACCACGCAGCCGATCACTGCACCGATCAGCACCAGCAAGGCCATCTCCCACCAGTGCTGGGTGCGATCTGCGTAGATGATGACGGTACTGACCGTGCCCGGGCCGGTCAGCAGCGGGATGGTCAGCGGCACCACCGCAATACTCGAACGCGCGCTGGCTTCGTGCGCTTCTTCGGGGGTGCTGCGCGCGCTGTCCGGCTCGGCATTGAACATCTTGAAGGCCAGAAAGAACAACAGCAGCCCACCACCGACCTGCAGCGAGGCAATGGAGATGCCGAAAATACGCAACAGCATCTCGCCGAACAGCGCCGCCACCGCGATCACGATGGCAGTGGCCACCGCGGCGGTATTGATGGTGGAACGCACCTGCGCGGGCCCTTGCGCGGCGGTGAGGCCGAGGAACATCGGGATCGCACCGAAGGGGTTGATCAGAGCCAGTAAGGTGATGAAGACCTTGAGTGTTTCCATGCTGTACGCGCCTGCTTGAAGCCCCGTCGACGTGGGCACCATCGGATGCAGGAGGATAACGTATCGCCAGTCCTGCAGCGGTGCTGAACACAAGGTCCGAATCGGGTGCCACCCACCGCTGACACACGATCAAGGTGAGGAACCCGAGCTTGACGCGCCCTCGCCGTCCACATACCGTGTTCCGACCAAGGCATCCAAGCCGCGCAGGAGGTTGAGAAGTGGCCCGTATCCATCCCGAAGGCTGGCGTCATCTGCCCACCGACGGTGCGCGCGGGCGCGAACTGGCAACGCTGGCCTTGCTGGCCGAGCATCTGCCCGACGACTTCAATGTCTATCACGACCTGCACTGGACCCGCGCCGAAGGGCAGCATGCGGTGTTCGGCGAGATTGCCTTTGTCGTACTCGGGCCCGCTGGGCGCATCCTGCTGATCGAGCAACAATCGGGCTTTCTGGACGAAACCACGGCCGGACTGCTGCGCCCGGGCAAGCGGCGCAACCACGACATCCGCCTGGATCTGGCGCGCACGGCCGACGCATTGCGTGCACGCCTGCGCCCACTGCTGGATGGTACTGAACCACAGCTGGACAGTCTGCTCTACTGCCCCGACTACACCGTGCGCCAACCCGGCACTGCCGGCCTCGATCCGGCGCGCATCGTCGATGCCAGCCGACGCGCGCAACTGGTGCCGATCGTGCGCGAACTTTGCGGACGCGAAGCCGGGTCACCCGCAGCGCCGCCATCCCGACATACCGTATTGCACCGCTTCTTCGCCGACCTGCTCGAGCTGGTGCCCGACGTCCAGGCCCTGGCGGGTCAGGCCGTGGCGCTGACCACCCGTCTGTCCGGCGGGCTGGCGGAGTGGGCGCGGCGCTTTCGCATCGAGCCTCACCGCCTGCGCGTCGTCGCCACGGCTGGCAGCGGCAAGACCCAGCTCGCGCTGGCAGCCTTCAGCGACGCGATCGCCGCCGGACGCCGCCCCCTGTACGTGTGCTACAACCGCCCCCTGGCCGACCACTTTGCCCGCATCGTGCCACCCGGTGGCGAGGTCGCAACCTACCATCAATTGTGCGACCGCCGCCTGCGCGCCGCCGGCCAGCCACCGGACTTCTCCGCACCTGATCGCTTCCGCCGCATGGAGGCAGCGTTTGCCGCACTGCTCGACAGCGGCGTGGACGATCCGGCGTGGCGGTTTGACGAGTTGATCGTCGACGAGGGCCAAGACTTTGTCGAGGACTGGCGTGACAATCTGCTCAAGCTGCTGCAGTCAGGCGGCCGGGCATGGTGGCTCGAGGATCCACTGCAGAACCTCTACGGCCGCGCGTCCGTTGCACTGCCAGGCTGGGCAGGACTGAGTGCGACCACCAACTACCGCACCCCGGCCGACGTCATCGAGCTGCTCAATGCCTGCCTGCCGCTACCCGAGCCGATCACTGCTGGCAGCCCGGTCGCCGACAGCGATCCCGAGGTGTTGAACTGGGCGGACGAGAACGAACTGATGGAGGCAACCAAACGCGCCATCACTCGCGCCATCGGCCTGGGCTTTCGTCGCGACATGATCGCCATCATCAGCTATCGCGGCCGCGAATCCTCGCGTTTCACCCCGCTCACCCACCTCGGCCCACACCGCCTGCGCGCCTTTCGCGGGCGCTACGACCTGTTTGGAGAAGCCGAGTACAGCGAGGGGGACCTGCTGATCGATTCGGTATACCGCTTCAAGGGCCAGTCCGCGCCCTGCGTGATCTTTACCGAGATCGATTTCGACACCCTGGACGAACTGGCCACACGCAAGCTGTTCGTCGGTGCGACCCGCGCAACGATGAAGGTGATCTTTGTCGCTTCCACCCGGACCGCACCGCTGCTGCAACCCCTGACGTGAGGCGCTTTGTGCCTGCACCAGCGAAGGCGGCGCGTTCGCACACACGCAGCACGGCTGTTCTGCCCTAGAATGCAACGTCATGCGCAATGCGCATGGGCGCGATGCATCCCGACCAGGCGACGATCATGGCAGAACAAACCCAATTCGAACTACTGACGCCACTCGGCCCCAATGTGCTGCTGTTTCATGCACTCGAGGCGCGCGAGGCGCTTTCGCGGGTCTGCGAATACGAGATCGACTGTCACAGCGAACGCAGCGACGTGGATCTGGATGCGCTGCTCGGCAAACCGATGAGCCTGCGCATGATGCTGCCCGAGGGGGGCAAACGCTTCTACAGCGGACATGTGATCCGCTTTGCCCACACCGGTACCCGCGGTCGCTTCCAGACCTATCGCGCAAGTGTGCGCCCGTGGACCTGGTTCCTGAGCCGCACCGCCGACTGCCGCATCTTCCAGAATCTCACCGTACCTGACATCGTCAAGCAGGTGTTTGCCGACCACGGTCTGGCAGACTACCGGCTGACCTTGAGCGGGTCGTACCGCAAGCGCGACTACTGCGTCCAGTACCGCGAGACCGATCTCGACTTCGTCAGCCGCCTGCTTGAGGAAGAAGGCATCTACACCTTCTTCGAGCATGCCCAGAACAAATGCACCCTGGTACTGGCCGACGCCTACGCAGCACATACCTCGGTAGCCAGTTACGCCAGCGTGGCCTTTGTCGAAAACCGCCTGGGCCGCGCCGACGAACTCGGGCATATCGACAGCTGGCAGTTCGAACGCACCGTGATGCCCGGCAAGACCCTGCTGGTGGACTACGACTTCACCAAACCCTCGGTCAGACTGGAAAGCTCGGCAACCGTGCCGCGCGAACATGCCGAAGGCAAGCACGAGGTGTTTGACTACCCTGGCGAGTTCGACCAGACGGCCGATGGCCGGCACTATGCCCAGGTCCGCATCGACGAACTCCAGGCCCAGCATGAACTCGCCCATGCCACCACCACCGCACGCGGCCTGACGGTGGGCTATCTGTTCAAGCTGACTGGCCATGTCCGGCGTGACCAGAATCGCGAATACCTGATCACTGCAGCAGAAACCCGCATCCTGGCCGAGGGCCACGAATCCAATGACAGCGGTGGCAGCCTGTTCGAGAGCCGCATCACGGCACTGAACAGCCGGCAGGACTTCCGCCCGCAGCGGCTCACCGTGCGGCCGATCGTCAAGGGGCCACAGACCGCAGTCGTCGTCGGCCCCTCGGGTGACGAGATCCACACCGACAAATATGGCCGGGTCAAGGTGCAGTTCCACTGGGACCGCTACGGCAAAAAGGATGAGCACAGTTCATGCTGGGTCCGGGTATCCCACCCCTGGGCAGGCAAGAACTGGGGCTTCATCGCCATTCCGCGCATCGGCCAGGAGGTCATTGTCGAGTTTCTGGAAGGCGATCCTGATCAACCCATCATCACAGGCCGCGTGTATAACGCCGACCAGATGCCGCCTTATGCCTTGCCGGCCAACATGACCCAGACCGGCATCAAGACGCGCTCGACCAAGGGTGGTGGCACCGACAACTTCAACGAGATCCGCTTCGAGGACAAGAAAGGCGCCGAACAGCTTTTCATCCACGCCGAGAAGAACCAGGACATCGAGGTCGAGAACAACGAAACCCACTGGGTTGGCCACGACCGAACCAAGAGCATCGACCACAACGAGACCGTTACCGTTGGCAACGACCGCACGGAGTCGGTCGGCAACAACGAGACCATCAGCATCGGCAACAACCGCAGCGAATCGGTGGGCAACAACGAGACGATTGCAATCGGCTCGAACCGCAGCGAGGACGTTGGCAAGAACGAGACGGTCAACGTCGGCAGCGATCGCAGCGTGACCATCGGCAACAATGACAGCCAGGACATCGGCACCCACCATACCGTCACCATCGGCAAGAACCAGACCCTGACCATCGGCGAGACCCGCAGCACCAGCGTGGGCAAGGACGACCGCCTGCAGGTCGGCAAGAAGCTGTACATCGAAGCAGGGGACGAGATCACGCTGAAGACCGGCAGTGCCAGCATCACCCTGAAAAAGGACGGCACCATCCAGATCAAGGGCAAGGACATCACGATCAGCGGCAGTGGCAAGATTTCCGCCAAGGCCTCCGGTGATGTGGTGATCAAGGGCTCGAAGATCGCGCAGAACTGATCGCACCCATGCTGCAGGTCATCAATCCTACGCCCCTGCCAGCCACGCTGGCTGTGTTCGCCAACCCGGCGGGGGTGGAGTCCGCCTATATCGCGGTCAAGGCCACCTTCGACCTGACGACGGGCAAACCGCAACTGAGTGCTCGCCAGGCCGGTTTTCTGGCCACCGACGTCTATTGGGGCGACCCAACACAGAGCAGCCTGCGAGCAGCCGCGGACCTGACGCTGACCAAGCCGACCACGGACATTCTGCTGTTGGGCCGTGCCGTTGCCCCGCATCCGGTCGACACGATGACGGTTAGCCTGCGGGTCGGCCCGGTCATGCGCCGTTTGCAGCTATTTGGTGAGCGTACCTGGCAACGCCAGCGCGACGGCTGGGTCATCAGCCCACCGCAGCCGTTCGAACGCATGCCGCTACGCTGGGAACTGGCCTACGGCGGCGCAACACCACCGAAACCGGATCTGCCGCCCGAAGTCGACGCGCGCAATCCGGTAGGGCGCGGTCTGATCGGTCAGCAGGAACGGGACTTCGATGGCCGACCCCTGCCCTGTATCGAAGATCCCGATCAGCTCATCCAGCACCCGGGCGATCGTCCAGGCCCTGCCGGTCTGGCCCCCATCCCCCCCGCCTGGCAGCCGCGCCTTGGCCGGGCGGGCACTTATGACGCAGATTGGCAACGCACACGTGCGCCCTATCTGCCGCTTGATTTCAACCCGCTCTTTTTCAACACCGCGCCGCCCGGACTCATCGCACCCACCTACCTGGAAGGCGGCGAAGCGGTCGAGATCGAAGGCTGCAGCGCGGGGGGGCCATTGCGGTTTGCACTCCCCCGCCTCAACATCGACCTGCTGTGGGATTTCGACGGTCGGCGCCTCCCCGCACGCCCGGCGCTGGACACCGTGCTCATCGAGCCCGACCAGGGCAGGCTGCAGATGGTATGGCGCGCCGAACTGGCCGTGGACAAGAAGCTCACCCGGCTGCGCCAGGTGGAGCTCCACTGCAGCGACATCCTGGTCGAGGAGCCGGCCTGATCATGGCAATCGACATCCTGGCAGCGGGCTGCATCTCGCCCATCGGCTTCACCCTTGCCGAGACCGCGGCCGCTGCACGCGCGCGTATGGCCCGCCTGCGTGAAATCGCCTGGCTGGACCGGCGCTTCGAGCCTTACATCGTCGGGCGTGTGGATGACGAGGGACTGCCTCCGCTGTCCACTCAGCTCGAGCTGCTGAACCTGCAGTCACGCGAAGCACGCATGCTGCGCCTTGCCCACGCTGCGCTGGCAGAAACCCTGGAGGCCTTGCCGGACAGTTCGGGGCCAATTCCGCTGTTGCTCGGACTGCCGGAACATCACACCACCTTGCCGATCGCCCCCTCCAGCTTTCTGACCCGTCTGGTGATACAGACAGGCGCCCCGCTGGATGCAGGGCGCAGTGTCGCGGTGGCGCGCGGCCGTGCAGCCGGGCTGATGGCGCTGCGTCAGGCGCTGCTGCGGGTGACGAGTGGAGAGTCGGATTACATTCTGGTCGGCGGGGTAGACAGTCTGGTGGACCTTTATGTGCTGGGCACCCTGGATCGCGCGCAACGCATACGTAACGCGGGCAACAATGACGCGTTCTCGCCAGCGGAGGGCGCCGCCTTCCTGCTGCTCGGCCGCTCCGGTCCCGGCGCCACGCCGCTGGCCCGCCTGACCGGTTGCGGCACCGGCATGGAGCCGGGGCACCTCTATGCGGACGCCCCTTACCTGGGCGACGGTCTGGCCGCTGCCATCGGTAGCCTGCTTGAAGCCACGCCACCGGCCACACCCATCGCCTGCACCTACGCCTCATTCAACGGCGAGCGCTACTGGGCGCGGGAATTCGGCGTTGCACGCCTGCGCAACAGCCACCATTTCGCCGAGCCGATGGCGATGGAGCACCCTGCCGAATGCTGTGGCGACCTGGGTGCAGCCCACGGGCCACTGCTGGCCGCACTGGCCGCCCACGCACTGGCCGGACGCTACCGACCCGGCCCTTGCCTGGTCTATGCTTCATCCGACCGCGGCGACCGCGCCGCAGCCCTGCTCACCCCGGCCTGAAGAATGCGGAGTCGCTCATGCCATGTACCGTCCATAACATCCAGGGTTTCGCGCACAAGACCAGCGGCGGACTCAGCATGGTCTTTCCGGACGTCTGCAACACCCCTGCCCCACCCGGTCCGCCCGTCCCCATTCCCTACCCCAATATCGGCAAGTCATCCGATACCGTCAGCGGCACGACCACGGTCAAGGCCGACGGCAGCATGGTGATGGTGAAGGGCGCAAAGTACATGATGAGCGCCGGCGACGAACCGGGAACCGTCGGTGGGGTCATGTCGGGCACATTCAAGCAGGAGTGCGAGTTCCTCATGTATTCGTTCAATGTCATGCTCGATGGCAAGAACGTGTGTCGCATGGGTGACCCCCTGTGGCACAACAAGAAAAACATCTGCGGGTAAGCCCATGACACAGCTCGGCGAAATGGTGGCGATCGGCATCATCCAGGACCCGGACGAACCGCCTTGCCCATTTACCCACGAATCCCCACCCGAGAGAGATCCGGGCAAGAACGAGCTGATCGGCTCGGGTTCGATTCTGGCGAAGTCGATGAAGGGAAGCACCAGCACCGACCTGCTGGGCAGCGCCAAGCCCGATGCGGTGGAAAACCCACGCTATATTGCCAAGCACCCCTTGTATTCACCTGGGTCCCTGCGCAGTGCGAACGCCGCCACCCAGGAAAACTGGCCGGTCAGCATCAGGCTCAGCGATGACGACATCCGCAAGCTGCCCGTACGCTGCGCCGCACACCATCTGATCCCCGCGCAAGAGTCCTTGAAGGACAGCCGGCTCGTGCCCTTCATGGTGCACAAGGACACGCCGGAGGACGTCAAGGGCGGATCGGTAAAAGGCGTGCTGTGGCGTGATGTGGGCTACAACGTCAATGGCAGCGAGAATGGCGTGTTCCTGCCAGGCTCCTACGCCGTTGGCGGTGGACGTGGGGGGTTGCGGGTATGGAGCACGGCCGACGAGCCCGACCATGAACAGGAAGACCTGCCGGAAAACGCCGACAACTGCGAAGCCGCATTCCTGACCGGTAACCCGGACGCCATCGACGAGCACACCCCAAAGTGGCAGTACGTCAAACAGGCCATGCGGCTGACACCAGGGCAATTTCATGACCGGCATGCCGATTACAGCCGTGAGGTCCAGCTCAAGCTCGACGGCATCGCCAAGACGCTGGCCAAGCAATACAAGGACCGCGAGCGTAGTGCCGAGTGCCCCTGCGAGGAATGCAGGAAAAGCCGTGACAAGTGGAAAGATGCCGGCTACCCGCCCCCTGCTGCGCTGGTCGCGCGCCTCAACACCGTCTCCAGCCGCTTTGCGCTATACCTCAACGGCTCGGCCTGGGCCATGAACCTATACACCTCCAAATGGTGCAAGGCCTACATGCAGGGACGCCAGGCCGGCAAAGCCTGGGCCAAGACTTGAGACGGAGACGTAACAGACGATGTACTACATTCTCAAATGCTTCGACCCTGCGGAGGGCTTCATCGCGCGCATCGAATACCGTGACGACGATCCCTTCCGTTTCTGGAACGGCGGCGAGCGCTTCGACGACGAGCCCGAAACGCCCTTGCGGGCGACCGTCGTCAGCGATGCCCAGAGCGTACTCGCCGAGTTGTGGGAAACCCCCTTGCCCATGATGACTGCGCGCCTGCATCAGGCACTCTGCCAGCTTGGCGTCAGCAACCTCGACGTCTATCCGGTCGAGCTGACCGACTCGCGTAGCGGCAAGATCATCGACGACTACCTCGCCTTCAACCTGATCGGCGTCATCGCGGCAGCCGACCTGCAGCAGACGCGGTTTGCGCCCGGCAGCCCGGAGCGGATGATTTCCGCCGACATCGATCACCTGGTGGTCGCACCCGACCGTATCGCGGGGGCGCACATGTTCCGCCTCGGCGAATCGGTCAGCGCGATCATGGTCGATCAGCAGGTCAGGGACGGCCTGATCGCTGCCGGATTCGACACCCTGAGCTTTCTGCCGCCCGATCAGTGGGTGGGCTGAACGCCAACACGCCAAGGACATCCACCATGCCACGCCAGAAGGTTCTTGCCTTTGCACGCCCCACCGCGAGCCCGATGTCTGGCACGCAACGCGCCCGGCTGACTGCCATCGCCGACGACGGTACGCTGACCGTCGCCACGACCGAAGGACACAGTTTCAACTGCGACTGGCTCGAGAACGGCCAGGGCATGACCCTGCAGTGTGGAGACGAGGTGCTGACGCTGACGCCGGACGCGGGAGGCCGTGGCATCGTGCTCGGCCGCGTGGGTCCTTATCGCCCCCCTGCGCCTCAAGCCCGGCTGACCCTGGAGGCCACCGAGGTCCTGACGCTGAAGTGCGGCGACGCAACCCTGGATCTGCGTGCAGACGGCCGGGCGATGTTGCGCGGCGAGGATGTCCTGCTCCGCGCCCGGGGCACACAGCGCATCCGCGCCGGAACAGTCGCAATCAACTGATCATGGTCATGATTGCTCCCCTGCGCCGGCAACGCAACTTCATGCCGGCGCTCGTCATCAGCCACGCCGAGGAGCTCGCCTACCTGTGGGGGCGCCGACGTCATGGCCTCTACTCGGACACGCTCACGATACCGGACCTGCAGCAGCTGCAGGAACGCATCGAGGCGCATCTGCAAGGCGTGGCCGTCGCCGCTGAAGCCACCCACGAACTGTTGGGCGAGGGTTTGCAATCCGACGACCGGGATGAGGTGTTCGCCGCAGCCTGCGCACTGTTGCGCAGCGGGAGCACACGCGCGGTGGCCGAGGTGGTCGAGGCCTTCCACTGCGCATCCGCCGCACGCCTGCCCGGACTACGCGATGCGCTGGCCATCACCCCACAGCCCGGCACGATCAACGCACTGGCTGCTGCGCTACGCAATCTCCGCAGCCCGGCCCAGGCGGTTGCCGCAGCGGCAATCCTGGCCACGCAGCGCAAGCTCGACTGCGACGATGCGACCCTGTTCGGACTGCTAGCGCTGGACGACCCCGATCTTGCCCGACAGGCCTGGCAAGTGCTGCCCCACCTTCCCGCTGAGCGTGTGCAAGCACTGAAGCTGCCCTACGCCGCGCGCCTGCAGACGGACTCGCCGGCGCTGCGGGACAGTGTGCTGAGCGCCGCATGCTGGTGCAACGAACCCTGGGTCGAGCCCTTCGTGCACAAACTCGCCGAGCATGGAGACACTTTCGGACTGAGCTGGCATGCCGCCCTGACCCGTCAGCCACCTGGCCCGATCTGGCAACAAGGCCTGAACAAGCTTCCCGGACCTCAACGCTGCAGTCTGCTGGCACGCGCGGGGCACCCCGACGCACTTGCGCAACTGGTCGAAACCCTGTCCGATGCCGACCCGGCAACCGCGGCGGCGGCGGCTGGTGCCTTCCAGCGCGTGACCGGTCTGGACGTCAATGGCACACGCCGGACACTTGCCCCCAGGGACGACGCAGACGAGTTCGAACGCGAATTTGCCGATGAGGTATGGCTACCCGATCTGAACCGCGCACGGCAGCTCTGGTCCCGCTTCGAGCCCCATTGGCGAGGCGGCAGCCGCTGGTGCCGCGGGCACGAGATCTCGTCCTCGCTATCATCCGCCGCACAAACAGTCATCGATCTGGCAGCACGCTGGGATTTCGGCATGCGGGCCGCGCTGGCTGGCGCCCGTCTCATCCCTCCACCGCCGGTCATCTGATTTCCTGGAGACAATACGGTGCTACGCATCTCGGTACTTCATTTCAACGGCGCGCCACCCAGCGCGCCGATCACGCACGATTTCGACGAGCGTGGTGGCACGATTGGTCGTGACGACAGCAACACCCTTGCGCTACCCGACCCGGACCGTCATATCTCCCGCATGCAGGCCCAGATCCAGTTCGACGGCATGCGGTACATCCTGATCGATCACGGCGGCAATCCCACCAGCATCAATGGCCGGCCCTTGGGCAAGGGCAGCCAGGCCACATTGCGGGACGGAGACGAACTGGGGGTTGGCGACTACACCTTGCGCGTCACGATCACACGCGATGTCACCGGCTTTGGTGGAGATACGCTGCCGAACATCGGGGCAGGCACCGATCCACTGGGCTTGTTTGGCAGTGCGCCATCTGCCACGCCCTCATTACAGCCGCCCCCCTTGTTCGCACCTGCCGCACCGCCTGCTGCCGCCCATTCGGACGATCCGTTCGCGGTCTTTGCCGGGACCGGTGCGGCATCCCCTCCCCAGGCCCCATCCACCTCACCAGCAACCGACGACCCCTTCAGCGCTTTCGCCGTACCGCGACACATACCCCGACCTGTCGCACCCACCGCACTCGACCCGCTCGGAATCGGCGATCTTGCCCGTCCAGCAGAGGCCAGTTCGCTCGATGCCCTGTTTGGGCTTTCAGGCAGTGCCCTGACACAAGACCCCTTCTTCGGATCACCGCTGGGCGACCCCGCCCACGCCCCGCAGCCAGCCGTCTCCTCGCCTATGGACCCGCTGGCGCTGTTTGGCGCCAGCACATCGCCGGCCGCGGCCGGCGATGTGCTGCGCCATGACTCCCCCCTACTAAACGATGCCTTCACGCCGCCTCTGGCACGGGCAGAAACGTCATCCGCCACTACACCAGCAAACCGGCTCTCGGTACCACAAGCCCCCCAGGGAGGCGTGGTGTCATGGTCGAACACCGGCGCTGTACTGCCTCAGCCTGTATCGGCAACGCCTGCTGTCGCAGCATCAGACATCGCGACACCAGATCCCTCGCGTGAAGCACCAACCCTGATCGTCTCGGCCAAAGCGACCGCCGCAGAGCCAAACCAGCAGCCTGTCCCGCCTTCACCTGCAGCAGCGATTCCGTCCACCACTGTGACCGCTACACCCAGTGATATCGGCACCGATGCACTACTGGCCGCATTCGTTCGTGGCATCGGCCTGCCCGCGCTCAAACCACCCGACGGTCTGACTCCCGCGCTGATGGAGCAGGTCGGCATGATATTGCGTGAAGCCGTGCAAGGTACGGTCGAGTTGCTGATCGCACGTGCTGCGACCAAACGTGAAGTCCGAGCCGATGTCACCATGATCGTCAGCAAGAACAACAACCCTCTGAAGTTCTCGCCCGATGTCGACTTTGCACTGACGCAGCTATTGCTACCGCAGGGCAAGGGATTCATGGGACCAAACGAGGCAATGCGTGATGCCTACGACGATCTGCGTGCGCACCAGATCGGCTTCATGGCCGGCATGCGGGCGGCGCTGGCGAGCGTGCTTGCACGTTTTACGCCGGAGGAACTCGAAGCACGACTCACCAGCCGCAGCCTGCTTGACAGCGTGCTGCCGGCCAATCGAAAAGCCCGGCTTTGGGATCTATACGAGCAGCGCTACCAGGACATTTCGCGCGAAGCCGAGGACGATTTCCATACCTTGTTTGGACGCGAATTCCTCAAAGCCTACGAAGCGCAGATCGCCCAGTTGCAGGACACACAACAATGAGCCTAGACCATGAAGAGGTACAGGCGGCTTCAGCCTCTGCCAGTGACGCCCTTCCAGCACTGACCCTGGAAACCGCCTATGTTTCACGCATCGGCCGTCGCTCACGCAACGAGGATGCTTGCGGTTACTGGCATTCGGAACAGGCAGGTTGCTGGGTGGTGTCGGATGGTGCCGGCGGACACGGCAGTGGTGATCGAGCCGCACAGATCGTCGTCAGCACCGTGCTCGAACGCTTCTCCCAAGCCCAGGCGGTGGACGACGTACAGGCCACAGGACTGCTCGAAGCCGCCCAGCAGGCGGTCATGGGCGAGAAGCGCGCACACCCCGAAGGCGACAACATGCATGCCACCGCTGCAGTACTGCTGATCGACCTGCTGGCAGGCAATGCGGTGTGGAGCCATGTCGGCGACACCCGCATCTATCTATTCCGTAACGGACAGGTGCTGCACCAGACCCGCGATCACAGTCTGGTGCAAGGCATGATAGACGCCGGTTATGGCAATCCGGACATGATCCGGACGCATCCACAACGCAGCCTGCTGACCTCGGCCATCGGTCACGAAGAGGGCTTGACGCTCGACGTCTCGGGTACGCCACTACCGCTCGAGGCAGACGACGCATTCCTGATCTGCACCGATGGCTGGTGGGAGTATGTCGACGAAGCCAACATGCTGACCTGCCTGCACGACAGCCAGTCGAGCGCCGACTGGCTTGAACGCATGGCCCTGATCATCGCCGAGCATGACACAGCCCGTAGCGACAACTACACTGCGATCGCAGTACGCGCACTTATTTCGGAAGGCCCAACCACTGTTTTGCGGATCTGATCTCCAGACGTCATCAGACAGGACACTTACCATGAGAATCCAGACCACCCTCTTGCCCCTGGCCGCGATCCTGGCGTTGAACGGTTGCGGCACAATGGACAGCAAAACCGAAAGCGCTGGCATCGGCGCCGCCATCGGCTGCGCTGCCGGTGCGCTGCTTGCCACCATGACCGAGAACGATGCGGGTGGTGGCTGTGCAGCCGGCGCACTGGTCGGCGGCCTGATCGGCTACATGAAGGCACGCAACGCCGAAATCGAGGAAGCCCGTCGCGCCACCGAGGCGGTGACCGTAGTACAGGGCGCAACCGTCAGTCCGGTAAAGACCGAACAGGTCAAGGTTGTCGACGTCAAGGCCAACAAGACCGAAACCGTGTCGGCGTTCAAGTCGGTCTCGGTGGACATTCCTTTGAGCCAGGTCGACACCAAAGAGGGTCGCGAAGCCATGGCCAAACTCGAAGCCTATGCCCGCAAGACCGCCACCGAACGCGGCGAGACCATCGATATGACCATTGCCGCAGCGCCCACCAGCAAGAACGCCAGTGCCTCTCCAGTCACCCTGACCGAGACCTCGGAACGTGCCGGCAACGGCCAGGTCCTCCATGTTCGGGTGGCAGATCCAAAAATTCCAGCCAACGTGCAACGGGTAACCATCGAGGCCAAGAACAAGACTCGCGTCGAAGTATGACAAAGCTGTAGCTCTCGCGCCAACTCATCCTGATCGGAGTCGTGCATCCATGCCTGCCAAGAAAAGCCTCCTTCATGCCGCCCTGCTGGCGGGTGCTGCGCTGCCCATGACGGCCAGCGCCGTGTGCAACAACAAGAACTACGGCGTATTGCTGAGCGTATTCGTGTCCCAGACCGAGACCGTGGAAGAAGGCACGCGCTGCGAGAACACCGCCGAGAAGTTCTTCGACCTGCTCAACGACGCATCATTTTCATCGATTGTCCCCAGCTACAATTCCGAGTCGATCGCGTCAGCCACGGTCAATTTCAATTCGCTCCCCATCCAGTTCGATTTCGAGGACTCGGGTAGTGCCTTGCGTTTCCGCATCGCCGCGCTGGGCGTCGATCTGATGTTCGAGGGCGTCGACCGGGATGACTCCAGCGACATGCTGGTGGACTATCTGAAGAAGAGCGGCATTCTGGCCAGCATCCTCAAGTATCAGGCCGAAAACTCGCCAAACAGCCCGATCGCCGGTCCTGGCGGCATAATCCCCAGCGCCGCGGCGGCCGACTTCGATGCCGCGATGTCCGACACCCTGCGCGAGATTCAGGGGAATACGGCCGACAGCCCCAACCTCTCGATGGGGGCTTCCTGGGGATCGATGGATATCGATGGCAAGAAGGGCGAAGTGACGAATCTGCCGCTATCACGGGCATGGCGGTCCACCGAGGTCCCAGGGCGGGTGTTCACGCTGTCGGGCTCGCTGACTCAGGTGAAAGTGGCTGGTGCTGCGTCCTACCACGGCGGCCTGGGTGTGGCGTACCGTCTGCCCGTCAGCAGCCGATGGTCACTCACCCCCAGCCTGCGCTATGCAGTCACCGGCTCGGCGGACCTGGCATCGGTGGCGGGGCTTTACTCGGTGGGGGTATCCAGCACCTATCACATCCCACTGGGCAGCATGGATCTGGTCATCGGCAACATGGCTGGCTACCACAAGACGACCAAGGTCTCGTTCGGCGACTACTCGTTCGATCCGGACATCAAGACCTGGGCGCTGCGTAACGGCGTGATGCTGTCGCAGGCAGTCAATCTGGCAGGCTTGCCGCTGGCGGTGGAGTATTCGCTGGTCGACACGCGCTACACCGGCGGCACCAAGTTCTTCGTTGATAACACCCAGGAAATCGGCGTATCGGTCGGCACCAACCGTAGCGGCGACCTATCGAAGAACTTCATGCGCTTTGGCCTGCGCTACCTTCATGGCCGTGACACCAACACGGTCACCTTGAGCGGCAGTTACTGGTTCTGACCGACACGCGGGCCCTGAAGGTCCGCTTACTGTCCCTGCAGCAGGCGGTCGAGATCCTTGTTGAGTTGCTGCATGTACTCACGCTCGGCCGCCGTTGCGTCGTCTCCCTTGTTCGCTGCGGCCGGACGTTCACGCACCGGAGGGGCAACGGGTTGCGCTTGAGCCCTTGGACGCGGCGTGGGAGTAGCTTGAGCTGCTGGCCTGGGTGCGACGACCGGCGCCTGTACGGGTACGGGCAAGGTTTCGGTCACCACGGCCGCTGCCACACCAAAGCGCCCCGAACACGCCGCATCGGGCGTACATTTTGGCTCACCCAGCAAGGCTGCAATGCTGGCGCCTCCCGCCAGCCCCGTCTCCAGGTCGGCACGGCTGGCGCTCAGCAGATCTCCGTCCTGCCTGAGCAGCGAGGTGGAAAAATCGCGCGCCTGCTCCGACACGACAGCAAGAACACGCCACTCTCCCACCGGATGCTGCGCCGGGTAGGTCCATGGCATGCGCAGATGGCTGCGCGGAATATGAAAGTTATTGCCCGCCCCGATCAGGCTGTCGACGTCGGCATCATTGGGAAACAAACGGTACACCCGATCATCGCCCGTGTCCCACAACAGCAGGTACAGATGTCCGGAGACCCGGCTCTCGAGCTTGAGCGTGAGATGGTCGGTGCCGGCGACCACCGACGCCGGCACCTCGAGCGTGGGTGCCATGTCCGGTGCAGCGAAATCGACTACCGACTGAAACGCCGCGGCCAGCGTCGGAGCAGGCGGTCGCGGTAGTGCAGGAGGCGTAACGACCGCAGCCGGCGACGGCGTAGCGGGCTGCACCTCGGCAACTGATGGCGGCGGTGCGACAGGTTCGCGCGACAACCACCAGTACCCTACCCCAAGCGTCGCGACCAGCACGGCACCGCCGATCGCGTAAAGTGCAGGACGGCCCGTACCTGACGTGCCACTGGAAGCAGGCAACGGGTCAGGCGCAGCGACAATGCGCGTAGCGGCCTCGTTCGTCGGAGCGGCAGTGGTGGCAAACAGTGGCGAGTCGAGACTCCAGCCAAGCAACTCGCGCATTTGCGCCATATCCTGCGGTCGGTCCTCCGCCTTGACGCTCAAACACCGGTCGACGCCCCGCAGGAAAGTGTCGCTGTATTTTCCCGCCACCAGTTGCGCCAGCGGCTGGTAGCTGTCCTGCATCATCCGCCCCACCGACGGTGGTGGCGTGCGGCCAGTGATCATGAAGTGGATCACCGCTGCCAGCGCATAAACGTCGGTCCACGGCCCTTGTTGCATGCCCGGCATCTCGGCGTATTGCTCGATCGGTGCATAACCCGGCTTCAGGATCACGGTCAGGGCTTGCGTCATATCACCAATGACCCGTCGCGCCGCACCAAAATCGAGCAAAACCGGACGGTCGTCACGCAACAGCATGATGTTGTCAGGTGCAACATCACGGTGGAAACATTTCTCGCGGTGGATCAGCTCCAGCGCATCGATCACCGGCGCCAGCACCTTGCGGATCCAGCTTTCGTCCGGCAATCCGCCACGCGCCCTCAACACATCTCGCAGGGTACGTCCGTCATAATAGGGCATGGCCATGTAGGCCGTGCCGTTTGCTTCCCAGAAACGATAGACCTTGACCAGCGCGGGATGATCGAACTGAGCCAGCAGTCGCGCCTCGTTGACGAAGCTGCGGCGACCAATCTCGAAAGTTTCGCGATGGCGTTCAGAGCGCACCGAGACAGTCGCGTCACCTGCACGCGACGCCAGTGAGGCCGGCATGTACTCCTTGAGCGCAACCTTTCGCTCCAGAGAGTGATCCTGCGCCAGGTAGACGATGCCGAAGCCTCCCTCACCGACCAGTCCGATCAGTTCGAACTCGCCCAGGAGCGTGCCGACTGGCAGCGCATTGTGCGAACTTTCCACAACCGGTTTTGCCGCTGAAGCCTGGGCCGCTGCGGCGCCCCCAAGCACCACCGTCTTGTCCTCGTCTTCCTCAGTCACCGGCCACCATCCTGTCGTTCGATCATCTCGCCTCAAACCTGGCCTGGCACATATTGCAACATGCGCGAGAACACCGCCGCGCTGGGCATGCCATGACACGCAAACCCACCGGCCTGTCCATCAAGCCCTCGGCACCACCATAGCGTGTAGGGTGCAAACATCGTGCTCAGCATCGCATCACCCGCATCGGCAGCAAGATCGTGCAAACCGCGCGCACCTGTGCGCTCCAGACGTACGAAGGCAGCATTGTGCAGCACAGCCTCGCCCAGCCCACCCGCCACCACGTGGCCAGCCAGTGCCGGTGTCACACACTGCGCCAGCGCCATGTCGAACACCTCCAGCCGACCTAGCGGATCCAGCCCCTGCCGAGCACACGCCTCGAGCGTGTCAGCCCACTGCTCCAACGCGTGCAGGGCCGGACCGGAAAACGACAGATCGGGAATCGGCGCGCACACGGTCAGCGGAAAATAGCGCCCGACGCGATCCACCGATGGCAACACCACACCCGCCCAAGGACGGTTATCCAGCGTATGCGCCCCCAACACGAAGCGCCACACTGGTGCAGTCAGAAAGGCATCCAGCCAGGCACTGCCAAGATGCTCCTGACTGTAAGTCATGCCACGCTGCAGCCAGGCATCCCATGCGGCGACAAAATCCTGTGGCAGACGGCGGGTGGCAAAATCGCCCAGCACCGGCAGCTTGCCGAACCAACCCGGCGCATTGCTGGCATCCATGTTCAAAGCCCGGCCGGACAACGAAAATCCACCAACTCGCGCAGACGGAAGGGATTCTGTACGCTCCCCGTCGTCACCTCGAAGACCGCCGAACGGCCATCGACGACAAAGGTTGCACGGAATTTCTCCGGCAAGGCGGTGCCTTCGATATTGGCCTTGTCGAGCATGCGGAACAGCGCCCAGGGACCATCGGTCGCCACACCGGAGGTGCCGCTTTGCCCCGGTGGTGTAATCTGCACGCGAACCTGCAGCCCACCCTTGGGGCCAGGCCACTGCACCGACTGCGGCACCTGCGGTCCATGCGCATAGTTGATCAGCTGACCATCGACATCAAGGGTGAACTGGGTAATCGCCGGGTCCATCTCGATCGGCCTGAACTCCAGCCGCATCGGCCCCCCGCTGCGGAAGAACACATCGCGGATCACCGCAGCACGCTGGAACTGCACCAGGTTGCCCGGCGCCCCAAGTGACTGCTCCTGTACCTTGCGGAACGTCCAACTGCGGGTGCTGGTATCGACATAAGGCGCAAGATTCTGGTTGAAGAAAGCATCGAAACGCCCGCCTGGCCCGAACAGCGCAGCGAAGTCATCGCGCGTGACATCACGCGCGCTATTGCGCACGAAGGGGTAACGGCCATCCGTGGCCTGACTGCAGAACTGGCCCACCTGCGATGCCACAGCGGCAGACAGCGACTCGCGCAGCGAAGTCAATGCCTGACCCGCACCCGCCGCAGACAGATCCTGCAGCATGGAACGAACTGGCTCGGGCATGCGTGCACTCTCGGCCTTGACCCGGGCCGCCGCGTCCCCAGGCGGTGGAGTAACCTTGTCACGCAAGGCGGTTTCGGTCGCCGACAGGTTGACGTAAACATCATTGATCAACTGCACGACATTGTTGACGGGTGCGGTATTGCCCTCCCCTGTCACCAACTGGCGTAGCGCGACAAAGCGATCGTCGACAATACGCTCGATCGCCCCCTCACCGGTCGCCGCAGCAGGGCCCTGCTGTCCTGCACCAAAGATCATGCGACCCAGCTCCGAACGGGCTTCGGCAACCCGCTCCTGCGCCCGGTCGATCACCGACGACGAATTGCCGGGGGCTACCATCAGCGTCGTCTCACGCGACATCGCCCTCATCAGCTTGGGCAAGGGCGAATCCGCTGCCGACAGCACCCTTGCCACCTGGATGCTCTGCTGCAGGCTGGGCGCGCGCTGCACCGCAACATCTTCGACGAAGGCAGCCCACACATTGGCGTAGTCGGTCAGATACAGCCGCCGGACTTCATCCGCAATCCGCTTGGCGCCCGCCGCATCAGGGCTGGCCGAGCTTGTCCCCAGCACCCAGGGCTCCTCTTGTGCGAGCTGCTGCGACACACGCTCTACCTGCGGACCAAAACCCTTGTGGTAGCCGTCAAAACTGTACAGTCCGGGCACCCCACGCGTGAGAGGTTGACCACTGCGCCGCACGAAGACCAGTGCCGCAGACGGCCCCACCGCCTTCTCGACGGTGAACTCGGGGAACCCACTGCCCACACCCTGCCGCTTCAAGCGGCTGTAGATCCGCGCCGGAAGCGTGAAGCGCAACAGTTGATTCCGCACGTTGCCAACCAAGGCGGTGTCGGCCATCAAGGGC
This sequence comes from Parazoarcus communis SWub3 = DSM 12120, assembly GCF_003226565.1. Lineage (GTDB taxonomy): Bacteria > Pseudomonadota > Gammaproteobacteria > Burkholderiales > Rhodocyclaceae > Parazoarcus > Parazoarcus communis. The sequence goes on along the minus strand of NZ_QKOE01000015.1, from coordinate 66,329 downwards.
GATACCACCGGTCCGTCCTTGAACAAGGCGTCGAGGTAGGCAAGCAACTCGGTACGTTGCTCGGTCGTGGTTTCGCGCGGCAGGTTGAGTTCCCAGTCGAGGCTGATCCAGGCCTTCAATGCATCAGCGTCGAAATGTGCTGCCTCGTGCAGCATGATGTAGCTCTTGAGTGCCTCATAGGCAAACTCGAGATTGTTCGGGTCTACATTGCGCAACTGGCGCTCGACCCGCATGACGATGCGTGGCAGCAGGACGTCGCGCAGCAACCCACGGTAGGCCTGATGCGCAGCGGCATCGAGCTTGTCTCCCTGATACAGGCCAAAGCGCATCGACAACGGCACATCCCCGCTGGGCCGGGCATCGGTATGCGAGACCGTGCGTACCGCATTGAGCACCGGCAGGATGCCGACCACGTCGTCGGAAGCCGCCACCCGTGCCTCTGCCACCAGCGGCTGCACCGCCTGCACACGTGCGGCGACATCGTCCACATAGGCATCGTTGCCGCGGTAGCTCAACGCCCACGCCAGCGCGAGCCCCACGGTCACCAGCCCGATACTGGCAAAACTCGCCAGCCGCACCAGGCTGCGTCTGCGCTCCCATTTCAGGTTGGTTCCACCGATACGCTGCTCGGCAAAAACCACCTCGCGCAGCAGGCGGGTAATGAAGAAACTCTTGCCACTGCCCGCCTGCGGCGGAATCAGCCGGCGCTCAAGCCCAAATGCCGCGCCCAGCGAAGACATGACCCGATCGATCGGACTACCTTCCTGTGTCCCGCTGGTGAAATACACCCCGCGCAGCATCAAGGCATGGTCGAACCCTGAGGGTGCAAACACCTTGCCGAGATAATCCGCCAGCAGCCGGTTGGCATTGGCCAGTTGCTGGTCAAAGGCCGCAATTGCACCACGTCGCACCAGATCACGTTCGTCACGCAAACGCACTGGCAGCAGGCCAAGCACACGTTCGCGCAGACGCGACAGTTCGGCCGGCAAGCCTTTGAGCACGTCGGTCGATTCGCCCTGCTGCGGGAAGGTGACCCCCCAGACCTGGTCACGAGCCTCCTTGCCAAAATCGCTGAAGAATTCGTTGAAACCCGCAATCAGATCGCTCTTGGTCACCAGCACATACACCGGCAGGCGCACATTGAGCTGGGTATAGAGCTCCTGAACCCGTGCACGCAAAGCCGCGGCATGGCGTTCGGCACCGTCAGCATCCTGCGACAGCAGGTCGGCCAGGCTCACGGTCAGCAACACCCCATTGAGTGGCTGTCGCGGCCGATGGCGCTTGAGCAGCCCCAGAAACCCCTGCCAGGCACCACGGTCGGCATCCTGGTCGGAGTCCTGCGTGGTGTAACGTCCGGCGGTGTCGATCAATACGGCTTCGTCGGTGAACCACCAGTCGCAGTTGCGCGTTCCGCCGACCCCCTTCAGCTGATGTACGCCCAGTTTCTCCGCCAGCGGAAAATGCAGGCCGGAATTGATCAAGGCGGTCGTCTTGCCGGAACCCGGTGCCCCGATGAAGACATACCAGGGCAGTTCGTAGAGGTAACGCGCCGACCCCAGTGACAGCAGCCGACTTACGCCCCCTTGACGCGCCTTCGCCTCGGCCTGGCTGTCCTTGAGCACCCGCAGCGCTTCCTCGAAGCGATTGCGCAATGTCGCGACTTCGTCGGCGCCCGGCCTGGCAGGCTCGGCAACATCGGCCTTGACCAGGCCTTCAACCAGCTGCGCGTTACGCTGCCTGGACTGATAAGCCTTCCAGATCAATCGGACCACCACGAAAACCAGGACGGCCGAAATCAGCACCAGGCGCGCCAGAACCGACTCGAGCGGCGCAAAGCCGGCAATCGCGATCATCGGTCCAATGAACCAGATGACCAGTGCCAGCGCAATCAGGCCGAGGATGACGAGCAGCACCGGATGGAGGAGGAGCTTGAAAACAGTTTTCATGCTGTGCTCAATAGGATGACGGCGCCGTGGCGCTCAGTTGCCCGCAGCCGGGAACACGATGATCTCGACACGACGATTGCGTGCGCGTCCATCCGGAGTATCGTTGCTGGCCACCGGCTCGCTTTCAGCACGTCCTTCCGTCTCGATCGGCAGCCCACCCAACCGGGGACTCAGCACCGTCGCCACGGATTCGGCCCGTGCCTGCGAAAGGTGCCAGTTGGACGGAAAGCGCGCAGAGCGGATCGGCCTGTTATCGGAGTGCCCCCTGACCAGCACGCTGCCCTTGACGCTGGCTACTGCGTCACCGATGCGATTCATCAGGGGCAACACCCGCGGCGCAAGCGTGGCGCTCGCCGGCTCGAACAAGCCATCCCCCTGTATCAACACGATGCTGCGATCGGGCAGATCACGCACCACCACCAGCCCCTCGCGAATCTCCGGCGCGAGAAAACCCTGCAGGCGGTCAGGCACCTTGGCAGGCTCAACGACGGTCGGCTTGGCCAGTGGTGCCGGTGGCGCGACACGCAAACCCAGAATCTGCGCGAATGCGGGGTCGGAGTGACGATTCAGCGCGTAGGACGCGCCCAGGTAGATCACCACCAGCAGCAACGCGGCAATCGCTGCCACCGCCCACAGAGGCACCGCATCATGCAGCGGGCGCACGGTCGTCGCCGTGGTCTGCCACTGCGGAGACAGCTCGCGGGCGGGCTCGCCACGCTCCTTGATGATCATCTGTGCCAGACGCTCACGCACCGCGTCCAGCTGGGCACGACCATTCTGCACTACCCGGTAGCGACCTTCGAAGCCCAAGGCAAGGATGAGGTAGAACAACTCGAGCAGATTGCGATGTGCAGCCGGCTGCTCGGCGAGCTTGCCCAGCAACTGGAAGAACTTCTCCCCGCCCCAGGCCTCGTTATGAAACTGAATCAACAAGCTGCGCTGCGCCCAGAGCTTTTCGCCCCACGGAGTATTGGCTGCAGCCTCATCGAGAAAAGTACATAAGGCATAACGAGCACCGACTACATGCTCGTTTAACACGCCAACCTCGCGCGCCTTGGCCTCGAACACTTGAACGGCTCGCGCGAGGGTTTCACGCAAGCTCGCTGGGTCAGGATGATGGGCCTGACGCAGATTAGGAACAAGGTTGAGCAATGGATTCGCCGCTGCAACCAGGGGATTCAGGCCATCACTCCAATCCAGCGCAGACAGCTCGATACGCTCGAAACTGAATCCAGAGGCAGAAGATGCAGCTGACCGTGGCGCTCGCGTACCGGGATTAGGAATTACCAGGGTCCGGTCGCCGGGTAAACTCCCGAAAGGATCGTCATTGCTCATCGTGGACTCCACCTTGTCACCATGGCTTGCGGGTCAGCCGCGAATGGCCCACAGGGCCACATCCAGGCCGGGAAAGTCTCCGGTCACATACATACCGAGACCGCCCGAGGCATCGAGCTGTTTCCACAGGTCACCGCTGTTATCGAGTTCAAAGTAGGTGTAGCCGGCATGAAAGGGAATCTGCCTCGGAGCCACTGGCAAAGGCCGCAGGGCAATGCCTGGGAGCTGCAGGTTGACCAGTTCGCGAATTTTCTCGACCGGACCGAGCTTGGCCTGGGTGGGGAAGCGGGTACGAACCGCCTCTGCCGGCATCTGCGCCCCGACCGCTAGCACGAAACCGGCCTGCTTCAGCAGCCCCCGGTCCGCGATGATCCCCACGTAGCGCCCCTGCTGGTGATCCTGCAAGGGGATCTGCAGGGCGTTCTGCTCAAGGATAGCCGACAGACTACGGCGGATCTCACGCATCGGGAACTCAAAGCTGTCCTGCAAAGCATCGTGCCGATACGCCTGCAAGGTCGGCGGACGTCGATCACCCGCGGTCAGGGTGGATAACTCGCCCATCAGGGTGAGCATCTGGCTGTAGAGCCTTTCCGGATGCAATGGACGCAACTGTTCCAGATGCGAGAACACGGGCAAGTGGCGATTGACCGCCAACAGGAACAGGAAGTCAGCCATCTCGGCAACGCCACCGTTTCCAGCTTGAACCATGCGCCCAGCCAGGGCCTCCATGCGCTGCCCTAGCAAACCGACGATCTCGCGTAACATCGAACTGAGCTGGGGCGCCGCATCACACGCCAGCACCGAGGGAATGTAGCCCCGATCCACCAGCAGACTGCCATCCGGACGTCGCTCGGTGATACGAACGACACCGATGCGGACAAAAGCATCGGAGAAATCATCCGACAACCCGAGGCATAGCCGTGGTCGTCCGAGTTGAACGACCTCCGCCCCACCACCTTCGGCTGCGGTGTCCGGCAGCGTGACATCTGTCACCACAAAACGCGCCAGTGAGTCATCGTCACCACTGATGTCGTACTCCGGCATGAAGGGGCGCTGCAGCGGTAATGCGAGCACCACAAGCGCATCCTTGACCTCAGACGGAAAATCAAAAGCAACCGGCCCCTCGTGTGCCGCTGGAAAGTCAAACGGAGTTCCGTCGGGAAGGATGCCGCTCGCACGACGGATCACGACCTTGCCAATCGCCAGACCTGCGTCGTCCACGTCGAGCCGAGCGAAACCCCAGCCGTTGGCATGAAGGTGCATCCGATACACCTCATTCCGCCATTCGGCATGCCGATCCTGCTGCTGAAAATGCTGGGGCCGCAGGAACAGCCCTTCGGACCAGACTACCTTGCTGAACCAGGACATGGATGGTGAATTCCTTGAAGAGCGGACAGCCAAGAATGATCTACGCTGTACCCAGGTTATTTGGTGGCCGGCCTTACCGCCGACAACGTGGCAGACAGCACAACCCGGTTGCCCTCAAGCCGGACAGCAACCTCATTGGTTCGGCCGTTGACCACCGGAACCGTCGCGCGCCAAGCGGCACGGTCGACCTCGCGGAAGGCGGCGAACACACCCAGCGCCTTCACACCATCGACCTCACGCGGATCAAGCTTAAGTACTTGCCCAGGCTTTAAAACCCATTCTTCATGGGCCACCAGGGTATCGCCAAGTGTCTGCTGATCGCGTTCGAACAAGGAGAAGAAGTCCGCCGCATCGAAAACAGCGGTGCTCTTGAGCAGGTAGAGACGAATCACCACCGGCGTCGACCGGTCACGGGCATCGACATTGACCCGTTCGGCCGCACTCAGACTGGCGGAGATCACCGTCGGAACCGGCTTGACAGGCACAACAGCCTTAGTACAGGCCACGAGCATCCCGACAGCACACAGTACGATGCACGAACTGCGCAACAGCGGATGATTTGTCAGATACAAGGTTCGACTCCTCTGAATGGCCACGACGATTGTCGGGCATGCTGCAACAGCGGGCAACCACCGGCCCTTACCGTCCGGATGCACCGTTCTGGAGTTGCAAAGATTTTTTTCTAGTGAGAGATTAACCTGCAACCTATTCATTTACTATATCGATCCATTTGCGAATGCACAGGACGCGCACCAAGGCGAAGGACTCTTCGACTGCGGGCGTGTGAACAGCCCGAACATGCCGCCCGACATCGACCTCGATCACTTCCTGCGCCCGCTGGGTGATGAACAGCCCTGTGGCCCCAATCTTGAGTACGATGCTGACTTTCTTGCCCTGGAGGAAGCAGCCAAAGCGCAGCCTGAGCAGGAGTTCACCAGTAGTGGAAGCGGTGACAAGGTCACCATTGAGGGACAAGGCCCGGATTGGGCGAGCGTGCGCAAGCTAGCGGAGGGTTTGCTGGAGCGAACCCGAGACCTACGGGTTGCGGTGTATTACACCCGCGCGCTGCTCCGTCTTGAAGGCTTCGTCGGAATTCATGCAGGCCTCGGCCTGATCCTCGGTCTGCTACAGCAGCATTGGAACCATGTCCACCCGGAGCTCGACGCTGAGGACGGCAACGACCCGACGATGCGGGTCAATGCACTCGCACCGATGGTCGCCAACGACGCCCTGATCTCCGACCTACGCGCCAGCACTCTGCTGCAGTCCCGTCAGTCCGGTATCCTCACGGTAAGGAATATCGAAGTCTCCCAAGGCAAACTCACCGCCCGCAACAATGAGGAGGTTTTTGCCGAATCGCGAGTTCTCGGCATGCTCGCCGAAGCGCTTGCCCAGACTCCACAGCTAGCCACCGCGATCACGGATAGCATCGCCAGGGTGCATGCGCTGTCCAGCCATCTGCAGGATCATGTCGGCGCCAGTGCCAGTCTCGATTTCAAACCTCTTCTGAACACGCTGCAGGCGGTACATCATGCCCTTGGCGGCATCGCGCTACCTGCTACGGAAATTGCGCCCGACAGTGCCAGCTCCGCCCCCGTGGTTGACATGCGAATCGCAGCCACGACGACAATGGCAATTCGCTCACGTGACGATGTGATCGATACGATTGATCGCCTAGTCGCCTACCTTGAACAGGCGGAGCCGACGAATCCTGCCCAATGGCTGCTCCGTCGGGCTCGCAGAGTCATTAGCATGAACTTCCTTGAAGCCATCGTGGAACTCGCCCCCGATGGTCTGGAGCAGGCTGAGCGCATGGTCGGCAGCCAACTCAATCCGGCAGAGGAGTAGGCTAGTGCTTGTATTGACTTCAGCCACCGTAGCCCAAGACCCAACACTGACCAAGGGGCTGCATCGCAGCAGCGCCTGACGTCAGACTCAAACCATTCTTTCCTGACGGAGGATCTTCATGTCGACCAGCAGCCAGAAATTCATCGCACGCAATCGTGCCCCGCGGGTCCAGATCGAATACGACGTCGAGCTTTATGGTTCCGAGAAGAAAGTTCAGTTGCCCTTCGTCATGGGGGTGCTGTCCGATCTGTCGGGCAAGCCCGCCGAACCGCTTGCACCAGTCGCTGACCGCAAATTCCTTGAAATCGATGTCGACAATTTCGACAGCAGGATGAAATCGATGAAGCCCCGTGCAGCCTTCCAGGTACCTAACACCCTGACGGGGGAGGGCAATCTCAGCGTAGAGCTGACTTTCGAGAGCATGGACGACTTTTCCCCGGCAGCAGTCGCACGCAAGGTCGACGCCCTGAACAAGTTACTGACGGCTCGCCAGCAGCTGTCCAACCTGATCACCTACATGGACGGCAAGACGGGAGCCGAGGAGCTGATTGCAAAGGTCCTGCAGGATCCGGCGCTACTGCAAACACTTGCAGCTTCACCCAAGCCGGAAGAGAAACCATCGGCATAGAACGGGCCTGCCGACGTACGCACCCCACACACTAGCCCACACTCGACGTCGAGGAATCCAGCATGGCTGAAATACAAGCACAGAACGAAGCCCAGGCCAGCGCCCTGGCACTGGAAGGCAACGAATTCGAATCACTGCTGCGTCAGGAATTCAAACCCAAGACCGACGAGGCTCGCAGTGCGGTAGAAAATGCCGTTCGTACACTGGCCGAACAGGCCCTGGCACAGACCACCCTGATCGGCTCCGACGTAGTGAAGTCCATCGAGGCCATCATTGCCGCACTTGACCAGAAGCTTACCGAACAGGTAAATCTCATCATGCATCACCCGGACTTCCAGAAACTGGAGGGTGCATGGCGCGGATTGCATTACTTGGTGAATAACACAGAAACCGACGAGATGCTGAAGATCCGGGTCTTCAACATCTCGAAGAATGAGCTTGGAAAGACCCTGAAGCGCTACAAGGGTACTGCATGGGACCAAAGCCCACTATTCAAGCGCGTATACGAGGAAGAGTACGGCCAGTTCGGGGGGGAGCCGTTCGGTTGCCTGGTCGGGGACTATCATTTCGACCAAAGCCCACCCGATGTCGAACTCCTCGGCGAGATGGCTAAGGTTTGCGCGGCCGCACATAGTCCCTTCATCACCGGAGCCTCGCCCACCATCATGCAGATGGATTCGTGGCAGGAACTAGCCAACCCACGCGATCTGACCAAGATCTTCACCACACCAGAGTACGCAGCATGGCGTTCGCTACGCGAATCAGACGACGCCAAGTACATCGGACTGGCAATGCCGCGCTTTCTCAGCCGCGTCCCGTATGGCGCACGAACCAGCCCGGTCGAGGAGTTCGATTTCGAGGAAGACACCGGCGCTGCTGACCACAGCAAGTATGCTTGGTCCAATGCAGCCTATGCGATGGCAGTGAACATCAATCGCTCGTTCAAGGAATACGGCTGGTGTTCCCGCATACGCGGTGTCGAATCGGGCGGTGCAGTGCAAAATCTGCCGGTGCACAGCTTTCCCACCGACGATGGCGGAGTAGACATGAAATGCCCCACCGAGATCGCCATCTCGGACCGACGCGAAGCAGAACTGGCCAAGAATGGCTTCATGCCCCTGGTGCACAAGAAAAACTCCGACTTTGCCGCCTTCATCGGCGCCCAGTCGCTGCACAAGCCGGCCGAGTACGACGACCCCGACGCCACCGCCAATGCCAACCTCGGCGCGCGGCTTCCCTATCTGTTTGCCACCTGCCGCTTCGCCCACTACCTGAAGTGCATCGTGCGCGACAAAATCGGCTCCTTCAAGGAGCGCGACGACATGCAGCGCTGGCTGCAAGACTGGATCATGAACTACGTCGATGGTGACCCCGCACATTCGACAGAGAGCACCAAGGCCCGTCGCCCTCTGGCCGCAGCCGAGGTCATCGTCGAAGAGGTCGAAGGGAATCCAGGCTACTACACTTCGAAGTTCTTCCTGCGCCCGCACTATCAGCTCGAAGGGCTGACCGTCTCCCTGCGCCTGGTGTCCAAGCTCCCGTCCACCAAGGGCAGCTGACCCCTGGGTCCGGCTGGCGCGTGGTTCAAAAGCGGGGAGCCTCCCCGAAGTTCATCGCAGCATCAAATGGATAGGAGTTCATCATGGCAGTGGATATGTTCCTCAAACTCGGCAGTATCAAGGGCGAGTCAACGGACAAAGTGCATAAGGAATCAATCGATGTCCTAGCTTGGAGTTGGGGCTTGAGTCAATCCGGTACCACGCACATGGGTGGTGGAGGCGGATCGGGCAAGGTGAGTGTCCAGGACCTTTCCATTACCAAATACATTGATGCATCGAGCCATGCCCTGATTCAAGCCTGCTGCAGTGGCGAGCACTTCGACCAAGCCGTCATCACCGTGCGCAAGGCTGGAAAAACCCCGCTTGAGTACGTGAAGATCACCATGAAAGAGGTCCTGATCTCTTCGGTCAGCACGGGCGGTAGCGGGGGAGAAGACCGCTTGACCGAGAACGTAGTACTTAACTTCGCCGAGTTCAAGTACGAGTACACCGAGCAGACCCCGTCAGGCGGCAAGGGATCCACCAAGACCGCCACGTGGAATATCGCCGAGAATCACGGCGACGTTAGTTGATCGCTAATCCGCCGGTGTCATGCCGTCCTCTCGGCGGTGTGACGCCAGCTTCCTGAGGACCGCGTTTCCGGAGTCCAGTTGATGGCCATTGGTGACATATTCCTGAAAGTCGAAGGCTCCCGGTCGGGCCCCATTAAGGGTGAAGCGCAGGACATGCTCCACAAAAGCGAAATCGACGTTCTTGCTTGGACATGGGGCATGCAGGGAAATGCCAGCGCAACGGCTACCGCTGCCTCCGGCCGGGCAGGAGCCAATCAGGTTGCGCTCAAGGAGCTCGTCGTTACGAAGTTGGTGGATCGGGCAAGCACGGGACTGATGAGTGCTTTGCGTACGAACGAGCCAATCAAACAGGCAGTGCTGACCGCACGGAAAGCAGGCGGCGCCAAAGCTGTCGAATACTTGACGATCACCCTCTCCAACGCACGGATCAGCGCCCTCGAACTGGAGGGCGTCGGCGGCGGCGGACAGGCAGCGATCGAACGAGTGTCGTTCGCTTTTCAGAAAATTACTGTCGAGTACCGTGGCCAGAGTGAATCGGGTGGATCCAGCGCAACCTCGCAGTTCGAAACTGACATATCGCCCAAGTAGCCCCTGCCGCGACGGAACCAATGAACATGCCCTCAACAGACCAAGACAACGCCGAAGCCCAGTTGCGGGCGGGACATCCGGAAGCAGCACTGTCCCTGCTTCAAGCCGAGATCCGTCGCCAACCGGCGAACTCCAAGCTCCGCATCTTCCTGTTCCAGTTGCTTGCCATACTTGGCCAGTGGGATCGCGCAATGAATCAACTCAACGTTGCGGCGGAGCTTGACGTCTCGGCCCTTGCCATGGCCCAGATGTACCGCGAGGCACTGCGCTGCGAAGTCCTTCGCAGTGAAGTTTTTGCAGGCAAGCGCGCGCCCCTTGTCTTCGGCGAACCAGAACAGTGGCTGGCGCTGCTCGTCGAGTCGCTGCTCGTCGCTGGACGGGGTCAGCAAACTGAGGCCGCCGCACTGCGCGATCGGGCTTTCGAACTTGCCCCCGCCACCCCGGGCAGGATTGATGGCGCCCCATTCGAGTGGCTGGCTGATGCAGACGGCCGCCTTGGTCCGGTGTGTGAAGCAATCATCAACGGCAGTTACTACTGGATTCCGTTCTCCCGGCTAAGCCGTATCGACATCGAAGCCCCGACCGACCTGCGTGATTACGTCTGGGCACCGGCACATTTTCAGTTCAGCAACGGCGGCGAAGCCGTCGGCGTAATCCCGACCCGTTATCCCGGATCTGAGCAGGAGGCTGATGGCGCAATCAAACTCGCCTGGCGAACAGAGTGGCTGGTACACGCAGGAGATTACCGCGGGCTAGGCCAGCGCCTGTTCGCAACGGACCAAGGCGATTTCGCATTGCTCGATATCCGACGGGTTGACCTCGGAAACGCAGAACGGGGGAACATTGATGATTGAACGACTAGCTCAGGACAGGCTTCAGCCCGCCCTTCTCGACCGCCTGCGGGACGATGCACCCGAACTACGTACGGAAGCTCTTGAGCGCAGCGTGCTGAGCCGGTCGCAGCTGCGTGAGGCTGTATTGCGGGATCTGACCTGGCTGCTCAACGCCACCCGCCCACCCGCCAGCGACGGACTCGCTCACTGGACCGAAGCAGATCAGTCCGTACTGAACTACGGTATGCCCTGCTTCTCCGGCGAGACTGCCTCCTCGCTGGACATCACCGAACTTGAACGCGCCATCAGCGATGCCCTCACCCGCTTCGAACCGCGCATCATCCCAGGCACGCTAAAAATCAGCACCGACCAACAAGAGAGCGTCCTGGACTGGCACAACGTCATCGGCGTGCGCATTTCTGCTCAGATCTGGGCTCAGCCGATTCCGCTGGAGTTACTCCTGCGTACCGAACTGGATCTCGAGAGTGGTCTGGTCGAGGTCCGCGACTTGGGTAGCCACTGAGATCGGGCATGGACCCTAGGCTGTTAAAGCACTACAACCGCGAGCTTCAGCATCTGCGAGAGATGGGCGCAGAATTCGCACGCCAGTTTCCCAAGATTGCCGCACGGCTCGGAATGGAAGGCATCGAGGTTGCCGACCCATATGTCGAGCGTCTACTCGAAGGAACCAGCTTTCTCGCTGCGCGCGTCCAGCTGAAGATCGATGCGGAGTTTCCCCGCTTCACGCAAAACCTGCTGGAGATGCTGTACCCACACTATCTCGCGCCGACGCCTGCGATGCTGATCGTACAGTTTCGCCCGGAGCCGGGTGAAACCAACCTCGCCAGTGGCGTCACCCTGCCCCGAGGAGCACCGTTTCGCAGTGTATCTACGCGGAACGACACCACACATTGCGAGTTCCGTACCGCGCATACACTCCGTCTATGGCCAGTTGAGCTGACCCAGGCGAACTACTTCAGCTTTGCTCCTGATCTGCCACTGGCCCGCCTTCCCCTGACCGGGAGGGTGCGGGGTGGCGTGCGCCTGCGTTTGCGCACCACCGGTGGCCTCAAATTCGCCCAACTCGAACTGGACTCGCTAAATATTCATATCGGCGGCGCGCAGGAGGTTGCTCATCGCCTGCTCGAGATGATTGGAGGATCAACGCTCGGCGCGCTGGTGAGAGCCGCTGACGGAAAGTCCAGTTGGCAGCATTTCATTCCACCAACCCAGGTCCGCCTTTGCGGTTATGAAGACGAACAGGCGCTGCTTCCAGTTAGTCGACGCAGCTTCGATGGTTATCGCCTGGTACAGGAATACTTCGCATTTCCCGAGCGTTTCCTGTTCTTCGACATCAGCGGTCTGAAACCGGCCATCGTTCAAGCCAATGAGGAAATAGAACTCGTCCTATTGTTCGGGCAAGGTGACTCGGTCCTCGAAAGTGTGGTCGATCGCGCAAACTTTCTGCTTCACTGCACACCCGCAATCAACCTCTTTCCGAAACGCGCTGACCGAATCCATATCAATGACAGCGGTCACGAGTTTCACGTCGTTGCAGACCGTGCACATCCGATGGACTACGAAGTCTACGCGCTCACCAGCGTCACCGGGCACTTCCACGGATCCCAGGAAGAACTGCGTTTCCTTCCGTTCTACGCTGATTTTCACGACAATGGCATTAGTTCCACGCAGGCCTTTTATACCTGTCGACGGGAGCCTCGACTGCTGTCCGAAAAGCAGAAACGCACCGGGCCACGTACTGGCTACATTGGCAGCGAGTTATTTTTATCCCTGGTCGACCCGGCCGAAGCACCCTATCGATCCGACCTGCGGCAATTGTCGATCCAAACGCTTTGTACGAATCGAGATCTGCCCATCCTGCTACCGCAAGGTGAGGGGCACGGCGGCTTTTCGCTCGACATCGCCGCACCTGTCGAAGACATCCGCTGCGTGCGCGGCCCCTCTCGCCCTTATGCGATGCTGGCCGATGGCTCGATCGCATGGCGCCTAATCAGCCACTTGGCGCTCAATCACCTCTCCTTGGTCGATACACCAGCACACGAAGGAGCTGGCGCTCTGCGCGAGATGCTCCTGCTCTACACCAGGAGCAGCGATGCCAGCGCACGTCGCCAAATCGAAGGGCTTAAGTCCGTTAAGGTAGACACGGTTGTCGCTCGCCTACCATTTCCCGGCCCCATCTGTTTTGGCCGAGGCCTGGAAATCGAACTTGAAGTTGACGAATCGGCATTCGAGGGGAGCGGTGCGTTCCTGTTCGGCAGCGTAATGGAGCACTTCCTGGCCCGTCACGCGTCTCTAAACAGCTTTACCCAAACCAGCCTGCGCTCCCTGACACGAGGCACGATCATGAACGGGGAGCCGCGATGCGGAAAGCGTCCGATCCTGTAAGCCTGTTCGCGGCACTCGAACGCGCACCTTACGCCATCGATTTCCTTCAGGCGATGCGCCGGATCGAATGTGCCTTTCCGCATGCACCGCGCTGGGCAGAGGCATTGCGCCCACAGGACGAGCCGGTGCGCCTCGGCCAAGAGGCATCACTTTCTTTCGCCCCTGCCAGCCTTTCCGCATTCACACCTGCCAACGATCTTCACCCCCCGCGACTGGAGGTACGTTTCTTCGGTTTGCTCGGCCCGAATGGTCCTTTACCGCTTCACTTAACAGAATATGCCCGTCATCGTCAATTAAACCACGGTGACGCGACCTTCAATCGCTTTCTCGATCTAATTCACCATCGTTTCCTGGCGTTGTTCTACCGAGCCTGGGCACAGGCTCAACCCACAGTCAGCCTGGACCGACCAAAAAACGACCGCTTCTCGGACTATGTTGGCTCCACTTTCGGTATTGGCGAACCCACACTACGCAACCGCGATTGTGTCCCCGACAACGCCCGCCTGTTCCATGCCGGACTGCTGTCGCGGCAGATCCGCAATGCCGAAGGCCTGCAGGCCATTCTCGCCAACGACTTCGACCTGAATGTCGAGGTTGAACAATACGTCGGGCACTGGATGGCGCTGCGGGAGCGAGATCACGGCCGTATCGGCCAACGACACCTCGGCGTCGATGTGGTCATCGGTCGTCGAGTATGGGACCGACAGAGCAAGTTCCGTTTGCGCCTCGGCCCCATGAGCCTGAAGCAGTACATCGCCTTGTTGCCGGGCGGCAGCGCGTTGCCGCGGATCTCGGACTGGATACGTTTCTATACTCATGGAGAACTGGCTTGGGATGCACGCCTGCAACTCAAGGCCAGCGAAGTGCCGCAACTCGAACTGGCGCGCGGAGCGCGCCTCGGCTGGACGAGCTGGCTTGGCAAGCGTAGGACGCAACATGATGCGGATGACCTCGTTCTGGATGGAGAAAGGCTGCTGAAGCGGCAAGCAAACGCCCCTCCCCCTTCTGCTTAACCCTCTCGTCAACAAACACTGATCTCGCCCACGGCGGCAAGACACAACACAACTTACGGAGACAGACGCATGAGCGAAATCAGTCGGATCGCCTCCTTCGGCAAACTCAACAGTCTGACTTACAAGGCAATCGAAGGCGCAACTGTCTTCTGCAAGCTGCGCGGCAATCCCTACGTCGAGCTGGAACACTGGCTGCAACAACTGCTGCAGGCCGAAGACACGGACCTGCATCACATCGTCCGTCACTTCGAGCTCGACGCCGCGCGCCTGGCAGCCGACATGACGGCAGCACTCGACCGCCTGCCCCGTGGCTCGACCTCGATCTCGGACCTGTCCACCCACCTGGATACTGCAGTCGAACGCGGCTGGGTCTATGGCTCGCTGATGTTCGGCGAGCGCCAGGTCCGCTCCGGCCACCTGCTCGTCGGCATGCTCAAGACGCCTTCGCTGCGCAACGCCCTGATGGGGATATCGCGCCAGTTCGAACGGATCAAGCCCGATGTGCTGACCGACGACTTTGCCCGTATCGTGGCAGCCTCTCCTGAGGAACACCTGGGTGCGCGTGACGGCTCGAGCAGCCAGCCAGGCGAGGACAGTAACGCGATCGCCCCGGCCCAGATGGGCAAGCAGGAGGCACTGAAGAAGTTCACCGTCGACCTCACCGAGCAGGCCCGCTCCGGCAAGATGGACCCGATCGTCGGTCGCGACGAGGAAATCCGCCAGGTCATCGACATCCTGATGCGCCGCCGCCAGAACAACCCCATCCTCACGGGTGAAGCCGGGGTCGGCAAGACCGCGGTGGTGGAAGGCTTCGCTCAGCGCATCGTCAAGGGCGACGTACCACCGGCGCTCAAGGACGTCAGCCTGCTGACCCTGGACATCGGCTTGCTGCAGGCTGGAGCCAGCATGAAAGGCGAGTTCGAACAACGACTGCGCTCGGTCATCGAGGAGGTTCAGGCTTCGCCCAAGCCCATCATCCTGTTCATCGATGAAGCGCACACGCTGGTCGGCGCCGGAGGTGCCGCAGGTACCGGCGACGCTGCCAACCTGCTCAAGCCAGCACTGGCGCGTGGCACCCTGCGCACCGTTGCCGCCACGACCTTTGCCGAATACAAGAAGTACTTCGAGAAGGACCCCGCCCTGACCCGCCGCTTCCAGGTTGTGCAGGTCGACGAGCCGTCCGAAGAAAAAGGCGTGCTGATGCTGCGCGGCGTTGCGACAATGATGGAGAAGCACCACAAGGTACAGATCCTGGACGAGGCGCTGGAGGCAGCAGTCAAACTGTCGCATCGCTACATCCCGGCGCGTCAATTGCCCGACAAGGCAGTCAGCCTGCTCGACACCGCCTGCGCCCGGGTAGCCATCAGCCTGCATGCCACCCCTGCCGAGGTGGATGACAGCCAGCGCAGGATCGAAAACCTCGAGACCGAACTCGCCATCATCGATCGCGAGAAGGCCATTGGAATGAACACCGCCGAGCGCGAAGCCCTGTGCAACGGGCTGCTGGCTGCCGAACACGACCGTCTGGCGGGGCTCTCGCAACGCTGGCAGGACGAGAAGGCGCTTGTCGACCAGTTGTTGGGGCTGCGCGCGAAGCTGCGCGACGGCAGCAAGCCGGTCGAAGGGACCGGCAGTCCGCTGGAAGTTGCCGCCGACGCCGTCGCACCCCTGGCCGCCAACACTGACGAAGCCGCCCCGCCCGAAAAGTCGCGTGAGGAGCTGCTCGCCGAACTCATCGACGTCCAGAGCCGGCTGGCTGAACTGCAGGGCGAAGACCCGCTGATCCTGCCAACGGTCGATTACCAGGCCGTTGCCTCGGTGGTCGCCGACTGGACCGGCATTCCGGTCGGACGGATGGCCCGCAATGAGGTGGAAACCATCCTTAAACTGGCCGAAAACCTGGGTAAGCGCGTGATCGGCCAGGATCATGCGATGGAGATGATCGCCAAACGCATCCAGACCTCACGCGCCGGCCTCGACAACCCGAACAAACCGATTGGTGTATTCATGCTCGCCGGCACCTCCGGTGTGGGCAAGACCGAAACGGCCCTGGCACTGGCCGAGGCGCTGTACGGTGGCGAGCAGAACCTGATCACCATCAACATGAGCGAGTTCCAGGAGGCGCACACGGTCTCGACGCTGAAAGGCGCCCCGCCGGGTTACGTCGGTTACGGAGAGGGTGGTGTGCTGACCGAAGCAGTACGACGCAAGCCCTATAGCGTGGTACTACTGGACGAAGTGGAGAAGGCACATCCCGACGTGCATGAGATCTTCTTCCAGGTCTTCGACAAAGGCTTCATGGAAGACGGTGAAGGGCGCTACATCAACTTCAAGAACACCCTGATCCTGCTCACCACCAACGCAGGCACCGAACTCATCGCCGGCATGTGCAAGGATCCGGAACTGCTGCCCGACCCGGATGGTCTGGCGAAGGCCCTGCGCGACCCCCTGCTGAAGATCTTCCCGCCCGCCCTGCTTGGCCGACTGGTGACCATTCCCTACTATCCGCTCAGTGACGAGATGCTGGGCAAGATCGTCCACCTTCAACTCGGCCGTATCAAGAAGCGTGTCGAAGATCACCACAAGGTCCCGTTCGAGTACAGCGAGGACGTCGTCAAACTTGTCGTCAGCCGTTGCACCGAAACCGAATCCGGTGGCCGCATGATCGATGCGATCCTGACCAATACGATGTTGCCGGACATCAGCCGTGCCTTCCTGACACGGATGATGGAAGGTACTCAAATTGAACGGGTCAGTGTCGGAGTGGAAGATAGCAACTTTCAGTATACATTCTGACCTTGCCAGTAGAGTCAGTCTGCCGAATTGGGGACTCCATTCCCAGCACCATCCACCAATTCGCGTCGCTCAAGGCCGCCCATCCGGGCCGGCCACAGGTACGCACAGCAGCACGACGATCAGTCGCACAACGCAAGAAATTGCGGCGTTGCGTACTCCGGCAAGACATGACTTGTCCTCGGCCTCAAGACACCTGAAGCACAAAGCCCATCGACTATGACAGCCTCCGCACCTGCTGGACTACCCGACGAGATGACGCTGGAAGATGCGTTGACATTTGCTACCCGCTTGCATCGTATCGGAGAACTCGATGCTGCAGAAACCGTTTATTGGCGTGTGCTCGAAAGTGTTCCGGAGCATCCTGACGCATTGAACTTTCTAGCAATTGCAATGCACCAGCGTGGCCGTCCGGAAGAGGCCATCGCGCTGATGCGGCGCAGTCTGGCTCAGAATCCGGATGCACCCGGCGTCTGGAACAACTTGGGCAACATCTTGCTGGACCTTGGCCACATCGACGATGCTGGTGAAGCTTACGAACACTGTATCGCCCTCAACGCGACTGAACCCACTGTTCATAACAATCTTGGTGTACTTCGCCGCGCCCAAGGACGGTTTGCAGAATCAGAAGCTGCATACCGCAAAGTGCTAGAACTAGACCCGAGCAACATCGATGCCCACAACAATCTGGGCAATCTGCTCGCGGGCATCGGCCGCGTCGAGGAAGCAGTACGGTACTACTGTGAGACCATCGCTCTGATGCCATCCAATCCTTCGGCACGCAGGATGCTGGGTTATGCCTATTACATGCTCGGACGTATCGATGATGCAGCTGCGTTCTACCGAGCGTGGGTCGAAGCCGAACCGAACAACCCGACCCCCCGCCATCATCTGGCCGCCTGTACCGGAAAGGACGTCCCAGAACGCGCTGAAGATGCCTACATCGAATCCGTATTCGACGGTTTTGCCGACAGCTTTGACGCCAAGCTGGCCGCATTGACCTATCGCGCACCACAGCATGTCGCCGATGCAGTCGAGCGCATGCATCACAATCAGTTCAAATCTCTCGAGATACTCGACGCCGGCTGCGGAACCGGTCTGTGCGGACCATTGCTGACCCGCTTCGCACACCAGTTGACCGGTATCGACCTCTCCGCCCCTATGCTCACGAAGGCGCAAGGACGCAATGTCTATGACCGGTTGGTGAAAGCCGAGCTAACGGCCTTCCTTCGCGAGGAGCCCGCAGGAAGCTACGATCTGATCGTTTCGGCCGACACACTCTGCTACTTTGGCGCCCTGGATGCCGTATTCACAGGTGCCTTCAGATCGCTGAAGCAGGATGGAACACTGGTATTCACCGTAGAACTGGCCAGTTCCGGGCAGAACTGCCTGCGTTACCTGCTTGCACCCCATGGCCGCTACGCACATTCACCAGCCTATGTGATCGATGCGCTCCAGGCAGCGGGGCTAACCCCGACATCCACCGAACACGTGGTCCTTCGAACTGAAGGGGGAAAGCCTGTACCTGGTTTATTGCAGGTCGCCCGCAAGGTATGATCCTACATACCTCCGCACTCAAACCCCGCAGCAGCTCGAGTGGGTTGAACAGATCGAGCACATCTGCTTAACTCAGTCATCATCGGCGCAAATACTGAGGAGATCCCATGGCAGCAGACATGTGGCGGGTTCCCGCCTCCAAGGTCCACAAAGTCGGCACACTCAGTTTCGTTCAGGACAGCGGCGTGATGACGCACGCCGCCACCGCGAGCAATGGCAACTATCTCTTCTCGGAAGTTGGTGCGGGCACCAAGCCACTCGCACTAATCGGCATGTGGCATGAGGTAATCAATTTCCTTGCGCAGCGACCCACGGCCGCAATTGAGAACCGAATACTGGATCTGCCAGACATCTATATGGGCGCCTGTTTCTATCGGCCTGGCGAGCGATTCAAGGGACTATTCCCGATACACGACACCATCCAGCAGCTCACCGAGGGGCTGGCTGCAATGACGCCCGGCAACACGGTAACCGATGTCGGCGGTTTGATCGGGGAAGGTGTTTCTGCAATCCATAAGCAAGTCAAGACAAGACAAAGACCCCCGGCAATTTCCATGGCGAGCACGCCGGTGGTGGTCACCTTCACCTACCTACCAGCCAAAGACGTCGAACTGATTGGCACAGGGACTGCCGACTTCCAGACGCTACAGCCCATCGTCACTCGCGTGCTATCAGCCTTCAGCGGGGTTTAAGGCCAGACTTGACAGGTATGCCTCAACCCGTCTTGCCTAAATCCGCCAGGAAACGACTCCGTATTACGGGATCGTCAATCTGAGCGGCTAGCAGCGCACCGAACTGGTTGAGGTCTGCGCCATCTCGCGCAGCACGCTTAACCAGCACCCCCGCGATCGGCCCGAGATGACGAGCCAATAACTGGGTTGCACGTTCGATCTGTGCAGGTGTGACCGCGACCTCCTGCGCTGACTTCGGGGTAGTGGTCACCACCGCCAGCCCTCCTCCCACGGCGGATGTCACAACGCATGTCGGAGCCGAGGGTTGAGCCAATCCTGCGCGGCTCAGGCCATCGCGGAACTTCCGGCGAGCCTCTTCCGTATCAAGCTTGTCCTCCAGCTGCCGGTAAAGTTCGCCCAGATCGGCTGATGTCGTCGCGGCCTTGCGCACGATCACCCGGGCTAACGGCCCGATGTGGGCGGCCAGCTGGCGTTCGACCGTCCGCAAGGTGTCCTCCTGCCATTGGGTGGGCAGCGGGGTGGCCAGAGTCGGGCTCAACGGCATCGAAGTCACCGGCCCCGCATGCTGCGCCTGCATGGCCGCGAGACTGGCGCGCACTGCCGCGGCCGTCATGACCACCGTCTCCTCCGACACCACTGGACTGGGCGGCGTCCGGAAAGCTGCCTCATAAGCCTCGCGCAGCGCCACGGCAAAAGCTGCGGCATCGGCATAACGCTCGTCCGCGCGCTTGGCCAGTGCCTGGGTAAGGATCGCATCAAACAAGGGCGACAGCTCTGGATTGTGCGCGGATGGCGGCAGTTGCTGCACATTGCAAACCTGGTAGGCCATCGCCTCCATGCCACCGGTAAACGGGCGCTCACCGGTCAGCATCTCATAGAACACCACTCCGGCAGCAAACAGGTCGGCCCGGTGATCCACCGCCAGGCCAAGAAACTGCTCAGGCGCCATCGTGCTCGGCGTTCCGATGACCGAACCGACCTGAGTCAGGTTGGCCATGTCGATGCGGGCAATACCGAAATCGGTGATCTTGAGCCGACCATTGGCCGTGATCAGCAAGTTGGCCGCCTTGATGTCGCGATGGATGACGCCGCGCTGGTGCACGTAATCGAGCGCTTCCAGCAGCTGGATCATGATGCTGACCACGTCGGCAACCGGCAGCTTGCGGCCCTGGCGCAGATACTGCCCCAGACCACAGCCATCGACATACTCCATGGCGATGAAGGCAACCTGCTCGTCTTCACCAAAATCGTAGATTGCAACAATGCCGGGGTGGTTGAGACGGCCCGCCGCGCGCGCCTCGTTGCGGAATCGCTCGACCATGCCCTGGCCATCCCCAGCCTCGATCAGCTCACGACGGATGGTCTTGAGTGCGACCACCCGATCGATCGCCGGATCATGGGCACGATAGACCGTACCCATGCCGCCTTTGCCAAGAACGGCCTGAATCTGATACTTGCCCAGATGTTGCGGATGGCTCATCGAAACACCGACCCACTCAGGATTCGAGCATCTTCAGCGCATGCACCAGACTCTTGCGCATGCGTCCGAACGATTCGGCCAGCGTGGAGATTTCGTCGCGGCCTTTTACCGGAAACTCTTCGACATTCATCTCGCCCAGGCTGACGCGGTCGGCAATGCGCGCCAATCGGTTGACCGGACGAATCACCAGGGTGATCAACAGGATGTTGAGCAGCACGAAGATGAAACCAACCAGCGCAACCAGCAACACCATGAAGACGCGGAAGGTTGCATCCGCCCGCTGGATGGGTACCTCCATCGGCACCGACACCACCTGCGCACCAACGATCTCGTTGAGCTGCCAGCCGAAACCGTTGGCGGAGCCATAGCGCGCCAGCATCGAGGCGGGTGCGGCATCGGGTACGCTATGACAGCGCAGACAGCCGGGGTCAGTGATCTTGATCGGACGTGCCAGGTAGAGCGTCCGGCCGGCTGGCGTATCACGCTCACCCATGATTTCGGTCTGTCCCTGCGTATTGCGGAAGCTGTTGACGATGTCTGCCTCCCAGTCCGTCGCACGGTCGCGGGGATTGGTCGGGTTCAGCGTGGCTTCCTTGTAGGTATAGTCCGGATACTGCTTGCGCAGCTCGTTGAAATACTCGGTAGCCGCATAGGCCGCCACCGTCTGCGGCAGAAACTCGTAATTGAGCTGGTTCTGCAGCAAGGGGGTGATCTGACTGATGGTGTACCCGCGCGCAGCCAGGGAACCCTGCATCATGATCCGCGCATTCTGCAGGATCTCATCACGTGCATTGCGTTGCAGTACCTCATGCGACACATAGGCCGCCCCGCCCAGGCCGACCAGGAATACCAGGCTCAGGACCAGATTGAACTTCACGATCAGCTTCATGCTTGCCTCTCAGGATCGGTGCATCAGGGATACAGGGTTGAGGAATCCACACGCGATGCAGGCATCAGGGACGTGCCGGCGGGTTGCGGGGACGGTATTTTTCGGGGAACAGTATCCTGTCCCACTCGGGGTGGCGGGCGACATTGTCGGCCAGTTGCTGACGAAAGGCCTTGTCTCCCAGTCGGGGACGAAAACGTGCCACGAACCCGCTGCGCCAGGGCTGTGGCCCCTGCAGCCAATGCGCGACATCGCCGTAGGCGACCTCTCCCGCAGGTCTCGGCTCGACCTCACGCCCCTTGAAGCGCTCGAGCAGTCTTGGCAGCGGGTCACGGAAAGGGCGCGGCATGGCAGTCACAAAAACTTCTGCCGGACGCTCCTGCAAGACCAGGGCACGGTTTTCGTCCAGCACACCGAAACGTCCGCTATTGAGCCGCTGTGGCGTGCCTGCACGCCCTTTGAGATCGCTGACACTGACTGCAACCGCGCCATGCTCGACAAACAGCATTGCATCATCGCGCACGATCACGCTCGTCTCCCGTCCCTGTATCGACCAGCGCAGCCCCTGCAACTGAAAATCGGCCACCGAAGCTGCAGGGGACTGGATCTTGACCCAACCCTGCAGCACCGCAAACTCGCGCATGGCAGGCTTGCCACCTGACGCCAGCGTTCGCAGCATCAAACGCGTCTCGTCCCCCAGCGCCAGCCGGACGCCGTCCGGAAACTCGATCAGGGCATAGGCCTTGGGCGCGGTCTCGAGGATGTCCGAATCCAGCACCACCACCCCCGGCGCGGCAAGCAACACCTGGGTGCCACGCAACAGCTTCATCTGACCGTCGACAAAGGTCACCCGCACGTCAGCCTGGGCAAATGCCGGTATCAGGTGCAAGCAAGCCACAAGGGTCAGGAAACAACGAAGCAACATATGAGTGACAGATATCCAGGATGATCGGCCCCGGGCCCTGGCGCATGGCCCCGGAATCCTTCGAAGGATAGCAGGATCCGGGTGAAACACCCGTACGTCAGACATCACGACGACAGCAACTTCTGCGCCATTCCGATGCAATCCCCCCCTTATGTTCGATCAGGAGATGCCGGAAGCCAAGCCTGAGGTTCGAACCGTCAGTCAGTGATCACTGCCGTGTCAGGGCTCAATTCAAGGTCGCCGCAGCAAGCGTCTCGACCGCCTGCTCACGCTCCGGACTGGCAACGCCGCTCCACTCGGGATGCGCGCGAGCCTGGCGCAACTCGAGCGGCAAGCGCCCGCTTTGCCAGGCGAAGCCGTCCGGCACCCCCTCTTCGGCCACCGTCATCTCGATCGGTGCCAGCGCGGCGTGCCCACGCCCATCCAAGGCCCGCAACAAGGCCCGCTGGCGCAAGGCCAGTACCCGCAGGATCGCGTCATCCACGCTCAGCTCACGATGCCCACGGACACGGGCGGCAATCCGCTCACCATAGTGGCCGAATGTCTGCCACAAGCCGCCTGCCACCGCCCCCAATGCAGCCGCCGCCCCCAGCGTGATCCCCCCCACCATCAGGTCGATACCCACGCCGGCGGCAGCGCCTGCCGCAGCCCCACCCCCCAGCCTGACCCCAAACTGACGCAAGGTCTCGGGATTGAACAGATCATCCTCCCAACGTCCGGCCACCAGTGGCAGCGCGGTCATCCGGACGTCATCAGGACGGAAGCGGTAGAGTTGCAGCAGCGCATCGACACAGGCCTGCTCGCGCTCGCGCACCGTAGACCTGAGACGTTCGACCGCGGCAACCAATGCGCGATCCGAAGCATCAGCAACACGATGCCGGTGCGCGGCCAACGTGATCAACAAACGTGCAACCAGGCGCCGGGCGGCCTCGCGCCGCGCATCCGCCTCCCGGCAACGATCGGCAATCAGGGCGTCGATTGCCTCGCGATGCGCATGCAGCAGCGTTCCCAGGGTGGCAAACAGGCGCCGCTCACCGTCAATCTCCGGTGCCACCGTGTCGAAGCTCACCACCGCATGCAGACCCAGACGCGCCAGTGCCGCATGCCAGTCCTGTACGCGCGCAGCGGGCGAAACGACGAAGTTGAGCACGGGCAGCACCGGCTTTGCAGCACAAACCAGCAAGGCCAGTTCGTCCCTGTGCTTGGGCAAGACCGGATCGCGCGCATCAATCACATACAGCGCCGCATCGCTCCTGAGCAACTGACGCAGCACCTTCGATTCCTGCTCGAAGCGAGCGGCGGCCTCCGGCGTCACCAGGAAGCGGTCGATGCGATCCGGCCCATCAAGCCGCGCCCCTGCACCGAACTGCGCATCGATGAAGTCCAGCAGCGCAATCGCGTCTTCCATGCCGGGCGTGTCGTACAACTCGATGGCCACCTTCCCCGCCGCCATCAGCCGCAAGCCCTCCACATGGCGGGTCGTGCCTGCCGAGTCCGCCACCTCACCAAAGCCGGTGTCCCGTGCAAGGGTACGCAATAATGAAGTCTTGCCGGTATTGGTGTGGCCGACAACGGCAAGCTGCAAGGGGTTCATCGGCCCGTCTCCAGCCATGCCGCCGCCCGTGCGGCATCGTCACACACGGCGGCCTCGGGCAAGCCAAGGCTGGCAAGGCGGTCGCGCCAGAGGCCCATGCGACCGACCTGCCCATCCGGGCCGGGGTAGGCCCAGACCATGACCGATCCGGCGGTACCGGCAAGTTCGGCGATCAGCCCCAGGCTGCCACGGTCAGGCGTCATCCGGGGATCAACGGCAATCAGCAGTCGGGACGGCTGTCGCTGCAGAAAACGGCCGATAATTGCCTTGCGTTGTTCACGACTATCAATCCGCCCGCCATCCTCGACCGTGGTACTGAGCCATACCGGTGGCCAGACGAGATCGTCCCCCAACTCCAGTGCCAGTGCGCAACCGTCACCTGGAACCAAGCCCGGGCGTGCTGGTGCGACAGGCCCCACACCTTTGGCCGGCGCCGGATCACACACCCCGGCGCGCTCGCTATCGGGCAACAGTCGGGCACGCAGACGCAAGTAGGCCGGCTGAGTGAGATCCAGATGCTGGCGTGCAAGACCACGCCGCCACGCCAGCACACACAAGCCCGTCAGCACAAGCCGCGGCATGACCCCATAGAGCACCAGACACCCCAGCAGCCAACTCGACCACGCTCGCCGCGCAGCCTCGTCCAGCCCCCCCCCTGCACCCGCAGTAGCCACCATTGCCGCATCCGGCACCGCAAATCCGAAAAAGGCGGGTCCTGCACCGGTCATCGCCACCAAGCCAGCAAACACGTCCGCAGGCAGGATCGTCGTCTCCCAGACAAAACCGTAACGCCGCGTCGCCAACAACAGCAGCAGACCGACAAGTGCGGCCAGCAGCGCCAGCAACCAGAACAGGTGACTGAGAGCACTCAATCCCCAGGCAGCCGTCCGGTCACGACTCATCAGCCCAGCCAGGGCCACGGGCACGTCGGGCTGCGCCGTACGCCGGTCCAACCAGGCGACACCCTGCAACCATAAGCGCCCCAGGCCCGATCCCCCTGCTTGCCCGCCAGCCGTCACACTGATCAGCCAGACGATCAGGCTGATCGCATGAACACCCAGCAAGGCGCCCAGCGCCCAGATCACATTGACCGGCCGGCCGGCATCCCCCAGCACGGCACCGGCACTACCGCTGCCAAGCAGCACGGCGAACAGACAAACCAGTGCCAACAGCCAGCTTGCCCGCAGGCGCCAGGCCTGGATTGCGGAACGCAGCCCCAGGTGCCGACCAAGATGCGCCGCACGGACACACAGGCGACGCTCCAGATCGGCTTCAGACTGGCGCGCCACTGCCACCGCAGCCCTATCGTCAAGCACGCCCTCACGCGTTTCGTAGTGACGGACGGCCTCGGCCAGCCAGCGTGACTCGAAGGCGGAAAGCGGGCGATCGGAAACAGGATTGGAGGAAAATACCATCGACCCGTCCTACTGTCGGGGCGGGTGATGCTCATGCGGAGCGTGGTCGCCGCAGCAAGGCGGCGGGACGGGATCAAGCCCGCCCGGATGCCAGGGGTGACAGCGCAACACCCGCTTCAAGGCCAGCCAGCTGCCCTTGAGCGCGCCATGCACCTCAATGGCCTCAATCGCGTAGTGCGAGCAGGTCGGATAGAAACGACAGCGCGGCCCCAGCAGGGGACTGATGAACAACTGATAGCCGCGGATCAACGCACGCAGTAACCAGCGCATCAAGCAGACTCCAGGTACCCAGGCTGATCTGGACGGGCAGGCGGCGCAAGAAACACGTCGCCAAGCGCCAGCCACCCGCCACGCGCGTCACCGCCCCTCACGGGACGGTGCGGAAAAGAGAAAGACCGGAAGAAGGGCGGCTCAGCCGCCATGCATCTTCTTGAGTTTCTCGCGGCGCTCCTGCGCTTCGAGCGACAGGGTTGCGGTAGGACGCGCCAGCAAGCGGCCCACGCCGATCGGCTCACCGGTCTCCTCGCACCAGCCGTAATCACCGGCGTCGATGCGGGCGATGGCTTCCTCGATCTTCTTCAGCAGCTTGCGTTCGCGGTCACGCACGCGCAACTCGAGCGTGTGTTCTTCCTCGACACTGGCACGGTCCGACGGGTCGGGCGTGGCTTCGTTATCCTGCAGGTGCGTCGTGGTTTCGTGTGCATTTTCGAGCAGCTGGTTCATTTCGTCCTGCAGACGCTGACGAAAGAAGGCCAACTGACGCGGCGACATGTAATCCGACTCCGGTGCGGCACGGAGTTCTTCCTCGGTCATGAGGGCAGGTGTGATCGTTGCATTCATGGTGTGATTCCTTGTTCGGCATCCGTCCGGACTAGCAGGCCGTGACCATACCGCAAAGCGGGAATTGTTGCGACCCATCCAGCAGATAAATTCGCAACATATCCCACTTTGACCAATGGCTTATTGCCAGCCACCACCCAGCGCCTTGTACAGCGCCACCCTGTTACCTGCATCGGCAAGCCGGACGGCAATCAACTCCTGCTCGGCAGCATACGCCGAGCGCTGCGTATCGAGGAAGAGCAGATAACTGTCCAGGCCATTGCGGTAGCGCGCCTCGGCCAGGCGCAGGCTTTCGCGACTGGCAGCGACCAGGTTGCGCCGGGCATCCACCTGCTCGTCCAGCGTGGCGCGGCCGGCCAAGGCGTCGGCCACCTCACGGAATGCCGACTGGATGACCTGTTCATAACGCGCGACATTGATCTCGCGCTGCACCTCCGCCACCTCCAGACTGGCCGCCAACGCACCTGCATTGAAGATGGGCAGCGTGATCTGCGGCACGAAGGTCCAGGTCCCGGAGCCCGCCTCGAACAAGCCATCCAGGCTGGCACTGGCCGTTCCCGCACTGGTGGTCAACGCGATGCGCGGGAAGAAGGCCGCACGCGCCGCACCAATGCTGGCATTGGCGGCCTGCAGCTGATGTTCGGCCTGCAGCACGTCGGGACGACGCACCAGCACCTCTGACGGCACGCCGGCAGACAGCTCAGCCACGGTACTGACCGCCTCGACCAGGCGGTCCGGAAGCAAGGCATCCGGCACCGGGTTCCCGGTCAGCAGATTCAGCGCATTGCGGTCACGCGCGACCTGGGCGGTGTAGCTGGCCACATCGGCACGTGCGCGCTCCAGCGCGCTGCTCGCCTGATGCACATCCAGCGCGGACACGGCACCGGCCTCAAAGCTGCGCCGGGTCAACTCGTAGGACTGTTGCCGGGTGATGTAGGTCGATTGCGCCAGCGCCAGCAGCTCGCGATCGGCCGCCAGCGCAAGCCAGGCATTGGCCAGCTCGGCAACCAGCCCAATCTGCGCGCTGCGACGCGCCTCTTCGGTCGCGAGATAGGTTTGCAGGGCCTGATCACGCAGACTGCGAATCCGGCCAAAGAAGTCCAGCTCCCAGGCTGAGATTCCAACCGTCGTGCTGAACTGCCGGCTGATCTGAGCCTCTCCGCTGCTGGTCAGATCGCCTGGCAGGCGCTGGGCACTTTGTCCACCGCTCAGCCCCAAGGCCGGAAACAGCTCGGCGCGCTGGATGCGGTACTGCGCACGCGCCTGTTCGATATTGAGTGCAGTCACCCTCAAGTCACGGTTGTTGGCCAGGGCGATCCCGATCAACTCGCGCAGACGGGCATCGGCGAAATAAGTCCGCCAGTCGAGATCGGCAACGGCCTGGCCGTCACCAGCCGGCGCAGCCGATCCCATCGACCAGCTCGCAGGCACTGGCGCCGTCGGCCGCTGATAATCAGGTGCCAGCGTCGAGCAGGCCGTCCCCAGCACTGCGGCCAGGGCAAGCGTCAAGGTACGGATGGCGTTCATGCCCGGCCCTCCACAGGTTTTGCGGCATGCGCGTCTTCGGCTGCCGGCTTGTCTTTGAAAATGCGCTTGATCACGACGTAGAACAGCGGCACGAAGAAGATGCCCAGCACGGTGCCAGCGATGGTGCCACCCAACACGCCAGTGCCGATTGCGTTCTGGCTGCCCGAGCCCGCGCCCGTGGCGATGGCCAGTGGCGTAACCCCCAGACCGAAAGCCAGCGAGGTCATGATGATCGGACGCAGACGCATGCGGACTGCCGACAGCGTCGCGGCGATCAACTCCTTGCCCGCCTCCATCTCGGCCTTTGCGAACTCGACGATCAGGATCGCATTCTTCGACGACAGGCCGATGGTCGCCAACAGCCCGACCTGGAAGTACACATCGTTGGACAAGCCGCGTCCGGTCGCTGCCAGCAGCGCACCCAGCACCCCCAGCGGCACCACCAGGATCACCGCGAATGGCACCGACCAGCTCTCATACAGCGCGGCAAGGCACAGGAACACCACCAGCATCGACAGGACATACAACGCCGGTGCCTGAGCCCCGGAGCGGCGCTCCTCGAAAGAAGTCCCGGTCCACTCAAAGCCGATCCCCGGCTGCAGTTTGGCCATGATCTCTTCGACCGCGGCCATCGCGTCACCCGACGACAAGCCCGGTGCAGCCTGCCCCAGCAACTCGATCGAGGGCTGCCCGTTGTAGCGCTCCAGGCGTGGCGAACCGTAGGTCCAGTGTGCCGTGGTGAAGGCCGAGAACGGCACCATCTCGCCCCGGCTGTTGCGCACGAACCACTTTCCCAGATCCTCGGGCGTCATCCGGGCACCTGCATCCGCCTGCAGATAGACCTTCTTGATCCGGCCACGGTCGAGGAAGTCGTTGACGTAGGTTCCACCCCAGGCCGTCGACAAGGTGTCGTTGATATCGGCCACACTGACGCCGAGCGCACCCGCACGCGCATGGTCGATATCGAGCTGATACTCCGGCGTGTCATCCTGACCATTCGGGCGGACCGCCACCAGACGCTTGTCCTGCGACGCCATGCCGAGAAACTGGTTACGCGCGGCAACCAGTGCCTCATGACCCAGACCCGCACGATCCTGCAGCATCACGTTGAAGCCGTTTGACGTGCCCAACTCGATCACCGCCGGCGGCACGAAAGCAAACACCATGGCCTCGCGGATCTGCGAGAACGCCCCCATGGCACGGCCGGCGACCGACTTCACATCCATGCCCGGCCCTTTGCGTTCGTCCCAGTGCTTCAGGTTAACGAAACCGATACCCATGTTCTGGCCGCTACCGCCAAAGCTGAAGCCTGCCACGGTAAAGACCGCACGAACGGTGTCCTTCTCGTTCTCCAGATAGTGTTGCTCGACCTTCTTCAGTACCTCCAGCGTACGTTCCTGAGTGGCGCCCGCAGGCAGCATGACCTGATTGAACATCACGCCCTGGTCCTCCTCCGGCAGGAAGGAGGTCGGCATGCGCATGAACAACAAGCCCAACACGACGATGATTGCAAAATAAATCGCCATGAAGCGCTTGCGCCGGCTGAGGATGCCGCCAACACTGGATTCGTAGCGTGTCGTATTGCGTGCAAACATGCCATTGAACCAGCGGAAGAAGCCTGCGAACCACCCCCCTTCGGAAGCATCGTGACCCTTCTCGACATGCTTCAGCATGGTTGCACACAAAGCCGGGGTGAAAATGATCGCAACCAGCACCGACAGTGCCATGGCCGACACGATGGTGATCGAGAACTGACGGTAGATGACACCCGTCGACCCGCCGAAGAAAGCCATCGGGACGAACACCGCCGACAGCACCAGGCCGATCCCCACCAGCGCGCTGGTGATCTGGTCCATCGACTTGCGGGTCGCCTCCTTGGGTGGCAACCCCTCTTCAGTCATCACCCGCTCGACGTTCTCGACGACGACAATCGCATCATCCACCAGCAAGCCGATCGCCAGCACAATGCCGAACATGGTCAGGGTGTTGATCGAGAAGCCGAACGCCGCCATCACACCGAAAGTACCCAGCAGCACGACCGGTACCGCAATCGTCGGGATCAAGGTGGCGCGAAGGTTCTGCAGGAACAGGAACATCACCAGGAAGACCAGCACCACCGCCTCGATCAGGGTCTTCACCACTTCCTGGATCGAGATCTTGACGAAAGGCGTGGTGTCATAGGGCACGACCACTTCGACCCCAGCCGGGAAGTAGGGCTTCATCTCCTCGAGCTTGGCGCGCACCGCGGTGGCGGTTTCTAGCGCATTCGAGCCCGCGGCCAACCGGATACCGACGCCAGCCGCCGGCTTGCCATTGAAGCGCGCCACGGTACCGTAGTTCTCTGCACCGATCTCGATACGTGCAACGTCGCGCAAACGCACCTCACCCCCCTGGGTGCTGGTACGCAGCAGGATGCCCTCGAACTCCTCGACCGTCTGCAACCGGCTCTGGGCGGTAATCGTCGCCGTAAAACCCTGACCAGGCAGCGCGGGCGTTCCGCCAAGCTGACCTGCCGAAACCTGGGTGTTCTGCGCCGTGATCGCCGCCCTGACATCTGCCGGCGTCAGCTTGAAGTTGTTCAGCTTGGCCGGATCCATCCACACCCGCATCGCGTACTGCGCGCCAAACACCTGGATCTCGCCCACCCCTGTGACCCGCGACAACGGGTCCTGTACCGTGGACACCAGGAAATCCGACAGGTCGACCCCGTCCTGGCTACCGTCCGACGATACGAAACCCACCACCATCAGGAAGTTGCGCGCAGACTTGGCAACCTGCACACCCTGCTGCTGCACTGCCTGCGGCAGCAAAGGCAAGGCCAGTTGCAGCTTGTTCTGCACTTGAACCTGGGCAATGTCGGGATCCGTACCCGCATCGAAGGTCAAGGTCACCGATGCACGGCCATAGGCATCGCTGGACGAGTTCATGTAAAGCAGGCCGTCCAGCCCGGTCATCTTCTGTTCGATGATCTGGGTCACCGAATCCTCGACTGCCTTCGCCGACGCCCCAGGGTAGGTGGCGTTGATGACCACAGCGGGAGGCGCGATGGTCGGGTATTGCGACACCGGCAGTTGCAGGATGGACAAGGCCCCAGCCAGCATGATGACGATGGCGATCACCCAGGCAAAGATCGGCCTGTCGATAAAGAATCTTGCCATGGTTCAGGCCCTCACTTGGACACGACCGGCGCACCGGCGGCCGCAACTGGCGCCAGTGGCTGCGCCTGGACCTGGACACCGGGGCGGACTTTCTGCAGGCCTTCGACGATGACACGGTCACCGGCACGCAATCCCTCGGTCACCACCCACTTGTCGCCTTGCGAACGTGCGGTCTGAACCACCTTCGCCTCGACCTTGTCCTCAGCTCCGACCACCATCACCGTCGCATTGCCGCGCGGATCACGACTGACCGCCGCATGTGGCACCAGGATGGCCTCTTCCGCCTGCCCTTGTACCAGGCGAGCACGCACATACATGCCCGGCAGCAGCTCACCCTTGGTATTGGGGAAGATCGCGCGCAACGTCACGCTGCCCGTGCCGGTATCAACCGACACTTCGGAAAAGGCCAGCTTGCCCTCGGCCGCATACAGGCTGCCATCTTCGAGCACCAGCCGCACCGGCACGCTCTGATCACCGACCGGCTTGAGCTTGCCTGCCTCCAGCGCACGACGCATCTGCAGCAACTCACCGGTGGACTGCGTCAGATCAACGTAGATCGGGTCAAGCTGCTGGACCGTTGCCAGCGAGTCTGCCTGATTGGCCGTGACCAGCGCTCCCGGCGTCACCGTAGAGCGGCCAATACGGCCGGAAATGGGTGAGGCAACCCGGGTAAAGTCGAGATCGATCTTTGCTTTGTCCAGCGCAGCGCGCGCGGCAGCCAGATCCGCTTCGGCCTGCTTCAGCGCCGCGATCGCATCATCGTTGGCCTGCTTGCTGACGGCCTCGATCTTGACCAGCTCTGCATGACGCTCGGCCTTCAGGCGTGCGCTGTAGAGATTCGCTTCCGCCCGGGCCAGACTGGCACGGGCGCTATCGTAGGCGGCCTGATAGGTGGCAGGGTCGATCTGGTACAGCGTCTGCCCGGCCTTGACCTCGCTCCCTTCCGTAAAGAGGCGCTTGTGGACGATGCCGCTCACCTGCGGCCGCAACTCGGCCACCATGAAGGGTGTCGTACGGCCGGAAAGCTCACTGACCAGCGGCACCGAGCTGGCCTCGGCAACAATGACGCCCACTGACGGCATGCCAGGACCACCCGGCGCACCACCCGCCCCCTGTTGCGCCCCCTGCCCGCACGCGCTCAGCACGGTAACGGTGGCGAGCGCGATGGCCAGGGGTTTGATCAACGCGCGATATCGACTCTGCATGGTATGCCTCGTATGAAGGGGAGCGACGCGCGACTTCCGGATGGGAGGCCTAGCGCCACGATAGAACGTTCATTCTAGATTGAACGCTCATTCTATGTTATCGTCTGCTGCGTTGCAAGATCATTAAGACAAGTTCTCATTACATACGGAGACGGCCATGACCACCGACCCCTGCACGCCTGCCGAACGCTCCCGCGCCGCCAGCCGGCGCGCGCAAATCTTGCAAGCAGCATCTGACTGCTTTCATGACCACGGGTTTCATGGTGCCAGCATCTCGTTGATTTCGAAAGCGGCTGGCATGAGTGCCGGGCATATCTACCACTACTTCGAGAACAAGGAAGCCATCATCGCCGCCATCGTCGAACGCGATCTGGACCGTTTGCTGACCTTGTCGGCGGAGATGCGCGCCGCCAGCGACGTACTGGAAGCGTTGATCGGCCGGGCCGCTGAAGGCGTCATCGACAACCTTGACCCACGCACCGCAGGGCTCAAGGTGGAAATCGTTGCCGAAGCCTCGCGCAATCCCGCCGTTGCCAAGATTGTGCGAGCTGCTGATCGCTGCTGCATGTCCAGCCTGTCGGAAACCTTACGCATCCTGCGCGCGAACAAAGGGCATTCCACCGATGACGCCACCTTGCAGGGCATGACCGAAGTGCTGGCGTCGATGTTCGAAGGCCTGCTGTTGCGTGCCATCCGCAACCCTGATCTGGATCGCGACAGGGTCGTTGCCATCTTCCAGCGCGTGATCCGCCAACTGGTGACCGATCCGAACTGATCCTGGACTCAAGCCTGGGCACCGGCATGCGGGTCCTGACACCCAGCGCTATCTGCGAGGCATTATGATGTTTATTGCGCTGACGCATGCCTGAGTGCGCCCGTCCGTCCTAAGATCCGGAGGTCGATTGCGGCAGCGCAGCATTGCTGCCCAACGACTGTCGAACCGGAGATCGCGATGGACCTCGAAAGCTATATCCGCGCCCTGCCCAAGGCCGAACTTCACCTACACATCGAAGGCTCGCTCGAGCCCGAGATGATGTTTGCACTCGCCCAGCGCAATGGTGTGACCCTGCCCTGGGACAGCGTCGAAGCCACGCGCGCCGCCTATGCCTTCTCCGACCTGCAGAGCTTTCTCGACCTCTACTATGCCGGCGCCGCGGCGCTGATACACGAGCGTGACTTCCATGAGCTGGCGATGGCCTACTTTGCCCGGGCCCACGCCGACGGTGTAGTCCATGCAGAACTGTTCTTCGACCCACAGACCCATACCGAACGCGGCATCGCCTTCGAGACCGTGCTCGACGGCCTGGAACGGGCCTGTCAGGAGGCGCAGACCCGCTACGGCATCAGCTCGCGGCTGATCCTGTGCTTCCTGCGCCACCTCAGCGAGGACGAAGGCTTCGCCACGCTGGAGCAGGCTCTGCCCCATCTCGGCCGCATCCACGGCGTGGGGCTGGATTCATCCGAGAAGGGCCACCCACCCTCCAAGTTCACCCGTCTGTTCGCACGTTGCCGCGATCTCGGCCTGCATGTCGTCGCCCACGCAGGTGAGGAAGGCCCGCCAGCCTACATCGTCGAAGCCCTGGACCTGCTGCAGGTGGAGCGCATCGACCATGGCGTGCGCGCAGCGGAGGACCCTGCCCTGATGGCCCGCCTTGCGCGCGAACAGGTTCCACTGACCGTCTGCCCGCTGTCCAACATCAAGCTGTGCGTCTTCGACCGGCTGGAACAGCACAACCTCAGGCAATTGCTGGAAGCCGGGCTGAAGGTCACGATCAACTCGGACGATCCCGCCTATTTTGGCGGCTATGTCGGACAGAACTACCTGGAAACCGCCATCGCACTCGGCCTCAGCCGTGCTCAGCTGAAGCAACTGGCACGCAACAGCCTTGAGGCCAGCTTTGTCCCCGAAGCACTACGCAGCCCCTGGCTGAGCGTGCTTGATTCACTGCCGACCGACTGATTTCATCCTCTCGCTGGAGCCTTCCCATGACCGATCGTCGTACCGCCCTGAAATGGACTGCCAGTCTCGTTGCCGCCGGCCTGCTTCCGATGACGCCCCTGCATGCCCAGGACGTGCTCAAGGTCGGCTTCGTGTATGTCGGCCCGGTGGGCGAGGCGGGCTGGACCTTCGCCCATGATCTGGGGCGCCGGGCGCTTGAGGCCGCCTTTCCAGGCAAGGTCACGACCACCTTCATCGAAAGCGTTGCCGAAGGCGCTGATGCCGAACGGGTGATCCGCAGCCTGGCTCAGGACGGCCATCGGGTGATCTTCACCACCTCCTTCGGCTACATGGACTCGACCCTGAAGGTTGCACGCCAGTTTCCCAAGGTCGTCTTCCAGCATGCCACCGGCTACAAGACCGCCGCCAATGCCGGCACCTACGACGTCCGGACCTACGAAGGCGCCTACCTTGCTGGCGTGGTCGCGGGCAAGATGAGCAAGAGCGGCAAGCTCGGCGTCGTTGGCTCGCATCCGATTCCCGAGGTCATCCGCAACATCAATGCCTATACCCTGGGGGCACGTAGCGTGAATCCGCAGGCGACAACACGGGTGGTCTGGGTCAATTCGTGGTTCGATCCGGGCAAGGAACGCCAGGCCGCGCTCACCCTGCTCGCCCAGGGCGCCGACGTGCTGATGCAGAACACCGACTCGCCCGCCGTGCTCCAGGCAGCACAGGAGAAAGGCGCCTATGCCTTCGGCTGGGACTCCGACATGAGCGCCTATGGGCCCAAGGCCCAGCTCGCCGCCAGCGAGATCGACTGGAGCGTCTGGTACAAGAAGGTGGTCGGCGAAGTGCTGGCCGGGAATTTCGAACCCAGGCAGCAGGTCTGGTATGGCCTCAAGGAGGGCGCAATCGACCTCAAGCGACTCGGCGCCATGCTGCCAGCCGATGTCGCGCCTCTGGTCGAAGCCCGTCGTCAGGGCATTCTCGATGGCAGCCGCCCCATCTTCGCCGGCCCCTTGCGTAACCAAGCAGGCAAGGAAGTCGTCGCGGCCGGTCAAGCCATGAGTGACGCGGACAAGCTGGCAATGAACTACTACGTCGAGGGCGTGGAAGGCAGCGTGCCTGGCGGCAAGTAAGCCCGCGGGGTCGTATCGACAGGCCACCGCCCTGGCCGATACGACCCCAGCGCTTCAAGTTCAATCCATGATCCAGCGCCGGCCCCCGGCCACACGCTCGAACAATCGCCAGCCCTGCTCGGCCGAACACAGGCCGTAGCGGAAGGGGATCAGGTCCCGGCCGGGTGTTTCGAAGCGCAGGTCGCGGAAGTTGACACAGACACCCGCGGTACCGGTTTCGACATGGTCAAGGACTGGAAACATCGCAAACCAGCGATAGAAAGCAAAGTTCTCCGCGTTCCAGACCTGCTCGGCAATCGTCGCCACCTCACCGTCGCCAAAACGGGATCGCACCTGCCAGTTCGCTTGCGCAACCGGCAGATACTGCGCCGACAGCCGGCGGATGAAGTTGTCGTCGGGGCCGGCGATCAACGGCTGCTCACGCCGCGTGTTCAGATGCGCGTAGTGATAGCGCTCGCCATCGAACACGATCGCTGTCCAGTTGAAGGGAGACGCCGGCCGCGGCGCCGCATCGACTTCGACCACGGCAATGCCCTGCCGGGCCGCATAGGCCTCGGCTGCAGCAATCGCCTCATTGCGCGCCACACCGCTGAGCCCCACCCAACCAAGCAGCGCCACCGTGGCGAGTGCGGCGGGCAGGCGGCTGCCACGCCAGACTGCGCTCGCCAGCAAACCCAACAAAATGATGCCGCTGAAACCAAGATCGATGATGAAGGTCGTGCCCCAACCAAAGCGCTGGTCAGACAGGGGCGCCAGGATCATCGTACCGAACTGGGTGATCAGGTCGCCCAGCACATGCACGAAGATGGCCACTGCCGCCACAACATAGAGCGCACGCCAGTCGGCCGACGGCCTCCCACGGCTGCGCCAGCGGAACAGCGCCGCCATCACACCCGCCACCAGCAGGGCCCACAATGGCAACAGCAGCAGCGAATGGGTCACGCCACGGTGACCGCGCAGATAGGTCAACTCGGACACATAGCCGAGGACGAAATCCAGATCGGGAAAGGTCGCCGCAGCCGCGCCGGTCAGCACCACCTGCCAGACCGGCGGCCGCGCGGGATGATCAGTATCGGGGGCGCGTGCAAGCAGGCGCCCCGCCAATGCGCCTGAGAGCGCGTGAGTCAGCGTGTCCATGGGTTCTTTGAAGAGGGGGACGACGCTTCGTTCCCTGGGAGTCTGTCGAACTCAAGCGATCATGGCGAACGGTGTGGAAAAGCGAGGCCGGATTCGGCCACTCCTGGACACCCGTCATTTCACTCGGCAAAAAAAGACGGATATGGACCGTTATGCTCACTGGCACCGTCGATCAGCCTCAAGCCCGAAAATCCCCCTGGGTCACGTCACCCCGATGGGTCAGGCAGCCAGAGCGTCCGCCGCGGACTTGCGACGCACACCCAGGTAGTTGGCAGAAAGCTGCAGGAAGCGATTCAGGATCTCCGTATTCATTGGGCCTTTCTCATCGTTGTTGTTGAAGACCTGTCTGAGAGTCAGGCGCCAAGCCACTGGTTCGCCAACGGATTGCAACAACGTGTTGCCCGATCGGCATGGTGCCGTTCATTGAGCTGACGGCACATCAAGCCCGTATCCGCACCCGACTTCCGCCGACGCCCGGCACCACTTCGATCGCCACGTCAATCTGTTGCTTCATCTCCTCGACATGCGAAATGACCCCCACCATGCGACCTCGCTGCTGCAGATCGATCAAGGCCTTCATCGCCATGTCGAGCGCTTCCGGATCGAGGCTGCCGAAACCTTCGTCGATGAACAGGGTATCGAGCTGCACCCCCCCGGCATACGCCTGAACGACGTCGGAAAGACCGAGCGCAAGCGACAGCGACGCCATGAAGCCTTCGCCACCCGACAGCGTTGCCACCGGACGGGCACGGCCGGTGTAGTCATCCATCACTTCAAGATCGAGGCCGCCGGCCCGGCGTGCATCGGCCACATCCTCGCGCCGCTGCAGCAGGTAGCGCCCCCGGCTCATTGCCTTCAGGCGCAGCGAAGCCGCGCGCAGTACATCGTCGAGCAGCGCCGCCAGCACATAGCGTTGAAAGGTCAGCTTGCGGCCGTTTTCGCCATTGGCCAGCGCGGCGAGTTCCCCGGTCACACGGTAACGCGCTTCAATGACGGCATGACGGCTGCCGATATCATCGAGCAGCACCAGGGTCTGACGGATCTTCTCCAGACCGGACCGGGTCTCGGCACTACGGGCAAGCACAGCGTCGACCGCAGTCCGGGCCGCCACAGCCTGCGCCTCGAGGTCGTCAATGCTTGGGGGTTGTTGCCCCGCGACCGCGGCAGCGGCGCGCGTCGCGCGTTCGACGGCGCTTGCCCGCGCCTGCTCATGCTGACGCAGTTGTGTAAGCAGGGACTCGACGTCTTCTGCTGCCAGGCGGGCCTCCCGGTAGCTGGACTCGTCATCAAATCCCGCAGCCCGCCGGGCGGCGATGAAGCGCTCTTCGGCACCCTGCCAGGCCTCGGCGCGCTCGACCTCCGCCTGGGTCAGGGCCAGCGCCTCGGCATCCGCGCTGGCACACTCGCGTTCGGCATCGGCATGCATCGCAAGTGCGGCCTGCCACGCCGATTCCAGCGCATCACGCTGCCTGCGGGCATCCGCGATTGCCCGATCCAGCTCGCCAGGCGCGCGCAGGGCAGCAGGTACCGCGTCCTGACGCAGGGCAAGCACCCGGGCCGTCGCCTGAGCGGCCGCCTGCGCCTCAATCAGACCCGCTCGCGCCCGATCTCCCTTGGCAGCCGCATCCACGCGTGCGGTCTCAAGCGCCTTCACCGCAGTCTTGGCGGTGCTGAGCACCTTGGCTGCGGTCAATGCGGTCTTCAGGCGCTGCCTGATCGCGTCGGCAGCGTCGGGCTCGGCCAGCGGTCCGGGCAGCATGGTCTCTCCTGCGGCCACCGCCTGACCATCATCGACCGCAGCCTGCAGCGCACGCACCTCGGCTTCAAACGCCACGCGCTGACGTACTGCCTGCTCCAGCTGCGCACGCTGTTGCTCCAGGGTCTGCTCTGCCGTGCTCAACGCATCTGCCGCAGCTTGCAGGTCGGCATCGGTGGGCAGCTCGGCCTGCACAGAGGCGGGCTGGGGATGTTCGATGCTGCCACACACCGGACAAGGGCCGCCATCGTGCAGATGGCGTGCCAGGATCGCCGCCTGCGCACCGCGCCAGCGTAGATCGATGGACTGACGACGAACGCGCGCGGCCTCGACCGCTGCGGCAGCCAGCGCCTGGGCCTGCTGAAGGCGAGCCTCGATCGTCACCGCCCCATCCAGCGCCACCTGCCTTGCCGCCAGCCGAGCCAGCGCCGCCTCCCGGCGCTCCGCACGCTCGACCAGCAACTGTAGCGCCGGCACCTCGGCAGCCTGCGGCGCGAGCTGCTCGATATCCCGTTGTTTGACTTGCAGCGTCCGTTCCGCCGCATCCAGCGCAGTCGCAGCCTCCGTTGCGGCGCGGCCCTGTGTCTCGGCCACCTGCAGTGCCTGAACGTGCTCACGCTCGGCCTGCACCAGCAGCGCCGCCTGCTCGCTGAGCGCTTCGAGCTGCAGCAGACTGCGCTGAGCCTGCTCACGCTCCGGCGTGCGCAGCTTCTCCGCATCGCGCCGCATCATCGCGGCCTGCACCGCCGCCACGGCCGCCTGTTGACGTCCTCGTGCCGCATCGG
The DNA here is from genome assembly GCF_003226565.1 of Parazoarcus communis SWub3 = DSM 12120. GTDB lineage: Bacteria > Pseudomonadota > Gammaproteobacteria > Burkholderiales > Rhodocyclaceae > Parazoarcus > Parazoarcus communis. The sequence continues at coordinate 27,402 of NZ_QKOE01000015.1, read as the reverse complement.
CACGCATTCGGGCACGCTCAAGCTCGACCTGGGCCGCATCGCGCACACGCTCGTCAGTCGCCACCTGCAGCGCGCGCTGTGCCGCCGCCACCCGCACACCCAACCGGGCCATCTCCTCGTCGCGCGCGGCGATCGCAGCCAACGCTTGCTGTGCCGACGCCTGTTCGGCAAAAGCCTGCGCCAGCATCCGTCCCTGGGCCAGTGACTGCTGGGCGGCAGCATCGGCTGCACGGTGTTCAAGCGCCTCGGCAGCAAGTGCCTGCAGCACCTGCTCGGCGGTCCCGGCCTTGGCCCGCAACGCTTCCACGGTGTCGCTACCCGCCTGCTCGAGCAGGGTATCGCGGCGCAGGCGCAAGGCCTCCGCCGCCTGCTGCAGACTGCTGGCCTCCTGCTTGAGCGCATCCTGCAGACGCTTGTAGGCCGCGGTGCCAAACAAGGTTTCGAGTATGCGTTCGCGTTCGCCGGAGCTCGCGGTCAGCAACTTGCGGAACTGACCCTGTGGCAACAGCACGACCTGACGAAACTGGTCCGCCTCGCAACCCAGCAGACGGACGACATCGCGCGTGACCTCGACCGTCTTCTGCGACACCGGCTCCCAGCCTGCGTCTCCCTCTCCGTCCCGCCAACGATACAGCTCGGCCTTGGCCAGCACCTTCACCAGGCCATCCCCCCCCTTGGTCGCACGCAGCGCGGCACGCTCCTGCTCAGGCACCCTGCGCACGCGGTAGCGCTGGCTTCCGAGCGCAAATTCGAACTCGACCTCGGTCTGGGTGGAGGCATCCGCGTGGTGGCTGCGCATCTCGCGGGCGCTACGTTCACCACCCGACGTATCGCCATAGAGCGCAAAGGTGATGCCGTCGAGCAGCGAGGTCTTGCCTGCACCGGTCGGCCCCGCAATCAGGAACAGTGCCCCCGCGGGCAGACGGGTGAAATCCACCTCTTCGCGACCCGCAAAGGGGCCGAAGGCCTGCATGGTCAGCTTGATCGGCTTCATGCCTGGCGCGCCTCCTGTTCCAGACGATCGACCAGCGCTTGTACCGTCTGCATGGCAGCCTCTTCCATCGGACAACCGCTGACTTCAGCGTAAAAGCTGGCAAACAGGTCCTGAATCCGCACCCGGCGATGATCGGCCCCGGCACGCCCACTGCCCTCGCCTTCCAGCGCAGGTCGTTCAATTGCCAGCGCATTCGGATAGGCGGTGCGCAGCTTGCCCATGGCATCGAGCAGCGCACCACGATCGCTCAGACGGGCCAGAATGTAGTCTTCCCGCGCCGCGTCCGTGGCAGCCGCGGCAATGATCTCGTCCAACGCGCCTTCGATCACCCGGAGATCGCGCCAGGGCGGCAAGGCGAGGCGCTCGACCGTACAGCCGCCGGTCGCATCGAGCTCGACCAGATTGACCGACTTGCTGTGATCGACCTCGGCAAACGAATATTTCAGCAGCGAGCCGGCATAGTGGATGCGGGGGCTACCCGCCTGCTGCGGGCGATGCAGATGACCCAGCGCGACATAATCGAAGCCGTCGAAGATGCCGGCCGCCACCGCAGCGCTGCCCCCCACCGACAGCGGCCGCTCGGAGTCCGACTCGGCCCCGCCGACCACAAAGGCGTGCGCCACCACCACCGAGCGCCGTCCCGGCACATGTGCGCTGCGGATGCGCTGCAGCTGCGCGGCAAGCGCTGCCTGATGGTCGTCCAGCGCGTCATCGCCGAGCAGGCTGCGCACCATTGCCGGCTCGGCATAGGGCAGCGGATAGATCGCCACTTCGCCATGCGCGTCGCGCAACACCACCGGCCTGGGCGCTGCGCTCACCGGGCCGCAGAGGGTCAGCCCGGCACACTCGAGCATGCCCGAGCCAAAACCGAGACGGTCGGGGCCGTCATGATTGCCCGCGATCACGACCACCGGAATCCGCAACTCGACCACCAGACGGGTCAGCGTGACATCGAGCAGGCGCACCGCATCGGCGGGCGGCACCGAGCGGTCGTAGACATCCCCTGCAATCAGGATTGCATCGGGGCGGACGTCATCGGCCAGACGGATGAAGTCCTGCAACACCCGGGCCTGATCCTCCAGCAGCGACAGGCCGTGATAGACCCGGCCCAGATGCCAGTCGGCAGTATGGAGAAAGCGCATGGACACTCAGTGGCGAAAGGGGATGCCGAGTGTCGCACATCCATCCGGACAGGATGAAGCCTGCGCCGGTCAGGCACCGGAAATCCACGCCCTGTCGCTACGCATGTTGCCCCCAGGCCGCCGGGGACTCACGACAGGAATGTGCTCAGGGGGTACCGACTGCGTCCTTGACGCATTTCTTGGTAAAACTGTTTTTTGCCGCCCCCGCCAGCTTCTTTTCCATCGCCAGTGCATCGCAACGCGTCGTAGCATCCTGTTCGCATTTCTTCAGAAAGCTGTTCTTTGCTGCTCCGGCCAGTTTCTTTTCCTGCGCGGTGGCATTACAGCTTGCCCCCTCGGCGGAAACAGTGGTCGCAAACAGGGCAAGCAGACCGGCAAACAGGATCTTGTTCATCTCAGGCTCCTCAGCGTTTCATGGAATGCCCAAAGGGCGAATCATGATGCCATGAAGCGCATGCCCCATCACCGGCGTATTACGACAAAAGTTCAGTACAGCGGGCGCCGGCCGTCACCGGATCGACACCGAGCAGCACCTGCCTCAAGAACCCGGTAATTGCAGCGACCTCGCGCGGCAGATCAACGAAAGTCTCGTGATCGCCCGGCAACACCAGCAAGCGCACACTGCCCTGCTGGCCCGCCCGGTAAAGCCGCCTGGCATCCTCGACGGGTACGACCTCGTCGTCCTCCCCATGCACCAGCAATACTGGACACTGCAGGCGGCCCATGCTGGTCAGCGGCGCAATGTCGTCAAAACGATGGCCGATGACGTCCTGTACGTAAGCCAGCACATAGCGTCTTGCCCACCCGGGCACCTTCCTCGCCGCCAACCAGCGCTGCATCATCTCGGCAGGATGCACAAAGGCCGATACGCTGACCACCGCAGCCACCGTCGGCCTGCGCGCCGCGGCAAGCAATACCGCACCGGCGCCCACCGAGTGACCAATCAAGCCAATCTTTCCCGCAGCGACACCTGCCTGCCCAATCAACCACTCACAAGCATGATCGACATCTTCGGCAAAGCGCGGCAGGGAGGCAAAGCTGTCGTCATCGGACAGACCGTGGCAACGCGCATCGATGAACAAGGCCCCCAGACCGGCCTCGTGCAAGGGACGCGCCAGCGGCAGCATCATCTCGGCGTTACCGCCCCATCCATGAAGCACCACGACCGCTGGGCCAGAATCCTGTCCGCTCGCCGATGGAATCCACCAGCCATGCAGGCTTCTTTGATTGACCGTCGCAATCCGGACCGTCCGGAACGACAGTCCAGCCTGCGCAGGATCTTGAGCCTCCACGACCCGGGGGGCAGCAAGACCGGCACGTATCAGCCGATGCAGTGCAGTCCTGAGCAGAAGCCAGGCCCCCCCTCCACCCGCGAACCACACAGCCAGCGGTACGACATCGGACACATTCACGCCTTCACTCACCCTGCTGGGCTGCCACCGGTAGCTGATGCCCGACCACCCGATTGCGGCCGGTACGCTTGGCTTCGTACATGGCCTCATCAGCGATACGCAGATACGCTGCCGGCGACGTGTCTTCCAGCGGTACGCCGGACGCGACCCCGACACTAACGGTTAGACGTAGCACCTGGTTTTCGTGGCGCACCTCGAGTGCCTCGACCTCATGCCTCAACTGCTCGAAACGAAGCAGCGGATCCTCGCCGGCAACCGGGCTCATGAACACGACGAACTCCTCGCCGCCATAACGCGCGACATGGTCGTTGCTACGCCGGAAAGCCGACTGCAGACAGGCGCCGATCGCACGCAGGCAGACATCACCCGCTTCGTGGCCGTAGCGATCATTGATCTGCTTGAAATGGTCCAGATCGAGCAAGCCAATCGCAAATGGCAGCCCATGCCGCTGGCTGTGGCGAAACAGGGGTTCGAGGTAGCGATCGACATGACGCCGGTTGCCAATGCCGGTCAAGCCATCACGCAGGTTGAGTTCATCAAGCCGGGCATTGGCTTCGGCCAGCTGCGCATTGGTCTCGGCCAGCTTGCGGTTGAGCCCGCCGAGCTTGCGGTTCCACAGAAACAGCAGGCCAAGACCGAACACCGTCACCGCCAGCACCTGCCACACCAGGGTGTAATCCACCCTTTGCTCCAGCCGCATCGAACGCCATTTGGTCTCGATCCGGCGGCGATCCTCGTCAGACAGGCTGTCCACCAGTTTCTGCATGATGGACAGCAACATCGGCTCATCGCCTCGGGTGGCCACTGCGACCGACCAGTCGTAAGGCACCCGCCCGACTACCTTGATATCGGCCAGGCGTAGCTCCTGCAAATGATGGCTGGCAGTGATCAGGTTGCCCAGATAAGCGTCAATCTCGCCACGCTGCAGGCGTTTGAGGCCGTCGATCTCATTGTCCACCTCGACCAGACGGATGTCCGGGTGACGGGTGGCAAACAGCTCGACAAACGCGTAGCCGCGGACAATACCCAGCTTGCGCCCGTCAAGCTCGCTGAGCCGCTCGACAAAGGGGGCTTCCACCCGACCCAGCAGCACATTGGGCGAGGTGAAGTACGGCCGGGTAAAATCCATGAACGCCATCCGGCCCGGCGTGGGCAGCACCATCGGCAGGATGTCGCAACGCCTTGCCCGGGCGGCCTCCAGCGACTCAATCCAGGTCCGGACCGGCAGTACGTCAAAGCTCAGCTTGCCACGCGCGGCAAACAGGTCCATGAATTCGGCCGACATGCCGGTTGCCTGACCGGCACGGTCCAGCCCTTCGAGCGGCATCCAGTCCGGATCCACACAGGCGCGTATCGTGCGTCCGCGGGCATCGAGGTAGGCCTGCTCGGCATCGCTCAGCACCAGCCCGGCAGCCACAGGCCTGGCCGCTTCCGCGGGCAGCGTTGCCGCCCCCAGCCAGCGGTTTTCGATCAAGCGCCGCTCGGTCGGCGTGATCGCGCCCAGCGCGGCGTCGACAATCGCCACCAGCGGCTCGAGCGCCGGCCGCATCCCAAAACGCAGATCTTCGCCGCGGATGCCTTCGGCGTCGAGCTCGCCGGCGATGCGTACATCGCTCAGGCCAAGCTCCCGGATCCAGTGATTACCATTGGCGAGCGCGGCGATCACCACATCCACACTCCCCTCGCGTAACGCCCGAAACATCGCGTCCTGCGACGAGAACGACACCACCGCATCGCCAAAACGCCGCCGCAGCGCAGCTTCATAGAAGATCCCCGCACCGACTGCAATCCGCAGGCCGTCCAGATCCTCCGGCCGCGTCAGGCGCAGGCTCTCCTGGCGGGTGAAGGCCACGTTGGGAATGACATGGTAGGGTTGCGAAAAGCGGGTAAACGACCGGCGAGCCTCGATATCGGAGATGTTCGTCATGATGTCGATCTCACCGCGCTCGAACAGCTCGATCAGGCGCGTCCAGTGATCCGCCACCGTGATCACCTGCAGCCCGGTCATGTCGGCAACGCGATTCAAGACATCGACAGCCAGCCCCTGCAATTGCCCCTGGTCGACAAAGCTGAACGGCGCGTAGTCACGCATGACGCCGACCCGCAGCGGCCCCAGGCGACGCACATAGGCCGTCTGCTGCTCGCTCAGCCGGAAACGCGCCGGTGCCGTCAGCGCCTGGCCACCAAACTGCTGCCAGGCCTCAAGCAACTCGTCGATACGTTGCTGCGGGATCGCATTCAGCCCGGCCTGCAGGATACGATGCAGCACCGGATTGTCGCGGCGCACACCAATACGGAAATCCTCGCGCTCGTATCCCCCCATCTCCACCTTGCCAGCAATCGTCAGATGACGCAGGCCGGACTTGTGCGCAATGAACATCAGGGTGACTTCCGGTCCGACGACAGCATCCACCCAGCCGAAGGCCAGGGCCCGCACCAGGTTGGGAATGGCATCGAACTCCACCACCTCGATGCCGCTGGAGGCAAGCTGGTTCTTGTAGAAAATGTCGCGGACCACCCCGACGCGATAAGGCTTCAGATCCTCCAACCGACTGATCGGCCCCAGCGGCCGGTTGCCGTCATGCATGATCGCGGTCTGGCGAAAATGATAAGGCTCGGTAAACAGGACTTTCTCGGCACGGTCCTGGCGAAAGGAGATTTCATCGATGGCATCGATCTCACCGCGCATGAACGCCGGATAAATCTCGGGCCAGCTGCCGAAGCGATAGCTGAAGCTGACACCCGCCTGGCGTGCAATCTCCTCCAGGACATCAATCGAGAAACCTGCCGGCTCTACCCCATCGACCCAGGAATAAGGCTCGTTGTCAGCGACGACTCCGATCGAAATCACCGGCTTGCGTGCCAGGTAGGCACGTGCCTCATCGTCCAGCCCGGCCTTTGCGGCGGCAGGCAATGGCAGCAGGCACATCGCGAGGATCAGCATGCACGACATCTGCACGCAAAATCGCCATCTCGTCCATCCGTGCTGCATCAAGGCCATGCTGCTCCTGTTCCGGGCGACACACAGGTACCGATTGTGTGCCGAGAACACCTTGCCCGCAACGTGGCAAGCGCAAAACAGACAAACCCATGTGCCGACCCTGGTAGCGCGCTTGCATCGACTGCAGGCTTGGTTCCAGACTATCGGCATCAGGCGCACTTGCCCGCCACATCAGATTTCAGGGAAGCAGACGAACCATGCATGCCATCGTCACCGGTCACAGCCGCGGCCTGGGCGCCGCGATTGCCCAATGCCTGCTGGCGCGGGGCCTCACCGTGCTTGGCCTGTCACGCCATGGCAACCCGGCACTGGCTGAGCGCTTCGCGACGGGACTGAGCGAAGTCAGCCTCGACCTGAGCGATCCGTCCAGCCTGTGTGCCGCACTGCACACGACCCCGTTGAAGACCTTTCTGGCAGCGGACGGCCCGGCACTGCTGATCAATAACGCAGGCATGCTGCAACCCGTGGCGAGGCTGGGCACCCAGGACGCTGCAGCCATCGTCCGTGCCGGCCAGCTCAATTTCATCGCCCCGCTGCTGCTGGCCAACGCCTTCGCAGCCACCGGCAGGCTCGAACGCGAACGGCGCATCGTGCATGTGTCCAGCGGCGCCGCACGCAGTGCCTATGCGGGCTGGAGCATCTACGGCGCCGGCAAGGCCGGCCTCGACCATCACGCTCGCGCCGTGGCTGCTGAACAACACCCCTGGTTGCGCATCTGCAGTCTGGCACCTGGTGTCATCGATACCGACATGCAGGCCGAAGTGCGCGCCAGCGACCCCGCCGATTTCCCACAACGCGCGCGCTTCGATGCGCTCAAGCGCGACGCGCTGCTCACCCCCGCGGCGATCGCTGCCGAGCGCCTGGTCGACTACCTGCTGTCCGATGCCTTTGGCCGCGAGACGGTCGCCGATCTGCGCCAGCTGGCTTGATCAGCGGGGGATCTTCGCGCACAGTCTGGCTGACTCCATCATGCCCATACCGACGATGACGCAGCTCTTCCCCCGAACGCCCAAGCTGTCCGGCACCGATGTCGAGGCCTGCCGTAGCGAACTGCTGGACTATTTTCACGCAACCTTCGACCGCTACGAATCGCTGTTCGAGATCCTGGTGGGGGACGATGCCTACCTCCGCAAACCCATCAGCCTGCGTCACCCACTGATCTTCTACTTCGGCCACACGGCCACCTTCTTCATCAATAAGCTCCTGCTCGCCGGCCTGATCACCGAGCGTCTCGATCCACGACTGGAATCGATGTTCGCGGTCGGGGTCGATGAGATGAGCTGGGATGATCTCGACGACACCCGCTACGACTGGCCGGGCGTCGCCGAAGTCCGCGCCTATCGCAGCAAGGTACGGGCGGTCGTGGATGGCGTCATCCGCACCCATCCATTGAGCCTGCCAATCGGCTGGAAAGATCCGTTCTGGGCCATCCTGATGGGCATCGAGCACGAGCGCATCCATCTCGAAACCTCCTCGGTCCTGATGCGTCAGCACGGGCTCGAGTATGTCCGCCCTCATCCGGCATGGACGCCCTGTCGCCAGAGCGGACCCGCACCGGACAATGCCCTGGTGGACATTCCGGCCGGCCGTGTCCGCCTGGGTCGCAACCTGGATGACCCAATCTATGGCTGGGACAACGAATACGGCCGCCACGAAGCCGACGTTCCCGCGTTTCGTGCAGCCCGCCATCTGGTCAGCAATGGCGAATTCCTTGCCTTCGTCGAGGCCGGCGGCTATGCCGACGACAGCCTGTGGGACGAGGAAGGACTGGGCTGGAAACGCTACGCCCGCGCTGAGCACCCCACCTTCTGGATCGCCGATGGCCAAGGCTGGAAACTGCGCCTGATCACCGAAGAAGTCACCATGCCATGGAACTGGCCGGTCGAGACCAACTGCCTGGAGGCACGCGCCTTCTGTCGCTGGAAGGCACGCGAGACCGGTCTTCCGGTCCGCCTGCCCACCGAGGATGAATGGCACCGCCTGTACGACCACGTCGGTCTGGGTGACGTCCCACCCGACATCCCGGCCGGGGCCAACCTGCATCTTGACCACTGGGCCTCGAGCTGCCCGGTCGACACCTTTGCCCATGGCGAACTGTTCGATGTGGTCGGTAACGTGTGGCAGTGGTGCGAGACACCAACCTACCCCTTCGACGGCTTCGAGGTCCACCCGATCTATGATGACTTCACCACGCCGACCTTCGATGATCGTCACAACCTGATCAAGGGTGGCAGCTGGATCTCCACCGGCAACGAATCGCGCCACGCTTCGCGCTACGCCTTCCGCCGCCATTTTTTCCAGCATGCCGGATTCCGCTACATCGTCAGTGACGCGCCAGTGGTCAATCCGGCCTCGGCCTACGAGACCGACGCCCTGCTGTCGCAGTATGCGGAGTTTCACTACGGGGATGGCGCATTCGGTGTTCCCAATTTCCCCAAGACCCTGGCGGAGATCGCCATCGACGCCCAACGCCAGTACGGCAACGGCCGCTTCGCACGCGCACTCGATCTGGGCTGCGCCACCGGCCGCGCCAGCTTCGAACTGGCACGCGCCTTCGAAGAGGTGATCGGCATCGACTTCTCCGCCCGCTTCATCCAGGCTGGGGCCCGCCTGGCTGAGACCGGCGTGCTGCGCTACACCCTTCCCGACGAGGGCGAGCTGGTGAGCTACCATGAGCGCCGGCTCGACGCCCTCGGACTGGCTGCGACAGCCCAACGGGTGGCGTTCTGGCAGGGTGATGCCTGCAATCTGAAGGACGTCTTCACCGGCTTTGACCTGATCCTCGCCGCGAACCTGATCGACCGCCTGTACAGCCCGCGCCGCTTCCTCAACGACGTCGCCCATCGTCTGACACCCGGCGGCCTGCTGGTGCTGGCCTCACCCTATACCTGGCTGGAAGAGCACACCCGGCGCGAGGAATGGATCGGCGGCTTCAAGAAAGACGGCGAGTCATGGACCACACTGGACGGCTTGAAGGCGCTGCTTGGCGCAAGTTTTGATCTGGTACTGGGACCGCAGGCCGTTCCCTTCGTGATCCGCGAAACCCGACGCAAGCACCAGCACACGCTGTCCGAACTCACCATCTGGCGATTGCGTGGGTGATTCGCCCGCACATCCGGCACGGGCCATCACGCATCAAGGCCGCTGCTCGACCCCTGGCGTAACGCCCCGCCTGAACCGCCGTGACCCTGTCAGGCGGTGGCAGGACGTGCCCAGCGGCCCATCAGACGTCGTTTGGCGCCCTCCACCAGCGACAGCAGGGCAGGCACGAAAAACAGCACCAGTACCGCCGAAACCCCCAGCCCAAAGGCAATCGAGGTCGCCATCGGAATCAGGAACTGGGCCTGCAGCGAGCGCTCGAAAAGTAACGGCGTCAGCCCGCCGATGGTCGTCAACGAGGTCAGCAGCACCGCCCGCAGGCGGCCGCAGGCCGCGCCAACCAGTGCATCGTGCAGGCTTGCGCCCTTGTGCTGCAACTCCTTGAACAGGGTGACCAGAATGATGGAGTTATTGACCACGATGCCGGACAGGCCGAACAGGCCGAACATCGACAGGATGGTCAGGTTCAAGCCCAGCAACCAGTGACCGAAGATCGCCCCCGCCAGACCGAGCGGAATCGCCGCCATCACCACCAGTGGCCAGGACCAGGACGAGAACGACCACACCAGCACCAGATAGATGAGCCCCAGACCCAGCATCAGCCCTGCCTGCATGTCGGCCATGGTTTCGCGCTGATCCGCCGCCCGTCCCTGAAAGCTGTATTCCACGGCGTGTTTGACTGCAAGCTGCGGCAGCGCCTCACGCAGCAACTCGGCCTGCACCAGACCCGCATTGCTCCGGCTGGTATCGATCTCGCCCGAGACCTCGACCGCCAGCCGGCCATCCGCATGACGCAGGGCCTCGAACCCCCGCCGCGAGCTCCAGCTTGCCACCGTGGCAAGGGGCACGAAACGCCCATCGGGTATCCGGATCGCCAGCCGCTCGAAGACGTCCAGGCGCTCGCGCTCATCACGTGGCAGCAGGACCCGGACCTCGAGTTCGTCTCGACCCACCTGCACCAGCTGTGCCAGATGGCCATCGAAGGCAGCACGCAGCTGACGTCCCAGACTCTCGGTGGTCAGCCCAAGCGACTCGCCGGCAGGCGTCAGGCGATAGACCAGCTGCTCGCGCCCATAGGGCATGTCGTCCTCGATCTCGCTGACTCCGTCGATCGCCTTCATGGTTTCGCCAAGCTCCAGCGCGGCGGCCTTGAGCGCATCCGCATTGTCGCCGGTCAGGCGCACATTCAGATCCCGTCCGGGCGGCCCGGACTGACGCGAATTGAACACAAGCAACTCAAGCCCGGCGGGCTCACGTACCTTGCTGCGCCAGGTCGAGAGAAACTGCTCGTTGCGCACCTCGCGGGTATCGGGCGGAACCAGCTCGACCTGGATGGCCGCCAGCTGGTCGCCCTTCGCGCCACCCCCTGCACCGCTCGAGATCGTGCCGCCAAGCCGCGATACCGCCACCTGCACCAGGCCACCGCCAAGCTCGCGCTCGGTCTCCACCAATGCCCGCTCCAGCTCCGCCAGGAAAGCTTCGGTGTGCGCTCGCGGCGTACCGGCAACAAAGGTGGCGTTGGCATAGACCACCTGCCCCTCGGGGGTGGGGAAGAAGACGAAATTGATCCGCCCACCCGCCAGCAGGCCGACCGCCAGCACCATCATCGCCAGGGTCAGCGCAACCGTTACCCCACGCCAATGCAGCGCAGCCTCGACCGCACGCCGGAAGCGGTGGTCACGAAAATGCGAGAATCCCTCGTCCAGACGCCGGCGCAAGGCCGAAGTCTTGTGCGACATATCCTGCTGCAGTGCCAGCTTGAGGTGTGCCGGCAGGATCAGGAAGCTCTCCAGCAACGAGGCCATGATCACCATGATCATGACAAAAGGGATATCACCCAGGATGTTGCCGATCACGCCACCGACCATCATCAACGGGATGAAGGCGGCCACCGTGGTCAGCGACGCGGCCACAACCGGCCACAGCATGCGCCGCGCACCACCCAGCGCCGCATGCTCGGCGCCCTCGCCCATGCTGCGATGGGTGTCGGCATCCTCGCTGACCACAATCGCATCGTCCACGATGATGCCCAGCGCCATGATCAGCGCAAACAGGCTCATCATGTTGATGGTGCCGCCAAAGAACAGCATCAAGCCGAGCGTGGCCAGAAAGGCGGTGGGAATCCCCACCATCACCCAGAACGCCACCCGCGCCGGCAGGAACAGATACAGCACCAGCACGACCAGCAACAGGCCCGAAACACCATTGTTGATCAGCAACTCGATGCGGTCTCGGATCAGCTGCCATTGCGCATCGAAGACCTCCAGCCGGATGGTCGGCGGCAAGGTCGGCCGGGTCTTTTCCAGCCAGTCGTCGAACACCCTCGCCGCGCGCAGCGAATGCCCGCTCTCGGCCCGCTGCAACTGCATCTCGACAACAACATCGCCCGCCTCGCTCAGCACCAGCTCACCGGGTCGCGGCTCGCGCCGGATCTGCGCGATCTCGCCCAGCACGATCCGGCCACGGCCATCGCTGACCACGGCCACTTCCTCGAAACCCAGGGCATCGCGGCGCTGCTCCAGGCCCCGGATCTCGCGCGCACCATCACGCTCCCCTGCCACCCCGGCGGGAATGTCGCGGGCGACCTGGCCGATACGCTCACCGACATCGACCAGCGACAGCCCCAGCGTCTCGAGGGTGGCGGTGGGGAGCTCAACCGCAATGCGCTCCTCCGGCAAGCCGGTGATGCTGACCCGATCCACCCCGGCCGCCAGCAACTCACTCTCAAAACGGCGTACCCAGGGGCGCAACTCGTCGACGCTGCCACCCCGTACCAGCAGACGCGCAATCGGTTCATAGCGCGACACCCGGCTGACTTCGGGCGTTTCCGCGTCGCGCGGCAGATTTCTGAACTCATCCACACGTTGCCGCACCTGATCCAGAGCCAACAGCGGATCGGTGCCTTCATGCAGCTCCAGGGTCAGGCTGGCGATGCCCTGGGCCGAAGTGGAGCTCATCTTCTTGAGCCCATCGACCGTCTTCAAGCGCTCTTCCAGCGGGGTGGTGATGCCAACCTCGACATCCTCGGCCGCTGCGCCGCTCCACACCACCCGGACCGAGATCACGTCGAGTTCGAAGGACGGAAAGAACTGCACATTCATCCGTGTAATGCCGATGACCCCAAGGACAAAGGCAATCAGCATCAATACGTTGGCTGCCACCTTGTGGTGAACCAGCGCAGCCATCATCCCGTGCTGTTTCATGGCGCAACCGCCCCGACCACCTCGACCGCCAGGCCTTCTATCGCGTTGGGCAGATGGGTACGCATCACCTGCTCACCCGCGCGCAACTCCGGCGCACGCAACAGCAGTTCCACCCCAGCCTCAGTCCGACGTTCGCCGATACGGCTGACGCGGATACCGGTCAGGCGTCCGTTACGGATGGCATAAATACGATCTCCGCCATGCAGGGCCGTCGGCGGCAACACGATGACATCGTCCACCGCAGGACGCTGCATCAACGCATTGACGAAAGCGCCGGACGGCAGGCCGGTGCCCTCTTCCACCCTCAGCAGCACGTCGACGCCACGCGCATCGGCCTCCCCCCCAATGCGCTCAAGACGGGCGCGCAAACGGCTGGTACCGAAGTCGGCCGTGGCTTCCGGCTGTTCGCCACGGGCCAGCGCGGCACGCAACTCTTCGGCATAGACGGCGGGAATCTGGGCGCGCAGGAAGAGCGCATCAGAGGCGAACAGGGTCAGCAAAGCCTGACCGGCCTGCACCTGATCTCCGGCAGCAACCTCGACCTTGCCGATCCGGGCTGCAAATGGCGCCACGATCTCACCGCGGCGCGCGTCGCGCTCTGCCTCGGCGAGTTTGGCCCGCAACTGCGCCAGCCGGGCCGGATGCTCGGCAATCGCCTGTTCGCGCTGCGCCAGTGACAGGCGCACACGGGCGACCTCCTCGCGGGTCTGATCGTAGTTGCTTTCGGCGCCCAGCCGCGCGTTCATCAATTTTTCGAAGCGCGCCTGCTTGGCCTCGGCAAGCCTGAGCAAGGTCCGCTCCTGCTCGATTGCAGCCAGGTCGGTCCGGTGACGGATCAGCTCGCGGTCGACATCGCCGCGGGCCTGCGTCACCCGGGGCTCGAGGTCGCGCGGGTCCAGGCGCGCCAGCACCGTCCCCTGGGCCACCTTGTCGCCATCGCGCACCTTGAGTTCCAGAATGCGCCCGCTGACGGGTGCAGCGGCCCGCACTCGGTCAGGGGCCTCGATACGGCCGTATAGCACCAGGGTCGGCTGAGCAGATTGTGGCGACACCGCCACCGCTTCCACCCGCCAGCTACGCTCGCGAACCTCGACCTGTGGTGGTGCCGGGCGACTGGCCTTGAGCGCGATGAAACCGGCCAGCGCAAATGCGATGATGAGGACAGGCAACAGCAGACGGCGCATCGGACGAGAATCCCTGGATTGACGGACAGCCGCCACTCACGCCAAAAGGATCAAGGACGCGGCGCACAGGAAGCCCTGAGTGACGGGATATTTATTAGCAAACGCTGATTCTAACCGCTTCGCCCGAACTCAGCGCTTGTAAAGCGCCCTGAAAGCGTCACGACGACACGGCCGGGCCCTCAGGACCCGGCACGCGCCAAGTATGCGCAAGCTTCTTTACAGCTTCTCAGGACTGGCCCTCAAGGCGCTTCGCACAGGCAATGCACGTAGAGGTGCCGAGGATCGTTCCAGTTCAACAGATCGCCAACTTCACGTTGCAGACGGCCAAGCATCTGCCCGATCGGTGAGCCCCCCCCCAGCTGCACGCCCGGCTCGATGCCGGCAAAGCCAAGCAGCCGCTGCAGGATCAGCTGACCAGGCGACAGGCCGACGGACGGCCAGACCAGACTGTAACGCTCCAGACTCGCACGTTTTGCCGCCGCCGCGATGGCGTCCTCCAGACCACCGATCTGGTCTACCAGGCCCAGCTCAGCGGCGGCCTCACCGGTCCAGACCCGCCCACGCGCCACTTTGTCGACCTCGTCGACCTTCATGTTGCGCGCCGTCGCCACCGTTTGCAGGAAGCGCTGATAGCCATGTTCGATCGCCATCTGCATGGACTCTGCAGCCTGCGCCGACAAGGGGCGGCGCGGATCGAGCGCGCCGGCCAGCGGTCCGGTGGCCACACCGTCGGTGGTAACGCCGAGCCGCTTCAAGGGTTCGACGAATTCAGGGAACATCGCAAAGATGCCGATCGAGCCGGTCACCGTTGTCGGTGCGGCCCACACCTCGTCAGCACCGGCCGCAATCCAGTAGCCTCCGGAAGCGGCGACCGAGCTCATCGACGCGATCACCGGCTTGCCTGCCTGGCGGGTCAGCTCGAGTTCGCGGCGGATCAACTCGGACGCCCAGGCACTCCCCCCCGGGCTGTCGATGCGCAAGACCACCGCCTTGATCGAGTCATCCTCGCGTGCCTCGCGGATCATCTGGGCGAAATTGTCCCCGCCCACCACGCCCGGCGGCTGGCGGCCATCGGCAATCGCCCCCTGCGCCACCACCACCGCAATACGCTCACCCGCCCCCTGGCGTTGCGACCGCACGCCGGCCAGATAAGTAGCCGCCTCCACATGACGCACCGTCTTGCCGTCCGCATCGGCACCAAAACGCTCGATCAGGTAGGCACGCCACTCATCGCGGGTCGAAAATCGATCCACCAGGCCAGCCTGTTTCGCCGCCTCCGCCGCATCGCCACCTGCCGCGGCAAGGGCATCGCGATAACCGACCACATAACGGTCAAACGCCTCTGCCGGCTGCTTGCGCGCAGCCGCGACGTCAGCGCGGAAATGCCCCCAGATCGCATCGAGCAGGTCCCGGGTGGCCGTGCGGTCCTCGTCGGACATGTCGCTGCGGGTGAAGGGTTCGGAGAAGGACTTGTACTCGCCAACCCGGAACACATGCACCTTGACTCCAAGCGCATCGAGCGCGCCACGGAAGTAGCTGCCATAACGCGCCAGACCCTGCAACAGCACGAAGCCGTCCGGCGCCAGATGCAGTTCGTCCGCAATCGACGCCAGATAGTACTGGGATTGCGTGTAGCGCTCGCCACGGGCCAGCACCGGCCTGCCGGTCGCCTTGAACGCGGCGATGGCGGTACGCAATTCAGCCAGCTTGGACAAGCTGCCTGCCTGCAGGTCATCGGTATGCAGGACCAGCGCGGCGATCCGGCTGTCTTCGCGCGCAGCATTGACCGCCTCGATGAGGTCGTGGAGCACGGTCTGTCCGCCCTCACTCCCCTTCGACGTCAGCAGCGCAAGCGGTTCGTCCAGCGTGGCCTGCTCGACCAGAGCGCCACTCGGACTCAGCACCAGCACCGCCCCGTCAGGAATCTCGGGGGCCGAACGGAAGAACATCGCCACCACCGCGCCAATGACAAAGAGCAGCACGAGATTGAACACCGTACGCCGGATCGCATCCAGCCAACGCCACAGCGCACGCACCACCCGCCCAGCAAACCTGAACAATCCGATCACCCCGTGTCCTTGTCTTTTCCGTTATGTGCTCAGGCGCGGCGGCGAAACACCAGGTCCCATACGCCATGCCCCAACCTGAGACCCCGGTTTTCGAACTTTGTCAGCGGCCGGTAATCCGGCCGCGGCGCAAAGCCCTCCGCGGTGTTCTGCAGCGCCGGCTCTGCCGCCAGCACCTCCAGCATCCAGTGAGCATAGTCCTCCCAGTCGGTGGCGCAATGCAAGTAGCCACCGGGCGCCAGCTTGCTTGCCACCAGCGCGACGAAATCAGGCTGGATGATGCGGCGCTTATGGTGCCGGGCCTTGCGCCACGGATCCGGAAAGAACACATGCACGCCCGCCAGCGCGCCGTCGGCGATCATGTCGCGCATGACCTCGACCGCATCGTGCTGCATGATGCGGACATTGCCGATGTCCCCCTCGGCCAGCAGCTTGCATAACGCGCCGACGCCGGGACCATGAACTTCGATGCCCAGATAGTCCTGCCCGGGGTGTGCAGTGGCGATACGCGCGGTGGTCTCGCCCATGCCAAACCCGATCTCGAGAATCTTGGGCGCCTTGCGACCGAAAGCGGCCTCGAGATCAAGCGGCGCGGCACGGTAGGGAATGCCGACCTTCGGCAGCATCTCGTCCATGTAGCGCTGCTGGGCGCCGGACATCCGTCCCTGACGCAGCACGAAGCTGCGGATGCTGCGGCTGGAGAAGCGATGTTCCGGGCTGTCCTGGCCGATGATCTCGACCCTGCTGTCCTGCACGTCGCTCATGAACCGATCAACCCCGAAGTGGGCGAGCTGGGGTCGGCCGAGTAGAACTTGCGCGGCATGCGCCCGGCGAGGAAGGCCTCGCGCCCGGCCTCGACCGCCTTCTTCATTGCGCTGGCCATCAGCACCGGCTGACCGGCAAGCGCGATCGCGGTATTCATCAGCACGCCGTCGCAGCCCAGCTCCATGGCGATCGCCGCATCCGACGCGGTACCGACCCCGGCGTCGACGATGACCGGCACCTTGGCATTGTCGATGATCAGACGC
Organism: Parazoarcus communis SWub3 = DSM 12120; assembly: GCF_003226565.1. Classification (GTDB taxonomy): domain Bacteria; phylum Pseudomonadota; class Gammaproteobacteria; order Burkholderiales; family Rhodocyclaceae; genus Parazoarcus; species Parazoarcus communis. The sequence goes on along the minus strand of NZ_QKOE01000015.1, from coordinate 10,273 downwards.
AGGTTCCAGGGATTGAGAATGCCCATGCCAGAGCCAATCAGCGAAGCCAGCGGCATGATCGCGGCGCAACCGATGTCCTCCAGCATCTTCGCCTGGATGGGGTCGTCCGAGCAGTACACCATGACGTCGAAGCCGTCCTTGACCAAGGTCTCGGCCGCCTTCAGGGTTTCGGGCATGTTGGGGAACAGCGATTTGGGATCCCCCAGGACCTCGAGCTTGACCAGCGCATGGCCATCGAGCAGCTCACGCGCCAGACGCAAGGTACGCACCGCGTCGTCGGCGCTGTAGCAGCCGGCAGTATTGGGCAGGATGGTGAACTGTTCGGGAGGCAACACCTCGAGCAGATTGGGCTCGCCCGGATTCTGGCCAATGTTGGTGCGGCGGATCGCCACCGTCACGATGGCGGCGCCACTGGCATCGATGGCGGCACGGGTTTCGGCAAAATCCTTGTATTTGCCGGTTCCCACCAGCAGCCGCGAATCGTAGGACTTGCCAGCAATCACCAAAGGATCGTTCATGTTGGAACCTGTAATGAAATATCTATAGGACAGAAGCGAGAACCGGCGCGATCATGGCCCCGGCGGGCGTCCGCACCATCAGCCACCACCCACCGCAACCACGATCTCGAGCTGGTCGCCATCGGTCAGCTCGACCTCGCCATGACGGGCACGCGGCACGATCTCGCCATTGCGCTCGACCGCCAGACGCTTGCCGACCAGACCACGTTGCGCGAGCAAGGCAAGCACGGTAAGGCCGTCTTCCAGGGTTTCGACCTGGCCATTGAGGGTGATGCGGATCATTCGGGGTCAGCGCGAGGAATCACAAGGCAAAATCTTACCACGCTACCGAATCGATCCTTGCCCTGCGGGGAGCGCGCATGACATGCGCCCGGATCATCCCGACCACACTGCGCGCTCAAGACTGCTCGTTTGACTTTTCACCGTCCGCAAGCTAATTTCACGCCATAGCGCCGATTTGATCCATAGCTTGCGGGCGCTCAATAAATCCGGCTAAAGCGAGGGCAACCCAGTCCGCGTTTTTGCAGCCGGCTGGGTTTTTTGTTTTTTGCAGACGACATCCATGATCCAAGCGCAATCGGTCGGCGTCGTGACGCCACAAACAGCGCATTTCGCCACGCCGCTGCCACTGCGCAGCGGCGGCGTACTGCCGAGCTACGACCTGGTCTACGAAACCTACGGTACCCTCAATGCCGCGCGCAGCAACGCGGTACTGGTGTGCCATGCACTGTCCGGTTCGCACCACGTCGCCGGCCGCTACGCCGACACGCCCGACAACATTGGCTGGTGGGACAATCTGGTCGGCCCGGGCAAGCCGCTCGATACGCGCAAGTTCTTCGTCATCGGCGTCAACAACCTCGGCGGCTGTTACGGAACCACGGGCCCCGTCTCGATCAATCCGGCCACCGGCAAGCCGTGGGGCGCAGCCTTCCCCTTCGTCACCGTCGAAGACTGGGTAGACGCCCAGGCCCGCCTCGCCGACCTGCTCGGCATCGAGCGCTTTGCCGCGGTGGTCGGCGGCAGCCTGGGTGGCATGCAGGCCCTGTCGTGGACGCTGCAATACCCGGAACGCGTCGGCCATGCTGCGGTCATCGCATCGGCCCCCAAGCTGACCGCACAGAACATCGCCTTCAATGAAGTCGCACGCCAGGCCATCCTGACCGACCCGGACTTTCACGGCGGCAACTACTACGAGCATGGCGTCGTCCCCGCGCGGGGCCTGAAGCTGGCGCGCATGGTCGGCCACATCACCTATCTGTCCGATGACTCGATGGGTGAAAAGTTCGGCCGCAGCCTGCGTCACGGCAAGGCGGTGTACAGCTACGACGTCGAATTCGAGATCGAGTCCTACCTGCGCTATCAGGGCGACAAGTTTGCCGGCTACTTCGACGCCAACACCTATCTACTGACCACCAAGGCGCTGGATTATTACGACCCGGCCTTTGCCCACGGCGGCAATCTGGCGGCCGCGCTGGCGGGTGCAAGTGCTGATTTCCTGGTGGTTTCGTTCACCACCGACTGGCGCTTCTCGCCCGCCCGATCGCGCGAGATCGTGTACGCCCTGCTGCACAACCAGCGCAACGTGAGCTATGCCGAGATCGACTGCGCAGCGGGCCACGACTCCTTCCTGCTCGACGAACCCCATTACCATGCCGTGCTGTCGGCCTGGTTTGACCGCATCAAGGTGTAAGCATGGCTGCTTATCGCTACGACTACGAAGTGATCACCCAATGGATCACACCCGGCGAGCGGGTGCTCGACCTCGGCTGCGGCGACGGCAGCCTGCTCAAGCACTTGATGGAGGTACGGCAGGTTCAGGGCTACGGCGTCGAGAACGATCCGGAGAAGCTGCTGGCCTGCGTGCGCAACGGGGTGAACGTGGTGCAGGCCAACATGGACGAGGGCCTGAGCGACTTCGAAGATGGATTCTTCGATCATGTGATCATGAGCCTGTCGCTGCAGGCCATGCACAACACCCAGGGCATACTCGCCGAGATGCTGCGGGTGGGTCACGAGGCGGTGGTGAGCTTTCCCAACTTCGGCTACTGGCGACACCGGCAAAGCATCCTGAACGGACGCATGCCGGTTTCGGAAAGCCTGCCGCACCAGTGGTTCAACACGCCCAACGTACGCTTCTTCACCATTGCCGACTTCGAGGCCCTGTGCGAGATCAACGGTATCGCGATACGCGAGCGGCTGGCCTTTGACGAAGGCCAGCTGGTCAAGGACGAAGCCAACTTCCTGGCCAGTGTTGCGGTCTACCGCCTGGGCCGCAACTGACCGCAGCTCAGCCTGACAGCTACCGGTGACGCCACGTGCGTCACCGGTAGCGGGGCTCAACCAACCACGAAGTTGGCCACATCCACACGCATGACCGGACGCGCCAGGGCCACCGCGGTGACTGCCGCAAACTTGCTCGCCCATTCACCCGCCTGCACAAAACGGGCTTCACCGCCGTACTTGGCGACGTTGAGGATCATGTCGAGGACCAGCACCTTGCCCATCGGGTTGGACGGGGTGCACTCCAGATCCTCGAACTCCTTCGATAGCCAGGCGCGGGCCTGATCCTTGCCGATCCCGGCCACATCGGCGTCCTGAACGGTGAACTCATATTCCTGATTGGTGCCGAACGACACGATCACGGTCTGGGCCATGGCAAGCGATCTCCTCTGGTGTGGTTTCGGTATTGCCCTTCATTGTTGAGCGACCAGCCGGCAAGCGCAAGCAACGTATCGAATTGTGTAAACCCCTGTATCAAACGGCGATTCGCTGCGGTGCAGGATTGTCGGCACACCGCTGCACTGTCAGAATCCGGGCCATTCGATCCCGAACCCACAAACGGGACTTTTCCTTCACTCATGACAGGACAGGATGGGCGTGGAATCCACCGCTGTACCCACCTCCGCCGTCCGGCCGCGCTTTTCCCGGCAACTGCTGGCGGTCCTGACTGCAGTCGCAATCGCCGTCATTACCGCATTCGCAGCCTTCTACGCCAGCCGGCTCGATACCCTGCAGCGCGAAGCCGACGCCGAGTTGCGCACCACCACGCGAGCACTTGCGGACGAGCTTGCACAATGGCGCACCGAACGCCTCGGCGATGGAGAGGTCCTGCGCCGCAACCGGCTGGCCCTGACACAACTGGAAACCGACCTTCACCAGCAGGGCACCTTGTCCAATGCCAGCGTACGCTATTGGCTTCAGGGCTATCTTGAAGCGTTCGACTACGTCAGCCTGCTGGTACTTGGCAGCGACCATCACCCCTTGCTGGTCATGGGACGGCCCCACATCCTTTCGGCCAACTCCCAGGGCCTGATCGAACAGGCGGTCTCGAGCAGCTACCCCACCCTGAGCAGCATTCAGCACGACGCCTCGGGACAGGCCTATCTGGACCTGATCGTCCCCTTGCCGCTGGATGGCGAGCACTGGACGGTCCAGGCACTGGTGCTGCGTGTCGAACCTCAGCGCCAACTGTTTCCAATGCTGCAACGGCAAAGCGGCATGCGCGAGACCGATCGCAGCCTGCTGCTGGGCGAGACCTCAGGGCGCTACACCTTGCTCGGGCCGGATCTGCCGGGCAGCGGTGCCGCGCTGGCGCTGGACCGGGCACTGCTTGCCCAAGCCATGGGTCAGGGCAAGGTCCCCGCTGGCCGCCTGCTGCCGGACAGCCCACTGGCCTTCACCGCCGCCGACCGGGTCGACAGCGCGGGCTGGATCGTGGTGCGACAGATCGAGCGCCAGGAAATGCTGACCGGCATCCGCTCGCAACTGCTGTCCGCAGGCCTGACGGCCTTGCTGCTGCTGATCGCGGCGGCGCTGGCGATCCACCGTATCTGGCAGAAACAGAGCATGGCAGCCATCCACCAGCTTGCCGTCGAAGCCGATCATCGTGCCACGCTCGAAGCCTTGCAGAAGGAGCTCGAGACCGCGATGTCGATTGCCCGCCTGGGCCGCTGGGAGCGACGCCTGGACACCGACGAACTATGGTGGTCGCCGCAGACCCGCGCCTTGATCGGCATTCCGCAGGACGAACCGCCCAGCCGTGAAGGCTTCATCCGTCGCGTACACCCTGAAGATCGCGAGACTTTGCGCGCCGCGCTGGTCCGCGCCTACGCCAGCGGAGAAGCCAGCGAGTTCGCCTACCGGATCATCCGGCCGGACGGCAGCGTGGCCTATTTCCACAATCATGTCAGGATAGAGCAGGACCCCGTCGGCGGCCGACGCGCCATCGGCACCGTCCAGGACATCACCGATCAGCAGACCATCGCCCTGAAGCTGCACCGTCAGACCGCCTACCTGACCGCCATCGTCAATCACCTGCCCCAGGGCATCAGCGTGTTCGACGACCAACTCCGGCTGCAATACTGGAACCAACTGTTCATCGACATCCTGGAGCTGCCACCTGAAATCGTGGTGCGCAACGTCAGCTTCGACGATCTGATCATGGTGCCGGCCTTGCGCGGCGAATACGGCCCTGGCGATCCGGCCGAACACGTGCGCAAGCGTCGCGCACTGGCCGAACAGTTCAGCCCCCATCGATTCGAACGCACCAAACCCAACGGCCGCTCGCATCTGGTGATAGGCGAACCGTTGTACCTGGATGGCAAGGTCGCGGGCTTCATCACCACCTATACCGACATCACCGAGCGCAAACGTACAGAAGAGGCACTGGCCCGGAACAACGAAACCCTGCGCACCATCATCGACAACATGCCCAGTGCAGTCTCGCTGGTCGACAGCGAGTTGCAGGTGATCGCATGCAACGACCAGTTGCGGCGCCTGCTGGCCTTTCCCGACAGCCTGTTTGCCAACGGCCTGCCCAGCCTGGCAGACCTGATCCGCTTCAATGCCGAACGTGGTGAGTACGGCCCAGGCGATGCCGAAGAACAGGTGGCAACCCGCCTGGCACGCGCCCGTCTTGGCGAGGCACATCACTTCGAACGCACGCGGCCCGACGGCACCGTGCTCGAGGTGCATGGACAGCCGGTGGCCGACGGCGGCTTCGTCACCATTTACACCGATATCACCGACCGCAGGCGCACCGAAGCGCGTCTGCAGCTGGCAGACAAGGTGTTCGAACACAGCCCGGAAGCCATCGTGATCACCGACGGCAACCGCCGCATTCTGTCGGTTAACCCCGCACATGAGGCGATCTCCGGACACGCCGCAGCACACATGACCGGACAGTGCTTTGTCGCGAACGAAGCGGCCCCCGACGCTGAAGATGGCGAACCGTGGACCACTGCCGACACCCTGGGCTTCTGGGCGGGCGAGACCACCGGCCTGCGTGCCGATGGCGGATCGTATCCGCGCTGGATGACGATCAGCGCGGTGCGCGACGGCAATGACAACCGGCTGACCCATTACATTGCGATCTTCTCCGATATCACCGAACGCAAGCGTGCCGAAGAGGCCATCCAGCACCTCGCCCATCACGACACGCTGACCGGTCTGGACAACCGCTTTTCGCTCGGTATCCGCCTGCAGCAGGCGATTGCCACCACGCGACGCCAGGATCGCCGCCTGGCCGTGCTGTTCCTGGATCTCGACCGCTTCAAGACGATCAACGATTCGCTCGGCCATCATGTCGGCGACGCGCTGCTGGTAGAGGTTGCCAAGCGCCTGCGGGAATCCGTGCGCGAGACCGACGTGGTCGCCCGGCTGGGGGGCGACGAGTTCGTCGTGGTACTGCCGGGCCTGCATGACGAGAACGATGCCGCACACAGCGCCGGCAAGATCCTGGATGCCTTGTCAGCCCCGTACCCGATCGGCGACAACACCCTGCACACCACGCCGTCGATCGGCATCAGCCTGTTCCCCGACGATGGTGATAACACCTCGGCGCTGATGCGCAACGCCGACACCGCGATGTATCACGCCAAGGCGCTTGGCCGGGCCAACTTCCAGTTCTACGCCGAGGAGCTCAATCGCGCCGCACTCGAACGCATCGAGCTCGAACGCAAGCTGCGCAAGGCGCTGGAGCAGGATCAGTTCGAACTCTGGTATCAGCCCCAGTTCTCCGCAGCCGACGGTACGCTGACCGGCGTCGAGGCGCTGATCCGCTGGCGCCACCCGGTGGACGGCCTGATCTCGCCGGCGCGCTTCATTCCACTGGCGGAGGAAACCGGCCTCATCGTCGAGCTCGGCAACTGGGTGCTGCACACTGCCTGCCAGCAAACACGCCAATGGCGCGAACAGGGACTGCCCGCGATACGCATGTCGATCAACCTGTCCACCCGCCAGCTACGCTCGGCCCAGCTGGGCGACAAGGTCGCTGCGGCCCTGGCTGCCAGTGGCCTGCCGGCCAGGCTGCTCGAGCTGGAGATCACCGAAAGTGCGGTCATGGAACGCCCCCAGGAGGCTGTCGGGGTGCTTATCGGCCTGAAGGCCCTCGGTGTATCCATCGCCATCGACGACTTCGGCACCGGCTATTCCTCGCTGTCCTACCTCAAACTCTTTCCGCTCGATCACCTGAAAATCGACCGCTCCTTTGTCTCCGACATCGAACACGACCCCAACGACGCCGCGATTGTCACTGCAGCGGTATCACTCGCGCACAACCTGGGGTTGTCGGTGATTGCAGAGGGGGTGGAAACCGCCGTCCAGCTCACCCGCCTGCGCGAGCTTGGCTGCGACGAGATGCAGGGCTACTACTTCAGCCCGCCCGTGCCCGCCGCCGACGCCGCCGAGTTGCTGCGGCTCTCGGCCCGCTGCCGCGCAAAAGCGGGCGCGCGGGTCGAGTGCAATCTGGGATAATCACGGAAACCGCACATTCTCCCCGGAACCCGCACGTGCCTCCTCGTCCCGCGCATCGCTTCGGCCTGGCGCGACCTGTCTCACCCGCCTGCCGCCTCTTGAGCTCCGCTGCCCGCCCTGCTGGAGTCATCCGGTGACCGCTCACACCTTGGGTCGCGGCTGGCGGCTGTTCGCCATCCTGGTACTGGGTTTCGCCTCCGGCCTGCCGCTGGCACTGACCGGCCAGGCAATGCAGGCCTGGCTGACCATCGACGGCGTCGATCTGGCCACCATCGGTTTCTTCGGCCTGGTTGGGGTGCCCTATACCTTCAAGTTTCTGTGGGCGCCGCTGATGGACCGCTTCGAGCCGCCGCTGCTCGGGCGTCGTCGCGGCTGGCTGGTGATCACCCAGTTCGCGCTCGCCGCGCTGCTGTGGTGGATGAGCACACTGTCACCCATCGGCACGCCGGTGCTGTTCGCCGCCGCCGCGGTGCTGATCGCATTCCTGTCGGCGTCGCAGGACGTCGTGGTCGACGCCTACCGTACCGATCTGCTGCCCGATGAAGAACGCGGTCTGGGCGCCTCCATCCACGTCTTCGCCTACCGACTGGCCATGATCCTGTCCGGCGGCATCGCACTGATCTGGGCCGGCCAGTGGGCATCATGGCCGCGGGTGTACCAGACCATGTCCTTCATCATGCTGGGCTGTGCGGTGGTCTCACTCCTGGCATTGCCGCGCGTCTCGGCAGCCTTGAAGCCGCTCGACTCCGACCCCAAGCGCGAGCTGGTCGGCTTCGTCGCCATGCTGGCCGGGGTGGTTGCGGGGTACTTCATCGCACGCCAGACACTGATCCTGTTCGGCCTGGATCCGGACGATGCCAACCGCTGGATCCAGCTGCTGTTCATCCTTGCCGAGATCGCGGTGGCGCTGCCGCTCGCCGCCTGGGCCGCGAAACGTGCCGGCTTCGAGACCCTGAACCGCTCGCTGTCCAGCTACTTCGACCAGCGTGGCGCCGCCGCCTTTCTGGCCCTGATCATCCTGTACAAGCTGGGCGATGCCTTCGCCGGCAGCCTGACCACCCCCTTCCTGATCAAGGGCATGGGCTTCTCGCAGGAAGAAGTCGGCATTGCCAACAAGGTGATCGGCCTGTGGCTGACCATTCTTGGCGCCTTCATCGGCGGCCTGATCATGATGCGGCTGGCGCTGTACCGCTCGCTGCTGCTGTTCGGCGTGCTGCAGCTGGTTTCCAATTTTGGCTTCTACCTGCTGGCCCAGCTGGGCAAAGGGGCCTGGGGTGCGGTGGACGTACCGGCCTTTGACTGGGTCATCGTATCGCTGGCCGATCCGGCCACGCTGGACTGGCTGCTGCTGACCGTGATCGCGGGCGAGAACATCAGCGGTGGCATGGGCACGGTGGCGTTTGTCGCGCTGCTGATGAGCCTGTGCAACCAGCGCTTCACCGCCACCCATTACGCCATGCTGTCGGCCTTTGCCGCCGTCGGCCGGATCTACGTCAGCCCCTTGTCCGGCGTGTTGTCGCAAAGCATCGGCTGGCCGGCCTTCTTCCTGTTTTCCATCGTGGTGGCCGTGCCGGGCGTGGTGATGGTGTGGTGGTTGCGCGAGGCGATTCACCGCCTCGGCCGCCCGCAGCCCGTCACCGAGGTCGATGACTGACACCCACACCCACCACCCATCCCCTCCGCTCCAGACCATGACCGCTCACGCCCTGATCACCGCCGCCCGCACCCTGTCAGCCGCAGTCGACGCGATGCGCTTCGCCGCCCCGGTCACCCATGTCTACAACCCGCTGGACTATGCCCGGGGCATCCACGAACACTACCTGACGCGCTACGGCGCGAACCGCAAGCGGGTGGTCTTTCTCGGCATGAACCCCGGCCCCTTCGGCATGGCGCAGATCGGCGTGCCGTTTGGCGAGATTGCCAGTGCGCGCGACTGGCTGGGGCTGGAAGGTCCGGTCGGACAGCCCGCGGTGGTCAATCCCAAGCGCCCGGTCGAAGGCTTCGCCTGCGCCCGCTCGGAAGTCAGCGGACAACGGCTGTGGGGCTTGTTTCGCGAACGCTTCGGCACGCCAGAGGCGTTCTTTGCCGACCATTTCGTCGCCAACTACTGCCCGCTGGCCTTCTTCGAGAACGGCCGCAACCTGACCCCGGACAAGCTGCCGGTGGCCGAACAGAAGCCACTGCTGGCGGCCTGCGACGCACACCTGCACGCCCTGGTCGAGGCGCTGCAACCCGAGTGGGTGATCGGCATCGGCAACTGGGCAGAAAAGCGCGCGACCGAGGCCCTGGGCAATCGTACCGGCTTGAAGTTCGGCCGCATCCTGCACCCCAGCCCGGCCAGTCCGGCAGCCAACCGTGGCTGGGCCCCCGCCGCCAGCCGTCAGCTGCAGGAGCTGGGCATCTGGACCGCTTGAACCCAGGCTGGACGGAGTCGACGATCAACGCGGTGCGAAGCTCAGCATCCCGTCGTACTCCAGCGCAATCTCGCGTGCCAGCGCCATCTGGGCTCTGTGTTGCTCAGGCCCGCACCGTGCGCTCGGGGTGTCGATCACCAGCTGACGCCTGATTTCGACCCGACCATTGGGCTGCTGCTCGTAAGTCGTGGTAACCCGAGTTCGACGTGCGCCGTGCAAAGTCGGCGCCTTTCCAGCGGGTGCGAATCCCGCCCGCCGGGGTTCGACACTTCCCCCGATTTTCACCCCTTTTCGGAAAGTGCCTCCAGCACCGGCGCGGGTTTCAAAGCCATGATCGAAAAAGCTCTGTGGTGGCACGTTTGTAACAGTATTGTCCAGACTTGACGGAACTCTATAGGCCGATGAAGTGGCGGCATGCATGTCAAGCTCACCACCTCGGGAGGCCGCCGCTACGTCCAACTCGTCGAGTCCTATCGCGACGAAGCCGGACAGGTAAAGAAGCGCACCGTCGCCACGCTCGGCCGTGCCGAGCAGGTCGATGGGTCGCTCGATGCGGTCATCAATGGCTTGCTCAAGATCACCGGTCGG
>NZ_QKOE01000158.1 GCF_003226565.1 Parazoarcus communis SWub3 = DSM 12120 | reverse complement strand
TCGTTGCCTTTGGCGCACTGACGCTGGCGATGATGCAGACCGGCATCGTGCCGGCCACGGTGTGGCTGCTGGTGGGCATGGGGGTGCTGGCGGCGGTGCTCGATGGGGGTGCCGCGCTCAAGTCGGGGCAAACCAGAAAGCTGGTCGGCGTGGCCGGCTGGAACCTGGCCTACCCGCTGGGGCTGGCTGCGCTGCTGATGCTGCTGCCGCTCAAGGAACTGCCGATGCTCGCGCAAGTGCTGTTCGCACTGGCGATTGTGGTGCCGATGGGCCCCTTGATGTACCGCCTGGTGTACCAGC
>NZ_QKOE01000157.1 GCF_003226565.1 Parazoarcus communis SWub3 = DSM 12120 | reverse complement strand
CTCGAGGCCGTCAGCCAGATCCGCATCGGCGCGCAGCCGCTCGAGTTCATCCTCGCGGTGCCGGGGCGTCGCTACAGCGAATTCGACACCGTGCTGGCGCCGTTCCATGAAGGTCAGTGCAAAGCGGCCACCGAGGAGATCGTCAGCGAGCACGCCTGGCAAGGCCATCGCCTGATTGNGGCGCACCGCCCGGACCTTGCCGCCGAACTGGGCGNCGCCCGGNATGNNNGGNTCGCCGNCCNNGNANCCGATGNNGNGCGCTGGGCGGGAAAGCTCGATGGCCAGGAGGCCGGCCAGTTGTACC
>NZ_QKOE01000156.1 GCF_003226565.1 Parazoarcus communis SWub3 = DSM 12120 | reverse complement strand
ACGCGTGCGCGCGGATCCGCTCGGGCAGACGGTGATACACCGGGCCGATCTCGATCTCGGACTTGAGCACCTTGAAACCGCGCTCGATGTCGGCGAGCGACTTATAGCGCTGAATCACGTTCTGCGCCGAAAGCCCCTCGGCATTGGTCACCAGCAGCAACTTGCCGTCCATCATTTCGGCAAGACGCTTCGCCTTGTCGTCGATGTGGTAGCTGAACAGCTCCTCAGCCAGATCCACCTTGATGATGCGCGACAGGTGCGCTTCGCTGACCGCGTGGTAGAAGCGCGCCTTGGCGCCGCTGTCCGAGAGCTTG
>NZ_QKOE01000155.1 GCF_003226565.1 Parazoarcus communis SWub3 = DSM 12120 | reverse complement strand
TCGTCATGGGAGCCCCAAAAGACGAGGAAGCTACACAAAATCAGCGACTGTGAACAGGGGTTTTGTAAATGCATGACCGTAAACGTGATTTTGGATTCCGCTATGTCAGATAGGTGCGATAGCCCTGCTTCCCACCCCCGGATCGTAATACCGAAACCGGTTGTAATGCAGGCCGGTCTCCTCATCGAACTGCTGCCCCTGGAAGCGGAAGGGCTGCTCGATGGGGGGCGGGGCTGGGGTGTGGCTGGATACCGAGCGCCCGTCGGTGCCGGTCTTGCGCACGGTCGCCTCGCCCCACACCCGATAGTCTGCCGCCCACACGA
>NZ_QKOE01000154.1 GCF_003226565.1 Parazoarcus communis SWub3 = DSM 12120 | reverse complement strand
TCGGGCGCCTGACCGCCGCGCACAACCCGGCCGCCACCGTCGCCTTCGCCTACGACCCGCTGGGTCAGCTGCTGGCCGAAACCCAGACCCTGGCCGGGGGCACCCCGCGCGTGCTGGGCCATGCCTATGATGTGCTCGGTAACCGTACCCGCACCCACTTGCCCGATGGCCGCGTGCTCAACGCCCTCTTCTACGGCTCGGGCCACCTGCACCAGCTCAACCTGGAAGCGGACGGCACCCACCACACGATCTGCGATGTCGAGCGCGATGCGCTGCACCGCGAGGTCTACCGCACCCAGGGTCGGCTGGCGAGCCGATTCGATTACGACC
>NZ_QKOE01000153.1 GCF_003226565.1 Parazoarcus communis SWub3 = DSM 12120 | reverse complement strand
GACGCACCCGAAGACCTGGTGCGTTACGGCAAGGACATCGAGAAAGCCGTCCTCGCACGCGGCCTGCGCTACCACCTGGAAGATCGGGTGCTGGTCCATGGCAATAAAACCGTCGTCTTCCGCTGAGAGGCCGGCATGACAGCACAGATCATCGACGGCAAGGCGCTGTCGAAACAGCTTCGCACGGGCTTTCGCGAGCGCGTGGGACGACTGGCGCAACATGGCGTGCGCCCCGGGCTGGCGGTCATCCTGGTCGGGGACAATCCCGCCTCCCGGGTCTATGTGGGCAACAAGGTGAAGGCCTGCGAGGAGTGCGGCGTGCGCTCACTGCATG
>NZ_QKOE01000152.1 GCF_003226565.1 Parazoarcus communis SWub3 = DSM 12120 | reverse complement strand
ACCCAGGTGCGAAACGCCAGTTCGAACTGTTTCGGATCGAGCAGCGCGAGCACCCGCTCGAAGGTGTCGGGCGAGGCCACGCCGTAGTCCAGCCGCAGGAAACCCCGCAGCCACGGCAGCTTGGCGCGCCCCCACTGCGAGATCTCCTCGAAGTCGTCCGCACCGCTGAGCACCGCACACACCGCCACAGTGAGCAGTTCGCTCAACCTGTGCCGTGTCTGTTGTGCGTTGCGCCAGTCCTCGAGCCCCTCGAAAACCTCCACCATGTCGGCCAGCTTCCCTATGTCCATCGGTCGCCCAAAAAGACAGGACGCTACACAAAACAAGGGCCTGT
>NZ_QKOE01000151.1 GCF_003226565.1 Parazoarcus communis SWub3 = DSM 12120 | reverse complement strand
TCGTCATGGGAGCCCCAAAAGACGAGGAAGCTACACAAAATCAGCGACTGTGAACAGGGGTTTTGTAAATGCATGACCGTAAACGTGATTTTGGATTCCGCTATGTCAGATAGGTGCGATAGCCCTGAGTTACCCCCTTTTATTTGCTACTTGGATAGCCAATGCAAGTAGAGTGTTTAAATCGGAATTATCTAAACCTTTATAAATCCATGAACTGAATCGCCCCGGGTTTGGTGGAGGCTCTAGTTCTTGAGAAGATAGAGCCATGAAGAAGTCAGTGAAGTTCTCCCCCGAAGTTCGTGAGCGCGCCGTGCGCATGGTGGCCGAATGTCGTGGCG
>NZ_QKOE01000150.1 GCF_003226565.1 Parazoarcus communis SWub3 = DSM 12120 | reverse complement strand
TCCTGATCGATCAGCGGGCGCAGCAGCCCAGCGACCACGCCATCGACCTCATCCTGGTGATCCATCAGGGCATCGAGACTGCGCAGCAACTGCTGGTGGGTGACCGCCTTCGGCCCGAAATCGGGCAACGCAACCGTCTGCACCCAGCGAAGCACGCCGAGCTTGGACTCGGGGTCGCACAGGCGGTTGAGCACCATCAGGCGGATCAACGCTTCTACGTCCGTGGTGCGGCGGGTGCGGCGGAACACCCGGCGCAGCCCGGAGAAGCCCAGCGACTTCCACAGCTCGGTCAGCGCCCACACATTGCCGAGCGCGCGCGCGGATTCGAACGACACCGTTGGCG
>NZ_QKOE01000149.1 GCF_003226565.1 Parazoarcus communis SWub3 = DSM 12120 | reverse complement strand
CTGCGCAATCCGGTTGGTCACATCATGCGCGAAGACCTGCGAGCCGCCAGGCGCCTCGATGTGCGATACGTTGTCCGCCGCGTCGTATGCAGAGGCGTATTGGGCCCCATCGCTACGATCGGCAACCCTCAGACGGCCCGCCGCATCGTAGTCGTAGGCCCACAGGGCGCTTTGACCCTCTACCGTTTCGACAATCCCATCAATGAGCTGCTCGGGTGCGCTGGCATAGGTGTAGCGTGGTGCCCCGCCTCCATGGTGACTCAGACGGTACAGACGACGGTCGCCTGCGTTGGCCTCGTAGATCAGGTCACGCCCGATTGGCGTCCCCAACAGACGCGCTGAAACCATCTGTTCGGTTTGCCCG
>NZ_QKOE01000014.1 GCF_003226565.1 Parazoarcus communis SWub3 = DSM 12120 | reverse complement strand
TGTGCGCGGCGGTCAGGCGCCCGAGCTTGTCGTAGCTGAAGCGGCTGGTGCACGTGGGGTCCGCTTCGGCACGGCGCTCGAGTAGTCGCCCCATGGCATCGCGGGCGAAACGGGTGAGCTTGCCCGGACCCAGCTCCGAGCCCCCGGCCTCGACCAGATGGGTGAGCTCGCCCGCGGCGTTGTAGCAGTAACGCTGGTGGCGCCCGTCGAAACCGATCTCGTCGGTGAGGTTGTCGGCGAGATCGTAGCGGAAGGTGGTGCGGGCGCCGTTCTCGTTGGTCAGGCAGATCAGGCGCCCGGCGCCATCGTAATCATAGGCCAGCGTGCGCCCGGCGCCGTCGCGGCGGGAGAGCGGTCGGCCCGCGCCGTCGTAGGTGTAGGCGGTGGTGGCCCCGAGCGGGTCGGTGTAGGCGGTGAGGTTGCCCTCGCCATCCCAGTCGTAGCGATGAGTGGGGGGCTGTGCCACGCCCGGCGCGCACGGCTCGACGAGTTCGATCAGTTGCCCGGCGGGGCTCCAGCGGTATTGGGTGGTGTGGCCCAGGGCATCGGTCCGGGTGCACAGACGACCCTGCGCGTCGTAGCTGAAGCGGGTGGTGCGGCCCGAGCAATCGGTGTAGGCGACGAGGTTGTGGGCATCGTCCCAGGCGAGGCGTTTGATACCGCCACGCGCATCGCCGGGTCTGATCCCTATTTTTCTTTCGGTTGTATTCGATACGGCTCCTGCTATCCAGGACGGTCTGGTGCGTTTATGAAAGCAGCAAAACTATCGGCAACGTAGACGGCCTTACCCGTTTCGTGCGACCACAAAGCAACAACGGGTTCCCCTGTGCTTCCGAGCTTCCCATAATCAAAGCAGTAGTAATCTCCCGTGCCAAATTCAGCGAATGGAAGAAGGTTGGAAAAGTCGAGTGCCTCGTCGGAGAAATTCTCTTTCCATGCCTGCCAGTCTTCATTGAAGTGACGAACAATCGATTCCCACGTTTTCCGAGGATTACGAGCGTCGTAGACGGGAAACACTACTAACGCTCCTAACGCACTCCCATTGTTGGCCAGCAGCCAATCCGAGAAAGACCTAGGCAACGTAAGGCCTAGCTCCGCCTCTGCTATACGGACTACATCGATTGATGTTCCTATTACTCGTTGATTTGCCATGGCACTCCTTATGGTAACGATCCGGGTTTCGGTAGGCTCAACTTCCCGGTGCCAGGAGACCCCGAACTCGGCATTTTTGCAGACCAGCATCCGTTTCGCTTTCGCCAATAGCGATGCTGAATTCCTCGATGATCCGCAGCTAGCATGGGGTCTGCATGGGAATAGTCATAACCCAATTCGCTTTCAAACCGGGGGCGGTGTGCAAGCTCATACCCTGGAGGGGTCTTAATATTAGCTTGCTTCCCCGTTGCAACTCTACGAGTCTGATTTTGTAGCCAGCCGCGCATTGATTTCGGCGTGTTCGGATCGTTCATTACTTCCCTCCATCGAGCATCTGTATCGACGTACTGATCTCCACAGCAACAGATCTTTGCTAAGCCGAGAGGGTCAATCCAGAGGGTTGGATTGGGGGCGTACTGATATAGATGTCCTCCCCCCGCCAACCCAATCGGATCCTGACTCACGAACCTTCCCACCCCCGGATCGTAATACCGAAACCGGTTGTAATGCAGTCCGGTTTCCTCATCGAACTGCTGCCCCTGGAAGCGGAAGGGCTGCTCGATGGGGGGCGGGGCTGGGGTGTGGCCCGATACTGAAAGCCCGTCGGTGCCGGTCTTGCGCACGGTGGCCTCTCCCCACACCCGATAGTCTGCCGCCCACACGATGCGGCCGTCGGCATCGGTGAGTTCCATCGGTGCGCCGATCTGGTCGCAGTGATACCAGTAGGTCTCGTTGTACTGGACGGTGGCCAGGGGCACGAAGCTGTCGGGTTCGTAGAGGAAGAGGGCGCTCTTGTTGTTGCGTCGGCGCTCGATCATCAGATCGCCGTCCCACAGGTACTCGGTGGCGCCGAAGGTGTCGCGCTTGCGGGTGCGCCGTCCGAGGGCGTCGTACTCGTAACGGGTGGTCTGGGTGACGCCGTGGCGGGTGACGGTGGACTGGGCGAGCTGGTGTTCGGCGTTCCAGCTCAGCTCGGCGAGTTCGTGGGCGCCCTTGCGCCTGCGGGTGACATTGCCGTGGGTATCGTAGTCGATGACGCGCCCGGTAGGGTCGTATCGAAAGGCCTGGGTGCCGCGCAGCTGATCGACGCGGGTGATGAGATTGCCCGCGGCATCCCAACCGTAGCGGCGCTCGAGCACGGCGGTGCCGGCGTCCGCCCGCGCCCCCTGTACGCGCCCGGACTGTGCCTGGGCGGTAATCCCCCGGCGCTATGGCTCAGCTTGGATACGACCAGAATCGTCAACCGTTCTATCTCCAACAATATACTCAAGATAGTGATTCAAGTTCTCGAATCTTAGGTAGTCCCATCCGAAATACTCCCAGACCAACGGCTCTTCCTTACCATCCTCCCACACCAGATATGTTTCTTCTGGTTCATATGGGTTGTAGGAGAAAACTGCACAGTTCTCTGCAGCGACGCAACCGGGCGGATCGTTGTCGTAACTGTTCTCAGTGCGAAGCGCGACCCATTTGGATAGGGTTTCGTTGTTTTTTGCATCCCTTATCTCCGTCAGACTCAGCCAGTTCTGAGATAACCGTGCATTTTTCCATGAACCGCAGAACTGAAACCGGGAGCGAAGCATGGGGCTCAGTGGGCGGACAAATGAATCTGCGAACGTAGAAATTTCGAGAAGCGGTTCGGATGCGCCTAGTATTTGGGTGCCGTGATTAGGGTCACGACTGTTTCTGTTCTTCATTTTTTCGAGTAAGTAGATAGTCTGGTCTCTTGCCATTTTCAACAGCCTCCAAGGTCTGAAACGAGTTTGACTGAATCATACGTGTAGCCGACAGGTAGATGCCGTACGATTCCTCCGACGTATCCATTTGTCTCGGGCATTTGGGCCATCCAGTCTCTCGGAATGGCCGGCCCCCCTGCTGCGGCATCGGGTACGTGTCCTGCTACGGAGTTGCCCGGGCATTGACAGCGGACGCCGCGCTTCCATGCATTTGAATCCCGACGTTCCTGATCAGTAAGGACCCGCCTAGTCATTGAGCCTCCATTCTGTTTAATCTGTTCATTCCACCGCTTCGTGAACTCCTCAAGCTCCTGTGCCGGAGCCGATCCCACGGGGAACTTATTCTTGATACAAAGCGTGGAGCCAACGGTTTTGAATGCAACAGGCTCCAGTCCCCACGGATCGACGAAGGCGACAGGGTTTGTTCCATATCTGTAGAAATTCAAACCACCTTGCAGTTTGATGGGGTCTTGGGATACGTATATGCCCACCCCCGGATCGTAATACCGAAACCGGTTGTAATGCAGGCCGGTTTCCTCATCGAACTGCTGCCCCTGGAAGCGGAAGGGCTGCTCGATGGGGGGCGGGGCTGGGGTGTGGCCCGATACCGCCCGCCCGTCGGTGCCGGACTTGCGCACGGTGGCCTCTCCCCACACCCGATAGTCTGCCGCCCACACGATGCGGCCGTCGGCATCGGTGAGTTCCATCGGTGCGCCGATCTGGTCGCAGTGATACCAGTAGGTCTCGTTGTACTGGACGGTGGCCAGGGGCACGAAGCTGTCGGGTTCGTAGAGGAAGAGGGCGCTCTTGTTGTTGCGTCGGCGCTCGATCATCAGATCGCCGTCCCACAGGTACTCGGTGGCGCCGAAGGCGTCGCGCTTGCGGATGCGCCGTCCGAGGGCGTCGTACTCGTAGCGGGTGGTCTGGGTGACGCCGTGGCGGGTGACGGTGGACTGGGCGAGCTGGTGTTCGGCGTTCCAGCTCAGCTCGGCGAGTTCGTGGGCGCCCTTGCGCCTGCGGGTGACATTGCCGTGGGCGTCGTAGTCGAAGCGCAGATCCTCGAAGACGGCGATGCGGTTATCGAGGGCGGGGTAGCCGATGGCGCGGTCGATGGGGTCGAGCAGGTTGCCGGCCGGATCGAAGGCGAAGGACTCGGGGCGGGGGGCCGAGCCGTAGAAGAGGGCGTTGAGCACGCGGCCATCGGGCGAATCGTTGGGGGCGATCAAGCTGCCCGCAGGGTGGGGTGAGCACGCTACATGGCCTGTGCCCAGTCCTGCAGCGCGAGGCGATTGGCGATGCCGGGGTCGGGACCGGGGTCGGCCATCGGCGGGGCAGACAGTGCCGCATCGAGCGCATTGAGGTTGCTTTCGATGACCTGGCGGTACTCCAGAGTGGTGCTGCGATAGATCAACAGTTCGGGGAGCGAGGCGGGTAGATAGTCGCCAATGAATGGAAGATGATCCTCGATATCGAGCCACAGCATCAATTCGCGCTCATGAGCGTCGAGCGCGATCGCATCGAAATGGGGTCTCAACTGTCGGCACTTCTCGCACCAAGCTTCGGCGCTGAGCACCACGATCAAACGGTTGTAAGGAGAGCCCAGGCGCCCTGCAATCAGGGCAGCGTCGTTCCACGGGTCGAGAGGGGTCGGGTTCATCATGCGCTCAGCGTTCGGGCCACGCATCGAGCGCGGCGTATTGGATATGGGCGTGTGCCCGGGTGTCGAAGCGGGGGCCGCCGCTAGCCTCGATGCGTCGAGCGGCGATCCATCGCAGGGCCTGTGGGGCGTTGTGCAAGCTCTTGGGCAGGCGAGTTGGTGTTACCGTCTCGCCAAGCAGACAGGGGACCCCCTGTGGTAGTTCGAGGTGCTGCGCGCGCACCGCGTTGGCGTCGGGCAGCGGCAGGCCTGGGTCGAGGCGGTCGGTGAGGCGTTCCTGGGCGGCAGCGAGTGGCTGCGATGGCTGTGCCAGTCCTTCGGCGACGAGATCGCGCCCGACCAAGGCAGACCATACCCACCCTGCCAGACGGGCGGCCTCGGCGTCTTCGAGGTGGTCGCGCACCCAGGGCAGCAGGGCACCGTCGCCGTGGTGCAGGATGAAGAGCAGCGCGAGGCGGACCGGCATTGCGTCGATGAGGGGGGGGATGTCGGGGTGGCCGAGCGGCGCCATCAGCGCAAGGTGGCGGACCCAGCGGGCAAGACGATGCTCGGCACGGTCGCGCTCGGCACCGCCCATATGCGCCAGTGCCTTGGCGAGTCGCTGGACCGAGCGCCATAAGTAGCCTGCGCCCGCGGACAGGCCTGCGTGCGACAGACCGATAGCGGCCTCGGCTGCGACTGCGGTGTCGGCATCGGTGAGCAAGGTGTGCAGTGCCGAGACCTGGCCGAAGGCGTAGGCCGCGCGGCAAGCGGTGGCACGCAGGCGTGCGTCGGGGTGGGCAAGCAGGCTTGCCAGTTGCTCGTCGAGCAAGCGATTGTCGCCTCGCAGCCTTCGGGGCGCACGGGCGAGCACCCGCCACGCCGCGATCTGCAGCGCAACTGGCGTATGAGGTAGCGTCCAGTGTGCGGCCCAGGGCGCGGCAAGGTGGGGTTCGACCCATAGCAAGCCGCCGATTACGCCGCGCAGCATGCGTTCGGGCGCCTGCTCGACGATGGCCCAGGTCGCGGCCAGACGCACACCCGGCTCGCGCGCACCGAGGGCGAGAACCGTGCACACAAATGCTTCACCCGACCCGCGCCAGCGCGCCAGTGCCGCCAGCGCCAACTGCCAGCCGGTTTCCCCGGCCACCTGGGTGCCGTCCAGATGGGCGTCGAGCAGGTGGTCGAAGCGGCGTAGTTCAGCCAGATCGACGAGTGGCGAATGCACCGAGCGGTCGTGCTGGGTCCAGTAGAAGGCGGCGTCGCCCACGTGGCGTTCGACCAGTGGGGGGATGACGGCAGCGGGGTCGCCGTCGTCGCGCTGCGCGAGATCGACCGGGCTCACAGACCGAGCGCCTGTTCCATCTTGAATGTATTGAAGATGAGCTGCCAATCGTTGCCGTCGTGAAAGGCGGCGCCGTGAGTGCCGGCCATGAGCATGACGCCGTCGGCCGCGGAGAGGTTGCCTGCGCACACGGCGATGTCCGAGGGCAGCTCGACGCGCACCAACTGGTCCTCCTCAAGGGACCACAGACCGTAGTCGCTGGTGCACCACAGGCGTCCGGCATGCCACACGATGTCCTTGAAGGGCAGGCTCATGTTGCCGCGCTCGATCATCTCCCAGTGCTTGTCACGACCACGAAAGAGGGTACCCGACTGTGCGCCGATATAGACGAATCCGTCGCCGGCGCAACACACCGATTCGAGCAGCATGTTCGAGGGGAAGGCGATCTGCCGCCACTGTGTTCCGTCGCAATGCCACACGACACCACGGCCGGCCACGGTGTAGAGGTCATCGGGGGCGAAGCCGTCGATGTCGTTGAAACCCATGTTCTCGATGATATCGACGTTGTCGAAGTCTCTCCGGGTCGGAACCGGCAGGTCGAGGCACAGCGATTCCCAGTCGTTGGGGCCGCGCCGGCGGCAGGCGGTGTGGGCGCCGCCCACTACGTACAGTGTTCCGTCAATCATGCGGATGCGGCGGACGCCGCCCCGGAGAGGGCCGTCTTTGCTTTTGGGGATGGGGGATTCGAACTCTTGGATCCCGCCTCCTGTAACCAGTACTTCACCATCTGATGATACGCATACAGCTTTGCTCGTCGGGACTTTCGTGGCTCCGACGACAAATTGTTCGTAGCCTTCAATCTCTACATGCCCCATCCGCTTTTCAGGCTCTTTTTGCGGCATGACCGCGACTACTCGCTTTGTAACGGTTGCCTCGGATATCACGCTTGCTCTTGCTGACTCTTCCACGTTTTTTGCCACAAAGTAGAAGAAGTCTCTGCTCCGAATCGTCGCGTCAGTGAGTGTAAACCCGCGAAGGTGCTCATCAAATTGTTGAGGGGAAATTAGCATTTCAGACATACCTCAGTCTTCAATAGATCCAGATTTTCTCTTTGCCGGCGCCCCGGATTTGGCCGGCATTGGTCCGGTGCACTTGCTTTTGTAATAGGCATCGAGTTGAGCGCGCAGGCATTTGGTGTCGCACTTGGATTCCGGGAAGGTGGCCTGGACGCTCTTGATGCCGAGATCGCGCATTTTTCCGTAGCTGATGGTCTCCGAGGCGCCGATTCCGAACGCCCCTCCGTCCTTGTGGTCCTGAACGCTCCTATCCAATGCTGTGTGAATCTTCCCGTGGGTGCCGTTGCTGTTATTGGCGCCCTCGACGCAGATTGTGGGGGCACCGCCGTGTGAGTAGTTCGAGCAGGCGTCCTTGGCCGCCTCGTCGGGGATCACGTGGTGACCGGTCTGGCCCGGGCAGCAGCCGTCCCCGCCCATGCTGGTGGGCGTGCCGGTCTTGTTGTACGGCACAAGCTTGCAGCGGCGGGCGCGGGTGCACGGATTCAGGCGCGAGAGGATGCCCATACCGTCTGCCATGAGGTCCGTCGGGGATTTTGAGGCGGCGTTACGGGCGAGCTCGGCCAGTTCGCCCTGTGCTTTTTGGGCGATGTCGAGCACGGCGCCCATCTCCTTGATCGCATCGTAGGCCCCGGCGCCGAGTTTGACTGCCTCAACCCCGGTGCTGGCCCAATCCCAGATGTTCCAGGCGGTGGCGCCGATCTCGGTAACGATCGCGCCCACACCGCCGACGGCTGCGCCGGCCAGGCCCACGCCCCACCGCGCGGCCGAACGCACGCCGGCTTTCTTGGCCTTGTCCTTGGCCGCTTCCATGGCGGCGTCCCTGACCTCTTGTCCGACCTGCTCGACCAGGGGCTTGAGTTGGCCGTCGATCGCAGCGCCCAGGTCATCAGCCATCTGGCCGATCTGGTCGTTGAACTCGCCCATCTCGGCGGAGAACTCGCTCGACCCGGGCTTGATCCATAGTCCGTCGCAATGCGACATCCAGCCATTGTCGGCGCTCGGCTTGAAGCCTGCTTTGTCTTTGACCTTGTTGGCCATGCTCTCGAGGGCGGCAACGCGCTTGGCACCGAGCATCTTCTTGAGTGCGGGGTGCTTGTTCTTGTCGGACTTCTCGTGCTCGGGTTTGCATGCCTTGTCGATCTTGTCGAAGTCCTGCTTGCAGGCCTTCTTGACCGCTGGCGTGTCGAGATAGTAATTGGTTGGCGTATTGGCAGCCATGTATTAGCCGTGGTTATGGGTCATCGGATCGGTATGACGGCATACGTTCAGGCCCTCGACCTTGACGTCGGGCGACCAGTCGATGAAGTAGGCCTTGCCGGTGATGACGTGGCTCCTGTCGCCGCGCTTGAAGGCCCAGGTGGCCGGTTCGTTGCCTGTGCTGTTGGCGAGGTAGGACACATCCTTCTTCGCAACCGGCGTGCCGCAGACGAACACGGTGGAGGTGCCGTTTTGCAGGTTGCGGGCAAAGGCGGTATTGGTGTAGGGGACGAGGACGGGGCCGGGCTTCTTGGGCGGCGGGCTCCAGCACGGGTCGGGAAAGGCGGCAGTCGATATACCGTCGGCCGCGCGGGAGCAGAACTCGTCGTCGTTGGCATAGACATGGGTTTCCATGGTGCTTGAGTCCTTGTCAGGGTTGATGGCGTACGATGAGCGCGCAGCGCGCACCCTCGTCACTGGCGAGGTGGATAAGGCCGCAGCGACCCGGTGCGTTGGCATGGGCAAGCAGCCGGTGGAGCCAGGCAAGCATGAGTGGGCCGGTGGCCGCCCCGATCTCGCCTGTGCAGTCGGCAGTGGTGAGGGTGGGAAGTTTGTGCCCACCCGGAACGGCAACCCGAGTCAGTGCATTGGCGGCCTCGCGGGCAAAGAAGCCTTCACCGTTCTGGTCGCTCAGGCGGAAATCGAGGTCGGCAGCATCGGCTCCGGCATCGGCGACAGCCGCGCGGATGGCGTGGCTCAGGCCTTGTGCGCGGCTCGGTACGCTGCCGTCCGGGCGTCCGGATTCCTGGCCTTGTCCGATGCCGATGACGTGCAACCCCGATGTATCTGGACGGGAACGTTCGAGCAAGACGGCCGCAGCGGCTTCGCCTGGAATGAACCCGTCACGGTTGCCGGGCACCAGCAGGCGCTCTTCACTCAGGTAGTGGTTGATGCTGGCTGCATTGAGGTAGCTGTCGAGGCCGACCACGAGCACCCCCGGTAACTGCTCCTGGTCAAGAAGCTGGCGCGCAAGGGCCAGTCCCGTGCCCAAGGCGGCGCGATCACCTGGAATGATCCTGGAATGAGGGGGGAATGTGCGGTCGAGTGCGGCCTGGGCTGCGCGAGCTGTTTCGAACTGTGCGCGCTCCTCGCTCATCGGCCGACTGAGTGAGGCCGTCAGCAAGAGAATGGGAATCGAGTGTCGCTCGGTCGCCGCGATTGACGCCAGGCACGCCTCAATTGCCCGTGCAGCCCAACGAGCAAGACGGGGCGCACCCCAGATATCTGTTTCGGGCAGACGCGCGATACGCACGGGCGAACCGTCTTCTGCTACAAAAGTGCTTTCCTGAAAATGGTCGAGCCCCGCGCGTAAGGCACACGCGCTTGCTTCGGCCGTGTAGCCTACCGCGCAACAGATGCCGCTGGCTGAAACACGCAGGGATTGCGCCGGTGCTGTCATGCAGGTGTCTCCCCGCAGCCCGGGCAGCTGTGATCGTCCAGCCCTAGGCTGCGGGCGCGCCACCACTCCGGTTCGATCGGCCCGACGGCGATGGTGTCAAATTCTTGCAGGCGGCGCCGGATGGGGCTGCTGGCCCGCCACACGGCTGAGAAGCGCCCGGCGTCGGTTTCGAAGAACAGAGTGTCGACGACGGCATCGATCTGCTCGGTGCTGTAGTCGGTACGCAGGATGCGGACCTTCACCCCGTCCAACTGCGGAAGCGAGAAGGTGAGTGCGGGACACGATGGCAGGAGATGGTTCAGGCGCACGGTTTCTCCGCCACGGGGATAGTCGATCTGCTGGTCCTCGGGGGCGCACTGATGGAAGCGGTCGTCAAAGTCTTCAGGGAGAAAGGGGGCGACGTTACGGCGCCAAGCGTCGTCGTAGGTGCCGGCATAGTCTTGGCGCGGTTGATAGTGACGGCCGATGGCACTCAGCGCAACGGGTTGGTTGCGGCCGTCGGGGCGTTTGATCGGATCGTCGGGATGCTCGAGGTTGGCCACGGGCGCGCCGACGAGCTCGCGTGCGGTGTTGGGGCCTCCCCAGCCCAGTCCGTCGGGGTTGGTGAGCAAGGCCTCGGTCAGCGTTTTCCCGTTGGCGTCGTAGCTTTGCGAGCCGCCAAAGGCATGGCCGAAGTGCAGTGGCATGCGAATGAATGGCTCGGGTTTGGATGGCGTGAGTCCGAGCAGGCCGCGTGTCCAATTACGTGGGCCGAAGACGCGAATCCGCTTACTGAGCGCGCCGACCTGCACCGCCAGGTCCAGTTGGCGGATGGGATGCTCCGACGGCGCATGGGCACAAGCATCGAACAGAACGTCGCAGCGGGGTTTGAAGCGCGCGAAGTCATCGCCATACCGCATAGCCGAGCGCCCGGGCTCGCCGTGGTAGGCATCGGCCACTACCAAGGGCTGCGGCGGCAGGGGGCGGGGGCGTTGGCGTGGCGCTGGAATACGCCAACTCGCCTTGGCAACGATGACCAGATGCTCGCGCCCCGTTACATCGATTGCCGTCGTAATAGAGCTGGCAAGGTGCTTGGAGATACAGACAAGTTCCATGGATCGGTTTCAGCTTCAGTTGATCTGCACTGAGCCACCGCGGATGCGTTGCCCTGCCTCGGCGTGGCTGGTAATGTAGCGTCCGTGCAGGTGGATGTGGCCGTCAGCCTGCAGCAAGATGACGGCGTCACCGCAGCGAAGCTCCAACTCGCTCTGTGCCTCGATCATGACGCGTTCGCCGCTGCGGTCGATACGCAGCGACCTGGAAACGGGCTCAGCGTCGAGCATGAAGCCCAGGATCACTGGTTGTTGTGGGTCGCCATGGGTGAAACCGAGTGCCACCGCTCGACCGACATCCTTGGGGGTAAGTGCAACCAGTGTGGCTGCGGGGATATTCGTCAGTGAGAAGCAGTTGATCCCAACTCGGGCTTTCCCGCAGGCGTCAAGCATTTCCAGGGTACCCAGACTCAACCCTTCGACCTTGTCTGGATGTGGGCGAGGCGTCGTCGCCCGACTAAGGAAGCGGTCAAGTGGGGCGTCCTCGTTTGGCTGTGCGGGCAATGTCGAGTCGGGCGGCAGGATATTAGTTTTCAAGGACTTTGGCCCCCTTGATCGTGATGTTGCCATCGGCCTTGATGACCTGCTCTCCTGTGAAAGTGCTCTGAAAGTCATGACCAAGCACGGTAATCGTGCCGTCGCTCTTGAGCGTGATGGTGCTCTGACCCACCGTCAGGGTGATGGAGTCGGCATCCATGGTGATGCTCGATCCGCTGCCGCCCCCGCTCGCGCCGCCGACCGGTGCGCCGGTAAATGACATGACTTGCGGCGTCGCGCCGCCGCTACTGCCGCTGCCCCCTACTTTCAGGCTGTACTGGGTGCCCACGGTGGTCGATTTGTTCTTGCCGATCTTAGCCGACTGGTTCATACCGACAACGGTGTTCATGGCCAGGCCGACGTTCAGGCTGTAGCCCATGCCGACGTTCTCCATGCGGCCCATGCCCACGTTCTGCATATAGGCCATGCCGATGGTTTCGGTCTTGAACTTGCCGACCTTGACCGACCAGTTCTTGCCGATGCGGTCGGTCTCGTTCTGGTCGATGGTCTTCTTGCGGCTCTTGTGGACGGTGACCGACTCGTTGCCGTCGACGGTTTCGGTGCGGTTCTTGTGGACGGTGATGGTTTCGTTGGCATCGACCGTCTCGGTGCGGTCGCGCTTGACGTGTGTGGTCTCGTCGCGGTCGATGGTCTTGGTGCGGTCCTGGCCGACCCAGTGGGTCTCGTCGAGCTCGACCTCGATGTCCTGGTTGCGCTCTGCGTGGATCCACAGCTGCTCGGCGCCCTTCAGATCCTCGAAGCGGATGGCGTTGGCGTTGGCGGCGGATCCGCCCAGGGAGGAGCGGGTGAGAAAGCCCGACTGGGTCTTGTTGGCGGGCAGGGCCCAGGGGGGCATCTGCTCGGCGTTATAGACGCGCCCGGTGATGATGGGCCGGTCGGGGTCGCCGTGCTCGAAATCGACGATGACCTCTTGGCCGATGCGCGGCAGGTGGATGGCGCCGAAGTTGCTGCCGGCCCAGGGTTGTGCGACGCGGATCCAGCAGGTGTCGGTGCCGTCTTTCTTGCCGTAGCGGTCCCAGAAGAAGTGAACCTTGACGCGGCCGTACTGGTCGGTGTGGATCTCCTCGCCCGGGGGGCCGACGACGACGGCGGTCTGGGGGCCACGGGTGCGCGGCTTGGGGGTGGCAAGCGGCGGGCGGAAGGGGCGGTTGGCCGGCATCGCCTCGATGCTGAGCCGAAAGCTGCTCGGCTGGGCGGCGTCGCTGCCTTCGTAGGTGTTGTCGGTGATGTCGTAGTGGGCGGCGGTGATCAGCAGCTCGCGGTTCTGGTCGTCGCGCGGATGCTCGGTGAGGCTGAAGATGTAGCCGGGGGCGGCACCGCGCACACGGCCTTCGAGCAGCACGGTTTCCTGCTCGGTCTGCAGACGCTCGAGGGTGTTGGCGGCGTAGCTGTTGCCGTTGGGCAGCTCGGTGTAGTCGCCCGGGTAGGCGAAGCGCTGGTACTGGTCGAACAGGTGGCCGCGCGGATCGACGAAGCGGGTGGTGAGATCGGCGCGCGGCTTGGTGAAGTCGTAGTCGGTGTGCTCGAGCTGGCCGGTCTCGACCTGACGGGTGAGGCGCCAGGCATCGAAGTGGTCCTCGGTGGCGCGGGCCTCGCCGGGGGCGTAGAAGGGCACTGAGGCGTAGCCGGGAAAGGGCTGGTGGATGGTGAAGTGGTCGGCCAGCACCATGGTCTCGCCGCCCGCGGCGTGCTCGAACCAGAAGAAGATGCCCTCGTGCTCGAGCTGGCGGCAGATGAACTCGAAGTCGGTGTCGCCGTGCTGGGTGAGGTAGGTCCAGGTCTTGTAGGTCTGCTTCAGGCGCACGTCGAAGCGCACCGCGTTCTCGCCCAGCACCTGGCTGACGATGTCGGGGACGGTCTTGTTCTGCCAGATACGGAAGTCGGCACGGCGCGAGGCGTGCCACAGGCGCGGGGCGACGGTGGCCTCGTACACCCAGTAGCGGCCCTCGCGGCCAATGGCCGAGAAGTTGATCATGCTGCCCGACAGGTAGCGCGTGCCCCGACGGTCGGTCTCGAGCTCGATCGCGCACCGCTCGCCGATCATGGCCTGGCAGTCGAGGTTCTTGTCGTTAGCGTGGAAGCGGACGTGGAATTGATACAGCGAGGACAGCGCTTCGCGTCCTGCCACGCTCACGGCCCACAGTGCGTCGCCCAGCGGGGTGTGGGCAATGAGAAGACGGTTCATGTTGAATGAATTGGAAAATGCTTTATGAATTCTAAATCAATAAACCAAAATGGCATACTCCGAGATTCGCTTTCATTGGGCTTGAGTCGTCGGTGGTGGGGGCGCGTGATATCGAACATGCGACGACGTACAAGGGAGGTGCTCGATCAAGAGGCCAGCCGATTGACGAGGGGCCCCGCAGCGTGACCTCTTGTCTTGATCCATCCGCCTATGAAGCGCAATCGATGCGTAGCGCTCAGAACATGTGCCACGTAGATCTACATGGGCACGAGGAACCTAAGCGTCGTTCTGCCTCTTCTTGGGATACTCGAGTTTCAAGGGGATGCTCAAGAAGCGCTGCTTTTTCAGGGCTGGATAGCAGCTCAGTAGTCCTGTTGGTGCTGTGTTTTCAGGCCACCACCGAACTGCAACCAATCATGGGCAGGTCAATGGGGAAATAGGGGGTCAAGGCAATTGCCGCCTGCGTACTTCTTCCTTGTGATGCGCGAAATCCGCAGATGGACGGGAACTTTCCGCTATGACTTTGTCGGAAGAGACGCGATATCAGTAGATGTTCAAGTTCTGCTGGTCTTGGCCGTTACAACATGGGTCCCCGTGCTGGGGAGACCTGCAGGATTTATAACTTCTGTAATAGACGGTGCGCACAGGGAGATTTTATGAAGGACATGAGTTTGCGTGCCCTGCTGATGCTGGGGTTCGGGGCGATGCTTGCCCTGCTGATCGTGATTGGCGGGTTTGCAGTCGTCAGCGAACGGAGCATGACGACGGATATCCATGAATTGGCGGAGCGTCGGATTCCGGCGATGGCCGGCTATGGTGCGCTGAACATGGAGCGGATGAGGATTCGAGCCCAGACGCTGGAAGTACCGCCGTTGCGAATTCCGTCTCCCCAGACGACCGCCGTTCTCGACGGTGTCATCAAGGCCCGCGCGGATTCGTGGCGGGTTGTGGATCAGTTGATCGTCGACGTCGAGAAGCTGCCACGCCTTTCCGCCGAGGCCCAGCGTCAGTACGACGAGATGCGCGGACATTACGCAGAGTGGCGGCGTCACTATGTGGGTCTGGATCAGTCCGTCGTTGCGCTTCGCGAAGCGTCGGTGGCGGAGGATTACGTCCGTTTCGACGAGATGCTGAATCGTTTCCAGACCCAGCTTGAACAGATGTTGCCGGCCTCCCGTACCTTGGGGGTGTCGCTCGATCAGCTCGCCGCGCGTCAGGTTGCACGCGCCCAGGAGGCTGCGGCAGAGGCGGTTTCCGGCGGCGAACGTGCCTTGCTGCTGACGACGGTGCTGATGGGGATGGGTGTGGTGATCGGTATCGCGATTGCCTTGATGATCCATCGTTCGGTGATGCGTCAGGTCGGTGGAGAACCCGCTTATGCCAATTCGGTGCTGCAGCGGGTGGCCGGTGGCGACCTGACGGTGGACATCGCGCTGGCTGCGGGTGACCGCACGAGCATGTTGTACTCGCTGCGGGAGATGGTCGGCCAGTTGCGTTCGATGATCGGCATCATCAGTGACAACTCTTCGCAGATTGCCGCCGCCAGCGAACAGCTCTCTGCCGCGTCCGACAGCATTGCCACTGCCAGTGAGGAGCAGTCCCAGGCGGCAACCTCGATGGCCGCCTCGGTCGAGGAGATGACGGTCAGCATCAACCATGTATCCAGCTCGGCAACCGATGCAGACCGCATGGCGCGCCAGTCGGGCGAGGCCGCAAACACCGGTTCGAGTGCGATCCGCAGTGTCGTGAGCGACATCAACCGGATCGCGCGAGAGGTGTCTTCTGCTGCAGAGACCATCGAGGATCTTGGCAAGCATTCGCGCGAGATCGCCTCGGTGGTCAATATCATCAAGGAAGTGGCTGACCAGACCAATCTGCTGGCGCTCAATGCCGCAATCGAGGCTGCGCGCGCGGGCGAGCAGGGGCGTGGGTTTGCGGTGGTGGCCGACGAAGTCCGCAAGCTGGCCGAGCGGACATCGAGTTCGACCGAGGAGATTGCCCGTATCGTCGGTCAGATCCACACCGAAACCGAGCGTGCGGTGCAGACGATGCGCAGGCAGAGCGAGAGCGTGCGCAGCAGTGTGGAGTTGTCCGACCGTGCCGGCACGGCGATCGAGAACATCAATGGCAGCTCGCAGGAAGTGGTGAGTGCAGTGGGCGAGATTTCCTCCGCGCTGGTCGAGCAGTCCACTGCCAGTACCGAGATTGCGCGCAATGTGGAGCAGATTGCGACGATGAGCGAATCCAACAGCACTGCGGTGCGTCAGGCCGCCGCCGCTGCAAGGGATCTGTCCTCCCGTGCGGCGAATCTGCAGGAAGTGGTTGGTCGCTTCAGGGTTTGATTCGGCTGCGCTGTGAAGCGCTGCCGCGTGCTGACGGCGCCTTCTGCGGGTAAGATGCGGCGCGGAACCGGCAATACGCGTGGCCAAAGGGCCTGGATCGCGAGTTGCCGGTTCTGCTTTTTGCGTCTGCCCTTCAATTGTCATGAATCCTGAAATTTTCTGGGTGTTCGGGCTGCTGGCGCTGTGCGTCGGCTGCTTCGTTGCCAACCGCCCCCGTACGGATGTGGTGGCGCTGTGCGCGCTGCTTGCGCTGGTACTGGGGGGCACGGTGTCGGTCAGCGAAGCGCTCGCCGGCTTCAGCGAGCCAAGCGTGATCCTGATTGCCGCCTTCTTCGTCATTGGCGAGGGATTGGTGCGCACCGGAGTGGCGTTTCGGGTAGGGGACTGGCTGGTTGCGCGCGCCGGCAGCAACGAAGCGCGCCTGCTGGTATTGCTGATGCTGGCGGTGGCCCTGCTGGGGTCGGTGATGAGTTCGACCGGCGTGGTGGCGATCTTCATTCCCGTGGCACTGAGTATTGCCGCGCGCATCGGTGCTCAGCCGCGCCGGCTGATGATGCCGCTGGCCTTTGCTGCGCTGATGAGCGGCATGCTCACCCTGGTTGGCACGCCGCCGAACATGGTGGTGAATGCCGAGTTGCACCGCGCCGGGCATGCGGGCTTTGGTTTCTTTGACTTTACGCCCGCCGGGCTGGTGGTGCTGGCGCTGGGCGTGGGCTACATGCTGCTGGTGCGCGGGTGGCTCAGCGGCCCCGCGCAGGCTGAGACGCCGGTACGCAGTCGCCGCCGCCGCTTGCGCGAGCTGGCCGAAGACTATCAGTTGTTGCATCGAGCGCGGCGCATGATGGTGGCCACCCATTCGCCGATGATCGGCCATACCCTGGGTGAGTTGCAGTTGCGCGCCCGCTACGGCGCCAACATCGTTGCCATTGAACGTAGCCGTCAGTTCGGCAGGGTGATGCTGACGACCGCGGCCAACCGCGAGATTCTGGCCGGCGATGTCATCCTGATCGATTTCGCCCGCGGTGAAGAGGATATCGCCCGCTTTGCCAATGAGATGTGTCTGCAGGACAGAGCGTTTCGTGACGACTACTTTGCCGATCTGTCACGCGAGCTTGGCTTGGCCGAGGTGCTGGTGCCGCCCGGCTCGGGGTTGATCGGCAAGTCCATCCTCGAGTTGCGCATGCGCTCGCAACGGGGCATCAATGTGATGGGGCTGCGCCGTAACGGCCAGTCGCTGGCTGACAATCTGCTGCACGAAAAGCTGAAGATGGGCGATACGCTGCTGATTGCCGGTACCTGGAAATCCATCCGCTTGTTGCATGCCCAGGCGCACGACTTTCTGGTGCTGACCTTACCTGCCGAGATGGATGAGGCGGCGCCGGCGGCACGGCGTGCCCCCCACGCCCTGATCTGTCTGGCGGTGACGGTTGCGCTGATGATCAGCGGGGTGGTGCCAAACGTGATTGCGGCGCTGATTGGCTGTGTGCTGATGGGCGCGATGCGTTGTATCGACATGGACAGTGCGTATCGCAGCATCCACTGGCAGAGCCTGATCCTCATCGTCGGCATGCTGCCATTTGCGACCGCGTTGCAAAAGACCGGCGGTATCGACTACCTGGTTGGCGGCGTGCTGGCCTTGACCGGCGAGGGCTCACCGCGTGGTGTGATGGCCGCCTTGTTTGTGCTGACTGCGGTGGTCGGCCTGTTCATCTCCAACACGGCAACGGCGGTGTTGATGGCGCCGATCGGGCTGGGCCTCGCTGCTCAACTGGGTGTTTCGCCCTATCCGTTTGCGATGACGGTTGCGCTGGCAGCATCGGCGGCCTTCATGACCCCGGTGTCGTCACCGGTCAACACGCTGGTGCTGGGGCCGGGGGACTACCGCTTTGGGGATTTCGTGCGCATCGGGGTGCCGTTTACCGTGGTGGTCATGCTGGTGTGTGTCGGGCTGTTGCCGGTGTTGTTTCCGTTCTAGCGCGCGTATTGCGTCAGCACGCATCCTTGCACGTCGGGAAAACTTCCCGGGTTTTTCCGACGGCAATCCTGGAAAATCGACCGGACAATCCTCTCAATAACAGGTCGAGACACCACCATGAAGTTGCATGCCACCGCAGGACGCAAGGCCCCGAATCTGCGCCCCCGTCATCTGGTCCTGGCCGTACTGGCCGCCTGTCAGGGCAATGTCTTTGCCGCAGAGCCCCTGACCCGCCTGGAGGCGGTCGAGGTCATCGGTACGACGCCCCTGCATGGCATCGAGTTGCCGCTGGAGAGAGTCCCCGCAAATGTGCAACTTGTCCGGGACAAGGCGCTCGACGATCAGCACAGCCTCACCATTGCGGATTTCATGGCTGACAACCTCGCCGGGGTGAATGTCAACGACACCCAGAACAACCCCTTTCAGCCCAATGTGAATTACCGCGGGTTCACCGCATCGCCACTGCTGGGAACGCCGCAGGGGCTGTCGGTGTATCAGGATGGCGTACGGATCAACGAGCCGTTTGGCGACGTGGTGAGCTGGGACCTGATCCCGGTCAATGCGCTTGCCGGCATGACGATGATGCCGGGCTCGAACCCGCTGTTCGGGCTAAACACCCTGGGCGGCGCCATTTCGATGCAGACCAAGCGGGGGCATACCCACCGGGGCGGTGCGGTGGAGTTGTCCGGTGGTGCCTGGGGGCGATACAACGCTCAGGTGGAATATGGCGGGGCCAGTGCGAACGGGGTGGATTACTTCCTTGCGGGCAATTACTTCGACGAGGATGGCTGGCGCGACGCGTCTCCCTCGGAGGTTCGGCAACTGTTCGGGCAGGTGGGCTGGCGCAATGACAGGACCGATCTCAATCTGACCCTGACACTGGCTGACAACGACCTGATCGGTAACGGGCTGGTGCAGCGCGAGTTTCTCCGCACGCAGGGCTGGGACGCGATCAATACCAAGCCCGATCAGACCAGGAACCGGCTGGCCTTCCTCAACTTCAATGCCAGCCACTGGATCAACGACACGACCATGCTCAGTGGCAATGCCTACTACCGTGATGCGCACACGCGTACGCTCAATGGTGATGGCAACGATGACATCGATCCGGACGACGCGGGCTTCGACCTCGACGCCTGTGTGCCCGGCGCTGATGAGGACGACGCCGAGGTCTCCTGCAGCGGGGCGCTGAACCGCAGCAAGTCGCGGCGTATCGGGTACGGCGCCAGCGGCCAGATCAACTTCAATCATGATGTGATGGGGCATCAGAACCTGCTCATCGTTGGATTGGGCTATGACCGCAGCCGTACCGATTTCGAGCAGGCCACCGAGTTCGGACGCTTGAATGCAGCGCGCGGCATCGACGGCATTGGTGTGTTCGGTGACGAGGGTGAGGTGGAACTGCGTGGCGTGAACCGGACCTGGAGCGTGTTCGCGACCGATACCTTCTCGTTCAACGACGTCTATCACCTGACCATTTCCGGACGCTACAACCATACCCGGGTAGAGAATCGTGACCAGCTGATTCCGGATCCCGGCAACCCCGAGTCGCTGACTGGAGATCACACCTTCCAGCGTTTCAATCCCGCGATTGGGCTGGCGATCACCCCGAACAAGAATGTGTCGCTCTACGCCAGTTACAACGAGGGGAGCCGTGCGCCGACGGCGATCGAACTGGGCTGTGCCAACCCGGATCAGCCGTGCAAGCTGCCCAATGCCATGGCGGGTGACCCACCCCTCGACATGGTGGTCTCCAGAACCCTCGAGGCCGGCGTGCGCGGCAAGACCGGCAACGGCGTCGCCTACAACGCCAGCCTGTACCGCACCCAGAATACCGACGACATCCAGTTCATCGCGGCCAATTCGACCGGGGCGGGGTACTTCTCCAACGTGGGCAGGACCCGTCGCGAAGGGGTGGATCTTGGCTTGAGCGGTGAAATGGGCGCCTTCCGCTGGGCCGCCAGTTACAGCTACATCAAGGCGACCTATCAGTCGAATTTCTCCATTGCCAACGAGGTGAACTCGAGCGCGGTCGATACCGATGGCGACGGCGAAGGGGATACCATCCGCGTCCGCAAGGGCGACACCCTGCCGGGTATTCCGCGTCATCAGCTGAAGCTGCGTGGCGAATGGCAGGCCTTGCCGAACTGGACCCTCGGCGCCAACATCGTGGCCTTCTCCAGCCAATATTCCCACGGCAACGAGAACAATGATCACCAAGGGGCAGGCGCCAAGGTGAGTGGCTATACGGTGGTGAACCTGGACACCCGCTACACCATTCCGAACAGTGGTTGGCAGCTCTTTGCCAAGGTCACCAATCTGTTCGACCGCAAGTACCAGACCGGCGGCATGCTGGGCGAGACCTTCTTCGAAGCGAATGGCAGCTACATGGGCGGGGACGACGCGTTCTCGGCGCTGGTGGCGCCGGGCGCACCGCGTGCGGCATGGGTCGGGGTGCGCTACGCGTTCGACAGGCCGTGAGGGATGAAGCCCGCCTTTGAGAACGGCGTGGAGGACGGCATGCAGCATGCCGTCCTTTAGGTCTGCGGGCCTGGATGGGGACGACAGCTGAGCCGTGCGCAGCGCGTACCCTCCCTCTACAGATCGAGTATCAGCAAGGGTGATCTGGCCCGTGAGCAGCAGGGAAGGAACTGGTCGTTTGCGGCCTGTTCCTCCGGGGTCAGGTAGGCGTCGCGGTGATCGGGCTCGCCCGCAAGAATACGGGTGAGGCAGGTGCCGCACACGCCTTGTTCGCATGAGGTGGGGACTTCCACGCCGGCTGCGGCGAGCGCGGTGGTCACGGTCTGGTTGGCGGCGACGGTGAGGGTGCGTCCGGAGCTGGCCAGACGGACTTCGAAAGCCGTGTCGCCATCCGACTGCTGTAGTTCGGCGGCGAAGAACTCGTAATGCAATTGTGTTTCGGGCCAGCCACTGGATCGTGCTGTGGCCAGTACCGCATCCATGAAGCCTTTGGGCCCACACACGTAGAGATGCGTGCCGGGCTCGGGTGCGGCAAGCACCTTGGCCAGGTCGAAGCGCTGCGCTGCGGCGCCGTCATCAAAATGCATCTGTACGCGTGACGCGAAGCTCGAGTTGCGGATGCGTTGCAGGAAGGCGGTGCGTTCGGGGGAGCGGGTGCAGTAATGCATCTCGAACTCGGCGCCGCTGATCGCCAGCCGCTCGGCCATGCACAGGATCGGGGTGACGCCGATGCCGCCAGCCAGCAACAGGCTGTGTTGCGCTTCATGCGCAAGCGGGAAGTGATTTTTGGGGCCGGAGATCTGCAGCAGGTCGCCTTCATGCACGCTGTCGTGCATTGCCTGCGAACCGCCGCGCGAGGCGGGGTCGCGCAGCACGCCGATGAGATAGCGGTGACGCTCGCCAGGGTCGTTGCAGAGCGAATATTGTCGGATGATGCCATTGGGCAGGTGGACGTCGATATGGGCGCCTGCCGAGAACGCGGGCAGGGGGCTGCCGTCGGCGGCGACCAGTTCGAAGATCTGGATGTCGGTCGCTTCTGCCGCCTTGCGGGCGACGCGGACCTTGAGGGTTGCGGTGCTCATTATGTTGTCTCTGCGGCGGGTGCAGCGCAGACGCGCGGTTCATGGCTGCACCCGGGAACGGGGTTGGGGACGGGATTGGAGGAGTGCGCTCGGCGCGCGCTCAGTGGGTCGTCAGCGCTTCCGCGACGGTCGAGCCGGTGCCTGCCTGTTCCGCATCGATCACCCGCTCGATTACACGGCGTGCCTGCACGCCACCCGTGTCGATGTTGAGCTTGAGCAGGCTGCGGCCGGGCCACTGCAACAGGTTCTTCTGCTGGCGCTCGAGCATCTCCAGGTCCTCGGCGAAGATCTTGCCCTGGCCTTCCCGGATCTGGGCCGTCAGTGCGGCGTCCTCGGGTTTGAAGCTGCGTGCCATGCCCCAGAAGTACCAGATCGAGTGTTCCGTTTCGGGGGTGATGAAGTCCACCACGGTGCTGGACGCCTTGGCCTGGGCAGGCGCGTCGTAGCCACCGTGGCCGGCGAGGGCGACGCCAACCTCGATCATTACGTGCGACGGGGGGGTGAAACGGCAGATCTGCCAGCGGTCCACCGGCTGATCGTCGGGCAGGCCGTTGGCGCGCAAGGCCATCTTCCAGAACGGTGGCGCCTCGATTCCATCCATGTAGCGGCTGGTGATGACGGTGTCGCCCTCGGTGCGGGTGGTGCAGGGGGTTTCGTCGATCTCCTTCTGGCCGATACTGGTCGAATGCACATAGGTCTCGTGAGTGAGATCCATCAGGTTGTCGATCATCAGCCGGTAGTCGCAGGCGATGTGGTACAGGCCGCCGCCATAGGCCCAGGCCGGATTGTTGGCCCAATGCAGGTCGGGAATCAGCGCCGGGTCGGCAAGTGCCGGGTCGCCGGGCCAGATCCAGACAAAGCCATGCCGCTCCACCACTGGGAAACTGCGTACGGGTGGAAAGCCGCGCACCCGTTGTCCGGGCATGTGTACGGTCTTGCCGTCACAGCCCATTTCCAGCCCGTGATAGCCGCAGACGAGTTTGCCGTCCTGAACGAAACCCAGCGACAGCGGCGCGCCGCGATGTGGGCACCAGTCCTCCAGCGCGGCAACGCGGTCTGCTGCCGGACGGTAGAACACCACTGCCTCGCCGCAGATGCGGCGGCCCAGCGGCTTGCTGTCGATTTCGTCGGGGGTGCAGCCGACGTACCAGGTGTTCATCGGAAATGTCATGGGTGTGCCTCCTCGGATATGGGCTTCTGGCGTTCAGGGTTTGGCGTAGCGTGCGACCAGGGCGGCTGCCGCGTCGTAGTGTTGTTGTCCGTTGGCGACTTCGCGGGTCCATTCCTCGGTGACGCTGCGGGTGGCGGCTTGCCACTTCAGCATCTCTTCCGGCGTGATCGCATAGACAGCATTGCCGCGCGCGACCGTCATTTCGCGTGCCGCGGTATCGGCCGGTTCGAACTGCGCCGCGATCCAGGCTGAGGTGTCGCGACCACTGTTGTCGTCGATGACCTTACGGAGATCGTCGGGCAGGCTGTCGTACTTCTTGCGGTTCATGACGAAGATCATGGTTGCAGCCAGCATGGTGCGGTCGCCAGCCGCTTCGGCGTGGAAGCGGGTCAGCTCGTGGGTCTTGGTCGGGGGAACCACTTCCCACGGAACCAAGGCACCGCCGATCACCCCCTTGGCGAGGCTTTCCGGCATCTGCGGCACCGGCATGCCCACCGGCGTGGCGCCCAGCGCGGCCAGCATCTTGTTGCCCAGGCGCGAAGGCGCCCGCACCTTGAGACCCTTGAAATCGTCCAGGTTGCGCACTTCGCGATCACGGAAGTGGAACACATAGGGGCCGGTCACCCAGGTGCCAATGGGCTTGAGTCCGGCGAATTCGCTCATTGCGTTGTGTTCGACGAAATCCCACAGCGCGCGCGACGAGGATTCGCGGTCGGAGGTGAAGAAAGGCAGTTCGAACACTTCGGACAGCGGGAAGCGGCCCGGTGTCCATCCCGGCAGTGTCCAGGTGATGTCGGCGATGCCATCACGTGCTTGCTGCAACAACTGGGCAGGGGCGCCACCGAGCGACATGGCCGGATAAATCTGGCACTTCATGCGCCCGCCGGACTGCACTTCGATGCGCTCGCACCAGGGCACGATGAAGCGCGTGTGGGCGGCCGACATGGGCGGCAGCGAGTGTGCGAGCTTGAGCACGACGGGTTCGGATGGGGTTGCCGCCTGCGTCACCAGTGGGGCACAGGCCAGGATCAACGCGGTGAGCGGCAGGATACGGGGTGTCTGCATGGGGGTCTCCTCGTCTTGTTGGTGTGAGATTGAAACGCTGCGGGTGTTGTATGGGCGTGAGTCGTAGGGATGTGAGTCAGGTGTCCTGCACGATCAGCCGCCCGCCGGGGATGAGGTCCATGACCCGGGGGTTGTCCAGCGTGGCCTGGAGGTTGCGATGGGCGATGCGGGCGTGCTCGCGCATCAGGGCTTCAGCGCGTGCGCCCTCGCGCCGGGCAATGGCGTCGACCACTGCGCGGTGCTGGGTGTTGGCGGTCTGCAGGGTACGCAATGCGTCCGGGGCAGCGGCCTGTACACGGATGAATCCGCTGGGCGACGCGAACGGCAGCGCGTTGCCACGCAGCACCTGGCGCTGTACGACTTCGCTTCGACAGGCTGCAGCCAGCAGGTCGTGGAAACGGGCGTTGGTGTCCACATAGGCCTCGAAGCGTGCCTCGTCGAGTTCGCCCGCGTCCAGGATGGCGTCGATGCGATCCACGCACTCGTTCATGGCCTGCAAGTCGGCATCCGACACGCCGCGCTCGGCCGCAAGACGGGCCGCGAGACCTTCGAGGGTGCCACGGATCTCGATGGCGTCGCGGATCTCGTCGATGGAAAAGGCGCGTACCCGGAAACCGCCGGAACGAATCGGCTCAAGCAGTCCTTCCTGCTGCAGGTGCTGGAGTGCGGCGCGGATTGGCGTGCGGGAGATGCCGGTCAGTTCGGCGACTGCGGGTTCTGATACCCGCTCGCCCGCCGGCAGATGACCGTCAAGAATCATTTCACGCAGGCGCAACTGCGCACGCACGGTCTGGGAGGCGGTGGCATCCGGCTCGTCAGCCTGAGAGGCAGGCAAGGCTTCCTTTGGTGATGTTCGAACCATCGTACTGCTCCAGTGAAGGGGATGTTGATGGGGTGGAGACGTACTGCTGGGGTCAGTTTGTATACAACTATATCCAAAAAATAAAAAAAACCGTCAAAATTTTATTGTTTTTATTTGGTGTGTATACACATCGATCGGGTGAGGGTGGGTGATCCTCCTGAAGGGGAGCGCTTGGGGGGGCGCGTCCAGCTTTTCCGGGGGGCGCATCTGTGGCAGTGTTCGGCTTCGGACGAAGAGCTGCAGATGGGTTTGCCGCATCGCGCCGACCCACGTTTCCTGTGCCTT
Organism: Parazoarcus communis SWub3 = DSM 12120; assembly: GCF_003226565.1. Taxonomy (GTDB): domain Bacteria; phylum Pseudomonadota; class Gammaproteobacteria; order Burkholderiales; family Rhodocyclaceae; genus Parazoarcus; species Parazoarcus communis. The sequence continues at coordinate 95,564 of NZ_QKOE01000014.1, read as the reverse complement.
GGGGAGGGCCGATGTCATCTGTTCGATCTGTTGCGGCGCTCGAGGCCGGCGCGTTTGCGGGGCAGCATCACGTTGTGGTGGCGTTCTGTGCCGACTGGTGTGGCACCTGCCGCGATTTTCGTCCGGTGCTGGAGCGGCTGTCGGCCGCACACGAGCAGCTGGGCTTCCTGTGGGTCGATATCGAGGACGATGCCGCAGTGGCGGGCGATATCGAGGTCGAGAGCTTTCCGTCCCTGCTCATCCTGCGTGAGGGGCGCCCGGTGTACTTCGGAACGTCGCTGCCGCTTGAAGAGGTTGTGGACCGTCTGATCCGCTCGGCTTTATCGAGCCCGGTGCCGCTGTCACCGGCGCCGGAGGAAGTCTGGTCGTTTGGTGCGCTGCTTGTCGATCCTGCTCCGACGACCGGTGCGGTGTGAGCTGCAGCAGCAGTCGGTGTCTGTGCTATACATATCGACTTCCTACCTGCCGTGAGTGGTTGCACGATGTCCAAAAAACAAGAAGCGCAAGTGGTGTTCGGTACCGAAGACATTCTCCGCAGTCTGTGCGACTCCGTCAGCAAGGTGCTGTCGGTGGCCTCCAATAGCCCGATCCGCTATTCGAGCATGGTGCAGCGCATTGGCCGTACCTGCCTCAAGCCGGATATCGGCTGCTTCGTATTGTTTGACGGTGGGTTTTCCGGGCTGGTGGTGATCAACTTCTCCGGTCAGGCTGCCATGGAGCTTTACGAGCGCTACATGCTGAGCATGGGCATGTCGCAGTCGGATCTTGCGAGCTCGTTTACCTCGGATGAGGTCAGCAATGTGATGGGCGAGCTGATGAACCAGATCGTGGGCGACTTTACCGGCAAGGTGGCCCGTGAGCTCGATACCCACATCACCCAGAACCAGCCCAAGATGCTGGCGCTGAACAAGCAGGTGATGCTCAGCGTGGATACCAACCTGGAAAAGCCGGAAGCCCGGCGGGTGACGTTCTACACCGGCGCCAACAACATCTTTTATCTCGAACTGGCGATCGACCGCACCGAGTTCATCAAGCTGAACGATTTCGAGCCGAAGGCCGAGGTCGATCCCGACGAGTTGATGGCGCAGGTCAACGACGCTTCAGAACACGCGCCTCAAGCGCAGATCGAGCAGACGGAAGACCACGACGAGTTGCTGAAGTCCTTGGGCATGTAAGCCCGCCTGGGGGCGCGTTGCGGCGGACGGGCCCCAGCGAAGGACTTTCCATGGCCTGCGACCGGAACGTGCGGCCTTGATGCACCTGTTCTGTGCAGGATATCGACCTTCGTATTAGACTTTTCTTACGATCTGGGACACTATTCGCACTTTTTACGACGGTTTGCACCGGTTTGGTGCAATTCGGGCGCCCGTTCTGGCGCGTTCGTCGAATCTGCTGTACCCGATCATGACTCTTCCGGCTCCGCCCCAGCCTGTGCCCAATGCCGCAAACGCCACACCGCCCCATTGGTTGCGGTTTGTGCTGCCCCTGATCGTGCTGGCCATGTCGCTGGGGGCGCTGGGTTCGGTCGCTTACGGCTATCTGGCTGAAGAGATCCGTCGTGAAACCCATCGTACGCTAGCCGTCATCGCGGAGCAGAAGCGGCAACGTATCGAGGACTGGTTGGGGGGTATCCGGACAGATGCCGAACTCTACTTTGCTGAACAGACTCAGTTCGACGCACTTTATCGACGTTGGGTTGATGACGGGCGGAGCGACGCCGCGCTGATGGCGCGCATGTCCGACAGCCTGGCCCAGCTTGCACATGTGCGGGGCTGGAAAGGGGTCGTATTGTTCGATGCTGCAGGCCGATCGGTGCTCGAGCTTGGGGATGCCGATATCGGTGAGCATTCGGCCATGGTGACCGACGTCCTGAGTTTGCCGCGGATCGAACTGGTCGACCTGCATCTGAATCGACACAGCGAGCCCGAATTCGGCATGTTGGTGCCAGTTGGAGGGCGCGGTGGACGTCCGAACGGCGTGGTCTATATCAGCCTGGATGCACGCGCTGTGCTGTATCCCCTCGTCGAGTCGTGGCCGGTGCCGACTCAAACGGCTGAAACCTACCTCGTTCGCCGTGAAGATGGCGGAGTCCGTTTCCTGACACCCTTGCGCCATCAGCAGCAGGCGGCCCTGGTGCTGACACGGCCGTTGAGCGCACCGAACCTTCCCGCTGCACAGGCGGTACAGGGCGCAAGAGGCATCATCGCCGGAGGCCTCGATTATCGTGAAGTCGGGGTGCTGGCCTATGCGGCCGCGGTGAAGGGCACACCTTGGTTGATGATGGCGGAGATCGACGAACGCGAAGCCTATGCCCGCATCCGTTCGATGGCGATCGCGACGGCCGTAGTGGTGGGGCTTGGACTGGCGATGCTGTGCTGGGGGGCCTATCTGCTGTGGCGGCGCAATCGCCAGCGTCAGGAGCTGGCTGCCTTGAACGCCCAACGTGCGGCGGAACGGCGGTTCAGGGTGATCTTCGAACAGGCGCCGTTGGGCGTGGCCTTGCTGGATCCGGCCAGCGGACGATTCACCGAGTCCAATCAACGTTTTGCCGAGATCGTTGGACGGTCGCAGGAGGAACTGGTGGGGCTCGATCCGATCACCATCACCCATCCGGACGACGTCGCGGAAAGCCGGGACCGGATTGGCCGGCTGCAGGCGGGAGAGATCGCAGGTTACCGCCTGAACAAGCGTTACCTGCGACCGGATGGCGAGGTTGTGTGGATCAGCCTGACCTTTGCCCCCGTGCAGGTTGATGCGGAAGAGGCGCCGCGTTTCCTGGCCATTGCCGAGGACATCACCGCACGCCGGCTGATGGAGCAGCGATTGCAGGAGGCATCCGAGGCCGCACAGGCGGCCAATGCGGCAAAGAGCGAGTTTCTTGCACACATGAGCCATGAGATCCGCACACCGATGAATGCGGTGCTGGGGCTCGCTCAGGTGCTTGAGCGTGAGCCGTTGTCGGCCAACCAGCGCGACATGGTCGAGCGCATCCGCACCGCGGGGCAGTCCTTGCTGACCATCCTCAACGACGTGCTCGATCTGTCCAAGATCGAAGCCGGGCAGTTGCGGCTGGAGGAGCATCCTTTTGCCCTCGACCGCCTGCTGGCTCATGTGGATAGCCTGATGGGGCAGGCCGCGCGTGCCAAGGGTTTGTCGCTGCGCATCGAATCGCCTCGTCCGCCGGTCGGCATGCTGCTGGGTGACGGGCTCCGTGTTGAGCAGATCCTGTTCAATCTGACGGGGAACGCCATCAAGTTTACCGAACAGGGTGAGGTTGTCGTTTTCGTGCATTGTCATGAAGCCGACGGTCGATCCTTGCGATTGCGCTTCGAGGTGCGCGATACCGGTATCGGGGTCACGGCGGATGCGCTGGCACGGCTATTTACGCCATTTACCCAGGCGGATGGTGGCATTGGTCGTCGCTTTGGCGGCACCGGCCTGGGGCTGTCGATCTGCAAGCGCCTGGTTGAACTGATGGGAGGTGAGATCGGTGCCGAGAGCCAGCCGGGCGCAGGCAGCATGTTCTGGTTCGAGCTGGATCTGCGCCGCGCGGATGAGGCTGCCCAGGTACCTACCCCGATCCAGGCTCCGGCGATCATGCCGGCCGGGCCACGATTGCAGGGTGCGCAGGTGTTGGTGGTCGACGACAGCGCAATGAACCGGGACCTGGTCGAACGCGCCTTGCGCCTGGAGGGCGCAGTGGCCACGCTGGCGGCTGATGGTCAGCAGGCGCTGGAGTTGCTGCGTTCTCGCCCCCAGGGCTTCGATGCGGTGCTGATGGACGTGCAGATGCCTGTCATGGATGGCTTGACCGCCATGCGCAAGATTCGCGGAGAACTTGGTCTGATCGATCTGCCGCTCGTCGCATTCACCGCCGGGGTGAGGGACGAGCAACAGCTGGCGGCACGGGCTGCGGGTGCGGATGACGTGCTGCCCAAACCGATGGATCTGGAACACCTGACGACCGTGCTTGAACGCTGGATCAGTCGTCCGGCCCCGATGCCGGTCGCACCCGCGCTTGTTGAGCCTGTGTCGCCACGGATGCAGGATGTCGGCGAGCCCATTCCCGAACTGGCCGGTATCGACCGCGATCGAGTCGTGCAGCGCCTGGGCGAGGATCGGGAAATGTTCCTTGGCGTGCTTGCGCTGTTCGTCGACGAGTATGCCGATGCCGAAGCGAAGACGCGTCACGACCTCGAGCGTGGCGATCGCGATGTCGCCGCACGGCGCATGCACACCTTGCGCAGCAGTGCCGGCTTCCTGTGTGCCCTCGACGTGATGGCGCTTGCCGAGGAACTGGAGGAAGCGATCGACCGCGGCGACAGTGACCTGGACGCCTTGCTCGCGGCATTGGGGGGCGACATTGCAGAAATCGTCGAGGCGGCTGCGCCTTGGTTGCCGGCGACGGTGTCTGCATGAGTCCCCGGCGCTTCCTGGCCCTGTGCCCCTAACCCAGCGCAGGCCGGTGTGGCGGGCTCATCCATGCTTGATCACTGCCCGAGCTGATTCCTTTTTTGTTGACGGAAGTGGCTGCAATGACGGGGCAGGCGGGTTTGAGGGCCCGGCTTGAGGATCAGTTCATGCTTGGCGTCGGGGTCGCGGTCTGGCTTGAATGCGCAAGAATCGGTTTGCATCGTCGCTCGTCTGCTTGCACAGTGATGTCGTCTCCTTCCTGGGTGAAACAAGCATGAGTCGGCATACCGTTGGACAGTTGTCATCAGAACCTGCGGTTTCTTCGTTGGGCGACGAGGCCTGCGCTTTGTCGCTGGAAGTCCAATCGCGTCATTTTGCGGTCATTGCCCGGGCGATCGGGTACATCCGTGCTCATGCACATCGACAACCCGACTTGAACGAGATTGCGCATGCCGTCCACCTCAGTCCCCATCACTTGCAACGGCTGTTTGCCGGCTGGGCCGGTGTGTCTCCAAAACGATTCCTGCAGTTCCTGACCAAGGAGCGTGCTCGACAGTTGTTGATGTCGCGCTTCGATGTGATGAGCGTAGCGCATGAAACAGGTCTGAGCAGCACTAGCCGCCTGCATGATCTGATGATCACTTGCGAGGCCATGTCTCCGGGTGAGATCAAGTCTGGCGGCGCGGGGCTCGATGTCCGTCACGGCCTTGCGCCATCGCCTTTCGGTCCTGCATTGATCGCATGGACTTCGCGTGGCATCTGCCACCTGGCATTCTGCGACGAGGCCCCCCTGGATGCACTGCGCGAACTTGCCGGCCTCTGGCCTGCAGCGTCGCTGATCCGCGATGATGGGGGGGCGGCCGCTTTACTTGAGAAGGTTTTCCCTGAACACCCCTGTCCTGGCAGGCTGCATCTGCTGCTGCGTGGCACCAATTTCCAGATCAAGGTGTGGGAGGCGCTGATCCGTATCGAGCCGGGGCAACTCGTCTCCTATGGCGCAATTGCAAGAGCCTCGGCTTCACCCCGTGCGCAACGCGCCGTCGGCAGCGCGCTTGCGGCCAACACCATCGCCTATCTGATCCCTTGCCATCGCGTGATCCGCGAGTCCGGTGAGGTCGGCAACTTCCGCTGGGGCAGTGAGCGCAAGCTGGCGATGCAGGGCTGGGAAGCCGGTCGACAGGTGACCGGCCCTGAGTAGCAGGTGTGTGAGGTGTGCAGTCGGACGGCGCGATGCCTTGATCAGCGTCCGCCGGCGACGTCGAGGATGGCTCCGGTGGTGTAGGAGGCTTCTTCCGACAACAGCCAGAGCACCGCGCGTGCCACTTCGTCCGGCTCGCCACCGCGCTGCATCGGAACGCCGGTCCTGAGCCGTTCGACCCGCCCCGGTTCGCCGCCGAGTGCATGGATGTCGGTACGGATGAGGCCGGGAGCAACGGCGTTGACGCGGATGCCTTCGGCGGCGACTTCCTTGGCCAGACCGAGAGTCAGTGTATCGATGGCCGCTTTGGATGCCGCATAGTCAACGTATTCGCCGGGTGAAGCCAGCCGGGCGGCGCGCGAGGATAGATTGACGATTGCGCCGCCGCGTCCGCCATGGCGGGTGGACATGCGTCTGACGGCCTCGCGGGCACACAGGAAGCTGCCGAGCACATTGGTTTCGAACACGCGGCGGAGGCGATCGGCGCTCATGTCTTCCACCCGCATCTGGGTCTCCAGTGTGCCTGCATTGTTGACCAGCGCATCCAGGCCGCCACACCGGGCATCGACTTCGGCAAAAAGGCGCAGGATGTCCGGCTCATGACTGATGTCGGCCTGAACGGCGAAGGCTGTGGTGCCACCGCTGGTGATGTCTGCGATGACCGCTTCGGCTGCCTGTCGGTCGCTACGATACGAGATGCATACGGTGTACCCCCGGGTAGCGGCAAGATGGGCGATAGCGGCGCCGATGCCGCGCGAGCCACCAGTGATCAACATGGAGCGGAGGGGGCGCACGGTGTTCTCCTGAGTGCTTGAAGGCGCTTGGGCTGGATCAATCTGAAAACTCGAAGGTCCAGCGTTCATGCGCCAGATCCCTCTGCCAGACAATCTGATGAGGAGGCCGGATCAGCAAGGTCCACCCTTGCTGATGATTGCGGAAGGCGTCGTCCACGGCACGGAATACCTGCGGTGATAGCAGCGCCAGGCAGAATCCACCGGGGTGGCGCACTGACTCGTAGCGGATGGCTTCCAGGGCGGCGGTGCGTGCGGTTTCGGCAAGTTGCTGGGTGGCGGTGTAGTCGGAGGGGTGGGTCCAGTGGGGGCGGTCGTTGACCAAGGGGGGCTGGCTCAGGTCGATGGCGCGTGATGTCGCCGCCCAGAATTCGAACAGTGTGATGGGGACGGACTTGCTGCGGTCACGCAGGAAGTGGCTGTCATTCCAGAAACGTAGCCGCCAGTAGCCACTTTCGGCACAGGCTGTTTCACGTGATTCCGCGCCGTAGAACACGCCGGGATCGCGATGGCGGCGAAAACGCGAACCCCCTGGCAGCGGCCAGTAGCGGAAGGGCGTGGCGAGCAGCCAGTGCAAGCCCTCGGCCTCGGGCGGCAGCCTGGGTTTGTTCTCTTCGAGGATGTCTTCGAGCAGTTTTTGCGCATCGAGATTGCCGTCGACCAGACCCATGGTGGCGACCTGGTGCTGGGCTTCCACCGCGCGCCAGCCCGAGCCCGACCATGTGCGTGCTTCAGACGCGAGCGCGGTGGGTGTCCAGGTAGTCGCAGACATTGAGCAAGCCGTCGATACGTTTGATGACATCGATCGGGCGCTGGCCGAAGAAGGCATCGTTGGCCGAACGTAGCCAGCCCCGGGCCAGCGCCTCATCGCCACCGACCAGCGAGAACAGCGAGCGGTAGAGGCGCACCAGATGGGTGGAGAGTTCCCACTCCTTACCGGTTTCCTTGAGGTTGTAGCTGCCGTGCAGCAACCGGGAGGCGGTAGGCTGGCTGACACCGACGATCTGGCCAATTTCGGTCGGGCCGATTTCCAGCCGGCCAGCAACCTGCGAGAGGGCTTGGGACAGCACCTTTGCACGGTCTGCCGTGGGTCTGGGGGCGCGCTTCAACATGGCGACTCCTGTCGAATCAGGGATTTATTTCATTCTATAGAATGAAACGGCGAATTCAAGCTTATTTTTTTGCGCTGAGACGAGAAGGTCGATGGCAAGCGCGCGCTAAGCTCCGGTTCGCTGGAAGCAACGGGAAGGTCCAGTGGATCCGAAAAAATGCCATGAAAATGTAAATTAAATATTTACGTTTTTCTTCTTGGCATCATACTGCGCATCCTCTATTTTTCATTAAAAGACCAAGGAGGGGACGACATGACACATCGGCAACGCGTGGCAACCTGGCTGGAGCTGGCCGTGGCGCCAGAATGGCGCAGAAAGACGATGCGGGTTCAGGTGCATCCGATCGGCTGCGACGAAGACCAATGCTATACCCTGACCATGGATGGTCGCTGCCTGTGCACGGGCTCGGGACAGCTGACGACCTTTCGTGGCAGGCCGGCGGTCGAGCGCTTCCTGCGTATGGCACGGGTCGAACATTTCGAGTTTGGCGAGCCGGAGCCGGATCTGCGCCGCTATCCACGTGGACATTACTGCCTTGCGCTAGGGCGACAGAACACCTTGTGCTCCTGCGACGCCGCGGGCGATTGCGAGGGGGATCTGGTATGTGAACGCAACGTCGTGCCACTTGCTCCGTCGCAGGAGCAAGCCGGCGCTCCGAGGCCAAACTGACTGTTGAACGTCTGTCTGACTGGGGGCAGGCACAGTCAGGCGAGGTGGACGCCCGCTAACCAAGTCCGTGCCTTTGCATCCATGCCCGGAAATCCGCCGGGTCGCCGGCATGACGCAAACGCTGGATGTGCAGCACCATGTTTTCGGTCATGGTGTGGGCCGCGATGGCGGCCATGACCTCCAGGCGCTCTTCGGCGGAAAGCCCCTGCGCTCGAAGGCGATCATCGACGTCACAAAAGTGGTTCGCCATCAGGCTGCGGGCGACATTCTCGTCCAGACGCAGGGTGGCGAAGTCGATGCTGTCTTCGGCCTCGATTTCGGTCATCAGCGATTCAATGGTTTGCGGGGTCATGGCGGCGCTCCTCTTTCGGTGCTGCGTGTGAAGGGAAGACAGCATGCGCTGCGACAAGTGCCGGACGGGCTCTCATCGCGTGCTTCATTCCAACGCAGGATTCGTTCCAGGAGCGCGTCACATGAAAGCCCGGCCGTCGTCCCGGGGGGAGGCCGAAGGGCTCAGGCGTGCGAACGCCGGCAGGTTTCAGTTAGCGTGCCGCGGCGGCTTGCTGTGCAGCTCGTCCGCGCCAGTGTCGCCGTGAAGCTGTGCATACAAGCCCATCACCACCGTCTTGATGCCACTGACGTGATCTGCAACATGCCGGGCCGCGGCGTCGGCATCGCCGCGGCGGCAGGCATCGAGGATGTGGCGGTGATCCTCATTGGAGCTGCGGTTGAAGCCCATCATCGACAGCTGCATGAAGGACATGCGCTGGATATAGCCTTGCAGCATGGTCAGGATCTGCATTGACAACGGCATGTCGGCGGCTTCGTACAGGATCTGATGAAAGCGGCTGTTCAGCCTGGAAAAGGTCCAGGCGTTGCGCTCCTGCGCCATGCGTTCCACCAGTTCCGCGGCCTCCTTCAGGGCGGCTTCGCTCAGCCGCGCAACCGCGGCACGCATCAGCAGCGGTTCCACCATCTGGCGCAGGTCGAAGGCTTCGCGAAGCTGGGCCAGGGTCAGCTCCTTGACCACCGCGCCGCGGTTGTGCGGAAGCTCGACAAAGCCATAGGCTTCGAGTGTACGTAGCGCTTCGCGGACCGGAATCTTGCTGACGCCAAGCTCCAGCGCGAGATCGTCCTGGCGCAACGCACGACCAGGGGCGAACACCCCGCGGATGATGGCTTGTTGCAGCAACTGGACGATGTCGTCGGTACTGAGGCGTTCGTCCGCCCCGCTGCCGAGGCTGCGCCGGTGTTCTGCGACCAGGCGGCCGAAAGGGGTGAGCGCGGGTGCGGCAGGTTCAGCGGCTGACATGCTTGTCATGGGCCTGGTGGATCTCGTCGCGGATATAGGCGCAGATTTCGCTGAACAGGGCTTCGTCCTGCATGGTGTCGATGCGCGGCCGGGCAAAGGGAATGCGGATGTCGGCAACGATGCGCGAGGGGCGGGCGGTCATCACCAGCACGCGGTCGGACAGGAAAACCGCCTCGCGGATGCTGTGGGTGATGAAGATCGCGGTTTTGTGCACCTCGTCCCACAGCTTGGCCAAGGCCAGATTCATGTCGTCGCGGGTGATGGCATCAAGCGCCGAAAACGGCTCGTCCATCATCAGCAGGCGCGGGTCATTGATCAGACCACGGCATATCGCCACGCGCTGGCGCATGCCACCCGAGAGCTCCGCCGGGCGTTTGTCGCGAAAGTCCCACAAGCCGGTCAGGCGCAGCAGGCGCTCGGCTTCGGCTAGATAGTCGGCAACGACCCGTTTCTGGGTGCGGATGGGAAACAGCACGTTGTCCAGCACGCTCTTCCAGGGCAGCAGGGTCGGGTCCTGGAACACATAGCCAAAATCACGCCGCGGTGCGGTGATGGGGGCGCCACCAACCAGGATGCGGCCGCCGGTCGGGGTTTCAAGTCCGCCAATCATCGACATCAGGGTGCTCTTGCCACAGCCGCTGGGGCCGACCAGGCTGACGAAATCGCCTTCATCGATGTCGAAGTCGGCATGCTCCACCGCGTGGACGTCGCCGTTGCGGGTGCGGTAGGTCTTGTTGACGTCTTGTATCGACAGATAGCTGGCGCCGCGATCGTCGGCGGTGCTGCGGGTTTGCAGCCATTCGGGTTGCGGGTTCATGGGCAGATTCTTTTTGTCAGGCACCGAAACGGGTACGGGTCCAGCGTTCGGCGAGGGCGACCAGTCCGTAAAAGACCAGACCAAACACACACAACACAGTGATGGTGGCGAGGATCAGCGCGGTATCGGCTTGCGAGGAGGCAAACAGGATCAGATAGCCCAGTCCGGCCTGCGAGGTAATGAATTCGCCGACAATGACGCCGATGATGGCGAAGGTGGTGGCGATCTTCATGCCGCTGAACACATAGGGCAGGGCATGCGGCAGGCGTACCGACGCAAACACCTGCCAGTTCGATGCGGTCAGTGCACGGCATAGGCGCAACAGCGACTTGTCGACGTTGTCGAGGCCGGCCAGCGTGGCAACCACGATCGGAAAGAAACTGATGAATACCGAGAAAGCGAGCCGCGACTCGAAGCCGATTCCCAGCCAGACGATGAACAGCGGCGCGAGTGCGATCTTGGGGATGAGCTGGAACAACACGACGTTGGGATAGAGCATGCTGCGCATGGTGTGCGAGGCACTGAGCAGTGCGGCCAGCCCGATGCCAAGTACCGAGGCGATCAGGAAGCCTGCGACACTTTCCCAGGCGGTGGGCCAGGCGTGTTGCAGCAGCACCGGCAGGCTTTCCTGCAGGCGGCTCCAGATGGCCGATGGTGCGGGCAGCAGTACCTCCTTGATCGAGAAGACGTGCGTGACGCCTTCCCACAGCAGCAATACAGCGAGCGCAAAGCCGACCGGCATCAGGATCTGGCGGCTGAGGCCGTCGATGTCCTGCGCCTCGATGCCGAGGAGGCGGTGGATGAGCTTCATTCGACCTCCGCCGGCTTGCGTCGCTGGGCAAGGCCGTTGAGGGCCTCGACCACCTGGGCGGTGGAACAGGTCCAGCCGAAGAACTTCTGGATATTGAACACGCTGGCGTCAAAAATGTACTGTGGTCCGGCCTGGGCGGTGGCGTCGGCCACCATCAGGGCAAAGAATTCGCGGTGAAAGGCGTCGCGCACGGCCGTCTCGACACAGACATTGGTGTTGACCCCGACGAAGATCAGGGTGGTGATGCCGTGTGCGCGCAGCATCAGCTCAAGAGGGGTACCGGCAAAGGCGCCGTAACGCGGCTTGTCGATCACGGGCTCGCCCGGCAGGGGCGCCAGCGGCTCGACAATGGCATGGCCCCAAGTTCCGCGGATCAGCAGCTGTACTTCAGGGTGGGCGCGCATGTACTTGAGCGGATTGGATTTATGCCACATCGGCGAGCTGGCGGGGCCGGCCTCGGCCAGCCCCGGGCTCCAGCCGTTCTGAACATGCACCACCATCAAACCGGCTTGTCTGGCCGCGCCCAGCACCGCTGCCGCGCGTTCGATCACCGCCGGGGAGCCGGAGATGTCGAAACCGAGGCGGTCGAGGTAGCCGCCCGGCGACAGGTAGTCGTTCTGCATGTCGATGACCACCAGCGCGGTCTGTTCCGGCCTGGTGTCGAGTGCTTCGGGTTCGGCTGGCAGGGTGAGGGTATCAGTCATGTTTGTGGTGGTTCAGCGGGCGTCTGGTCAGGCGCCGATCATCTTCAGGTAGGGGGCGACGTTACCGCGGATCAGGGCCAGATCATCTGCCGCCAGTTTGATCTTGCCGGCAAACCGGTTGCTGACCAACTCTTCCGCCACCGGCAGTTTGCCATCGGCGGGCAGTGCGCCGGCCTGACTGGCAAGTTTGATCATGTCGGCAACCTTGCCAATGTCGCTGTAACCAAGGCCGTTGTTCACTGCCTCGTCGGCCAGCATCGTGGCCTGAGCCAGGCCCTGGGAGATTCTGGCGTTGTCCTTGCCGCCCTTGGCCAGTGCAATTTCGGGCTGATCCTTGTACAGGATCTCGAGTGACTCTTCGGGGTTCTTCAGGGTGTACAGCACCGATTCGAGAATGCCGTCCACCATCGCCTGACACAGGCCGGGGTCAGCGTTGATGGTGTCGCGCAAGGCAATGATCTGGGCGGCATACAGGCCGACGCCCGACTTTGCCCAGGGGATGAAGCGCGTCTCGACATTGAGCGAAGACAGCACCGGCAGACTAGACGAGCCGATGGCCGTGATCGCATCGACCTGCTTTTCCATCAGCGCGCGCTCGATCATGCGGGCATCAAGTTGCTGACGGGTAACGGTGTTCAGATCGATGCCGGTCTTGGCCGCGAAGGCCGGCCAGTAGGGGGCTTCGGCCGAGGTCGCGACGATGCCGACGCGCTTGCCCTCGAAATCCTTGGGGGCCTGGATCGGGGAATCGGCCAGTACGATGTTGCCCATCAGTGCGTCGTAGCCCACCGTGGCCATGGCCTGCAGCGGCAGGCCACGGGCAGCGTTGACCAGGGTGCCGCCAAAGAACACCACACCAAAGTCGAACTGTTTGTTACCCACTGCTTGCGCCGAGGCAACCGAACCATTGCCGCGTGATACGGACAGGTCGATACCGCGCGATTTGAAGAAGCCCTTTGCCTTGCCGACAATCGGCCAGTAGTTGGAGCCATTGACCACCCAAGGCAGCACCAGGCTGACGCTGCGGGTTTGGGCAAAGGCCGGGGCGAAGGGGACGCTGGCCAGCGTAGCGCCTGCAGCTGCGGCCATTTTCAGGACCTGGCGACGGGTGATCAGGTTGGAACCGGGGGTCAGGCGGGCGGAATCCTTCATTGCGTACTCCGGAGTGGATGTGAGTGGGTGGCGCTATCGAAGTAGTAAAAATCGTATACGACTTCAGATAAAAAAAGGGGCACTCGATGCATGCATGCTTCGTGCCAGTGGATCAGATCGGCGTCGCGATGCGGATACGGAGTGAGCCTGGTCTTGCACGGGGCATACATGGGCTTGGCCAACGCTTCCCGGCCCGTTTGTCCCTTGTGCTGGAACGGTGTTCGCAACGCGGTGAGTTGCCCCTCCACTCACAACGCGGCGTGTGCTGCGGGTGCAAGTCAGAAAAGCGCGCAAGCGGGGTGCCTGCGCGAACCGATATGGTGCGTAACGGGCTATCTGCACCAATCAGGGGCTCAGTCGACCGGGTTCGGTGGCTGACACCCCTGTCTGGCGTCAACCGGTTCAGACTGGGTTGGCGAGCGCGGCGATGATCTTTTCGGCCAGCGCAGCGAGTTCGGCAGGGTCGGCCTTGTCGCGACCATGGGCACGCAGCGGAACATCCGGGTAGCGAGGGATGATGTGAAAATGCACGTGAGGAACCGTCTGCCCGGCCACTGCACCGTTGAACTGCGAGATCAGCAGCCCTTCGGCACCGGTTGCCTGCTGGACCGCGTTCGCCAGCTTGCGGGTGCTGAGGATGGTGGCGGCAAGCGAAGCGTCCGACATGTCGGTGATGAACTCGGCTGGCGCCTTGGGCAACACCAGGGTGTGACCGACGGACTGCGGCATGATGTCGAGGAAGGCCAGGGTGTCAGCATTTTCATAGAGGCGGACGCAGGGCAGTTCTCCGCGCAGGATGCGGGCGAATACATTGTTGTTGTCGTAAGCCATGTGATCTTCCGTGTGGGAGTTGCGGACGGGGGCAGGACGGTGCCTGCATGGCGCCCGATTATATCGGCCATGGCCTATCCACACCATGAAGCGGGGCCAGAGGCCGGGGGTATTGTGCGGGCGATTTGCCCGGGACGTGACGCGGTGCGGCTTTCTAGAATCGGTGCATCGATTCAGGGAGGTGGCGATGAAGGCAATCAAGGTGGCAGGGGTGCTGGGTGCGTTGCTGTCCGTGCTGACGCAGGCGGTTGGCGCGGCGACGGTGGAGCGTACGCTGAGTGCCGGACCGGAGCGTGTGTGGACTGCGGTCCTGGGTAGCGGGGTGCCCGTGCTGGCGGTCGATCATGAGCGCTTTGAGGCGACCATTGTGCTGGATGATGCCATGCCAGTGAGCGTATCGGTGGATTGGGATGAGGCGGACGGAGGCTCACGCCTGGCAGGGACGGGGGAGTCCGCGGATTCCGAAGGATTCCGGCGGTGGGTCGAGGGGGTTGAGCGGGTCGCGCTGGAGCAGGTGCAGCGTAACCGCTACTGTCGTGGTCTGCGGCCCGATCCGCGTCATGACGAGGTGCCGGAACCCAGCCTCGAGGCCGCGACCGATTGCGGGCTGAGCACTGGCAATTTTTCGTCCGCATTGCTCGAGCTGGAGAAATGTGGCGATCATGAGACCACGCTGAAGCTGCTCAGCCTGTGTTCGCATCAGAACCATGCAGGTGGTCTGGTGCGCATTTCCCAGCTGTACGAGATTGGTGCCGCCGTGCCCCGGCGCGCGGAGCGTGCGGCGCATTTTCTGGCGCGGGCGGCCTCGGCGGACAATACCGAGTATCACATCAGTGCCAAGACGCTGTACGCCACTGCCTTGTATTTTGGTGTTGGCGTGCCGGTGGATCGGCCCCGCGCGCTGGCCTTGTTCCAGACGGCTGCAAGCCTTGGTGATAGCGCGGCAGGCGAGTTTCTGCGAACCGGCACGCATGCAGCGTGGCGACGCATCGATGGTAGCCTGTTCCGTGATCCGGACTTTGTGGAGCTGCGGCGATGAAAACCGTTGCCCTGCGTGGCTTGCTTGCCTTGTCGTTGCTGCTGCAGGGGCCCGTCGCACTGGCGGAAGATGAGGGGGATCTCAGCTACCGCCACTTTGTAGACAGCCCACGTCGGATCAAATGTCTGTATGGTTACGTCGCCGAGAAAACTGGCGACCACGTATCTGCAGTCAGGATTTTCGAGGACTGCATTGCGCGCTGGAACGATGTGTATTCGATGATCTGGCTGGCACAGATGCTGGAATCGGGCGTAGGGGTTGCCCGCGACGAAGCCCGTGCCGCGCGGCTGATGGAGCGCGGGGCTATGAGCGATGAGGTGGGTGGCTATGCGACCCTGGCGCGCTATCACTGGGGGATGGCATTGGCGCAGGGACGAGGTGTGGATGCCGACCCGGCACGCGCAAGACATTGGCTGCAGCGCGCCGCGGACGAGGGCGATGTATTGGCCGCAGACGCCCTGCTGCGCTGGGGCGCGACGGATTGAGCGCGGTCGGATCGGTATCCGCGTGATCTGCCCGTCAGTTGCCAAAGCCGACGCGGCGGGCGAGGCGGACCAGTTCGAAGTCGTTAGCGGCGCCGAGCTTGGCCTTGATCTGATAGTGGGTGTTATGCACGGTCTTGGGACTGAGTGACAGGGTGGTGGCAATGTCCGCAACCGACCGGCCGTCCAGCAGCAGGCGCAGGATCTCGCTCTCGCGTGGTGTCAGCAGGTCGGAAGGGCCGCGTTCGCCCTCTCCGCGCAATTGGCGAACTTCCTGCGCAAGGTCGGGGCTGATGAAGGTGCGCCGTCCGGCCACGGTGCTGACGGCCTGCAGCAATACCTCTGGCGGACTGCTTTTGGTGACATAACCCAGGGCGCCGGCTTCCAGCGCACGGAGTGCCCACAGTGCATCGCGATGCATGCTGAAGGCCAGCAGGCGGGCGGTGTGGTCGCGCTGGCGAATGCGCGCGATCACTTCCAGTCCGCCAAGGTCGGGCAGCGCCAGGTCCACAATGCAGAGGTCGGGCTGGCGTTCGCGCCACAGGCGCATGCCGTCTTCGCCGGTGCCTGCCTCACCAATCACCGTCATCGTGCCTTGCAGTTCCAGCAAGCGGCGATACCCTTGCCGGACGACGGCATGGTCGTCGATCAGCAGCAACTGGATCATGTGGCGCCCCGCGTGCCTGCCGGGAGTTCGACCCGTAACTGCGTGCCTCGTCCCGGCGCGCTGATCCACGCCACCGTACCGCCCAGTGCGGAAGCCCGTTCGCGGATACCCAGTCGCCCATGTCCCTCCGATGCGGGAGCAGCGGTGTCGCCTTTGCCGTCATCGCGGATGGACAGGCTCAAGCGCTCGCCATTGCATTGAAGATCGATCTCGATCTGGCTGGCATCGGCGTGACGAAGGGCATTGGTCAGCCCTTCCTGAACGATGCGGTACAGATGGATGGTCAGCGTCGGTTCGAGCGTCTCGAACAGGCCCTGATGATGGAATTGAATGCTGGGCGTGCCACTGTGCATGCGCTTGCAGTCGGCAATCAGTTGCTCCAGTCCGGCGATCAGACCGAAGGCCTCCAGCCTTGGCGGGCGTAGACGGTGAACGATGTTCTGGATGCTCTCGTGCATGCGGGCGAGGGTTTCGCCCAGGCTGTCCAGCACGGACGTCAGCTGCACGTGAGCGGTCGACGCGGCCAGCGACTGCCTGAGGTAGGCGGCGTCGGCACGCAGCGAGGTCAGGTGTTGCCCCATGTCGTCATGCAGTTCGCGGGCCAGGTAGTGGCGCTCGTCCTCGCGGACATCGAGCAGATGTGTTGCAAGCCTGCGCTCGGCGGCTCGGGTTGTGGCCAGTTGGGCAGCAAGGCTGTTGAATTCGTTTGCGATCCGGCGGAATTCATCGAGCTCGAAGGCGGGCAGGCGCACCGTGGTGTCGCCGCCCTCGAGCCGGCCGATGGCGGCAAGGATCTGGTCGGCGGGACGCAAGGCGCGGCGGACGGGGCGCACGATCATCGTTGCCAGCATCGCCAATGCAGCCCAGCCGGCCAGCACCAGATACATCGACGACAGCCAGCGCGAGGCTTCGGTATGCCAGTCCGGCCGAACATGAATATGGCCGACCGCGACGCCGGGCGCACGCAGCAAGGGGCGGACGCTGGTGTCGGCTGGTGTGTTCAGGACCTCCAGCCAGTGGGCAAGTATCCCTGCACCCGGGCGAGGGGGGGAAGGGCGCACGCAGGCAGCGCCAATCTGCCGTGACCACAGGTCTTCCACTTGCACACAGAACGCCAGCCGACGTGCGAGGGGGGCCAGCACGGCAAGATCCACCCGGATGGATTCGCGGTTGAACACGTCGGCCTGGCGGGGCTGATCCTGGTTCAGCAATTGCTGGATGACGGCTGCAGTGTCGGGTGTGTCCGTCAGCGCCTGTTGCCGGATCTGCCAGCCGTGCGCTGCCAGCAACAGCAGCGTCAGAAGGCAGGCGAAGGCCAGCAGTCGTTGCAGCAGGCTGCGCTGCAGATCCAGCGCCGCACCGGCAGGGCCGGTCGAGGCGGCGGAGGGTGGGTGTGCAGGCGTGGGGCTTGTGGGCGGCAGGACGGTATCGGCTGGCATGGTGCGCTATCTTGGCGCGTGTGCCCTGCCGGCGGAAGTCCCGGATGACGTGCCGGGCAAATTGCCCGGCGTTTTGTCCGGCAGCCTGGGCGTCAGGCGGGTTCGAAGTGTTCCAGCATCAACTGCACGCTGGAGACCCCGTTGTATTCATTGACCGACAGCTTGTAGGCCGCACGGATGTCACCCGGGGCGCCGCCGGCGTGATTGAACTGGATGGCGTCGTAGCGAACCCCTTGGCGGGACAACTCGAGCTTGAGGTGCCGGTCCTTGAGCAGGCGCTGGCGCTCGACACGGAAGACGTCGTCGAATACCGGGGCGGGAAAGCCCTGACCCCAGATTTCCTGATCGAGCAAGCGGGCAACCTCCAGGCTCATGTAGCCGCCCTCGAGCGCGCCGTCTGTGTCGATCCGTCGCTGCAGGTCCGCAGGCTCGAGCAGACTGCTGACGACGTCCTCGAACACGATGCGGAAGCGGTCGAGATGGTGCTCGAGGATGGTCAGGCCGGCCGCCATTGCGTGACCACCGAAGCGGACGATCAGGTCGGGTTCACGTTTGGTGACCACATCCAGCGCATCACGCAGATGCAGGCCGGGGATGGAGCGGCCGGAACCCTTCAGTTCGCCCTCGTTGCCGCGCGCAAAGGCGATGGTGGGGCGATGCAGTCGTTCCTTGATGCGGCCGGCCACAATGCCGATGACGCCTTGGTGCCAGTCGGGTTCGAACAGGGCGATGCTGGCCTTGTTGCCCGCATCGAACTCCTCCAGGCGTAGTAAGGCGGCTTCCTGCATGTCGGCCTCGATCGAGCGTCGCTCGCGGTTGAGGCGGTCGAGCTCCTGAGCGATGTTCATCGCCCGGCCGGCGTCGTCGGTAATCAGGCATTCGATACCCAGGCTCATGTCCGACAGCCGGCCGGCGGCATTGAGCCGCGGGCCGAGGGCAAAGCCCATGTCGAAGGCGCTGGCGCGTGCCGGGTCGCGCCCGGCAATGGCGAATAGCGCCCGGATGCCCGGCTGCATGCGGCCGGCGCGCATGCGCTGCAGGCCTTGTGAGACCAGGATGCGGTTGTTGTGATCGAGCTTGACCACGTCGGCGACAGTGCCAAGCGCGACCAGGTCGAGCAGCTCGGCCAGGTTCGGCTCCTTGCGCTCGGCAAAGGCGCCGCGTTCGCGCAACTCGGCACGCAGGGCCAGCATGGTGTAGAACATCGCCCCGACGCCGGCCAGGGCCTTGCTGGGGAAGTCGCAACCGGGCTGATTGGGATTGACGATGACATCGGCCTCGGGCAGTACATCTCCGGGCAGGTGGTGGTCGGTGATGACTGTTGCCATGCCGTGAGCACGGGCGGCAGCGATTCCTTCCACACTGGCAATGCCGTTGTCCACGGTAATCAGCACATCGGGTTCGAGGCGGGCGGCGATCTCGACCATCGGCGGGGTCAGGCCGTAGCCCAGGGTGATGCGGTCCGGCACCAGGTAGTGCACGTCGGCGCCGAAGGCGCGCAAGGCCCGGATGCCTACAGCGCAGGCGGTGGCGCCATCGCAGTCATAGTCGGCAACGATGACCATGCGGGCGCCTGCCTCGATGGCGTCGGCCAGCAGTTGTGCGGCTTCACGTGTACCGGTCAGTGCATCTGGCGGCAGCAGTGCCTTGAGTGAGGTGTCGAGCTCGTGCTTGCTGCGGATGCCGCGCGCGGCGTAAAGGCGTGCAAGCAGGGGATGGATACCGCCATCGGTCAGGGCAGTGAGGGCGCGCTGTGGAATCTGGCGTGGCTGGATACGGGTCATGGTGCGGCAGCGTCGGGCAGGTGAGGCGGTGGGGCAAGCGATTTGAGCAGCGCATCGAGCTCCAGTGGTTTGCGCCAGAAGTGCCAGTGATCGCGTGCGCCCGCGTGCAGTTGCAAGGTGAACCGGTCGCCGGGGGCGGTCAGGGTCAGCGTTCGAAGTTTCCCTTGCCGAAGCGCGCTGGCCAGTGGGGCAAACCAGTCCCGTTCCAGTTCGATCAGGGATTGGCGCCAGCGGTCGAGATCGAGTTGGCGCGCCGGCAGCAGCAGGCGCTCCACCACCACCAGGGTGTTAGCGTTCAATGCGCTTGCCAGGTCGGGCGTGCGGGTCGGTAGACCCGCGGTGACGCCCAGGCCCAGGGCAAGCGGCCCTTCGGCCTGAACCGCGGCAAAGCTGCAGGGTCTCGGTTGCGGGGGCGTGCCTGCCCCCCATGGCCACAAGCTGTTGATGGGGCGCTTGCCGCTGGCTTCTCGTGCCTGGTTGAGCGGATGATTGTGCAGCACGATCTGCAACTCGTTCAAGATACGCTGCCACAGGCGGCCGTCGTCACCCTCCGGCAGGAAGTGCTTGATCGGTCGTCCGACCACATCGTGCAGCGGGTAGAGGCGGGCCGAAGTAGGCTCATTCAGGCGCAGGTACCAGCGCGTGGGGCTGGCAAGCTCGAAATGACCGAGATCGCCAAAGGTGTCATTCAGGGCGACAACGAGACCATGTGCTTCTGCCGGTTCGATGTCGTCATCGGGAAACTCGCCCAGCAGCAGATGTTCGCGGGCAAATGACAGATTGACCGGATCCGCGCACAGGTAGTGAGCGTCATCCGCGGGTGGCAGGCACGACTCACCCCGACGGCGAAGGTCGGCGAGGGCGGTCGACGCCTGGGCGTCGCCGAACAGGCGCAGCAGTTGAGTGTGATAAGGCTCGAACTCGACATGCGTCATCCGGCCTTTGCCGAGCAAGTGGGCGAGGGCGGGCAGGGCAAGTCCTGCAGCAGGGCCGACAAGGCTGGCGGCTGGCCACAGCAGGCCGGGAATGATCAGGTGGATGTGCATCGGGGCGTCTTGCTTCAGTCGGTCGCGAGTCTAGCACGCCACCACCACCCCTCCGGATTCCAGTGGAGGCTTGATCGGCGTCAGCCAATGCCCATTCTGGGGCTTGTCGGGAGAACAAGCCTTGTTACAATCCGGAAGTCCCTATTCCCTGTCGAGCGTGTGGTTTGAACTCCGTCTGGCGATGCATGCGCGTTCCTGCTTCATGGCTGCTCGGCATTGTCGGGATCTGCCTGCTGGCAGCTTGTGGTGGTGGCTACGAAGCCCCCCTGCGTGTCGGTGTCAACAACTGGCCGGGCTACGGAACCTTGCTCTACGCTCGTGATCTGGGGGCTTATGACGGGGCGCCGGTCAGGCTGGTAGAGCTTGCGTCATCCACGCAGGTCATGGATGCGCTCAAGGTCGGCAAGCTCGATGCAGCAGGGTTGACGCTGGATGAGGTCCTCAAACTGGTGCACGACGGCGTACCGCTCTCCATCGTATGGGCCATGGATGTTTCGGCAGGTGCGGACGCCTTGCTGGTACGCCCGGAAATCACCCAGCTATCCGACCTCGTCGGCAAACGCATTGGCGTGGAGCAGACCGCGCTTGGCGCCTACATGCTGGATGCGGCATTGCGGGCGGGGGGGCTGAAGGCCTGGGACGTCGATGTCGTCCCCATGCCGATTGACGAGCACGTCGATGCCTTCCTGCAGCGCAAGGTCGACGCCGTGGTCAGTTTCGAGCCTGTCATCCAGCAGTTACGTAGCGCAGATGCACGCGTCCTGTTCGACAGCCGGAGCATCCCGGGTGAGATTGTCGATGTGCTCGCAGTCCGGCGGGACGTTCTCGAGTGCTGTGAAGATCGCGTACGTCGTCTGCTGAAGGGACAGATCGAGGCGATGAGGCGGCTGCGCGAGACGCCACAGCACGCGATCGCAGCAATGACACCCCGTAGTGGACTCACGGAGGATGAATTCCAGGCTGCACTGGATGGCCTGATCATCCCGGATGTCGAGGCCAATGCGGCCTTGCTCGATGGTGCCTCGGCTTCTTTGGGGGCAACGGTCGAGCGACTTGCAGACATCATGCTTGAGCGTGGCCTGCTGGTGCGCCCGCCTGAGGTCTCGGGCTTGCTGGATGGTCGCTTTGTGCGCATCGAAGGGCGTGCGCGATGAGCCCGGGCAACGCTGGAAACCGTGACCATTCGTATTGGGTCGGCAGCCTGAGGGTGTGGTTGCCACTGGTTCTGTCGCTGGTATTTGGCCTCGTGTTCGTTGTCTTGATGGTGGTGGAGTACCGCAATCACGAACGTGCACTCGAACGTTTTGTCGAGGCGCAATCCAGGCCTGAACTCCTTGGCGTCCAGCGTCAGCTGGAAAATGCGCTCAGGCGCGGCGAGGGCGGCAGCACGGACAGCATTGTCAGTGAGCTGGGCTTGAATCCTGCGGTCAATCATGCGGCACTGGTCGACGATGCCGACAAGGTGATCGCCGCGACGCAGTTTGCGTGGCGGGGCAGGTCGGTGGCGCAGGTCCTCGATCGCTTTCCCGAGCGGGAGATGGCTGTGGCCCGGCAGCAGTCGAGTGAGCTGCTCTGGTTTGACAAGGGGTCTGATGGCGTCAGGCGGTTGATGGCCGTGGCGCCGGTGACGCTGGGTTTGCTGCCTGGCGAAATCCGCAGCTACCGGACGGGCGTGTTGCTGATTGAATACGACCTGGCACCGATTGCTGCCGAGGCGGTGGCACACTTCCGCCAGCAGTCCCTGCTGTTTGGATTGGTTGCGCTGTTGGCGCTGGTGGTGTTGGGAATCATCCTGCGCACGCATGTCTATCGACCTGTCATGGCTTTGTGCGAGGGCATGGCACAGGTCGGTAAGGGGGCGTTTCAGCGCATACCGCGTTTTCGTGGTGGCGGTGAATTCAAGGTGCTGGCCGATGCCCTGACAGCGATGGCAGAGTCGCTAAAACGGAAGGT
Organism: Parazoarcus communis SWub3 = DSM 12120; assembly: GCF_003226565.1. Lineage (GTDB taxonomy): Bacteria > Pseudomonadota > Gammaproteobacteria > Burkholderiales > Rhodocyclaceae > Parazoarcus > Parazoarcus communis. Next base: position 73,344 of record NZ_QKOE01000014.1, on the reverse strand, counting down.
CGACGAGCTTGCGGATAGCGAGGCGCGCTTCAGGCAGCTGTCGGATGCCTCGTTCGAGGCCATCCTGATTCATCAGGATGGCGTGATCGTCGATGCCAATCGGGCGGCTGAAGCGCTTTATGAGAGCGATCCGGGGGGACTGGTCGGGCGTGATATCTACGAGCTTGTGGCGCCGGAGCAGCGTGAGTTGGTGCGCCGTCGGGCACAAGAAGGGCTGGAAGGTGCCTGGGAAGTCGAGTTCGTGTCGCCGTCAGGGGTCAGGATTCCGGCCGAGATCAAGGTCAAGCAGAGTCGTGCCGACAACGTGTTGCGCCGGATCGTTGCCATACGCGACATTCGCGAACGCCTTCAGGCGCAGGATGAGATACGTCGTCTGGCCTATTTCGATGCGCTGACCAGTCTGCCCAACCGGCGCCAGTTTCTGGAGCGGGTGCGGGCCGAGCTCGATGAGGTAGATCGTCTGAATCATCGTGCTGCCGTACTCACTTTCAACCTGGATGGTTTCTCGTCGGTCAATGACTCCCTCGGTATGGCCGCCGGCGATGAGGTGTTGCGGACAATTGCGCGGCGCCTGAATATCCTGCGCCACGAAAAGGACCTGGTCGCACGCATCGATGGTGATACCTTTGCCATCCTGCTTGCCGATCTTGCCGGCGATCTGGAAGCGGCATCCGCCGAGGCGGCTCGTGAGGCGGAGAGGTTCATCGAGAGCATCATGGCGCCGGTGGAAGTTGGCGGGACTGATCTGCATTTCAAGGCGGGTGCGGGTGTGGTGATGATTCCCAACGACAGTCGCGACCCGCCCGAGTTACTGCGCGAGGCGGAAACCGCGATGAACCGGGCCAAGGAGGCGAACGACAGCCGGGTCCACTTCTTTGCCCATGCACTGCAGGAGGCGGCAGGTGCGCGTCTGGCCTTGCGCAACGATCTGACGCGCAGCCTGAAGCAGGGGGGAGAGTTGCTGCTGCACTATCAGCCTCAGGTGGATGCGCAGGGACGCATGCTGGGTATGGAGGCACTGGTGCGCTGGCAGCATCCGGTCCGTGGCTTGATTCCGCCTGGGCTCTTCATCCCCGAGGCAGAGGCGTCGGGCTTGATCGTACCGCTGGGCAACTGGGTGCTGGAAGAGGCGGTGCGCTGCCTGAAGCGCTGGCAGGAGATGGGTTTGGCCAAGGGGCTGACCATGGGTGTCAACGTCAGTCCCCGTCAGTTCCGCGAAGGCGATTTCATCCACCGGCTGGAGGATGTGCTGGCCCGGGTCGGTGTGGATGCGCTTTCGATCGAACTCGAACTGACCGAGTCCGTGGTCGCGGACGATCTGGACGCCACCGTGGAGACCATGCGTGCGCTGCGCGAGCGTGGCATCCGCTTTGCGCTGGATGATTTTGGTACCGGTTATTCCAGTCTGGCTTACCTGCGGCGGCTGCCGTTTGAAACCCTTAAGATCGATCGCTCCTTCGTCATGGATATCGGCGTCGGCCCGGTCGAAGGCGAAGGCAAGTCGCCGGCCGTTCTGATCGACGCGATCGTCGCCATGGCGCATGAGCTCGATCTTCGTGTGCTGGCAGAGGGGGTCGAGACCCAGGGCCAGATTGACTACCTCGTTGAAGCCGGCTGCGACGTATTTCAGGGCTACTTTTTCGGAAAACCCGCGCCAGCGGAGCAGATCGAGGCACGTCTGCGTGCTGCCCGGGGTGAGGTTGCCGGCGCCTGATGGTCCTGTTGGCGCCTGATCAACGGGCGATTTGGTAAAAAGGTGCAAGGCCGGGGCGCGGCAGGCGGGTCGGGACCGATACAATGGCGCCCATCATGAGTGCCGCCGTTTCCATATTGCCTGTCGTTGCCGCCAAACGTGCGGCGCCTTTCCTGCCGATGTCCCGTGCCGAAATGCAGGCACTGGGCTGGGACGCCTGTGATGTCGTCCTTGTCACAGGCGATGCCTATATCGATCACCCCAGCTTTGGCATGGCCCTGGTTGGCCGTCTGCTGGAGGCGCATGGCTTTCGCGTCGGCATCATCAGCCAGCCGGACTGGCAGTCTGCCGATCCCTTCCGTGCGCTGGGCCGGCCGCGGCTGTATTTCGGCATCACCGCCGGCAACATGGATTCGATGGTCAATCGTTACACCTCGGATCGCAAGATCCGTTCGGACGACGCCTACACACCCGGCGCCTTGCCCGACAAGCGGCCGGACCGGGCCGTCACGGTGTATGCGCAGCGCGCCCGGGAGGCGTTTCCGGGTGTCAATGTGGTGATTGGCTCGATCGAAGCGTCGTTGCGCCGCATCGCACACTACGATTACTGGTCGGACAAGGTTCGGCGTTCGGTGCTGCCGGATTCCAAGGCCGACATCCTGTTGTTCGGCAACGCCGAGCGTGCGCTGGTGGCCTTGACGCAGCGGCTGGCGGCGGGTGAGGCAATCGACGCGATCCGAGATCTTCGCGGCACTGCCTTCATGGTCAGGCCAGACTGGCGCCCGGAAGGCTGGGTGGAAGTGGCCTCGACCGCGATCGACCGCCCCGGTCGCATCGATAGCCATCCTGATCCCTATGCGATGGAGCCTGTCGCGGCTGCGACGAAGCCCGCTGCCGATGGTGCCCAGCCAATTCGCATCATGCCGCTGGCCGAGCGGGTGGCGAGCCGGCGCGCGGCGCGCGAACATACCGTGGTGCGCCTGCCGGCCTATGAGCAGGTCAAGGACGATGCAGTGCTGTACGCGCACGCTTCAAGGGTGTTTCACCTGGAGTCCAACCCCGGCAACGCGCGGGCCATGGTGCAGCGTCATGGCGAAGGCCCCGGCGCGCGGGATGTCTGGCTGAACCCGCCGCCGGTTCCGCTCGAGACCGTGGAAATGGATTTTGTCTACGGACTGCCCTATGCCCGTCAGCCGCATCCCGCCTATGGCGGGGCGCGGATCCCTGCCTGGGACATGATCAAGTTTTCGATCAACATCATGCGAGGCTGTTTTGGTGGCTGTACCTTCTGTTCGATCACCGAGCACGAAGGGCGCATCATCCAGAGCCGTTCGGAAGCGTCCATCCTGCGGGAAATCGAGGAAATCCGTGACAAGTCGCCGGATTTCAAGGGACATATCTCCGATCTGGGCGGGCCGACCGCCAACATGTACCGGATGGCGTGCAAGGATCCCGAGATCGAGCATTCCTGTCGCCGGCTGTCCTGTGTCTACCCGGGTATCTGCGAGAACCTCGGCACCGATCACGGTCCGCTGATCCAGTTGTACCGCAAGGCGCGGGCGATTCCCGGGGTCAAGCGCATCACCATTGGCTCGGGCCTGCGTTACGACCTTGCGGTGCGCTCGCCGGAGTACGTAAAGGAGTTGGTCACCCACCATGTGTCTGGTCTGCTCAAGATCGCGCCCGAGCACAGCGAGGACGGGCCACTTTCAAAGATGATGAAGCCAGGCATGGGGGCCTACGAGGCTTTCCGCGTGCTGTTCGAGAAGTACTCGAAGGAGGCGGGCAAGAAGCAGCATCTGGTGCCGTACTTCATTGCCGCACATCCTGGTACCACCGACGAGGACATGCTCAACCTCGCCCTCTGGCTGAAAGAGAACGACTTCCGTCTGGATCAGGTGCAGACCTTCCTGCCGACGCCGATGGCGCTGGCGACGACGATGTACCACACTCGCAAGAATCCGCTGAAGAAAGTCTCGGCTGAATCGGAGGCAGTGGAAACGGTGCGTACCGGCAAGCTGCGCAAGCTGCACAAGGCGTTCCTGCGCTGGCACGATCCGGACAACTGGCCGATCCTGCGCGAGGGCTTGATGCGGATGGGGCGGGCTGACTTGATCGGCAACGGGCCTGGCTGCCTGGTGCCGCGACATCAGCCGGCCAGTGCAGCCACGCCCGCTCATGCCGGCTCGCGCCGTCGTGTCGAGCAGGCGGCGCCCAATGGCCGGTCCGCGCCCGCCCGACGCGGATCCGCACCTGCGCGCGACCACCTGGCGAAGCCTGCCGGGCCGCGTGGCGCCCGCTCCCCAAAACGTTGATTCCGTTGATTCGCACCGGCTTTTCTCTGCGGCAGTCAAGGCTGCCGCATTTATCATGGCGCCCCGTGTGCCCATTCGGTAACTGATCAGATGCGTTATGAATTTCTCGTGGGGCTGCGTTACACCCGCTCGCGCAAGCGTGCGCAGGGGCGTAACCGCTTCATCTCCTTTATTTCGCTTGTCTCCATGCTGGGCATCGCGCTCGGTGTCGCGGCATTGATCGTGGTGCTGTCGGTGATGAACGGGTTTCAGGAGGAGTTGCGCACCCGCATTCTTGGCGTCGCTTCGCACGTGCAGGTGCAGGCGTTCGATAGCGAACTGCGCTCGTGGCAGCAAGTAGCCGAGCAAGCCAGCCGCCATCCTTCGGTCAAGGCGGCTGCGCCCTATGTGCAGGAGCAGGGCATGCTGTCGTTCGACGAGGCAGTGCGCGGCACCATGGTGCGAGGGGTGATTCCGGCGCTGGAAGAGACCGTGGCGGATTTCGCCCAGCACATGAAGGCCGGCCGCTTTGACGCGCTGCAGGCCGGCCGCTTCGGCATTGTGCTTGGGCGGGACCTGGCGCTGGCCTTGCGTGTAGGGATGGGTGACAAGGTGACGCTGATCGCGCCCCAGGGCCTGGTGACGCCGGCAGCCGTGCTGCCACGGGTGAAGCAGTTCGAAGTGGTCGGCATCTTCGAAGCCGGCATGTACGAATACGACTCCGGTCTGGCGCTGATTCACATTGCCGATGCCCAGGCCTTGTATCGCATGGGTGATGGGGTCAGTGGTGTCCGGCTCAAGCTCGATGACCTGTTTGCCGCACCCCGGGTCGCGCGGGAGCTGATCCGTTACATCGAGGAGCCGGGTCTCGGCATCAGCGACTGGACGCGCAGCCACGCGAACTTCTTCCGCGCGGTGGCACTGGAAAAAACCATGATGACGCTGATCCTGTTCCTGATCGTCGGCGTTGCGGCGTTCAACATCGTGTCCACGCTGGTGATGGCGGTACAGGAAAAATACGCCGACATCGCCATCCTGCGGACATTGGGGGCCAGTCCCGGGTCGATCATGACGATCTTCGTGCTGCAGGGTTCGATCATCGGCTTGGTGGGACTGCTGGCGGGGCTGGGTGGCGGGCTGGCGATCGCACACAACCTGGACGTAGTGATCCCGGCGCTCGAGACCCTGACCGGCGCAACCTTGTGGAACAAGGAGATCTACTACATCAACGAACTGCCGTCCAAGGTACTGGCGAGCGACGTGGTGACCATCCTGAGCGTGTCTTTCGTGCTGACGCTGGTGGCCGCCTTGTACCCCAGCTGGCGGGCATCCAAGGTCAATCCGGCGGAGGCGCTGCGTTATGAATAAGGCGAACGAAGTCCCGGTGCTGGCGTGCGAGGGTCTGGAAAAGCAGTTCCGCGAGGGGCTGGATGCGGTAAAGGTGCTGGGCGGCGTCAGCCTGTCGGTTGCGCGCGGCGAGCGACTGGCGATCGTCGGTGCATCGGGTTCCGGCAAGAGTACCTTGCTGCATCTGCTGGGTGGCCTGGATGTGCCGAGTGCCGGCACGGTCAGTCTGATGGGGCAGGATTTTTCCACGCTGAGTGACCGCACCCGGGGCGAACTGCGTAATCGCGCGCTGGGTTTCGTGTACCAGTTTCACCATCTGCTGCCAGAGTTTTCCGCGCTCGAGAATGTCGCCATGCCGCTATACATCCGGCGCATGGCCAAGGCCGAGGCGGACGAGCGCGCGGCGGCGATGCTGGGCGAGGTGGGGCTGGCGCATCGGCTGGATCACGCACCGGGAGAGTTGTCCGGCGGCGAACGTCAGCGTGCGGCCATTGCCCGGGCTCTGGTGAGCGAGCCCGCGTGCGTGCTGGCCGACGAGCCAACTGGCAATCTGGACCGGCGCACCGCAGACGGGGTGTTCGACCTGATGCTGTCGCTCAATGAGCGCTTGTCCACCAGCTTCGTGATTGTCACCCATGACGAGTCGATGGCACGTCGCGCCCAGCGCATGTTGCGGCTGGAGGACGGCATGCTGGTTCAAGGCGGCTGATTGCCCCTGCGCGCGGCATTGCGTGCCAGGCGGCGGTGCCAGTGCCGCACCAGCCAGGCGCGCCAGCTGATGCGCACCAGCAGATAGCCGGTCAAGGCCAGACCACTGGCCAGCAGTACCAGACCCAGTGCCAGCGGCTTGCCCAGCCCGGCCATCCAGTCGGCCAGCGCCAGGGACCAGCCGGCAATGTCCATGCCCACCATTTCGGGTGGTGCGGCGAAAGCGTGACCGCCACCATTGATTGCCCAGCTACCGATGCCGTAGGCCAGAACATAGAGTGGGACGATGGTGAAGGGGTTGGTGTAGAGGGTTGCGATCAGGGCCAGTGGCAGGTTGACCCGGAACAGCACGCAAGCGATGGCTGCGCTCAACATCTGCAATGGCCCGGGTACCAGACCGCAGAACAGCCCCACGGCGATGGCCCCTGCAGCCGAGCGCCGGTTCAGGTACCACAGCCGCGGGTGCAGCAGCGTGCTGGCGAATGGGCGCAACCAGCGGTTGTCACGCACCGCATCGTGTCGGGGAAGATAGCGCCGCAGTTTTCGTTTCATGGGAGGCGATTCTAACGTAGCGATGCCCCGCCAAGGCTTGCTCCGGGTGTGCTCGTCCATGCATGATGTTGTGCATATGGCATATCTGATCTTCGCCTTCGGCCTGGGTGTGTGGGCGCTGCAGCAGCAGGCCGAGTTACCGCCCGTACTCGGCCATGGAGGCGCAGTCTGCCTTGTTGCAGGCGTGCTGACTGGAATGGCCGCACGCTACCGGCGTCGCCGGCCGCCGGTCAGGATGGCGCTGGCCATGGGCATGCTGTGCTGCGCGTTTCTGGCGGGCTTTGCCTACGCGGCCTGGCGTGCCGAGATTCGCCTTGCGGATCGTCTGGACGGCACCCTGGAGGGGCGGGACGTCCGTATCGTCGGCGTGGTGGAGGATCTGCCCCAGGCGGTAACTGACGGGGTGCGCTTTGCCTTTCGCGTGGAGCAGGCCGAAGCGGGAGTGCCGCAGCGCATCCAGTTGTCGTGGTATCGGCCGCGTCGCAGCGAGGATCCGCCGCCACAGGTTTCGCCGGGTGAGCGCTGGCGCTTTACCGTACGCCTCAAACGCCCGCACGGAGCAGCGGTGCCGGGTGGATTCGACTATGAGGTCTGGCTGCTGGAGCGCAATTTGCGCGCGACCGGCCAGGTGCGTGCGCTCGACGAGGCTGAGCGTGTCGATGTCGATGCGGGCGGCCTCATGGAGGCGGTGCATCGGCAGCGCGACCGCATCCGCAAGGCCTTCGCGGCAGCGTTGCCCGATGCGCCTCACGTTGGTGTGTTGATTGCACTGGCCGTTGGCGATCAGCGCTCGATCGACGCTGCGCATTGGGACACCTTCCGTCGCACGGGTGTCAGTCACCTTGTGGCCATCTCTGGTCTGCATGTATCCCTGCTGGCGCTGATGGTGGGAGGGTTGTGTGCCGTGATCTGGCGCCGGATTTCGTGGCTGGTGCTGAGACTGCCGGTACGCAAGGCGTCGATCCTGAGCGCGGCGATTGCGGCGACCGTCTATGCCTTGCTGGCTGGCATGGGCGTGCCGGTGCAGCGTGCGCTGATCATGCTGCTTGTCGCCGCGGTGGCGCTGTTCCTGGGGCGTCAGACGGGTGGCTTCAGGAGCTGGGCGCTGGCCTTGCTGGTGGTTCTGCTGGTGGATCCATGGGCTGTGTTGTCAGCCGGGTTCTGGCTGTCGTTTGGCGCCGTCGGGGTGATTCTCTACGTCATGGCGGGCCGGGTGCGGGCCGAGGCGGGCTGGAAGTCGGCGATCCGGATTCAACTCGCGATCACGTTGGCAACCATCCCGATCCTGCTTGTGCTGTTTCAGTCCTTCTCCCTGGTCGGGCCTTTGGCCAACGCGGTGGGGATTCCGCTGGTGAGCTTTCTGATTGCGCCGCTTGTGCTGCTTGGAATGCCTTGGCCGGAGAGCGGTTTGCTGTGGATCGCACATGGCCTGACCGCGTTGATGATGAACTGGTTCGAGATACTGGCGGCTTCGTCGCTCGCCTTGTGGCAGCAGGCCAGGCCGCCGCTTGGGCTGACGCTGGCTGGCTGCATCGCCGTTGGTGTGTTGCTGTTGCCGCGGCCGGCGCCTGGCAAGTTGGCGGCGCTCGTTGTAGTGCTGGCCTTGCTGGGGTGGAAAGCACCCCGTCCGCCAGTTGGAAGCTTTGTTGCTACCGTGCTCGACGTCGGCCAGGGGCTGGCCGTTCATGTGCAGACTGCAGGGCACGATCTGCTTTACGACGCCGGACCGCCTTTCGGGGCAAGCAGTGACGCGGGAGAACGCAGTGTTCTGCCCTATCTGAGCGCCATCGGTGTTCGCTGGCTGGACCGGCTGTTGTTGTCGCATGATGACGCCGACCACATCGGCGGCGCGGCCAGCGTGCTGAGGTCAATACCGGTTGGCGAGGTGCTGGCGGGGGAGATGACCGCCGGCATGCGGGTAGCTGAGGGGCTGGCGGCTGAACTGCCAGTCCGCCTTTGCACCGATGAAGTGCATTGGGAGTGGGACGGTGTCCGTTTCGAGATCCTTTCGCCGAATGCGGGCGGGGTGGTGGCAAGGCGCAATAATGACCAGTCCTGTGTCCTGCGTGTCAGCCGGACCGGGCCGCTGCAAGGGGCCGATCACGAGACGCATTTGGCGGCCTTGCTGCCGGGAGAGGGTGTGCTGTTGCTGGTCGGTGACATCGAGAGCGCTGGCGAACGGGCATTGCTGGCAAGGGATGCGCCGGGGCTGGCAAGCTCGGCGATCGTCGTGGCCCATCACGGCAGCCGGTCGTCGTCGACTGCCAGTTTTGTCGATGCGGTGTTGCCGGAGGCTGCGGTGTTCTCCGTGGGTCATCTCAATCCCTTTGGCCATCCCCACCCGCAGGTGTGGGCGCGCTGGGCCGAGGCGGGTGCCCGAAACTGGCGCACGGACAGTCAGGGCTCTGTCTTGTTGCGCTTCGCAGAGGAGGGTTTGCATGTCGATGCAGAACGAGTGCGGCGCCCTCGCTACTGGCACGGAAAATAATTCGGTCAATATGCGTCGCGGACTCGACGGATTATGTATTTTGTAATAGGTTAGAAGCACGGCACGGGGCAGTCGGGCCGCTATCAACAAAACGATAAGAATGATGCGCAAGATCGGTCGGTTCAACATCCAGCGCGAACTCGGGCGTGGGGCCCAGAGCGTCGTTTATCTTGCCTTCGATCCTCAACTCGAGCGTGAGGTCGCGGTCAAGACCTTGCACTTTGACGAGCAGCGCAAAGGGCAAAGCGAGGCTTTGCTGAACGAGGCGCGCATCGTCAGCAGGTTGCGTCATCCAGGCATCGTGCCGATCTTCGAGGCCGGTGAGGTTAACGCCGATCCCTATCTGGTGTTCGAGTATGTGCCGGGCGAGAGTCTTGCGCAGTTGATGGAGCGCGAAGGGGCGATCGATGCCGGACGCGCAGCGGCCCTGATGGTGCAGATCCTGGCCGCGGTCGGCAAGGCGCATGCCGAAGGAGTGATACATCGCGATCTCAAGCCCAGCAACGTGCTGCTGGACGAGGATGGCACGCCGCGCGTGATGGATTTCGGCATTGCCCGGCGTGTTACTGGCGGCAAGGCTGCCGGCGGCGCGTTCTCGGGTACGCCTGCCTATATGGCCCCGGAGTACATCCTGAACCGGGAGGTCACCGAGCGCGGCGATGTGTTCGCTGCGGGGGTGATTCTGATCGAGTTGCTGACCGGGCGGAGACTGTTTGTCGGTGACGATGTCGATCAGGTGATGCAGCAGGTTGCCGCCGAGCCCATTGTGCTGCCGGCGAATGCCGAAATCGATCAGCGCCTGGCAGGCATCGTGCTGCGTGCGGTGGAGCGTGATCCAGCATTGCGATACTCATCGGCGGCCGAGTTTCAACAGGCGCTGGAGACGTGGCTGGATCCGGAGGAGGACGCGGCCACCCAGGAAGCACGACAGAGCACCGTGGACTTCCTGCTGCGGCGCATGCGCCACAAGAGCGATTTCCCGGCGCTGTCGGAGTCGGTGACGGCAATCAACCGGATCGCCTCGAGCGAGTCGGAGAGCATCGGCAAACTGTCTGAGTCCATCCTCAAGGATTTTTCGCTGACCAACAAGCTGCTCAAGCTGGTGAACTCGGTGTACTACCGCCAGGCCGGTGGTGGCAACATCAGCACGGTGTCGCGGGCAATTGTCGTGCTGGGTTTCGATGCTGTGCGCAATATCGCGATCACGGTACTGTTGTTCGAGCATCTGCAGAACAAGAACAATGCGGCGCAGTTGAAGGAGGAGTTCCTGCGCGCCAATCTCGCTGCCATCCTGGCAAGAGACCTTGCCCAGCTGATGCAGTCGCGTGATCTTGAGCAGGCCTACATCTGCGCGATTTTCCATAATCTTGGGCGCTTGCTGGCTCAGTTCTACTTTCCCGAGGAGAGCGACGAGATCCGTCGCATGGTGGCGCGCAAGGAATGCACCGAGGATGCGGCAACGCACCGGATACTGGGCATTACCTACGAGATTCTGGGGATCGGCATCGCCCGTAGCTGGGGCTTTCCGGGGCTGATCGTCGACAGCATGCGCAAGCTCGGCTTTGGTCCGGTGCGCAAGCCGGCGACGCAACAGGAGCGTCTGCGCGCATTAGCGGCATTCTCCAATGAAATCTGTGGGTCGATTGCACAGGCCAGCGCGGAAGAACGCGATCGTGACCTGCGCCGCATCGCAGCGCGTTTCGCCGATGCCTTGCCCGGTGCCGGCACGCGCCTGCGCGAGACGGTGCTGCGAGCCATCGAAGAGCTGAACGATTTTGCCCGCATCATCCGCATCAACCCGGGCCAGACGCAGTTCGGGCAGCAGTTGCTGCGCTTTGGCGATGCGCCGACGATTGTGCCGGGTGCCCGGTCGCGTACGCTGGAGGAGGGCGGTATCGCAGCGGCCGTGCTGGGCAACCGGCCAACCGCGGCGCTGCAGACCGGTAATTTTGGTCCCGAGGGCAGCAAGGCGGCCGACACCGAGGCGGTGCTCTCGGCCGGGATCCAGGACATCAGCAATACACTGGTCGAGGACTTCAAGCTCAACGACGTCCTGCGCATCATCCTCGAGACGATGTACCGTGCAATGGGTTTCAACCGGGTGTTGCTGTGTATTCGCGATGCGCGCACCAATACCATGCAGGGTCGCTTCGGTTTTGGTCCAGAGGTTGCAGAGCTGGCGAAGAAGTTCCGTTTCCCACTTAGCTTCACACCGGACATCTTTCATGTGGCAACGTCCAAGAGTGCGGACATCCTGATCTCCGACGTCAATGATCCGAAGATTGCCGACCGCATTCCGGCATGGTTTCGAGAAAGTGTTCCCGCGCAGACTTTCGTGCTGTTACCACTGACGATCAAGCAGAAGCCCGTCGCACTGATCTACGCGGACAAGACGTTGGCGGGTGAGATCGTGATCTCGGAAAAAGAGTTGTCCCTGCTGCGGACCTTACGCAATCAGGCCGTCCTTGCGATCAAGCAGGGGGGCTGAGCGAGCAGTTCTTCACGGTGTCGACGAGCACCCGGTTAGACTGAGTCCAGAGCACTGTTATTTCATACTAAAGTAATACAGAATCGCGCCATGAAGCGATTCCTGTATCCGGCCCTGTTGTTGCCCCTGCTGTTTCTCCCCGCGCCCGTACCCGCAGAGGAGCCGCCCCTGCTCGTGCTGGTGACGCCACGCTCGCTGCCCTTCTCTTCGCTGGATGAAGAAGGACGGGTACAGGGCTTCAATGTCGATGTTGGTCAGGCGATCTGCCGGGAGTTGAAGCGGGCCTGCCGTTTCGAAACCCGACGCTTTCCGGAAATCATTCCCGAGCTGGCAGAGGGCCGCGCGGCATTGGGGCTGGCGAATTTTCTCAAGACGCCTGAACGCGCTCGACTGGTAGGGTTTTCCGTTCCGTACTGGCGGTCAAGTTCGATCTTTGTGGGCCGGGCGGGCGCTTCCCTTGAAGAGGCTCGCAGGCGCACCTGCGTGATTGCAGGTTCGGTGCAGCAGGCCTGGCTGACCGTGCCCGAGCGTGGTCATGGTGTTGAACTGATTCCGCTGGACTCCAATCAGGCCGTGCTCGACACCTTGCAGCGAGGGGGCTGCTCTGCAGCCTTGCTGCCCTTGATGCAGGCGTTTCCGTTCCTGCAGACGGAGGTCGGGAAGGGGTTTGGCTTTCTGGGTACACCGATTGCCGAAGACGGTCTGGGGGGAAGCGTTCATATCGCGGTGCGCCAAGGTGACAAGGCCTTGCTGGAAGCCGTCGATCGCGCCATTCTCCGGATGATTGCCAGTGGTGAGCATGAAGCCCTGGCGCGGCGTTACTTTCCCTTCAGCATTCTCTGATGAGCGCCGTTCAGCCTGCTAAATCCGCTGGCGATGACGCTGCACGACGCCTGTCGTTGCGCAAACTCGCCTTCTGGGTGCCGGTGTGGTCGACCCTGATGTTGGTGCTGGGGGTTGTCGTCGTGGTGCTGATGTCCGATTCGGTCATCCGTCTTGCCGAGAGTGTTGGCGGACGAACCGCCACGCGGCAGATGGAGGCCTTGCGTGCAGTCGGCAATCTGGAGCGTTTGATCGCGCTGGGCGACCATTTCAACAGCGAGCGCGATCCGGCGCGGTGGCGCGAAGCCGGCCTGACGATGCAGGCGCTTGCGGCCCACCCCTCGATTGCGTCCTTGGCGGGGCGCTCCAGCGTGGTCGCGGAAACCTTCGATACGGTTGCGGTCATGATGGCCTGGCGGAGTCGTGAAGTCTCTCCCGAGGTCCTGCCTGCCGAAGCCGAGGCGCTGCAGCGGCAGCGTGAAGTGATGTGGCAAAGCCGTCGTGCGGCTTTGAAAGAAGTGGCTGACAAGGAAGCGGTCCGGGTGGTCAGCGAACATACCCGGGCCGCTGACGAGATCGCGGACGGCATGCGTTCGGTACTGATGGTGACCCTTGGCGGGGCAATCATCGTTGCGGTGTCCGGCATGTTGCTGATCCTGCTGGTACGTCGCCAGGTCGTTGCCCCCTTGGTCAGTCTGTCCGATTATCTGCACCAGTTGCGCAAGGGGGCGCAGACCTTGCCTGCGCTACCGCGCGCGCGCAGTGTGGAGATGGGCGCCGTGGTTGATGCGGCAGGCGTGCTTGCCGCCTCGCAGCAGGCGCTGGAACATGCGGCGCTGCATGACACGCTGACGGGGTTGTCGAACCGTTACGGTCTCGAAGCCCGGCTGGAGCAGGCAATGGCTTATGCGCGGCGCCACGGCAAGCGGCTGGCGGTGATGTTTGTGGATCTGGACCGCTTCAAGACCATCAACGACTCGTTTGGACACAACAGCGGGGACGATCTGCTGCGGATCATTGCCGACCGCTATCGTGCCTGTCTGCGCGATACCGATCTGGTGGCACGGCTCGGCGGCGATGAGTTCGTCGTGGTCATGAATGAACTCGACAATGCCAGTGATGCGATACCGGTGGTACGCAAGCTATTGGAGGCGACCGGGCGCGAGATGAATCTGGGGCAGATGTCCTTGCGCCTGACCGCGTCGGTGGGTATCGCGCTGTTTCCCGACAATGGCGAGGATGTGAGTACCCTGATGAAGCATGCCGACATCGCCATGTATCACGTCAAGGCACGCGGGCGGTCGGGTTTCCAGTTCTTCGATGCCGCAATGCATGCGGCAGTGGCGGAGCGGCTGTCGGTGGAAACCTCCCTGATCGATGCCTTGCGACGCAATGAGTTTCAGCTTCACTACCAACCGCAGATGAGTGCTGATGGCACCCGGGTGGTCGCCGTCGAAGCCTTGATCCGCTGGCGGCGCGCCGATGGCAGCATGGTGTCTCCGGCCGACTTCATCCCGGTGGCCGAGGAATGTGGCATGATCCTGCCGATTGGCGAATGGGTGCTGCGCCAAGCCCTGAAGACACTGCATGGCTGGCGATGCAAGGGTTTGCGCGATATCCGGATGGCGGTCAATCTGTCGGTGTTGCAGTTGCGTGATGTCGGGTTGCCTGCGTTGCTCAAGCGTCTGTTGGCCGAGTTCGATATTCCACCCGAGGCGCTGGAACTGGAGGTGACGGAATCAATGGCGATGAGTGACCCGGAAAAGACCATTGCCATCCTGCATGATCTGCGTGCGCTGGGGGTGTCACTGTCGATCGACGATTTCGGCACCGGCTACTCGTCTCTGGCCTATCTCAAGCTGTTTCCGATCGATCGTCTGAAGCTGGATCGCACTTTCGTGCGTGACATCGAAGCGGATTCGGCCGATGCCGACATCTGCACGGCCACGGTGGTGATGGCGCACAGCCTGAAGCTGCAGTTGGTGGCCGAAGGCGTTGAAACGTGCGCCCAGTTTGATTTTCTGCGCAAGCTGGGTTGCGATCTGTTGCAGGGCTATTACTTCCACCGTCCCCTGAGCGCAGCGGCCGTCGAGACCCTGCTGCTGTCTCAGCAAGCACAGATCGCCGCCTGAGCGATCATGAGCTTGCCGTGCCGTGCCGTGCCTTGCGGGGCCCGTGCCCCTTGGGTCTGGCCCGGATCCCGCTTAGCGGCCGGCCTTCTTTACGGTCTTCGGGCCGTACTTCTTGAACACCGAGCGTGCGTCTTCTTCCGCGCGTGCCTGGGTGCATAGGCTGGGGTCGTCGTCGTGGGCGGAAAAGAAATCGTCCGCCTGGGCACGCATGACCATGTCGACGGCGTCTTTCTCGCTTTGGTCGTAGCGTTCGTAGATCAGGGTGGTGACTTCGTCCAGATGCTCTTCGTAGGTCATGGCTGTCGGCGTGAAGGTGGGAATTCGGTGAGGCTGCGTCGGGTGGCAACGACGTGCTGGTACAGGCCGCCGAACAGGGTGCGGCGATGCCAGTCGAAATCGGTCGCCTGGGGGGAAAGGCTATCGATTGGCGTATCGAGCAGCGAGGTGGCGTAGGGTTCGAGCAGGCGGAACACCAGGGACATCAACGGTGCCAGTGGGTTGAGCCGGCTGGGTCGGTGATAGTCCACGAAGACGGCCTTGCCGCCCGGCCCAACCGCCGACAACAGGTTGTCAACAATACGGCTGCGTTGCTCGGCCGGAACTTCGTGCAGCAGGAAGAAGCAGCAAACTCCCTGGTAGCGCTTGCCCAGCGGTAGGGTCAGATCGCCCCGCCGGCTGCGAACCTGCGGGTAGGCCGACAGCTTGCGGCGGACGTTGGCGATCTGGATGGGGGCCACATCGACAATCTCGAGTTGCCCCGTGTTGCCGACCTGGTGGGCCAGCATCTCGGAAAAACGACCATACACACAGGCGGCCTGCAGGATGCGCTGTCCCGGCTCGAACTCCGCCGCCGCAGCACGCATCAGCCGCCCGGCGTTGCCCCACAGGATGCTCGACACCACCAAGCTGTTGTCCAGCCAGCGCAGGTTTCGCGGGTTGAGATAGGCCCAGCTGTAAGTCTCGCTCAAGTACGAGGGTACGGATTCGACGGACGGACCGGGGGCGAGGGCTTCGGACTGGGCGGCACTCATGTCGCGGGGGCCGGCGGTCAGCGTGCGATCGGCTTGTAGCGGATACGCTTGGGCTTGGCTCCTTCCTCGCCCAGCCGCTTCTTCTTGTCCTCTTCGTATTCCTGGTAGTTGCCGGCGAAGAAGGTCCATTGCGAATCGCCCTCGGCTGCCAGGATGTGGGTACAGATACGGTCGAGGAACCAGCGATCGTGCGAGATGATCATCGCGCAGCCGGCGAACTCCAGCAGCGCATCTTCGAGCGCGCGCAGGGTTTCCACGTCGAGGTCGTTGGAGGGTTCGTCCAGCAGCAGGACGTTGCCACCGGCGATCAGCGTCTTGGCCAGGTGCAGCCGGCCGCGCTCGCCACCCGACAGGTTGCCGACAATCTTCTGCTGGTCGCCGCCCTTGAAGTTGAAGCGGCCGATATAGGCCCGGCTGGGCATCTCGAAGCGGCCAACGGTCAGGATGTCGGCACCTTCGGAGATGGCTTCGAACACGGTCTTGTCGTTGGCCAGGCCTTCGCGTGACTGATCGACCGCGGCAATCTTGACCGTTGAGCCGATGATCACTTCACCACTGTCGGGCTTGTCCAGGCCCTGGATCATCTTGAACAGGGTGGATTTACCGGCCCCGTTGGGGCCAATGACGCCGACGATGGCGCCAGCCGGAATGTTGAAGCTGACCTTGTCCATCAGCAGTTTGTCGCCGAAGGCCTTGGTGACATCGACGAACTCGATCACCTTGTCACCGAGGCGCTCACCCGGCGGAATGAAGATCTCCTGGGTTTCGTTGCGGCGCTGGTATTCGACACTGGCCATTTCCTCGTATCGCGCCAGGCGGGCCTTGGACTTGGCCTGACGGGCCTTGGGGTTGGAGCGTGCCCATTCCAGCTCGGTCTTCATGGCCTTCATGTGGGCGGCTTCCTGCTTGGCTTCCTGCGCCAGGCGGTCGCCCTTCTGCTCCAGCCAGCTGGAGTAGTTGCCCTTCCAGGGGATGCCGTGTCCGCGGTCCAGTTCAAGAATCCATTCGGCCGCGTTGTCCAGGAAGTAGCGGTCGTGGGTGACGGCCACCACGGTGCCGGGGAAGCGGGTCAGGAACTGCTCCAGCCAGTCGACCGATTCGGCGTCGAGGTGGTTGGTGGGTTCGTCCAGCAGCAGCATGTCCGGCTTGGACAACAGCAGCTTGCACAGCGCGACGCGGCGTTTCTCGCCACCGGACAGGTTGCCGATGACGGCTTCCCAGGGCGGCAGTCGCAGGGCGTCGGCGGCGATCTCCATCTGGGTTTCGACGTCGGCACCGGCCGACGACAGGATGTTTTCGTAACGGGCCTGTTCTTCGGCGAGCTTGTCGAAATCGGCGTCGGGCTCCGCGTAGGCGGCGTAGATTTCCTCGAGTTTCTGGCGTGCTTCGACGATCTCGCCCAGCCCGGCTTCGACTTCTTCCTTGACCGTCTTGGTGGGGTCGAGCTCGGGTTCCTGCGGCAGGTAGCCGATGCGCTGCCCAGCCAGGTGCTGGACTTCGCCGTCGTACTCCTTGTCCACGCCGGCCATGATGCGCAGCACGGTGGATTTGCCTGAGCCGTTCAGACCGAGCAGGCCGATCTTGGCGCCGGGGAAGAAGGAGAGCGAGATGTCCTTGATGATCTGCCGCTTGGGCGGAACGATCTTGGACACGCGAAGCATCGACATTACATACTGGGCCATGGGAATCCGCTTGGGTTGAAACGTGAAGCCGTGGAGTCTACCGCAGCTGGGGCAATTCAGCGATAAAGTGCGAGGGCAGTGATCCGCCGGTCGATGTCGTCGATCAATGCCCGATAGGCGGGGCTGTCGGTCGAGCCGTAGCGGCGACGGAATTCCGCCGCCGGGATGTATTCCGGCAGGCCTGCGAGAGAAGGGAGCAGGTCGCCATCCACGACCGCGCCGGCCAGCAGGATCTCGATGCGGGGATCACGTTCGCGCACGAGCTGGCCGAAACGGGTTCCAGCGCGGTCAGCGGCAAGGTCGGCAAAGGAAAAACCGCTGCCGGCGCGAGCATCCTCAAGCTCCTTCCAGACCCCGATGGCCTCTGCCAGCGGTTCTCCCGCCCAGGCAGCCAGCGCCGCAGAGATGATGAAGTGCTGGGCAATGTCGTTGCGATCGTGCAGGATCAGTTCGCGAGGCACCGGCCGTTTCCAGCCGCCCAGCTCTGGAATGAGTTTGCTCAGATCCTTGCCGCCGAGATAGGCGGCAAGGACCAGTAGTACGGAACGTTGGCGAGCGAAGCCATCACTTTCGTCACCAGCCCTGAGGGCGGGCAGGATCTCGGTCAGACGAATGGGCACGTTTGCGGCGCGGTGACTGAGCATGGCCGAGAGGGCGTCATTGACGCTGCGCAGCTGTTCGGGATCGACTTCTGCGACTGCGCGCGTGCGCAGGCGCTCTAACATCGCCGGGTCCCAGACGTAAGCAATCTGCAGGTTGCGCCCTCCTGGCGCGACGCTGACCGCGACGATTGAACGTCGTAGCAGCTCGGCTTCTTCGCTGACACCGCTCGTCTGGATCGCCAGACGGGTCGCAGTCAGCACCAGTGCGGGGGGCAGTTCGAGCCGTCCGATGCGAAACCCCTGCAGTTCAGGCAGACCGCCTGTGGTGCGGATATCCGCCCGAATATTGACGAACGGGCGCTGGGGTACCCCTGGCAGGCGCAGGCTGGCGTGAACGCGGACCAGATCATCGAGGGTCTCGACCCGCGCCCGGGCGTCGCGAACCCGCGAGGCCAGATGGTTGGCTGCATCGTCGGCAAGGCGGACAGGCAGGATTGCAGCGCGCAGATCGCCGGCCTGCAATCGGCGCGGATCGTTCTGAACGAGGATCTGCCGGGCCTGGGTAATGGACCGAGGCGACAGGCTGGGCTCACGCTCGACGGTCGGGCTGGCTTCCAGGGCACTGGCCAGCAAGGCGAGGGCGGTCAAGGCAAGTGCGAAGCTCAATCCGGCTAGCGCGAGCGCGAGCCACGCCAGAAAACGCAGGATCTTCATGCGGGAAACAAGCCGGTCGATGGATGCTGTTGCGCCAGGCTGCTATGGATCATGCCGGGAGGTTGGTCACAACAAGGCCTCGATATCCTTGCGCAGACTTGCAGGCGTCGTGGTCGGCGCATAGCGTTCGACCGAGCTGGCGTCGCGGGAGACGAGAAATTTGGTGAAATTCCACTTGATGGCTTCGGTACCCAGCAGGCCGCTGGCCTGTTGCTTGAGCCAAAGGTACAAGGGGTGGGCGTGTTCGCCGTTGACGTCGATTCGCTCGAACATCGGGAAGCTGACCTGAAAGCGGGTCTCGCAGAAGCTCGCGATCTGCTCACTGTCGCCAGGTTCCTGAGCACCGAACTGGTTGCACGGGAAACCGAGTACAACCAGACCGAGAGGACCATACTCGCGGTACAGCGCTTCAAGCCCGGCGTACTGAGGGGTAAAGCCGCACTGGCTTGCGGTGTTGACGATGAGCATGACCTTGCCGGCGTGTTCTGCCAGCGTGGTGTCCTGTCCGCTGAGCGTGCGGACGGGGATGTCGTAGGGCACTCGAGTCATGGCTTGACCTTGAGGTGGAGGGGGTTGAGTGTCGCCTGTGGCGGTCGGCCGGTCAATGCATGATGGGCCTGGAAGGTTGCCGGACTTGATGCTGATCGACTGCGTCAGTGGGAGAAATACGCCATGTCTGCCCAATTTTATCTTGCATGGAATGACTGCGCGCTTCAAGAACGGCCGAATCTGTCTTCGTGCTCCCGCCTGGCTCGCCATGGTCACTCAAGCCCGACCGCCTGCTGGGCGTGCCATGGCGAAGGGGCTGAGGCGAAAGCGCTGGATCGTTGGCGCGTCAGGGGATGGACGTCGATAGCAAGCGGGCACCTGAGTGCTGGGTCGCGAGTTGCTGGGCGAACGACGCTGCGGGTTGTGGCCGGCTGAACAGATAGCCTTGCAGCAGGTCGCAGCCATGTCGGGTCAGGAAGCGATGTTGTGCCTCCGTCTCGACGCCCTCTGCCACGACCTTGATGCCAAGGCTGTGCGCCAGTGCAATGATGGCGGCCGCGATCTTGCCGTCAGCACCCCTGACGCGAATGTCGTTGACGAAACTCCGGTCGATCTTGAGTACCTGGACCTGGAACTGCTGCAGGTAGGAGAGTGAGGAGTAGCCGGTGCCGAAATCGTCTATGGCCAGGCTGACACCCATTTCCCTCAGGTGACCAAGCGTGCTCAGGCTGCGGTCGATGTCCCGCATCAGCATGGTTTCGGTCAACTCAAACTCGAGCAGATTGGCGGAGACTCCGCTTTTCGCGAGCGCCTGGGCAACCTGGGTCGTGAGTTCAGGCTGACACAATTGCTGAGCTGACAGATTGACCGCGATCGGTACCGGATTCAAGCCTGCCTCCGACCAGGCAGCGAGCTGACGGCAGGTTTCGCGAATCACCCATTCGCCGATGACGACGATCAGCCCGGATTCCTCGGCGACCGGAATGAAGCGGCCCGGTGCAATCAACCCGAGTTCGGGATGACGCCAGCGCAGCAAGGCCTCGGCACTTTCCAGCTGACCACTCTGCGCGCAGACCTTGGGTTGGTAGTGCAGTTCCAGCTCACCACGCTCGATGGCGCCGCGCAGCTGGTTTTCCAGCAGCAGGTCGCCGAGTGAGGTCCGATTCATGTCCTGGGCGTAGAACTGGAAGCCGTTGCGGCCCTCCTGCTTGGCCCGGCGCATTGCAGTTTCGGCATTGCGGAGCAGTTCGGCTGGCGTGCTGCCATCGCCGTCATACACCGCGATTCCCATGGAGCCGGTGACGCTGATCTGGTGTTCACCCAGCAAAAGGGGGCATTCGATGATGTTCAGCAGCTTGCGTGCGACGTTGGCGGCGTCCTGCGGGTTCTGCAGATCCTGAAGGATGAAGACGAACTCGTCCGCACCCGGGCGGGATAGCGTATCCACATCGCGCAAGGCCTCGCGGCAGCGAACTGCGACCTGTTGCAGCAGCGCATCGCCGCGCTCGTGCCCCAGGCTGTCGTTGATCGCCTTGAATCGGTCCAGATTCAGGAACAGCACGGCGAGATGACAGCCAACCCGCTTGGCCTGCTGGATGGCTTGCTGCATACGATCCTGAAGCAGCATGCGGTTGGGCAGGTTGGTGAGGGCGTCGTGATACGACAGATGGTGAATGCGGGCTTCGGACTGCTTGCGCTCGGTAATGTCCGAGAACAGACCGATGTAGTGCGTGGGTTTGCCATCAGGCCCCCTGACCGCGGTAATCGACAGCCACTCCGGGTAGATTTCACCGTTCTTGCGCCGATTCCAGATCTCGCCTTGCCATTGACCATCTGTGTCGAGCTTGCGCCACATTTCGCGGTAGAAGCTGGGCGGCTGGCGCCCCGAACTCAGAATGGATGGGCTGCGTCCGACCATCTCGGCATTGGTGTAGCCCGTAATCTCCGCAAAAGCGGGATTGACGGCGATCACCTGGCCGCGCTGGTCCGTGATCACCATGCCCTCGGCTGCACGTGTGAAGACGGTGGCATATCGTTTGAGCTCTTCTTCCGAGCGGCGCTGAACCTCGATACGCTCGTTCAGCGCAGCATTGGCCTGCATCAGTGCATTCCGGGTGCGGCCCAGGCGAAGGAACAGCAGGACCAGATAAGCTGCCAGACCCAGTGCAAGGACAAGCAGGATCAGGCGGTAATGATGGGCGTGCCGGTTTGCCTGCTCGTATGCGGCTGCGTAGTGCTCCACCAACTGCTCGGCGATCTCGGCGGTGGGTAGCCCGAGGGTTTCCTGAATCAGGCTTTCCATTGCCGGTTTACGACCGGTCAGCAAGGATGCGTGTGCCAGCGCACTGCGGAGCCGTTCTGCGGTGTTGGGCGGTAGCGTCGCTGCATTGCGTTCAAGTTCGGTGATCAGGGTGCGGATGCTCACCGCGCGCTCGGTTCCGCCATTGACCGCATGGGTCATGACCTCGGCCAGCAGGGTGGCCAGTTGCCGGGCAGCAGGGGTGTCGGTGCCGAGCAGCGGTGTCAGCTCGCTGACGGCAGCGGGAAAGTAGCTGCTGGAGTTGCGTAACACTGCGGTGTCGCTTTTGAACTGTTCGATGTGCTCGATCTTGCGGGCGATCAGGCGCTGTAGTTCGGTGGCCAGGTTGAGCAGCGTGTGGGCTTCCGGCGCCGGCAGGAACTTGGGAATGTCGGTGAGCTGCTGGCTGTTGTCTGACAGGTGCCGGGTTTGCAGTGTCAATGCGTCGAAGTTGGGCTGCAGGTTCAGGCGTGTGGCCAGAAGCAGTGCATCGACCTCCTTGTCAACCTGCCGAATGCTGCGGAGCTCGTAGGCGTAGCGCTGATGCTCGGCAATCGAGACACTATCGGCATGGATGAACACCCAGACGAGCAAGGCGGCTGCGGTCAGGGCGACCGCAATCAGGCGTAGCGAGTGAAGGGGGCCTTGTGCCGGAAGGGGGGTTGGCGTGGTGATGCCGTTCTGCAGGCCATGGACAGCGCGGTTCATTGAAGGGAGGCTCCGCGGTAGTGTCCGGTCAGTGTGTTCAGAAAGGCGACGATCAGGCGCCGGTCCTCGGTGTCGAGCGTGCGGCCAAGCTGGTAGCGCCCCATGATTGCGACCGCTTCGTCCAGTGTCTCGATGCTGCCGTCGTGGAAGTAAGGTGCGGTCAGGGCAACATTGCGCAGTCCGGGAACTTTGAAAACCTGTTTGTCGAGTTCGTTTCCGGTGACGTTGAAGCGCCCCAGGTCGGCTTGGGTACGATGTCCACGATCCTCGAAGTAATCACCCAGAATGCCGAAGCGCTGGTAGAGATTGCCGCCCACATTGACGCCTTGATGGCAGCTTGCGCAGCCAAACTGCGTGAATCGGCGATAGCCTTCCAGCGCATCGGGTCCGATTGCGTCCTCGTCGCCTTTCAGGAACCGGTCGAAGGGCGCATCCGGCGTCAGCATGCTGGCTTCGAAAGTGACGATGGCGTCAGTGATGCTGCTCTGGGTGATGCCTTCGGGGTAGTTTTCCGCAAATGCGAGACGATATTCGGGGATGGCACTCAGACGTTCGATGATCTGCTGCCAGCTGCTGTTCATCTCCACCGGATTATGGATGGGGCCGCTGACCTGCGCGGTCAGATTCGCGGCCCGTCCGTCCCAGAACTGGCGGAAGTTCAGTGCCGCGTTGAATACCGTAGGCGCATTGTGCGTCCCTTGCGCACCGCCCGCGCCGGATGAGAACTTGTGTCCATCATCGCCACCGTTGGCGAGGTCATGGCAAGTGGCACATGAGACGGTCCGATCGGACGACAGTACAGGGTCGTGAAAGAGGCGCTCACCCAGGGCTGCTTTAGCAGGCGAGGCAACGGCAGGCTGCGGAACCGGCACGATCGGACCCGGATTCCAGCCGGCGCTCGCCAGTGTTGTGTCCGTTGGCGTCGGCGTCATGCCAGGTGTGCTGGGAAACCAGATGTACAGCGACACCGCGCCGACGAGCAGTGCGATGAGGATGGATAGCGCGTGATGAGAGGCAATTCGATTCACTGCGGCAGTGTATCGATCTCATCACTCCCCATATTGAGCTTGATCAAGGCTTGCCGTTACAAACTGCAGTTGTGTGACGGCAAGGCTGATCGCTTGTGAGGCGTCACTTCTCCACGAAGGCGCGCTCGATGACGTAGTCGCCGGGCTCCCCGATGCGCTTCGAAATTTCGAAGCCCAGGCCGTCCAGCAGCTTGCAGCTGTCCTCCAGCATTGCCGGACTGCCGCAGATCATTGCGCGATCGTGGCTGGGGTTCAGCTGGGGCAGGCCGATATCGGCGGCGAGCTTTCCACTTGAGATCAGGTCGGTCAGACGGCCATTGTTACGGAAGGGTTCGCGCGTAACGGTCGGATAGTAGATCAGCTTCTCGCGTACGGCATCGCCAAAGTAGGGATTGTTCGGCAGGTGTTGTTCGATGAAATCCGCGTAGGCCAGTTCAGAGATGTTGCGTACGCCATGGATCAGCACCACGCGCTCGAAACGCTCGTAGGTTTCCGGGTCCTGGATGACCCCAATGAAAGGCGCGAGCCCCGTGCCTGTCGACAACAGGTAGAGGTGCTTGCCTGGCTTCAGGTCGTGCAGCACGAGGGTGCCGGTGGGTTTTTTCGACACGATGATGGGGTCACCTGGCTGCAGATGTTGCAACCGGGAGGTCAGGGGGCCATTCGGCACCTTGATGCTGAAGAACTCAAGGTGCTCCTCGTGGTTCGGGCTGGCGATGCTGTAGGCGCGGGTCAGGGGGCGGCCATCGACCTCCAGGCCGATCATGACGAACTGCCCGTTCTCGAAACGCAGACCGGGGTTGCGGGTCGTGCGGAATGAGAACAGCGAGTCGTTCCAGTGGTGGACGCTGAGGACACGTTCTTGTGCGAGGTTGCTCATGGCAGCTTCCGATCGAAGGATGATGAGCCGCAGTCTAGCTGCCAATCTTTACCTGTTTGATGGATAATTCGAATATCTGTTACTTGCTGAATTGATAAAGAGGTTTTTCAGTTTCCAATGCGTTACAGCCTTCGACAGATCGAGGTCTTCGTTGCCATCGCCCAGTGCGAGAACGTGTCCCGTGCAGCAGATACCCTGAGCTTGTCACAGTCGGCCAGCAGTGCCGCGCTGGCTGAGCTGGAGCACCAGTTTGGCCGGCAGTTGTTCGATCGTCACGGCAAACGTCTGCATCTGAACGAAACAGGCAGGATGTTGCTGCCACGCGCGGTAGAGTTGCTGGACCGTGCTCATGAGCTTGAAGCCCTGCTGCGCGGAGAGCACGGACTGGGTAGCCTGAAGGTCGGTGCGACCTTGACCATCGGTAACTACCTGCTACCCCTGATCGTCGCGGGTTTCCTGCAGCGACATCCGGAGAGCGGAGTGCAGTTGCAGGTTCACAATACCGCCATGATTGCGGCACAGTTGCTGCACCACGAGATCGATATCGGGCTGATTGAGGGGCAGGTGCGTGATGCCGATATCGAAGTCGAACCGTGGGTGGACGATGAGCTCGTGGTATTTTGCGCACCCTCGCATCCACTTGCTGCGCGGGGTGAGGCAAGTCTGGCAGAACTGGCCGTCGAGCCGATGATCCTGCGCGAGCGTGGCTCGGGTACCCGGGATACCTTTGAACATGCGGTCAGGCACTGGCCGGGCGGACTGAACACCCGGCTCGAACTCGAACACACCGAGGCGATCAAGCGTGCGGTCGAAAGCGGGCTCGGTTTGGGCTGCATTTCCCGCCTGGCCTTGCGTGATGCGTTTCGGCGCGGCAGTCTGGTGCCGGTCGAAACACCTGAACTCGATCTGCGCCGGCGATTCCAGTTCATCTGGCGTCGGGGCAAGTACCATACTGCGGCAATGCGCACCTTCCTGGAGGATTGTCGGGCCTTGACGGCAGGCGTTGCGCACAGTCATGAGATTGCGCTGCCCGCCGTGCCTTGAGCGGATGGCGGCCACTGGGTTGAGAGGGTTTGTCTTGCGCGGAGTCAATCTTGCCATCGCGGCACTGCTGTTTTTCGGCTTCCTGATCGGGCTGGAACCCGCATTGGGGCCGGTTGCCGCGGGGCTCGCCATCGTCAGTGCGGTGGCCTGGCTCTGGGTCAGTGAGGCCCTGCATGTCAGTGTGACGGCCTTGCTGGTACCCTTGCTCGCCGCGATTGCAGGGGTGCTGCCCTTCGATGAGGGGCTCAAGCAGTTTGCCGATCCGGTGATCTTTCTGTTCCTGGGCGGGTTTGCGCTGGCTGCCGGGTTACATCGGCAGGGGCTGGATCGCCTGATGGCGGGATGGGTCATCGCGCGGGCAGGGCACAGGCTGGGGCAGTGCGCACGCTGGTTGTTCTGGTTGACCGCATTGCTGTCGATGTGGATCAGCAACACCGCGACGGCAGCGATGATGCTCCCGCTTGCGCTTGGCTTGCTGTCGCCACTGGCGCCGGATCAGTATCGCCGGACCTATGCCTATGTGCTTCTTGGCGTGGCGTTTTCGGCCAATATCGGCGGCATTGGAACCCTGGTGGGCAGCCCCCCGAACGCGATTGCTGCTGCCAATGTCGGCCTCGACTTCGTCGGGTGGCTGTGGTGGGGCCTTCCATTGGTGTTGGTGCTGATGCCATTGATGGAACTGGCCCTGCGATGGAGCCTGAAACCGGATCTGCAGATCGAACTTGCGCCGCCTCCTCGCGATGATCAGGTTTGGGGACAGTCTCAGTTCATGATGCTGATGGTATTTGCGCTCACTGTTGGTCTCTGGGTCTTCGGGGCACCGCTGGCGGCCGCACTTGGCATTGGCCGCGGCTTTGATGCGGCGGTGGCCTTGTTCGCACTGTTCTTGTTACATCTGCTCCGGCTTGCCAGCTGGGCCGATGTCGAGAAAAGCGCTGAATGGGGCGTGCTGCTGCTGTTTGGTGGCGGTCTGACGTTGAGCCGGGTACTGACCGACAGCGGGGCCGCGGCCTGGCTGTCGTCACAGCTTGGCGGGCCACTGGAGGTGCTGCCGGCACTGGTCTGCCTGGGCTTGATGATCCTCTTTGCGATGCTGATTACTGAGGTGACCAGCAATACTGCCAGTGCGGCCCTGCTGGTGCCCTTGTTCATCGAGCTTGCGCCGGGCATCGACAATGTTCCGGTCGCCGTGCTGGTGGCGGCGGGCGCCTCCTGCGCCTTTCTGCTGCCGGTGGCAACGCCGCCAAACGCCATCGTGTTCGGTAGTGGTCATGTACCGCAGCGCGAGATGATACGCAGCGGGCTGGGGGTCAGCGCTTTTGCCTTTCCAGTCCTGCTTGTTGCCGGCGCCCTGGCGCTGGTGTTCTGATGATGAGTGTTACAGGGGCGTGCACGGGACCGGCGCAACCTGAACGACTTTGGAGCATGACCCCATGAATGAAGCTCAACTGAGCTGGACTGAACAGGATTGCCCGTGCACCGCACGATGGCATGCAGAAAACGGCATGCCCGCTCCACGGAGGGTGCAATTGGCCGACGATACGATGAATGCAGATACGGCTTACCGGCTGGCGTGCGAGGGTACTGCATTGTTGTGGAGGGGGGATTTCCAGAATGCCCGTCTGCTGCTGCAGGCGATGGCCCGACGCGCGGTGCGCAAGCCCGCCAAGCGCAAGAAGGGGAACGTTGTCAAGAATGCGATCTCGGCCGAAGATTTTCACCTGCACCGTCAGCATCAGGCACAGCGTGCCCGTACGCTCGGTATGCTGCT
Source organism: Parazoarcus communis SWub3 = DSM 12120 (assembly GCF_003226565.1). Classification (GTDB taxonomy): domain Bacteria; phylum Pseudomonadota; class Gammaproteobacteria; order Burkholderiales; family Rhodocyclaceae; genus Parazoarcus; species Parazoarcus communis. The sequence goes on along the minus strand of NZ_QKOE01000014.1, from coordinate 46,572 downwards.
GATTCCCTTCGACGACGACTATGCGATTCCGTTGCGGCGTGCGCCCGACGTGCGTGAGGCCTGCGAGGAGGCCTATGGTCCGGCCTCGGGGCCCTTTGTTGCGTCCTTGCGCGAACTGCTGGGCGTGATCGGTGCCCACGAGTGGCGGCGCAAGGGGGTTGATATACCTGCGCTGGGGGCGCGCATCCACCCGCATTACGGGGTGTACTCGCCAGTGCGTGGCGAATACCTTGATCTGGTTGCGCAGGCTCCGCTGCCGACCCGAAAACTCGCTTTCGATATTGGAACGGGTACCGGGGTACTGGCGGCTGTGTTGGCAAAGCGGGGCGTTGACCGGATCATCGCCACCGATCAGTCGCCGCGCGCGCTGGCCTGTTGCCGCGACAACCTTCAGCGCCTGGGTCTGCAGCGGCGGGTGGAGATCCAGGAGGTCGACCTGTTTCCGGATGGGCAGGCGCCATTGATCGTATGTAATCCACCCTGGTTGCCAGCACGTGCGACCAGCCCGCTGGAGCAGGCAGTCTATGACCCCGACAACCGTATGCTGAAGGGTTTTCTGGCTGGGTTGGCAGCGCATCTGACACCGGGTGGCGAGGGCTGGTTGATCCTGTCGGATCTGGCCGAACATCTGGGCCTGCGCAGTCGCGCCTTACTGCTCGATGAGATCGAGCGCAACGGGCTGAAGGTGCTGGACCGCCTGGACATCCGCCCACGTCACGGCAAGGCCGCCGATGACAGCGATCCGCTGGCGGCCGCTCGTCAGGCCGAAGTCACCTCCTTGTGGCGTCTGGCGGTCAAGAGCTGAGCTGGATTGGTTCGCCGAAAATGCAACAGCCCGCGATTGCGGGCTGTTGCTGGAGAGACGATGACTCGTACGGTCAGTGTGCCGGCTGCATCTTGATCTCGGAGGCCGGGCTCTGGCGTTCCGGCATGTAGGCCGCAATCTGGCAGGCGATCGAGGCAAGGTAAGGAATGCACTGCAGCCCCAGGATGCCGACCCAAAGCTGGGTTTCCAGATCATTGGCGCCGCGCAGCATCACCAGCGAGACGGCCGCCAGTAGCAGGGCGACCAGCATGCCGATCTCCTCACGGATGGGGCCGAAGAAGGCGAGCGCCCCCTTGGCTTTCCAGCCCTTGGGCGTAACCACGAACACACCTTTCTTCTTGACCAGGCCAGTGAACACGCCGCGGGCGATCGCATGCGCAAGCCCGACCGACAGGATGGAGGCGCCGAGGATGTCCTTCCACGGACAATCCATCGTGCGGCGATACAGGATGGGACCCAGAGCCGCCTTGAATGCCATGAAGCCGAGGATGGGTAGTGCCAGCGCGGTCACCGGCAGGCCGAAGGCCTTCGGGAAAGCGAGGATGCCCAGCGTCCACAGCAGGCTGCCGAAGGCAAACACCAGTTGCAGCGCATCGCCCAGCCACGCGAACCAGCCGGTCAGGAAGTGGTAGCGCTGGGCCAGGTTCAGACTGCTGCGTCCGATCATGTGGGGCAGGTGGGCCTTGAGGATCTGCATTGCGCCAAACGCCCAGCGGAAGCGCTGGCTCTTGATTGCAGCGAAGTCCGATGGCGTCAGCCCGCGGCCCAGGATGTGGTCCACATAGCGGGTGTCGTAGCCCTTCTCGATCAGGCGCAGGCCCAGCTCGGTGTCCTCGCAGATGCACCATTCCGACCAGCCGCCGACTTCTTCCAGTGCAAGGCGACGTACCAGGGTCATGGTGCCGTGTTGAATCAGCGCGTTGCGTTCGTTGCGGTGATGCATGCCGATGCGGAAGAAACCGTCGAACTCCCAGTTGCACATGCGACGGAAAGGCTGAGTTTCCCAGTCACGGTGAGCCTGTGGTGCCTGGACGACGGCAACGTCAGGTTTGTCGAAGTGCGGGATCAGGCAGGAGAGCCATTCCGGATCGACCACGTAATCAGCGTCGACCACACCCACCACTTCGGCACGCGGATCGGTGACCTTCAGACCGTAGTTCAGCGCACCGGCCTTGAAGCCCGGCCAGTTCATCAAATGGAAGAAGCGGAAACGTGGGCCGAGTTCAGCACAGCGTTTTTCCAGCGGTTTCCACTTGGACTCGTCCTTGGTGTTGTTGTCGAGGATGAGGACTTCGAAGTTGGCGTAGTTGAGCTTGGCCAGACTGTCGATGGTGGCGATCACCATCTCCGGTGGCTCGTTGTGACAGGCCAGGTGAATGGACACAAAGGGCTGTTCTTCCGGCGCATGTGCAGGCAGCGGCATGAAACGGCGTTGCCATTTACGCTTGAACAGGATTTCGCCGAATTCGAAGCCGTGTGACAGCAGTACGGCCGCGGTCAGGCAGGTGGCTGCGATCAGCATGCCCAGGCCGATTAGGTCGCGCTGGGTCAGGTAGTAGTCGACGGGGACGTTGAGGCCAACAATCAACGTCGAGACGCAGGCCTGGATCATGCCCGCGAGGAAAACACGGCCGGAGATGCTCCAGTCGGTCAGGAAGAAGGCAATCAGGAACATCGGCAGGAAAGCCAGTACGGCCGCATTGCTGGCCTTCTTGCTCCAGTGCGGGTCACGCTGAACCAGCCCCTCCAGCGCATACTTGGGCTGACGATCGGCGTTGAACATGCCCCAGTAAGGACCCGCCCAGCCTTCGATGTCGACCTTCCAGGGCTGGTCGATGGCCTCCATCAGGAAATAATCGAGCCGCGGCGTGCGGGGATGGGCAATGAATTCGCGGATGAAGCGGGCCTGGTTGTCCAGCGATGGCACCGCAGCGCCGATCACCGGCCCCTTGCTGGGCCAGCCGATCTCGCCGATCACGATCTTCTTCTTCGGGAAGGTCCTGACCAGTTCGTCATAGCGCTGAAAGGCGTATTCGACGGCCGCTTCGACCGGGACACCCTCGTGGTACGGCAACAGGTGAACGGTAATGTAATCCACGTGCTTGGCGAGCTCGGGATTCTTCAACCATACATGCCAGGGTTCGGCGGTGGAGATCGGCTTGCGGATCAGCTTGTTGGCCTTGTCGAGGTAGACGATCATCTGTGCAGGCGTCAGGTCGCCGCGCAGGATGGATTCGTTGCCGATCATGACGCGTTCGATGTGGCGCATCTTCTTTGCGGCCTCAACGACAGCAGCGATTTCACGCTCGTTCTTGTCCTTGTCTGCATCCAGCCAGGCGCCGGCCGTGACCAGCAGATCCCGGGTACCGGCAATGGCCAGCAGGTTGGGGATGTCGAGCACCCCGTAGGTGCGCAGGTTGTCCGCCGAACTGGCGAGCAGGTCCAGGTCGTTGGCAATGTTCTCGTCATTGGGAAACTTGCCTGTCAGCGGGCTTTGATCACGCTGAAATCCGTTGTAGGCAAAACCCTTGATGCTCTGCGTGGCGCCGGCATAATCGGCGCCTCGGTTGAACTGCTGCCAGATCCAGTACTGGGCGACGGCGACCAGAACTGCGATGGCAAACGCGAGCGCCAGGCGATAGGTAAGCGAGGCAGCGTCCTTCATGTTCGATAGATTCCTTGAAGGGAATAAAACCCTGTCGTGCTACGAAAGTGGGATGCGGACCCTGAATTGCCCGGCCGGTTCAGGCACAGGGCAAATGCCGAAAGCAGTCGATCTGTGACAGAATCCGCCAGCTTCAGGGTCATCGGTGAATTGCATTTTATGCGCGATTTCAAGCCGTTAGATAGTGATTCGCAAGTTGAGTTGCAACAGGAAATAATCGCCGCAGGCGGTAATTGATTTGTAAGGGAAAAGCGGGATGGGGCGAATTAATTTCTGTAAATATGGTGGTGCTGTGGTGTGGACCGCCGGTCTTGCCATGCTGCTGGCGGTATTGTCGCTGCGTTACGGCGTCATCGAGAACAACCTGTTGCCCAGAAACTGCGATGCGGGCGCGGTCAGCGATCCCGCCTGGCAGTGCGCGCTGAAATGGGGTCTTGTACAGACCTTTCATGATCAGCGCCTGGGGTGGTTCAGCCTGGCTTGTGGCCTTGGGGCGTTTGCGCTGTCGTGCCGTCGGCTGGCCTGGGCTGGCTGGCTATCCGGCATCGCCGGCCTGGTGCTTTACAGCTACGACTATGCGGCCGTGGGGGCCCTGTCAGCCTTGTTGGTGCTGCTGCGGTCGCAGGGCGGGCAGGGCGAGTGCCAGACCCGTCAGTAGCCAGGCGATGGCCTGTGGGTTGGCGGGTTCAGGTAGCCAGCGGCCAACCACGGTGATGGCGATGAGGGCAGCGCAGATCTTCTCTGCCCGACCGCATTGGCCGGTCCAGGCCGCAATGAGGAAGACCATCGCCGGCGCCAGATAAAGCATGACCGGAAAGTCGCGATAGCGGGAATCGACAAACAGCAACAGGGCGGCGATTGCGGCGGAGAACAGCAGCACACCGTGCAACACCGACAGCAGATCGCGGGCGATGAAAGGACTGCTGCGGGCACGCAGGTTCTGCCATGCCGAGGCTGTGGACACCAGCGGCTGACCATGCCAGCAGGCCAGTACGCCGCAGCTGATACTGCCGAGTACTGCCACCGCGCCCAGTACGGTCCACTCGATCATGTTGCGGTAAGCCAGCATTGCGTGCTCCCAATGCAGGATGGCAACCAGGCCGCAGAGCGCACCGCTGAGGGTCAGCGCAGCCAGCCGTATCGGGCCACCTTGACCACGTGCGGAGAGGCTGGCCAGCAGTAGCGCGATGAGTGCGCCGATGGCGGTGCCAAGTAAGGGTTTCTGCAGGGTTTCGCGTTCGGCCACCGGGCCGGCAAGCGGAAACTTGGGGGCCAGGGTGTGGGCGTCGAGCATGCCCCAGAAACCGCCTACGGTTCCTTCCAGCCGACGTTTCCAGGGTTGGTCGATGGCTTCGATCAGGTTGTAGTCCCAACCCTTATCATGCGCCTGATGGATGAATTCACGAATGTAGCGTGCCTGATTGACGCGCGAAGGCTTGGATTCTTCACGCTGGCGGCCCGCGCTGGGCCAGCCTGTTTCTCCGATCAGAATGCGATGTCCGGCAAACCGTGCGCTGACCTCGGCGTGAATATCGGCGACATGCTCGAGCGCATGGACGATGTCCACCGGTTCGTCCTCCCAGAAGGGCAGGATGTGAACCGTGACGAAGTCGACCGACTCGGCCAGGCCGGCGTTCTGCATCCAGAACTCCCAGACATCGGCGTAGGTCACGGGGACTTCGGTGCGGGCCTGGGCGTAGTCGATCAGCGCCTTCATCTCGTCATAGCTGCGTTCGCGACGCAGCAGGACTTCGTTGCCGACGATCAGCGCACTGACGACGTCCGGGTTTGCGTTGGCGAGGGCGATGGCCCGGTCGAGCTCGATGGCGTTCTTCTTGCGCTCGTGACCGATCCAGGCGCCGACCAATACCTTGATGCCGACCTCGCGTGCCACTTCCGGGACTTGGTCCAGACCTTGGTCTACCGAATAGAGCCGGACGCAGTCAGTGATTTTTGCCAGCGCGGTCAGATCTTCGACGATCTGGCTGCGTTCAATGTAGCCCTGCTCGTTGAACGGCGTCTGGCCGGGACGGTGATAGGGTGCGTAAGACACGCATTTGAGCTTCTCGCCACTGCCCAGATGAAGATCGTGCATCTCCACCGGGCGCGTCTGACCAAGAACCCAGGCCAGCAGGGCGGTCAGCCCCAGAAGGTGGGTGAGCAGCAGGGTAATCCAGAGTGTGCGGCGGTTGACAGGGGCAAGGTGCATGGTTGGGCGGCAGAGGGTTACGCGCAGGGTGCAGGTGCAAAAAAGCCACGCCCGGAGGCGTGGCTTCGTGTCGAAGCGTGCGGATTCTACCGCGTATGCGGGCTCAGTCTGCGTAATCGCTCATGGGCACGCAGGCGCAGAACAGGTTGCGATCGCCATGGACATCGTCGATGCGGTTTACGCTCGGCCAGAACTTGTTGTCCGCCACCCAAGGTAGCGGGAACACCGCTTGCTCGCGGGTGTAGGGACGATCCCAGTCGCCCATGATGTCGGCCTGAGTATGCGGAGCATGCTTGAGCGGGTTGGCGTCGGCGCTCCATTCGCCTTGCTCGATGCGGGAGATCTCGTTACGGATGGAGATCATTGCGTCGACGAAGCGGTCCAGTTCGGCCAGATCCTCGGATTCGGTGGGCTCGACCATGATCGTGCCGGGCACCGGGAAGGACATTGTCGGCGCGTGGAAGCCGTAGTCCATCAGGCGCTTGGCAATGTCCACCTCACTGATGCCGGTGGCGGCCTTGATCGGGCGGATGTCGAGGATGCACTCGTGCGCCACGCGACCTTGCGTGCCGGTGTACAGCACCGGGTAGTGCTGACCGAGGCGGGCAGCCAGGTAATTGGCGTTGAGGATGGCGACCTCTGTGGCGCGCTTCAGGCCGCTGCCGCCCATCATCGCGATGTACATCCACGAGATCGGCAGGATGCTGGCCGAGCCGAAGGGGGCTGCCGACACGGCGCCCTGTCCCTTGTTCGGCCGCTGCTCGTCACCGGTGGGGCTGACGACATGATCCGCCATGAAGGGGGCGAGGTGGGCAGCGAGGCCGATCGGTCCCATGCCCGGTCCGCCGCCGCCGTGCGGAATGCAGAAAGTCTTGTGCAGGTTCATGTGCGACACGTCGGCGCCGATGGTGGCCGGCGAGGTGAGGCCGACCTGGGCGTTGAGGTTGGCGCCGTCCATGTACACCTGTCCGCCATGGGCGTGGACGATGTCGCAGATCTCGCGCACGGCTTCCTCGAACACACCATGGGTGGACGGGTAGGTGATCATCAGTGCGGCCAGTTCGTCGGCGTGCTGCTGGGCCTTGGCGCGCAGATCGGTGACGTCGACGTTGCCGTTGTCGTCACAGTCCACCACCACGACCTTCATGCCACACATCTGCGCGGTGGCCGGGTTGGTGCCGTGGGCAGATCGGGGAATCAGGCAGACATTGCGTCGAGCCTCGCCACGGCTGGCATGGTAGCGCGCAATGGCCACCAGGCCGGCGTACTCGCCCTGGGCGCCGGAGTTGGGCTGCATGCAGATGGCGGGGAAGCCGGTCACCGCCCGCAGGTAGTCGGCCAGACCTTCGATCATCTCGAGGTAGCCCGCAGCCTGCTCACGCGGCACGAACGGGTGCAGGTTGGCAAATTCCGGCCAGGTGACGGGAATCATCTCGCTGGTGGCGTTCAGTTTCATCGTGCACGAACCGAGCGAGATCATTGAGTGATCCAGCGCGAGGTCGCGATTCTGCAGCTTCTTCAGGTAGCGCAGCATCTCGTGTTCGGTGTGGTGCGTGTTGAACACCGGGTGCGAGAGGATGGCGTCGCTACGCAGCAGGCCGGCCGGCAGGGCGCCACCTGCCGCAGCAACACGGCGGTCGAGTTCGGACAGGTCCGTGTTGATGCCAAAGGTCGCCAGCACGGCGCTGACGTCGCCGGCGGTGGTGGTTTCATCCACTGCAATGCCGACACGGGTGCCGGACACCTGGCGCAGGTTGTAACCCGCTGTCGCGGCGTTTGCCACGATCTGTGCAGTGCGTGCACCGGTGTCGACCACCAGGGTGTCGAAGAAGCTGGCACTGGCCAGCGCGAAGCCGCCGGTCTTCAGGCCCTCGGCCAGCAGCGCGGCGTGGCGATGGATGCGTGCAGCGATGGTCCTCAGCCCCTGCGGACCGTGATACACCGCGTAAAAGCCGGCCATGTTGGCGAGCAGTACCTGCGAGGTGCAGATGTTGGAATTGGCCTTTTCGCGGCGGATGTGTTGTTCGCGCGTTTGCAGTGCCATGCGCAGCGCCGTCTTGCCGCGCGCGTCCTTGGAGACGCCGATGATGCGGCCGGGCATCGAGCGGACGTGGGCTTCGCGGGTGGCGAAGAAAGCCGCATGTGGGCCACCGAAGCCCATCGGCACGCCAAAGCGTTGAGCAGAACCCAGGGCGATGTCGGCACCGAGGCTGCCGGGGCTCTTCAGCAGCACCAGTGCCATCAGGTCGGAGGCGACGGCAACCACTGCACCGCGCGCTTTCAGCGCGGTGATCGGTGCCTGCAGGTCGGTGACGGCGCCGTTGACGTCGGGATATTGCAGCAGCGCGCCGAAAACATCATGCTGGCCTGCATCCGTGGCGCTGCCAAAGACCAGTTCATAACCGAAGTAAGCGGCGCGGGTGCGCACCACATCGATGGTCTGCGGGAAGCAGGCCTGGTCGATGAAGAACGCGTTGGACTTGGCTCTGGAGACCCGGCGGGCCATCGTCATGGCTTCGGCCGCCGCGGTGGCTTCGTCGAGCAATGAGGCGTTGGCCAGTTCCAGACCGGTCAGGTCGATGACCATCTGCTGGTAGTTCAGCAGGGCTTCCAGGCGACCTTGGGCAATCTCCGCCTGATAAGGCGTGTAGGCCGTGTACCAGCCAGGGTTTTCCATGACGTTGCGCAGGATCACCGCAGGCGTGTGGGTGCCGTAGTAGCCCATGCCGATCAGCGACTTCTTGACCACGTTCTTGCTCGCGATCGCACGCAACCGGGCCAGCGCCTCGTGTTCGGGTTGCGGCGCGCCCAGTGGCAGTGGCTGCGCCAGCCGGATGGCGGCTGGCACGGTCTGGTCGATCAGCGTATCGACATCGGCAAGGCCGATGGCCGCACACATGCGGGCGATTTCGGCTGGATTGGGGCCAATGTGGCGATGAATGAAGGCGTCGCGCTGTTCGAGGTCGGCGAGCGGGGCGGAGAGGAGCGTGTCGGTCATGGTCGTGCGCAGCGGAGCGGGCAAGGCAAAGGGCCCAGCAGAATTGGGCCGGGGGTGCCGGGGGCGGAAGATCGTGCCTCCCGGCAGACTGGGTCGTGCTTACTGGGCGATCTCGGCTTCGTAACCGGCGGCGTCGAGCAGGCTGGACACATCGGCGGCGTTTGCCGGCTTGATCTTGAACAGCCAGGCAGCATAGGCGTCGGTGTTGACGCTTTCCGGCGCGTCCACGGCATCCTGATTGGCGGCAATCACTTCACCCGCGACCGGGGCATAGATGTCGGATGCGGCCTTGACTGATTCGATCACTGCGCAGGCTTCGCCGGCGGCGAGTTGGCGACCGGCTTCCGGCAGTTCGAGGAAGACGACGTCGCCCAGCGCTTCCTGGGCGTGGTCCGTCACGCCGACGGTCAGGCTGCCATCGGCTTCGACGCGGATCCATTCGTGGGACTTGGTGTACTTCAGGTCGGCAGGCGTGTTGCTCATGTTGTTTCTCCGCAGTGGGCTGGATTCAGGAAAAGCTTGGAACAGCTGTGTGTGGGCCGGGACAGGCTTCGGCATGCCGGAGTCTGCCTCAAATGACGATGCTTCAGACCAGTGCCTGACCGTTGCGGGCAAACGGCAGTTTGACGGTGCGTGCCTTGAGACGCTTGCCGCGGATGTCCACTTCGACACTGGTGCCCGGTTCGACCTCCAGAGGCAGACGGGCAAAGGCAATGGATTTCTCCAGTGTGGGCGAGAAGCTGCCGCTGGTGGTTTCACCTTCGCCTGCGGAGGTGAAAACCCTCATGTGCGCGCGCAGCACGCCTTTGTCTTCAAGAATGAGTCCCAGCACACGGCGACTTGCTGGCTTGACGGCCAGTGCGGCGCGGCCGACGAACAGACGGTGTTCGTCCTTGAGATCCACCGTCCAGGCCAGACCAGCGTCGAGCGGGGAGACGGATTCGTCCATGTCCTGGCCGTACAGGTTCATGCCGGCCTCAAGGCGCAGGGTGTCGCGCGCACCCAGCCCGCAGGGCGCGACGCCAGCCGCCTGCAGCGCGGCCCAGACCGCAGCGGCACGCTCGGCCGGCAGCGCAATCTCGAAGCCGTCTTCGCCGGTATAGCCGGTACGACCTACAAAAATGTCACCGATCTGCACACCGGAGAACACGGTCAGTGCTTCGCTGCCGGCGCGCAGCTCGGGCAGGGTCTGCCAGGTGCGGGTGCGGGCATTGGGGCCCTGGATCGCAATCATGGCCAGGTCGCGGCGGGCGCTGAGGCTGACGTTGGCGCCGGTAAGGGCGATATGCTTGCGCATCCACGCCACATCCTTGTCCGCAGTGCCGGCATTGACGACGATGCGGTACTGGCTATCGGACAGACGATAGACGATCAGGTCGTCGATGACGCCGCCGTCTTCGTTGAGCATGCAGGAGTAGAGAGCCTTGCCAGGCGTCTTGAGTTTGGCAACGTCGTTGGCCAGGAGCGCACGCAGCCAGCGCGTGGCATCGGCGCCTTCGAGGTCGAGCGACAGCATGTGCGACACGTCGAACATGCCTGCATCACGTCGAACAGCGTGGTGCTCCTCGATCTGCGAGCCGTAGTTGACCGGCATGTCCCAGCCGGCAAAGTCGACCATGCGTGCGCCAGCGGCGACGTGGGTGGCGTGAAGCGGGGTGTGGCAGACGGGGGCGTTCATGGCAGCTCCGGCAAAGTGAACGAAAAAAGGGCGGTACGACGCGGCCATTCGAAGAATGTCAAACGTGTCGTGCTCGCCCCATCTGTCCCTTGTACCTGAGAGATTCCGGACGGATGTGCCGGGTGCCCCTTCGGTGGATGTGCGGCACCCTGAGTGCCCACGTCGCTCTCCAGACTTTTACTGCCGTGCGCGGTCCTTTTGCCTGAGCGATTCCGGGGGGTTACGCCTTCGGCGACTCTCTGTGGGAGAGTGCTCTCCCGCGCAGCAGTGCGGACGATAGCATTGAGACCGGTAGTCTGCAACCGGCTTGTTGCGCTGCGCAAGTTGCGGCTGCTCATATGTGCCGCCGATGCGCCCTGGCAGGCCATCATCCCGCTTCGGCCTTCACTGCAAGTATCGGCGCGATGCAAGCAGGAGCCAGTCCTCATTAGGCTCCGTGCTAGAATCCGCGCCGTTTTCAGACGAGGTGCATGCGATGCTCGCAATCATTGGTGGAAGTGGCCTGACCCAATTGTCCACGCTGGAAATCGTGCGTCGCGAGGTGGTGCGCACGCCGTATGGCGAGCCTTCGGGGGCGCTGACCTTTGGCGAATTGTGCGGCCGGCCGGTCGTGTTTCTGGCACGGCATGGTTATGGACACACGATTCCGCCGCATCTGGTCAATTACCGCGCCAACATCTGGGCGCTCAAGCAGGCCCGGGCCGACGCGGTGGTGTCTGTCGCATCGGTGGGTGGGATCCGTGCCGACTTTGCGCCGGGTACGCTGCTGATTCCGGACCAGATCATTGACTATACCTGGGGGCGCAAGAGCACCTTCTTCGAAGGAGGAGATCAGGCGGTCCACCATGTCGATTTCACCCATCCTTACGACGAAAGTCTGCGTCAGCGCCTTCTGCAGGCGGGAAAGCAGGCGGGCGAAGCCGTGTTTGATGGGGGGGTGTATGCTGCAACGCAGGGTCCGCGGCTCGAAACGGCCGCTGAGATCAACCGTTTCGAGCGCGATGGTGCTGATGTCGTCGGCATGACGGGCATGCCGGAAGCGGTGCTTGCGCGTGAGCTGGAATTGCCATACGCCGCTGTCAATGTTGTGGTCAATTTCGCTGCGGGACGAGCTTCAAGTGAGCATGGCATACATTTCGACAGCATCGAACCGATCCTGCAGGAATCCATGGTCAGGGTACGCAACCTGCTGGATCATCTGTGCCGGGTTTGATCGGGGCGGCATGGTGCACTGCTACAATCGTCGATATTTGCTGAATCGCTGGAAGCCCACATGAAACGTATCGAAACCGCTTTCGAGCATCTGCTGTTCTCCAGTCGCTGGTTGATGGCGCCGGTCTATTTTGGTCTGGTGCTGGCCATGGTGGTGCTGTTGATCAAGTTCACCAAGGAGGTGTTCCACATCTTCTCGGAGATCATGACGGCGACGGGTGGCGAGCTGATCACCGGGGTGCTTTCCCTGGTGGATATTGCGCTGATCATGAATTTGCTGATCATCATCATGTTCAGTGGCTACGAGAACTTCGTGTCCAAGATGGAAGATCTTCACAGCCATCGGGATCGTCCCGACTGGATGGGGCATATCGGTTTTTCCGACCTCAAGATCAAGCTGATCGGTTCGATCGTGGCGATCTCGGGGATTGAGCTGCTGAAGGGGTTCATGAATGTGGCGAAGCTGGAAGACCGTGAGCTGGCCTGGATGGTGGGTATTCACGTGACCTTCCTGGCGTCGGGGGTGCTGTATGCGCTGATGGACCGGCTGCATGGCGGTGGCAAGGGGCACTGAGGCACAGTCCGTCTTCTGAAAAAAAAACGGCGCGGCGGGGATTCCCGGTCGCGCCGTTTTTTGTCCGGACCCTGGCTACACCTGCAGGCGGTCCAGTAGTTCCCGCTCGACCTTGAGTACCCGTGAATCCTGAGACAGTCCGCCGCCGGTCAGCAGGAAGGTATCTTCAACCCGCTCGCCCAGGGTGGCGATCTTGGCAGTCTGCACGCTGATGCCATGGCTCGCCAGCACCTGCGCCACGTCGAACAGCAACCCGGGGCGGTCGGCGGCGATCAGTGACAGGATGTAGTGGCGACCGGCTTCGTCGGCGCGCAGGCTGACCTGGGGGGTGATCGGGAAGTGCTTGACCTGGCGCGACAGCCGGCCGCTGCCAGGGCGTCGCGGCTCTCCACCGGTCTGAAGCATCTGTGTCAGCTCATGCTCGATCAGGGTGACGATGTCGCGGTAACTGGCGCTGTTGCCGGTGTCCTGAAGGATGAAGCTGTCCAGTGCATAGCCGTGACGGGTGGTGTGCACCTTGGCGTCGAGAATGCTGAGTCCCATGCGGCCGAAGAACCCGGTCAGGCGGACGAACAGGTCGGTCTCGTCGCGTGAAAACACCATGACCTGTACGCCTTGCTCCTCGTCGGAGACCCGTGCCTTGACCACCGGTTCATCGGCGCTGGGACGGAAGTAAAGCACACGGGTGTGCCAGGCGATCTCGTCAGGTGAGTGGCGCATGAAATACACCGCATCCAGTTGCGCCCACAGCGCATCTTCGACACCAGGGCGCAGGCCGTGGTAGCGCAGCAGGTGGCGGGTGTTCTCCTGGCGGTCGTCAAGACCCAGGGCCTGCTGTGGGGTCGCGCCGCGCAGCAGGCGCTGAGTGGCGAAGAACAGGTCTTCCAGTAGCTTGCCTTTCCAGCCATTCCACACTTTGGGGCTGGTGCCGCGGATGTCTGCGTGGGTCAGCAGGTAGAGCGCAGTCAGCCGCCGCTCGTTGCCGACGATACCGGCAAAGTTGCGGATGACCTCGGGGTCGGAGGTGTCCTCCTTCTGAGCGACATGCGACATCGTGAGGTGATGCTGAACCAGCCACACCACCAGTTCGACATCGTCTGCTGGCAGGGCGTGCTGTTCGCAGAACTCGCGTGCGTCGACCATGCCCAGCGTGGAGTGGTCTCCGCCGCGGCCCTTGGCGATGTCGTGAAACAGCGCCGCAATGTAGAGCAGCCAGTAGCGGTCAAAACTGAGGATCAGCCGGGTCATCAGCGGATACTCGTGCGCGTGCTCACCCATCGTGAAGCGGCGCACATTGCGCAATACCATCAGGATATGCTGGTCGACCGTGTAGGCGTGAAACAGGTCGTGCTGCATCTGGCACAGGATCTTGCGCCAGGGTGGCAGGTAGCGGGACAGGATGCCGTACTGATTCATGCGCCTGAACGCATGCACCACACCGCGCTTCTGGCTGACGATCTCGATAAACAGCGCGCGGTTGGCCGGGTCGGCGCGGAAGGCTGCATTGATGCGGTTACGGTTCAGCCACAGCGCACGCAGTGTGCGTGCGGTCATGCTCTTGAGTTCGGAGCGCTGCTGCAGTAGCAGGAAGCACTCGAGCAGGGCAGAGGGGTGGCGTTCGAAGACATCTTCGTTACGGATGTCGAGCAGCTCGCGAACCGCCTGGAAGCGTGCGTTGATGACGATGGCCGGGGCGCTGCGGCCGGGGAAGATTTCGGTGCCGTAGTTCTGCAGCAGGATGCCGTTGATCTGGGTGACCTTCTTGGCGGTCAGGTAGTACCGTTGCATCAGCGCTTCGGATGCGCGTTTGGCGGCGGTCGGCTCGAAACCCATGATCCGTGCGAGTTTTTCCTGGTGATCGAACAGCAGGCGGTCTTCGGCACGGTTGGTGAGATAATGCAGGCGGATGCGAACATGCTGCAGGAATCGCTCCACGCTGCGCAGGTCGCTTGCCTCCTCGCCGGTGATCAGGCGGCGGCGGGCCAGTTCCCGCCAGTTGCGACCCAGTCCTGCAGCCTGGGCAATCCAGCCCAGCATCTGCAGATCGCGCAGCCCGCCGGGGCTTTCCTTGCAGTTGGGTTCGAGTGCGTAAGGGGTGTCCTGGTACTTGGCGTACCGCTGTTCCTGCTCGAGTTGCTTGGCCTTGAAGAAGGCACGGACGTCCAGTTGCTCGCGGTACCGGGCAGAAAAGTCGGCGAACAGCTCGGCGTTGCCGGCCAGTAGCCGGGCTTCCAGCATATTGGTCTGCACCGTGATGTCGGCGATGGCGGCATCAAGGCATTCTTCAATGGTGCGCACGCTATGGCCGATGTCCAGCCCGACATCCCAAAGCGCACCAATCAGCTCCGACAGCAGGCTTTGCAGGTCGGCATCCGGTGGCTCGGGCAGCAGGATCAGCAGGTCGACATCAGAGCAGGGAAAGAGCTCGCCCCGTCCATAGCCGCCAACTGCGAGCAATGCGGCATTGGCTGGCAGTCGGCCTGTCTTCCATAGACGTACGATCGCCGTATCGACAAGTTTTGCACGGCCGTGAAGCAGGCGGGCGGTAAGTGGGTGGGCCTCGTAGGTGGCGCGCAGGCTGGCGTGGCCTTCTGCGAGCTGCTGGCGTACTTCGACGATGGCATGCTGGAGCGGAGTGGGCGTCGTCACGGTGCGAGGAATCCGATGATCAGGCAAGGCGGGAAGCCACCAGAGGTGGGGGTGGCGGGCAATTGGCCGACAAGGTCAGGACTTCGACGCCGGTGTCGGTGACGACCAGAGTGTGCTCCCATTGTGCCGACAGACTGCGATCCTTGGTGACGATGGTCCAGCCATCGGGCAGTTCGGAGATTGCAGCCTTCCCGGCGTTGATCATGGGTTCGATGGTGAAGATCATGCCTGGCTGGAGTTCGACGCCGGTTCCAGCCTTGCCGTAATGCAGCACCTGGGGCTCTTCGTGAAACTTGCGGCCGATGCCGTGGCCGCAGAACTCACGCACGACCGAAAATCCGTTGCCTTCTGCGTGACGCTGAATTGCCTGTCCGATGTCTCCCAGGCGTGCGCCGGGCCGGACTTCGGCAATGCCCAGCCACAGGCATTCGAAAGTGACCTGGCACAGCCGTTTTGCCAGGATGGAGGCTTCGTTGCCGACAATGAACATCCGGCTGGTGTCACCGTGAAAACCGGCCTGGGTGATGACGGTGATGTCCAGATTGACGATATCGCCTTTCTTGAGCGCCTTGTCACCTGGGACGCCATGGCATACCTGATGGTTGACCGAGGTGCAGATCGACTTGGGGTAGGGGCTGTAACCGGGGGGCGCGTAATTGAGCGGTGCAGGTATGGTGTTCTGCACCTCCACCATGTAGGTGTGGCACAGGCGGTCGAGTTCTGCGGTGGTGATGCCGGGTTTGACAAAGGGCTCGATGTAGTCGAGCACCTCGGCTGCCAGGCGGCAGGCGAGACGCATTTCCTGTATTTCTTCTGCGGTCTTGAGAACGATGCTCATTGTGTGTCAGGACTGGGTGGCGCCGAAAGGTCGACAGGCTAGCGCATGAGGCCCGCCCGGGCAAACCACTTGCGAGGTTCGCGCTTGAGCATGTCATCAGATCAGTGCTATCATCGCGGGCTTGTCTGTACTTGCAGGCAAAATCCACACGCCGAATCAATCGGGGTCCGCGCACAGAGTCTGTGTGGCGGCGCAGGTGCGAAGCAGTCGTTCAGGGAAAGCCCGTCGCTGTTTCGTTGCCGGTTCGGCGGAGGCTAACCCTTGAAATTGGAGTTTCACATGTCTGTCACTATGCGTCAGATGCTCGAAGCGGGCGTTCACTTTGGCCACCAGACCCGTTTCTGGAATCCGCGTATGGCCCCGTACATCTTCGGTCATCGCAACAAGATCCACATCGTCAATCTCGAAAAGACGATGGTGAAGTACAACGAAGCCATGGACTTCGTGCGCAAGCTGGCCGCCAATCGCGGCAATATCCTGTTTGTCAGTACCAAGCGTCAGGCTCGCGAGATCCTCGCCGAAGAAGCGCGTCGCGCCGGCATGCCTTACGTTGACGAGCGCTGGCTCGGCGGCATGCTGACCAACTTCAAGACCGTCAAGCAGTCGATCAAGCGCCTGAAAGAAATGGAAGCCATGGTTGAAGATGGATCCATCGAGCGTCTGTCCAAGCGCGAAGCGCTGACCGCCCGTCGTGAAATGGAAAAGCTGCAGAAGTCGATCGGCGGCATCAAGGATATGGGCGGTCTGCCCGATGCACTGTTTGTCATCGACGTCGGTTATCACAAGATCGCCATTACCGAAGCTCAAAAGCTGGGCATCCCGGTTGTGGCCGTGGTTGACACCAACCACTCGCCGGAAGGTGTGGACTACGTGATTCCGGGTAACGACGATTCGTCCCGCGCGATCCGTCTGTACGCCCGCGGCGTGGCCGATGCCGTGCTGCAGGGTCGCAGCCAGGTTCTGCAGGAAATCGTTGCCGCCGGTGGCGACGAGTTTGTCGAAGTCGAAGAAGAAGGCTCCGAAGAGCAGGCCTGATTCCGACGTCGTCGAATCCAGTCATCTTTGCGCGGCGGGCAGGTGCCCGCCGTGTGCTGTAAACAATATTCAGGAGTGAGCATGGCCGAAATCACCGCAAGCATGGTCAAGGAACTGCGCGAAAAAACCGACGCGCCGATGATGGAGTGCAAGAAGGCGCTGACTGAAGCAGCAGGCGACCTGGCCAAGGCGGAAGAAATTCTGCGTATCAAACTGGGCAACAAGGCTTCCAAGGCCGCTGCCCGTGTGACCGCCGAAGGCATCGTCGGTACCTTCCTGTCGGCTGACGGCAAGCTGGCCGCAATGGTCGAGCTGAACTGCGAAACCGACTTTGTCGCGAAGAACGATGACTTCATCGCGCTGGCGGCTTCCCTGGCAACCCTCGTTGCTGAAAAGAGCCCTGCCGACGTCGAGGCGCTGTCCGCGCTCGAGCTGTCGGGTCAGACCGTCGAGCAGTTCCGTACTGCACTGGTCGGCAAGATCGGTGAGAACATCACCATCCGCCGTTTCGTGCGTACTGAAGCCAAGGGTACGGTTGCCAGCTACATTCACGCAGGTTCCAAGATTGGCGTGCTGATCGACATCGTTGGTGGTGACGAGCAGCTGGGCAAGGATCTGGCCATGCACATCGCCGCGTCCAAGCCGAAGTCGCTGGATTCGAGCGGTGTGTCCGCCGACCTGATCGACGCAGAGCGCCGTATCGCGATCGAGAAGGCGCGTGAAGCCGGCAAGCCGGAAGAGATGCTCGAGAAAATTGCCGAAGGCACGGTGCAGAAGTTCCTGAAGGAAGTCACGCTGCTGGGTCAGGTCTTCGTCAAGGCGGAAGACGGCAAGCAGACCGTCGAGCAACTGGTCAAGGCCAAGGGCGCGTCGATCGCTGGTTTCACCCTGTTCATCGTGGGTGAAGGCATCGAGAAGAAGGTCACCGACTTCGCCGCCGAAGTGGCAGAGCAGGCTGCTGCCGCTGCAGCAGCTGCACAGAAGTAAGAGGTACTCAAGATGACCGCTGCCGCTTACTCGCGCATCCTGCTCAAGCTTTCGGGCGAAGCCCTGATGGGCGATGACGCCTATGGCATCAATGAAGAGGTGGTCAGTCGCATCGTCTCCGAAGTCGCCGAGGTCAATCGTCTGGGGGTGCAGGTTGGCGTGGTGATCGGTGGCGGCAACATCTTTCGTGGCATGAAAGGGGCAGCGTCCGGCATGGATCGGGCGACTGCCGATTATATGGGCATGCTGGCCACGGTGATGAACGCGATGGCGCTGGCGGATGCCATGCGCCGCGTCGATCTGGAGGCGCGCGTGCAGTCCGCGCTGCGTATCGACCAGGTGGTCGAGCCTTACATCCGCGGTCGTGCCATTCGCCATCTTGAAGAGGGGCGGGTGGTGATCTTTGCCGCCGGTACGGGCAACCCCTTCTTCACCACCGATACAGCCGCAGCCTTGCGTGGCGCGGAGATCGGTGCGCAGATCGTGCTGAAGGCGACCAAGGTCGATGGTGTGTATACCGCGGATCCCAAGAAGGATCCGGCTGCACAGCGTTATCACCGGATCAGCTTTGATGAAGCGATCGGGCGCAATCTGGCGGTGCTGGATTCGACCGCGTTTGCACTGTGCCGTGACCAGAAGCTGCCGATCAATGTGTTCTCGATCTTCAAGCCCGGTGCGCTCAAGCGCGTCGTGATGGGTGAGGATGAGGGCACGCTGGTCCATTCCTGAGTCTTCCGAGGATAGAGCAATGATTTCCGAACTCAAGAAAACGACCGAGCAGAAGATGCACAAGTCGGTCGAGTCGCTGAAGGCCGATCTGGCCAAGGTGCGTACCGGTCGTGCCCACACCGGTTTGCTCGATCATGTGATGGTGGAGTACTACGGCAGCATGGTGCCGGTCAATCAGGTGGCCAACATCACCCTGATCGATGCCCGCACCATCGGTGTGCAGCCGTGGGAAAAGCCGATGATGAACAAGGTCGAGAAAGCGATCCGTGATTGCGATCTCGGGCTCAACCCCGCCAATATGGGCGAGATCATCCGGGTGCCGATGCCGGCCTTGACCGAAGAGCGTCGCCGCGACCTGACCAAGGTCGTGCGCCAGGAAGGCGAGGCAGCGAAAATTGCAGTGCGCAATCTGCGCCGCGATGCCAATCAGCAGCTCAAGGACGCGGTCAAGGAAAAGCTGATCTCGGAAGACGACGAGCGTCGTGCCGAGGACGAGATCCAGAAGCTCACCGATCGTCATGTGGCCGAGATCGACAAGCTGCTGGCCCAGAAAGAGCAGGAGCTGATGCAGATCTGATCTGCCGGAACCGAGTGGCTTCCGCAGAGAAGCCATGCGTGGAGGTCGAGAATGGCAGATTCAGGTTTTTCCAGTTCCACCCGCGCGGTACCTGCCGTCAGCGGAGTGCCCCGCCACATTGCCGTCATCATGGATGGCAACGGGAGGTGGGCGCGCAAGCGCTTCCTTCCACGTGTTGCCGGCCACAGTCGCGGCGTGGAGTCTGTACGGGCGACAATCAAGTCATGCATGGCCCGGGGGGTCGAGTATCTGACCCTGTTCGCCTTCAGTTCCGAGAACTGGCGTCGTCCGGCGGACGAAGTGTCCTTTCTGATGCAGCTGTTCATCAAGTCGCTCGAGAAAGAGGTCGGGCGCATGCATCAGAATGGCATTCGGTTGCGGATCATTGGCGACCTGAGCCGGTTTGATACCGAGTTGGTGCGCGTCATCGAATCGGCAGAGGCGCTGACCGCGGCCAACACGCGTTTCAACCTGACGATTGCTGCAAACTACGGCGGCCGCTGGGATATTCTTCAGGCCGTGCAACGTGCTGCCGCCAAGAATCCCGAGGGAATGCAGGGGCTGACAGAGGACGTCCTCGCTGCCGAGCTGTCGATGGCATTCGCGCCTGAGCCGGATCTGTTCATCCGCACGGGGGGGGAGCAGCGCATCAGCAACTTCCTGTTGTGGCAGCTCGCGTACACCGAACTGTTCTTCACCGACACGCTATGGCCTGATTTTGACGAGAAGGCCCTGGATCTTGCCATCGCATCCTACAAGGGACGTGAGCGACGCTTTGGGCGTACCAGTGAGCAGGTTCAGGCGGCAGCAGCCGGTGCCAATGCGGGGAACCATGCTTAGGACGCGGATCATCACCGCGTTCGTGTTGTTGTTCGGACTGCTGGCGGCCTTGTTCTTGTTGCCGTCGGCAGGCTGGTTAGTGTTCTGCGCGCTTGTCTGTGGCGGAGCCGCCTGGGAATGGGGCGCACTCGCCCGTTTTGCGCCTGCGCTGCGTATCGTGTTTGCGTTGTTCACCGGAAGCTTCTGCCTGATCACCGGGGCGCTTGCCGGTCTGGGGGCCGGCAACGTGCCGGCTGCGCCGGTGCTGGTGCCGCTCTATCTCGTCAGTGCCCTGTTCTGGGTGTTGTGTGTGCCGCTTTGGTTGCGGGGCAAGTGGTCCCTGTCTTCGGTCGGTGTTGGCGCGGTCGTCGGTCTGGTCGTCATGGTTCCGCCGGCGCTTGCCTTGGCTCATTTGCGGGAGTTGGGGCCATGGTTTCTGCTCGGGGTCATGGCGATGGTCTGGATCGCCGATATCGCGGCCTATTTCAGTGGTCGTGCGTTCGGGCGTCACAAGCTCGCACCCGCGATCAGTCCGGGCAAGACCTGGGAGGGGGCGTTTGGTGCGGCGCTTGGGGTGACGGTATTCGGTTATCTTTTGCTGGGGGTCGTTGGTTTCGATGCGTTTCCGGCGTGGGTGGTCTATCTGGCCTTGCCTGCACTGATCGGCTTCACCGCAGTCAGCATCATTGGCGACCTGTTTGAATCCCTGCTGAAGCGCCAGGCTGGCATGAAGGACAGCGGTAGTGTGCTGCCTGGCCATGGTGGGATTCTCGACCGCATCGACAGCCTGACGTCCACGCTTCCCATGGCTGGCCTGCTATTGCTCTGGCTCGCGCGCTAACTTCACGTTCATGCCCAATACTCGTCCGCAGCAGATCACCATTCTGGGGGCTACCGGCTCCATCGGCGTCAGCACACTCGATGTCATTGCCCGTCATCCTGAACGGTTTTCAGTCTTTGCGCTTACTGCTTTTCGTCAGGCCGACAAGTTGCTTGAGCAATGCCTGTTGCATCGTCCGCGTTTTGCGGTGCTGGGCGACGAGATTGCGGCCCTGCGTCTGCGCGATGGGCTGGCTGCGGCTGGCCTGTCTACTGAGGTATTGGTTGGCAGCAAGGCGCTGGCCGACGTCGCGGCCGCGCCAGAGGTGGACGCGGTCATGGCGGCGATTGTCGGTGCAGCAGGTCTGGAGCCGACATTGGCAGCCGCGCGTGCCGGCAAGAAGGTTCTGTTGGCCAACAAGGAGGCGCTGGTCCTGTCCGGACAGTTGTTCATGGATGCGGTGGCGACATCCGGAGCCTGTCTGTTGCCAATCGACAGTGAGCATAATGCGGTATTTCAGTCATTGCCGGCCGATTACCGACGGAATCCCGCAGCGTCCGGTGTCAGACGTGTGCTGCTGACGGCATCGGGTGGCCCTTTCCGTGCCACGCCAGTGGAGCAGCTGGAGGCCGTGACACCTGATCAGGCGTGTGCGCATCCCAACTGGGTGATGGGCCGGAAAATCTCGGTTGATTCTGCGACCATGATGAACAAGGGGCTGGAGGTCATCGAAGCGCATTGGCTGTTCGGTGTTCCTGCGGAGCAGATTGAAGTCGTCGTGCATCCGCAGAGCGTCATTCACTCGATGGTGGATTACGTCGATGGCTCGGTGATTGCCCAGTTGGGCAATCCGGACATGCGTACGCCGATTGCGCATGCGCTGGCTTGGCCTGAACGCATCGACTCCGGCGTCCGTGCACTTGACCTGATCGAAATTGCCAGGCTGACATTTGAACGTCCGGACTTTGACCGCTTTCCGTGTCTTGCACTGGCCTTCCAGGCCTTGCGGCAAGGGGGCGTGGCGCCTGCCGCGCTCAATGCGGCCAACGAGGAGGCGGTGGATTGTTTCCTGTCGGGAAGGCTGGGATATCGCCGTATCGGTGACGTGATTGCGGCGACGCTTGAACGTATTGGCGCGATGGCGGTCGATTCGCTCGAGGCGGTGCTGGCTGCCGATGCCCGCGCGAGATCCATCGCGCAAGACGAAATCCGTAAGCGTTCGCAAAACTGATGTCCCTGCTAGATTATCTGATTCCTTTTGTCGTGGCCCTCGGGCTGCTGATCCTGGTCCATGAGCTGGGTCACTATCTGGTGGCGCGCTGGTGCGGGGTCAAGGTGCTGCGTTTTTCGATCGGTTTCGGCAAGCCACTGATCGCCCGGCAGTACGGTCCTGATCGTACCGAATGGGTGCTGGCCGCCTTGCCGCTGGGTGGCTACGTCAAGATGCTGGATGAGCGTGAAGGCGAGGTGCCTGCAGCAGACCTGCATCGTGCTTTCAACCGTCAGAGTGTGTGGCGGCGTTTCGCCATTGTCGCTGCGGGGCCGCTCGCCAATTTCCTGCTGGCGATTGCGCTTTATTGGGGCATCTTCGTTGTTGGCAGTGACGAACTGCGCCCGCGTGTGGCGCTGACCGAAACGACCAGTCCGGCACAGTCAGCCGGCGTGCGTGAGGGTGATCTGATCCTGGCCATCGACGATGAGCCTGTCCGCAGCTGGCAGGATCTTCGCTGGGTGCTGCTGCGCCACGCGCTCGACAGCCGTCAGGTGGTGCTCAGGGTGCGCACGCTGGACGAGGTCGAGACCTTTCGTACGCTGGATCTTCGCGGCGTGGAGATCGACGACGGCAGTGTCGATCTGATTGCGCAGGTCGGACTCAGGCCTTGGCGCCCCTTCATTCCCGCCGTGATCGGTCGTGTGGTGCCGGGCGGTGTGGCCGACCGTGCCGGCGTTCGTCCGGGAGATACGGTGGTTGCGATCGATGGCGCCCCTGTCGACTCCTGGAGTGACATGGTCGCAAAAGTACGTGAAGCCGCGGGTCGGGAGCAGGTCTTCCTGCTGGCGCGCGAAGGTGTGAATCTGCAGTTGGCGATGGTGCCGGAAGAGGCCAGCGAAGGTGGTCAGCGATTCGGTCGCATCGGCGTCGGTGTGGCCGAGCCGGTACAAGGAGGACTGTCGATGTTCGCCGAGGTGCGTTACGGGGTGGGCGAGGGGCTGGCCAAGGCCGTGCGCCAGACCTGGGAAACCAGTGTGCTCAGCCTGCAGATGATCGGTCGCATGATCACCGGAGAAGTGTCGTGGAAGAACCTGTCCGGGCCTGTGACCATTGCCGACTACGCCGGCCAGTCGGCCCAGCTGGGCTTGGGGCATTACATCAAGTTCCTGGCCCTGATCAGCATCAGCCTGGGGGTGTTGAACCTGCTCCCCATCCCGGTGCTGGACGGTGGGCATTTACTGTATTATGTGATCGAAATCATCAAGGGTGGACCTGTGCCGGAGCGTGTCATGGAAATCGGGCAGCAGGTAGGTCTGGCGCTGCTGATCATGCTCATGGCGTTCGCCTTTTTCAACGACATCAATCGTCTCATCTCCGGCTGAAACTAACGAATGAATCGCAAGCGCATCTCCGGGCTGATCGCAGCCCTTTTTGCTTCAGTTCCCGCATTCGCCTTCCAACCCTTTGTGGTCAAGGATATCCGTGTAGAGGGTATTCAGCGGACCGAGGCCGGTACCGTCTTCAACTATCTTCCGGCTCGTGTGGGGGATACCTTCACCGAGGCACAGGCGGCCGAAGCAATCCGCGCGCTGTTTGCCACGGGTTTTTTCCGCGACGTTCGCATTGAAACCGAGAACGATGTGCTGGTAGTGCTGGTTGATGAACGGCCGGCCATCGCCCAGATCGACTTTGTCGGCGTCAAGGAATTCGACAAGGACGCGCTCAAGAAAGGGCTGCGCGAGGTCGGTCTGGCCGAGTCACGCATCTTCGACCGTGCCTTGCTCGATCGTGCGGAGCAGGAGTTGAAGCGTCAGTACCTCAGTCGTGGCAAGTACGCTGCCTCGGTGACCACCACGGTGACACCGCTCGAGCGCAACCGGGTGGGCATCAACTTTGCGGTCGAGGAGGGTGATGTCGCCCGTATCGCCAGCATCAACATCGTTGGCGCAAAGGCGTTCAAATCCAAGGATCTGCTTGACCTGTTCCAGCTCACGACCCCGGGGTGGCTGACCTGGTACACCAAGAACGATCAGTATTCACGTCAGAAGCTTTCTGCCGACCTCGAAAACCTGCGCTCCTACTATCTGGATCGCGGCTACCTCGATTTCAATATCGATTCCACCCAGGTCTCGATCACGCCGGACAAGAAAGATATCTACGTGACCGTCAACATCACGGAAGGTGAGCAATACACCGTGACTGGCGTGCGCTTCACCGGTGACCTGATCCTGCCGGAGTCCGATTACCTTGCGCTCAGCACGATACGTCCGGGCGAAATCTTCTCGCGTGAACGCCTCACTGAAACCACCAAGGCAGTGACCGACAGACTGGGTAACGAGGGCTACGCCTTTGCCAACGTGAATGCGGCGCCCGAGGTCAACAAGGAAAAGCGTGAGGTTGCCTTCACCATTTTTGTTGATCCGGGTCGCAGGGTTTACGTGCGTCGAATCAACGTGGGTGGCAATACCAAGACCCGCGATGAGGTCATTCGTCGCGAGATGCGCCAGATGGAAGGGGCCTGGTACGACGCTGCGGCCATCAACCGCTCGCGTGAACGGGTCGACCGTCTGGGCTTCTTTGACGAGGTGACGGTCGAGACGCCACCGGTGCCGGGCGCAACCGATCAGGTGGACGTCAATTTTGGGGTGAAGGAACGCGCCACTGGCAACCTGATGCTGGGTGCGGGTTTCTCAAGCTCCGAGAAGATCGTGCTGTCGGCGTCGATCTCGCAGCAAAACCTGTTTGGTTCCGGCAACGCAATGACGCTGGGTCTGAACACCAGTTCGTCGAGCCGCACCTACGCCTTGTCCTTCACCAATCCTTACTACACGGTTGATGGCGTCTCCCTGGGCTGGGATGTGTATCACCGTACTTATGACCCTTCGGAGTCTTACTCCGTTGCGCGCTACAAGACGGTGTCGACGGGCGCTGGGCTACGTCTGGGGTTCCCGATTGCCGAGGATGACAGCATTTCGTTTGGACTGAGTGCCGACCGTACAAAGATCACGACTTATGACGAGAGTCCGAGCCAGTACAAGGATTTCTGCATCGACTTCGGTTGTAGCGATGCGAGCGGTGTAGGTAATGTCACTGTCAGCAGCCTGCTGCTGACGGCGGGGTGGTCTCGTGATAGCCGCGACAGCTTCCTGTACCCGCGCAAGGGTGTGTATCAGCGCGTGTATGGTGAGATCTCCATGCCGCCGGGCGATCTGCGTTACACCAAGCTGAACTATCAGTACCAGCACTGGTTCCCGATCGGGCGTGACTACGCGCTGATGCTCAATGGCGATATCGGCTGGGCCAATGGCTATGGCGGCAAACCGGTGCCGTTCTACAAGAACTTCTACGTGGGCGGTATTGGCTCCGTTCGCGGCTTCGACCAAAGTTCGCTCGGCCCCAAGGATGCCGAGGGCGATGCGACCGGCGGAACGCGCAAGTTGGTGGGGAATGCAGAATTCTTCTTCCCGATGCCGGGTTCTGGCAAGGATCGCTCGTTCCGTATCTCGGCCTTCCTCGATGCGGGCTACGTCTGGGGTGAAGATCCCGTCACCGGCAAGGATCAACGTATCAACATCGGCGATTTGCGCTACAGTACCGGCCTTGCGTTCGCCTGGAGTTCGCCGATCGGTCCGCTGAAGTTCAGCCTCGGCTTGCCGCTGAAGAAGGAAAGCGGTGACGATATCCAGCGCTTCCAGTTCCAGCTTGGCAGCGTGTTCTGATCGCGCCCGGCACCTGTTTCTCGTGGAGATATTTGTGAAAGTCAGTACCCTCTCCGTTCTCGCCCTTACCCTGATCGGCCTGTCGCAGGCGGCTGCTGCGGAAACCAAGATCGGTTTCGTGAATTCCGACCGCGTGATGCGCGAAGCCGGGCCTGCCGTGCGTGCCCAGCAGCGCCTGGAGAAAGAATTCGAAAAGCGCGATCAGGAAATGCAGCGCATGGCCAAGGATCTGCAGGTTCTGCAGGAGCAGCTCGAGCGCAACAGCACGACCATGGCCGAGGGCGAGCGTCGCGAAAAGGAACGTGCGTTCAATGATCTGAACCGCGATTTTCAGCGCAAGCAGCGCGAGTTCCGTGAGGATCTCAACCAGCGCCGCAACGAAGAACTTGCCTCGGTGCTGGAGAAGGCCAATCGCGCGGTCAAGCAGATCGCAGAAGCCGAAAAGTATGATGTGATCCTGCAGGAGGCGGTCTACGCCAGCCCGCGTATCGACATCACCGACAAGGTCGTCAAGGCATTGTCCGACGCCAAGTAAGGACGATCGCAAGCGATGATGCGTGTCGACGCGCTGGTCGCGCAGCTGGGCGGTGAGCTCGTCGGTGACGGTAGTGTTCTGGTGCGTCGGGTGGCGACGCTGGATCAGGCCGGCGAGGGGGATTTGTCCTTTCTCGCCAATCCGAAATACCTCGGAAGGCTGAAGTCGAGTGCTGCTGCTGCCGTCATTCTTGGGGTCAGGAGTCGCGATGCACTGACCGACCGGCCACGCATCGTCGTAGACGATCCTTATCTGTATTTCGCTCGCGTTGCCAGGCTGTTCAATCCGGCCCCCATGGTCGTGCCTGGCGTGCACCCTTTGGCCAGTGTCGCTTCCACTCTCCCGGCCTCGGTCGCGGTCGATGCGGGTGCGGTCATTGGCAAGGATGTGGTGCTGGGCGAAGGGGTCAGCATTGGTGCGGGCTGCTGCATCGGTGACGGTGTGCAGATCGGTGCAGGCAGTCGCATCCTGCCGCGGGTGACGATCTACGCCAACTGCCTGCTTGGTCGTGATTGTCTGGTCCATTCAGGTGCGGTCATCGGCTCCGACGGCTTTGGTTTCGCACGGGAAAAAACCGGTGCCTGGGTGAAGATCCCCCAAGTCGGGCGAGTCGTCATCGGAGACGATGTCGAGATCGGGGCCAATACCACGATCGATCGTGGTGCGCTCGATGACACTGTGATTGGCAACGGCGTCAAGATCGACAATCAGATCCAGATCGGCCATAACGTACGAATTGGCGACTACACCGCAATTGCCGGTTGTGTGGGCATTGCCGGCAGTACCCATATCGGCGCGCGCTGCATGATCGGGGGGCAGGCCGGCATCATCGGTCATCTGACGATTGCCGATGACGTGGTCGTTTCCGCCGGTACCCTGGTGACAAAGTCGATCCATCAGCGCGGTGTCTATACCGCCAATCTGCCGGTCCAGCCGCACGCCGACTGGGTCAGGAATTTCTCGCATCTCCGCCATCTCGACGCGTTGGCGGATAGAATACGCGCCCTCGAAAAACGCCTCGAAGAACGGGACTCTAGCTGAACATCATGGACATCAACGAAATCCTCGAATACCTGCCGCACCGCTATCCTTTCCTGCTGGTGGACAGGGTGCTTGAGCTCGAGCCCAACAAGCGCATCCTCGCGCTCAAGAACGTCACCATGAATGAGCCCTTTTTCCCGGGGCATTTCCCGCATCATCCGGTGATGCCCGGCGTGCTGATCGTCGAAGCCATGGCGCAGGCGGCTGCGCTGCTGTCGTTCAAGAGCATGGGCGTGAAGCCCGACGAGAACTCGGTGGTGTATTTTGCGGGCATCGACAACGTGCGCTTCAAGCGTCCGGTCGTGCCGGGCGATCAGTTGCTGTTCGACGTCGAGATCCTGCAAAGCAAACGCAACATCTACAAGTACAAGGGTGTTGCCCGCGTCGGTGACCAGATCGCAACCGAAGCAGAACTGATGTGCGCGTTGAAGACCAAGCCATGATCCACCCCACTGCCATCGTTCACCCGAACGCTAAGATCGGCGCGAATGTGTCGATCGGCGCCTATTCCATCATCGGCGGAAACGTCGAGATCGGTGATGGCACGCGGATCGCTTCGCATGTCGTTGTCGAAGGGCATACCCGCATTGGACGTGACAACGAGATCTTCCAGTTCTGCTCGATCGGCGCCCAGCCGCAGGACAAGAAGTATGAGGACGAGCCGACCCGGCTTGAGATCGGTGATCGCAACACGATCCGAGAATTCTGCTCGTTCAACGTGGGCACCAGCCAGGATGCGCATGTCACCCGTATGGGTAGCGACAACTGGATCATGGCCTACGTGCACATCGCGCACGATTGCCAGGTGGGTGATCACACCATTTTCGCCAACAATGCGACGCTGGCGGGGCATGTGCACGTTGGGGACTGGGCCATCCTGGGTGGCTTTACCGGCGTGCACCAGTTCGTGCGTGTCGGTGCGCACAGCTTCTGCGGGGTCGGTACGGTACTGCTGCAGGACCTGCCGCCTTGCGTTACTGTGGCGGGCAATCCCGCAGCCCCTCACGGTATCAACAGCGAGGGGCTGCGCCGTCGCGGCTTCAGTGCCGAAGGCATCAGTGCGATCAAGCGTGCCTACCGCATCCTCTACCGTTCTGGTCTGAAGCTGGACGAGGCCCGTGAGCAGATTGCCGCGCTCGCGGGCGAGTTTGCCGAGGTGCAGGCTTTCAGCGACTTCATCAACCAGTCCGGGCGCGGCCTGGTGCGGTGACGACATGGCGCCCAGAATCGCCATGGTGGCAGGGGAGGCCTCCGGCGATCTCCTGGCGAGCCACCTGATCCGAGCCATCCGCAAGCGTCTCCCCGAGGCCGAGTTCTACGGCATCGGCGGACCCAAGATGCAGGCTGAAGGTTTTGACGTACGCTGGCCATGCGAGTTGCTGGCCGTGCACGGCTATGTGGATGCGCTCAAGCGTTATCGTTCGCTGTCATCCATCCGCAAGCAGTTGCTGGCGCAGATCCTGCGTGACCGGCCGGCGGCTTTCATCGGCGTCGATGCACCCGATTTCAATCTCTGGCTGGAAGGGCGGGTCAAGGATGCCGGCATGCCGTCCATTCATTTTGTCAGCCCGTCGATCTGGGCCTGGCGTGGTGGGCGGATCAAGAATATCGCCCGTTCCGTCAGCCGTGTGTTGTGCCTGTTTCCGTTCGAGAAGCCGATCTACGACAAAGCGGGTGTTGCCGCGAGTTATGTCGGACATCCACTGGCGGACGTGTTCCCGCTGCAGCCTGATCGCGCCGCGGCGCGCGAGCGGCTTGATCTGCCTGCGCAACGACCGGTGATCGCGCTGTTGCCCGGCAGCCGGCAGTCCGAGGTCCGCAATCTGGCTGACACCTTCATCGATACTGCGGCATTGCTCGCGCAGCGTCACCCTGACGCGATCTTCTTGGTGCCCTTGGCCACCCGCGAGACGCGAGCCTTGTTCGAGGAGGCCCTGCACCGCCGCCAGGCAACAGAACTGCCGATCCGCATGCTGTTTGGTCATGCTGTCGATGCAATGACTGCAGCCGACGTGGTGCTGGTGGCCAGTGGTACCGCTTCGCTCGAGGCCGCACTGCTCAAGCGTCCGATGGTGATCAGTTATCGCATTGGCAAGTGGCAGTATCGCCTGATGATGCGCATGGCCTATCTGCCCTGGGTGGGTTTGCCCAACATCCTGTGCAATGAGTCGCTGGTGCCCGAACTGTTGCAGGATGAGGCCACGCCGCTGAAACTGGCCGACGCGATCGATCACTGGTTGGGTGATGCCGGGGCGCGTCAGCGTCTGGTGGAGCGTTTCACCGATCTGCACCATCAGTTGCGTCAGGACACCGCAACCAAGGCGGCCGACGCTATTCTTCCGCATCTGCAGGCGGCGCATGTCACGGCCTGAAGGTATTCGCCTGATCTGTGGCGTGGATGAAGCGGGCAGGGGACCGTTATGCGGCGCAGTGGTTGCTGCTGCGGTCATCCTCGACCCGACGCGGCCAATCGATGGCCTCAACGACTCAAAAAAGCTCAGCGAGAAGGCACGGGACAGGCTTGCGCTGCTGATTCGCGAGCGGGCACTCGCCTGGGCCGTGGCCGAAGCTTCGGTTGCCGAGATCGACCGCCTCAACATCCTGCACGCCAGCATGCTGGCGATGAAGCGCGCGGTAGAAGCGCTGACCTTGCGCCCCGACGAGGTGTTGATCGACGGTAACCGCTGCCCCGATCTGGCGCTGCCGATGCGCGCGATCGTGCAGGGCGATGCGCTGGAGCCCTCGATTTCGGCGGCGTCGATCCTGGCCAAGACGGTACGTGACGAGCAGATGCGCGAACTTGACCGCCAGTATCCCCAGTTTGGTCTGGCCGGGCACAAGGGCTACCCGACGGCCGCACATCTGGCGGCGATCCGCCGCCATGGCGTTCCGGATTTTTACCGTCGCAGCTTCGCGCCGGTACGCAAGATCCTGGACAACCCGCCCTTATGGACGGAGGACGAAACATGACGCTGCATCACCTGATGTTGTTCCTGCATGTGCTTGGCGTTGCGGTATGGGTGGGCGGCATGGCCTTCGCCTGGCTGTGCCTGCGACCGGCCGCGATGCAATTGCCGCCCGATCGTCGGCTGACGCTATGGTGTGCCGTGTTGCAAGGATTTTTCCCGCTGGTCTGGCTGGCGATTGCGTTGATCCTGGTGTCCGGTGTTGGCATGCTGACCGAGGTCGGGTTTGCCCGTGCGCCGCTGGCCTGGCATGTGATGACCTTGACCGGCGGTGTGATGATTGCGGTTTTCGCGTCGATCTGGTTCGGGCCGTGGCGGGAGATGCGTACCGCGGTGGTGGCGGAGGACTGGGCGCGTGCCGCGGTAGCAATGAACCGCATCCGCCAGCGTGTGGGCTTCAATCTGGGGCTGGGCGTGGCGACGATCGCGGTGGCCACCCTGGGTCTGGGGTTCTGAGCCTGAACCCGGGTGGAAGCGGAGCATCCCTGTGAGAAACCTCAGTTCGCGTGACAATCCGCGGATCAAGCTGGTGCATGCGCTCGCCAACCAGGCGCGTGAGCGGCGCAAGCTGGGGCAGACGCTGCTTGACGGTACGCATCTGATCACGGCGGCAATCGAAGCCGGGGTGACCGTGCTTGAGGTGTTCGTGTCGGAGAGTGGCCTGAACAATGGCGAGATACTGGACCTGCTCGAGCGTCTGCCTGCTGATGTGCAGCGTAATCTGGTGTCGGATGCCTTGTTCGCCCACTTCAGTCCGGTTGAGACGCCGTCCGGCATCCTTGCCTTGATCGCAATACCCAGCGTATCCACGGAAGTGGCGCGTGGGGGATCCATCGTCATCCTGGATGCGGTGCAGGACCCCGGCAACCTCGGTACCATCCTGCGAACCGCCGCTGCGGCTGGCATTGCCGCTGCCTGGCTGACCCCGGGCTGCGCCCAGGCGTGGTCGCCAAAAGCCTTGCGTGCCGGCATGGGCGCGCATTTTCACCTGCCGATTGCCGAACAGGTGGATGCCTTCGCAGCCTTGGCCGATTTTTCAGGGCGCGCTCTGGCAACCGGGCTGGGGGCGAATGCCCGCTCGGTCTACGAGACCGATCTGAGTGGGCCGATCGCCTGGCTGTTCGGCGCCGAGGGGCAGGGCTTGTCCGCATCCTTGTTCGCGCGCGCCGACGGCGTTGTGACCATTCCGATGGCAGCCGGTATCGAGTCGCTCAACGTCGGCGCAGCGGCGGCAATCTGCCTGTTCGAGCAACGGCGGCAGTCGGCTATTGAATCACCGGCAGGGTGAGGCGGTTGGCCACAGTTGCCGGGTTGCCATCTGTGACCCGGGGCAGGACGCCCAGTAGCGGGGCATTCAGGCGTGAGCGCAAGGCGTCGATATTCTGCTCCACCCGCAGCATGGCGGGATCCACTTGGTTGCCGATCCAGCCTGCCAGACGCAGACCACGGGCGGAAATGGCCTCAGCGGTCAGCAGGGCGTGATTGATGCAGCCCAGACGCAGACCGACGACCAGAATGACGGGCAGATCCAGGTCGCGCGCCAGATCGGCGGTGTCGTAGTCGTCGCCGAGCGGTACGCGGAAACCGCCAACGCCCTCGACAAACAGGCAGTCAGCTTGTGTCGCCAGCATGTCGAAAGCGGTGCGGATGAGCCGGGTGTCGATGCTGCGCCCTTCTTCGGCAGCGGCGATATGGGGTGCGATGGGCGCCTGCAGACAGATGGGGTTGAGCAAGGCGATACCGGGGTCGAAGCTGCCGGCGGCCCGCAGGCGGGCAGCGTCCTCGTTGATCAGTTCGCCATCCATCCAGTCCGCGCCAGCCGCGACCGGCTTCATGCCGATCGCGCGCAAATGGCGTGCGCGGGCCGCATGAATCAGCGCGCAGGTGGCGAAGGTCTTGCCGATTTCAGTATCGGTGCCGGCAACGAACCAGGCGTGTGCAGTGCTCATTCGGGTTTCCTCAGGATCAGCAGGATCAGATCATAGGTGGCGGGCAGGCTGCCGTCGGCGCAGCGAAATGACTCGTAGGCCGTTTGAAGACGGAGCCAGGCGGCCTTGCCAAGTGGTGCACGCCGACGACCTGGGCCGACTGTCTGTGCGCCAATGGCCTTGATGTCGGCAAGCAGGCTGCGCAGATCGGAGGCGCGCGCCAGGACGTCCATATTGTCGCTGGCGATGACCTCGAGGCCTGCGGATGTGGCGGCTTCACGCCACACCAAAGGTGGTTCAAAGTCGACCACATGGCTGGCGTCATCGATGGTCGAAAAGGCGGTGCGCAGCTCGTGCAGGGTACGTGGGCCGAGGGTGGCGATGCAGGCCTGTCCACCGGGTCGCAGCACGCGGGCCAGCTCCCCCAGCACCGGATGTGGCGGACACCACTGCACCGCCAGGCTGGACCACAGCAGGTCGATGGTGTTGCCGTCGAGTGCAATGTGCTCGAGATCGGCGCACAGCGGATGGACATGTCCTTCATGCTGCTGTCGTGCCCGTATCAACATCGCTGGCGAGAAATCAAGCGCCAGGAGCTGGGCTTGCGGAAACTGCCGGTTTAGCCAGTTGATGGCATGGCCGGTGCCGCAGCCGGCATCGAGCAGGCGTGCCACCGGACGCTGTGGAGGATGGGCCAGCGCAAGCGCGGCGAGCCGGGCACAACATTCACGTTGTACAGCGGCAGCGCGGTCATAGCTTGCTGCGGCCCTGTCGAAGGCGGTGCGAACCGCTTTCTTGCGGGCGCGGTGCTTGGCTTGATCAGACACCCGCGTGCGCCCGGATCAGTTCTGCACAGCGTTGCGGCTGGCTCAGCAGCGGCGCATGACCGCAGGATTCGAGAATTTCACAGCGCCCATGGGGAAGCGCCGCTGCGCAGCGCAGGGCGGCCTCGACCGGCATCAATGCGTCCTGACGACCCTGTATCAGCAGGCAAGGCTGGTCGACCTGGGCAAGGTGGTCACGCAGGTCGGTGTTGGCCAGCAGCTCAAGCCCATCGACCAGCGCCGGCAGTGCTGCGTCATCAGGGTGAGGCTGACGGGCAGCATCAAGCTCGGCCTGCAGCGTGCGCCTTGCAGGCTCGCCGAGCAATTGCAGACCAAGGAAGCGCTTCAGGGTTGCGCTGCAGGCTTCGGCATAGCCTTTGCGAAACGCGTCGACGGTGTCGGCTGGCAGCGCGCAAGGCCAGTCTGCAGTACTGACAAAGCGTGCGGTGGCACCGATCAGGACCAGCCGTGAGACCTTTCGCGGGTGACGCACGGCGATGTCGAGCGCGAGCATCGCTCCCAGCGACCAGGCGCACAGCATCCCATCGTCCGGCAGTTGAGAAGCGATGGCGTCTGCCCAGGCGCGGAGCTCTGGTGCCACCGCAGCGGCACCCGCGTGGCCAGGCAGTGCCGGCGCATTGACTGTAAACGCGTCACCGAGCGCAGCGGTCAGCGGCGCCCAGGCCTGGGGGGTCATCGCCCAGCCATGCAGCAGGGTCAGCGTTGGGCGGCTCACCGTATGTGCTCCAGCCGGTTGAGGGCTTTGATCAGGCGGTCGACATCTGCCATCTGGTGGGCAGCGCTGAGCGAGATGCGCAGTCGTGCCGTACCGACAGGGACTGTGGGCGGGCGGATGGCCGGTACCCACAGGCCTTCAGCCCACAGTGCCTGCGCAACGGCCAGTGCTTCGGCATTGTCGCCGATCTGGACGGGTTGAATGGGGGTGCGCGAGGGCAGCAGTTGCCAGC
Source organism: Parazoarcus communis SWub3 = DSM 12120 (assembly GCF_003226565.1). Lineage (GTDB taxonomy): Bacteria > Pseudomonadota > Gammaproteobacteria > Burkholderiales > Rhodocyclaceae > Parazoarcus > Parazoarcus communis. The sequence goes on along the minus strand of NZ_QKOE01000014.1, from coordinate 12,762 downwards.
GCTGCAGCGACAGGCCTTCACGCAGACGGCTGATCAGTGCCTGCAGGTGAGCGCGTCGGCTGTCGCCGTGCTCGATCTGCTCGATGGCAGCGAGCAGCGTATGGGCGAGGGCGGGCGGACTGCCGGTGGTAAAGATGTAGCTGCGCGTCTTCTGCATCAACCACTCGATCACGTCCTGTTCGCCCGCAACGAAAGCGCCATAAACGCCCGCTGCCTTGCCCAGCGTGCCAACCTGGATCAGGCGCCAGTGCGCAAGGCCCGCTTCGGCAGCTGCGCCGCGTCCTTGAGGGCCGAGCACGCCAAATCCATGCGCATCGTCCACCATCAGCCAGGCATCGTGGCGCTCGGCCAATTGAAGCAGGTCGGCCAGCGGGGCGATATCGCCATCCATGCTGAATACGGTGTCGGAGACGATCAGCTTGCGCTGTGCGCTGCTGGACTCGAGCATGTGCGCCAGTGCATTCAGGTCAAGATGAGGGTAGCGGTGCAGATCCGCGCGTGACAGCAGCATGCCGTCGACTAGCGAGGCGTGATTGAGACGATCGGCGAAGACCGCATCGCCACGACCGACCAGCGCCGGTATCACGCCGCTGTTGGCCATGTAACCCGTGGAGAAATACAGCGCCCGCGCACAGCCGACAAAGGCCGCCAGGCGTGCTTCCAGCGCCTCCTGCACGGTGTAATGGCCGCTCACCAGGTGGCTGGCACCGCTGCCGCTACCCCAGCGACGGGCACCGTCGGCCAGCGCGTCGGCCAGTAAGGGTTCGCCGGCCAGGCCCAGATAGTCGTTGCTGCAGAAGGCGAGCATGTCCCGCCCATCGACCCGGGCGTGCGGTGCGCAGGGCAGGTCATTGTTGCGGCGGTGGCGACGCAGGTGGCCGTCGTCGAGCGCAGCAAGCTGGCTGCGCAGGCGGTCGAGCTGGTTCATCGCTGCGCCAGGTCGAGCGCGCGAGCGGCGCCGTCGATCAGTTGATGCATCTCGTCATCGTCAAGCACATACGGTGGCATGAAATACACCGTGTTGCCGATTGGCCGCAGCAGCACCTCGAGCTCAAGTCCCGCAGCAAAGAAGCGCCGTGCGAAGTCCGGCGCGGCCGTGGTCACATCGAACGCCAGGATCATGCCGCATTGGCGCAGGTGAGCGACATCCGGACGGTCGCCGAAGCGTTCGCGGGCCAGTTTGCCAAGGTGTGCCGCACGCAGACGGTTGCTTGCGATCACGTCATCCTGTTCGAAGATCTCCAGCGTGGCCAGTGCGGCACGACAGGCGAGTGGGTTGCCGGTGTAGGAATGCGAGTGCAGGAAGCCGCGTGCAGTGGTGTCGTCATAGAAGCTGTCGAACACTGCGTCGCTGCTCAATACCAGGGACAGGGGCAGATAGCCGCCCGAGATCCCCTTGGACAGGCAGATGAAGTCCGGCCAGCCGCCATCATCGCCGGCAACCTGCTCCCAGGCGAAGAAGGTGCCGGTACGGCCGCAACCCACGGCGATCTCGTCGGCGATCAGGTGGACCTCATAGCGGTCGCACAGGGTTCGGGCCAGACGCAGGTACTCGGCGTCGTACATCACCATGCCGGCGGCGCCTTGCACCAGCGGCTCGACGATCAGTGCAGCGGTTTCGGCATGGTGCTGCTGCAGATGGGCTTCAAGGGCGGACGCAGCTTCGCGGGCCAGGTCGGCTGCGCTGCGCCCCGACCCGGCCAGGCGGGCATCGGGTGTCGGAACGGTGCTGCCCATCCGGACCAGCGGCGCATAGGCATCGCGGAACAAGGCGACGTCGGTGACCGCGAGTGCGCCCACCGTCTCGCCGTGATAGCTGCCGGCCAGGCTGATGAAGCGGTTCTTCTGCGGACGGCCGCGGTTGCGCCAGCTGTGTGCGCTCATCTTCAGCGCGATTTCGGTGGCCGAGGCGCCATCGGATGCGTAGAAAGCATGGCCGAGGCGATGCCCGGTGAGTGCAGCAAGCCGCTCTGACAACGCCACCACCGGCGGATGGGTGAAGCCGGCCAGCATCACGTGCTCGAGCTGTTCGAGCTGGTCGCGCAGCGCAGCGTTGATGCGCGGGTTGCAGTGGCCAAACAGGTTGACCCACCACGAACTGATGCCGTCGATCAGGCGGCGGCCATCGGCATCGATCAAACAGGCGCCTTCGCCCCGCACGATGGGCACCAGCGGCAGGGTTTCATGGTGTTTCATCTGCGTGCAAGGGTGCCAGACGGCAGCGCGGGAGCGCTCGAGCAGGGTGGTCGACTTGGGCATCGTGATCCGGGAGAAGCAAAACCGGACAATGTTGCGGAATCGGGCGAGCGGTGTCAAACCCGGCAGTGGATGGAGGACGGGTACGCGGAAATCCGGCTTCGTCCAATGCGGCCGCCCGTGCTTTGCGCGTCGAAACCGGCACAGTTTGCTAACATCGGCCATCCCATACGTTTCCTGCCCAACATGCTGCTCGTCATCTCTCCCGCCAAGGCGCTCGACTACGAGACGCCGCCTACCGTCAGTACCTATAGCCAGCCGGATTTCCTTGATCAATCGGCTGCCCTGATCGACATCCTGCGCGAGCGTACGCCGGCACAGGTTGCCGAATTGATGGATCTGTCCGATGCCCTCGCGGCGCTCAATGTAGCCCGCTACGCTGCCTGGTCCCGCCCCTTCACGCCGGAAAATGCCAAGCAAGCGGTGCTGGCCTTCAATGGCGATGTCTACGAAGGGCTCGACGCCGCCACGCTGAGCTCGGCCGATCTCGACTGGGCCCAGTTGCATCTGCGCATCCTGTCAGGGTTGTATGGCGTGTTGCGTCCGCTAGACCTGATGCAGGCCTATCGCCTCGAAATGGGTACTCGACTGTCCAACCCCGCGGGCAAGGACCTGTATGCTTTCTGGGGAGAGCGCATCACCGCCGAGCTGAACGGCTTGCTGGACGCCGAGGAGGGTGCCGGAAGGGCGCGCGTGTTGCTCAACCTGGCGTCCGAGGAATACTTCAAGTCGGTCAAGCGCAAACAGCTCAAGGGTCGCATCGTGACCCCGGTGTTCGAGGACTGGAAGGGTGGCCGCTACAAGGTCATCAGTTTCTACGCCAAACGCGCGCGGGGCCTGATGAGCCGCTATGTCATCCAGCATCGCGTGGATGAGGTGGATGCGCTGCACGGGTTCAACAGCGAGGGGTATGTCTTTGCCGCAGAGGCGTCCGACGGCGACACCCTGGTATTTCGTCGGCGCCAGGATTGACGGCCAGACCGACAATGCAGCGCGTGCGCTTGCGCCGTGTTTTCGAGATCAAGGAGTGGCAATGAGGATCAGCAGTGGTTTCGATTCCGGCTCGATCGAGGTGCTGTGTGCGGACGATCCGCTGGACGTCCGTCTGCGTCTGCGTGCCGACAACGCGGCCGAATTTCGTCAGTGGTTCCATTTCCGTGTGCAGGGCGTTGCCGGTACGCCCTTGCGGATGGTGTTCGAGAATGCTGCGGACGCAGCTTATCCAGATGGATGGCCGGGTTATCGCTGTGTGGCCTCCTATGATCGCCAGCACTGGTTCAGGATTACGGATACGCATTACGAAAACGGGCAACTGGTGGTGGCCCACACCCCAGAGCGCGACAATATTTACTATGCCTATTTTGAGCCCTATTCGCACGAACGGCATCTCGATCTGGTCGCGCGGGCAGGCTGTTCGCCCTATGCGCGGGTGAGCAGCCTGGGCCAGACTGTCGAAGGGCGTGAGCTCGATATCATCACGATCGGGCAATCCGGTGATGATCGTGCGCCGGTATGGGTCATTGCCCGTCAACACCCGGGCGAGACCATGGCCGAATGGTTCGTGGAAGGGCTGCTCGAGCGCCTGCTCGATGAGGCCGATCCGGTCGCGCGTGCGGTACGTGCGGCAACGCAGATTCACATTGTGCCCAACATGAACCCGGACGGTGCGGTGCATGGCAATCTGCGCACCAATGCGGCAGGGCGCAACCTGAACCGGGAGTGGCGTGCGCCGGATCCTGTGGCCAGTCCTGAGGTATTTCTGGTGCGCGAGGCGATGGAGCAGCGCGGATGCGGTCTGTTTCTGGACATCCATGGTGATGAGACGCTGCCCTATGTCTTCTTCTCCACTGCCGAGGAGGTGCCGGGCTTCAGCGCCGAAATGGCACGACAGCAGGCCGACTTCATCGAGTGCTTGCGCGAGACCAGTCCGGACTTTCAAACCAGACACGGCTATGTCGCCGGTCGTTTTGGTGAGGAGTTGCTGTCACTGGCCAGCAAGTGGGTGGCACACCGTTTTGCCTGCGTGTCGCTGACGCTGGAAATGCCGTTCAAGGACAATGCGGTGCTACCTGATGCACGGGTTGGCTGGAACGGTGCCCGCAGCAAACGCCTGGGGGCGGCGATGCTCAACCCGATCCTGAGGCACTGCCAGCGCGCTTGAGTGCAGCAAAGCTGCAGGCTTGCTCAACCGAACAGGGTCAGGATTCCATCCAGCCCAACATGGTTTAGGCAACAGTCGGCCTCTTCGCGCAGGATGGGTTTGGCGCGATAGGCTACGCCAAAGCCCGCTGCGCGGAACATCGGAATGTCATTGGCGCCATCGCCTGCACAAATGACCTGTGCCGGCTGCAGGCCAAGCTGGTCGCGATAGCGCTGGAGGTGTTCGGCCTTGGCCTGTCCGTCCACAATGTCGCCGATGACACGGCCAGTCAGGCGCCCATCGACGATTTCCAGTTCATTGGCCCAGGCTTCATCGAAACCGAGCGTGTGCTGCAGCCGGCGGGTGAAGTAGGTGAAGCCGCCGGACACCAGCATGGTCCGGATGCCGGCGGCTTGCAGGCCACGCATCAGCCTTTCGGCGCCCGGATTCAGCTGCAACCTTTGGGTGTAGACCGCCTCCAGCGCCTGTTCAGGCAGGCCGGCCAGCAGGGCGACGCGGCGGCTGAGCGATTCGCGGAAATCGATTTCGCCACGCATCGCTGCCTCGGTGATCTCGGCCACCTCGGTCTTCAGGCCCTGCATGTCGGCGATCTCGTCGATGCACTCGATGTTGATCAGGGTCGAATCCATATCGGTGACGAACAGCCCAAAATCGTTCAGCTTGCGGCTGCTGTCGACCCAGGCCCAGTCCAGCCCGGCCTGCGCGCACAAAGTTGGCACGCCGGCATCGTGGCGAGCGCCGACCAGACGGAAGGCCTGTGGATGAATCTGCTCGATCGCAGTGGCAGCAGTGAGCCTGGCCAGTGATTTCAGCGCAACGGTGTCGACGTCCAGCCCTTGCACGACCAAGGTCATTCGGCGCACTCCCGCTGGGCCAGCGCCTCGCGCAGCACGCCGGCTGCGTTGTTGATCATGTCGACGGTGGTGTCCCAGTCGACACAGCCATCGGTCACCGAGCAGCCGTACTTCAGCTGCGACAGGTCGGCCGGAATGGGTTGGTTGCCGGCGACCAGATTGCTCTCGATCATCAGGCCCACGACCGATCGGTTGCCTTCACGGACCTGGTGGATGACATCCTTCATCACCAGGGGCTGCAACTCGGGCTTCTTCCAGGAGTTGGCGTGCGAGCAATCGACCACGATGTTGACTGGCAGTTTGGCCTTGTTCAGGGCTTGCTCGGCCAGCGAGATCGACACCGTGTCGTAGTTCGGGCGGCCACCGCCGCCGCGCAGCACGGCGTGGCCGTACTTGTTGCCGCGGGTGCGGAGGATGGCCGACTGCCCCTTGCCATTGACCCCCAGGAAACTGTGCGGGCTGGCAGCAGAGATGATGGCGTTGATCGCGACCTCCATGTCACCGTCGGTGGCATTCTTGAAACCGACCGGCGTGGACAGGCCGGACGCCATTTCGCGATGGGTCTGTGATTCGGAGGTGCGGGCGCCGATCGCCGTCCACGAAATCAGGTCGCCGTAATACTGAGGGGCAATCGGGTCGAGCGCTTCGGTGGCGATCGGCAAGCCGGTTTCCGCTACATCCAGAAGGAAACGGCGGGCCTTTTCCATACCTTCGTCGATGCGGAAGGAGTCGTTCATGTAAGGGTCGTTGATGTACCCCTTCCACCCTGTCGAGGTACGCGGCTTCTCGAAATAGACCCGCATCACGATCAGCAGCGTGTCGGCAACCTGATCGGCCAGCGCCTTGAGGCGGCGGGCGTAATCCAGTCCGGCAACCGGGTCATGGATCGAGCATGGGCCGACCACCACGAACAGGCGCTTGTCCTTGCGGTCGAGGATGTCCATCAGCGCACGCCGTCCAGCCAGCACCGAGGCCGCCGCGGCATCGGTCAGCGGCACGCGGGCCTTGATCTCCTCGGGCGAGGGCATGTGGTCGACGGCGACGATATTGAGGTTTTCGGTCTGGGCGACTGGCATCGGGCGCTCCGCTATGCACCATGAAAGCTCGCGATTGTAACCCGAAGCGGGTTCCAGGCAGATTGCGGATTGTGGTGCTGGGCTGCATGGAGACTCAGTGAGGTGTGACGCGCGTGAAAAATAATCCATAACACAAGGATTAAGTCACGTCACGTCTGGCCCAAGCTCGCTACAATCGCGCGTTAGCCCGATTTTTCTATTACTTTAGTTAATGAATCCAGCGCCTTGTCTTACCGCCTTGTCCTTGCGGATGCTCGTCTTCGTGCTCCTTGCAATATTGCTGTTGCCAGTGTGGGCCGCTGCAGGGGCGGGCCCCGTACCCGTCCGTGTCGATCTTCCGTTGTCGAAGGATGACAGATCAGTGCTGGTCGTCCAGACAGGTGCGGGCGAGCACAGCTTTTCGCTGGCGCAACTCGAGGCACTTGGGCTGTACCGCGTCAGCACGAGCACTTTCTGGCCGGGCGACGAGGGCGTGTTCGAGGGACCTCTGCTGGCCGACGTGTTGAAGGCTGCTGGCTTGGACGACGTTGCCGAAGTCCGGGTCTCGGCGCTGGACGGGTTCACCCAGCAGATTGCGCGTGAGGACTGGACGCGCTGGCCAGTCATGCTGGCGACGCGGAAGAAGGGTCAGCCGATGACGACCCGCAACAAGGGGCCGATCCGTATCGTTTATCCGCGTGATATGGATCCGCAGTTGGCCGATGCGCGTTATCGCTTGCGCTGGGTGTGGCTGGTGAAGCAGATCGAGGGTGTGTCGCGTTGAGCACCTTGATTACCATCCTGCGTCGATTGCTGCGCTTGCCATTTCATGTGGCCTCAGCCATCGTACTGCTGGTTGCGGTGGCCGGCATTCATCAGCTTTGGGATAACGTTTCACGCATTGAGTCCGCCTTGCCGCTGGATTCGCTCTATCGTGAGCGTGATCTGTCTGCAATGCTGCAAGACCTCAGCCGGCTGGAGAAAGCCGTTGCGCTCGCCCAGATTCAGCCGTCACCGGCCAATCTGGAAGCGCTGCATTTCGCACTGGATGTCGCGTTTCTTCGTCATGCGGACAAGGTGGCGGCCTATCGAGGCGGGATCATCGCTGGCAGTGATGTGTTTGCCACGGATCTGGAGAAGGCGCTTAATCAACTGGACATGACCTTGCAGGCCCGTCCGGTCACGCGGGCGACCCTGGCTCCGCACGTGGCGCGCATCGAGGAGGTGCGTCAGCGTTTGAAGGTGCTGAGCGATGCCGTTTTCCAGCGGTCGATGGAGCAGGCCAGCGCGCAACGTAGCGAGTTGCGCAGCCTCCAGTCCAGTACCTCTGCGATGATCTTTCTCCTGGGAGCCTTCGGCCTGGGGCTGGTGGCCTTGCTGCTGCGTCAGCAGTCCATCATCCGCGCGCTTGAATGTCGCGACCGGGAACTGCAGGACAGCGAGCGGGCAGAGCGTGAGTTGCGCGAGCGTCAGGAGCGCATTGCCGACAATGTGCCGGGCGTGATCTTCCAGTTGCGACTGGAGGCCGATGGCAAGTTGGTGTTTCCCTATACGAGCAAGGGACTGGCCAAATTCTTCGGTGTTACACCGGAAGCGGCAGCAGAGGATGGCTCGCGGGTACTGGATGCCCTGATTGCCGAGGACCGTGGCCGGGTACGACGGGCATTGCAGCGTTCTGCCGAAAGCCTGCAGCCGTGGACCAGCGAATGCCGGGTTCAACGTCCGGATGGCCGCATCGTATGGCTCAGCAGCTTTGCGACACCGCAGCGCAAGCCTGACGGTGCCGTATTGTGGCATGGTCATTGCCATGACATTACCCGCTACAAGGCGGCCGAAGAGGAGATCCGCAATCTCGCTTTCTTTGACCCCTTGACCGGTCTGCCCAATCGCCGTTTGCTGACCGATCGCCTCAGTCATGCGCTTGCGACCCATGGGCGTAATCGTCAACATGGTGCGCTGCTGTTCATCGATCTGGACAACTTCAAGACCCTCAACGATACCCAGGGGCACCAATATGGTGACCAGTTGCTGTGCCAGGTTGCTGCACGGCTGTCGGCCTGTGTGCGTGAGGCCGACACCGTGGCACGCCTGGGCGGTGACGAGTTTGTGGTCATGCTGGAGGAACTGGGCACGGATGTGGCTTCTGCCCTGCCGCGGGCGGAGACTGCGGGCGAGAAGATCCTGGCGGCGCTCAATGGCGCCTACCTGCTCAATGGCCAGGAGGTGCACAGCACTCCAAGCATCGGCATCACCTTGTTCGATGCGCGCGACAGCCGGGTGGACGAGCTGCTGAAGCGAGCCGACCTGGCGATGTACGAGGCCAAGGAGGCCGGTCGCAATACCTTGCGCTTCTTCGACCCGGTGATGCAGGCGACGGTCGAGGCCAGTTCGGCGCTGGAGTCGGATCTGCGGCGCAGCCTGCGCGAGGGTGGGTTCGCGCTGCATTATCAGCCGCAACTTGACCGCGACGGCAATCCGACCGGTGCGGAGGCCCTGGTTCGCTGGCTGCATCCGGAAAAAGGCATGATTTCACCAGCGGATTTCATTCCTTTGGCCGAGCGCACCGGCTTGATCGTCCCGCTCGGCAACTGGGTGCTGGAGGCGGCCTGTCGACAGCTTGCTGCCTGGCAGCAAGATGCGCATACCGCGTCGCTGAGCCTGGCGGTCAATGTCAGCGTGCGGCAGTTCCGCCACCCGGACTTTGTCGAGGAAGTCGAAGGGGTAATCCGTCGCACGGGTGCCAATCCGGCACGTTTGAAGCTGGAATTGACCGAAAGCCTGCTGCTCGACGACGTCGAGGAGATCATCAGCAAGATGACGCGTTTGCGCCAGCTTGGCGTGTGCTTCTCGCTGGATGACTTTGGAACCGGCTATTCGTCACTGGCGTATTTGAAGCGTCTGCCGATTGATCAGTTGAAAATCGATCGATCATTTGTACGCGATGTGCTGACCGACCCGAATGACGCGGTGATTGCCCGCACCATCATCGCCCTTGGCCACAGTCTGGGACTGAATGTGCTGGCCGAAGGGGTGGAAACCGAAGCCCAGCATCGATTCCTGCTGGAACATGGTTGCCACCATTTCCAGGGTTTCCTGTTCGGGCGTCCGCGACCCGTGTGGCGTGAAGCGGGGGTAGTAGTGGTTTGACCACGCAGCAAGCCGCCCTGGAGTGCGGTTTGCTGCGGCGCTGGCGCTCAGTAAAGGAAGCGGGGGGCCAGCGATCTTAGCCGGAGCTCGTCGAGCAGTGCCTCGATGCGCGCTCGCGCGTTCCCGCGGGGGTGGTCGTTGCGCCGGGCGATGATCAGCTCGTTCTTCATTGAATGTTCCCAACCCACCAACTCGGTCACCGTGACGCTGTAGCCGTGTGCTTCGAGCAACAGGCAGCGCAGCACGTTGGTGATCTGGCTGCCGAATTCACGCGTATGGATGGGGTGGCGCCAGATCTCGGCCAGTGGTGTCTGCGACAGCGATTCCGATTTGTACTTGCGCAGTTCGGCGGCGACCTCGGCCTGGCAGCAGGGCACCAGCACGATGGAGCGCGCCTGCTTGTGCAACGCAAAGCGGATGGCGTCGTCGGTGGCCGTATTGCAGGCGTGTAGCGCGGTCACGATGTCCACCGTGGGTGGCAGCACTTCGGCATCGATCGAGGCCTCTACCGACAGATCGTAGAATCGCATCCGCTGGAAACCGAGCTTGTCCGCCAGGCGGCGCGACGATTGCACCAGTTCGGCACGCGTCTCGATGCCGACGACCTTGCCGGCATCGCGTGATTTCAGGAAAAGATCGTACAGAATGAAGCCAAGATAGGACTTGCCCGCGCCGTGGTCGACCAGTACCGGCTCCTGCGATGCGGAGAAGGCTTCATCGAGCAGCGGCTCGATGAAGTTGTACAGGTGATAGACCTGCTTGAGCTTGCGCCGACTGTCCTGGTTGAGCTTGCCGTCGCGGGTGAGGATGTGCAAGGCCTTGAGCAGTTCGGCGGACTGTTCCGGGCGGATGTCTGGGATGGTCATGGCAGGGGGCGTTGGCGACAGGCAGCGCATTCTATCAGCCGGTCAGCGCCCGCGCCCGGATATGCCCTGATCAGGCCTGCTCCGCCATCGTGCCCGATCGCAATAGTTCGACCATGCTTGCTGCGGCAGCTGGCTTGTGAAAATAGTAACCCTGAACCTCGTCGCAGCCCGCAATGCGCAAGTGCATCAGCTGTTCGCGCGTCTCCACGCCTTCGGCGATCACGGTCAGGCCAAGGTTGTGGCCCAGCGCAATGGTCGAAGCGACAATGGCTGCGTCGTTGCCCTGCTGGCGGATATCGCTGATGAAGCTGCGATCGATCTTGATGATGTCGATCGGCAAGCGTTTCAGATAGCTCAGGCTGGAAAAACCGGTACCGTAGTCGTCCAGCGCGATCTTCATGCCGAGGGCGGATAGGGTTTCCAGGGCCTGACGCGGGCGCTCGAAGTCTTCGACCACGCAGCGTTCGGTGATCTCGAGCTCCAGCAGGCTGGCCGGAAAACCATAGTGAGTCACGGTTTCACGGATGACGTCGACAAAACCTTGGTCACGCAACTGCTTGGGCGAAATGTTGATTGCGACCGGGACCACCTCGACGCCTGCAGCCAGCCATTCTGCTATTTGCCGGCATGCTTCACGGACCACCCAGTTGCCCAGTTCGATCACCAAGCCTTCCTGCTCGGCATAGTCGATGAACTCGCCGGGGAATACCAGCCCGCGCTCTGGATGCTGCCAGCGGATCAGGGCTTCCAGGCTGGTGACCCGGTAGCCACTCAGCGAGATCCTTGGCTGATAGTGCAGCACGAATTCATCGCTCAGGATTGCGCGCCGAAAGCGGGCACTCAGCTCAAGATGCAGTGCCGAGCGAGCGTTGAGTGACGGGTCGTAGAAGCGGAAACAGCCTCGGCCCGCACGTTTGGCTTCGTACATTGCAGCGTCGGCATGCTGCATCAGTAGTTCAAGTTGCAGTCCGTCGCGTGGATGAACCGCAATGCCGATGCTGGGCCGTGTTTCGATCTCCTGGTTGTCGATCAGATAAGGGCGGGCGATCGCGTCAATCAGCTTGCGGGCCACCTTGGCGGCGTCCTCGATCGAGTCGAGTTCGGTCAGTAGTACGACAAACTCGTCGCCGCCCAGACGTGCGGCAATGTCTGATTCACGCAGGCTCTCGGTCAGCCTGCTGCCGACCGCTTGCAACAGCAGATCGCCAATATGGTGACCCAGGCTGTCGTTGATCAGCTTGAAGCGGTCCAGATCGAGAAAAAGCAGTACCTGGGGGCCATGATTGCGGCGCGCACGGCTCAGGTGGCTGCTTGCCAACTCGGTGAACAGGCGCCGGTTTGGCAGCTTGGTCAGTGCGTCGTGTGAGGCGAGCTCGTAGACGGCTTCCTTGTCTGCCTGCAACTGGCGACTATGCACGGTCTGATCGCGCAGGGCAGTCACCGCGGCCTGATGCATCTGCTTGAGCTGGCCAATGCCAAAAGCCAGCGCAATCGCGAGCAGCGCATGCAGCGTGTTCAACACGGGTGAGGCCCACGTGTCTTCGCAGGGCAGGGTCGCACACGACGACATGTTCATCAGCACGACCAGCAGCATGAGCACCAACGGAATCCATGGCAGGAGCCCGGTCCAACGCAATTGCGCATTCCGCACCACCGTTCCCGCAAGCGGTGCGCAAGCGTCTGCGTGCTGAGTCTGACCGGATGTTCCTGTGCGGGGCTGAGTCACGGTGAGGCGAATTTTCGGAATAGGCCGACAGTGGCCGGATCCGCAGTATCTGACAACCGTGTTACCGCGGTGTTGCATGTCATGGATCTGCAACCGGGGCGTGGGGCCGACACAAGGTTCAGATATGGGGTATGTTGCTTGATGCAATGTGCATTATTTGTGACAATGATTACATTGACATTTTTTCATGCCTTGCCGTTCATGCTCGACCAGTCTACGTGTCTTCCCTCTGGCAACGCCCGCGTAATCGGCGGAGGTACATGTCTGCTGCTGCCGGATCGTTCGGTGTGCCGCTTCGTCGCGACGTTGCCATTGCCGGGTGTGGTTATTCTGGTGCACGGAGTCAATTCCGACGGCGAGTGGTATCCACGGCCTTCTCGGAGCGATTGGAGGGGGCGGAGGCACTACCACGCCAACGCCTTACCACCACCGAGGTGCCGCAGGAACTGGTCCAGCTGGCCAAGGACATCCGTGCGGCGAGCCAGCGATCGACGTTTGGGTCGAGAAGGCCAACAAGGATCACCGACCCGAGAGCCACAAGCTCACCAAGGCCAGGAACCAGGACTGGACCGGAACAAGTCAAGATAGTTGTCGCCTGATTCATGCAACCAACTGCGCTATATCTTCAGCATTCACCTGCTCGCGCACGACTGCGTCGCGCTCCGGATTGAGCGTGACCGCGCCGACCGGCGTCCAG
>NZ_QKOE01000148.1 GCF_003226565.1 Parazoarcus communis SWub3 = DSM 12120 | reverse complement strand
CGATCAGCGGGCGCAGCAGCCCAGCGACCACGCCATCGACCTCATCCTGGTGATCCATCAGGGCATCGAGACTGCGCAGCAACTGCTGGTGGGTGACCGCCTTCGGCCCGAAATCGGGCAGCGCAACCGTCTGCACCCAGCGCAGCACGCCGAGCTTGGACTCGGGGTCGCACAGGCGGTTGAGCACCATCAGGCGGATCAACGCTTCCACGTCCGTGGTGCGGCGGGTGCGGCGGAACACCCGGCGCAGCCCGGAGAAGCCCAGCGACTTCCACAGCTCGGTCAGCGCCCACACATTGCCGAGCGCGCGCGCGGATTCGAACGACACCGTTGGCGCCGCCGGCTTGGCGCCCATCGGTTCCCG
>NZ_QKOE01000147.1 GCF_003226565.1 Parazoarcus communis SWub3 = DSM 12120 | reverse complement strand
GGCGTCGCATCCGCACCCGCAATGACCTGGGGCAGTTTGATTACACCTACCTCGGGCAAACCGAACAGATGGTTTCAGCGCGTCTGTTGGGGACGCCAATCGGGCGTGACCTGATCTACGAGGCCAATGCAGGCGACCGTCGTCTGTACCGTCTGAGTCACCATGGAGGCGGGGCGCCAAGCTACACCTATGCCAGCGCACCCGAGCAGCTCATTGATGGGATTGTCGAAACGGTAGGGGGTCAAAGCGCCCTGTGGGCCTACGACTATGATGCGGCGGGCCGTCTGAAGGTTGCCGATCGTAGCGATGGGGCCCAATACGACTATGCATACGACGCAGAGGGCAACGTATCGCACATCGAGGCG
>NZ_QKOE01000146.1 GCF_003226565.1 Parazoarcus communis SWub3 = DSM 12120 | reverse complement strand
GTCCATGCCGTCGTACAGCAACGCCGTGACCGTTCCCCCCAGCGTGGTCCGGCGCAGCCGGCCTTCGGCGTCGTACGCGAGCGTGGCGGTGTAGCCCGTCTTGGTCGCGCTCTTGAGCTTGTTGTCCGCGTCGAAGGTGTAGGTCCACACCCCGTCGCCGGTCAGGTTGCCCCGGGCGTCGTGGGTGAGCGTGGCGCCGGCTGCGGTGGTGTATTGGTTCAGGCCGTTGGCGGTGTAGCTCTGGGTGCCGTTGGCGTAGCCCGTCCATTGGTACAGGTCGTTGGTCCAGCTCTGGCTCACGATTTCCTGCACGGGGTTGCGGGTGTAGGTGAGGGTCTGGTCCTGCGCGGTGCCGGCGAGGTTGTGG
>NZ_QKOE01000145.1 GCF_003226565.1 Parazoarcus communis SWub3 = DSM 12120 | reverse complement strand
CGCTGGCCTTGAGTCGCATGCGCAACACGCGGTACAGCACCAGTGCGAGGAAGCAGATGAAGGCGTGGGCACGGATGCGCTCGGGCAAGCGGTGATAGACGGGGGCGATCTCGATTTCGCTCTTGAGTACACGGAATCCGCGCTCGATGTCGGCCAAGGCCTTGTAGCGCGCAACGATCTCGACCGGGGTGTGGTCCAGGGCTACCGCAGCTACCCGCTTGTCGTTGACCACTCCAGAATGATTTTCACGATCAAGCACTTGCAACACCCCTGTTCACAGGCCCTTGTTTTGTGTAGCGTCCTGTCTTTTTGGGCGACCGATGGACATAGGGAAGCTGGCCGACATGGTGGAGGTTTTCGAGGGGCTCGAG
>NZ_QKOE01000144.1 GCF_003226565.1 Parazoarcus communis SWub3 = DSM 12120 | reverse complement strand
AGGGCTGGGGTAGCAGCACTTCTTCGTCGTACCACTTGAGCACGCGGCGCACGGTATCGTCGTCCGCGCCGTGCGCGCGCAGCAGGGGTTCGGTGATCGGGGTCTTGTCGCGTAGCCAGGTGTTGATAAAGCGTTTGTCGAATTGAGGAAATCGGACCCCCTGCTCGATCAGCTTGCGTTTGAGCTGGGCATAGCAGCGGCCTTCGTTGCGTTTTTCATTTAGGTCGATGCCGTTGAGCGCAGTGCCCATCTCGTTGATGTACATCCAGTCGTCCTCGGCGGGACTGTCGCGGAACTTGCCGCCCAGGCGCATGCGGGTTTTGGCGTGAACATCGGCCCCCAGCTCGATGAGGCGCAGTGCAGCGTTGCAA
>NZ_QKOE01000143.1 GCF_003226565.1 Parazoarcus communis SWub3 = DSM 12120 | reverse complement strand
TGGACGTCGCAGCGCATGCAGAACGGGATGTTGCGATGGATGAGCAAGGCCACCAGCCACGCGCTTGGATACCCGCGATCGAGCAGCAGCAGATCGTCCGCGGCCAACCCATCGAGATGCTCGACCACCATCTGGCGTTCGTCGCACACCGGCTCGTAGAGGGTGAAGTGCTCGAACAGCTCGAGGCCAGGCAGGAACAGACCGAAGGCCACGGCCTCCTTGATGTAACGCACGCGGCGCTCGGGATCGAACTGAATCGCCCCGGGTTTGGTGGAGGCTCTAGTTCTTGAGAAGATAGAGCCATGAAGAAGTCAGTGAAGTTCTCCCCCGAAGTTCGTGAGCGCGCCGTGCGCATGGTGGCCGAATGTCGTGGCG
>NZ_QKOE01000142.1 GCF_003226565.1 Parazoarcus communis SWub3 = DSM 12120 | reverse complement strand
GCTTCCTGTGGCTCGTGAGGCTGCCGACGGCGTTGTAGCCGTACTGCTCGTAGTCGGTGGTCGATGAGGTGCCAACCGTGGTGGGGTGCGGGTAGCGCAGCTTCACCCGGCGGTCGTGGCCGTCGTATTCGTAGGTGGTGCGGTTGCCCTTGGCGTCGGTCAGTGTGACCGGCAGGCCGTTGGCGCTGTAGGTGGTGGTGGTGCAGTCAGACGCACCACGGTCAAGTCACTTCCCCAAACCGTGGTGCGTCCCGAATGGCACTAAGTTAAGGCTGTTTAGCGCGATAACGACTGCGGTGTGGAGTCTCGACCATTTGGTGACGATGGGCGGTCAAGAGTGCGAAAGGTTTGGGGCGTCGTTTCAAACATCGAGGC
>NZ_QKOE01000141.1 GCF_003226565.1 Parazoarcus communis SWub3 = DSM 12120 | reverse complement strand
TCGGGCCACCTCCACGGCCTGCGCGTGAATGGCATCGAGATCGATTTCGAGCGCGATGCGCTGCACCGTGAGGTGTCGCGCACCCTGCGCCCCGACGGCCCTGCGCTGGGCGGCGCCCCCATCCTGAAGGAGACCCGCGCCTACACCGCACTCGGGCAGCTGTCACGCAGCGCACTGACCACGCCCCACGCCGAACCCCTGATCCGCGAGTACGCTTACGACGCCCATGCGCATCTGGCCTCGATCCACCAACGCGATGGCGCCGGCACCCGCGCCATCGCCTACGCCTACGATGCCTCGGGCCGGCTCATCGCAAGCCAGCACGGGGCGCAGCGCCACGACTATCGCTTCGACCCGGCCGGTAATCGCCTCGATGTCA
>NZ_QKOE01000140.1 GCF_003226565.1 Parazoarcus communis SWub3 = DSM 12120 | reverse complement strand
TCGAGGGCTGCATCGTCACCATCGACGCGATGGGTACACAGACCAAGATCGCGCGCACCATTCGCGACCGAGGTGCGCACTACGTGCTGTGTGTGAAAGACAACCACCGCAACCTGCACGATTCGATTATCTTCGCCAACCTCGACCCACGCGGCCCGCTGACGCCGGCTTCGACCCACGAGAGCACCAGCACCGGGCACGGCAGGATCGAAGTGCGTCGCTGCCGCGTCTACGATGCCGTCGACCGACTTCACAACGCCGCCGCCTGGAACGACGTAGCCAGCTTCGCCGTGGTCGAACGCATCCGAACGGTGGGCGATCACACCAGCACCGAGCGCGTCTGCTACATCAGCAGCCTGCCCGCCGACGCCGAGCGGAT
>NZ_QKOE01000139.1 GCF_003226565.1 Parazoarcus communis SWub3 = DSM 12120 | reverse complement strand
TTGCATGGGCGCTGGCACCCCATCGCCGTGCTCGCCCCGGCCCCACGGTGCCGGGATGGGCCGTCATGAAAAGGGGTCGTTTCAGATCTCGCTGCGCTCACGACAACCGTGCTCGGTTGCCCAGGTGCCCCTGCGTGCGTTGGCCGTATCAGCGCCCGAAACCCGCTCGATGTCCTGTGTCGCGGGGGACATGTGGGTCAGGACAGGCAACTGCGCGCTGCTCCGCCACCAATCAAGCATGCCGGATCGCTGCAGCACCGACTTGCTCTATCCAGTGCGCATGAGCCGGGCGTAGAATCCCCAGTAGCACCGCTTTCCCGGCGGTTCAGTCCAACAAGGTTTATCCCTCGCGACATGCACAGCCACTCCGAATCCGCCTGCGTGCC
>NZ_QKOE01000013.1 GCF_003226565.1 Parazoarcus communis SWub3 = DSM 12120 | reverse complement strand
GATCCCTGACTCTGTTGTCTCAGCGGTAGCAGTCGCTGCGGCTGTGGCCCATACGGATGCCGACGCCGACGCCGATGCCGATGCCGACGCCGATGCCGATGCCGATGCCGATGCCGATGCCGATGCCGATGCCGATGCCGATGCCGATGCCGATGCCGATGCCGATGCCGATGCCGATGCCGATGCCGATGCCGACGCCGATGCCGATGCCGATGCCGACGCCGATGCCGATGCCGATGCCGATGCCGATGCCGATGCGGATGCGGATGCGGACGCCGATGCGGATGCGGATGCGGATGCGGACGCCGATGCCGATGCCGACGCGGATGCCGACGCGGATGCTGATGCTGATGCGGATGCGGACGCCGATGCCGATGCCGATGCCGATGCAGATGCCGACGCGGATGCCGATGCGGATGCGGATGCTGATGCTGATGCTGATGCTGATGCTGATGCTGATGCTGATGCTGATGCTGATGCCGACGCCGATGCCGACGCCGATGCCGACGCCGACGCCGACGCCGACGCCGACGCGGACGCGGACGCCGACGCCCCCGGTGCAGATCCCGATGCCTACGAGATCATCGAGGGCCGCACGGAGTCGTTCTCCAGTGTGCTGCAGAACGACAGCAACGCAGGGACGGGCGGTGCGCCGCTACGTGTTGCGACGGTGCGCGACGGTGATGGCAATACGCATGTAGTGACCTCGTCTGCGGCAGCGATTTTCACCACACGCCTGGGGGGCACTGTCCAGATGAACGAGGACGGCAGCTTCAGCTACACCGCGCCTGTCCGTAACCACGGTGATGCGGAAAGCGACGTCGATTCCTTCGAATACCAGGCGATCGGTGCGAATGGCCAGCCTTCCGGGTGGACCACGGTGACGGTGGATATTCTCGATACTGCACCGACAGCGCATGACGATATCGATGGCGTGAAGGTAGGCCAGACGACGACGGGTAACGTCATGGGTAATGACGAAACCAGTGCAGACACGCTCAACCGCGTCAGTGAAGTGACTTTCGCGGGTGAGACCAAGACGATCCAGCCGGGGGGCTCGGTCCAGTTCGACACGCCGAATGGTTTGCTGACCATTCATTCCGATGGGGCCTACACCTATCAGTCGCAACTGAAAGCCTTGCCAGCATTCGACAGCCGTCCTCTGACTGGCTGGGCGACCGAAAATGGCGTCAGCGGTCTGTATGGGTTTGCAGGAGGCTCGAGCTGGACCTTCGATCTCACCCAACTGACCAATGCTGCAGCCAAGCAGGTTGCCTGGAAGGGCGGTGGTGGTTCGGGCAAGGATGGTGTGGGTGTCACGCATCTGCAGAGCTCGGCCATCGACAGTGGCGAGCATCTCGTGGTTGCGCTGCAGGCGACTGCCGACAGTGCGGTGCTTGCCTTCGGACAGTTCAATGCTTCGCAGGCCGAGAATGCGCTTTGGAAGGCGTATGACATTGATGGCAATCTGGTGGGCAGTGGTAACTTTGGTGGTGGCGTCAATTCCAACGGTGGGGTGTATGAGGTCACGGTCAGTGGCTCCACTGCATTCAACTACATCGTGATCTCCTTCGATACCGGCGGCGTCAACAGTAATGCGGGCTTTGTGCTTGCGGATATCAGCACGGTCTATGCGCCGGAACGCTTCGAGTACACGCTGGTGGATGCGGACGGCGACAGCTCGACGGCGACGCTGGAGATCCGGCCCTACGACCAGATCTTCAACGGTGGTGCAGGAAACGACACGCTCAACGGAACCGCAGGCAACGATCTGGTCAGCGGTGGGGCGGGTAACGACGTGCTCTACGGTGGCCTGGGGGCGGATGTGTTCGAGTGGCGTCTTGGTGATGCCGGCAGCGTTGGCACACCGGCGGTCGACGTGGTCAAGGACTTCTCGCTGACGCAGGGTGACGCCCTGGATCTGCGCGATCTGCTGCAGGGGGATACTGCCGACACGCTCGACAGCTATCTGCACTTCAGCTATGACGCGGGTACCGGGCATACCACGGTACAGGTCAGCAGCACCGGAGGTTTTGGCTCGGGCGATTACACGGCAGCAGACCAGACCATTGTGGTCGAGAATGTCGATCTCACCTTTGGTGGTGGCTCTGACCAGCAGATCATTCAGGATCTGGTCAATCGCGGGAAGCTGATCACCGACTGATTGGTGCACTAGAGACAAGGCCCGCACACCCCTCATCGGGGTGTGCGGGCCTTTGTATGTCGGGCGGGCCTATCAGGCCTGACCGTCGCGTCAGTCAGGGCGGCCGGGAAACGTGTTGCTCAGCTTTCGTCTGCAGAGGCGGCGCGCTTGAGCAGGTCGACGCTGCGACTCAGGCCGGTACCGCCAGAGCTCTTGATCAGAACCAGATCGCCATCGCGAAGCAAGTCGATCAGGGCCTCATTGAGGGCTTCCGGGGTCTCGAACCAGGCGCTGGCGATGTGCTGTCGGGCCATATCGAACAGGCTGCGCATGTGCTGTCCGCATAGCACCAGCAAGTCGGCGGCAGCATCGCTGATGACGGGCCATAAGGCCTGATGCAGTTGTTCACTGGTCGGGCCAAGCTCCAGCATGTCGCCGAGAACGAGAATGCGCCGTCCATCGGGTCGTGGCGGAGACAGTTCGCGGGCAAGCTCAATGGCCGCCCGCATCGACACGGGGTTCGCATTGTAGGCTTCGTCCAGGATACGTAGTCGCCGCGGGCCGATCTGCAGGTCGTGGGTTGCGCCACGACCGTCGACGGGCTGGAAGTCTCCAAACTGCAGCAACAATGGCTCCAGCGGTAGGTCGAGCGCCAGTGCGACCGCGACACAGGCAAGACTGTTGTAGGCCATGTGCCTGCCGGGGGCGCCAAGACAGTAGCGATGGTTGCGACCTCCGGCATGGATGAGGATCTCTCCGCTGGCGCTTTCATACTGCAGCAACCGTACGTCGCAGTCGCGGCCCTGCCCATAGTGAATGACGCGCAGGCCTCGTCGGCAGGCAGCTTCATGCACGATCTCCCACTCGGCCATGTCGCGGTTGAGCACGGCGACGCCGTCGTCGTCCATGGCCGAGAAGATCCGGCTCTTGCGGCGGGCGACTTCGGCGGTTGTTCCATGGTGCTCGAGGTGGGCAGCGGCGATGTTGGTCACCACGCCGACGTGGGGGCGGACGAGTTCGGCATTCTGCTGCATCCGGCCAATCGCCATCTCCATGACGATATGGGGAACATCCCAGGGGATGGACGCCAGATTCCAGGCAATGCCATGCGGCAGGTTGGCGTTGTGCGCGGTTTGTCCCACCTCTCCCCAGGGGCGCAGGGCGCGTGCCAGCATGGCAACCGTGGTGGTCTTGCCTGCACTGCCGGTGATGCCGATGATGCGGCCGCGGATGTGGCGCCGGGCGAAGCGGCCCAGGTCCAGAATGGCTCGGTTGAGATCGGGTACCTCCAGCACCGGAATCGGCGCGGGTACGAGATCCAGTGCGGGCTCCGAAGCAATGACCGCTTGCGGCAGGAAAGGGGCTTGTGGCAGCACTGACGGTGGCACGCCACCTTTGCCGGTGCTTGGGCGGAGGGCAATCATCTGGCCGGCACGCAGGCTCGGTAGCCAGATGCACAAGCCGGTTGCCTGCCAGCGAGGCGACTGTGGGGGGCGGGCCCAGCGACCACCAGTGGCCGCCAGCACGTCGTCTGCACGCCAGTTGGGCATGCCGGGCACACGGGGTGATGCAGTGCGGGTCTGGCGTGCGTGCTTGAGCGTCTGCGTTGTCTGCTGCAGGTCTGCGAGCGCTTGAGAGGTGCCGCCGCGCATGAGGAAGGCATGGTAGGCGACGAAGCCGGACAGGTAGTGCTCGACATCGTCGATGCGAACCCGGAAGCCGTGATGACGGATGAAGAAGCTGCCGAGTATGCGCGCGGGGTTACGGAAGTACATCGCCAGTTCGGGCCAGAAATGGCCGTTGAGCAGGTGATGGGCGCGAAAGTCCAATGCCCGGTAGAACTTGCCGATGTCAATGTCGGCAAGCAGGTCCCGCACGGACGGTGTTTCGTTCAGACGATTGAGCATCTGCTCCGCGGCGAGCATCAACTCCAGCAGCGTGGGGAAGGTGGTTTCCCGTTCGAGAACGAAATCCAGATAATCTGCAATGTTGCGGATGCCGAAGCGGAAGTACTGTTCCAGAGGGCGATGGCGGGTGAGTTCGTTGACGCAGTAGCTCAACCAATGATCATGTGCCCGCCAGTGTTCGGCTGCGATGAAATGTTCGAAGGCCTTCTCGACGATGGCAAGCCAGCGCGCATCTCTGGTCAGGCCATGAAGTCGCATCAGGCCAAAAGCCGCCTCTCCGTCGTAATAGATGATGCGGAATGCCGCCTTGACTGAGAGATCGCTGGCATTGAGCACGTGATCGAAGCGGCCACTGTCGGCATGCTGCATGTAGGCAATGCCGAGCGCGAGCCTTTCCATGACCTGCATGTGCCGGTCGGAGCCGGTGAGCTCGCTGTGTTTCACCAATGCAAGCAGGCAGACCGCATTGCCGCCGAGCTTGATCTCGTCCCCGGTGTCGATCAAGAAGGCCAGTTGCCGGCCGTCGGCCAGGGTGTAAGGCCGGATCAGTGTCGAGACCAGATGGTCAAGGGCCCGTTCGATGGCTTGCAGCAATGCATCGTCCCGGGTCAGCTCCCAGGCTTCTAGCATGGCGTAGGTCGAACTGGCATGACGCAGGGTGTTGTAGCTTGCGATTTCGCGGTCGAAGCAGGGAAACCAGCCATAGATGAAGCGACCATCCTCCCTGACCTGGGTGGCAAGGTAGTTGGCCCCCTGCTCCACTCGTGCGAGGGTGGTCTCCGGTGTGAGTGTCAGCGCTCGGCGCCCGGCATCCGGGCCCGGGCCGCCGAGCGCCAGCAGTTCGCCCTCTTCGGTGATGAACACTCCCTGCAGGGCCAGCAGGTGCAGTGTCTCATCAGGCTGAGCAGGCAAACGCGCACTGGCGCCATGGCGACGTTGCGCATACACCGCGAAATTCTTCGGGTTGAACTGCGCATGTGGAATGCTGCTGCCGGCATAGAGCATGGCATTGGCGTTGAGCTCAAGCTCCGTGTATGCCTGAGTCAGGCCTTTGTCGAGGGCCAGCCCATGGCGAAAGTAGTTTCGCTTGGTGTTTCGCAGACGCTCGTCAAGGGCGCTCATGGAGATGGGTTTCGCGCTCTCCACCCAGTCGATGCGCAGCCATCGCCCCTTCAGTTTGTGGCGTTCGACCAGCTCACCCAGTTGCATGCAAGCCTGCCCCCAGGCCTGATCAAAGTTCTCCTCACATGCGTGAGTGACATGCGCCCGCTGTCCGCCATCCGATACCGAGAGGAATACGGCATAGGCGGGATAGGGGGCGTCAAGGGGCTTGCAGTCTGCTGCGACACGGGCGCGTGCCTGTTCCAGCCGTGCTGTGAGGGAAAGGGGCAAGGTCAGCATGTGCGGATCAGGGGTGTTCACTCAATGCGGCGGGTTCAGCGGTGATGCCGGGGCCGGTCATGCCGTCGATGCCCAATGCAGGCAGTGCGGCGACTTCGGCCGGCGTACCGACACCTTCGGCGATGGCCAGCAGTCCAATCGAGTGCGCGATCGTACATAGCCCGCGCAGGAAGGCCTTGTTGCTGGGAGACTGGTCGATGCCGCGGATGAAGGCGGGGCTGATCTTGATGTAGTCGAGCCCGACATCATGAAGTTCGGCAAAGCGGGAGAAGCTGCGTCCGGCATGCTTGAGACCCAGTTTGCAACCCAGGGGGCGCAGCGTCAGGCAAAGGTCGCGGAACTCCATCTGGTGCCGTAGTGCACTGATCTCCTGAATGTCGATCCAGAGACGTGATGCCGCTGTGGGGTGGGCTTGCACCGTGCGGCGCAGCTGGTCCCGGAAAGCAGCGTCGCGCAGGGCGTCGGTCGACAGATTGATTGCCAGGCCGGTGATCTCGGGGTGTCTGTCGAGTCTGGCGCAGGCCGCTTCGACAACCAGGGCGTCAATCCGTGCTACCAGGCCCAGCCGTGCGGCCCAGGGTAGCACGCGTCCGGCACTGCACCAGTGACCGTCCAGTTGCAGTCGTACCGGTGCTTCGCGGTGCAGCACTTCCCCCTGGCGACCGAGTACCGGAAAGCCGGCCAGCTTGATCGCACGCCCTTGCAGTGCGTGCGTCAGGGCTTTCCGCCACTCGTCGGGGTGGCTGTAGAGCGGTTGATCGGTGTGGTTGGCGACGATCTGGAGTGTGTGTTGCTCGTCGTGTTCGGCAGCGGCGAGGCCTCCGTCGATACGTGCGAGCAGGCTGCCGCGTGCTTCGCCTTCGGCATAGCCCGCGACCGCGATCAGCAGCTGAGTATGCGGCAGGTCGGCGGTGAGTGCGGTCTGAAAGGCCGCGTTGACGGCTTCTCCGAGTGCCATGGCGTCGAGCTCGCCTGCGGCGAGCAAGGCAAAGTCCGATGCGTTCAGGCGTCCACATTCGCGGCCCGGATGCGCTTCACCAACGGAGGAGAGCTTGCTGGCCAGGGTGGCGAGCAGTCGATCAGCCGCAGTGCGGCCCAGGCGCTGGTTGAGCTCGGCCAGATTGGCGATGCGGGTGATGAGCAGAAGGCCTCCAGCGCTGGCATCGTTGCGCGACAGCGCTGCATCGAGCTGGTTGAGGAACTGCTGTCGGCTGAAAAGCCCGGTCAGGTCGTCATACTGGGTCTGCCTGCGCAACTGTTCAAGCCGTTGAGCTTCATCAGCCAGCATCGTCCGTACGCGCTCGGACAAGGTGTTCATTGCGCGTACGACACTGCGGAATTCCAGCGTGCGAGGTTCGGGGGTGGTCACGAAGCGGCGCCCGCCGATGGCCTCGGCCTGTTCCACCATCGAGCCCAGAGGTCGGGTGATGTAGCGCAGTACCAGGGTGCCGAGCAGACCACACAGCAGACCGCCACCGGCGAACCACAGCAGCAGTTGGCGGGTGGCATTCCACAACGATTCGTAGGCATAGCGGCTATGGCTTTCCACCGTAAGGGTACCGAACTGCCGCCACCCGTCGAGTACCTGGGCCAGGCCCGGACGGGTTTCGATGGGTACCAGGCGCATGAACCAGGTCGGTGAGCCCTGGTTGTGTTCAGCGTACTTGCGTTCGACAAGCAGGGTGCCAGTGGGGTCGACCAGACGGATCAGCTGATAGTGTCCGGCATCGAACTGGGATGCGATCTGCAGTTCGATGGTTACCGGATCCTTGTCCAGCTGAGATAGTGACAGGGCCAGCGAGGTGGCGTTGTCCATGTTCTTGATCGCCAGCTCCTGCTGCAGGTACTGCCGGGCGGACAGGGTGCTGACCACTAGGCTGCCACCAAGCGACAGCAGGGTCACCATCGCGATTGCGATCCAGAGTTGCTTGGTCAGTGACATCGTTGGCACACCTCGAAAAATGTCTTGGGAAGCGGGGTCATTGCGTGAGCTCCAGGCCTTCGCTGCGCATTCTGGCAAGGACATCCCGCCAGCGGGACAGCCTTGCGGTGGGATCGGCAGAGGATTCTGCCGCGCCACCGACCCACAAGCCTTCGCTGTTGAAGCTGAATACCGGGAACAGGTCGGGACGGCGGGCGGCGGGCCGGATGTCGCCGATCAAGTTGTCGAGGACCAGGGGCTCGTCAGTGGGTGTGGCAAAGTAGCCCAGCACCATGTGAGCCTGCGAAACCGGGCTGTCCGCACCACCGATGCGAGCACGGACGTAGATCAGTCTCAGTCGCTCTTTCGGAATGCCCAGCAGGCGCAAGGTGACATACTTTGCGATGGCGAAGTCCTCGCAGTCACCGGCCTGGCGCCCCAGGGTCTCGAGCGGGCTGGCCCAATAGTCCTGCTGCTGCCAGACGACGATGTCGTCGTCGAACTGGATGCTGCGATTGAAGAAATGGTTGACCCGGGTGAGCTGATCCGTCTCGGGAATATCCCGGCTTTCATCAATCAACCGCCGCCAGGCCCCGACCATGTCGCCCGCCTGATTGCCGAAGCGCTCGCTGGCCAGGCGTTGCATCCGGTCGAAGTCGGTATTTGCGCCTGCGAACCAGGTCAGCGCCGCGAAAACCACAAATGCGCATAGTCGCAGCAGAGGCGACGGGACAGGTCTGGCCGAACGGCATAGGTCGGAGCGAGTGGAAAAGGGGCGCATACGCACGGTTCGGGGTGGGTGCGCAGCGGCACGCTATCGGATCACGGGGCCGACAGGCAGCATTGCGCCAGACCGATTATACGCGCGCGCCCACGCCCGAAAGGGACGTGGGCTGGGTGTCAGCTGCAGGTCTTGTGACCTGCGAGGGGTCATGCCCGAGACAGCTTTCCGCGTCGACCCGCGCCCAGTGCGGCGAGACCCAGACCAAGCAATGCGAGTGTCGCGGGCTCGGGAATCCTGTTGCCGGGGCCGGCAGTCGCGATGGTGAAATCATCAAAGCCAAACCAGTCTGCACCGGCATTGGTATTGCCGAAAGTGACACTGGTAAAGGGGGTTTCGGTGTCGACAATACCCCAGTAAAGAACGGACCCACCTGGATTGTCGATGCTGTGCGGAACGGTAAATTCGCTACCGTTGGACAATGTCAGGGTTACCGTGCCGAGAAAGTCGCCGATGTCGATGCCGTAGAAACCGAAGCCAATCACCGCAGACGAGAAGTTGATCGTGAAGCTCGAGCTGTAGGTCTCCCAGAACTGCGCGCCCGAGGTCGCGTAGCGGCCCGCGTAGGGGTCGTTGGTGACATAGCCCTGGTTCAGGGTTGCAGTGCCGAGTGCGCCGAAATCGACATTCAGCGTGCCGGGGGTAAAACTTGTGGTGTAAGGATGGCTTTCAAAATCTTCGGTTGCGACATTCTGGCCACTCAATGCGGCGAGAAAGGCGTTGCGAGCGGCATCGGCGTTCGGTGTCGAGCTCAGGGCAATCGTTTCGCCCAAGCCTTCGTCTTCGCCGAAGAAGACGAGCGGTGCAGCGTATGCGGATGCACTGGTCAGCAGGGCAGTTGCCGCGGCGAGGGTGGTGAATGTCTTCAAGGTGATCTCCTGCTGCGGTGGCCGCAGTCTGGTTGCAGTATTGCCACGCCTGAGGGCATGTCGAGTTTTGGTGATTATGCAGCCTGTAGCGTAAGTAATAGCGTGTATATGTCACGGATGGCGTATTTGCGTGGTTTCGACGGCGCAGTGCCTGGCTCGAGCTTGTGTGGTATTCCTCAGCATGACCCCGAGTTTCCCCCTATCATGCAAAGCGTTGCCCAGATTGGGGCAGATACGAACCGTTTGGGTTCGAGATCCATCGATTGAATTGTCTGGAGGGTGCATGAACGGGGTTCGAAAACTTGTCTTTCTGGCGCTTGCTGCTGTCTTGCCTCATGCCCAGGTCAACGCGCAAGTGCCTGAAGTCTTGCGTGAAGCGGTGCGTAAGGCGGTTGTCACGAACCCCGAAGTGCAGGCGCGCTGGCATGGTTTCCGGGCTGCTGAGGCTGAGCAGGATGTGGCAAAAGGGGGCTACTATCCCCAGGTCGACCTGACCGCTGGCGTTGGGCATGAGTGGCGCAAGCGGCCTGGTACCGAGGCTGACGATTACACCCGTCGTGGGGCCTCGCTGTCGCTGAATCAGATGGTGTATGACGGCTTCTTTACCCGTAACGAAGTGGCGCGTATGGGGTATGCGCGACTTGCTCGCTACTATGAACTGCTGGATGCATCCGAGTCGGCGTCGCTCGAGGTGGTACGCGCTTATGGTGATGTGTTGCGGTATCGCGAACTCGTCCGTCTGGCACAGCAGAACTATGTCGAGCACAAGCAGGTGTTCGACCAGATCGCAGAGCGTGCATCGGCGGGTGTCGGCCGGCGGGTCGATCTCGAGCAGGCGACCGGGCGCGTTGCATTGGCCGAGTCCAACCTGCTGACGGAAGTGTCCAATCTGCACGACGTCAGCACGCGCTATCTGCGTCTGGTCGGTGAGGCGCCGCCGCAGACCATGCCGGCTTTCGGCGCGCGACTCAGTTCTGCGCCCTTGCCGTCGAGTGCGCAGGAGGTCTTGCGCGAGGCGATGCAATCCAGCCCGTCGATCAACGCTGCGGTCGAGAACGTTCGTGCGGGCCAGGCGTTGGTCGAGACCCGGCGCGCAGCCAACCATCCTCGCCTGGACCTGCGTGCGCGGCAAAGTCTGACCGATAACCTCGAGGGGGCGGATGGCCGCTCCCGTGATGGCGTGGTCGAGTTGGTATTCAGCTACAACCTGTTCCGCGGTGGTGCCGATCAGGCCCGTATCCGTCAGGCTGCCGAACAGCTGAATCAGTCCCGCGACCTGCGCGAGAAGGCCTGTCGCGACCTTCGTCAGACCGTCTCCATCGCATACAACGATAGTCAGCGTCTGGTTGAGCAGTTGCGCTATCTCGACCAGCATCAACTGTCGATCGAGAAGGCACGAGAGGCCTATCGTCGTCAGTTCGACATCGGTCAGCGTACCTTGCTTGACTTGCTGGATACTGAAAACGAGTACTTCCAGGCCCGTCGTGCCTACGTCAACGCCAGCTATGATGTGGTCGTCGCCGAGGCGCGGACGCTGGCGGGCATGGGGCGGTTGATGCCTGCACTCGAGGTCTCGCGCGAAGCCATGCCGACGGCTGCCGAGCTGGGTCAGGACCGTGCTGGCGTGGATCCGGCCGAGCTGTGCCCGGCTGAGGCGCCGCTGCCGATGTCCATCGACAAGGCGGCCCTGTTGCAGGAGGCACTGAAGGCGCAGGGCAAGTAAGCATCCCGCCGCCCGGGCCTCGCATAGAATGGCGCGATTGCTTCCTGCATCGCGCCTTTTTTTTCTGCCCTATGAACGCCCAAGACCCGATGGCTGAACCGAGCGTCGCCGCCCGCATGGTGGAGGAGGGCGCATCCGCGCAAGGCGGAGTCGGTGACGGTGCGCCGCAGCGTGTGGTCAAGATCCGCCGCGACTACAACACCTGGGTTGCCAACGAAACGCTGGAAGACTATGCGCTGCGCTTTACGCCGCGCAGTTTCCGCAAGTGGACCGAATTCCGGGTTGGTAACACGGCCTTCGGCGCGGCTTCCTTTCTGGTGCTGGAAGCCGTGGGGGCGACCATGCTGGTCGGCTACGGCTTCGTCAATAGCTTCTGGGCCATCCTCGCGATCGGCCTGATCATCTTCCTGACTGGTCTGCCGATCAGCCTGTACGCGGCGCGC
Organism: Parazoarcus communis SWub3 = DSM 12120; assembly: GCF_003226565.1. Classification (GTDB taxonomy): domain Bacteria; phylum Pseudomonadota; class Gammaproteobacteria; order Burkholderiales; family Rhodocyclaceae; genus Parazoarcus; species Parazoarcus communis. The sequence continues at coordinate 119,278 of NZ_QKOE01000013.1, read as the reverse complement.
CATGGTGTGGATATGGACCTGCTGACACGCGGGTCCGGTTTCGGCTATATCGGTTCGACGCTGTCCTCACTGGTCTATGCCTCCTTCACCTTCATCCTGTTCGCGCTTGAAGCGGCGATCATGGCGTATGCGCTGGAGTTGGCGCTGGGCATCCCGCCTGCCTGGGGCTATCTGATCTGTGCGCTGGTGGTGATTCCCCTGGTGACTCACGGCATTACCGTGATCAGCAAGCTGCAGACCCTGACTCAGCCTTTATGGCTATTCCTGCTTGCATTGCCCTTCTTTTTCCTGCTGCGCGAGGAGCCGGACGCACTGGCCGGGTTGTGGCAATACCCGGGGGTGCAGGGGCAGGGCGGGACGTTCGATTTTCATCTTTTCGCCGCAGCGATGACGGTGGGCATCGCCTTGATCACGCAGATGGGAGAGCAGGCGGACTACCTGCGCTTCATGCCGGCGCGCACCGAGCAGAACCGCTGGCGCTGGTTGTTTGGCGTGGTGCTGGGCGGGCCGGGCTGGGTGCTGATCGGCGTGGTGAAGATGCTTGGCGGTGCGCTGCTGGCCTGGCTGTTGCTGCGTGACGGCATGGCGGCCGACAAGGCGGTGGACCCCAATCAGATGTATCTGCTGGGGTTTTCCAAGGTGTTCGACAGTGCGCTGTGGGCGGTGGCGGTGACGGCACTGTTCGTCATCGTGTCGCAACTCAAGATCAATGTCACCAACGCCTACGCCGGCTCGCTGGCGTGGTCGAACTTCTTCTCGAGGCTGACTCACAGCCACCCCGGTCGGGTGGTGTGGGTGGTGTTCAACATCCTGATCGCCTTGCTGCTGATGGAGATGAACGTGTTCCAGGCGCTCGGTCAGGTGCTCGGGCTGTATTCCAATATCGCCATTTCGTGGATGGTGGCGGTGGTGGCGGATCTGGTCATCAACAAGCCGATGGGCTGGTCGCCAAAGGGTATCGAGTTCAAGCGCAGCCATCTGTACGACATCAACCCGGTCGGGGTCGGGGCCATGGTGCTGGCCTCGTTGCTCTCGGTGTGCACCTTCATCGGGGTGTTCGGTACCGGTGTCCAGCCGTTTGCGCCCTTTGTGGCAATGGCGGTGGCGCTGGTGGTCTCGCCGCTGATCGCCTGGGCGACGCGTGGACGTTACTACCTGGCGCGCCCACCAGAGCCGGCCGTTCACGAAGGGAAGGCCTGGGTGGCGACACGGCAGTGCTGCATCTGCGGGCAGCACTTCGAGCCCGAAGATACCAGCCACTGCCCCGCCTACCAGGGCACGATCTGCTCCTTGTGCTGCTCGCTGGATGCGCGGTGCGAGGACCAGTGCAAGCCGCATGCACGGCTGTCTGCGCAGTGGTCGGGTTTGCTTGAACGCTGCCTGCCCGGTGCGCTCAGGCCATATATCGATGGCGGGCTTGGGCACTACCTGATGCTTTTGTCGGGGATCAGCCTTTTCCTGGCACTACTGCTCGGCACCTTGTATTACCACGAACTGTTGGCGCGGGGGCCGATCGTGGCCGAAGGTGAGCTCAAGGGCGTGCTGATCAAGACCTACGCCGCGCTTTTCCTGATGAGCGGCATTGGTGCGTGGTGGATGGTGCTGACCCACAAGAGCCGGCAGGTGGCGCAGGAAGAGTCCAATCGCCAGACCCGCTTGCTGATGCAGGAGATCGAGTCCCATCAGCGCACCGATGAGGCCCTGCAGACGGCGCGTCGGGTGGCGGAGCAGGCCAATCAGGCCAAGAGCCGCTATGTGACCTCGATCAGCCACGAATTGCGTACGCCACTCAATAGCATCCTGGGTTACGCGCAGATCCTGGATGGTGATCCGGCGATTCCACCGCACCGGCAGCAGGCGGTCAGCGTGATCAAGAAAAGTGGCGAGCATCTGCTGTCGTTGATTGAGGGTACGCTCGACATCGCCCGTATCGAAAGTGGCAAGTTTGCCCTCGACATCCGGCCGCTGGCCTTTCCCGCATTCATTCAGCAGCTGATCGGCATGTTCGAGCTGCAGGCGCGCAACAAGGGTCTCGGCTTTGCTTTCGACATCGTCGGCAAGCTGCCCGAGGTGGTGCGCGCCGACGAGAAGCGACTGCGCCAGATCCTGATCAATATCATCGGCAATGCGGTGAAGTTCACCCCGCGTGGTGCGGTCCGGGTGACGCTGACCTACCGTCGCGAGATGGCCATGTTCGAGATCGAAGACAGCGGCCCTGGCATTGCCGATGAGGAGTTGGTGCAGATTTTCGAACCCTTCACTCGCGGTAGCAGCGCCAAAGGCGGCACAACCACGGGCACGGGCCTGGGCTTGACCATCAGCAAGATGCTGACGGACCTGATGGGAGGTGAGCTGACGGTGGAGAGTACACCGGGGCGTGGCAGTGTGTTCCGCATCCGTCTGTTCCTGCCCCAACTGCACGATGCCCAAGCTGCCGCGGCCCTGCCCCGTGCCCGGCGCATTGGCTATAAGGGCGTGCGCCGCCGCATTCTCACAGTGGACAACGAGCGCGTGGATCGGGAGCTGCTGGTCAGCCTGCTCGAGCCGCTTGGTTTCGAGGTGGGCCAGGCCGCGTCAGGCTACGACTGTCTTGAGCTTGTTCCGCGCTTCCGACCGCACCTGATCTTCATGGATCTGGCCATGCCAGGCATCGACGGCTGGGAGACCATTCGCCGCCTGCGTGCCGCGGGGCTGGACGAGGCGCCGCTGGCGATCATCTCTGCCAATGCCTTCGACAAGGGGCTGGACAACGATTTCGGTATCGGTACTGAGGACTTCATCCTGAAGCCGATCCGGGTCGAGGACTTGCTGGACTGGATCGGCAAGCGTCTGCAGCTGGAATGGGTGTGGGCAGACGACCCCGCAGCGGATGCAGCGGTGCTCGCGCCTGTCGTGACAAAGTTGGTACTGCCACCCGAGGCCGAACTGCGCGCCCTTGATGAGCTGATCGAGCTTGGTTTTCTGCGCGGCATCCTCAAACACCTGAGCGCAATCGAGGCGCTCGATCCGGCCTACCTAGAGTTTGTTCGTGTTCAGCGCGAACTGGCACGTCAGTTCCAGTTCGATGCCATGCGCGAGTTGCTGCGCAGCAAGGAGCCACCCTCATGAGTCCCCCGCCGCTTGCCGCCGATGCCAACACGGCCGGCATTGTCCTGATTGTCGACGATGTGCCGGAGAACCTCGCCCTGTTGCACGATGCGCTCGATGAGGCGGGTTATCTCGTGCTGGTGGCCACCAATGGCGAAAGCGCCCTTGCCCGTGCGCGTCAGAGCCTGCCGGATGTGGTGTTGCTCGATGCGGTGATGCCCGGGATGGATGGCTTTGAGGTCGCCCGTCAGTTGAAAGCTGACTTTGCCACCCGTGCGATTCCCATCCTGTTCATGACTGGCCTGACCGAAACCGAACACGTGGTGGCCGCCTTCGCCGCCGGTGGGGCCGATTACGTGACCAAGCCGATCAAGCCGGCCGAGGTCCTGGCGCGGATTGCTGCTCACGTGCTCAACGCCCGCCAGATGAAACAGGCTCGCAGTGCGCTCGACGCCTTCGGCCAGGCGACGGTGGCCGTGCGTGCGCGTGACGGCAAGCTGGTGTGGCAGACGCCGTTGGCACGGCAACTGATCCGCAGCTGGTTCGAGGCCGATCTCGGCGAGGCTGGCGAGATAGCGCCCCCCCGATTGCTGAGCTGGATCCACAACGCCGAACTCGCCCGTCGCGAACGCCGGGAAATCACGGCGCTTGTGACTGCCGACGGTCAACGCAGGTTGCTGGCCTCCTTCCATGATCAGACCGGTGACGAGGAGTGGCTGGTGGTGCTGCGTGAGGAGAACGACGCAAGCGCCATCGAGGCCCTGATCGCCGCCTTCCGCCTCACCACGCGCGAGGCGGAGGTGCTGTACTGGGTGATCCGTGGCAAGACCAACCGCGACATCGGCGAAATCCTCGGCTCCAGTCCACGCACGGTGCACAAGCACCTGGAGCACGTGTTCGAGAAGCTCGGCGTCGAGACCCGTACTGCGGCGGCGTCAATGGCGATGTCGAAGCTGCGTGCTGGTCGGGAAGGCTGAGTGGTTTCGGGGATTGACCTGGCAGCTTAGTCGTGCGAGCCTTGAACTACGACTAAAGCGGTAGGTTCGCGGTGTCATTCGCGAGGTGGTGCTGATTCAGGTCATGCCTCGAGAGATGAGTTGCTTGCCGAGGTGTCGGGAGGAGATGTGGCTGACGGACAGGCAAGAAGCTGGGCCAGGACTCGAAGCAAACTGGTGCCGCGGCCGGCTGCTGCGCTGGCGTGCGCGCTGTGTCTGTCCTCAGCAGGCGCAAGCGACCTTCCGTTCCTCGATGTGCTTCCGGTGGTCGCCTCGGTCAGTCGCCTGCCCCAGCAGCAGGCGGATGCGCCGACTGCGGTCACAGTGATTGATCGAGACATGCTCAGGGCGTCGGCAGCCCGGACTTTAAGCGATGTGATGAGGCTGGTGCCAGGCTTTCAGACCTATGCCCTGAGCGACAAGCCGGCACGGGTGGCCTACCACGGTGTCACCGACGACAGTGATTTCTCGCCTCGCGTGCAGGTTCTGGTGGATGGCCGTTCCTTGCATTCGCCCTTGTTCAGGGGGGGGATGAACTGGGAACTGGTGCCGGTTGCGCTGGAGGACATCGAGCGTATCGAGGTGGTTCGTGGTTCAAACACCACGTCATACGGAACCAATGCCTTCCTCGGGGTCGTCAACATCATCACCATCGATCCTGCACTGGCCAAGGGGACGTCGCTGATCGTCGGGGCAGGGAACCAGGGCGTGCGGGATGTGTACCTCAGCCGCAGCGGCCAGCTCTCTGACGGTGTGGACTATCGTTTGAGCTTCAAGCAGATGCGTGACGATGGCCTGAATGAATCTTCGGTGTCACGTGAAGATGCCGACTGGCAGGATCGCAACCGGACGCGACTCTTCGATTTCGCGGTGAATCTGCAATTGGATCCTCGCACCCGCTTTGAGCTAGGTCTCGGTCGTGTGGAGGGCAGTCGCCTTGTCGGGCGATGGGACAAGGATGGGTCAGGTTTGCCGGTCGCTGGACTATATAAGCCGGACGACCCGGTCCGCGATGCCGAACAATCCTCCTCTTGGTTGCAAATGCGGTGGCTCCGCAGCCTGTCGGAAACTGCAGATCTGTCGGTCCGTTACTCACACAGCGTCGACGAGGCTGACAGCAGCTTTGTCGATCCTGGATTGATGGCACCTTTTTCGCGTGTCGATCTGGCCGGTGATCGCGGTACGAGACACGAACTCGAAGTCGTCAACACCTTGTTACCGGTGGAAGATATACGGTTGGCCTGGGGTGCAAGTTGGCGCTGGGACAGCCTGCGCTCCGACACCCAGATGCGTGGCAAGGGAACCGTGAGCCGTGATGTCGGCCGGGTGTTTGCCAATCTTGAATGGAAGCCTTCACACTGGCTTACTGGCAATCTCGGGCTATCGCACGAGCACGATTCGCTGGCCGGCAGCAAGCTGGCGCCACGTGCCAGTGTCAGTGTTCACCTGTTGCCTGGACACACCGTGCGACTTGGATATGCCCGTGCCTGGCGTTCAGCTGGAACGCTGGATTACGAAGCCTGGCGACTGAGTGGACCTGGTGAGGTCGAGGCCGAAGGGAACGCGTCACTGTCGTCCGAGCGTCTGGACAGCTGGGACCTGGGTTATCTGGGACGGTGGCCAGCGTGGCGTGCGAGCCTGGATGTCCGTCTTTTCGATGAGCGGATCTCCGATCGGCACCATCAGCGGATCTCAATCACGGCGGGGGCACCCGACACGGTGCAGGCGCTCGAGGATCTGCGTATCCGCGGTCACGAACTGCAGTTGCGTTGGCAGCCGGTCGATACTGGCACTCTCGTCGTCGGCCATGCAAACGTCCGTATTCGTCAGTCGCTCAATGACGCTGGCTACGATCTTGTCTACAACTGCACGACCGGGTGCAGCAATTTCAAGCGCTCTATCGGTCGATATAGCGAACTGGCAGAGCAGTCAGCGCCACGCAACGCTACGTCATTGCTGTGGCTGCAGCGTTTGCCGCATGACATCGAGCTGTCGGTCGTGCACTACTGGATTGGTGCCATCAAGTGGTCACGCAATACCGTGACCGAACGCTACGAACGTACTGACCTGCGGCTGGCCAAGGCATTGCGTCTGGATACGCTGCGCGGCGAACTGGCATACACCGTGCAGTCGCTAAACGGTGCGCACAGTGAAGAGCGCATGCAGAGGGTGGTGGATCGCCGGCACTGGGTGTCCTTACGTGTTGATTTCTGAACCCGGTGGGTTCCGAGGGCGGGTGACGCAAGGGTGAGTTGGGGCACAATGCAGGGTTCGCACCGTGCCACGAGCGCGGCTGTTGCGTCATCCCCACATGGAGACCCCTGTGTTCGGCCTGTTCGAAAAAGCTGTAGATCCCTATCCCGAAGCGCCACCGCCGATTCCGCCGCGGGGGTTCTTTGCCTTCCTGTGGGCGGGTACCGCCGGTTTGCGGCCCTTCATCTTTGGCATGACCTTGCTGACCGCCACCATTGGGGCCTTCGAAGCCTTGTTGTTTGCAATGCTTGGCAAGGTGGTGGACTGGCTGGCGGCGGTTGAGCCGGCGCAACTGTGGGCCAGCGAGGGGAGCAAACTGATGCTGCTGGCGGCGATTGTTGTCGGCAGCATCGCCCTGGTGGCGGTGCAGACCATGATCAAGCACCAGACTCTGGCCGGTAACTTTCCGATGCGTCTGCGATGGAATTTCCACCGCCTGATGCTTGGCCAGAGCATGGGTTTCTATCAGGACGAGTTCGCTGGCCGGGTGGCGGCCAAGGTCATGCAGACAGCGTTGGCGGTGCGCGACACCTGCCTGATCATGACCGACATCATGGTGTTCGTGACCATCTACTTCGTTACCCTGGTGGTGGTGGTCGGCAGCTTCGATACCTGGATGCTGGTGCCAATGCTGGGCTGGTTGTTGTGTTACGTGACCGCGCTACGTTTTTTCGTGCCGCGCTTGTCGCGGGTGTCGCGCGCGCAGGCGGATGCCCGTTCACTGATGACCGGACGCATCACCGACGCCTATACCAATATCGCCACAGTCAAGCTGTTTTCTCACGCGGGTCGAGAGGCGGGTTATGCCCGCAGTGCAATGCAGGAGTTCATCCAGACCGTGCACGCGCAGATGCGGCTGGTGAGTGGCATCGAGGTGGTGAACCACACCTTGAGCATGGGGCTGATTCTGTCAACTGCGGGTACCGCGCTCTGGTTGTGGACCCAGGGCGAGGTCGGGGTGGGCGCGGTGGCAGCGGCAACCGCGATGGCGCTGCGGCTCAACGGCATGTCGCACTGGGTGATGTGGGAGCTGGCGTCCCTGTTCGAGCATGTCGGTACGGTGCAGGACGGTATCAATACGCTGGCGCGCCCGCACCTGGTGGTGGATCGACCACAGGCGCCTGCGCTGAAGGTGAGCCGTGGCGAGATTCGCTTCGAGGGTGTGAGCTTTGCTTATGGGGCCAAGGGGCCACAGGCGCGTCAGGTCATCGATGGCTTGTCGCTGGTGATCCGGCCGGGTGAAAAGATTGGCGTCGTGGGGCGTTCCGGTGCTGGCAAGTCCACCATCGTCAATCTGCTGCTGCGCTTCTACGATGTCGAGCGTGGGCGCATCCTGATCGATGGTCAGGATATCGCTGCGGTGGCACAGGACAGCCTGCGTGCGCATATCGGCATGGTGACGCAGGACACCTCCCTGCTGCACCGTTCAGTGCGCGACAACATCCTTTACGGTCGGCCGGAAGCCAGCGACGAGGACATGATTGCCGCTGCCCGCCGCGCGGAGGCGCACGACTTCATCCAGACCTTGAGCGACCCACATGGTCGTTGCGGCTATGACGCCCATGTGGGTGAGCGGGGGGTCAAGCTGTCCGGCGGTCAGCGGCAGCGCATCGCGATTGCGCGGGTGATGCTCAAGGATGCACCCATCCTGTTGCTCGATGAGGCGACCAGTGCGCTGGATTCCGAGGTCGAGGCTGCGATCCAGGCCAGCCTGTACCGTCTGATGGAAGGAAAGACCGTGGTTGCGATTGCGCACCGTCTGTCCACCATTGCCGCAATGGACCGCCTGATCGTCCTCGACAAGGGCCGGATCGTCGAAGAAGGCGACCACCGTAGCCTGCTGGCGCAAGGTGGCCTTTATGCGCGCCTGTGGGCGCATCAGAGTGGCGGCTTCCTGGGAGAAGAGGCGGACGAGAGCGGGGAGGGGACGGCAAACGTCGAGCCGGAATCCAGCTTCGCCGAATCGACCCATCGTACGCTGCCATCGCCGACCGTGGCGGACAAACCGGTGACCTCGGTCTGAGGCCAGCCCACGCATGAGTGCGATGAAATACCTCTCCGCCTATCCGCCGGCATTGGTCGAGCAGGTGCGCCGGTTGATGGCGGAAGGCCGGCTCGCGAGCGCGCTGCAAGGCCGCTATGGTGCCGCCCACGCGGTGCGGACAGATGGCGCTTTGTATGATTACGTCGGTGAGCTGAAAGCACGTTACCTGCGCAAGGCTGAACCGCTTTCGAAGGTGTGTTACGACAATACCCTGCATGTGGTTCGGCATGCGCTCGGTACGCACACCACGGTGTCGAGGGTGCAGGGCAGCAAGCTCAAGTCCAAGCGCGAGATTCGCATCGCAGGGCTGTTCCGTGCCGTGCCGGAGCCTTTCCTGCGCATGATTGCCGTGCACGAACTCGCCCACTTGAAGGTGCGCGATCACGACAAGGCCTTCTATCAGCTCTGCACGCATATGGAGCCGGACTATCACCAGTTCGAGTTCGACCTGCGGGTGTATCTGTGCCATCTCGAGGCCGGGGGCGAGGCGCTGTGGCCATTGTCCGGGTCGTCAGTCCTGGAGGCCGGGGGCTGATGCGCGGGTGGGGTACGGGTGGTGGACGTCGGCGTGTGACCTCAATATAATCCGCGGCGTCATTGGGGAGTAGCCTTCCTTCCGCGCGAAGGAGCTTGCATCAACATACTTGCCGGCCACGGCATGGTGCAAGCGGGTCCCGTGCTTGGCAAGACCTTTGACCACGAACACCACCGGACAGGCCGGGGATGTGTCGTGGTCATTCGTCTTTTTGTCCGGCCTGTGGAGACTTGATGGACGCCTTCCTGATATCGACCGGCATCGTTGCCCTCGCCGAAATCGGCGACAAGACGCAGTTGCTTGCCTTCATTCTTGCGGCCAAGTTCCGTAAGCCCGTTCCCATCATCATTGGCATTCTGGTTGCCACGTTGGCCAATCACGGTCTGGCCGGTGCGGTCGGCACCTGGCTGACCTCGCTGATGTCGCCGGAGACCCTGCGCTGGGTGCTGGGCCTGTCCTTCATTGCGATGGCGGTGTGGACCCTGATTCCCGACAAGATCGACGACGATGAAGGCGGGCTCGTGCGCATGGGGGTGTTCGGAACCACGCTGGTGGCGTTCTTCCTTGCCGAGATGGGCGACAAGACGCAGGTTGCCACGGTGGCGCTGGCGGCGCAGTACCAGGCCTTTATCGCGGTGGTGGCGGGTACGACCCTGGGCATGATGATCGCCAACGTGCCGGCAGTGCTGCTGGGCGACCGCATTGCCCAGCGCATGCCGGTGCGGCTGGTGCACGCGATCGCCGCCGCCATCTTTGCGGTGCTGGGGGTGGCGACCTTGATGGGCGCCGGAGCGCAGTTCGGTATCTGACCGAGCCTGGGGCCTGAGTGGCTTATAGCCGGCTCAGGTCCTCGATGGCATCGATCACCATGCCGGTACCGACCGCAATCAGCAGGATGTCCGCCGCGACACGCACATAGCGATGGCCGGCAGGCGGAGCGCCCAGTTCAATGATCAGGCGTGGAGGAAGATCGTAATAGACCACCTCCCGTGGCAAGGGGTAACCGCGCTTCCAGGCCTTTGCCTGGCCAGGGGGCATGCAGCCGTTCCCCTTCTTCGCAAGCCCGGGCGGGCAGTGGCCGCGGCTGTACTCCTGGCGGTAATAGTCCTGGATGATGGTGCGGTGACGATCGCCGAAACGGATATCCACGGATATGCCACTCTGGGCGCGATGACGATCGTCGCCCCGCCGGTCGTGACGATCATCCCGGTCACGCCGGTCTTCACGTTTGCCGTAGTCGGCGTCACGGTCCTTGCGGCCCGGTTCGCGTTGCTCCTGCTTGCCGTTGCCTTTGCCGCCACCCGCCCATTCGGGCTTTTCGGCCAATGCGGGGGCCGCAGTCAGCGCAGTGGCGATGAAGGCTGCAGCCAGTCCACGACCGAGTCTGGATGAGGTGATGTTACGCATGGGGTGTCCTCCGCTTCGCATCCGTCGGGCACGGGTTGGCCGGCGACTCAAACAGCTCTGACCTTGACCCTGCGACCCTTGATTCTGCCCTCCGCGATCCTGCGTAGGGCGAGGTCAAAGATATCGCGACTCACGGCCACGTAGGTGTAAGCATCGGTGACCTGGATCTTGCCGATCTGCTCACGGCTGAAACCCGCCTCACCGGTGAGGGCGCCGAGCACGTCACCCGGGCGGATCTTGTCCTTCTTGCCGCCGAGGATCTGAAGCGTGGCCATCGGGGCAAGCAGGGGTGCTTCGTCCGGCGTGAGGGCATCCAGGGGCTGCCATTCCGGTTCGAATCCGAGCGTCTGGGCGATTGCCGCCACCCGGCGGCGATCGGCGCTGCTGGCCAGGCTCAAGGCCAGGCCGCTGGCGTCGGCACGACCGGTGCGACCGATACGGTGGGTGTGGATCTCGGGGTCCGGGGTGACATCGACGTTGATCACGGCCTCCAGGCCGGCGATGTCCAGACCGCGTGCAGCGACGTCAGTGGCGACCAGTACCGGGCAGCTGCGGTTGGCAAAGCGAACCAGCACCTGATCGCGCTCACGTTGTTCCAGCTCGCCATGCAGCGCCAGTGCGTCAATGCCGGCGGCTTGCAGGCACTCGACCAGGTCGCGGCATTGCTGTCGGGTATTGCAGAACGCCAGTGTGCTTTGAGGACGGAAATGCTGCAGCAGACGGACGACAGCCGCCAGGCGCTGCGGATGCTCGACTTCGAAGAACAGCTGGCGGATCTTGCTGCCGTCGTGCTGAAGGTCGAGTTTGACGGTACGTGGTTGACGCAGGAAGCGCGTCGCCAGCCGCTCGACGCCTTCCGGCCAGGTGGCCGAGAACAGCAAGGTCTGACGATGGGGCGGACAGGCCTCGGCCACGGCCACGATGTCGTCGAAGAAGCCCATGTCCAGCATGCGGTCGGCCTCGTCGAGCACCAGGGTGTTGAGCGCGGACAATGCCAGGCTGCCGCGCTGCAGGTGGTCGAGCAGGCGGCCGGGCGTGCCTACGACGACGTGGGCACCGTGCTCCAGGCTGGTCAGTTGTGGCTTGATCGGGCTACCGCCGCACAGGGTCAGCACCTTGATGTTTTCGGCCGCCCTTGCAAGCCGGCGCACTTCCTGGGCGACCTGGTCGGCCAGCTCGCGCGTCGGGCACAGCACCAGGGCCTGTACGCGCAGGCTGCGTGCATTGAGCTTGCCGAGCAAGGGCAGCGCAAACGCGGCGGTCTTGCCCGAACCGGTGCGTGCCTGGGCGATCAGGTCGTGGCCTCCCAGGGCCAGCGGCAGTGACGCGGCCTGGATGGGCGTCATCGTCAGATAGCCCAGTTGGTTCAGGTTGGTGAGGACTTCGGGTGCGAGTTGCAGCTCGGCGAAGGCGGGGCCGGTGGCGGCGGGCTGTGCCGGCAGGGCGTCGGGTCGATCAGGCATGGAGTTCATGCCGGATTATATCTGTTTCAGCGACGCGACCTGCCCGTGTAGGGGCGGCGCCCTCCACGGCGTGGCGGGGCGCTCTCTTCCGGCTTGGGCTTGGGCATCAACAGGTTGGCACCCCCCTGGCGAGCGTGACTGGCATGGGTGCGCAAGGCATCCTCGAACTGTTCCTCCGCAAGCGTCAGTTCGGCGCATGGCGCTGCGGGCTCGTAGCGTGCCAGCCGTTCCCGTACCAGAAAGACCCGTTCCTCACTGTCGGCCTTTTTCGGCAAGCCGGCGACAACGGACTGGGCCGCGGGTGTCAGCGTGAAACCGCCGCCGTCCGCAATGATCAGGGCGTGGCTGACGGCGCGCTTGAGCGCTGCCGTCCAGAGGCTTGCGGACTTGATCGGGCAGCCCAGGAATTCGGCTGCGGCAACGAGTTCGACCAGTTCGGCGGGGCGCCGTTTGGCGGCAATCAGGGTCGCCAGCAGCAACTGGGCGTCTACATCGTGGGTCGGGTACATGGAGTGGCTTTGTGCGGGCAATCTTGTGCAAGGCGTGCATCATGCCTGAGTCGGGTGTTGGGCGGGTGAGCTGTGCTGCCCTGGCACGGGCATTCTTGAACATCGCCCTGAAGTTTTCTAAGATGGTCATCTCAGATGACCCATTGGAGTGTTTCATGCTGACTGTGAGCGTTGCCGAGGCCAAGGCTCAGTTTAGCGCCCTGCTCGATGCCGTTCAGGCCGGGGAGGAGATCGTCATCACCCGGCGAGGCCAGGCGGTTGCCCGCCTGCGGGCGGAGCCGCCCGCAGAGCCGGATTTCAGCGTTTTCCGCCGCTTGCGAGGTGCCTGGAAGGAGGGCATGCGCATCGACCGCGACGCGCTTCACGAGCGTGATTGAACCCATGCTTGAGCGTTTTTTTCTGGACACCAATGTTGTCGTGTACCTGCTTGCCGACGATCCGGCCAAGGCCCTCCGTGCAGAGGGCTTGCTTGCGGCACGGCCCTGCATCAGCACGCAAGTCGTCAATGAGTTCATCAATATCTGTACGCGAAAGCTCGGGATCGACCGTGCCGCAGCGCATGCCAGCGCCCGCAGCCTGATGGCACACTGCGAGGTCGTGCCGGTTTCCGCCACGACCTTGAGCGAGGCCATGCGCCTGGGCGAACGCTATGGCTACTCCCATTGGGACTGCCTGATCCTGGCTGCGGCGCAACTGGCGGGCTGTCGTGTCCTGTACAGCGAGGACATGCAGCATGGCCAGCAACTGGATAGCCTGCGTGTTCATGACCCTTTTCGATGAGGCCTTGATCTAGCCGCTCTGCGGCTCCCAATCCTGCGTCTGGCGCGGGCCTCAGCGCCGGTGGCTGTCACGGGTGATACGCACCCCTACGCAATCTTGCGTATTCCGGCATGCGGGCCGCTTCCCTAATCTGACGTTGCAGCGCAGCACCGCGCTACCACTTCTTACCTGGGAGACCCACATGCAGACTCGTCGCAGCTTCATCAAGGCTCTGGCCCTTTCCGCCTCCATCGCCGCGATCGGCGCCCCGATCGGTGCGCACGCCGCCGATACCATCAAGGTCGGCATCCTGCACTCGCTGTCGGGCACGATGGCGATCTCCGAGACCGCGCTGAAGAACGTCGCGCTGATGACGATCGAGGAGATCAACGCCAAGGGTGGCGTGATGGGCAAGAAGCTTGAGCCGGTGGTGGTCGATCCGGCCTCCAGTGAGTCGCTGTTTGCCGAGCGGGCCCGTCAGTTGATCAGCCAGGATAAGGTTGCCGTGGTATTTGGCTGCTGGACTTCTGCTTCGCGCAAGGCGGTCAACCCGGTGTTCAAGGAAACCAACAACCTGCTGTTCTACCCGGTTCAGTATGAGGGTGAAGAGCTTGAGAAGAACGTGTTCTACACCGGTGCGGCGCCCAACCAGCAGGCGATTCCCGCGCTGGAGTACCTGTTGAGCGAAGAGGGCGGTTCGGCCAAGCGCTTTGTGCTGCTTGGTACCGATTATGTTTACCCGCGTACCACCAACAAGATCCTGCGGGCCTTCCTCAAGACCAAGGGCATCACCGACGCGGACATCATGGAGGACTACACCCCCTTCGGTCACTCGGACTACCAGACCATCATCGCCAACATCAAGAAGTTTGCCTCCGAAGGCAAGAAGACCGCGGTGGTCTCCACCATCAACGGCGACTCGAACGTTCCCTTCTACAAGGAGCTTGGCAACGCGGGCCTGAAAGCGACCGATGTGCCGGTGGTGGCGTTCTCGGTGGGTGAGGAGGAACTGCGCGGCGTGGATACCAAGCCGCTGGTGGGGCACCTCGCCGCATGGAACTACTTCATGACGATCAAGAACCCGGAGAACGACGCCTTTATCGCCAAGTACAAGGCGTGGGCAAAGAAGAATGGCGTGCCCAATGCTGACAGTGTGGTCACCAATGACCCGATGGAAGCAACCTATGTCGGTATCCACATGTGGAAACAGGCGGTCGAGAAGGCCAAGACGACCGACACCGACAAGGTCATTGCGGCCATTGGCGGTCAGACCTTCAAGTCGCCTTCCGGCTTCACCCTGACTATGGACAAGACCAACCACCATCTGCACAAGCCGGTGTTCATCGGCGAGGTCCGTGCCGATGGTCAGTTCGACGTGGTGTGGAAGACCAAGGGTCCGGTCCGTGCGCAACCGTGGAGTCCGTTCATCGCCGGGAATGAAGCCAAGCAAGGCCTCTGATCCGTTCAGCGCGTGGCCGGCCGCAGGCTGCTCTGCGGCCGGCCACGCCGGTTTTTCTTCCGTTTTCCAACTTTCGGCGATGTGATCTGGTCACCGTCGAGTTGACCGAGTTCGCCCGCGGTGGGCGGACGATCCGATGGAGCTTGCAATGAACCGATTGCTGATGCGGCTCGCGCTGCTCTTCGTCTCGCTCGCCTGTCTGGCCGTGCCCGCCCGTGCGGCACTTGATCCGGCGCTGATCGCCGGTTTCGCCGGAGATTTTGGCAGCCGTGTCGCTGCGATTGAGGCGTTGGGCGTTGATGGTAGTGCTGATGCCCGGCGTGTGCTCTCCGCACTTGAAGCCGGTAATCTGGGCGTGGTGTCCGAGCGTGTGGTCATCACGGATGGCGATGAGGTGATGGATGCCGCGTCTGGCGACAAGCTGGAGATGGCCGTGACCGAGGTCGATACCATCACGCTGAACAATCGCCTGCGGCGCTCGATTGCGACGGCCAATGCAGCGTTTGCACTTTTTTCGGCAAGCCCTGCCGAGCGTCTCGCTGCAGCGACCACGATGCGCGAGAACGCGACCGAAACCATGACGCCAGCGCTTGAGCGTGCGCTGGCCGCCGAGCAGGACGAGGCGATCCGTACCGTGCTCGAGTATGCCCTGGCCAAGATCAACCTGGGGTCGTCCGATACCGCCAAGCGCCTGAAAGCAGCTGAAGCGCTGGGCGGCTCGTCCGACCCGGCGGTCAAGAACATGCTGTCCGCCCTGCTGGAGAAGACCGGCGAGGGTAAAAACGCGATGTGGGTGGAATCCAGCGCCGAAGTGCGTGCCGCCGCTGAGGCTTCGATCCGCGCCATCGAACGGCGCATCTCCATCGCTCAAACGGCCGGAACGATGTTCTCCGGCCTGTCGCTGGGTTCCATTCTGCTGCTGGCGGCGCTTGGCCTGGCGATCACCTACGGGGTGATGGGCGTGATCAATATGGCGCACGGCGAGTTGTTGATGATCGGTGCCTACGCCACTTTCCTGGTACAGAGCGTATTTCGCAGTCACTTGCCGGCGTACCTCGATTGGTATGTGATTGCTGCCATCCCGGTGGCCTTCTTCACCGCGGCGCTGGTTGGCGTGGTGATGGAGCGCCTGGTACTGCGCCACCTCTATGGACGTCCGCTGGAGAGCCTGCTCGCCACCTGGGGCTTGTCCCTGATCCTGATTCAGGCCGCACGTGTCACGTTCGGTCCGCAGAACCTCGAGCTGGCCAATCCAAGCTGGATGTCGGGCGGTATCGAACTGGCTGCCGGTGTCGTACTGCCATGGAACCGGATCGTGATCGTCGGTTTTGCCGCGTTCGTGCTGGTGTTGATCTGGCTGATGATGCAGAAGACCCGTCTGGGCATGTTCGTTCGTGCCGTCACCCAGAACCGGCCGATGGCAGGCTGTGTCGGGGTGCCGACCGCGCGGGTCGACACGATGGCTTTCGCGATTGGGTCCGGTGTCGCCGGCCTGGGTGGCCTGGCGCTGTCGCAGATTGCCAACGTGGGGCCGGCCATGGGGCAGGGCTATATCGTCGATGCCTTCATGGTGGTGGTGCTTGGCGGCGTTGGACAGCTGGCCGGCGCGGTGTGGGCGGCACTGGGCCTGGGGATATTTGCCAAGTTCCTGGAGGGCTGGGCGGGGGCGGTGATCGCCAAGATCCTGGTGCTGGTGTTCATCATCATCTTCATCCAGAAGCGGCCGCAGGGCATTTTCGCGGTCAAGGGGCGGTTTGCAGATAGCTGAGCGGTTTCACGGCGGCGGGTGGCTGGCTGTGCCCGGGCACCGTCTCCGTTGAGTCAGCAGGACGCGGCGACACGGCTTTCCCCACAACGAAATTTGGTACCTAGACAGGAGGCGCCCCAATGCGCACCCCATTCACCGTGAGACTGTTTCAGAGCATGCCAAGGACCGGCTGGATTGCACTCGCAGTCTTCGCCGCGATTACCTGGATTGGTATTCCTGTGGCCCATCTGGTGCTACCCGAGGGCCATGCGCTGCATGTGTCTGCCTATACCCTGACCCTGTTGGGCAAGATCCTGTGCTACATGGTGGTGGCCGTGGCGATGGACCTGATCTGGGGCTATGCCGGCATTCTCAGCCTGGGACATGGCCTGTTCTTCGCCCTTGGTGGCTACGCCTTCGGCATGTACCTGATGCGCCAGATTGGTCGCGATGGCAGTTATGGGTCGGACTTGCCCGATTTCATGGTCTTTCTCGACTGGAAGGAACTGCCCTGGTACTGGGCTGGATCCGACAGTTTTCTATGGGCTGCTTTTCTGGCGATGGCACTGCCTGGCGTGGTGGCCTTCATTTTCGGTTGGTTCGCCTTCCGTTCTCGGATCAAGGGGGTGTATTTCTCCATCATCACCCAGGCCTTGACCTATGCAGCAATGCTGTACTTCTATCGCAACGAAACCGGTTTTGGTGGCACCAACGGCTTCACCAACTTCAAGCGCATCCTGGGCTATGACATCACCGCGCCGGAAACGCGCGTAATGCTGTTCGCGCTGTCGGCAGCCTTGCTGATTGCCTGCCTGGTGTTGGGCCGCTACCTGGTGACATCGCGGCTGGGCCGCATCCTGACCGCGATTCGTGATGCCGAGTCGCGGGTCATGTTCATCGGCTACAACCCGTTGCACTACAAGTTGTTCATCTGGACTTTGTCGGCGGTTTTGTGCGGCATGGCGGGGGCGCTGTATGTGTCGCAGATCGGCGTCATCAACCCTTCCGAGATGAGCCCGGCCAACTCGATCGAGATCGCGGTGTGGGCCGCGGTCGGCGGACGCGGCACTTTGATCGGGGCGGTGCTGGGCGCGGGTATCGTCAATCTGGCCAAGAGTTACTTCACCGTCACCGTGCCCGAGTACTGGCCTTTCTTCCTTGGTTTCCTGTTCATCGCAGTCACGCTCTATCTGCCTGATGGCGTGGTTGGCCTGTGGCGCAAGCTGATGACGCGCAAGGCTGGCGACAGCGCTGAAGCCGCACCTCAGCCTGCCCGTGCAGCGGTGGAGGGCAAGACTGGGGAAATTTCGGATACGGCTACCAAGGGAGCTTCGGCATGAGCCAGATCACCGCACCTGAACGTGTTGCCGCCAACAAACTGGCGGAAGCCGAGAACCGCCGCGAACACTGGGAGGGCGAGGCCACGACAGGTCACGTCGTCACGGGCGAGCTCGACCTGTCGCATAACGTCATCCTCTACCTGGATGACATCACTGTCAGTTTCGATGGCTTTCGGGCGCTCAACAAGCTGTCACTGACCATCGATGCGGGTGAGCTGCGTTGCATCATCGGCCCCAACGGGGCCGGCAAGACGACGATGATGGATGTGATCACCGGCAAGACCCGGCCGGATTCAGGCAAGGCCTTCTTTGGCCAGACCATCGATCTGACCCGGATGACCGAGCCGGAAGTGGCCCACGCTGGCATCGGGCGCAAGTTCCAGAAGCCGACCGTGTTCGAAAGGCACACGGTGTTCGAGAACCTCGAACTGGCGATGAAGACCGACAAGCGGGTGCGCAATACCCTGTTTGCCAGCCTGTTCGATGACCAGCGCGACAAGATCAGCGAGGTCATGAAGCAGATCCGCCTGGACAAGGCTGCGGACCGGGTGGCGGGCTTGTTGTCGCATGGCCAGAAACAGTGGCTGGAGATCGGCATGCTGCTGATGCAGGATCCCAAGCTGTTGTTGCTGGACGAGCCGGTGGCGGGCATGACCGATGACGAAACCGAGCGCACTGCCGAGCTGTTCGTCAGCCTGGCTGGCAAACATTCGCTGATGGTGGTCGAGCACGACATGACCTTTGTCGAGGCGCTGGGGGGCAAGGTCACCGTGTTATGCGAAGGCTCGGTCCTGGCCGAAGGCGATCTGGCCACGGTCCAGGCCGACCCGCGCGTGATCGAGGTCTACCTCGGGCGCTGAGCTTCTGCTTGGTGGGCGTCAGCCGCATCAATCTCCAGTCCTTCAAGAAACTGCGCCCAATTCTTGCTAATCATCTCCCTGACCCAAGGCTCCGAGGCCACAAGCCAGGACACGCCGAAAGGATGAACTCATGCTGAAAGTCGACAACCTGAACCAGTTCTACGGTGGTAGCCACATCCTGCGTGGCCTGTCGTTCGAGGTGCCGGTGGGCAAGGTCACCACCCTGCTCGGGCGCAACGGCGTGGGCAAGACGACCTTGCTGAAGACGCTGATGGGCCTGGTGCCGGCAGCCAGCGGCACGATCCATTTTGGTGCGCAGGACATCACCCGCGCACCATCGTACAACCGTGTGCGTGCAGGCATCGGCTTCGTGCCGCAGGGGCGGGAGATCTTTCCGCGCCTGACCGTCGAAGAGAATCTGATGATGGGGCTGGCGACACGGCCGCGGGGGGAGTCGATCCCGGCGCGCATCTTCGAGATGTTCCCGGTGCTCAAGCAGATGATGGGGCGCCGTGGTGGCGATCTGTCAGGGGGGCAGCAACAGCAGCTTGCGATTGGTCGCGCACTGGCCTTTGGTCCCAAGCTGCTGATCCTCGATGAGCCGACCGAAGGCATCCAGCCGTCCATCATCAAGGACATCGAGCGCGCCATCCGCAGTCTGGCCGAAACCGGCGAGATGGCCATCCTGCTGGTCGAGCAGTATTACGATTTCGCCCGTGCCCTGTCCGATCAATATCTCGTCATGGAGCGGGGAGAGATCGTCATGCGGGGCGAGGGGCGCAATATGGACGCCGACGGCGTGCGCGAGGCGCTCGCTGTCTGAACCCGGGCCGTCTGGCCCGTACTGGAGGAAAGTATGGCCAACGGATGTGCCTGGGATTCACTCGATGCCCACCTGCTGCGCGTGCTGCATGTGCTGCTGACCGAGGGCAGCGTCTCGCGCGCGGCGCGGCGGCTCAACCTGTCCCAGCCGGCGGTCAGCACCGCGCTCAAACGGCTGCGCGACATCACCGGCGACCCCTTGCTGGTGCGCTCGCGGGGCGGCATGACGCCAACCGAGCGTGGCGCCGAACTGCTTGATCCGGTGCGCATCGTGCTTGAACAGATCGAGCGCATCGCCGAAGGTCCCCGTGGCTTCGATCCTGCCAGTTCCCGGCGCAGCTTCAATGTGGCCACGCCGGACTACCTCAATGCCATGTTGCTCGGCGAAGTGGTCGCGGACGTCCACAAGCAGGCCCCGAGCGTGCAGATTGCTTTTCACTCGATGACGCAGAATTCGGACTACCCGCGTGCGCTGGAGTCGGGTGAGCTGGATCTGGTCATCGGCAACTGGCCCAATCCACCCGATCACCTGCGTACCGCGCCGCTGTTCGAAGACCGCATGGTGGTGCTGATGCGCAATGGGCATCCGCTGGCGGGTGGGCCGCTCAGCATCGGCGACTGGCTGGCGGCCGAGCATGTCATCCCGACACCGTATTCGGTTGGGCAGCGGGGCGTGGTCGATGTATTTCTTGCGCGCGAACGACTGCGGCGCAATGTGGTTGCCCATGTGCCCTATTTTCACATGGCGCCGTTCATGCTGCTCAATACCGATCTGATCTTCACCGCACCAGCGCGCTTCGCCGAACACTACACCTCGATGCTGCCGTTAAGCCTGGTGGCGGCGCCGGCCGAGCTGCCGCCGATGTCCTATTACCTGTTGTGGCATGACCGCAGCCAGCATTCGGCCGAATGCCGCTGGTTCCGCGAGCGGGTGGTCCGTGCTGCGCGCGCGTGCGCGCCAGCGGGTACGGCGTTGCGGCGAGTGGCCTGAGCGCGCCTGCCGCAGCGTGTTCGCTCAACGTTCAACGGTCGGCAATTCGCTGACTGAATGAAGGCGGCTGGCCTGTGTTGGCCGGTCGTCGAGGTTGCGGGGGCATCGGTGCGACTGCCTGCCCCCGCGACGCATCTCGCTTACATCGCGCCGTTGGGGTTGCGGTGTGCCCAGCCGGTCAGCTTGCGCTCGACCAGTGCGAACAGCTCGTACATCACCACGCCCATGATGCCGATCACGATCAGGCCGGCAAACACCAGGGCCATGTCCATCGACGAACTGGCCGCCATCATCAGGTAGCCGATCCCCAGGTTGGACGCCACCGTCTCCGAGATCACCGAACCGACAAACGCCAGGGTGATGGCAACCTTGAGCGAGGCAAAGAAGTAGGGCATGGCACGCGGCAGACCGACCTTTTTCAGGATGTCCAGGCGGCTGGCGCCCAGTGAGCGCAGCACGTCTTCCAGCTCGGGCTCAAGCGTGGCCAGGCCCGTGGCGACGTTGACCACCACCGGGAAAAAACTGATCAGGAAGGCGGTCAGGATGGCGGGAACGGTGCCAATGCCGAACCACACCACCAGGACCGGCACGAAAGCGACCTTGGGAATGGAGTTGAAGCCGACCAGCAGTGGGTACAGCGCCTTGTAGATGACTGGAGAAGAGCCCACCGCCGCACCCAGTGCCAGCCCGAACACGACCGCGATGCCAAAGCCGGCCATCGTGGTCAGGAAGGTCTGGGTGGCGTGCATCATGATCGGATCCCAGTGCGTCAGCGTGGCCTTCCAGACCGCCGACAGCGAGGGGAAGAGGAATTCGGGCACGTTCAGGCCGACAACGATGGCCTCCCACAGGATTGCGCAGAACAGGATGACCAGCCAGGGGGCGAGCCGGATCAGGGTTTTTTGTGACAGCATGAGGGGCTCCCGGCTCAGGATTCGCGGATGTGGCCGATGTGCTCGCGCAGCTCGTGCACATAGGCGGCGAAAGGTTCGGTATAGGTGACTTCCAGGTCGCGCGGTCGCGGCAGTTCAATGTCGCGCTTGACCAGGATGCGGCCCGGGCGCTTGCTCATTACATATACGGTGTCGGCCAGGAACACCGCTTCGCGCAGGTCGTGGGTCACCAGCACCACGGTGAAGGGCTCCTCCTGCCACAGATCACGCACCATGCACCACAGCTCTTCACGGGTGAACGCATCAAGCGCGCCAAAGGGTTCGTCCAGCATCAGCAGGCGGGGTTTGTGGATCAGTGCGCGGCAGATCGAGGCACGTTGCTGCATGCCGCCAGACAACTCCCACGGAAACTTGTCCTCGAAGCCGGCCAGACCGACACGCTTGAGCAGCGCGCGTGCCTGCTCTTCATACTCTGCGCGCTGGGCACGTAAGGTGGAGCGGTAGGGCTCGACGATTTCCATCGGCAGCATGACGTTCTGCAGCGTGGTCCGCCAGGGCAGCAGATTGGAGGCCTGAAAGGCCATGCCGACGCATTTCTGCGGGCCAGCGACCTGGCGGCCGTCAACATATACATAACCCTTGGTGGGTGGCTTGAGCCCGGTGACCAGCTTCATCACCGTTGACTTGCCGCAGCCCGACGGGCCGACCAGCGAGATGAACTCGTTCTCGCGGATGGTGAGGCTGACATCTTCGATGGCAAAGGGGCTGCCTGGCTGATAGGCCAGGCTGACATTCTCGAAACGGACAAATTCCATGATGCATGTGGCGGGCGCGCCGATGCAGCGCCCGCGCGCTCCTTCTGCGTGGGGGGCGGTCGAGGGTGTTCGACCGGCCCCGGGCATCCCGCAGCCTTGGATCAGGGCGGCGCGGGGACGGCTTGCGGGTGGGACGGGCTTACTTGATGGCGCGCTCGGCGACCGGCGGCAGGTAGGCAGAGGTGAACAACTCGGTCGCAACCGGGGTGGCCGGCAGGCCGAAGGCGGAGACGACATCGGTGACCGAGCGTGCGAGGCGGTCTGCATCCACGGCACCCAGGCCCAGCTTGCGCGTCTCGGGCGTGACCACCACAGAGTCGAAGGCGAGCTTCAGGCGACGGGTTTCCAGTTCCACATTGATCAGCGGATCACGTTCCTTGACGTAGGCGACCGCAGCGTCGGGATTGGCGATGGTCTCGAGCATGGCCTTGTTCAGCGCACGAACGAAGCCTTCCACTGCCTTGGGCTTCTCGCTCAGCATCTTGGGGCTGGCGATCACGGTGTTGCCATAGAACTCGACACCGTTCTCGGGGTAGCGCAGGGCGACGATGTCCTCGGGTTTGACGCCACGTGCTTCGAGGTTGAGCACGCTGGTGAAGTAGAAACCGGTAATGCCATCCACATCGCCGCGGGCGAGCAGGGTTTCGCGAATGGCCGGCTCGACGGTCTGCCACTTGACCGCATCCACCGCCATGCCGTTGGCCTTGGCAAAGGCAGGCCAGGCCTTGCGTCCGCCGTCGAAGATCGGTGCAGCCAGCGTCTTGCCGGCAAGGTCGGCGGGTTTGCTGATACCGGACTTCTTCAGCGCCAGTACCGCGGCCGGCGTGCTGTTGTACACCATGTAGACGCCCTGGATCTTCGACCCTGGTGTCTTGGCTTCGTGTTCGATCAGCGCATTGAAGTCGGCAAAGCCCATGTCGTAGGCGCCGGTGGCGACGCGGGTCAGTGCACCCGCTGAGCCATTGCCCGCGTCGATTTCGACGTCCAGGCCCTCGGCGGCGAAATAGCCCTTGCTCTTGGCGAGCAGGAAAGGTGCCGAGGGGCCTTCGAATCGCCAATCGAGCGTGAACTTGAGCTTTACCGGGTCGGCGGCGTGCAGTGCCGGGCTGGCAAACGCCATTGCGGTGGCGGCGCACAGGAACAAACGACGGGAAAGCGAGGTCTTGCGGGGCATGTTGAACTCCAGTTGTGTAGCGAAAATGCGATGGTTCCAACTGGCAAGTGGCGTGCCACGCCAGAATGCACCGAAATCGCTGGTTTCGGGTGTTCTGCGCCCCCTTCGTGCAAGATTATGGTGCGGCGCAAGAGCCTCTGGCTGCAAGCGCATGATTCCATTGAACTTGAGTACGCACCAACGAGGTGCGTCAAGCTGGAAAATGTCCCATCAAGGTGAATGCCATTAGAATATATGGCGATCTATATCTCTTTTATAAACAATGAGATGGAGTTTGTTTGATTATACGGTAAAGGTAATAATCACTATTCGACAACGCGGGTCCGCCTCCTGTTAGGGTCTAAAAAAGCGTGTCATCTGTGCGCGCTTCCGACTTTTCCCTACGCCCTTTCAGGAGTTCCAAATGAAGCTGTCGATGACGCGCTGCAAAACCCTCGCCCTGGTGGGCGCCTTGTCGCTTTCCCCCCTGGCTGCTCAGGCTGCCACCTGGAGCGATACTTTCATCGGCTATCGTTATGGCACCGAATTCACCGAACCCAATAACCGCAACAATGTCGAGAAGCACGTTCTTCAACTGACGCATGCCAGCGGCTATTCGGTCGGGCAGAACTTCTTCAACCTCGACTTGCTGCAATCGGACAAGAAGGATCCCGCCAGCGGTAGCGACAATGGGGCGACCGAGTTCTACCTGACCTACCGTCATCAACTGCACCTGGGCAAGATCTTCGATACCTCGCTGGCCTTCGGTCCGGTAAAGGAGGTCGGCCTGACCGCCGGTTTCGACCTGAGCACCAAGAACACCCGTTTTGCACCGCGCAAGCGCCTGTTCGTTGTCGGCCCCACGCTCAAGTTCGACGTACCGGGCTTCCTTGACGTCAGCCTGTTCTACGGCAAGGAATGGAACCATTGTGGCCTGGGTTCACCCGCCTGCCCGAAGAGCGACATTGCCTTCGACCCGCAGTGGATCTTCAACGTTTCGTGGGGCATTCCCTTCCAGGCCGCGTCCGTTCCGCTCAAGTTCCAGGGTTTCCTGAACTACAACAGCGAGAAGGGCAAGGATTACGCTGGCGTCAGCACCAAGGCCGAAACCCTGATGCGTACCTCGTTGATGGTGGATGTCGGTCAGATGGTGACTGGCAAGAAGAACACCTTCCTGATGGGGGTGGGGTATGAGTTGTGGCGCAACAAGTTCGGCAACTACAAGAATGCTGCCGGGGTGAAGAAGCCGGGTATCGACACCGATGCGCCGACCTTCCAGATGGAGTGGCATTTCTAAGGCTTCATCCGGAAGCTGGTTTTTCAAACGAAGGGTAAAGGGCCGCGCATGCGGCCCTTTGGCGTTTACCGCTCCGGTGCTTTCTATCTCATGGTTGTCTGGGCGTAGGTAGAGGGGTCACATATTCGAAAGGTGCGGAACGCGCTTCTAAGGTCGGCATACTATTTGCTGTTGTATATAAATAAGTTTATCCGGATCAGGATCCTGGCCAGATTTTGGCCGCTAATCCTTGGTTTAAGCCAAAAACCCGGCATTGCTCGGTGTTACAGAGGGGTGTTCAATGTTATATACGCAACAATATATAAAAGGCGTCAACAAAGCTCGTGTCCGTAGTAGTGGATGCGAGCCCTGGTGGCGTCGGTTGCCTGCCCAGTGGAGGGATATGGCGGTTCCACCCTTGTCCTACGAGATCTTTCGTGAAGCCGAGCTTGATGCTGAACGGGTGTTTGGTTACGACCCAGACGGACGGACGTGTTACTACGCACATCGTTATGTGCTGAAGGAGCCCCGCTCGGACGATGGTGAGGATTTTTACGCTGCAGCCGTTTATGCGGAGTCGGTAGCCGCCTGGCTGCTGCGTGACGAGCGCTGGTTGATTCACCGGATCGTACGCGTCGGGGAGGATTGCGACGGGCAGTCGTTCTACAGCTTCAGCGACTGCATGCCGCGCTGATCGCGTTGTGTAGTCAGGTTTCCTTTATTCCTGGCGGAGGTCATTGTGTGTTCACGTCTTGTCACTTGGTTCAGTCTGAAGTGGTTGGTATGTGTCAGGTTTCTGGCCATGCTGTTGGCGATTCTGCCGTTGCACGCGACGCTTGCAGCAGAGCCGCTTGTCATCGCCGCTGGTGCGGGCTACAAACGACCTGTGGTCGAACTTGCCCAGGCCTTTGAGCGTCAAGCCGGAATCAAGGTCGAATCCTTCTTCGGCAATATGGGGCAGGTCATGGCGCAGGCCGTGCAAAGCGAGCGCGTGGCCTTGGTGTTCGGTGATCAGGCATTTCTCGATGCAGCCAAGCAGTTGCGTTTCGAGCGTTATCTTTCCGCAGGTAAGGGACGGCTGGTGCTGGCTTGGCCGAAGGGCAGGTCTTTGAGCCAGACTGGTGACATTACGCAGCCCGCTTTCATCCGCATTGCATTGCCCGATATGCGTCATGCAGTGTATGGCAAGGCAGCTGCAGAGTACCTCGAGCATAGTGGTTTGGGTGCCCAGGTGAATGACAGGTTGCTGACAGTGGCAACGGTGCCCCAGGTGTCCGCCTACTTGGTCAGCGGCGAGGTGGACGCGGGGTTCATCAATCTGACGGACGCAATCGGCGTGCGTGATCGCATCGGCGGCTTCATCGAGATCGATCCGGCGCTATACGGCGAAATCCGCATTGTTGCCGGGGTGGTGGAGGGGCGTAGTCAACTGTCCGGGGTCAGCGAGCTGGCCGCCTTTCTAGAGACGCCGGAGGCGAAGGCGATTCTCGCGCGCCACGGTCTGTAGTGCTGGATCTTGAGTCAATTCAGGCTGTCCTGGCTGAACCTCTGGTTGCCCAGGCGCTGTGTCTGACGGCCGAGGTGGCGCTGGCCACGCTTGCGATTCATCTTGTGGCCGGTCTGGCTCTGGGGTACGCGCTGGCGCAGCGCGGTTGGTTTGGACGCGGATGGGTGGACGCGCTGGTGACCTTGCCGCTGGTGTTTCCACCCGTGGCGACCGGTTTCGTCTTGTTGTTGTTGCTTGGTCGTCGCGGGCTGGTTGGCAGTTGGTTGGGCGAGCACTGGGCGATTGAGGTCGTGTTCTCGTTCTGGGGGGTGTTGATCGCATCGGTGCTCGCCGGTCTGCCACTGGTGGTCAAGCCGATACAGTCCGCGCTGGAGGCGGTGTCCGGCCGACTGGCCGAGGCTGCGCGGGTGTTGGGCAAGGGCGAGTTGGAGATCTTCCTTCGTGTGCTGCTGCCAAACATCCGCGGTGCACTGGTTGCTGGTCTGGTGCTGGGCCTGGGGCGCTCGCTCGGTGAGGTCGGCATCACCTTGATGTTGGGCGGCAACGTTGGAGGACGCACAACGACAGTTTCGCTGGAAATCTATAACGCGGTCAGTGGGGGTGAGTTCGAGCGTGCAGCGGCGTTGTCGCTGGTGCTGGGTTTGGTGTCATTGGGTTTGTTCGCGGTACTCAAGCGCTTGGGGGCGGTCTAGCTGGGGTGTGTCAAGGCGGGGGACGCCAGCCAGTGGATGCAGGTAGCGCACCATCGCCATACGTGCGGCGCGTCGGTGCAGCATGTGCAGACTGAGGGTTTCCAGCCATCGCAGGCGTTTACGCTCTCCGCAGCGACGCATGCGGGCAACGCGATGGCTGGAGTCAGCGGGAGGGGCTTACCTTGAAGTCTCTCTCTGACGGCGCAGGCATGTCACGGATGAAACATTTTATATGTAGTGATGTAAACAATAAAACAAAGAGCCGGTCGTGGGGTGGCGTGGGTCATGCCAGTCGGCAAGGGTGTGAAGTTCAGTGCGCTCATGTGTACTTTTCATTGAGTCCGCCACGCATGTGGCAGATCTCCCTGCAGCGGGGTCGGGCTGAGACGGGGCAGTGATGCGGTATTCGTTCAAGTAGTTCTGTATTTTATGTAGGTATATATATTGCGTTCAGTTTTCCCGGCTTCGCTCAATTCAGTGCGGGGCGGATTTCGTTGCATGGGTCGGGCAAGTGAAGCGCGGCCGGTGCATCAAACAGGGAGAAGAACAGATGAGGTTCGATTGCGGCGATCAGTCGTCTTCTTTGGCGGCTGGCGTGTGCCGGCAGCTTGCCGTGGCGTCCTGCATGATTGTTGCGGGTCATGCCCAGGCACAGCAGACGCTACCGGCCGTCACCGTGACGGCCGAACACATGGGGCAATGGTTTGCCCCTGTGGCCAATACGCCGTCCACGACCTACGCGGTGGGTGAAGATGGCATTGACCTGTTTGGTGGCAAGGGGGCGACCAACCCCTACAGCATGGTGTCCGAACTGCCCGGAGTGCAAATGCAGACCATCGATGCCTGGGGCTTGGTTAATCAGCAAGGTGGCAACAAGGGTTTGCGTGTGCGGGGCGAAATTGCTTCACATGGCGCCAATGGGACGGTCGAAGGTCTCCCTTTGAACGGCCCGGGCGCGGGGCCCGGCTACCTGTTCCTGCTGGATGCAGAGAACATTGCTAGCGTATCGCTGGCGCAAGGGCCGATCGCACCGGATCGGTTCAGTCTTTATGACACCGTGGGACAACTGGATACTCGCATCCTGTGGCCACGTGCGCAGCCTGGTGGTTCGGTATCGCTCGCTACCGGAGATCACGGTTTTCGCAGGGTGTTTGGTCGAGTCGACAGTGGGCAGTTGGCGTCCGACACGGCGTTCTTCCTGTCCGCATCGGCTACCTCGGCCAATAAATGGCGGGGTGGCGGTGAGTCGCCACGTCGGCGGGAAACATTTGCCGCCGGCCTCAGCCAGGCTTTGGGTGCGCTCGACGTGAAGATGTTTCTTGGTCACAACGAGATGAGCGCCGACAACTACAAGGGTTTGACCTATGCCCAGTCCAAGGACGAATCCCTGTTCGACAAGGTCGATTACGACCGTGTGCCTACTGGAACCACTGGCGCTCAGCTTGCCAACTGGCAGGGCTACAATCAGCAAGCGTTCGAGACGACAGCCCTTCTTGCTGAAATCAGTTACGCCTTCAGCAAGGACAGTCGCTTGGTGGTCAAGCCCTTCTACGCAAAAGAGAAAGGCGAATACTTGTATGCCAGCGGAAACTTCGTGCGTAAGTGGTTGATCGATCACAGTACCTACGGGGTGACCACAGAGTTGCACACCGAACTGGCGCAGGCAAAGCTGGCATTCGGTTATGGCTGGGTCTCCATGGAGCCGCCGGGGCCGCCCACATGCTGGAAGCACTATACGCCTGACGCCAATGGCGGACTGAACTTCCACAGCTGGAACATGCTGGCCGAGGTCACGCGGCGGCACGATCTGCACAATGTCTTTGTCGTTGCCGAGCGCACTTTCGGACCCACCCTGGTCAAGGGAGGGCTGCGTTATGTGAAGGACATCCTGCCATCGATCGACTATTACAATCCGGCAGGTGTTGGCGATGTCGGATTCAATGCGGCCATTGACCAGTCCTCCGGGGTGGTTGCAGCGCGTAGCGTGCGTAGCAGCAGTATCGAAGCGTTGGCGCCCTATCTGGGCGTTCATCATGCGTTGGGAAGCGGTGTCGATCTTCGTGCCGCGCTTGGGCGCAACATCGGTACACCTGCGTTCGATGCCTTCCAGTCTCCGCCGATTGCGGGTCTGTCCAAACAGCAGATCTGGGACGACAACGAACTGGAACTGGCTGATACGCTGGACCTGGGGGCACGCATCCGCTTTGCGGGCGGCTATGTCGAGCCGGTTCTGTACTACACCCGCTATGACAACAAAGGGGTGTCGGTATATGACGCCTCCTACAACGCGAGCTACAACCAGAACATCGGCAAGGCCACGCAATACGGACTGCAACTGTCTGCAGGATGGGCGGCGGCGCGAGGGGTGAACCTGTTTGGCTCGTTCAGCTGGCAGCGTTCGCGCTTTGACGAGGACCTTCGTACCGCAGCAGCGACGGTCCGGCGGACCAAAGGCAGGCAGCTGCCGGATGTGCCGTTGATCATGGCCAGCCTGGGCGCGGCCTGGCAGCTCGGATCCGTCACGGTGGCGCCGGTAGTTCATCACATGGGTAGGCGCTACGCCAATGTCGAGCATACCGAGACGATGTCGGCCTATACCGTCACCAATCTGGATGTCAGCCACCGGATGCAGACTGGATGGGGTGCGTTGCGCACCAGCATCGCGGTCATCAACCTCTTTGATGTGCGCTACATCGGCTACAACAACGCGAACGAAACCAGTAATGGCAGCGCTTTCTATCCGGGAGCGCCGCGCACCTTGATGGCCAAGGTCACCCTTGATTTCTGAATCCAAGAGGCTGGATGACATGGTGGTCCAGCCTGATCCAGGAGCATGACAATGAGCACGGTTGTAAACGTAGGATGGACATGTGGCTTGCGAATTGTGGTCAGCATGTTGCTGGTGGCTGTCGCCAGTGTCGTCCAGGCTGGAACGGTGAAAGTGGCGGTGGTTGGCGGTATTCAACTGAGCGGTGTGTGGGATGCGCTGCGTCCTCGGCTGGAGGCGGCGACGGGTGTTCGCATCACTTTGGCCGCGGCCGCGAACAAGGCCGGCATCTTGCCGGTGTTTGTGCGTGGTGATGCGGATCTGTTGTTGATCCACGGTGGCGCGGAAACCTTCGCCCTGCAGGCGCGGGGTGTGGGGGGGCGGATGTCGGTCTGGGCGTATAACGAGCACGCGATCGTCGGCCCTGCGGAAGATCCTGCTGGTGTGCATGGCTCCGGCGATGCGGCGACGGCTTTCAGGCGCATTGCTGCAGTCCGGGCCCCCTTCATTGCCTTTCGTGACCCAGGCAGCCACGAGATCGTGCAGCGAGTGTGGAAACAGGCCGGAATTACACCGACTCCCGAGTGGGTCCGTCTCGATGTCTCGGAGCGGTCGCACGACATCCTCGAACTTGCCGCAAAACAGCGAGCCTATGTGGTTGTCGGTGCGATACCGGTCTCCTTTGGCAGGATGCAGGGGGATGGGATGGCGCTACTGCTGCGCGGTGACCCAGCCATGCGCCGTGCCTATGTTGCACTAGAGCCGGGTGAAGCCCATCCGGCCAAGGCAGATGTGCGTGATGACGTCCGCAAGGTGGTCGACTATCTGGTGTCGTCAGCGGGGCAGGCTGCATTGGCCGAGGCAGACCGCCAGGCGGGTGGGCCGTGGTTGTATGGTCGAGACGTTGCGGGGGTATCGTTTCCCGGAGGGTATTAAGGGGGTGAGGCGGATGGCGTCCGAGTCTTCCCGGATGACAACATGATGCGCGTGTCTTGAGTCTTGCGTGCCCAAGGTCTTGACCCTGGGCAATGTGACATGCACAGTCAGGCTCCCTCTTTCTTGTTTTGCCAGACTCATGTCCGAAAATGCTGCTCCCGGCGCCGCCTGTCCCGCCGATGACGTTCGTATTGGTGCCCGAGTACGCATCATTCTTGGGGATGAGGTGGCAATTGGGCCGGGCAAGGCAGACGTGCTTGAAAGCATTCGGGAGACGGGTTCGATTGCCGCGGCGGGCCGTCGCCTGGGCATGAGCTATAAGCGAGTATGGCTGTTGGTTGACTCGATGAATCGTTGTTTCACGCTACCGCTGGTTGAGGCCAACAAAGGGGGCTCGCGAGGTGGGGGTGCCCGGCTCAGTGTGCTTGGTGAGGAGGTGCTGAGTCGTTATCGGCGGATGCAGGCTTTGGCCGAGGCGGCGATTGCGGGAGAGGTGGCGGCGCTGCATGCCTGGTTGGAAGCGCGCAATGTCGAGACCCCAGCCGATCGCGGGTGACGTTCGCATCTGCTCAAATTTCGTTGGAAAGGTCGGTGGTGCATCGCTGAGTCGGTGCGTGCGGTCTGCAGACTTGGTGCAGTGGACTCCTGTCGGTTGGCATTCGATATGTCTTAGTTGACATATCGAATGCGTTTTCGATATGCTGTGTACGTCCTATCGAAGGCCGTAAAGACATGTCACCGATTACGCTCACTCCTTCTACGTCGCTGCCGCTTCATGGAGACGACATCTGCTGCCGCCGCCACCTCCGGACAGGTCTTGGTTGGGGGGCGGCAATTGGTACGCTTGGTGGGCTGGTTGGTTTGGGGGGCGCCGAGTTCCGCTTACCCGTGTTGTTGCAGTTCTTTCGTCTCACGCCGCTGCTGGCGGTCATGGTCAATCTGCGGGTGAGTCTGGTAACGGTCTCTGCCGCGCTGATATTCAGATTGGTAACGCAAGGAAGCTCAGGTGTTGGCAGTCATTTGATGGTCGCCATGCCCGTGCTGCTTGGGGCGCTGCTCGGCGCTTGGCTGGGTGCGGGGTTGGCGAGCAAACTTGACGCCCGACATTTGCGTCATGCAATTGCGGTATTGTTGGCAGGTCTTGCGCTGGTGATGCTTTTTCACGACAGCCTGCTCGGCAACGGGCGACTCGCATTGTCGGGGATGGATGGTGCGGTGGCTGGCCTCCTGGCAGGTGTCGGTATTGGCGTGGTCAGCAGCTTGCTGGGTGTGGCCGGCGGGGAATTGATCATTCCAGCCCTGGTCCTGCTTTACGGGCTCGACATCAAGATGGCGGGGACAGTGAGTCTGGCGATCAGTTTGCCGACCCTGCTCGTGGGGCTTGCACGCTATCGTCGCCGTGACCTGGGCGTGAGGGTGCCGAATGGACTGTTTCGGGGGTTGGCGCTGGGGTCCATATGTGGCGCCGCATTGGGTGCGGCGCTGCTGGGGGCGATTTCTCCCCCCGCCATTCATGCCTTGCTTGGCGTAATTCTGATGATTTCGGCTGTGAAGTTGTTATGGATGGCGCGCAAGGCGGGCTGAAGCGGGATGATGTCCGCTCCACGCGTCTGCCTGTGGGCGTTCAGCTGAGGCCGTCGGGGGTTGCAGGGGGTGCATGGAGTGTGACACGACTGCCCGGAAGCAAGGCCTTGCCCGGCTGCCGGGTACCGATGATGTGATAGATCGCGCTGCCGTCCTGTTGTGGCGTGGCGCGAAGGATGAATCCCTCTACGTCGCAACTTGGTGCTGGAGACCTGAGCTGTGCGCTGACAATCGTTTCGGGATTGCCGTCGGCGACGATACGCCCATGTTCCAGCACGATCGCCCGCTTGGCCAGACGGCGGGCTTCGGCCGGGTCGTGAGTAACCAGCAAGGTGGTTGTCGGGTGCGACTGCTGCATGGACAGCAAGGCATCCTGGAGTTCGGCGCGCATGCGATTGTCGAGTGCCGACAGGGGTTCGTCCAGTAGCAGGACATCCGGTTCGGCGGCCAGTGCGCGAGCCAGGGCGAGTCGTTGCTGTTGTCCGCCGGAAAGTTGTCCGGGGCGTTGCCCGGCCAGTGCTTGCAGGCCGACACGTTCCAGCAAGGCAAGGGCGTGGCTGCGTGACCTGCCCCGGCGCTGGGCAAAGCACACATTACCTAGCGCGCTCATGTTCGGAAACAGTGCGTAATCCTGAAAGACCATACCTGCGCGGCGGTCGCGAGGGGGGCGTGACACACCCTGGGTTTTGTCGAACCAGTCCTTGCCAAAGGCGGTGATGCGGCCGTCGTCAGGTGCTGTCAGCCCGGCGATCATGCGCAGCAAGGTGGTCTTGCCGGTGCCTGACGGTCCCAGTATCGCGACGGTTTCGCCGCGTTCGATCTTAAGGTCGATATCCAGCAATACGGGACCCGTTGCGCAGTTCAGTGTTTTGCGTAAATGCAGGTCCAGCAATGTCGTCGTGGCGCCTGGCATTGGGGTGAAACGGTGTCGAAGAAAGGTGAGCGGTCCTGGCAGGGGCATGAGGTCTTGGGCGTGTTGCAGTTGATGCGCTGATACAGCATGCCCCGTGCCTGAAAGTGAATCAGGCGGGTACGCCGAGGATCACATTCGAAGCCTTGATCACCGCTGTGGCACTGGTGCCAGGTTTCAAGCCCAGCTCGGCGACGGCTTCCTTGGTGACGACCGAGTAGATCTCGGCGCCGCCGGCCAGGGTGAGCGTGACTTCGGCATTGACCGCGCCCATCTCGACGGTCTTGACCGTGCCGGTCAGGCAATTGCGCGCAGACAGGCGGATGTCGGCGTGCTCGGTCATCAGCATGACCCATGGCGCCTTGATCAGGGCCGTCACCGCCTTGCCGGGAGCCAGTTCAAGGCTGTGCGCACTGTCCATGGTGACGATCGCAGTCAGCTGGTCGCCACCGCCAAGCGCAACCTTGACTTCGGCATTGACCGCGCCTTCCTGAAGGCTGGCGACGGTGCCATTGAATACATTGCGAGCACTGACTTTCATGGCGTTCTCCTGAGAATTCAGCTTTGCAGCAAATTTAACGCGTTGTATCGTTAACTACATAAATTGTCGGAGTCATGACTTTGTCCGGCAGGGCTGACTCTATAGACTGTGGTTGGATTCCTGCAACCATAGGAAAAGCCGGTTTGGCATGATTCTGGCTTTATGTAAATTCAACGATATAAATAAGGTGCAGCATGAGTGCTACCCGTTTCCTCGCCCGCATGTCGTTCGAGACTGATGTCGGCACCGCGCTTTCGGATACCCGGATCCGCCTGCTCGAAGAGATCGGTCGCAAGGGGTCGATCAATCAGGCCGCCAAGGCGGTGCCGCTTTCGTACAAGGCAGCGTGGGATGCGATCGACACCATGAACAACCTGGCACCCGAACCGCTGGTGGTCAGGGTGACGGGCGGGCGCCAGGGCGGCGGTACCCAACTCACCGAGTACGGACAGAAGATGGTGGCGATGTACCGCGCACTGGAGATCGAATACCAGGCCGCGCTCGACCGCCTGTCCGAGCGGCTGGACCAGACCGGTGGTTGCGACATTCGCGGCTTCCAGCAACTGATGCAGCGGATGAGCATGAAGACCAGTGCCCGTAACCAGTTCTCCGGCCCGATCACCGGCCTGCGTGATGGCGGTGTCGACTATGAGGTCCGGATCCGGCTCGATGCCGCCACCGAGATCGTTGCCATCATCACCAAGGCGAGTGCCGAGAACCTTGGGCTGACTATCGGCAAGGACGTGTTCGCGCTGGTGAAGTCTTCGTCGGTGATGTTATCGATGGACCGCAGCATGAAGCTCACTGCCCGAAACCAGTTGTGGGGAGAGGTGGCGGTGATTCATGAGGGGCCGGTCAACAACGAGGTCACGCTGGCGCTGCCGTCGGGGCGCAGCGTGACCTGCGTGGTGACGGGGGACAGTTGCAGGGCGCTGGGTATCGAACCCGGTGTTCAGGCTTGTGCGTTCTTCAAGTCATCCAGCGTGATTCTGGCAGTCACCGGCTGAACGCGCCGTTTCAGCCAAATTACTAACGTCTCAGGAGTCGAGTCATGAAGTTGTCCGTCAGAACGTTATTGAAGTGCTCCTTGTCCCTGCTTTGCGGTGCCAATGCGGTGTCCGCGGCGGAGGTACAGGTTGCGGTTGCTGCCAACTTTACCGCGCCGATGCAGGCGATTGCCGCAGCGTTTGAGGAGGATACCGGGCACAAGGCAGTTGTTGCCTTTGGCGCGACGGGCAAGTTTTATGCTCAGATCAAGCACGGTGCGCCGTTCGAGGTGTTTCTTGCCGCGGACGACAAAACGCCTGCCAAGCTGGAGGCGGAGGGTGATGTCGTACCGGGAACACGCTTTACCTATGCGATCGGTACCTTGGTGCTGTGGTCCGCGAAGGCATCCTATGTGGATGCCAAAGGCGAAGTGCTGAAGTCCGGCGACTTCAGGCATCTGTCGCTTGCAAATCCCAAGACAGCGCCCTACGGCGCTGCAGCCATGGCCGTGCTCGACAAGTTGGGTGTTACCTCATCCCTACAGGGGCGCATGGTGCAGGGCGAGAACATTACCCAGGCGCATCAGTTTATTGCGACCGGCAATGCCGAGCTTGGTTTTGTTGCGCTGTCTCAGGTCTACAAGGATGGCAAGCTCACCAGTGGATCTGGCTGGATCGTGCCTGCTGATTTTCATGATCCGATCCGTCAGGATGCGGTGATCCTGACCAAAGGCAAGAACAACCCGGCAGCGGCGGCGCTGGTGGCCTATCTGAAGGAAGCCCGGGCTGCCACCATCATCCGGGCATATGGCTACGAACTTTAGTCGTCGGGCATAGGAGCGGAGCATGGGGCCTCTTGATCATGTCGACCTGGCGGCAATCTGGCTGACGCTGAAACTGGCCAGCGTGACAACGGTGTTGCTGCTGCTGATCGGTACGCCAATCGCCTGGTGGCTGGCTCGTACCCGGTCGCGACTGAAAGGGCCGATTGGTGCGGTGGTGGCCCTGCCCCTGGTGTTGCCGCCGACTGTCCTCGGGTTCTACCTGCTTGTCGCGATGGGGCCGAACGGCTTTGTGGGGCAGATGACTCAGAGCATGGGGCTGGGAACCCTGCCGTTCACGTTCGCCGGTCTGGTGGTCGCGTCGGTGTTCTATTCGATGCCTTTTGTCGTTCAGCCCTTGCAGAACGCCTTTGAAGCGATCGGTAATCGTCCGATGGAGGCGGCTGCAACCCTGCGTGCGGGCCCGTGGGATACATTCTTCAATGTGGTACTGCCACTGTCCAAACCCGGTTTCGTAACCGCAGGCATCCTCGGGTTTGCCCATACCGTGGGAGAGTTCGGTGTCGTATTGATGATCGGCGGCAACATCCCGGAGAAAACCCGGGTGGTGTCGGTACAGATCTACGATCATGTCGAAGCGATGGAATATACCCAGGCCCACTGGCTGTCTGGTGGCATGCTGCTGTTCTCGTTTCTGGTGCTGCTGGCGCTCTATAGCAGCCGGTTGAAGCAGAACTGGCGGGGGTGAGACGTGATCGGCGAAGCGGAGATCCTTCTGGAAATGAGCGAGTGCGCACGGACGGGTGTGGTGACGATGAATAGAGCGCAAGAAAAGGGCATCCATGCCCGTTTTCAGGTGCGCTATCCTGGGTTTGCCCTGGATGTTGACCTGCATTTGCCCGGACGTGGTGTGACGGCCTTGTTTGGCCATTCTGGCTCCGGAAAGACAACCTGCCTGCGCTGTGTGGCAGGCCTGGAGCAAGCTGGCATCGGTTTGCTGGAGGTCAATGGTGAATGCTGGCAGGACAGCGCAGCGGGGGTTTTCGTACCGACGCACAAGCGCCCGCTCGGTTATGTCTTTCAGGAGGCCAGCCTGTTCCCCCATCTGTCGGTACGGCGCAACCTCGAGTTCGGCATGAAACGGGTCGCGTCCTCAACACGCAAGGTGTCCTGGGGGCAGGCGGTGGACTTGCTTGGCATCGGTCATCTACTCGAGCGCATGCCCGACAACCTGTCCGGCGGCGAGCGCCAGCGTGTCGGTATGGCGCGGGCCCTGCTCACCAGCCCCCGACTGCTGTTGATGGACGAGCCGCTGGCTGCTCTCGATCTCAAGCGCAAGCAGGAGATCCTGCCCTATCTCGAGCGTCTGCACGACGAACTCGACATTCCGGTGCTCTACGTCAGCCATTCGCCCGACGAGGTCGCGCGTCTGGCTGATCATGTGGTGTTGCTTGATCAAGGTCGTGTGGTCGCCCAGGGCGGGCTGGTGGAAACGCTTGCGCGCCTCGACCTGCCAACGGCTTTCACCGAGGATGCCGGCGTCGTGGTGGAAGCGGTTGTGGGGGATCACGACGACCAGTACCACCTGACTCGTCTCGATTTCGAGGGGGGGAGTGTGCTGGTGGCGCGGCGTCCGGAGGCGTTCGGCCAGCGCCTGCGCTTCCGGGTGCATGCCCGTGATGTCAGTCTTGCGCGCGTGCCTGCCGAACGCAGCAGTATTACCAACGTGCTGAGCGCGGTCGTCATGGAAGTGGTGGATGCCGACACCCCAGCCCATGTGCTGGTCCGGCTCGATGCAAGCGGAACACCTTTGCTGGCAAGGATTACACGGCGCTCTGCCGATCAGCTGGCGGTCAGTACGGGTGAACGCTTGTGGGCACAGATCAAGACGGTGGCGTTGCTCGGTTGATTCGCAGCGTGCTGCCTCAAGGGATGGTCATGTATTGCTGTCTATCCGAGTCCGAACTGGCGTCGCTATTGCGGGACGACGTACCCGCAGGCGATCTGACGACCGAGTCCTTGTCCATTGGCGCCGCCGAGGGGACGATGCGTTTTCATGCCCGCATGCCGATGATGGTGTGCGGTACCGAGGAGGCGGTTGCCTTGTTGTGTCTGGCGGGTGCTGATGCGGTGGTGGTGACGCCGTCGGGCGTTGCAGTGGAGCCGGGTGTGCAGTTGCTGGAGGCATCGGGGCCTGCAGATGCATTGCTGCGAGGCTGGAAGGTGGCACAAACCCTGATGGAGTGGGCGAGCGGCATCGCCAGTAGTGCGGCAGCGATTGTGGCCGCCGCGGCGCCGGTTGCGGTTGCCTGCACCCGAAA
The DNA here is from genome assembly GCF_003226565.1 of Parazoarcus communis SWub3 = DSM 12120. GTDB lineage: Bacteria > Pseudomonadota > Gammaproteobacteria > Burkholderiales > Rhodocyclaceae > Parazoarcus > Parazoarcus communis. The sequence goes on along the minus strand of NZ_QKOE01000013.1, from coordinate 81,844 downwards.
GAACGTACCGGGCACCAAGGCGATGTCGGTCAAGGCAGTCAAGGCAGGCGGGGCGATCATGCACCGCCTGGGGCTGTCCGAAACGCTACTGTTGTTCGCCGAGCATCGCCTGTTTGTCGATGAAGCACCGGCGCAGGTGGTTGCCCGCCTGCACCGCGTCCAGCCCGAACGTAAACTCACCGTCGAGGTGGCTACGGTGGAGGAGGCCCTGGTCTGGGCCCGCGCAGGTGCCGATGTGCTGCAACTGGAGAAGTTCACGCCGGAGCAGGTCGCAGCCTGTCGCGCAGGTGTTGGCGCTGAAAGGCTGAGTCCTGTTCTGGTGGCCGCCGGTGGCATCCGTGCCGATAATGCTGCCGCTTATGTCGTGGCAGGTGCCGATCTGCTGGCGACCTCTGCGCCGTATGCCGCCCCGCCGCGTGATGTGCAGGTGCGTTTCAAGCGTAATTGAAGGTGTGACGCTCAGCCTGCCCGTGGCTGCAGCGCAATCACTGCCATTCCCAGCAAGGCGATGCCGGCACCCGCGATGTCCCAGCGTGTGAGTGTGATGCCGTCGACAAAGCGCAGCCACAGCAGGGCGACGGCGATGTACATGCCACCATAGGCGGCGTAGGTTCGCCCCGCCGCAGTCGGGTGCAGGGTCAATAGCCAGGCGAACAAGGCCAGTGAGACCGCTGCAGGCAGCAGCAACCAGACGGGTTTGTCCTGCTTCAGCACCAGCCATGGCAGATAGCAGCCCACGATCTCGGCGAGGGCGGTCAGGGCGAACAGGGTCGAGAGGCGGAGGAGTTCCATGGCAGGTGGCTGAGGCAGGAGACGATTCGCTGATGATAGCGGTTGTGCACTGCAGCGTCCGAGCATGCTTGCAGTGACCATGACTCGATTGGCCGGTTTCGCCCCTCGGGCGATGTCGTCATCCATGACAGGCATGTGCCGGGTGGACTATGCTGCGTACTCGAACATCATCGGGAGCGGCCATGAACTTCGGATACACCATTCTCTACGTCGAAGATGTGCCCCGAACGCTGTCCTTTTACGAGGCGGCGTTCGGCCTCAAGCGCCGGTTCCTGCACGAGAGTGGAGACTTTGGCGAGCTTGATACCGGCGCCACGGCCCTGGCCTTCTCCTCACGGCGCTTGATGCGCGAACTGGGCAAGCATCCATCGAAGGCGGCGGTGGATGCCCCTTGTTTCGAGATTGCGTTCACCACCCCTGATGTTGCCGCGGCAGTGGCCCTTGCCGTCGCGGCAGGTGCGGTCCTGGTACAGGCGCCCGAAGACATGCCCTGGGGGCAGACGGTGGCCTATGTGGCGGATCCTGACGGCTTTCTGGTCGAGCTATGTACGCCGGTGTCGCCGCAGGCGTGAGTGCGTGTTGCCTTTGTGCAGGGATGTGGGTGCGCACGACATGCCAGACTTTACTGCGCGTTGCTGACTGGAGGCCGTCATGCTCAAGTTCGTGCTGATCACGGTTCCGGTGTTGCTGGGCCTGATGTGGATTGCCACCCATTTGCCCCGGCTCGGGATCGTCCTCGGTGGCGTGTTGCTGCTTTCGCCGGTGTGGCTCTTCCTGCTTGGGGTCGCGGACCCGTCACACTTCCGCTCTGACGGGTCGGCGGCCGGCCTGGTGTTCGGCTTGATCCTGATGGGCATCATGGCGTTTCTGATGTTCATGGGCGTGACGCTGATCCGGACCGCGAGGGAGCACCTGTGAGCAGGCTTGCACGTTAACGTAGCAGCAAGGTTGGGATTGTTGCAGAGCGCAGCACGCCGTTGGTCTTGCTGCCGAACAGCAGGCTGCGTAGCGGCGAATGCGCATAGGCCCCCATCAACAGCATGTCGACGTCGCGTTTCCTGATCTCGCGCGCGATGATCGCTTCCGGGTCGCCGGGAATGATGTCGGCGACGACGTCGAAGCCCGCCGAAGCCAACGTGCTCCGGGCCCATTCGACCTGCTTCGGGCCATCGGCGGCGGCCTTGCCTGACATCAGCACATGCACCGGCAGGCCTTTGAACAAGGGGCTGTCGGCAATCATGTCGACGCCCTTGCGGGTGACTGCGCTACCGTCAAAGGCCAGCATGACACGGCGAGGTTCGGTGAAACCTTCGGTCACGGCCAGGATGGGTTTGCGTACTGCGCGCACCACAGATTCCACGTTGCGTCCGAGCTCGCGTTGCGTCGTCTCGGCCGATGCGCCGCGGCGGCCGAGGACGAACAGGCGGACGTCCGTTTCCTGTTCAGCCAGGGTTTCGTCGAGTGTGCCGTGACGCTGACGCATGTCGGCGCTCGGGGCGCCTGAGGCGAGTGCGCGTTCGCGCAGGCGATTCAGGAAGAGCCGGCCCTGCTCGCGCTGGCTGCGTGCCAGTGCAGCGTCCTTTTCGCTGAGCGTGTTCAGCAGGTGCGCCTGCGCGTTGACGCCAATCGCGCCACTATGATCTTCACCGGAGCCCTGCTCCAGATGGCGGTCGATCACATGCAGGAACTCCAGCGGCGCCTCCATGCGGCGTGACGCCCAGGTGGCGTAGTCGGCGACGGTATCGGCGAAATGGGACTGGTCCACGCAGGCCAGCACCTTGCGGTCTTGTTGGTTCATGCTGCGCTCCTCAATGACCGGTCAGAAGGTCGGCACCGCCGTCCTTGTCATGCACGGCGAACTTGTCGACCAGCGTTGCGCTTGCCTCGTTGAGGCCGATGACATCCACGTCCGTGCCTTCACGACGGAACTTCACCACGACCTTGTCCAGCGCGCTGACTGCGGTGATGTCCCAGAAATGGGCGCGCGACACGTCGATGACAACCTTGTCGATCACTTCCTTGAAGTCGAAACTGGCAACGAAGCGATCCGCCGAGGCGAAGAAAACCTGGCCGGTCACGCTATAGCGGCGCTGGCGACCTTCGTCTTCTGCACTGGAGCGGACGCCGAGGAGGCGGCCCACCTTGTGGGCGAAGAAGAAGCCGGACGCCAACACCCCGACCAGCACGCCCTGAGCCAAGTCATGGGTGGCGACGGTGACTGCCACGGTTGCGACCATGACGATGCTGGAGCTTGGTGGGTGCTCGCGCAAGTTGCGGATCGAGGCCCAGTTGAAGGTACCGATCGACACCATGATCATGACCGCGACCAGTGCTGCCATTGGAATGCGTGCCACCCAGTCGCCGAGCAGCATCAGCAGGGCAAGCAGAAACAGGCCTGCCGACAGTGTCGACAAGCGGCCGCGACCGCCCGACTTCACGTTGATGACCGACTGGCCGATCATCGCGCAACCAGCCATGCCGCCAATGAAGCCGCTGGCGATGTTGGCCACGCCCTGGCCCATGCACTCGCGGTTCTTGTCGCTGCTGGTGTCGGTCAGGTCGTCGACAATGGTGGCCGTCATCAGCGATTCGAGCAGGCCAACGACCATCAATGTCAGTGAGTAGGGAAGGATGATCGCCAGTGTTTCGAAGTTCAGCGGGACGTCGGGCAGCAGGAAGATCGGCAGACTGTCCGGCAGCTCACCCATGTCGCCGACGGTGCGGATGTCCAGATCCAGCACGATGGCGACGGCGGTCAGCACCACGATGGTGACCAGTGGTGAGGGAACCGCTTTTGTGACATGGGGAAACAGGTAGATGATGCCCAGGCCGGCGGCGGTCATTGCATAAACATGCCAGGTGACGTTGATCAGTTCAGGCAACTGAGCCATGAAGATCAGGATGGCCAGCGCATTGACGAAGCCGGTCACCACCGAACGCGAAACGAAGCGCATCAAGGTGCCAAGCTGGATCCAGCCGGCAATGATCTGCAGGATGCCGGTCAGTATGGTGGCCGCCAGCAGGTACTGCAGACCGTGGTCTTTTACCAGCGTCACCATGACCAGGGCCATGGCCCCGGTGGCGGCGGAGATCATGCCCGGTCGGCCGCCAGCGAAGGCGATGACCACCGCGATGCAGAAGGAGGCATACAGCCCGACCTTGGGGTCGACACCCGCGATGATGGAGAAGGCAATTGCTTCTGGAATCAATGCCAGCGCGACAACCAGGCCGGCGAGCAGATCGTTGCGGACGTTGGAGAACCAGTCCTGTTTCAAGGATTTCATTGTCGTTTGGGTCCTTCTTGTGCTGCGCTTGTGACGCAGGTGCTGGGAGTCAGTGAGACCGGACGCGCGTGGATGCCGCCGCGTGACGGGCGCGGTGCATGGGTCAGAAACGGGCGGGTGGCACCAGGTCTGGTGCGAACGGTCGTGTGCAGCCTCGTGCGAGTCGACGGCAGGGGCTTGAGCGTGCTCAGGTCAGGAAGACTCGCAAGAAGAGGAAAGGCTTACACGGGCAGGGCTCCGACGAAGGTCGAATTGGATATGCCCGATTGTAACAAGAGTTGTTGCGGTGCAGCAAGTTTGCTGGCCGAGACGGCGGGCAGCACCCGGTGGCACCCTGGCATTCCTTCGCTGCTTGCACCAGGCACAGGGAGGGAGTGCTGCGTCTGCCGACAAACGCCTACAATTCCGCCCATGAACGACACCGAATTTTCCCCTCTTCATGGCGCCGAGGCCTCTCCGCTGGGCAAGCCGGTAGCCTATCGTGATACTTATGCGCCGGAGCTGTTGTTTCCGATCGAGCGCCAACTCAAGCGCGACGAGATCGGCGTACGTGCGGATGCGCTGCCCTTTGTCGGCGAAGATCTATGGAACGCCTACGAATTGTCCTGGCTCAATCCGCGCGGCAAGCCGGTGGTGGCGTTGGCGCGCTTCCGGGTGCCGGCCGACAGCCCGCGGCTGATCGAGTCGAAATCGCTCAAGCTTTACTTGAATGCCTTCAATCAAAGCCGCTTTGCGGATGCGGCTCAGGTGCAGGACATCATTGCCCGCGACTTGTCGGCGGCGGCGGGGAGGCCGGTTGGCGTCGAGGTGCTGCCGCTGGCGGACCGGCCACAGCGTCGCATTGCCTATCCGCAAGGTATTTGTCTGGATGAACTCGACATCGCCATCGATCGCTACCAGCCTGCCCCCGAACTGTTGTCGGCGGGCGGCCCTGTCGTCAGCGAAACGCTGTACTCGCACCTGCTGAAGTCCAACTGCCTGGTCACTGGCCAGCCCGACTGGGGCATGGTGGTCGTGCGTTACACCGGAGCGGCGATTGATCGTGAAGGGCTGCTGCGCTACATCGTCTCCTTTCGCGAGCACAATGAGTTTCATGAGCAATGCGTCGAACGGGTGTTCTGCGATCTGCTCGCGCGCTGCCAGCCCGCCGAGCTTGCGGTGTGGGCGCGCTACACCCGGCGTGGGGGGCTGGACATCAATCCGTGTCGTGCCACGCCGGGTGCGGCGCTGGCGGATGAAGCTGACGAAGTTCGACAGTAGTGTGCCTGGTGGGGCGCTGAAGCGCCATGCTGATGCACCTTATTGGTGCGAGCTTTCACCGTGTTTGCTGACGGAAGCCTGGCGAGCCTGTGCCTCTGCGTGATGTAGTCTAGAAAAAACAAGGCCTTGAGCTTGGTTTTTCAGAGCTGGAACGAGGATTGCTAAACCGATTCCGATGAATGCCGTGACCCTGTCCGAAACCCGCCCATTGTCCGAAGCCGTGCCGCCACGTGGATGGCGTGCCGACTTGCGTCTTGCCTATGGGCGGCGTGGCGAACGCACCGCGTTGATCGAGCGGAGCCATGTTGGCCCGCTGGTGGTGCAACGACCCCTCTACCCGGAAGGCGAGGCGGTCTGTCACACCATTCTGGTGCATCCACCCGCAGGGATTGCAGGTGGGGATCAGTTGAGCGTCTCCGTGCGGGTCGATGCTGGTGCGCACGCCTTGCTGACGACGCCGGGCGCTGGCAAGTGGTATCGCAGCGCCGGACCGCGCGGCAGCTTGAGCCAGCGCATTGAGATTGCAGCTGGGGCTGTCTGCGAATGGCTGCCGCAGGAGAGCATCGTCTATGACGGCGCAGTGGGTGACCTGAGCACCGAAGTCGAGCTGCAGGGTGATGCCTGCTTTATCGGTAGCGAGATGCTGTGTTTTGGCCGGACCGGTTCCGGAGAGCGTTTCACCCGTGGCGAACTGTCGATGCGCACCAGGTTGGTGCGTGATGGGCGTCCCTTGTGGCTGGAACGTGGCCGGGTAGGGGGCGGTGCGGCTTTGCTCGATTCGCCGGTTGGGCTGCAGGGTGAGCCGGTGTGCGGCAGCCTGCTGGTGGCGTCGCCCAAGGTCGATGTCGCCCTGCTGGAGGCCTGGCGCGAGATCGTGCCTGAAGTCGGTAGTGGTGGCGTCACGCTATTGCCTGGCCTGCTGGTGGCGCGTTATCTGGGGCCAGGCTGTGAGCCTGGCCGGGCATGGTTTGCGCGGCTGTGGGCCGCGGTGCGACCGGCAATGACTGGGCGCGAAATGCAGATCCCGCGTATCTGGAATACCTGAACAAGCATGTTGACGGCGCGACTGCGCCGCGGAGAGAGTCATGGAACTGAGCCCACGCGAGAAGGACAAGCTGCTGATCTTTACCGCCGGTCTGCTGGCCGAGCGGCGTCGTGCGCGCGGCCTGAAGCTGAACTACCCCGAAGCGGTGGCCTTCATTACCTGCGCGATCCTGGAAGGTGCCCGAGATGGCCGGACGGTTGCCGAGCTGATGAGCTACGGTGCCACCTTGCTGACGCGGGACGACGTCATGGACGGCGTGGCCGAAATGATTCCGGAAATCCAGGTCGAGGCGACCTTTCCGGATGGCACCAAGCTGGTCACGGTACACCATCCCATCGTCTGAACGCCTTCGAGGTCCGATGTCGATGAGCGAAGCCGAACTCGAAACCGCGCGCCTGCTGGCCCGCTTCAAACTGCAGGTCAGGCGCAGCCTGGATCGAAGCATCAATCTGGCTGAGCTGCAGGCAGGCCCGGCCGAAGCCGCTGCGGTGCTGGACGAGATTGAGGCGCTGGCCGGGGACGAAGCCTTGCTGACCCTGGTGGCCTGCCTGCGCGAGCGTCTGCTCGTCCGGTCGGCGCCAGCGATCGAGGTGCCTGACGCGCCCCGGCCGATGAACGAGCGGACGATGATACGCGATTACCGCTTTGGCGCCCGTGGCGGCTGACGAAGCGACAACAGACAGGAGCAATCATGATTCCGGGTGAACTGATGCCGCGTGACGGCGAGATCGAACTCAACGTCGGCCGCGCCACGCTGACGCTTGCAGTGACCAATACCGGCGATCGTCCGATTCAGGTCGGCTCGCATTACCACTTTGCCGAAACCAATGCCGCGCTCACTTTTGATCGTGCGCAGGCGCGTGGCTACCGGCTGAACATTGCGGCTGGCACGGCCGTGCGTTTCGAGCCGGGTCAGTCGCGTACGGTCGAGTTGGTTGCGCTCGATGGCGCACGTAGAGTCTATGGTTTCAATGGCGATGTGATGGGAGCGCTCTGACATGGCAAAGATGACCCGCCGCGCCTATGCGGAGATGTTCGGTCCCACCACGGGTGACCGGCTGCGCCTGGCAGATACCGCCCTGGTGCTGGAGGTGGAGAAGGACTACACCATTTATGGTGAAGAGGTGAAGTTTGGGGGTGGCAAGGTCATCCGCGACGGCATGGGGCAGAGCCAGCAGGTGGCCGCCGAGGTGGCCGACACCATCATTACCAACGCCTTGGTCGTTGATGCGGTCACCGGCATCGTCAAGGCCGATGTCGGCCTCAAGGACGGTCGTATCTGGAAGATCGGCAAAGGTGGCAATCCGGATATTCAGCGTGGTGTCACGATTCCGGTGGGTGCCGGTACCGAGGTGATTGCCGGTGAGGGCATGGTGCTGACCGCCGGCGGTATCGACAGCCACATCCACTGGATCTGTCCGCAACAGATCGAAGAGGCGCTGATGTCGGGCGTCACCACCATGTTGGGGGGCGGCACCGGACCGGCCACGGGTACCTATGCCACCACCTGCACGCCGGGGCCGTGGCACATCCATCGCATGCTGGAGGCGGCCGAGGCCTTCCCGATGAACCTGGGCTTCTTTGGCAAAGGCAATGCCAGCCTGCCGGCACCGCTGAAGGAACAGGTCGAGGCCGGCGTGATCGGCCTGAAGCTTCATGAGGACTGGGGCACCACCCCGGCGGCGATCGACAACTGCCTGACCGTCGCAGACGAGATGGACATCCAGGTGGCGATCCATACCGACACGCTCAACGAATCCGGTTTTGTCGAAACCACGCTGGCCGCGTTCAAGGGCCGTACCATCCACACCTTCCACACTGAAGGCGCAGGCGGTGGTCATGCGCCCGACATCATCAAGGCGGTGGGTTCCGCCAATGTGCTGCCGTCATCGACCAATCCCACCCGGCCGTTCACCGTCAACACCATCGACGAGCATCTGGACATGTTGATGGTATGCCACCACCTCGATCCTTCCATTGCCGAGGACGTTGCGTTTGCCGAGAGCCGGATTCGCCGTGAGACCATCGCCGCCGAGGATATCCTGCACGATACCGGTGCCTTCTCGATGATGTCATCGGATTCTCAGGCCATGGGCCGCGTGGGTGAAGTGGTGATCCGCACCTGGCAGACCGCGCACAAGATGAAGGTGCAACGCGGCGAGCTGGCCGAAGATGCAGGTACCGGCAACGACAACTTCCGGATCAAGCGCTACATCGCCAAGTACACCATCAACCCGGCCATTACCCATGGCATCGCACACGAGGTCGGGTCAATCGAGGAAGGCAAGCTGGCCGACCTGGTGCTGTGGCGGCCGGCCTTCTTTGGCGTCAAGCCCAGTCTGATCCTGAAGGGCGGCATGATTGCGGCGGCGGCAATGGGCGACCCGAATGCGTCGATTCCCACGCCTCAGCCGGTGCACTACCGGCCGATGTTCGGTAGCTTCGGCAAGGCGCTGAAAACCTCGGTGACCTTTGTGTCGCAGGCTGCGCTGGCCAACCCCGCGATTGCCGCGCTCGGGCTGCAGAAACCCCTGGTCGCGGTCAAGGGCTGCCGCAACGTGAAGAAGACCGACATGGTGCACAACGGCGCGATGCCGGTCATCGATGTCGATCCGGAAACCTATATCGTGCGGGCCGATGGCGAACTGTTGACCTGCGAGCCCGCCACCGAGCTACCCATGGCCCAACGGTATTTCCTGTTCTGACGCAGGGCGGCAGCGGCTGCCTTGCCGGTCCGGAGCGGCTACCCACCGCCGCTCGCTGCAAAAGGAGGTCATCATGCTGGTCGCCGAACGTTCCACTGCCACCCGGATTGCCCCGCCTGGGGCGCCTGATACTGTCCATACCGCCATGTTGCTGATCGAATCCCTGTACGAAGGCCCCAAGGCCGCCACCGAAACCCTCGAACTCGATTTCGGCTATCGCACCAAGAGCCGGTTGCGTGCCCAGTTGGGGTCGGGCGAGGAGGTCGGCCTGTTCCTGCCGCGCGGCACCATCCTGCGCGGTGGGCAGAAACTGCATGCCCGAGACGGTCGTATTGTCGAGGTCGTCGCCGCACCCGAGTCCTTGCTGGAGGTGCGTTGCGCGGATGCTTTCGAACTGGCACGTGCTGCATATCATCTGGGCAACCGCCATGTTGCCGTACAGCTGGGCGAGGGCTGGCTGCGCATCCAGACCGACCATGTGCTCGAGGGCATGCTGACCGGCCTGGGGGCCGAAGTGCTGCCGGTGACCGCGCCGTTCGAGCCCGAGGCGGGCGCCTATGCGCATGGTCATCAGCACCCCGGTGACGGCAGTGGCGCGCGCATCCACATGATGGGCGGGCAGTGAGCGGTCCGGTACCCGGGGCGGGCCTGCTGCCGCTGGTCCGTCTGCTGCAACTGACCAGCCCGGCCCTGCCGGTTGGCGCCTATACCTACTCGCAGGGGCTGGAATGGGCCGTGGAGTGCAGCCGTGTCCGCAACGAGACGGACGCAGCGCAGTGGATCGGCGATCTGCTCAGCTGCAGTCTGGCATGCTTCGAGGCGCCGCTGGTGGCGTGTCAGATGCGTGCGTGGGCGGCGGGCGACGATGTTGCGCTGCAGCGGCTGAACGATGACTTCCTGGCCAGCCGCGAAACCTCCGAGCTACGCGCAGAGACCGCGCAGATGGGGTATTCGCTGGTCCGTCTCTTGGTGGACCTCGATGCCTGGTCCGGCTTGCCTGGCTGGTCATCCCGCCTGCAGGCGATCGAATCCCCCGCTTTTCCGACGGTGTGGACTGCCGCTGCGACGGCCTGGCAGGTGCCAGTGGCCGATGCGCTTGTTGCCTACCTGTGGGCATGGCTGGAAAATCAGGTGATGGCGGCACTCAAGGCCGTGCCCCTGGGGCAGAGTGCGGGGCAGCGCCTGCTGGCTGGCCTGGGTGAGCGTATTCCCGAGCTGGTCGCGTCGGCAGTGGATCTGCCCGAAGTCGAATGGAGCAACTATACCCCCGGTCTGGCGCTTGCCAGCAGCCGGCACGAAACGCAGTATTCACGTCTTTTCAGAAGCTGATCCGGAACGCATCCATCATGTCCCTTTCTGCATCCCAGCCCCTGCGCGTCGGCATCGGCGGCCCGGTGGGCTCCGGCAAGACCGCGCTGACCCTGGCCCTGTGCCTGGCGCTGCGCGACAAGTACAACATCGCGGTGGTCACCAACGATATTTACACTGCCGAGGATGCGCAGTTCCTGGTGCGCAACCAGGCGCTTGCGCCGGACCGCATCATTGGCGTTGAGACTGGCGGTTGTCCGCACACCGCGATTCGCGAAGATGCCTCGATCAACCTCGAGGCGGTAGATCGCCTGAACCGGACCTTTCCCGGCCTGGAGATCATCTTTGTTGAATCCGGTGGGGATAACCTGGCTGCCACCTTCTCCCCGGAGCTGTCCGATCTGACGATCTACGTCATCGATGTGTCGGCCGGCGACAAGATTCCACGCAAGGGCGGACCAGGCATCACCAAGAGTGACCTGCTGGTGATCAACAAGATCGACCTTGCACCACTGGTCGGCGCCTCGCTCGAAGTGATGGACCGCGACGCGCGCAAGATGCGTGGCGAGCGTCCCTTCATCTTCTCCAATCAGAAGACCGGGCAGGGACTGGCCGAGATCATCGACTTCATCGAACGTCAGGGCTTGTTGCGCGCAGAGCCGGCCTGAACGGGCCAGTGTTCCCAACCAACTTTCGACATAGTGGGCGAGAGTTTGCAGATGGATACAACAATGTCGCCCTGGAGCTTGCCGACAGAGGCCTTGTCGGTGGTAATGCCCCGGTGCATGGTTTAGTATCCGCTGATGTTTCACACCACCATGAAGAGGAAGAGAACATGAAAGCGTTTGTAGCTGTTGCGGTTGCCGCCGGCCTCCTTTCCGCTGCCCCGGCCTTCGCCTCGGCCGACCTCGCCAAGGCCAAGAACTGCATGGCCTGTCATGCAGTCGACAAGAAGCTGGTTGGCCCGTCCTACAAGGATGTCGCGGCCAAGTACGCTGGTCAGAAGGACGCCGTCGCCACGCTGGCCGCCAAGGTGCAGAAGGGTGGTGTGGGTGCCTGGGGGCAGATTCCGATGCCGCCCAATCCGCAGGTCAGTGCGGACGACGCCAAGAAGCTGGTCGAATGGGTTCTGGCACAGAAGTAAGCACGCAGTAGGTCGTCAGTGTAGTGACGGCCGCAGGGACACAAGGCCGGCACATGCCGGCTTTGGTCTTTCAGGGGGCAGCGAAGTCGATTTCCGGTGCAACGTTCAGCCAGGCGGTTGCCTGCTCTGCCGGTGCAGGATGAGCGAACAGATAGCCCTGCATGATGTCGCACCCGAGCGCCCGCAAGGTCTCTGCCTGCTCCATGCGCTCCACACCCTCGGCGATCAGTTGCAAGCCGAAGCCACGAGCGATACCGGTGATTGCAGAGATGATCGGATTGGTCGAGGGGCCATCCAGGTCGCGGACAAAGCTGCGGTCGATCTTGAGCGTGCTGACCGGAAACTTCTGCAGATAGGCCAGGGCCGAATAGCCGGTACCAAAATCGTCGATGGCCACCGACAGCCCCGCATCGCGCATGGCCCGCACCTTGGCGGCGACCCCGGCCGAGTCCTGCATCATCATGCTCTCGGTGATCTCGAGCTCAAGCTGGGACGAGGGAAGACGATGGCGTTCGACGCACTCGGTGACCATCTCCACCACATCCTTGCGGCTGAAGTCGTGCGGCGACAGGTTGAGCGACATGCGCAGGTCGGAGAAGCCGGCATCCCGCCACTGAGCAAGCTGCCCGCAGGCACGCTCCAGCACCCAATGGCTGATGTCGCCGATCATGCCGATTTCCTCGGCCACCGGTATGAAGGTTGCCGGGCCGATCTGGCCGTGGGTCGGGTGGTTCCAGCGCAGCAGCGCCTCCATGCCGACAACACGCTTGCCCTTCAGGCTGATCTGGGGCTGATAGTACAGCTCGAATTCGCTGCGCTCGAGCGCAAGCCGGAGGTCATTCTCGAGGGTGATGCGCTCGCGATAATGGGTGTTTAGCTCGGGATCGAAGAAGCGGAAGGCGTTCTTGCCCGAACGTTTGACCTGATACATCGCGATATCGGCGTGCCGGGTCAGGTCTTCGGCGCCGTCACCGTCACGCGGGTACAGTGCAATGCCGATGCTGACCGTCGCGCGGAAATCCCCATGGCTGAGCCGGAACGGCGGGGTCAGTGCATCCACGATCTTGCGGGCAATGGTCTCGGCGTCTTCAGGGTGGTTGATGTCGGGCAGCAGCACCGTGAACTCGTCACCGCCCAGACGGGCAAGGGTATCGCCACGGCGCAGCGTGCTGGACAGGCGGGCGGCAATGCCACGCAGCAGGGCATCGCCTTCGGCATGGCCGAAGGTGTCGTTGACCAGCTTGAAGCGATCGACGTCGACAAACATCACGGCCAGTGCACCCGTGCGGCGCTGGGCCTGGGCAATCGCCAGTTCCAGACGGTCCTTGAACAGCACCCGGTTCGGCAGACGGGTGAGCTGATCGTGATAAGCCTGGAAGGTGATGATTTCCTCGGCGCGCTTGCGCTCCGAGATGTCGCGGGCAACGCCATAGAGACCGGTGGAGCGCCGACCTTCGCGGTCCGGCATCGGAATCACCGTGAGCGATACGGTGATGCTCTCACTGCTGCCCTCGGTTGGCTCGTCGCGGCTGCGCCTCAGGCGTAGCTCGATATTGAAGCTCTCTCCAGGGGTGTTGCCGCGGGCAAACATCAGGCTGTTGATGCGGTCAATGTCCTCCGGCATCACCAAGGTCGAGAACGGGCGCCGCAACAAGGCGGTGCGCTCGTAGCCCAGCAGGGGGCGAACGCGTGGATTCAGATAGCTGAAGCGGCCTTCGGTATCGAGCGTGAAGATCAGGTCCGGTGAACTTTCCACCAGAAAACGATGCAAACGTTCGGATGCGCGCAGGCGCTGGCTCATGGCGCGATTGGCACGCTCCAGCGTCGCCTTGTGCAGGGTGCTGTCGACCGCCCGCTGCAACTGGGCAACATGATAGGGCTTGCGGACATAGTCGTCCGCTCCCCCGCGCAAGGCACCAATGGCCGCATCGATGGCATCTTCGCCGCTGATGACGATGACCGCCTCGTCGCGGTGCTGATGGGTCAGCCAGTCGAGCAGGTCGAGACCGGTAGCGTCGGGCAGGCGGTAATCGAGCAGGACGAGCGCGAAATGTTCGCGTTCGAGGATGGCAATCGCCTCGCCAACGCTGCCGCACTCTGCGAACTGGCGGCCTTCGCGAGCCAGTACCCTCGGTAGCGTGCGTCGCAGCGCATCGTCGTCGTCTACGACGAGGATGCGGCATTGATCGCTGCTCTCGTGGCCTTGGCCCGGCGGCGCGAAGAAAGGCTGTTCACCCGGTATGACCATGCTCTCCCGGTTAGCGGTAATCCGCAGTAACACTTTCAGGATAATGCAACAGTCAGCGCGAATGATCTAGTGGTATGAAAATCTGAAAGGTGGTGCCTGAGCCTGACTGGCTACGACACAGGATGGATGACTTCCATTGCGTCAGGATGTCACGCACCACGGACAGGCCGATTCCCTGGTGATTTCCGCCTTTGGCGCTAGGTCGTGGTGCGAACAGATTGCTGGTGCGTTCAGGTGGCAGGCCGGGGCCATTGTCCACCAGGCGCAGTTCAGCGCAGGCGTGCCCGTCGACGACGACCTGGCCGGCTAGTGCGAGCAACAGCCGCCCGCCGGGTTGCAGCGCTTCGGCGGCATTGCGCATCAGGTTGAGCAGCACCTGCTTGAGTGCCGAGGGCGGCATGGCGACGGGCGGCGTGCCGCTGGCCGCACGCAACTCCAGTTGTATGCCGCGTTGGGTAAATAGTGACTCTCCATACAGTGCGCGCATCTCCTGCATCAGTTCGACGACGTTGCAGCTCGCAAGCTCACGTTCTGCGACAGGAAGGTTGCCGGCCTGGCGGAGGAGATTGCCGATGCGGTCGAGTTCGGCGTTGAGCAGCGACATGTCTTCCTGCAGCGAGCCGTCATTGGCGTGATCCTGCCCGATCAGGCTCAGCCGGTTCTTGATCACCGTCAGCGGGTTGGTGGCTTCGTGAGCAATCCGGCGGACGTGCTCGCGGAAACGTGCGTGCAGTTCCTGTTCTCGTGCCGCGATGGCGTGATCCTGACGGCGAAGTGTCAGCAAAACTCGTCCGGCAGCACTGAGCAGTTCGCCCAGTTGCCAGCGTTCGCTGATGCCGAGGCTGTGCTCATGCTCGAGCGCGACAACTGCGACGCCAGTGACCGGGCCGAGCTGCAGGGGGATGCAGCTGAAGCCGCGGCGGCCAAGCCAGCGCTGCAAATGCCAGTCGGCCATGCTTCGGCCCGGGGTACGCGTGGCTGGGAAGTAGCTCGTGTGCACGCCGCTGCGCTGCGCGAGTGCGACCTGGCTGGCCTCATCCTCGACTCTCAGCCTGAGCTCACCAAGCCCCCGCACAGCCTCGGCATCTGCTGCACCAAGGAGGGGTTGAAGCACGCCGTCGTCGTCGGGATGCAGCACGATGGGTAGGGCTTCTCCGCTCAGCAACGGGCAGGCGATGGCCAGCCGTCTGATGGCTTGTTCGGCATCGACGTCGCTGAAGCCGGCGACGATGAGACCGTGAAGCGCGGCTGCGATGATCGGTTCGTTGTCCGGTGCGATGACCTTGTCCGGGCTGCCGAACACGGTCATCGCACCGCTCGCCCGTTGTGGCGGTGGCGGATAGGCGGCATGGCCGGCAACGATGTAGCCGACATCGGTACGCAGACTGGTCAGGCTGCTTGCAGGCAGCCCCGTGAGCGGTGCCAGCCGGCTGACGTGCTGTTCCCAGCCGTCCGTTGAAAGTTGGCGCGCGGCATGCAGCAGGCGGACAAGGGGGTGGGCCTGTTCGATCTGTTCGTCGAGCAGTGTGCCGAGTTCCAGTGCGTTGCTCAGTGTCGCGGGCAGTCCGCAATCACTGACCAACCTGGCAAGCATCTGGCGGGGGTTGTCCGCCTGGAGCGAAATGCGTGCAGCTGGCTCCTGGCGAGCTTCGCCGCCCGGGTCTGTGCTCAGGTTGAACCACAGGCCTGCGAGATAGGCTTCATCAGGGCGGGGGTAATGGGTCTCGAGTGCGAGGTGCAGGGCGCATTCGGCAAGCAGCAGGGCATTGCCTTGATGGGTCGGGCTGCAGGGCATGCCAAGCAACCAGGCGCGCAGCAGGTCGGCACCGAGGGTTTCCAGCCGGTGCCGCAGCACGCTGTTGAGGCCGTCATCGAGCTCACGCGGGCACAAGGGCGCGGCGCTGAGCAGCAGCATGCACAGCGCAGGGTCACGCGCAGTGACGAGGGCGATCTCCGGCCAGTTGGGTGAACTCGCCGCCAGCAGGCGTAGCACCGTCGCACAGCAGTCGGGCTGTGGTTGCTGCAGCGCAGATCGGTGACGGGCCTGGTTCATGAGTTCGGAGTTCGGACGCGGAAACAATGCGCACGATTGTATCGGCCGGATCAGGTCGGCCATGTGAACGAATGCTCGCCGGCGCTCAGGCTTGCAGGCTGTCGGCAAAACCGAGCGCGGTCAGTTGAGCACGGTTGATCTGTTCTGGGGCGAGGTGCAGCTCCGCAACGGCTTTGGCCAGTCCGCTGCTGTCGAAGCTCTCGCAATGGCGCGCGAGTTTGAGGAAGGGGGCGAATTCGCCTTCATCGTGCAGCAGTGCATCGGAAACCGCAGCAGGCAGATGCATCTCATCGAGCAAGGCCTGCATCGAGGTACCGAGCAGCACGTGCAGCAGCGAAAACGCGCCGGTGATGAAAAGGTTGTCGCGCTCGGACTTGTCGAAGAAGCCGCCGCCGATCTCTTCCATGAAGCGGCCACGCGCAATCGCTGTCTGCATCATCGCGGGTGCGCTGGGGTCGCGGCTGGCGGTGACCAGCAGCAGCGACAGCCACTTGTTGAGATTGGAGTAGCCCAGGATGCTGACTGCGTGGCGGAAGGACTGGATTTCGCACATCAGGCCGAAACCGGCAGAGTTGATGTAGCGCAGCAACTTGTAGGACAAGGCGACATCCTGCTTGAGCACAGCCTCGATGTCCTTGATCTCGCCGTTGTTGCGTACCAGGTTCAGCAGCCGGACTATCTGCGCATGGCCGGGAGACAGCTCTTTGGCTGGGGGGTTGCCGTGCAGGAAGAACCAGCCCGATGCACCATCGTAGCCCGCACCAACGGCCTGGCGGAACGCCGCCACGTCGGCCAGACCCCAGGCCAGGCTCAGCCCCGGGGAACCGGCGGGGGCGGGGTGCTTGCGTGCGTCGATGAGGACGAAGCGCCAGTCCACCCCCGGGGGCAGCGCAGTCCCCCGTACGAACCACGTCAGGCACATGCTGATGCCGGCCTGCTGCAACTGCGGCAGCAGCGCGATTGTTTGCGGGTGGGCCAGCGCTTGCGCCGGGATTTCCAGCATGGTGTTGCCCGGCACCGACCAATTCATGATGTCCGGCGTGGGCACCAGGCGACCGAGGCTGACAAAGACCGGATGATGGCTTGGCCAGTCTTCCTTCAGGCTGTTCAGCGTGTCGACCACCGCTGCAATGTTCGGCCCATGCGCAATCAGGCGGTTGGCCGTGATCGCCCGGCTTTTGTTGACGACGGGCTCGCGGGTCAGCAGGGTGGTCTGGCTCATGGTCGGCGATCTTGACGGGCTGGGGTTCAGGTCGGGTTGGCGAAGGTGAAGGCGTCGGCAAAGAAGGCGTCTTCGGGCAGGTTACGCTGGGTGATGAGGCTGCTGCGCGCAGTGTCGATCATGGCAGGCGCGCCGCACGCGTAGACCTCATGCCCGGACAGGTCGTCAAAATCGGCCAGCACGGCTTCGTGAACCAGTCCGCGACGGCCGCTCCAGCCGTCGTCTGGCGTGCCGTCGGAGATGACCGGAACGTAGCGCAGGCCCGGCAGCGCGTCGGTCCAGCTGCGGGCCAGTGCGTCCATGTACAGGCCTGACGGAGCGCGTGCCCCCCAGTACAGGCTGATCGGCCGCGTGATTCCACTGTGGATGGCGTGCTCGATCATGCCCTTGATCGGGGCAAACCCGGTACCGCCAGCGATCATGACGATGGGGCGCCCGCTGTCTTCGCGCAGCCAGAAGCTGCCCAGTGGCCCTTCGAAGCGCAGGATCTCGCGTTCCTTCATGCCGTTGAATACGTGACCGGTGAAGCGGCCTTCGGGGATCAGGCGTACATGCAGTTCGATGTGGCCTTCGACATGAGGGGCATTGGCAATCGAGAAGCTGCGCCGCTGACCGTCGGTAAGCAGGATGTCCACATACTGTCCGGCAAGAAACTGGAAGCGCTCGCTGGCCGGCAGCTTCAGCTCGATCAGCATGACGTCGTCGGCGAGGCGTTCGAGCTTCTGCACCCGGCAGGGCAGCTTCTTGACCGGGATGTCGCCGACTCGCGTCACGCTGCGGACTTCGAGGACCAGATCCGAACACGGTCTGGCACGGCAGAACAGCGTGTAGCCAGCGTCCCGGTCGGTGGCGGACAAGGCGCCTGCTGCATGGCTGCCGAGCTCGACTTCACCGCTGACAACCTTGCCCTTGCAGGCACCGCAGGCACCGTCGCGACAGCTGTAGGGCAACAGCAAGCCCACCTCGAGCGCGGCTTCCAGGATGGTGCGGTCGGCCTCGGCGGTAAAAGCGTGGCCACTGGGTTGAAGTGAAATCTGATACGGCATGGTGCGTGAGATAATGTATCGATGAAAAGAATTCTTGTTGTCGGTTGTGGCGACGTTGCCCAGCGTGCACTGCCCTGGCTGGCAAGACGCTTTCGCGTCTTCGCTCTCGTGCGCCGTCCGGAGGCGGCTGCCCGTTTGCGTGCGCTGGGCGTGTGTCCGCTGATGGGCGACCTGGACGACCTGCGCAGCCTTGGTCGCATCGCCGGGCTGGCCGATGCCGTCCTGCACTTTGCGCCCCCGCCAGGCGAAGGTCGCAGTGATCCGCGTACCCGTCGATTGCTGGCCGCACTCAGCCGTCGCGGGAGTCTACCACAGCAGCTGATATACATAAGCACGACAGGGGTTTACGGCGATTGTGGCGGGGCGGCAATCGATGAACGCCAGCCATGCCGGCCGGGCAATGCGCGAGCCATGCGGCGAATCGATGCCGAACGACAGGTGCGTGCCTTGCCGCGACGCCTGGGTGTGCGCACTTGCGTGTTGAGGGCGCCTGGCATTTACGCCGCTGATCGCCTGCCGCTGGAACGCCTGCGCCGTGGCGACCCCGTGTTGTGTGCGGACGAGGACGTATTCACAAACCACATCCATGCCGACGATCTTGCCCGTCTGGCCTGTCTGGCACTGTTCCGTGGCCGCAGTGCGCGGGTCTACAACGCGGTGGATGATACCGACCTGCGCATGGGTGATTATTTCGACCGGGTTGCGGACGCCTTTGATCTGCCGCGGCCTGAACGCCTGGATCGTGCTGCCATCATCCGAAGGCTGTCGCCGATGACGCTCTCGTTCATGTCCGAGTCGCGGCGCATCGACAATCGTCGCATCCTCGGGGAACTGCGCGTGGCGCTGCGTTATCCCACGATCGACGCCGGCCTGAGGGCGGCGCGTGCCGTCGCCCGCCAATCCGATACTTCTGGAGCGCCTGTCTGATGCTGACCCTGAAAGCCCTGCACATCATCTTTGTGACCAGCTGGTTCGCTGGCTTGTTCTACCTGCCGCGACTGTTCGTCAACCATGCCATGGTCGAGGATGCCGCGACCCGAGAGCGCCTGGCGCTGATGGAGCTCAAGCTGTACCGGTTCATGACCCCATTGGGTATCCTCGCCGTGGGTCTGGGCTTGTGGTTGTGGCTGGGCTACGGCTTTGCAGGTGGCTGGCTGCACGCCAAGACAACGCTCGTGCTGGGGCTGGTGGGCTACCACCTTTATTGCGGCAAGCTGATGCGAGATTTTGCTGCCGGCCGGAATACCCGCAGCCATGTCTGGTATCGCGTGTTCAATGAGGTGCCGGTGCTGGTGTTGTTTGTGGTGGTATTCCTGGTCGTGATGAAACCGTTTTGAGCGCAGCCGGGACGAGGAATGACGATGCAGCGTGACGAAGAACAGACGGTAGCAGTGCCGACCGCCGCAGGCGAGTTCAACTGGCAGGCGCATTCGGTGCTGATTGTCGATGACGAGGAGGGCATGCGCCATTTTCTCGAGCGCACGCTCAAGCGCCGCTGTGGCATGGTCGAGGCGGCCGCTGATGTCGAGCAGGCGACCGAGCTGATGGCGAGGTTGCATTTCGATCTGCTGATCCTCGACATTGCCTTGCCTGGAAAATCGGGCATCGAGTGGCTGCACGAGTTGCGCGAGCAAGGTTTCGGCGGTGACGTGATCCTGATTACCGCGTTTGCCGATATGGAGACCGCGATCGACGCGCTGCGTGGTGGCGCTTCGGATTTCATTCTAAAACCATTTCGCATCGACCAGATCCTGAACTCGATCAAGCGCTGCTTCGAGCGTGCCCGTCTGGCACGTGAGAACTTCGTGCTGCGCCGCGAGCTGGCCGAGCGTGCGTCGGACGTGGTTGGCCTGGTGGGTCATTCAGCGGCCATCCAGCAGTTGCGCGGCATGATCCGTCGCGTCGGACAGATGCCCAGCACCGTGCTGCTGCTCGGCGAGTCGGGCACTGGCAAGGAGGTGGCAGCGCGCGCCTTGCACCAGACCAGCCCGCGTGCGCAGCGTCCCTTCGTGCCGCTCAACTGTGCGGCGATCTCCTCCGAACTGATCGAGAGCGAGCTGTTCGGTCATGTGAAGGGGGCGTTCACCGGGGCCACCGAAAGCCGCAACGGCCTGTTTTACTACGCCCATGGCGGCACCCTGTTTCTGGATGAGATCAGCGAGCTGCCGCTGGCGATGCAGACCCGCCTGCTGCGGGTCCTGGAAGAGCGCCGGGTACGTCCGGTGGGTTCGGAGCGCGAGATTCCGGTCGACGTCCGCATCATTGCCGCATCGAATCGCGACCTGGCGGCCGAGGTGGCTGCAGGACGTTTCCGCCAGGACCTGTACTTCCGTCTCGCCGTGGTGGATATCCGCATTCCACCCTTGCGTGAACGCGCTGAGGACATTCCCGACCTGATGCGCCATTTCATGGACATGCTGTCGGTGCAGCTCGGGGTGGCGCCGCTGCCGCTGTCGCATGCGCTGATCAATTGCCTGACAGCCTATGGCTGGCCAGGCAACGTGCGGGAGCTGCGCAACTTTGTCGAGCGTTCGCTGATCCTGGGGGCATTCCCGACCGAAATGTTGCCGGTTGAGGCCTGCTCGGTGCTCGGTGGCGGGGTGGACCTGACCCTGACCCTGGAGGAGGTCGAGAAGCGGCACATCCTGCGTGTGGTGGAGGACTGCAAGGGCAGCAAGACCGAGGCAGCACGGCGTCTGGGCGTGTCGCGCAAGACGCTGGACCGCAAGTTCGCCGACTGGGGCGACGACGTGCGGTCGGCGGCTGTGGTCTGAGCGCCTTACTGTGCGCGCTGTCCGGCTGTTGTCCTTGATTGACTATTTTCGTGGTTCGGTCCGCGCAAAGCTGCTGTTTCTGGTGCTGGCGCCGCTGGCGCTGGGGTTCCCGATCATCATGGGCCTGACCTGGTACTGGAGCCACACTTACTACCACAAGCTGCTGGTGTTCAAGGTTGGCAGCGATCTGGTAACCGCCAACGAGTATTTTGACCGGGTGATCGAGGGTGTTGGAAACCGCGCCGACCGCCTGGCTGCATCGAGTCGCCTGACCGTTGCGATGAGCGAGGGGCGCCTGGCCGATTTTCTGCTGGCAGCGCGTGGCGAGTTCGACGTGGATTTCGTCAATCTGCTGGATGTGAATGGACGTGTGCTGAATTCGTCTGGCGGCCTGGCACGCGGCAGTGGTCGGTCACACTGGCCGGTGGTGTCAAGAGCCATCCTCAATGCGGCGAGCGAGCGCAGTCTGGTCGAGATCTTCGATGCACAGGCGCTGGAGGACATCTCTCCTGCATTGCGCGAACGCGCCCGGCTGGCGCTGGTGCCCACCGCCCGTGCAGCGCCTGATCCACGTAGCCACGAGGAGCGCGGCATGGTCATTCATGCGGCGGCGCCGGTGTATGACGCGGCGGGCAATCTGGTTGCGGTGGTCGAGGCGGGGGTACTGCTCAATGGCAACCTTGGATTTGTCGATACCATCAATGCCATCGTCTATCGCGATGATTCATTGCCGCTCGGCAGCAAGGGCACCGCGACGCTGTTTCTTGGTGACACCCGCATTGCCACCAATGTCCGCCTGTTTGAGGGTGAGCGTGCGCTCGGTACCCGTGCTTCGGTCGAGGTGCGTGACCACGTGCTGGTGGGTGGCCGGACCTGGCTGGAAACGGCTTTCGTGGTCAATGACTGGTATGTGTCCGGCTACGAGCCCATCGTCGACAGCCGGGGCGAGCGCGTAGGCATGCTCTACGTCGGATTTCTCGAAGCGCCGTTTCGAGAGGCGAAGACGGTTGCCTTGCTCGTCATCTTCTGCCTCTTTCTGGTAATCAGTGTGGTGGGTGCGATCTGGTCGCTGCATTGGGCGCGCAGCATCTTCCGGCCGATCGAGCGCATGCATGGGGTGATCGGCCGTATCGATGGTGGCGATGGCGAGGCCAGGGTCGGTGCAGTCGACAGTCGTGACGAGCTCGGGTCGCTCGCGCACGAGTTCGATCATCTGCTCGATGTGTTGGCGCTCAAGCGGACGCAGCTCGAGCAACTGGCAGCCTCACTTGATCGGAAGGTGGAGGAGCGCACGCGCGATCTGGCCACGGCCAATGCCGAGTTGCGTGCGGCGCAGCGGCAACTGGTGATGAGCGAGAAGCTCGCTGCAATCGGTGAGCTGACGGCTGGCGTCGCCCACGAGATCAGCAACCCGACCGCAGTGATCCAGGGCAACCTCGACCTGTTGCGCGAGGAGCTCGGGCCACATGCGCAGACCGTCATTGGGGAAATCCGCTTGATTGACGAGCAGGTCAACCGGATCCGCCTGATCGTGACCAAGCTGTTGCAGTTTGCCCGTCCGGGCGAGTTTGCCGGTTACGTCGAACAGGTGGATGTCAATACGGTGCTGGCCGACTGTCTGGTGCTGACGCGGCACCATCTGTCCAAGCGCAGCGTCCGGGTCGAGCAATGGCTCGAGACCCGTCGCCGGGTCGAGATCAACGCGCAAGAACTGCAGCAGGTGCTGATCAACCTGATCGTCAACGCGGTTCAGGCCATGCCTGAAGGGGGGGTGCTGACGCTGCGCACCGAGGACTGGAACGAGCATAATGCCGCGCGTGGTGTCCGTATTGTGGTGCAGGACACCGGGCAGGGTATCCGCGCCGACGATTTGGCGCGTATATTCGATCCTTTCTTCACCACCAAGAAGACGCAGGGCACCGGCCTGGGATTGTCGATCAGCTATTCGCTGCTCGAACGTTACGGTGGGCGGATCACCGTCGAGAGCACGCCGGGTGCGGGCGCGGCGTTTACCGTCTGGGTGTTGAGTGAGCCGGAGTATCGTAAGGAAGGCATCGAGCCGGCGCGTAATGGCGGCGGCCAGGATTACAGAGCAGAATGAAAGTCATCGGATTCGCCGGTTGGTCCGGCAGTGGCAAGACGACGCTGGTCGAGCAGGTCATCAGCCTGCTGGCAGCGCGCGGACTGGCGGTGTCGCTGGTCAAGCACGCCCATCACACCTTCGATATCGACCACCAGGGCAAGGACTCGTGGCGTCACCGTCACGCGGGTTGCCGCGAGGTGTTGATCAGCTCCGGGCTGCGCTGGTCGTTGATGCACGAGTTGCGCGGCGATGACGAAATGCCGCTCGAGGCCTTGCTGGCCAAGCTCACGGATTGTGACCTGGTGCTGGTCGAGGGCTTCAAGCGCGCAGCCATTCCCAAGATCGAGGTTCGTCGCACCGTGGTGACCGAGCCGGCGTTTTTCCCCGACGACGCCAACATTGTGGCGGTGGCCACCGATGCTCCGCTGGATACGCAGTTGCCACAGCTCGACATCAATGATCCGGCACAGGTTGCCGACTTCATTCTTGGTTATTTTTCCATCATGCCTCCGGGCGAATCCCGGCTTGTCGCGACAGCAGGTTGATTGATCGCAGGGGGGCGTTAGCGCCTGCTTGCCTCAGTCGTGGGTTGGTCCCATCTGTCAGGGTCAATCGCTGCTGGCGATCTGCCCCAGCGGGCCCAGATCGTAGCCACCCAGCCGGTCGGCAAGCGGGGTGCAGGCGCGGTAAGCCTGCAGCAATTGCTGGAACAGCTTGCGGAACACGATGTCGCGCGGCATCGCCAGTTCGAAGGCTTCCCAGCCGAGCGCGATGAAGCCCAGACCGAATTCGCTGGCGGCTGCCCGGGTTCCCGGGGCACAGTCGGCCTCCTCCCTCGCGAGCAGCCCGGCCGCTTCGCGTTCGCCATGCGCTTCGGCAACGATCGTGCAGTCACCGACATCAAAGCCGCGGCTGGCCAGGGCGGACTCCAGGAAATGGCGTGAGCCCGTGCCGGCGCTGCGCATTGCCCAACGGTAGTCGAAAGCCGCCAGCGTCTCGATCGCGTCGACATCGAGTCCGCGGCGCAGCATGACGCCCTGCTCGCGGTGTGCCAGCCGGATCCGCGCCCAGCCAGGGTGGGCGGCGAAGCGTCTCAGCAGCATGGCGTGCTGGGTTGAACTGGTGTCGACCCCGCCCCAGTGGATGGCGCAGACATTGGCCTTGCGCGCGGCCAGCAAGGCCAGCCCGGGCAGCGTGCCGGTCGGGCTGTAAGCGACATAGGCGTCGGCACCGAGTTGTGGCGCCAGCGCACTGACTGTGGCACTCAGCAGTGGATCGTCACTGCCGGTAATCAGCAGGCGATCGGTCAGCACGCCGCCATGGGCCTGCTCGCGCAGCCAGTCGTCGAGCAGGGCACGTGGAAACAACCATTTGCCGCCGACTCGGGCGGCGGGAATCTCGTGCGCGTTGGCCAGTTCGTAAAGCTTCTTCTCGTTCAGGTGCAGATAGGCCGCAGCCTGGCGGGCGGTAAGGTTGGGGCTGCCGTCATCCGTCACCTGCATAGGGGCAAGATCAGCCACGGTCAGCCGGTAAGCCATCTGCTGCAGCAACGAGCTCTTCGCGAGTGTTGATGTTACGGAACGCGGCCTCTTCGTCATCGAAGGCTACCTCGACGACGTTCAGGCTGCCGTACCAGCGGTCGATCCGGCGCCCGCCGCTGGAAAGAAAGTCGTGCAGGTGACTGGCCAGTTGGCTGCGGCACAGACAGAACACCGGGTGGGCCTGGTCGAAGGTCTTTGCCACCGCCAGATCGGCATTTTGCGCACGCAGCGCCTGATGCAGGCGCTCGACCAGATCGCTGGGCAGAAAGGGCGAGTCGCATGGCGCGGTCACCACCAGGGGGTGGCTGGCGCGCACCAGCGCGGCATGCAGACCGGCAAGCGGGCCGGCGTAGCCGGGAATGTCATCGCCGAAGACCGGATGGCCGAAGGCCGCATAGGCCTCGGCATTCTGGTTGGCATTGATGATCAGCTCGTCCACCTGAGGGCCCAGACGCTCGAGTACATGCGCGGCCATGGGTTGGCCGGCGAGTTCGACCAGTCCCTTGTCCACGCCGCCCATGCGGCTGCCCTGGCCGCCCGCCAGCAACACGCCGGTGATTTTGTCGGTGTTCATCGGGTGAAGTACTCCTCGCCGGAAAACAACAGGTAGTGCTTGCCCTGAGCGCGTCCAATCATGGTCAGCCCCAGGCGACGGGCAATGTCCCAGCCCATCTTCGTCAAACCAGAGCGTGACACCAGAAAGGGGATGCCCATCTGTGCCGTCTTGATCACCATCTCGGAGGTCAGCCGGCCGGTGGTGTAGAAGATCTTGTCGGCACCGTCGAGCCCGTCCAGCCACATCTGGCCGGCGATGGCATCCACTGCATTATGGCGACCGACGTCCTCGAAGAACATCAGCACCTCGCAAGCGCCATCGGGCGTTGCACGGGCCAGGGCGCAGCCATGCACCGCACCGGCCTGCTTGTAGATGGATTCATGGTGGCGGACCGCGTCCATCAGCGCATACAGCGTGGATTGCGACAGCTGGCGTTGCGCGGGCAGGCGGATGTCGTCGATCTCGTCCATCAACCCTCCAAACACCGTGCCCTGGCCACAGCCGGTGGTGACGGTGCGACTGCCCAGGCGCTGGTCGGCATCCTGCAGCCCCCCGCGGGTGGTGACCGATACCGCTTCCACCTCCCAGTCCACCTGAACCGAGGCAATCTCGTCCAGGCGAGTGACCAGGCGCTGGTTGCGCAACCAGCCGATGGTCAGTGCTTCTGGTGCGGCACCCAGGGTCATCAGCGTGACGATCTCGCGCTTGTCGACATAGAGCGTCAGCGGATGCTCGCCCGCGATGGCGGTTGGGATCACCTCGCCGCGCTCATTGACGGCGGGAATGGTGACGGTGAGCGGGCGGCTGGCATGGCTGAGCTGCGGACGTTGGGTCATGGTTGATGGGGCAGGTCGGCGGTGGGAAGCGGGGATTGTAGCGGTAAGTTCGTGCTGTTCAGGTCCTCTCGCGTCAGCGCGAGGCCAGGCGGGGCGAGCTGAAGCGCGAGCAGGGAAAGGCTGCGGTAAGCCGCGCCGATGTCGGGGTCCAGCGCGTGGGTGGCGTCGATCTCGGCGCGCAAGGTGGCGAGGTCGCCCCGTGCGACGGGCCCGGTCAGCGCCTGTTGCGTGCCCTTGCGATCGATGTTCGTCAGGGTGCCGGCGATCAGAGGTTGCAGCGCGTGCCAGGCGGGTTCGCGGGCGATGCCGGCATTTTCCAGGCAGCGCAAGGCGCCGTCCATGAGCGCGACGAGATGGTTGCACGCCAGTACCGCTGCTGCGTGGTACAGCAGCTTGTGTTCCGCAGCAATGCGGGAACAGCGTCCGCCGATGGCCTCGAACATCGGTATCAGCTCATCGACGGCGAGGGCGTCACCTTCGCAGGCGCAGAAGGTAGCGGTGAAGTCCGTTACCGCAGTGGCCGGGTCGGCGAAGGATTTGAGCGGATGCACGCTCGCGATGCGCACGCCCAAGGAACGCAGTGGTGCCATGACCCCGGACGCCAGCGCACCGCTGCAATGCAGAACGGTGTCGCCGCTGCGCAAGCGACCGCTCTGCCCAAGATTGGCCGCGGCCGCTGCAATCGCGTCGTCGGGCGTGGCGATCAGCCAGTAATCGGCCGCGGGTGCCGCGTCGAGGGTGCACACTGTGCCGGCACCGATGAAGTCGTGCGCAGCTGCGGTGCTGGCAGGGTGGCGACCGATCAGGGCGCCGACTTCGATCTGACCGGCCATGTGCAAGAGTCGGCCGATGCTCCGTCCCAGACGGCCCGGGCCAATGATGTTCAGACGGGGTTTGTTCATGTGTCGATTGTAGCGGTCTGGCGTCGGCTTGCCGCTGACCGCGGGGAGCGGTCAGACTTACCGAGCGTGGCGGCCTGCCGTATGCTAGTCAACCTTCGCCAGGTTTCACTTTGTCTGTCAGGACTTTTCGACCATGAACCACTTTCCCATCGCTGTCATCATGGAGCGTCGCAAACTGCAGAACCGCTGGGTTGACGAGGCCTGGGAGGCGGTGGGGGTTGTGCCGGCGTTTGCCGGTGGCAGTGCGGAGGGCGAGGCCGGCGAGCCACCGCGCCATATCCTGGCCGAGGCTGATCGCGACCAGTGGCTGTTTGCCGGTTTCCGTATCGAGCTGTTTCGCGACGAAGCTGACAACTATTTCCTGAACATGAGTTCGCCCCTGCCCAAAGTCTTTGTCATGTGGCGCAAGGAAGGGGCGCTGGCAGAGCCGAAGGCCGTGTCCGCAAGCTATGGCGAGGCGGCGCGCTGGCTCGATTCTGGCGAGCAGGTGGATGGTATTCCGATGTCGCGGGAGATGGCCGACTGGGTGGGGGATTTCGTCAATACCCACTACAAGCCGGCACCACGCAAGAAGGTGCGTCGCAACGACCCGCTTGCACAGAGCCGGGAGCGCACATGAGTGCCGGACGTTTCCTGTCGCGCTGGTCGCAGCGCAAGCTGTCTCAGGCAGCACCGGCCGATACGCCGCTGGACGAGGCGCTTGCCGGGGTTACCGCGGTTCCCTCTTCGTTGCCAGTGACGAATGCCGAGGCGGTAGCGCCAGTTGACCTGCCTGATCCTGCCAAGCTGACCCTGGAGTCCGACTTCACCGCTTTTCTCAAGGAGGAGGTGGGTGAGGCCGTACGGCGTCAGGCCCTGAAGAAGCTCTTCAATGACCCGCATTTCAATGTCATGGACGGGCTCGACATCTATATCGACGACTATTCGGTGTCCGAGCCGATTCCGCCGGAAATGCTGGCCAAGCTGCGCTCGGCCAGCGAATGGCTGGCAGGACGTGAGGATGACGTTCCTACGCAGACCGAAGACGGAGTTAACGGACAGAAGTCTGAACAGGAGAGCGCTGCAGCAGGTCTGGGCGGGGCCACGCAGGAAGAACCGCTTGAGGCTCCGGAAACTGAGCTCGAGGAAACGTTGCCCTCTCAGGGGGGGCTGCAGCCTCCGCTAGCGTAGTTCCCGTTTCGAGGCCCAATCCTCATGTGTTGGGAGCGGAACGGATAGCCAATGCGGAGTCTGCGGCGCGGTCTCGATAGTTTTAGCCATCACTTATCTTGCCGCAAAAAGAGCTTACCGACCGACTCTGTCCCTATTTGGATGCAATTCGCGCTTCAAGACGTTTTGCGCGATCACCAGGTGCTGGATGGCTCGAGAACATGCTGCGTTGATTGCCGTGTAGCTTCTCGAGCTTACGCAGTGCGGTTACAGCCCCACCCGTTGGTTTGCCTGTCTTTTTCAGGAGATCGACGGCGAAGTCGTCAGCTTCGTTTTCTTGTGACTGCGAAAATTGTGCCCCAATCAGGGCCTGACCAAGTTCGCCGATACTTGAGGAGGACATGGCAGATACCGCGGTGTTACCACTAGCCGCACCGGCCTGCCGTGCCGCAAGCGTTGCATATTCTACTTGGAGCGCCTTCTTGGAGTGTCCCAAGACGACGTGGCCAATTTCGTGTGCGATGACGTATCGAACTTCGTCATCCGTCATGCTGTCGAGCAAACCACTGTAGAAGCGGATCGATCCGTTTGGCACTGCAAAAGCGTTAACCTCGGGTGAAATGTAAACCTTGTATTCCAGGCTTCGTCCTTCCACTTCCTTCCACCCCGCGGTGAGACCCGCCAGTCGTTTCGCGTGATGGCTGCCTGCGCTTGCAACACGGTTTTTTTTGTCATGATGTGCAATGGTTTGATCACCAAGTGTTTTGACGTCTCCGTCGGACAGGGTGGCTGCGGTCATCAGTGAAGCGCCAGCGTCCAACATGCCACCGAGATCTGTGCCGCTTGTCTTGCAGCCGGCCAAAGCCATGACCGAACACATTGCCAAAACCGAGTATCGCCTTGCTTGCATCGCCTTCTCCGCTTCAAATGAAGAGCTGATTATGCATTTATCAATGAATAATGTGAATAGGATATTTATGCGTCCTGCTCCAAGTGGTGTTTTAATGCTTGCGGGTAGAGCGACTCCGTTTGTTGTATGACTAACGTAGGGATGTGCAGACGAGTAAGTTGAGTCAGGTATCGAGCTAGGTCGCTCGTGTGAGGGTATGGTCACGTCGTGGAGACGGTGGCCGAGCATCTGTATCAGATGTCGTAGTCGGTCTGAGCTTTGGTGTTTTGTGCTGCTGCGACGCAGCATTTGCATAGGATGGGACAAACTGTCCTTTTTGGGACATTTTGTCTCGTTGATGACGGATGTTCTTTTTTTCATAGGATTTCTGCGGACTTTATCCGTCTTTCTTCCTCGCCTCTCCTGGTCTGAAATCTGCTCCTTGTTGTCACCTCCAAGGATGCGGGCCCATGCGCAACAGCAGCAAACAGATACGACTTTGCGATTGCAATCGCACACAGCCGCTTGACGGTGAGCGGCTGGGCAGTCTGCTCGCCGATGGCGAGCTGACGGTTCATCACGCCCTTTGCCGGCAGGAGCTGCCTGTGCTGGAGGCGGCGCTGGGGGGCGGTGGTACGGTGGCGGTCTCCTGTACGCAGGAGTCGGCGCTGTTCTCTGAACTGGCCGACTCCGTGAATGCAAGCCAGCGCATCCAGTTCTTCAATCTGCGTGAGAACGCAGGCTGGTCGGCCGAAGGTGCCCAGGCGACGCCGAAGATGGCCGCCCTGATCGCAGCGGCCACCGCCTTGCCGGAAGTCGAGCCGGTGCCTGCAGTGCAGATTTCGGCGGGGCGGCATCTGGTGATCATTGGCGAGGCCGGGGTTGCGCTGGGTTGGGCGGAGCGCCTTGCCAGCGGCTTTGACGTCTCGGTGCTGATCACCGAGCGCGCCGGCGATGTCGAGTTGCCGGCGGATAACGATTATCCAGTGTGGTCGGGCAAGCCGGTCGGCTTGAAAGGGCATCTGGGCGCTTTCGAGCTGAGCTGGCAGCAGCAGAATCCGATCGATCTCGAACTGTGTGTACGCTGCAATGCCTGCGTCAAGGCCTGTCCGGAAGGGGCAATCGGCTTCGATCTGCAGGTGGATACGCAAAAATGCGCTGAGCACCGCAGCTGTGTCAGCGCGTGTGGCAGCGTCGGCGCCATCGACTTTGCGCGCGTTGACGTGGCACGCAAGGAGACTTTCGATCTGGTGCTGGATCTGTCGGTCGAGCCCCTGATCAAGCGCGTCGAGTTGCCGGATGGTTATGCCGCACCGGGGCGCGATCCTTTCGACCAGGCAATGGCGGTGCAGGGGCTGGGTGAGTTTGTCGGCGAGTTCGACAAGCCGCGCTATGTGGCGTACGAGGCAAGCCTGTGTGCTCACAGCCGGTCGCGCAAGACCGGTTGCAGCAACTGCATCGAGGTCTGTGCGACTGAGGCGATTCGCCCGGCCGGCGACCAGGTGGTGGTCGATCCTTATCTATGCAAGGGCTGTGGGACCTGCAGCACGGTGTGTCCTTCAGGCGCCCTGTCTTTTCAGTACCCGCGGGCGACGGACCTTGGCAATGAGGTGAAAACCCTGCTGTCAGAGTATCGCCGTGCGGGCGGCACTGACGCCTGGGTACTGTTCCATGCTGCCGAGGCTGGCGCCAAGGTGATCGAACGCCTGGCGCGGCGGGGTCGGGGCCTGCCGGCACGGGTCATCCCGGTCGAGGTGTGGAGTGCGGATGCGATCGGTCTGGACATGATGCTGGGTACGCTCGCGCTGGGCGCCTGTCAGGTGGCCGTGCTGGGCGCCGGATCGCACGACCTGGCACCCTTGCGGGCCCAGGCCGGGCACGCCAATGCCGTGTTGTCCGCACTGGGGTATGGCGATGCAGTAAGCATCGTCGATGCTGCGGATGCCGATGCCTGGCCGCAACTGGAGCGTGCGTTGTGGAACGCGCCGCTTGCGCGTGGCGTGGCCCGCCCGGCCAGCTTCCGTCTGCTGCCGAAGAAGCGTGAGACGCTGGAGCTGGCACTGCAGCACCTGATTGCCGAGGCGCCCGCTGCGCAGACCGCCGCGGGTGTGCCGGCAGTGGTTGCGCTGAAACCGGGCGCGCCCTTTGGCCAAGTGCTGGCCAGCGATGCCTGTACCTTGTGCATGGCCTGTACCGGCGCCTGTCCGGCTGGCGCCTTGCGCGCCTCCAACGATTCCTACCGGCTCGACTTCATCGAGCGCAACTGTCTGCAATGTGGCTTGTGCGTGGCGTCCTGTCCGGAGTCGGCCCTGACGCTCGAGCCGCGTCTGCTGCTGAGCGACGAGGCGCGCCGTGCACGCAAGCTGCGCGAGGCCGAAACCTTCTGCTGTACCAGTTGCGGCAAGCCGATGGGGGCGTCGCCGATGATCGAGGCCATGATCGCCCGGCTGAGCGGTCATTCGATGTTTGGCTCGACCGAGCAGCTGGCGCGTCTGCGCATGTGCGGTGATTGCCGGGTGATCGACCTGATGAAGAACGAGAACAGCGTCAAGGCCTGGGACATGACC
Organism: Parazoarcus communis SWub3 = DSM 12120; assembly: GCF_003226565.1. Lineage (GTDB taxonomy): Bacteria > Pseudomonadota > Gammaproteobacteria > Burkholderiales > Rhodocyclaceae > Parazoarcus > Parazoarcus communis. The sequence goes on along the minus strand of NZ_QKOE01000013.1, from coordinate 50,440 downwards.
GAATGAACGCACCGATGAAGACTGACATTTCCCTGCAGCCTGTACCGAGCTGGTCCGAAGAGGACCGTGCCCGTGCCGACCACTATGCGTTGCTGGCGCGCTTGTTCTATGCCGCGCCGGACGAGGCGCTGTTGCAGGCCCTGGTGGCAAGCTCCAGCGTGCTGGGCCAGGGGCAGGGCGTTTTTGCCGAGGCCTGGCGCGCCCTCGGTGCGGCCGCGGCGTCACACAGCGCCGCTGCGGTGGCGGACGAGTACGCCGCCTTGTTCATCAGCGTGGGCAAGCCCAAGGTCATGCTCAACGGCTCCTGGTACCTGACCGGTTTCCTGCAGGAAGAGCCGCTGGCCGAGCTGCGCGATGAGCTGGCCGAGCTTGGCCTGGGCCGGCGTCAGGGTGTGGCCGAAACCGAGGATCATCTCGCCGCGCTCGCGGAGGTGATGCGTCATCTGGTGCTGACTGCGCCGGATGAGGCAGGGCTGGCGCGCCAGCGCGGCTTCTTCCATCGTCATCTGGCGCGTTGGTATGGCGATCTGGCCGCGGCGATCGCCGCGGCGCCGGAGGCTGATTTCTACATTCGGGCCGGTGGTTTGCTGCAGGCCTTTTTCGATATCGAACGTCAGGCGTTCGACATGGTGTGACCGTGCCCTTGCTGGGGTGCGGATTCCTTCTGATTGGTTGGGGAGAGCGAGGATGAGTGAGAACAAGACCAAGCTGTCGCGGCGGAATTTCCTGCTGTCGCTGGGGGCGGGTGGTGCTGCGGGTGCCGCCGCGGTGGCTGCAGTGAGCACGGGTTCGGCTGTGCCGGCTGTGCAGGAAGCGGCCAAGGCGGCAGCGACGGGCGAGCGTGCCGGGGTGACCGAGCACATGCGCAACTACTACCGCACAGCGCGTATCTGACGGGAGAGCGAACGATGTTGACCAAGAAAGCCGCCGTTGCTGCCGGTGCCGGCCGGCGCCTGCGCAATGCCGCCGCCCGTATCGTCGGGCAGACCATGGACCGTCGGGCCTTCCTGAAGCGTTCGGGTCTGGGCGTTGGTGCCGGGGCGATTGCCACCCAACTGCCTTACAACCTGATTGGCAGTGCCGAGGCCGCAAACACGGCGGAAAAGCGCACCGGCAGTGGCAACGAGGAAGTGCGCCGCACCATCTGTACCCATTGCTCGGTCGGCTGTGCTGCCGACGCGGTGGTCAAGAACGGGGTGTGGGTGCGCCAGGAGGCCGTGTTCGATTCGCCGATCAACCTCGGCGCCCACTGTGCCAAGGGGGCTGCGCTGCGCGAGCATGGTCACGGCGAGCACCGCTTGAAGTATCCGATGAAGCTGGTGGACGGCAAGTACCAGAAGATCTCGTGGGAGCAGGCGCTCAACGAGGTGGGTGATCGCCTGCTGAAGATCCGCGAAGAGAGCGGCCCTGACGCCACTTACTGGATCGGTTCGTCCAAGCACAACAACGAGCAGGCCTATCTGCTGCGCAAGTTCGTGTCCTTCTGGGGCACCAACAACTGCGATCACCAGGCACGTATCTGCCACTCCACCACGGTGGCCGGGGTGGCCAACACCTGGGGGTATGGCGCGATGACCAACTCCTACAACGACATGCAGAATGCCAAGGCAGCGCTGTACATCGGCTCCAATGCGGCCGAAGCGCACCCGGTGTCGATGCTGCATCTGCTGCATGCCAAGGAGAATGGCTGCAAGGTCGTGGTCGTCGATCCGCGTTTCACCCGCACTGCTGCCAAGGGCGACTACTACGTGCGCATCCGCTCGGGTACCGATATTCCCTTCATCTGGGGCATGCTGTACCACATCTTCCAGAACGGCTGGGAAGACAAGGCCTACATTCAGGCGCGCGTCTATGGCCTGGACAAGGTCAAGGAAGAGGTCATGAAATGGACGCCGGACAAGGTCACCGAAGTGACCGGCATTCCGGAGGAGCAGGTGTTCAAGACCGCCGAGATCCTGGCCAAGAACCGCCCGTCCACCGTGGTTTGGTGCATGGGGCAGACCCAGCACACGGTCGGCAACGCCAACGTGCGTGCGATGTGCATCCTGCAACTGGTGCTGGGCAACGTCGGTGTGTCCGGCGGTGGCACCAACATCTTCCGTGGCCACGACAACGTGCAGGGCGCGACCGATGTCGGCCCCAACCCGGATTCGCTGCCGGGCTACTACGGGCTGGCGGCCGGTTCATGGAAGCACTGGGCCAGCGTATGGGGGGTGGACTACGAGTGGATCAAGGGGCGCTATGTCTCGCAGGCGATGATGGAAAAGTCCGGCATCACCGTGTCGCGCTGGATCGACGGGGTGCTGGAGAACAATGAGCTGATCGACCAGGATTCGAACCTGCGCGCGGTGGTTTACTGGGGCCATGCACCCAATTCGCAGACCCGTGGCGCCGAGATGGTCGAGGCGATGATGAAGCTCGACACCCTGGTGGTGATCGACCCTTATCCGTCGGCCACCGCAGCGATGGCGGCGATGGTGCGCAAGGACGGCGTCTATCTGCTGCCCGCCTCCACCCAGTTCGAAACCTACGGTTCGTGCACGGCCTCCAACCGCTCCATCCAGTGGCGCGAGAAGGTCATCGAGCCGCTGTTCGAATCCAAGCCCGACCACACCATCATGTACGCCTTTGCCAAGAAGTTCGGTTTTGCCGACGAGCTGGTGAAGAACATCAAGCTGGAGAAGGACGCGCAAGGCTGGGATGAGCCCAATATCGAGGACATCCTGCGCGAGATCAACCGCGGTACCTGGACGATCGGCTACACCGGCCAGTCGCCCGAGCGGCTCAAGCTGCACATGAAGAACATGCACACCTTCGACGTCAAGACGCTGAAGGCAGTGGGTGGCCCTTGCGACGGTGAATACTTCGGCCTGCCGTGGCCGTGCTTCGGCACACCGGAAATGAAGCACCCCGGCACGCCCAATCTGTATGACACCTCCAAGCACGTCATGGATGGCGGCGGCAACTTCCGCGCCAACTTTGGCGTCGAGCGCAACGGCGAATCCTTGCTGGCGGAAGACGGTTCGGCCTCGAAGGGTGCCGACCTGCAGATGGGCTACCCCGAGTTCGACCATGTGCTGCTGAAGAAGCTGGGCTGGTGGGACGAACTGACCGAGGCTGAAAAGGTCGCGGCAGAGGGCAAGAACTGGAAGACCGACCCCTCCGGCGGCATCATCCGCGTGGCGATGAAGAACCATGGCTGCCACCCCTTCGGCAACGCCAAGGCGCGTGCATTGGTGTGGAACTTCCCGGATCCGGTGCCGCTGCACCGTGAGCCGATCTATTCGCCGCGCCCCGATCTGGTCGAGAAGTACCCGACGCATGACGACAAGATGGCGTTCTGGCGTCTGCCCACGCTGTACAAGTCGCTGCAGACCAAGGTCAAGGACATCTCCCGCGAGTACCCGCTGGTGATGACTTCTGGCCGTCTCGTCGAGTACGAAGGGGGGGGCGAGGAAACCCGCTCCAACCCCTGGCTGGCCGAATTGCAGCAGGAGATGTTCTGCGAGGTGAACCCGAAGGACGCCAACGATCAGGGCATTCGCAATGGCGACTACATGTGGGTCGAGTCGCCGACCAAGGCCCGCCTCAAGGTACGCGCCCAGGTGACGCCACGCGTCGGTCCGGGCACGGTGTTCCTGCCGTTCCACTTCTCGGGCTGGTGGCAGGGCGAGGACATGCTCAAGTATTACCCCGACGGTGCGGCGCCGATCGTGCGCGGTGAAGCGATCAACACTGCAACCACCTATGGCTATGACCCGGTGACGATGATGCAGGAAACCAAGACGACCCTGTGCCGTGTGATGAAGGCTTGAGGGGAAGGAGAAAAATATGGGACGCATGAAATTCCTGTGTGACGCCGAGCGCTGCATCGAGTGCAACGGCTGCGTCACCGCCTGCAAGAACGAAAACGAAGTGCCCTGGGGGGTGAACCGCCGCCGTGTCGTCACCATGAACGACGGTGTGCCGGGCGAGCGCTCGATCTCGGTGGCGTGCATGCACTGTTCGGACGCGCCCTGCATGGCGGTGTGTCCGACCAACTGCTTCTACAAGACCGAAGAAGGCGTGGTGTTGCACGACAAGGACCTGTGCATCGGCTGCGGCTACTGCTTCTTTGCCTGTCCGTTCGGCGCGCCGCAGTTCCCCAATGGCCCTGCTGCTTTCGGTGATCGCGGCAAGATGGACAAGTGCACCTTCTGCGCCGGTGGTCCGGAGGAAACCGGCTCCAAGGCCGAGTACGAGAAGTACGGCTCGAACCGCATCGCGGAAGGCAAGCTCCCCGCCTGTGCCGAAATGTGTTCGACCAAGGCCCTGCTGGCAGGCGATTCGTCCACCGTGTCCGACATCTTCCGCGACCGCGTGCTGCGCCGTGGCAAGGGCCTGGAGGCCTGGGGCTGGATGACCGCTTACGGCAGTGGTGATCAGCAGCGCGAGCAGAAGCGCGAGCGGGAGGGGCAGAAATGAAGGCGAAATCCCTGATCTCCGTTCTGGTGCTCGTGGCGGGCAGCATTGGCCTGTCGGCTTGCGGTGAGGTGCCGCAGGTCACCACCTACGAACAAGGCAAGTACCAGGGCAAGGCGGATGCCCAGCCCTGGGACAACCCGACCTTCAAGGGTGACAAGGCGGCCTGGGAGAAGGCGGTGAAGAACCGTGCCCGCAACCAGCACGAATACAACCGCATCCAGTGAGGAGGCTTGCCATGAAGACATTCTTCATGCGGCGCGGCAGCGCGCTGCGGCTGGCATTGCTGTGCTGGATGACGGCAGTGCTGGCGGCGTTTGCGCCGGTGCATGCGGCGGCTGATGCTGCGGCGGAGCAGGCCGCGCGCCAGCAGTCGCAGCCGCTCAACAATGCGCCGGTGTGGCGCGAGGTGCGTTCCGGCCAGGAGCATTTCACGGTGACGCGCGGACCAGAAGCCGGTGTGTTGATCCAGAGCGAGGGCAACACCTGGCGGCAGTGGCGCAATGGGCCGATCACCCAGTACGGCGGTGTGCTGCTGATCGTGGTGCCGGCGGCCATCCTGCTGTTCTGGCTGGTCAAGGGCACGATGAAGCTGCACGACAAGCCGACCGGGCGCAAGATGAAGCGCTTTTCCGGCTTCGAGCGCTTCGTGCACTGGGGGACGGCGATCACCTTCCTGCTGCTGGCGGTGACCGGCCTTGCCATCCTGTTTGGCAAGCATGTGCTGGCACCGATCTTCGGTCCGGCTTTCCTGGCCGGGTTGCTGACCGTGGGCAAGCTGATCCACAACTACGTGGGACCGGTGTTTGCCGGTTTCATCGTGTTGATGATCCTCGCCTTCCTGCGCGACAACGTGTGGCAGGCCTGCGATGCGATCTGGATCAAGCGCGCAGGGGGCTTGCTGGGCGGTGACCACGTGCCTTCCAGTCGCTTCAACTTCGGCGAGAAGACCTGGTTCTGGCTGGGGGTGACCTTCCTGGGCCTGACCGTGGCGATTTCCGGGTTGGTGCTGGATTTCCCCAACTTCGGCTGGACCCGTGCCGACATGCAGTTGGCCAACATTGTGCACGCGGTCGGCGCCATCGTGCTGCTGGCGCTTGCCTGCGGTCATATCTACATGGGTACGATCGGCGTCGAAGGCGCTTATCAGTCGATGAAGACCGGCTATGTGGATGAGACCTGGGCCAAGGAGCACCACGAATACTGGTACCACGACGTCAAGGCCGGGAAGTCCGGTCATCCTCAGGATTCAGTGACGGGAGCACGTACATGAACACGCTGTTGAAGTCTGCAGTTGTCGCCATCACCCTGGCCTTGGCCGGCGGTTCGGCCTTGGCCAAGCTGCCCCCACCCTCGGAAGAAGCCAAGGCCAAGGCGGAAGAAGCCAAAGCCAAGGCTGCGGAGGCCAGCAAACTGGCCGCCGAGCAGCTGTCCGCCGCCCAGGATCGCGTCGCGGCGGCCTGGAAGGCCAAGGCGGGCAAGTAAGCCCGCCTTGTCGATTGCCCCACGTCCGGGTTCGTCATTCCTCCCTCCCTCACTTGAGCCCGGGCGATTCGAGTCCCCGCCAGCAGCATCGGCGGGGCTCTTTTTTGGTATTTCCACCCACCTTGGACCGGGGACGGTGGCTGTGGCTGCCGACGACGACGCCTCAGCGATGACGGCGTCCGGTCGGGTAACGCCTGCATGTGCTCGACCGGATTCTGTGAGGTCAAGCAGGCTGGAGCAGAGGGTCGAGCTACAATCCGCGCTTATTCCGATTTTTCAGTGGAGCCCTCATGGCCGAATCCTTCTTCTCCCCCTGCCCGCGCGGTCTGGAAACCCTGCTTGTCGACGAGCTTCGTGGGCTGGGGGCGGCCAGTGCGGAGGCGGTGCATGGTGGGGTGATGTGGACGGGTGACTGGACTGCCTGCTATCGCGCCAATCTGGAGAGCCGGTTGGCGACCCGGGTGTTGTGGCGGGTGGCGCGGGGGCGTTATCAGGGTGAGATCGACATCTACAAACTGGCCTACAGCGTGACCTGGGCCAAGTGGTTCACCCCGGATGACAGTATCCGGGTGTTCGTCACTGCCCAGCAGTCGCCGCTGAAGAGCCTGGAGTTCATCACCCTGCGCATCAAGGATGCGGTCTGTGATCACTTCCGTACCGTGATCGGTAGCCGGCCCAATGTCGATACCGCCAACCCGGCGGTTCGTATCCAGGCTTTCCTGACACGCGACATGGTCACCCTGTATCTCGATACTTCGGGTGAGCCACTTTACAAGCGCGGCTTCAAGTCTGCTGCCGTGCAGGCGCCGTTGAAGGAGAACATCGCGGCCGGCATTCTCAAGCTGACCGGCTGGCAGCCGGGTGAGGCGCTGATTGACCCAATGTGCGGCAGTGGGACTTTCCTGATCGAAGCCGCCCAGATGGCGCTGGATATTGCCCCTGGTCTGGGACGGCACTTTGGCTTCGAGGTGTTCAAGCATTTTGATGCCGCGGCGTGGGCCTCGGTGCGCAAGGCGGCCGAGGCGCGCCGCAAGCCGGCTGCGCCGCTGGCGATCTTCGGTTCGGACGTGGTCGGCGATCAGGTTCGTCGCACGCGTGAGAATCTGAGCGCTGCCGGGCTGGCGGCGTGCGTTACGCTGGACCGCGCCGATCTGCTGGATCGTCAGCCGCCAGCGGCGAACGGCGTGTTGGTCACCAATCCCCCCTATGGCGTGCGAATTGGCGAGACGGAAGAACTGGCCGCGTTCTATCCCCGCCTGGGGGATGCACTCAAGAAGCACTGGGCAGGCTGGCGCTGCTACTTCTTCAGCGGTGACATGAGTCTGGCCAAGCTGATCGGCTTGAAGGCGAGCAAGCGCACGCCCTTGTTCAATGGTGCGCTGGAGTGCCGGCTGTTCGAGTACAAGGTGATTGCCGGCAGCAATCGCGACAAGCCGCGCGATTCCACAGCCAGCTGAAGTGGCGACCGCCTTCGGGGAGGTGCTCCGCGCGGGTGAATGAGTCTGCTGCGCGGGTCGGTTGCGATATGGCCGCTCGCGACGACGGCGTCTTGCCGGTGCTCAGACGATGTCGAGGTTCTTGATGCCGGCCGACATGTCCTTGTCGGAATGCTTGCTGTTGAGCTTGATCTGCAGACGCAGGTCGTTGACCGAGTCGGCGTTGCGCAGCGCGTCCTCGTAGGTGATCAGCTCTGCCTCGTAGAGGTCGAACAGGGCCTGGTCGAAGGTCTGCATGCCCAGTTCGCGCGAGCGCTTCATGATGTCCTTGATGCCCGGCACTTCGCCCTTGAAGATCAGGTCGGAGATCAGCGGAGAATTGAGCAGGATTTCGACAGCCGGAATACGGCCCTTGCGGTCCTTCATCGGTAGCAGGCGCTGCGAGATCATCGAGCGCAGGTTCAGCGACAGGTCCATCAGCAATTGCGAACGGCGATCTTCCGGGAAGAAGTTGATGATTCGGTCGATCGCCTGGTTCGCGCTGTTGGCGTGCAGTGTGGCCAGGCAGAGGTGGCCGGTTTCGGCAAAGGCGATCGCATAGTCCATGGTTTCGCGGTCGCGGATTTCACCCATCAGGATGACGTCGGGTGCCTGGCGTAGCGTGTTCTTGAGCGCAGCCTCCCAGTTCTCGGTGTCGATGCCGACTTCGCGCTGGGACACGATGCAGTTCTTGTGCTGGTGAACGTATTCGATCGGGTCTTCGACGGTGATGATGTGACCGTAGCTGTGCTCGTTACGGTAATCCACCATCGCTGCGAGCGAGGTCGTCTTGCCGGTACCGGTGCCGCCAACGAAGATCACCAGGCCGCGTTTGGCCATGGCGATGTCGCGCAGCACGGCGGGCAGGCCGAGCTCGTCGAAGGTCGGGATCTTCAGCGCGATGGTTCGCAGTACCAGGCCGACCCGGCCCTGCTGGATGTAGGCATTGGCGCGGAAGCGCCCGATGCCGGCCGGCGAGATGGCGAAGTTGCATTCCTTGGTGGCTTCGAACTCGGCGGCCTGGCGGTCGTTCATGATCGCGCGTGCCAGCTCGGCGGTATGTACCGGCGACAGTGCCTGGTTCGACTGCGGCACGATGCGGCCGTCGATCTTGATCGCGGGCGGAAAACCAGCATTGATGAAAAGGTCGGACCCGTTCTTCTGCAGCATCAAGCGCAGCAGGTCGTTCATGAACTTGAGTGCCTGATCGCGTTCCATTTTCCGCTCCCGCCCGGCCACATGTCGCACATGTGGCGTCTGAGGTTATTGTTGTCCTGTCCCTGAGCCTGCCGTGCGCCGTGCCCGGTCAGGCGTTGAAGTTGTCCTTGTTCTGCGCCCGGACCTTGGCTTCTGCCGCAGAGACGATGTTACGCCTGACCAGGTCGGCCAGACACTGATCGAGCGTCTGCATGCCGACATTCTGGCCGGTCTGGATTGCGGAGTACATCTGCGCGATCTTGTTCTCGCGGATCAGGTTGCGGATGGCCGGGGTGCCGATCATGATCTCGTGTGCGGCGACGCGCCCGGAGCCGTCCTTGGTCTTGAGCAGGGTTTGCGAGATCACTGCGCGCAGCGATTCGGACAGCATCGAGCGCACCATATCCTTTTCGGCGGCGGGGAACACGTCGACGATACGGTCGATGGTCTTGGCGGCCGATGAGGTATGCAGCGTGCCGAACACCAGGTGGCCGGTTTCCGCAGCAGTCAGCGCCAGACGGATGGTTTCCAGGTCGCGCATTTCGCCCACCAGGATGACGTCCGGGTCTTCACGCAGCGAAGCACGCAGTGCGTTGTTGAAGGACATGGTGTCGCGATGGACTTCGCGCTGGTTGATCAGGCAGCGTTTGGACTCATGAACGAACTCGATCGGATCCTCGACAGTAAGGATGTGGCCGTATTCGTTCTCGTTGATGTAATCGACCATGGCGGCCAGCGTGGTCGACTTGCCCGAGCCGGTGGGGCCGGTAACCAGCACGATGCCGCGCGGCTGTTCGGCGATTTCCTTGAAGATTTTCGGGCAGTTGAGTTCTTCCAGGGTCAATACCTTGGAAGGAATGGTCCGGAACACTGCGCCAGCGCCGCGGTTCTGGTTGAAGGCATTGACCCGGAAGCGCGCCAGGTTGGGAATGGCGAAGGAGAAGTCGCACTCCCAGGTTTCTTCGTATTGTTTGCGCTGGCCGTCGTTCATGATGTCGTACACCATGGCGTGAACGTCCTTGTGCTCCATTGGCGGCAGGTTGATGCGGCGCACGTCGCCGTGCACCCGGATCATCGGCGGCAACCCGGCCGAGAGGTGAAGGTCGGAAGCCTTGTTCTTGACCGCGAAGGCGAGCAGTTCGGTGATGTCCATGATGTCAGCGCGAGTTTGGCGTGAAAGGCGGCCTGCCGGGATGGGGCGAAGGCCGGTGCTATACTTTCGGCGGATCGTTTCCCACCGTGGAGCCCTGACCAATATGACATCAATCTCCGCCAACTTGCAAGCTGTAAACGCGCGCATTGCCGCAGCGGCGAGGCTTGCAGGGCGGGACCCGGCGTCGGTGCGCCTGCTCGCGGTGAGCAAGACCAAGCCGGCAGAGGATGTCCGCGCCGCGGCGGCGGCGGGGCAGCATGCATTTGGCGAGAACTACGTGCAGGAGGGGGCGGACAAGGTCGCCGCGCTACGCGATCTGGCCGTCGAATGGCATTTCATCGGCCCCCTGCAAAGCAACAAGACGCGGCTGGTGGCCGGTTCCTTCGACTGGGTGCATGGCATCGACCGGCTCAAGATTGCCGAGCGTCTGTCGGCCCAGCGCGATGCGCATCTGCCACCCTTGCAGGTGTGCATCCAGGTCAACGTCAGTGGTGAAGACAGCAAGAGTGGCGTGCAGCCTGCCGAACTCGCACCGCTTGCACTGGCCGTGGCAGCCTTGCCGCGACTGTGCCTGCGCGGTTTGATGTGCATTCCTGAACCGAGCGAGGATGCGGGTCTGCTCCGCCGCCGCTTCGGCCTGTTGCGCGAGTTGAAAGACGAACTGATGGGTCGGGGACTGGTGCTTGATACCTTGTCGATGGGCATGTCCGACGACCTCGAACTGGCCATTGCGGAAGGTGCGACCATCGTGCGTGTCGGCACCGCCATTTTTGGCGAGCGTGCCCGCCCTTGAGCGGATGCGCGCGGCAGTACATTTTCAACAACGGATTCGGGTGCTTACGAGATGAAGATCAGTTTTCTGGGGGGCGGCAACATGGCCGCGGCCTTGATCGGGGGGATGGTCGAGCGCGGTTTTGCCGCCAGTGACATTCAGGTGGTGGAGCTGGACGCGGCCAATCGTGAGCGGCTCGAGCAGCGCTTTGGTGTTCGCGCCTGCGCGGCGCCCGACGATCAGGTACTGGCGTGTGATGCGCTGGTACTGGCGGTGAAGCCGCAGCAGATGAAGAGTGCCCTGCAGCCCTTGGCTGGCAGGCTGGCCACGCAGCTTGTGATCAGCATCGCGGCCGGACTGCGATTGGCCGATCTCGGGCGCTGGCTCGGCGGCGAGCGGCCCTATTCACGTCTGGTGCGATGCATGCCGAACACCCCGGCGCTGATCGGCGCCGGTATCACCGGTCTGGTTGCGGATCCGACCGTGGATGTCGCGGGTCGTGACCTCGCCGAGCGCGTGCTGGCTGCCGTTGGCAGCACCGTGTGGCTGGACGACGAGCGCAAGATGGACGCAGTCACCGGCGTGTCGGGCAGCGGTCCGGCCTATGTTTTCCATTTCATCGAGGCGCTTGAGGCAGCAGGGCTGGCACAGGGCTTCGAGCCCGCCACCGCGCGCAAGCTGGCGATCGATACCGTGCTCGGTGCGGCGCGCCTGGCTGCGGCTTCGGATGAGCCGCCGGCAGTGCTGCGCGAGCGCGTCACCTCCAAAGGCGGGACCACCGCGGCGGCGCTGGCACACTTGGCGGCTGCGGGCTGGCATGACATCGTAGTGGGGGCGGTGGCCGCGGCGACGGCACGTGGTCGTGAGCTTGGCGACGAACTGGGCAAGGACTGATCAGCGATGCTTGCCCAGATCCTGTTGCTGATCATCAGCACCGCAGTCGGTTTCCTGACGCTGATGTTGTTGGCGCGTTTCTTCATGCAGTGGCAGCGGGTGTCGTTCCGCAACCAGATCGGCCAGTTCGTGGTGACCACCACCGACTGGGCCGTCCGGCCTCTGCGCCGCGTGGTGCCGGGCGTGTTTGGTCTGGACATGGCCAGCCTGCTGCCGGCGTGGCTGTTACAGACCTTGCTGGTGCTGGTCGAGCTTGCCTTCGGGGGCGTGCCGTTGGGCGGCGGTGCCGGTGGCGTCTTGCTGGGGGTGCTCGGCCTGGGGCTGATCGAGTTGCTGCGGATGATCATCTACCTGATCTTCGCCGTGGTGCTGGTGTCGGCGGTGCTGTCCTGGGTCAGTCCGCACTCGCCTGCCGCGCCGGTGTTTCATAGCCTTGCGGCGCCTTTCCTGCGCCCCTTCCGCCGTGTCGTGCCGACCATTTCCGGCGTTGATCTGTCGCCACTGGTGCTGCTGCTGGTGTTGCAGATTGTGCTGATGGTGCTCGGTGGCATGCGTGGCGGTTTTGTTCCGCTGCTGACTGGGCTGTGAGCGACTGGCTGCGCCTTGCTGCGGATGGCAGCCTGGTGTTGAGTCTGCACATTCAGCCGGGGGCAAAGCGGACGGGTTTTGCCGGGCTGCATGGCGAGGCAATGAAGATCCGCCTGGCCGCGCCTCCGGTCGATGGCAAGGCCAATGCGGCCTTGTGCGCTTTCCTCGCCGAGTTTTGCGGCGTGGCGAAATCGGCGGTGGTGCTGGTCAGTGGCGAAACCTCGCGGACCAAGCGTGTCCGGGTTGTGGGTATGTCGCCAGACGCACTTGCCCGTCTGCGCCTGCAGGCGGTGCCGTGACCCTCCGTCAATGGCCCATGCAGCGGTAGTCGCCAGTCGCAGCAGTCAGTTGTATGACGCCGGTAGCGGCGGTATGCAGGCTCAGTAGCTCGGTGTCCAGCGGTGGGCGTTTGACGCGTTCGGCCAGTTCGCGCACGCCACTCAGCAACAGGCGGGCGAGTTCCGGTTCGAGCGTGATTCCAAGATTTTCGTAGGCGCGGACAATGGCACTGGTGCCAGAGTGCTTGCCCAGCACGATGGCGTGTTCGCGACCCAGTACGGCAGGGTCGAGCGATTGGTAGGTGTCCGGATGTTTGTACAGACCATCCACGTGGATGCCGGCTTCGTGGGTGAACACCCAGCCGCCGACGATGCTCTTGTTGGCGGCGACCGGTCGTCCCGAGGCCAGTGCCACCATGTCGGAAATACCCTTGAGCAGGGTGGCGTGCACACCGGTGTCAATGTCGTGGAGGCGCTTGAGTGCCACGACGGACTCCTCCAGTGCGGCATTGCCCGCACGTTCGCCCAGGCCATTGACGGTGGTATTGATATGGGTGGCGCCGCCGCGCACCGCGGCTAGCGTATTGGCTGTGGCCAGGCCAAGATCGTCATGCGCGTGCATTTCGATTTCCAGATCGCAGCGCGCACGCAGCGCGGAGATGGCCTCGTAGGTGGCAAAGGGCTCCAGGATGCCAGTGGTATCGGCGAAGCGGAAGCGCCGCGCTCCGGCAGCCTGTGCCACTTCGACGACGCGGTAAAGGAATTCCGGGTCGGCGCGCGAGGCATCCTCTCCACCCAGACAGACATCTGCCCCGCGCTCGCGGGCCAACGGAATCAGGCGGCGTAGCGCGGACAGCACCCAGTCGCGGTCACGTTGCAGTTTGTGGCCGATCTGGATGTCGGATACCGGCATCGACAGGTTGACCAGATCTGCTCCCATCGCAATGCAGGAGTCGATGTCGGCCTCGCACAGCCGCCCCCACACCATGGTGCGGGCCTGCAGGCGCTCACCGACGATGCTGCGGATGACATCCTGTTCGCAAGGCCCCATCGCCGGGATGCCGATCTCGAGTTCGGGGACGCCCGCCTGCGACAGCGTACGTGCGATACGCAGCTTTTCTTCCGCAGTGAAGGCAACGCCGGCGGTCTGTTCGCCGTCGCGCAGGGTGGTGTCGTTGATGGTGACTGCCATGGTGGCTTGCTCCAGTGTTCCACTCTGGAAACAGCAAGACCAATGCCAGCGGGTCGCGCTTGAGTGCTGCGATGTTCGGCGTGGAGTTTTGAGAAATAGATCAGATATTCAGTGGTTTATCTGGTCTTTGGAATACTGTGCCTGAGCGCTGTGCGTTTCCCGAGGGTGTGCTGCGTCGTGAACCCGACAATCCCCGGGTGCCGCTGTCGACATTCGCGCGCGCAAAAAAGCCGGGCGGTCGGTAACGACGGCCCGGCTGTGCGACCTGTGCGGCACTGACGCTGGACTTAGTCGCCGTACATCAGTTGTCCCTCGACCAGGGTGTAGCGGACCTTGCCTTGCAGCTCGAAGCCCAGGAAAGGCGTGTTCTTGCCTTGGCTGCGCAGACTGTCGCGTGCGATGCGGATATCGGCTGCAGGATCGAACACGCAGACGTCGGCACGGGCACCCGGTGACAGGTGGCCGGCTTTGGTGATCCCGACGATACGTGCAGCTTCGGACGTGATCCTGGCGATGCCGTCGAGCAGCGAGAGGCCGGATTCGTTGGCCCATTTCAGGGTCAGTGGCAGTAGCAGCTCCAGCCCGGTGGCGCCGGGCTCCGACTCGCTGAACGGGGTCTGCTTGCCGTCGTCGTCAACCGGCGTATGGTCCGAGCACAGCGCGTTGATGCGGCCATCGGCCAGCGCACGGCGCAACGCGTCGCGGTCGCGCTGGCTGCGCAGGGGGGGCACCAGGTGGCAGTTCGCATCGAAGTAGCCGATGTCCATATCGCACAGGTGCAGGTGGTTGATCGATACGTCACAGCTCACGTCCATGCCGTCGGCCCGCGCCTGTTCGATCAACTGCAGGCCCTCGGCGCTGGACAGGCGGGTAATGTGCAGCCGCGCACCGGTGATGCGGGCAAGCTGCAGATAGGTGTAGAGCGCCACCGTCTCGGCCGCTACCGGAATACCCGGTAGGCCCAGCCGGCTGGCGACCTCGCCATCGTGCGCATAACCGCCGCGCGACAGGAAGGGCGCGATTGGCTGCAGCCAGACACGGAAGTCGAAGGTTGCGGCGTACTGCATGGCCCGCATCAACACCATGTTGTCGACGATGGGAACATTGGCCTGGGAGAATGCGACGCAGCCTGCCTCGACCAGTTCGGCCATTTCCGACAGGCGTTCACCTTTGAGGCCCAGCGTCAGCGCGCCCACCGGATAGACATGGGCGCGGTTGAGCTTTTTGGCGCGATAACACAGCATCTCGACCAGGCCGGGTTCGTCCAGCACCGGATCGGTGTCGGGCGGAATGGCGAGGCTGGTGACGCCGCCGGCCATGGCCGCATCCATTTCGGATTCGAGCGTGGCACGGTATTCGAAGCCGGGCTCGCGCAGGCGTGCGGCCAGGTCGATCAGGCCGGGGGCGACAACCAGATTGCTGGCATCGAGCGTGCGTTGGGCGACGAAACCGTCCGGTGCGTCACCCAGCGCGGCGATCTTGCCGTCGCTGATGTAGACGTCCTGAATGCGGTCGGTCTTGTTGGCCGGATCGATGACGCGGCCGTTGGCAATGCGAATCTTCATCGGTGTTTCCTTACTGGCCGGCGAGCATGCTCATGACCGCCATGCGCACGGCGATCCCGAAGGTGACCTGGGGCAGGATCACTGCCTGTGCGCCGTCGGCCACCGCAGAGTCGATCTCGACGCCGCGATTCATGGGCCCGGGGTGCATCACGATGGCGTCGGGCTTGGCCAGTGCGAGTTTTTCCGCGGTCAGGCCCCACACCTTGTAGAACTCCTGCGGTGTGGGTAGCAGGGCGCCGTTCATGCGTTCGTTCTGCAGGCGCAACATCATGACCACGTCGACATCCTTGAGGCCTTCGCGCATGTCGTGGAACACGCGCACGCCCATGCGTTCCATTGCGGTCGGCAGCAAGGTCTTGGGGCCGATCACCCGAACCTCGGGTACGCCCAGCGTGGTCAGTGCCGCAATCTGCGAGCGCGCGACGCGCGAATGCAGCACATCGCCGACGATGGCCACGGTAAGCTGGGTGAAGTCCCGCTTGTAGTGACGGATGGTGTACATGTCGAGCAGGCCCTGGGTGGGGTGGGCGTGCCGTCCGTCGCCTGCGTTGACCACGTGGATGTCGTTGCGGCCGGTGTTGTACAGATGCTGGGCAATCAGGAAGGGCGCGCCGCTGGCCGCGTGGCGTACCACGAACATGTCGGCCTGCATCGCGCACAGGTTGTCCACGGTGTCGAGCAGGCTCTCACCCTTGGCGGTCGAACTGGTCGATACATTGAGATTGACGACGTCGGCCGACAGGCGCTTGGCCGCGATCTCGAAGGTGGTGCGGGTACGTGTCGAGTTCTCGAAGAAGAGGTTGAAGATGCTTTTGCCGCGCAGCAGTGGCAGCTTCTTGACCTCGCGCTCGGCCACTTCGGTAAATGGCGCAGCGGTATCGAGAATGGCATTGATGATGTTGCGCGGCAGCCCGTCCAGGGTCAGCAGGTGCTGCAGTTCGCCGTGCTTGTTGAGCTGGGGATTATGCATCGATCAACCTCAGGTTCAGCGTGCCGTCTTCGTCGCGTTCGAGTTGCAGGTTTTGCGTCGGTGGCAGCGGATCGGTCAGGGTCAGGGCGCAGTAGCGCGCGGCAATGGGTAGCTCGCGTCCGCCGCGATCGACCAGCACCGCCAGTTCGACACTGGCCGGGCGTCCGAAGTCGAACAGCTCGTTGAGTGCGGCGCGGGTGGTGCGGCCAGTGTAGAGCACGTCATCGACGATGATCACTGGCGCGCCTTCGACGCTGAACGGGATCTCGGTACGTTGCGGCTTGGTATGAAGGCCCTTGGCGCCGTAGTCGTCGCGATAGAAGGAAACGTCGATCGCACCCAGCGGCTGGCTCAGGCCGAGCAAGGTGTGCAGGCGCTCAGCCAGCCACAGCCCGCCGGTACGGATGCCCACCAGCGCGGTCGCCGGGGTGACGTGTGGGCGCATCTGTTCGGCCAGTTGCCGGCACAGTGCTTCAGCATCAAGATTTGGCATGTTGGAGCGTATCCAGGAAGTGTTGCAGGATCAGTTGTGCGGCCGTTGCGTCCAGGTGGTCCTTGCGCGCGCGCCAGTCGCGCATGCCGGCATCGCGCAGCCGCTGCTCGGCCTCGGCCGATGACAGGCGTTCGTCGATCAGCGTGACAGGCAGGCCAAAACGGCCGTGCAGCTGGTTGGCGAAGCGGCGACAGCGGGCGGTCATGTCATGTTCGCTGCCGTCCAGGTGGCGCGGCAGGCCGACTACCAGGGCGACCGGTTGCCATTCGGCAATCAGGCGGCCGATGGCGGCAAAACGGTCGGCATTGGATTCTGCACGCAGTATGGTCAGGGCGCTGGCACGGGCGGTTTCGAGTTCGCCACTGGCCACGCCGATTCGGGCCAGTCCGAAATCGAAGCCCAGCAGGCTGCCACGTGCAGGAAGATCCGTACCTGTCGGTGGCGTCACCGCCACCAGACCGTCAGGCATGCCCGGCAACCTCGCTGAGCTTGGCGAAGTCGACCCCCAGCTTCTGCATGGCGGCGACCAGACGCTCTTCAGGCGGCAGGTCGAAGATGATCGCCATGTCGGCCGGGACGGTCAGCCAGGCATTGTCGGCAAGCTCCTGTTCGAGCTGGCCGGCTGCCCAGCCCGCATAGCCCAGACTGACCAGCACCTCGTGGGGTTCGCCGGTGCTGCCAATGGCTTGCAGGATGTCGCGGCTACTGGTGAGGCCGATCTCGGCATTGACCTGCAGCGTCGAGTGCCAGTCGCCACCGGGGCGATGCAACACGAAACCACGATCGGTTTGTACCGGACCACCGAAATAGACCGGCTGATGGGCGAAGCCCTCGGCTTCCAGCGGCAGCTCGATACGTTCGAACAGCGTCGCCAGCGTCATGTCGATTGGTCGGTTGACGATGACGCCGAGTGCGCCCTGGTCGTTGTGTTCGGCGATATAGGTGAGCGTACGCGAGAAATGCGGATCGGCCATGTTGGGCATGGCGATCAGGAAATGGTGCGTGAGGTTGCTCGAGACGGTATCCATGGCGGCATTTTACGCCCACTGCGAAGCTTGTGCGCGGGCACGCGCGTCAAGGGCGCGGTCATCTGCAGCAGCTGGGAACCTTGTAAGGTTGAAGGGCTCATAATCCGTCCCTCTGACCTTGGTGTTCCACTCCATGCGCTCTGCTCTCGTCTGGTTCCGTCGTGATCTCCGCAACTTCGATCATGCGGCGCTGCATCATGCCTTGCGTCAGGCAGAACGGGTGTGGTGTGTGTTCATCTTCGACCGCGACATCCTCGATTCATTGCCGAGGCAGGACCGCCGGGTGGAGTTCATCTGGCAGGCGGCAAGCGAACTGGATGCGGCGCTGGACGCGCAGTCGCGTCGGGTGGGAGGTCAGGGGAGTGGCCTGATCGTGCTGCATGACCGGGCGGTCGACGCGATTCCTCGGCTGGCCAGGGAGTTGGGTGTCGATCAGGTGTTGGCCAATCGCGACTACGAGCCTGCCGCGATCGAGCGTGACAGCCGGGTCGCGCAGGCGCTGGCGGAGCAGGGCATCGGCTTTGCCGACTACAAGGATCAGGTGATCTTCGAGCGTGACGAGGTACTGACTCAGGGGGGCACGCCCTTCAGCGTATTCACGCCCTACCGGAATGCCTGGATGAAGAAACTCGAGGCATTCCATGTTCTGGCCTATCCGGTGGACAAGTATGCGAGTCGTCTGGCTCCCAAGCCCGCCGGGGCGCTTGTCCCCGACCTGGCGTCACTCGGCTTCGAGCCGAGCAATCTTGCCGAACTGAAGATGCCGACCGGCATGTCCGGCGCCCGGCAGTTGCTGGAGGATTTTCGCCGACGGATCGACCGCTACAAGCGGTCACGGGACTTTCCGGCGCTCAAGGGGGTGTCCTATTTATCGCCCCACCTGCGCTTTGGCACGGTGTCCATCCGAGAGCTGGCAGGGCTGGCCTGGCAGCACGGTGGTGAAGGCGCGGAGAGCTGGCTCAATGAACTGGTGTGGCGTGATTTCTACCATATGATCCTGTGGCACCACCCACGTGTGGTCGGGCAGGCGTTCAAGCCGGCGTTCGACAAAGTGCGTTGGGACGATGCGCCGGCGTTGTTTGAGGCGTGGTGCGCAGGACGGACCGGCTATCCCATCGTTGATGCGGCAATGGCGCAGCTGAACCAGACCGGCTTCATGCACAACCGGCTCAGGATGATTGTGGCGTCGTTCCTGACCAAGGATCTGGGTATCGACTGGCGCCTTGGCGAGCGTTACTTCGCCACTCACCTGCTTGATTTCGATCTGGCTGCCAACAATGGAGGCTGGCAGTGGGCGGCATCCACCGGCTGTGATGCACAGCCCTGGTTTCGCATCTTCAATCCGGTGACCCAGTCCGAGCGTTTCGATCCGGACGGGCGCTTCATTCGCCGCTATCTGCCGCAACTGGCGAGGGTGCCGGACAAGTTCATTCATGCACCATGGAAGATGGGGGGTATCGACCAGAGTGCTGCGCAATTGAAGATCGGTGTGGATTATCCCGCCCCCATTGTCGATCATGCGGTGGCACGCGAGCGAACGCTGAATCGCTTCGGGGTAACCAAAGAGTGAACGACGACGGTCGTTGCGGTGCCTGAGCGCGGCGGTAGCGTTGTGGCTGTTTGCTACCGCATGTGCCGCGATACCTCGGTGAGGTACCGCGGACTGCGTCAGGTCCGCCCGGTGTAGCCGCCAATCAGGGCAAGCAGCTCTTCTTCCTGGTAGGGTTTGCCGAGATAGTGGTTGGCACCGATTTCCATCGCATAGCTACGATGCTTGTCGGCCAGACGCGAGGTGATCATGATGACCGGGATGTCATGTGTGCGCGCGTCGGCGCGGATGTTGCGAACCAGGTCGAAGCCGTCCATGCGCGGCATTTCGATGTCGGACAGGATCACGTCAGGCGTGGTTTCGACCAGCGCTTCCAGTGCGTCTACGCCGTCCTTGGCCGTGATCACCCGGTAACCTTCACGCTCGAGCAGGCGGCTGGTGATCTTGCGGACGGTCAGCGAATCGTCCACCACCATCACGACCGGTAGATGAGCAAGCTTGTCCTCGACGGCGGATGCAGCAACGCCGCCAGCCTCCATCGTATCCACTTCGTGTGCCGCGAGGCTGCGGCTGGCCAGCGCGACGGGGTTGAGGATCAGCACGATCTCGCCGTCGCCCAGCACCGTGGCGCCGGACATGCCGACGATGCGGGTCAGTTGCGGACCCGCATTCTTGACAATGATTTCCTGGTTGCCACGCAAGGCGTCGACATGCAGTGCCAGGGTCTGTGCCCCGGCGCGCAGCAACAGTACCCAGTTGTAGCGCTGGATTTCGGGTTGGCTGTTGCGGTCGCCGAGCAGCCGCGGCAAGTAGCGGTAAGCGTAGTGCTGACCCAGCCACTCGGTGCCGCCATCACGGCGCAGTTGCTCGAGGGCGTCGGCCTTGAGCTCCATGACCTGCGCGACCATGCTGGACGGAATGGCGTAGTGGCGGCCGCCGGCACGGATCAGCAGTGCCTGGGTGACGGCCAGCGTCAATGGCAGGTAGATGCGGAACACCGTGCCGTTGCCAGGGGTGCTGCCCACATCGATACGGCCACCGACTGCCGCAGTTTCGGATTTGACCACGTCCATGCCGACGCCGCGCCCCGAGACCGCCGACAATGCTCCTGCAGTGGAGAAGCCGGGGACGAAGATCAGGTTGGTCAGACGGCGCTCATCGGTGGCTTCGTCAGCGCCCAGCAGTCCATTCTCACGCGCCCGTGCGGCGATGCGTTCAAAGTTGAGGCCAGCGCCATCATCGGCGAGCTCAAGCGAGATTTCATTGCCTTCCTGGCGCACGGTGAGTGTGATCTGACCGATCTCCGGCTTGCCCGCCGCCTTGCGTTCGGCGGGTGCCTCGATGCCGTGTGCGAGCGAGTTACGCAGCAGATGCTCGAGCGGTGCAACCATATGTTCCAGCATGCTGCGGTCGACTTCGATGCGTCCGCCGCGCAGGTCGAGGTTGGCACGTTTGCCGAGTTCCTTGGCGCCTTTGCGGACAATGCGATAAAGCCGGTCGGCCAGGCTGTCAAAGGGCACCATCCGCACCCGCATCAGCGCTTGCTGCAGTTCTCGTGACAGCCGCGCCTGGCTATGAATTGCCAGATCGGCGCCATCGAGATTCTTGAGCAGGCTTTGCTGGACGGTGGTCACGTCGTTGACACTCTCGGCCATCATCCGGGTCAGTTCCTGCAACCGGGTATAGCGATCCATCTCCAGCGGGTCGAAGGACGTGTGATGGGATTCAGCCTGGGCGATGCGTGACTGCATCTGCACATCGGCCTGCAGCTCGACTTCGCGCAACTGGTTGCGCAGGCGGATGACGTTTTCGGTCAGGTCGAGCATCGAGCGGCGCAGGTTGCGCAGTTCGCCTTCGATACGTGTACGTGCGACGCCGATCTCGCCGGCTTCATTGACGAATCGGTCGACCAGTTCGGCACGTACGCGCAGCGTACCGGCAGCCGTACCGGACTCACCTTCGGTCGGGACGGTGTCGTCGGTGGGGCCTGCCGTTTCGGCCTGTTCCAGCGGCTGACCGGGTACGGCGCCGCCGCCGGCCAGCGCATCGATCATCTGTTCGGTCAGGTCGAGCCCGCCGGTCAGTTCGTCGATCAGCGCAGGGATATCCTGATCGGTGCGCAGCGCGGCTTCAAGCCGCGATTCGAGCTGGTGGATGTGTTCGCCAAGTGTCATCGCACCCGTCATGCGGGCACTGCCCTTGAGCGTGTGCAGCAGTCGGGCCACGCTCTTGGACTGCTCCGTAGTCGGCTCGGTTTGCCAACTGCGCAGGCTGGCGTGGAGATCACTGATCAGCTCACCGGCTTCATCGAGGAAGATCGGCAACAACTGCTCATCAATTTCGTCGTTGATGCGCAGCGAGCCGTGAGTTTCCTCGACTTCTTGAGTGCTTGCTACTGCTGGACTCGGGATGGTCGGGGCATCGGTCGCCGCCAGCGGTTCCAGATGTGCGCGACCGACGGCGTCGAGCTGTTCGACGAGTTCTGGTGTCGGCAGTGGCATGCTGCGATTGCCGACCTCGGCGAGCATGGCTTCCAGGGCATCGACACTGGAGCCGAACAGCGCGAGTTCCTCTGTGGCGGGAGACTGGCCTTGATCGCGCAGGCGCTGGATGGCTTGTTCGAGCGCACGCGCCAGGTTCTGCAGCGGAGCCAGCCGTGAGGTGCCCGAGATGCCGGCGAAGGTGTGCGCGGCACGGAGTGAGGTTTCAGGCAGCTGCAGGGTCGGATTGGTGGTCAGGCGGCGCAGGTCCTGGTGCAGCGTGGCGATATGGTGCCGGGCCTCGACCATGTAGAGATCGTAAAGCGGACGAGAGACCTCGACCATGCCGATCGTGACGAAGTCGCCGCTGGCCGGGGAGGGCAGAGCGTCGGTCTCGGATCGCGTGGTGTCGGCAACATCTGGTTCGAGCACCGTGTCTGTTTCTGCAACGGTCTCTTCTGCCGTGGTGGCGCCCAGCGTGGGGGGTACACCGTCGATGACCCCGTCGGTGATCGTTTCGGAGGCCCCGGGTCCTTCGATAGTCGCTTCGACCAAGGCTTCGATTGGCGTGCTGTCGATCGGCGTGGCCGTCAATGGCTCGGCATGGTCCGCGACGCCGGGCTCCGGATACGGCGCGGAAATCTCCTGCTCGGACTTGTCGGGCACCGGGATTGCCGTGCTGTCGTCGAGCGCTACGGTCTCGTCTGCGAGCTCCCAGATGTCGTCCTGCGCCTCCATCTGGGCGTCTGCGTGGGCGTCTGCGGCTGGCGGCAGGGCAAGGTCCGTGTCTTCGGGGCCGGACAGGACGGGCAGTTCGGCTCCGGACGGGACGATAGGCGCCTCATCCACATCGAGGCCTTCGAACGATTCCAGATCCGGCAGTTCCGGGGTGTATTCGTCTGCGCCTTCAACCCACCCGGTTGGTGAGGCTTCGATCCCGCTGTCGGCAATTTCGACAGGCTCGACCAGATGCTCGTCGACCGCGGATTCGAGATCCTCCTCACTCGACAAGTCGAAGTCGATCGAATCGAGCAATGGGCCAAGGTTGATGGGCGCAAGGTCGGCCTCGGTTTCGGCCTCGTTGCTGGAAGAGGGCAAGGACGGCTCGTCGGTACCGCTGGGGGGCAGGGTCCCTGTCTCATCCGCGGTCAGCAGCTCGCTGAGATCGAGGCTCGTAACCACATCCGCAGGGTTGAGGGCTTCGGCTTCGAGATCGTCTGTCTCGGCAAACAACGCGGGTTCGTCGAGCGAGGTCTCCTCGGGCAGGAAATCCGGCTCGCCCGACGGTTGCGCCATGAAGGGCAGGATCTCGCCACTGTCCGACAGCGTAAGGTCGTCGAAGCCAAGGACGGTGACGACGCCTTCGTCCATGGGCTCGATCGATTCGTCCCCGCGCTCCGGCTCTGGGGTACGGCTGATCGTTGCCGGCACCTGGACGGGCGCATCGCCACTACGAAGTCGGTCGGCTTCGGCAAGCAGGGTGGCGACGTCACGTGCCTGCGGTCCGCCATGTTCGAGTTGCTGAACCCAGTCCGAGAACTGTTGGTGAGCGTCGTCGATCAGGTGATGGAGGGCAGGCGTTGCATACCATTCGAGCTGCAGCCAGCGGTTCAGGGTCTGCTCCAGCCCCCAGGCGGCTTCACCGAAATCGCGCAGGCCCACCATGCGGCCGCTGCCCTTGAGGGTATGGAAGCCGCGCCGGATGGCGGTGAGGTATTCGCGGTTTGCGGGTTCCGTACGCGAGAGTTCGAGTTGCTCACCGACGGTGCCAAGCACTTCGTGGGCTTCCTCGATGAAGATGCACAGCAATTCGGCATCGATCTCTTCGTTACTGACGGGCGGCGGTGGTGCGGTTGGTACGGGCTGCGCTGCGGGCGCCGGCTCAGCGACCTCGGAGGTGGCTTCTGCCGTGAGTTCGGTTGCAGCAATGGGGGGAGACGACTCGTCGATGACGGCATCGATCTCCGGTGCAAGATTCTCGGTGACCGTTTCCTGTGGTGCAGCAGCTTCAAACGAATCCGCCGGTGCCGTAGTGATTTCGGCCAGGGGGGCGGCCTCGGCGTGCCCGCGCTGTTCGGGATACAGGAAGTTGGACAAGGGTACCCGGCTGTGCTGAAGCGACTGGATGAAGAAACCCAGCGCCGACAGTCTATGAGCGAGCGATTCGAACTCGGATGCGTCGCTGGGGTTCTCGCCGGCCGCATACCGGCCAATAAGGGCTTCGGCTTCATGGACGACCGTGATGGCATCCGTTTCGCCAAGAAGGGTCAGTGCGCCTTCTATCTGGTGCAAGGGGGCTGACAGCTGTGCTAACGGAGCCCGCTTCTGTTCGTCGCGGAAGAAGTCGTCGAGTGCCTGTTCGATGTTAGCCAGGCTGCTGAGGATTTCGCGGGCCAGTTGCGACAGGGCTTCTTTCTCCTGGGCCCGGCGAGCGGCTTCCAGTCCTGGCGACTGGTCGGGTGACGCGGGGGTCTCGCCACGTTGAAGGGCGTCCAGACGTGCCAGGGTGTCATTGACCTGTACAGCAAAGCTGCTGTCTGGCGAGCCGCGTTCGAGTGACGTTTCTGCCAGCAGCAGTGCAGTCGCGAGTTCGATGGCGAGGGTTTCCCTGAGCTGCAGGGGGTCCTTGCGCAGCCAGTGACTGAAATCGCGTATGCCACACACCAGTCGATCAAACGCGGGGTGGCCAAGGCGATTCGCTACGGTAGCAAATTCATCGACCTGCTGTTCGAAGCGCGGCAGCGCTGCGGCCGTGCCGTTGCTGAAGTCGTCCCAGTCGAGCTTGATCTGTGCCAGCCGGCTGCGCAAATCCTGCAGTAACGGCGCCAGCGGAAGCTCACTGACCCGTGAGCCGGCTTCCGGCAGCAGGTCGGTGAGTGACCAGGCTTGTGTGACGGCCTGTTGCAGCGGGGTGCGCTGTGGCGCTGCCGCGACATGGTAGAGCAACTCTCGCAGCAGACGTTCGGGCACGGCCTGTGGGCCGTTGACCAGGCGTCGTAGTAGCGCTTCCAGTTGGGAGAGCAGACGGCGGCCAGTGGTCAGGCCTTGACTGCCTTGCTGGGACAGGGTGTCAGCCAGTGCCTGGCCGGCCCACCAGAGTGCGCGCAGTGGCGGACTGATCTCGACCGATTCGAGGGTGCGGAGCGCTTCGGTGATGTGTCCGATACCCGACGGGGAATCGGGTTGCTTCATCCACTCCAGCAAGCCGCGCTGGAAACGGGCTCTGGCACTGCGGACACGTTCCTGGCGGATGTCGGCGGGCAGGGTTTGGGGATCGGTGGATGGACGAGGGGACCGCACGCCCATGTCCGGAAAGAACAGGTCGGCAGGAGAGGGGGCATCCTTGCCGTGGACGAGCGCGATTTCGCGGTAAAGCGGAAAGAGCCGCAAGGGCTGATCGCTGGAACCGTGAGAGAGCTCTTCCAGGTAGTTGGAAATGGTGGCCAGTGCTCGCCGTCCCAGTTCCAGATGTGCTGGCGTCGCCGTAATCTCGCCCTGCGTCATCGCGCCGAGGAACTGGTCCACCGAGGTCGCGAACTGGGTCAGGCCGTCCAGGCCGACGATCGACAGTGCGCCGCGGACCTGATGGAGATGGGTCTGCGCGAACTGGACGCGTGCGGGTCCGTCTTCGGCCTGCGCAGCAGCCTCCAGGCTTTCGGCGGCCCGCGCGAGCGCGAGATCGATCTCGCTCTTGACCCAGGTCAGTGGCCCCAGGTCCAGTTCCTTGGCTTGCGTCATGGAGCGTTACTCTAGTTTAGACCTTGAAGCCCGATACCGAGCCCTTGAGTTCGACGGCGAGGTCAGCGAGCTGACCGATCGACACGGCGGTCTGTTTGGTGCCACGTGTCGTCTGCTCGGTAATGGCCAGGATGTCCTTCATGGTTTCCGCGACCCGCCCGGCGGTTTCAGCCTGATTCTGGGTGTCGGTTGAAATCTGCTCAATACGCAGTGCCGCGTCAGTCGATACCTGACCAATCTCGGCCAGTGCCTGGCCGGCAGCGTCGGACAGTTGGGCGCCTTCGACCACGTCGCGGGTGGCGTTTTCCATTGCGCCAACCGCGTCCTGGGTGTCAGTCTGAATGGTCTTCACGATTGCGGTGATCTGCTTGGTCGCTTCGGCCGAGCGTTCGGCCAGGCGCTGCACTTCTTCTGCCACCACGGTGAAGCCGCGTCCTGCCTCACCTGCGGATGCAGCCTGAATGGCTGCATTGAGGGCGAGGACGTTGGTTTGTTCGGTAATGTCGGAAATCAGCTCCACGATTTCACCGATCTCCTGCGACGATTCGCCCAGACGCTTGATGCGCTTGGAGGTCTCCTGGATCTTCTCGCGAATCGCGTTCATGCCGCGAATGGTGTTTTCCACCGCGTCAGCACCTTTCCGGGCGGATTCGAGAGAGCGCCGTGCAACCTGTGCGGATTCGAAGGCGCGTGCTGACGACTCGGTCATCGATTGCGCCATGCGTTGCACGGTGCTGCCGACATCCTCAATCTCGCGGGTCTGGCGTTCGGTCGCGTCAAGCAGCTCGTTCGAGGTTCGTTGTGCGGCCTGGGTGGCTGCAGTAACACGGATGGCAGCGTCGTTGATGCGGCGGACCAGCACCGACAGTTCTTCGATGGTGTAATTGACCGAGTCGGCAATCGCGCCGGTAATGTCTTCGGAGACGGTGGCACGGATGGTCAGGTCGCCGTCGGCCAGGTCGCCCATTTCGTTCATCAGACGCAGGATGGCCTGCTGCGTGAGATTACGATCATTTTCCGCACTCAGTCGCTGACGTTCCGCGTCAGCCTGGCGTTGAGAAAGGTCGTCGTTGTAGATCTTTGCCATCGCACCCAGCGCGGCCAGTGCGGCCAGCGCGGTCAGCGCAATCAGGGCGGAAACCGGGTTGAAGCCGCGCACGGTGCTGTTGAAAGCCTCGCCCAGGTCGCCGGCTTGGGTAAGCAGCGCTGCAGAGTCGTTGAACAGTCGGTTGCCAGCCTGTTTGGCCTGCACCAGCAACTGGATGTTGCCAAGGATGTTGGATACCGCGTCGAGTGTCGGTTGAGCAGCGGTGGCCAGTGCCTTCACGCTGTTACGGGTTTCCGCATCGCCACCCATCTGCTCGAGAGCAGTCAGCTGTTCGCGGAAGTTGTTGGTGTCCTTGCCGAGAAGGAAGGCGACTTCCGGGTCGATGGTGTCGGCAACGAGCAGGGCGTTGACGTTCTTGGCGATGCGTTGGGTCAGCATCACCACGCGGTTTGCGGTGACGACGTCGCGTGCGGCAGCACCGCCCTGAAGTCGCAGGGCAGCGATCTGCTCACTGAGGTCGAGCAGGTCGGCATTGTCCTTGTTGATGGTGGTGACCGAGGCGTTGAGCGTCAGCAGGATCTGCTCCTGCCGGGTCAGCTGTTGGGTGTCCTGTTCCATCTTGCGCCAGCTGGCGATGACGCGTTCGAGTTGCGGACGGGCGTTGGTCGAGGCTGCGGGCAGGGTGTCGCCATCGGGGGTGCCGCCCTGGTCCAGTGCCTGCGCCAGTGCGGAGAAGCGCTCGCTGCCCTGGCGCAGCTCCTTGAATGCGGTCGGATTGCCTTGCAGTGCCAGCTGTGCTGCCTTGGCAATCTGTTGCGACAGGGTCTGCATCTCCCCTGCAGCTGCAACCTGGCGGGTCGCGTTGCCGGTTTGCTGCGTCTGATAGATGACCAGGCCGACGGTGGCGAGCACCATGACACCGAACAGCAGGCCGAGATTGCGGACACGCTCATTCAGGGAGCGCTCGCTGCGGGGCGATGGCGGCTTGCTGCTCGTCGGCTTGGAGGGACTGTGGTTCTCCATGATCGTGGTGTCGGACGCTGCTTCGCGCTCCGTGGTCTTTTCCTTGCCAAAGGAGAGCTTGAATGCCATTTGCCGTGCTCCGCCGCTATGAGTGGTCGAGTGAATGGATGTGGGCCGGTGCGGATTAGTCCGTTCCAGCGTCGAGAAATGCACTGTGTGCAAGCAGGCGCGAGGTATCGAGCCTCAGCCAGGGGTGGTCCTGCATGTCGCGGACACGTTCGCGGACCCAGGGGCGCTCGTCAGCCAGTCCGCTGTCGGGCTCGAAGTCTTCCCGGCTGCGCAGGCCAAGCACGCGCGTGACCAGCAGGGCGCTATGTACGCCGAGTCGTGCGCCGATCAACAGCAGTCGGGCACTGCCAACAGCAGGGGTGGGTGCGCCGTGGTGAAAGCGCGAGAAGTCGACGACGCCATAAAGGGTGCCGCGGACATTGGCCAGGCCACGATACCAGTCCCGCGTCAGCGGTACTGCGGCCAATGCCGGCGGTGTCAGTATCTCACCGGTTTCTGCAAGGTCGAGCAGCCAGTTCTCACTGCCTGCCTGGATGCCCAGAAGGCCACGTCGTTCGCCGGTTTTCGCCTCGGCCAGCCGACGGGCAAGATTTTCCTGGAATTCACGCAGGCTGATTCGTCTGGACATGATGTTCAGTCGATGCTCTTGATCCGGGCCAGCAAGGCCTCGTGGTCCACCGGTTTGACCATGTAATCGAATGCGCCCTGGCGCATGCCCCAGATCTTGTCGGTCTCGAGTCCCTTGCTGGTGCACATGATGATGGGGATATTGCGGGTGGCTTCATCGCGGGAGATGGTCCGCGTCGCCTGGTAGCCGTTCATGCCGGGCATGACGACATCCATCAGGATGAGGTCGGGCAGCTCGCTGCGGCTTTTGTTGATGGCTTCCTCGCCGCTTTCGGCGGTGGTCACCTGATAACCGTGTTTGACCAGCACTTCTGTGAGTGCCAGGCGTTCGGTCGGCGAATCGTCGACTACGAGTATCTTCTTGATCGGCATCGGAGAGGGTGGCGATAGTTGAGGTTCAACGGGAGCGTTCGCCGGTGTGGGCGGCAACCGCCTTGATCAGGCTGTCCTTGGTGAACGGCTTGGTGAGGTATTCGTCGGAGCCCACCATGCGACCACGGGCACGGTCGAACAGGCCGTCCTTGGACGACAGCATGATGACCGGCGTCGCCGACAGGCGGGGGTTCTTCTTGATCAGGGCGCAGGTCTGATAGCCGTCCAGTCGGGGCATCATGATATCGACAAAAATGACGTCCGGGTGGTGGTCGGTGATCTTGGCCAGCGCGTCGAATCCGTCTTCGGCCAGCAGCACCTGGCAGCCGGCCTGGCTGAGAAAGATCTCGGCGCTACGACGAATGGTGTTGCTGTCGTCGATGACCATCACCTTGAGTCCGGTCAGGTCCATGCAGTGTGTCCTCTGTGACGTCGTCCCGGGGCGGCACTGCCTCGGGCACGAGTCGATTTCGATTTATTCCCAAGGATACTCCAAAAGACGTGGTCGAACACAACGCTTGTCATATTTCGATCATCTCGAAGTCTTCCTTGCGGGCTTCGCATTCGGGACACGTCCAGTTCGGAGGGACGTCTTCCCATCGGGTTCCGGGTGCGATGCCCTCGGTGGGCAGGCCGGCGGCCTCGTCGTAGATAAAGCCGCAGATGAGGCACATATAGGTCTTGAATGGGGCGTCGGACATCGGGAGGCTTCGCTGAAACGCAGTAAAATGCATCAAATCTAACTGTATTTACTTCGCTGCGCCAGACGGGCGCGGCTGTGGACATCATGCCTGTCGATATACCCGACCTGCCTCCTGCTGTGCTCTGCCTCTCTGCCAGCGATGCGACCGCGGGCGGAGGTTTACCCTCGGACATCCTGACTCTGGCGAGCATGGGCTGTCATCCCTTGCCGGTGCAGACCGCCTCGGTGGTGCGGGATACCCGTGGCATCGAAGAGTGCGAGCCGCTCGATACCGATATTCTGGTGGCGCAGTTGCGTACCGTGCTCGAGGACATCCCTGTTCACGCCTTCAAGCTCGGCTATGGCGGTAGCGTGGACAATCTGGTGGCCATCGCCGAGGTGCTGTCCGATTATCCCGGCGTGCCGCTGGTGGTGGAGCCTGCGCTGTACACCGGTGTGGGTGTTGATGAAGACATGGCTGCGGTGCTGACCGAATTGATCCTTTCGCAGACTACCCTGCTGGTCGCCAGCCGCCATGAGGTGCTGCGTCTGGCCGGACTCGACGACGACGAGGCGCCGGCACTGAGTGCGGAAGAGGCTGTCGCCCGGCTGCTCGAGATCGGAGTGGAATACGTGTTGCTGACTGGGGGTGGAGATCATGGGCCGCAGGTGATCAACGTACTGGTCGATGCTTCTGGTGTCGTGCGCACCGATGCCTGGGAGCGACTGCCCGGACGTTTCGTTGGTGCGGGTGCGACGATCGCCGCTGCCGCGGCTGCGGCGCTGGCGCATGGCATGGCGTTGCCGGAGGCAGTGCGTGAGGCGCAGGAGTTTGCCCAGCAGGCGCTGCGTCATGCCTATCTGCCGGGCATGGGCAGGGCCGTGCCCGACCGCTTCTTCTGGGCGCGGGGCAAAGGAGCCGTGGATGATTGAGCGCACCTTGCGCGGTGTCTATGCGGTGACGCCGGACGAGCCCGATACCGTACGCTTGTTGACGCAGGTGGAGACAGTGCTGTGTGCACGTCCTGCGCTGCTGCAATATCGAAACAAGACTGCGACGCCCGAGTTGCGTCGGGTGCAGGCCCAGGCCTTGCTCGCGGCCTGCCGTCGGGCGGGCGTGCCGCTGGTGATCAACGACGATCTGCCGCTTGCACTGGAGATTGGGGCCGACGGCGTACACCTCGGGCGCGACGATGGCGATCCTGCGCTGGCTCGCAGGCGGTTGGGGGCAGGCTACATCCTTGGGGTGTCGTGTTACGGCGAGTGGGCGCGTGCGCAGGCGGGGGCCGAGGCGGGGGTGGATTACGTTGCCTTTGGCGCGATGTTCGCGTCTCCGACCAAGCCGCTTGCCGCCCGCGCCCCGCTGGACTTGATCACGCGCGCAAGGCGGGAACTGGGGGTGCGGGTGGCCGCGATTGGTGGCATCACGGTGGACAATGCCCCCACGCTGATTGACGCAGGGGCCGACCTGCTGGCGGTGATCACCGATCTATTTGGTGCCGCCAACCCGGCGGCGCGTGCTGCGGCCTATGCTGCGTTGTGGCCTGCCAGCCAGGATTGAGTGTTGTGTGGGTGGACCGGTCTGTCATGCTCGGGTGACAATCCCGTTTTGACGAACAGCCCGAACATCCCGCCATGACCAGTCGTAACGCAGCACTTTTCGAACGCGCCCAACAGACCATTCCTGGTGGCGTCAATTCTCCGGTTCGCGCCTTTCGCTCGGTGGGTGGCACGCCGCGCTTCATCGATCGTGCCGAAGGGGCGCGAGTGTGGGACGCTGATGGCAAGGCCTATATCGATTACGTCGGCTCGTGGGGGCCTGCGATCACCGGGCACGCTCACCCGGCCATTGTCGAGGCGGTGCGAGAGGCCGCGCTGAAAGGTCTGTCCTTTGGCGCACCGACCGAAGGCGAGGTCGAGATGGCGGAGTTGTTGTGCGAGATGTTGCCGTCGCTCGAGATGGTACGTCTGGTCAGCTCCGGTACCGAGGCGACGATGAGTGCGATCCGGCTCGCCCGTGGCTTTACCGGGCGTGATGCGATCATCAAGTTCGAAGGCTGTTACCACGGTCATGCTGACAGCCTGTTGGTGAAGGCGGGTTCCGGGTTGCTGACTTTCGGCAATCCGTCTTCCGGTGGGGTGCCGGAAGATTTCGCCAAGCACACCATCGTGCTCGATTTCAACGACCTCGATCAGGTTGAGGCAGTGTTCAAGGCGCGTGGGGACCAGATCGCGGCCATCATCGTCGAGCCGATCGCCGGCAACATGAACCTGATCAAGCCGCGTGCCGGATTCCTGGAGGGCTTGCGCCGGCTGTGTACCCAGTACGGCACCGTGTTGATCTTCGATGAGGTGATGACGGGTTTTCGCGTTGGTCCGCGTGGTGTGCAGGGCTTGTACGGGATCACGCCCGACTTGACCACGCTGGGCAAGGTGATTGGTGGTGGCATGCCGGTGGGGGCATTTGGCGGCCGTCGCGACATCATGGAAAAGATCGCTCCACTGGGTACTGTTTACCAGGCCGGCACCTTGTCGGGCAGCCCGGTGGCAGTGGCTGCCGGCAAAGTGTCCCTGCAGTTGACCCGCGAGGTCGGATTCTACGACCGGCTGGCGGCGCGTACCGCACAGCTTGTAGATGGCTTGAAGGTGGCGGCTGATGATGCGGGTGTCGGCTTCAGCGCCGATGCCGTCGGTGGCATGTTCGGTGTGTATTTCAGCGCCGCCGTGCCTGCATCCTTTGCCGATGTGATGGCGTCCGATCGTGAGGCCTTCAACCGCTTCTTTCATGCCATGCTGGATGCGGGGCATTATTTTGCACCCTCGGCATTCGAGGCGGGTTTTGTATCGGCGGCGCATGGCGAGGCTGACATCGAGGCGACGATCGCCGCGGCGCGCAAGGTGTTTGCCGCGCTGGGCTGAGGCTGTGGGTTGCCACGCCGGTGAGGCCGGCGTGGTGGCGCTCAGAGCAGGAACAGCGTCGCCAGCCCGAGGAAAATGAAGAAGCCGCCGGAGTCGGTCAGTGCGGTAATCATCACCGAGCCACCGATTGCGGGGTCGGCGCCGAGGCGCTGACGCAGCATCGGGATCAGCACGCCGGCGCAGGCGGCGAGCAGCAGGTTGAGCGTCATCGCGGCGGTCATCACCGCGCCCAGCGAGGCACTGTCATACAGCCACCAGGCCAGTACGCCGAGCAGGCCGCCCCACACCACACCGTTGAACAGGGCAACGCCGAGTTCCTTCTTCAGCAGGCGTTGCATGGCGCTCTGTTCGACCTGACCCATGGCGATGGCACGCACGATCATGGTGATGGTCTGGTTGCCCGAATTGCCGCCGATGCCGGCGACGATGGGCATCAGTGCGGCGAGTGCGACCAGCTTTTCGATCGAGCCTTCGAAGGCTCCGATCACCCGTGACGCAATGAAGGCCGTGACCAGGTTCACTGCCAACCAGGCCCAGCGGTTCTTCACCGAATCCCATACCGAGGCGAAGATGTCTTCTTCCTCGCGCAGACCGGCATGGCTGAGGATCTCGGCTTCGGATTCCTCGCGGATGAAGTCCACCACATCTGCCACGGTCAGGCGGCCAATGACGCGCTTCTCGCGATCGATGACCGGGGCCGAAACGAGATCGTAGCGTTCGAAAGCCTGGGCCGCGTCGTCTGCCGGGTCGTCCGGCTCGAAACTGATCACTGGCTCCTTGCGCATGACCTCGGCCACGCTCATGTCGGGATCGTTGATCAGCAAGGCTTCGAAGGACAGGATGCCCATCAGGTGATCGTTGCGATCGATCACGAAGAGCTTGTCGGTGTGGTCCGGCAGTTCCTCGAAGCGGCGCAGATAGCGCAGCACGACCTCAAGGGTGACGTCCTCGCGCACCGTCACCATGTCGAAGTCCATCAGAGCACCGACCGAGTCCTCGGGATAGGACATCGCCGCGCGCAGTTGCTCGCGGCCCTCGCTGTCGAGCGACTGGAAAACGTCCTGGATGACTTCGGGTGGCAGATCGGGTGCGAGGTCGGCGAGTTCGTCGGCGTCCAGGGTTTCCGCAGCGGCCTTCAGCTCGTGCGGCTCCATGGTCTCGATCAGCGATTCGCGCACCGCATCGGAGACCTCGAGCAGGATCTCGCCGTCACGCTCGGCCTTGACCAGATCCCACACGTAGAGACGCTCTTCCCGCGGCAGGGCTTCAAGGATGAAGCCGATGTCGGCAGGGTGCAGGGTGTCGAGCTTGGTGCGCAGTGCGGCTTCGTGCTGCTTGTGCACCAGGTTCTCGACCAGCTCGTGACGGGGCATGTCCTGGCGGTGGACGAGGTCTTCCACGACTTTCTGGCGTGCGAGCAGCTCCTGCACTTCGCGCAGGTGCTGCTGGACGTCGTCGGGGTGGAGCTCCTCTTCCTGGGTCATTTCGCCTGCCGTCGCTGAGGTGATGGGCAAGGCCGAATTCTACGGGCTTGCCTGCGCCCGTGCGACCCCGAAACGGTTACCGGATGAGAAATAGACGGCGTTTGGCAGGCATTCAGGGCACCTGAGAGTGGATCATGCGCGCCCGTATGCGATCCGCGTGGGCGGAGAGCTGCGGGCCAAAACTGCGTTCGTAGCGACGCGGATTCGGCAGCATGACGGCGAGTCGGGCGCTTTCTCCGGGGCCCAGGCGGTCGGCGGACAGGCGGTAGTAGCGTTGGGCTGCGGCTTCGGCACCAAAGACGCCATTGCCCCACTCGACGACGTTCAGGTAAACCTCAAGGATGCGGCGTTTGCTCCACAGCGTCTCGATCATGACCGTGATGACCGCCTCCTGCACCTTGCGCAGATAACTGCGCGAGGGCGAGAGGAAGAGATTCTTTGCCAATTGCTGGCTGATCGTCGAGCCGCCAGCCACAGCCCGGCCACGACGTTCATTCTTTTCCAGCGCACGCTGGATGCCGATCCAGTCGAAGCCGTCATGGTCGACGAAGCGGTCGTCCTCGGCGGCCACCACCGCACGTTTGAGGTGGATCGAGATCTGCTCGTAAGGAACCCAGTGATAGCGTAGCTCGGCCCTCGGGTCCTGTTCCCGCATCTCGGCCAGGCGAAGGCGCATGAAGCTGGTGCTGCCAGGATCGAATTGCTTCCACCACAGGACGTGGGCGAGCAGCCAGAGCTGCCATAGCAGGATCAGCGCGATGAGGGCCAGCAGTGCCCGCCACAGCCAACGCGCGGTCTTCTTCATGCAGCGGACAGTTCGCGGCGCAGATCGGCCAGCACCGGCCCGGTATTCGGGCGCACACCTCGCCACAGCAGGAAACTTTCTGCGGCTTGCTCCACCAGCATGCCGAGGCCATCAGCCAGATGGGTGACACCTTCTGCCCGGGCCCTAGCCAAGTAGGCCGTGTCGCCCTTGCCGTACATCATGTCGTAGGCCAGTGCGCCAGGGGCATAGAGGCCGGTTGGCAGTGCAGGCGCTTCGGATGACAGGCTGGCGGCGGTGGCATTGATGACAATGTCGAACTGCTGGCCTGCGAGGTCGGGAAATCCTCCTGCAGAAAGCATTGTCCCGTTAGCCGAGGGGCGGAATGACTCGGCCAGCGCGACCGCTTTGTCGGCGGAACGGTTGGCCAGGGTCAGGCTGGATGGCGCGGCCTGCAGCAAGGGTAGCAGGGCTCCTCGTGCAGCCCCGCCCGCGCCCAGCAGCAGGACGCGACGGCCGGCCAGAGTACAACCGAGGTTGGCGGTCAGGTCGCGGACCAGCCCTGCGCCATCCGTGTTGTCGCCGTGAATGCCGTCCGCTCTGAAAGTCAGGGTGTTGACGGCGCCTGCAGCCTCGGCGCGGGGGCTGCGCTGGCTGGCAAGCGCAAAGGCTTCGAGCTTGAACGGCACAGTGACATTCAGCCCCCGGCCGCCGGCTGAGCGGAAGTTCTCCACTGCCGTAACAAAGCCCTCCAGTGGCGCGAGCAGGGTCGAATACTCGAGGGTTTGCCCGGTCTGACGGGCAAAGGCGGCATGTATGCGGGGTGACTTGCTATGGGCGATCGGGTTTCCGATCACGGCGTAGCGATCCATCGGTGGGGCTCCGGTTCAGTTGGCCTGCACTTGGTCCTGATTGGTGAAAGACCAGGTACGGGTGATTTCGATGACGTCAGTGTCACGCCGGATGTCGGGCGGAAAGGGTGCGTAAGGCGCGGCCATTTCGACGATCCTCACCGCGGCGGCATCCAGGATGTCGTGTCCGGAGCTGCGATGTACCGCGACGCGTTCAACCGAGCCATCGGCCCGTATCGTGACTGACAGCAGCAGGCTGCCGTAAAGCCGGCCGCGCGCCGCTTCGGGGTAGTTGAGGGTGCCGATGCGCTCGATCTTCAGGCGCCAGTCCTCGACATACTGTGCAAAGCGGTACTCACGGGCCCGGGCCCCGATGAACTGCTTGCGCGGGCGCTCGGCGTAGTCCTTCAGGTTGCGGTCGATCTGGGCCTCGACGCGCGCGATGGCGACTGCGCTGTCGAGCAGATCCAGGCCACTGGTGCTGTTCGTTGGCGGGGTCTCCGGCGCATCGGGTTGCGGCGGTTCGCTGGCAACGGTGGCGGTCGACTTCGGCTGGGTGAGCACCTGTTGTTTCGGGCGCTGGACCTCTTGTGGCTGCCGACGCCGTGCTTCGACCAGTGCGTTGCCTTGCTTGCTGGCTTCCTGTGGAGGGAGTGGCGAGCTGGGGCGCACCTTCTGCTCGCTGCTGCCACCTCCTTCCAGACTGGCCTGGGCCAGTACCTGAGCGTCCTGAGGCGCGCGGGCGTGGCGGGCGTTGACCAGCACGACTTCAAGGCCCGGGTCCTTGGCGGGTGGCATCTCGGGGGCGCGGACCTGAAGGCTCAGCAGTACGCCATGCAACAGCAGCGAAAGGCCGAGGCAGACGCCCAGCAGGCGGTGGCTGACCGAACTGCGGCCGTCGCGCGCGCCGTTGATCGGATGGACATCCAGTGGCAATGTCGCCGCGGCGCTCACCCCGTGTTCCTCGTGCGGATGGCGGCGGTGGCATCGACGACGTCCGGTCGTTTGCGGCGTTGGGCGGGCGATCCAGTGTGGAGCTTGTTCATGGGCTGGTGTGAGGTGCCGGGAGTCAATACTCGGCTTCGTCCTCGAGTTCCGGATCTGGCTCCGACAGTGTTGTCAGGTAGCGGGTTTCCACTTCAACGTCGATCAGATCGCTGCCATCGACGGCGAGCTTGACGCGCGAGCCCGGCAACTGTGGCGGAAGTGAAGGAACCTTGAACATCAGGGGCACCGCTTCCAGACGCACCAGGTTGTCGCGCAACACCTTGGCTTCGACGGTGGCTGGCTGGGCCTGGCGCAGCCAGCGCAGGCACCAGTAGCGCTCCATGCGACGCTGGAACTCGTTGTACTCGGCGTAGGTCAGCTCGAAATCGCGCAAGGCAGCCATCAGGTCGGCAGACTTGGGGGCGAACGCGGGTTCGCCATGAGTCAGCACAGCGATGATCTGCCATTGATTAACCAGATCGACATAACGCCGCAGTGGAGAACTGGACCAGGCATAGCAGTCTACGCCCAGCCCTTCGTGGGGGGCTGCCACCGTCGTCATGCGCACTTTGCCACCACCCTGGGCGCGGTACAGGCCCGGCACTCCGGCTTCGTCGAGCAGCTTGCCCCAGGTGGAGTTGGCCAGGATCATCATCTCGGCGACCAGCTTGTCCATGGGCGAGCCGCGCAGGCGGTGACCGATGGTGATGTAGCCAGGGCCGTCAGCCGTGTGTTGTTGCCAGTCGACGTAAAAGTTGTAATCCACCTGATTGCTGTGCGCCGAAGGCTTGCCGCGGCCGGCTTCGAGCACCGTGGCCAGATCCCACAGCAGGGTCAGTTCGCGCTTCCAGGGGAAGTCCGGGCCGCCGTCGTGCAGGGTGTCTTCGTTGAACACCGGCTCGATGTCGTGGTGGCGCAGATTGGCGGCGATGGGCACCATCTCGACCCGGCTTTCGTGGCTGATGATGGTCAGATCGGGGCGGACATCAAGGTAGAGCGAAATTGCCGGGCAGTCGCGCCCCGCAGCCAGGGTGAAGGCTTGGACCACTTCGTCGGGCAACATGGTGATCTTGTTGCCCGGCATGTAGACGGTGGAAAGGCGCTGCCGGGCAATGGCGTCCAGCGTTGAGCCGCGGGTAAAACCCAACGCCGGCGCCGCGATGTGGATACCGATCCGCCAGCCGCCCCCCTCACGCGGGTTGACCGAGAAGGCGTCGTCGATTTCGGTCGTGGTGGCATCGTCGATCGAGAATGCCGCCACATCCGCCCGTGGCAGCCCGATGGGGGCGGTTGGTCCGTCAAAGGCAGGAAAGGCGGTGCCTTGCGGGAACTGCTCGAACAGGAAGCGGTTGTAGTGAAACTCGTAACTCGAGGGCAGGGCGCCACATTTGAGCAGCAGACGGGCAGCACTCAGTCCGGTATCGACGCAGGCGGCTTCCAGTGCCTTGACTTCAGGCCGGTTGCGATCTGGGCGGTAAAGCAGTTGCGCCACCATGCCGTTGAATTCGACCGGAAGACGGCCTGCGACCAGTTCGCCGCGCATCTGGTCGATCGCTTGGGCTTGCTGCCGCTTCTTTTCCAGTCCGGCGAGTGCCGCCTGCAGGATGTCGGTCGGTGCCTTGCGGAATCGACCCTTGCCCTTGCGATGAAACCAGATGGGGGCTGCATGCAGGCGCAACAGCACAGCTGCCGCCTCGACCGGGCTGGGCGCATGGCCATAGTACTCGGCAGCGAACTCGGCAAAGCCGAACTCATCATCGCCACAGACTTCCCACAGGAACTCGGTGTCGAGCCCTTCGGCGTCCGCCCCCGCGCGGTTGAGCAACTCGGCAGGGGAGGGTTCGCGGAAGTTGAGCAACACATTGGCGCGCTTGATCTTGACCCGCTTGCCGTGGGTGTTCTCAACCTGCAGCGAGGCGTCGTTGTCGGCGAGTATGGTCCCCGCCTTGAAAGCCCCGTCTTCTTCAAACAGCACGAACATCAGTAACCGCCGGCAATTGAGCAAGCCACATATTTTACTGGATTCGGCTTCCGGGAGGCGGCTGGAATGAATCCACCCATTCAGTGTGGGCGTATTGCGCTGGCGATCAGCGCGCGGGCGGGCAGGCGATAGCCCGATGGGGTTGGCATGGCCCGATACGGTTCGAGATCCTCGGCAACGGCAGCCTGCAAGGTCTGCCGGGTGCTGTCGGGCAGGCGTGACAAGGCTTCTGCGGCGCCGCCAGCCAGATCGAGAAAGGCCTGCCAATAGGCTTCAGTGTCGTTGAAGTCGCAGAAAAAATCGCAGGGCTGGATACGGATATTCTGGAACCCGGCCTGCTGAAGCAGGGCTTCAAGTATGGCCGCCTCCCCGAATCGGAAGACCGAAGGGCGGGCAATCTTTGGTGCAGGCAACAGGCGGGCGATACAGTCCTGTGCGCAGGCAATCAGTGGAACCTTCTCGCGCATGCCCCAGACCGACAGGGTCAGGCGCCCGCCGGGAACCAGTACCCGGCGGATTTCGGCGAGCGCCAGCTCAGGGTGCGGAAACATGAAAAGGGCCAGACCGGCAAGCACGCGGTCGAGGCGCTGGTCCGCCACGCACAAATGTTCGGCGTCGGCTGCGGCGAGTAGCAGGGTATCGGTATTGTCTGCTCGCTGCGCGCCTTCGGCGAGCATGGCTTCGGCAATGTCGGTTGCGATTACGTGGCCGCCCGGTTGAACGCGTCGGGCGGCTTCTGCCGCGAGCAGGCAGGGGCCGCTGGCGAGATCCAGAACGCATTGGCCGGGCGCAAGATC
Source organism: Parazoarcus communis SWub3 = DSM 12120 (assembly GCF_003226565.1). Classification (GTDB taxonomy): domain Bacteria; phylum Pseudomonadota; class Gammaproteobacteria; order Burkholderiales; family Rhodocyclaceae; genus Parazoarcus; species Parazoarcus communis. The sequence continues at coordinate 11,579 of NZ_QKOE01000013.1, read as the reverse complement.
GGCATTGTCGAGCAAGGCACCTGCCAGCGCTGCGCGCAGATGGGCACTGTCGGCATAGCGCTCGGCGATGCGATTGAAACCGGCGCGCTCCATGGCCTTGAAACGACGTGCATCGAAGCTCATGCCAGCTCCGCGAAGGTCAGGATGTCATCCAGATAGTCGTTCCACCGGGAAAAGCCGTGGTCGCCTCCCGCCAGCACGGTCTGACGGGCGCCTGCGTATCTGGCGACGGCGTGGCGGTAATCGAGTACTTCGTCGCCGGTTTCGGCAAGTAGCCAGTAGCGCTCCGGTCGGGTGATGGCGGGTACGTCTATGGCGCGCAGTTCGGCGATATGCTCGGCGGTGAAGTCGAAGGTTTCACCGGTGTAGAGGTTGCTCTGGCGACCGAGATAGTTTTCGAGCGACAGTGGCGCGATCACCGCTGGATTGACCACCACCGCCTTCAGTCCGTGGCACTCCGCCAGCCAGGTTGCGTAATAGCCACCGAGGGAGCTGCCGACCAGGGTGGTGGGCAGGTTTGTGGATCGGGCCTGGGCAATCCGTGCTTCGATCAGGGCGATGGCTGCGCGAGCCGACACTGGCAGCTGCTCACACCAGAACTGCGATTCGAGGCCGCGTGCCTGCATGTGCGCGGCAAGGGCCTGGGCCTTGTGTGACTGCGGGGCGGAGCGGAAACCGTGCAGGTAGATGATCATCGGGCTGTAGGGTGGAGGCGGGCTTCACAGTCGGTGAGGCTAGCAGACTTGAGCTTGATCTGTCTGGTTGGCGGGATGAAGCGGCCGTCATCGATCGTTGCGGCTTGAATGGCCTTGCCAGGCTCCTCATCCCAGCGCCCGATTGATCCTCGTGGCTTCGCTCGGCCCGCGACGATCGCCTGCATTCGACTGTTGCCGTATTGGTGTGGCCGATCCGTGCGGAACTGAGCGACTGATCAGGGTTCGCTCCATTCCACCAGGTCGAGCTGCCAGGTTGCGAGCACGATCAGGCCAAAGACGATGCGGTACCAGGCGAAGACCACGAAGGTGTGGTTGGAGATGAAGCGGATGAAGCTCTTCACCGCCCACATTGCGGCCAGGAAAGAGGCAACGAAGCCTACGGCAAATACCGGCAAGTCTTCCAGCTTGAGCAGCGCCCAGTTCTTGTACAGATCGTAGGCGGTGGCGGCAAACATGGTCGGGATGGCGAGGAAGAACGAGAATTCGGCCGCAGTCTTGCGCGACAGGCCGAAGATCAGGCCGCCCATGATGGTTGCGCCCGAGCGCGAGGTGCCGGGAATCATGGCAAGAGCCTGGGCAAATCCAACCTTGATGGCGTCGCCCCAGCCCATGTCATCGACGGAGTTGACCGTGGGATGATAGGCGCGCTTCTCCACATAGAGGATGATCAGACCGCCGACGACGAGCGCGGTGGCGACCGTCAGCGGATTGAACAGCAGATCCTTGATCGTGGAGTGGAACATCAGTCCGAGCACGGCTGCTGGCAGGAAAGCGACGAACAGCAGGCCAACGAAACGTTGTGCCGCTGAGTCGTTCGGTACGCCGACGGCAACCTTGATCAGCCGCTCGCGATAATCCCAGCAGACCGCCAGGATGGCTGCAAGCTGGATCACGATCTTGAACACCTTGCTGGTGTCGTCGTTGTAGCCGAGCAGGTCGCCGACGATGATCAGGTGACCGGTGGAGGAGACCGGCAGGAACTCGGTCAGCCCCTCGACGATGCCGAGAACGAGCGCGGTGAGGAGGAGTTGAATATCCATATGGAGTGATCGGGCCGGGGTGAAGGGGTGCGGCCGATTATAACGGCATGTTTGTTGCGTCGCAGCGAAAAAGCGTATGCGGACGTGTTTTTGTGTCAGGTGACGGTGGCGTCGTGGTCAGTCGCTCCAGTTGAGCCAGCCAGCGCAGCGCTTCGCCCCGACTTGTGCCACACATTTCGATCGAGGGTTGAAGGCTGCCGCAGACGCGGGGGCGCCGGCTGTCGCCAAACAGTCTGCAGCCGTCCTGTTCGTCAAGCTGAACGCACCGGACTCCAGCTGGCTTGCCGAGCTCCATCCCTGGGATCGGTGAGGAGATGGAGGGCGCGATACAGCAGGCTGCGCAGCCCGGACGGCACTCCATGTCAGTGCTTTTCGGGCCAGTGGCCGCAGACGAAGGGGGCGGCAAGGTGTGTCAGCTCGACTGAGCGAGGACGATCGTGCATATCAGCGGCCGCCAGTGAGGCCGTCCCACCATGCGAGCACGCCATCCAGTGTGGGTTCAAGCAGGCAGCCGTCGCCGCCGGTGAAGTTTTCCCATTCCGGCAGGAAGCGCTTGCCAACTGCGGTCAGCAGTGGGATACCGGCAAGGACGGCGTAGCCCATTTCGTCGCGCAGCCCGATGCCGTTTGCTTCCTGGGTGCTGAACTTGTTGATCATGATCAGTTCGGCGCCATCCTCCACTGCCTTGCGTACCGCGACTGACGCGTGGGCCAGTGCCCCGGGGTCGAGGCGGCAGGCCTCGGATCCACTGCCCAGCTCCTGAGACAGCGAGAAGCGCTCGCCACTGTGCAAGTCTTCGAGCTCCATCGCGCAGGGGTCATTGACCGCGGTCGCGATGTCGTGCTGGATCACGCCGCCTACCTTGACGCCGCGTGCGGCGAGTGTGCGTGCGACCTCGACCAGCAGGGCTTCGATGTTGTCGGTGGGAAGGTAGAGGATGGCGGCGATCGGCAGGGCGGACATGATGGAGTACCGGACAATGAAGCCGGATTGTCTCACTCGGCAGCGGGGGCGCCCAGCCCTGTGCGCAATTGGATCACGGTTGATGGGTGCCCCACTCCACCAGTTGCCATTGTCGAGGCGTCAGTTGCCACAGCAAGAATCCGTCCTGGTGGCCGACCAGGCCCAGGCTGTCATGATCCAGTACTTTGGTTGGCCAGCGCCAGAAGCGGCTGGCCAGTTGACCAACACCCTCGGCAGTGGCGGTTGGGTCGTTCGATTGAGGCAGGGGCGGGCTGGTCGCAGACAGGACGTCGTGCCAGCTTGCCCAGTGGTGATGGCGCAGGGCATGACGCAGGGTCTCCGCCCATCCGGCGTGCTGGCTGATGGCAGGAGCCTGGCCAAGCACATTACAGAATAACAGGCAGGCGGTGGCATAACGTCGTGCAAGCCAGTCCGGGCCGTCAGGGCTGGCCAGGCAATCGAGATTGCCAAACTCCAGTTGCTGTCGCGTGAAGCGGCGCTTCAGCAGCCAGCGCGCAAGGGGGTCCGGCTCCAGAACGGAAACGCGCTCGAAGCGCGACAGAAAATCCTCAGGCATGGTGTAGCCGGCGGAGGGGCCAATCAAAACCAACTGGCGGCTGGGCGGTCGCCACTGTTCAAGCCATCGTGTGAGTTCGGTGATGAAGGGCTGCCACAGCGTGCGTCGGTAGCGCATGGCACGCAGGTGATAGCCCAGTCCGCCTGAGGCGTCGGTCAGGTGCGTGCGCAGTCGAGGTGGGGTGCCGGTTTCTGCAGGCATGGAGTGTTGCGGGGGCAACTGGACGGTTGGCAGTATAGCGGCGGGAACGCGCCCGCCTCGGCGTTTGTGGCGTGCCGGATATAAACCCGGGCACGTCTTGTTGCGGTTTCCGCGATAATGTTGGATCGAAAGTGTGCGCTCCGGGCGCCACTGATTTGTCTTTATCGGCAGGACGGCTGGTGTATCTACGCTGGTGTCGGCCATCCGAGTATTCATGAAAGAACACCCCAGAACCTCTTCCCGCAGTCGTGACCGGATGCAGGGCGATGCTGCTGATTTCGATGATTGTCTTAGCGTCGACCGTCCGCGCCTGCTGCGGTTGGCGCGCGAACTCGCGCACTGCGCAGATGACCGGCGTGGGCGCGTACAGGCCGACTTCGACGGTTTGCGTGAACGCTCGCGCATGGCCCTGACTGCGCGGCGGGTCGCGCTGCCCAGGCCGGACTTTCCACCCGATCTGCCCGTGTCCGGGCGGCGTCAGGAGATTGCCGATGCGCTGCAGGTGCATCAGGTGATCATTGTCTGCGGGGAAACGGGGTCGGGCAAGACCACCCAGTTGCCGAAAATCTGTCTCGCGCTGGGCCGCGGTGCCGCAGGGCTGATCGGGCACACGCAGCCGCGTCGCTTGGCTGCAAGGGCGACGGCGACCCGGATCGCGCAGGAACTGAACAGCCCGCTCGGCGAGGCCGTCGGCTACAAGATCCGCTTTACCGACCGGCTTGGCCCCAACAGCAATATCAAGTTGATGACCGACGGTATCCTGCTGGCCGAAACCCAGACGGATCCGCTGTTGTCCGCCTACGATACCCTGATCCTCGACGAGGCGCACGAGCGCAGTCTCAACATTGACTTCCTGCTCGGTTACCTGCGCACTGTGCTGCCCAAGCGGCCTGACCTGAAGTTGATCGTGACCTCGGCGACGCTTGATGCTGATCGATTTGCGCGGCACTTTGCCGATGCTGACGGGTGCGCTGCGCCGGTGATCGAGGTTTCTGGCCGCTTGTATCCGATCGAGATGCGCTATCGACCCGTGGAGGATGAGGAGGCCTCGACACCGGTTTCCGTACGTAAGGATGTCCGCCCTCTGCCGCGCAAGGACAAGGGGCGCGATCTTTACGAGGCCATCGTCGACGCGGTCGACGAGGCTCAGCGCTGTGGGCCGGGCGATGTACTGGTCTTCCTGCCTGGCGAGCGCGAAATCCGTGAGGCGGCCGAGGCCTTGCGCAAGGCACACCACCTGCCGGGTACCGAGGTGCTGCCCCTGTTTGCGCGACAGTCAGCCCAGGAGCAGGCGCGCGTGTTTTCGTCGTCCAACGGTCGGCGGGTGGTGTTGTCGACCAATGTGGCGGAAACCTCGCTGACCGTGCCCGGTATCCGCTATGTCGTTGACACGGGGCTGGCGCGGGTGAAGCGCTATTCACCACGCAACAAAGTCGAACAACTGCAGATCGAGAAAATTGCCCGGTCTGCGGCCATGCAGCGTGCCGGACGGTGCGGTCGGGTGATGGACGGCATCTGCATCCGGCTGTACGACGAAGACGATTTCAATCGACGGCCGGCGCATACCGATCCGGAAATTTTGCGTTCCTCGCTGGCCGGCGTGATCTTGCGGATGAAATCGCTGCGTTTGGGTGCGGTTGAGGATTTCCCCTTCATCGATGCGCCGGGCTCGCGTCTGATCAGTGACGGGTATGCGCTGTTGGCGGAGCTTGGGGCGGTCAGCGACGATGAGGCGCGAGTGCTCACGCCGATCGGCCGCGAACTGGCCAAGTTGCCGCTGGATCCGCGGGTGGGCCGCATGATCCTGGCTGCGCGCGATCGTGGGTGTCTGGCTGAGGTGCTGGTGATTGCTGCGGCGCTGTCGGTACAGGATCCGCGTGATCGTCCGCAGGAGAGTCAGGGAGCTGCTGATCAGGCTCACGCCCGTTTCCGTGGCGGAGAGCAGGATCAACGCTCGGAGTTCCTGTGGTATCTGCATGCCTGGAAGGCATGGGATGAGGTACAGCGCCATGAGTCCGGCAGCAAACAGAAGGCCTGGTGCAAGAAACATTTCCTGTCGTGGTTGAGGATGCGTGAGTGGCGGGATGTGTTCACCCAGCTGCATGCACTGTGTGCCGAGCACGGCTGGAAGGAAAACCAGCTGCCTGCCAACTACGAAAGCATTCACAAGGCGCTGCTTGCCGGGCTGCTTGGCAATATCGGCTGCAAGGTCGAGGATGCGGTGGGCCCTCAGGCGGGCAGCTATCTGGGGGCTCGAGGGATCAAGTTCTGGCCGCATCCGGGCTCGCCGCTGGCAAAGAAGGCGGGCAAATGGATCATGTGTGCCGAGCAGGTCGATACCTCGCGCCTTTTCGGTCGCTGCATTGCGCGCATCGAGCCCGAGTGGGTGGAGGAAGTGGGCGGCCACCTCCTGCGGCGCCAGGTGTTCGAGCCGCACTGGTCGAAGTCCTCCGGGGCGGTGCGGGCGTGGGAGCGCGGAACGGTCTACGGCTTGGTGATCTACCCGCGGCGTGGTGTCAGCTACCGGGAAACGGATCCAGCCTTGTGCCGGACGCTGTTCCTGCGGGAGGGCTTGGTCAATGGCGAGATTGCCGAAGGCGCGGCGCGTGGCATGGCGTTTCTGGCTCACAACCGCAAGCTGGTGGCCGAGATCGAGCGTCTTGAGCACAAGACTCGCCGCCCCGATGTGCTGGTGGATGAGGCGCTGATCGAGGCCTTTTACGACAGCAAGATTCCGCCCGAAGTGGTGGATGTGGCGGGTTTCGAGCGTTGGCGCAAGGACGCGGAGCGGCACGAGCCAAAGTTGCTGCACCTGACGCGTGAGCAGTTGATGCGGCATGAGGCGGAGGGCGTGACGACCGACCGTTTCCCGACCACGTTCGAAGTGCTGGGGCAGAAACTGAAGCTGACCTACCTGCATCAGCCGGGCGAGGCCGATGATGGGGTGACCCTGACCGTACCACTAGCGATGCTGAACCAGATTCCTGGGCACCGTTGCGAATGGCTGGTGCCGGGCCTGCTCGAGGAGAAAGTGACCGCCCTGCTCAAGACCGTACCGCAGAAGCATCGACATCGGCTGCAGCCAGTGTCCGAGAGTGCTGCTACTTTCACGGCAAAGTGCGAGGCGGGAGCGTTCGATGTCGATGAGGCCTTGCTTAAGGCGCTGCAAGGCTTCGTCGAGGATCGCGTGCAGCTCAAGCTACCGCTGGAAAGCTTCCGTCTCGAGAACCTCAAGCCTCACTGCTTCATGAATTTCCGTGTGGTCGACGAGCACGGGCGGGTGATGGGGCAGTCGCGCAATCTGGCTGAGTTGCGGGCGCGTCTGCGCGACCAGGTGGCAGCGCGTTTCAGTGCGGCCCGTGTTGACGGTGCCATGGCCGGGGCTCTGGCGGCGGCAGGTATGGGGGGGCAAGGCGCAAGGTTCACGGGGCCGGACGCGGGTAAGGTGGCCAAGCCTGCTGAGACCCGGGGAGCGGCAGGGCCAGGCGACGAGTCTGGTGCGGCTCACAGTGGGTTGGTTGCGTGGACTTTTGGGCGGTTGCCTGAGTTGCTGGAGATCCGGGTTGCCGGTCGGGACGTGATCGGTTTTCCAGCGCTGCATGATGACGGTGATAGTGTCTCGTTACGCCCTTACGACACGCCTGACGAAGCGGCGCGCGTGCATCGGCGTGGGCTTGTCCGGCTGTTTGCGTTGACACTGAAGGAGCAGGTGCGGGCGGTCGAGCGCTTGCCCGGCTTGCGTGAGCTTGCCTTGCAATACATGAGCTTCGGGACCGAAGCGGAGCTCAAGACACGTCTGGTCGAGGCGACGCTGGTGCGCTGCTGCCTGCTTGAGCCGTTGCCCACCGACGCGTTGGCGTTCGAGCGTCGATGCACCGAGGCAAAGACGCGCGTGTCCCTGGTCGCGCAGGAATTCATGCGATTGACCGGGCTGCTGGTGTCCGAGTACACCGGCTTGCAGAAACGGTTGGCTGGCTTGAAGGCCTACCCAGATGTGCTGGCTGATCTCCAGGGGCAACTGGCAGGACTGTTGCCGAAGGATTTTCTGGTCTGCTTCTCGTGGGAGCAACTGGCGCAGTTTCCGCGCTACCTGAAAGCCGCCTCCGTTCGACTCGACAAACTCCGTAACAACCCAGCGCGCGACGCTCAACTGATGGCGGAGTGGAAATCACTGGCGAATGCCTGGGAGCGCGAGGCGCTGAACAAGCGTCGTGCCGGCGTACGGGATGAGCAGGTCGAGTCCTTCCGCTGGCTGCTCGAGGAGTTGCGCGTCGGCCTGTATGCCCAGGAGTTGAAGACGCCCATGCCGGTATCGGTGAAGCGTCTGCAGAAGATCTGGGAAAGCCGGCCGCGTTGAAGTCGACCGGCGGGTCTTTCAATCAGCGTAGTGGAATGACCAGCGGAGGGATATTGACCCCAATCACGATAGCCGGTGCGGGTGCGGAGTAGTAGCGGGGCGGGTGTAATAGTGGGTTCGAACCTCGCGTTCTCTGATGTAGCGCGGTTGTTCGCGGATGATGACCCGTTCGCGGATCACCGTGCGCTCATGGTCGCGATAATGGCGCTGGTGTTTGTGGTGGCGATGATCGCGGCGGTCGTCCCAGTCGCGGCTCCAGCGTCCACGATCATCTGCCAGTGCGAGGCCGCTGCTGGCAAGCAGGCCGGTACAGAGCAGTGAAGTGACGAGCGTTCGGGCATGGCGTAAGTTCATGGTCCTGTCTCCTTGGTCGGTGTGCGGTAAGCAGACCTGTCATGAGGATGGTAGGGCGACGATCACGTTTGCTGGTGCTGGGAATGTAAGCAGGATTGATGCGTTAATGCATGTAATGCAGACGATTGTGCGAGTACGGGCTTGGCGGAAGGGGCTTTAGCTGCTACCATCCCGCTCTTACCCTTGCTCCACCGGTTTCGCATGCCGGGGGGCTGAACGTCAACAACCGCAAGGAGTCTGCATGCGACACTACGAAATCGTGTTCATCGTCCACCCGGACCAGTCCGAACAGGTGCCGGCGATGATCGACCGCTACAAGTCGATCGTCACCGCCCGCAGCGGCCAGATCCATCGCCTGGAAGACTGGGGTCGCCGTCAGCTGGCCTACCCGATCCAGAAGGTGCACAAGGCCCACTACGTACTCATGAACATCGAGTGCGACGGCGAAACTCTGGGTGAGCTCGAGCATTCCTTCAAGTTCAACGATGCCGTGCTGCGCCATCTGACTATCAAGATGAAGAAGGCGGTCACCACCCCCTCGCCGATGATGAAGGAAGAAAAGTCCCGCTCGCTGACTCCGTCGGCTGGTGGTGACGAAGGCAAGGCTGCAGAGGCGTCCGAAGCCGCTTCGGCCTGAGGTGTCTGAAACAGGGCTGAACGAACTGCGCATGATTGCGCAGGTTGCCGAACTCCTTCCCCTGCGGCGTACGCCGGCAGGTACTCCGGTAGCGGGGTGTCTGTTGGTACATGAATCGAAGCAGTCGGAAGCTGGTCTGGAGCGCACCGTGGCGGTGGAGCTGCAGGCCGTTGCGGTCGGTGATCTGGCGATGGTGTTGATCAGTGGCGGTCCTGGTGCGAATGTGTCGGTAACGGGGTTCCTGGCAGCGAAAAGTCTGCGCAGCCGGGCGCCGGTACTGCATCTGAACAAGATCGAATTTGTAGAAGGAAACTGAAATGGCTTTCAAGCCCAAGTCCAAGTTCAAGAAGAAGGACGATCGCGGTAACCGCGGTCTGTTCAAGCGTCGCAAGTTCTGCCGCTTCACTGCGGAGAAGATCGAAGAAGTCGACTACAAGGATGTGGATATCCTTAAGGACTTCATCACCGAAAACGCCAAGATCATGCCGGCGCGCATCACTGGCACCAAAGCCGGTTACCAGCGTCAGCTGTCGGTCGCGGTCAAGCGCGCCCGTTTCCTGGCGCTGATGCCTTACACCGACCTGCACCAGTAAGAGGGGATCGATAACATGCAAATCATTCTTCTCGAAAAAGTCGGCAAGCTGGGCGTGCTGGGTGACGTAGTCAAGGTCAAGGATGGCTACGCTCGCAACTACCTGATTCCGCAGGGTCTGGCCAAGCGTGCCACTCAGGCCAACATGGCTGAATTCGAAGCGCGTCGCGCGGAACTTGAGCGCCTGCAAGCTGAAAAGCTGGCTGCTGCGCAGGCATTGGGTGAAAAGCTCAATGGCCTGATGGTTCAGGTCAGCCGCAAGGCGGGCATGGATGGCCGTCTGTTTGGTTCGGTCAGCAACATCGACGTGGCCGAGGCGCTGGCTGCTCAGGGGTTCGAGATCGAGCGCTCGGCTATCCGCATGCCGCTGGGTCACCTGAAGCAGATTGGCGACACGCAACTCGACGTTGCGCTGCACGCCGATGTGGTCGTCTCCATCACCGTATCGGTGCTGGGCGAGCAGTAATCGCGGTCTGTCCGCAGATGCAGAAGGGCTGCTCCGGCAGCCCTTTTGTTTTTAGAATTCCTGATTGTTCTCCCGGTCTGGTCCGACTCTCATGGCGACTTCGTCCCGCAGGTTTTCCGATGATGCACTTGATCCGCAGATGGCGTCGATCAAGCTTCCTCCGCATTCACTCGAGGCAGAGCAGTCCCTCATTGGCGGCATCCTGCTCGACAATGCGGCGTGGGAGCGCATTGCCGATCTGGTTAATGAGGCGGATTTCTATCGTGACGACCATCGTCGTATCTATCGGCACATCACCAAGCTGATTGACCAGGGCAAGCCTGCTGACGTGGTGACGGTCTTCGAGTCGCTGGAGAAAAGCGGCGAGGCCGAACATGCTGGCGGGCTGGCCTATCTGGCGGAGATTGCCAACAACACGCCGTCTGCTGCGAACATTCGACGCTATGCCGAGATCGTTCGCGAGCGGGGTATTCTGCGCAAGCTGGTTGCGGTTGGCGATACCATTGCGGCTAGCGCACTGAGTCCGTCGGGGAAGGATGCCAAAACACTGCTCGATGAGGCTGAGGCGAAAGTTTTCGAGATTGCAGAGGCGGGTGCGCGTCACGCCAGCGGATTTCAGTCCATCCAGCCTATCCTGAAGCAGGTCGTCGATCGTGTGCAGGAATTGTACGATCGGGACAACCCTTCTGAAGTGACTGGCATTCCGTCCGGTTTTGCTGATCTGGATGACAAGACCTCGGGTCTTCAGCCTTCCGACATGTTGATTGTGGCTGGGCGTCCTGCCATGGGCAAGACCACTTTTGCCTTGAATGTCGCGGAGCATATTGCGGTCGAACAAAGGCTGCCGGTGGCAATCTTCTCGATGGAGATGCCCGGTACCCAGTTGGCGACTCGCTTCATCTCGTCGGTTGGGCGGATCGATATGCAGAAGATTCGCAGTGGGCGGTTGACTGATGATGACTGGCAGCGACTGACGGTTGCGATGGGCAAACTCTATGATGCGCCCTTGTTCATCGATGAAACGCCCGGGCTGAATCCGATTGATCTGCGTGCGCGAGCGCGTCGATTGGCGCGTCAGTGCGGTCGTCTCGGTTTGATCGTGATTGACTACCTGCAGCTGATGTCCGGCACCAAGGATAGCGACAACCGTGCTTCCGAGCTGTCGGAGATCTCGCGCTCGGTCAAGGCGTTGGCCAAGGAGCTGCATGTTCCGATCATTGCGCTGTCGCAGCTGAACCGAAGTCTGGAGCAGCGACCCAATAAACGGCCTGTAATGTCGGACTTGCGGGAGTCCGGTGCAATCGAGCAGGACGCGGACATCATCATGTTCATCTATCGCGATGAAGTCTATAACCCGGATTCTCCTGATAAAGGAAGTGCGGAGCTGATCATTGGCAAGCACCGTAATGGTCCGACAGGAACTGTCCGGATGACCTTCCTGGGGCAATACACACGGTTCGAGAATTTTGCAGGTGGTCCGGGGTTCTATTCCTCGGACGAGTAAATCAAAAAAGTTCGTTAATGTACTTGCAAGATTCTCTGGGGTGTCTATAATGCGCACCTCTTCACCGCTGCAGTGCAACGCAGCGATGCAGGAAGCGGCAGGATGTCAGGAGTTGCCGGGTGTTCTCGGTGGTTTGTGACGGTTTTGCGGTTGTGGTGGAAAGTGCGGCGTT
>NZ_QKOE01000138.1 GCF_003226565.1 Parazoarcus communis SWub3 = DSM 12120 | reverse complement strand
CACGAGCCCCGCTCGCTCTTCGATCACGCTGCGCCGACCCAATCCGTCATACACAAAATGACTGCTGCGCCCAGGGCTGCTCTTGTGACTCACTCCGATGAGCCGGTTCTCCGCGTCCCACTGATAGGCCCGGATGGGATCTTCCAGACGATTGCCGTTGGCGTCGTACACATAGCCCGTCTGCGCAATCCAGTTGGTCACATCATGCGCGAAGACCTGCGAGCCGCCAGGCGCCTCGATGTGCGATACGTTGTCCGCCGCGTCGTATGGCGCGCGCGGGCCGGTTGGTGCGCGCGGGCAGCATGAACTCGATCTCGCCCAAGGACGGTGCCGCGAGCGTCTCGGGCCACAGCTTGCCGCCCTGGGGCAGGCAGCGGTTGTGTTGGGCTCGCAACA
>NZ_QKOE01000137.1 GCF_003226565.1 Parazoarcus communis SWub3 = DSM 12120 | reverse complement strand
ACAATCCCGCCTCCCGGGTCTATGTGGGCAACAAGGTGAAGGCCTGCGAGGAGTGCGGCGTGCGCTCACTGCATGTGGCACTGCCCGCCGACACCCCCGAAGTCGAGATGCTGGCACGCATCGCCCAGCTCAACGCCGACCCGACAGTGCACGGCATCCTGATCCAGTTGCCGCTGCCCGGCCACATCGACGTGCGCCGGGTGCTCGAAGCCATCTCGGTGCATAAGGACGTAGACGGCTTTCATCTCTACAACGTCGGCGGCCTGGTCGTGGGCAACACCATCTTCCCGCCTTGCACGCCCTACGGCGTCCAGCTGCTGCTCGACACCACCGGCACCGAAGTGGCAGGCAAGAACGTGGTCGTGGTCGGCGCGAGCAACATCGTCGGCAAGCCGA
>NZ_QKOE01000136.1 GCF_003226565.1 Parazoarcus communis SWub3 = DSM 12120 | reverse complement strand
TCAAGGTCGACCTACGGATCGAGTTTCCCGATCCCGCGCACCGCGCCCTGGTCGATGCCGTGCTCGACGGCACCGTGACCAACTGGGACCCGGTCCACGTGCATGCACTCATCGACAAGCCCGGAGCGACGTATCATCTCACCCCGCTGATCCTCGCAATCCGCAACAAGCAATACACGTCCGCCCGCTGGCTCCTGCAACAGGGCGCCAACCCCAGCTATCGCACACCTACCGGAGCAGGATATCGAAATCCGCTCGCCAAAAGGTCCCCGCTGTACTACGCGGTCAATCTGGGCAACCTCAAACTGGCCACCTTGCTCTTCGACTTCGGCGCCAATCCCAACCTGTTCGGGCTGGTCGATCCCATCTTCTTCGAAACCATGGACCTGGGGCGCGGTGACGG
>NZ_QKOE01000135.1 GCF_003226565.1 Parazoarcus communis SWub3 = DSM 12120 | reverse complement strand
ACACAGCACGTAGTGCGCACCTCGGTCGCGAATGGTGCGCGCGATCTTGGTCTGTGTACCCATCGCGTCGATGGTGACGATGCAGCCCTCGATGTCGAGCACCTTGAGCAGTTCGGGGATCGCGGTGATCTCGTTGGACTTCTCCGCTGTCGCCGTCTGGCCCAGCACCACGCCCACGTTGGCCGCAAACGCGCTGACCATATGCAGCGGCGCAACCGCCGCCTTGCTCGTGGTGCGCCGGCTTGCCTTGCCATCGATGGCGATCACCTGGTCCTTGGCCAGCGCCGGGATGAGGCCGCCGACCCAGGTGCGAAACGCCAGTTCGAACTGTTTCGGATCGAGCAGCGCGAGCACCCGCTCGAAGGTGTCGGGCGAGGCCACGCCGTAGTCCAGCCGCAGGAAACCCCGCAGCCACGGCAGCTTGGCGC
>NZ_QKOE01000134.1 GCF_003226565.1 Parazoarcus communis SWub3 = DSM 12120 | reverse complement strand
GGACAACAAGCTCAAGAGCGCGACCAAGACGGGCTACACCGCCACGCTCGCGTACGACGCCGAAGGCCGGCTGCGCCGGACCACGCTGGGGGGAACGGTCACGGCGTTGCTGTACGACGGCATGGACTTGGTGGCGGGGTACAACAGCAGCGGCAACCTGCAAAGGCGCTACGTGCATGGCCCTGGCGTGGATGAACCGCTGGTGTGGTACGAAGGCACGGGGAGCACGGACAAGCGGTGGCTGTACGCGGACCACCAAGGCAGCATCATCGGCACGGCCAACAGTGCGGGCAGCAGCACGGCGATCTACAGCTACGGCCCGTACGGGGAGCCCAACGTCACCACCGGTGCGCGGTTCCGGTACACGGGGCAGCAGTACCTGGGCGAGCTGAACCTGTACTACTACAAGGCACGGTTCTACTCGCCGGC
>NZ_QKOE01000133.1 GCF_003226565.1 Parazoarcus communis SWub3 = DSM 12120 | reverse complement strand
ATGCTTGTCCGTATCTGGCCACTTCGTTCTTCCGTTATCGCCCTCGAGTTTCAGATTCTATCGAGGCGACAACCATCTTGACCCAGAGGGGTTCTTATATCCAGAAACATACATGGCCCATAGTAATATAATTAATATTACAGGTATAAATATCGAAATAATATAATTTTTTTGCATGATTTGATGTTTTTCGATTTAATGATTGATCAGCGGCCGTATGGCTCAAGTCCAGGGAGTGGCAGGGCTCCCGCAGCTACGCATTTATCATTCATCGTCATCCTCGTCAGGTGCTTCGAAGCCCAGCAATGCCGCACGAAACTCGTCGGATGTCGCCGCCAGCAGTCGCTTGGTCTTGATGCTGGTCTTGATCGAGGTATCGAGCCGGATGAGGTTGAGGGC
>NZ_QKOE01000132.1 GCF_003226565.1 Parazoarcus communis SWub3 = DSM 12120 | reverse complement strand
GGCGCCGGTGCCGACGATGGTGTCGTACTTCGCCTGCAGGTCGAAGACCGTGTCGCCCTTGACGCTGAGCTGATACTTGCCGTCCACGCCTTCGTAGCGGTCCTTCATGATGTGCTGGTCGTATTCGCCGCCCACCGTCAGGAACAGGGAACCGCCCGATTCGCCGGTGTCGGGGTTCTTGCCGCCGATCAGCGAATGCAGGTTCGAATGCACGGTTTCGTAGTAGGTGCCGAACGATGTGACGTCGGTGCGGCCCTGGCTGCGCAGCAGGAGCTGTTCCTTGCCGGCCGTGTCGTCGAACCGCATCATGTGGAACTTGTCCTTGTCGCCCGTCTTCAGCGGCACCGACCGCGTCTTGATTCCGCTGCGCAGCCGGAATTTCGGGAGATCGAGCGGCGGCATGTGGGCGGCGTTGTAGACCCGGCCCGTGATCAACGGCCG
>NZ_QKOE01000131.1 GCF_003226565.1 Parazoarcus communis SWub3 = DSM 12120 | reverse complement strand
GCGTATAGTCGCCGCCCTGGTCGGCGATCCAGGACAGGAACGGCTGCCACACGGCCATCGCCGCATCGCGGTCGATACCCTGGAAGACCATGCTGAGCATCATCGTGTTGTCGCGACGAAAGCGCACCTGCTCGCCCCAGCGCGGATTGAACAGGCTGTCGCGATAGAAGGCCATGAAGCGATCGATCAGCCGCCGGAACGCCGCGTCGGAGTTGGCCTTCACCGCACCGAACATGGCGCCGACGACCTCCGGCAAGGCATGCGTCCGCAAGGTGAGCCGCGTCACCACGCCCAGGCTGCCACCGCCGCCGCCTTTCAGTCCCCAGAAGAGATCGGGATGGGTGCAGGCATTGGCGATGCGCACCTGGCCGTCGGCGGTGACGACTTCGGCCTCGAGCAGGCCGGCCGCGGCGAGGCCGAAGCGCTTGGAGAAGCTGCCGAAGCC
>NZ_QKOE01000130.1 GCF_003226565.1 Parazoarcus communis SWub3 = DSM 12120 | reverse complement strand
CATCGAGCAGCCCGCCGCGATGCTGGCCTAGGAGCGCAACATGGCCGACACCAGCTTCGATATCGTCATCGTGGGCGGCGGGCCGGGCGGCTACGTCGCCGCGATCCGTGCCGCCCAGCTCGGCATGAAGACCGCCGTGGTCGAGCGCGAGCACATGGGCGGCATCTGCCTCAACTGGGGCTGCATCCCGACCAAGGCGCTGCTGCGCACGTCGGAGGTCTACGGCCTGATCAAGCACGCCGACTCCTTCGGCCTGTCGGTCAAGGAGGTGTCGTTCGATCCCAAGAAGATCGTCGAGCGCTCGCGCAAGGTCGCGAACCAGCTCAGCAACGGCGTCAAAGGCCTGATGAAGAAGAACAAGATCACGGTCTTCGACGGCACGGCCAAGCTCGCCGGCACGGAAGGGGCTCTGCGCAAGCTTGCCGTGGCGATGAACGACAAGAGCAACG
>NZ_QKOE01000129.1 GCF_003226565.1 Parazoarcus communis SWub3 = DSM 12120 | reverse complement strand
GTGGCGGGTGAGACGGCCCATGGGGTCGTAATCGAATCGGCTCGCCAGCCGACCCTGGGTGCGGTAGACCTCGCGGTGCAGCGCATCGCGCTCGACATCGCAGATCGTGTGGTGGGTGCCGTCCGCTTCCAGGTTGAGCTGGTGCAGGTGACCCGATCCGTAGAAGAGGGCGTTGAGCACGCGGCCATCGGGCAAGTGGGTGCGGGTACGGTTACCGAGCACATCATAGGCATGGCCCAGCACGCGCGGGGTGCCCCCGGCCAGGGTCTGGGTTTCGGCCAGCAGCTGACCCAGCGGGTCGTAGGCGAAGGCGACGGTGGCGGCCGGGTTGTGCGCGGCGGTCAGGCGCCCGAGCTTGTCGTAGCTGAAGCGGCTGGTGCACGTGGGGTCCGCTTCGGCACGGCGCTCGAGTAGTCGCCCCATGGCATCGCGGGCGAAACGGGTGAGCTTGCCCGG
>NZ_QKOE01000012.1 GCF_003226565.1 Parazoarcus communis SWub3 = DSM 12120 | reverse complement strand
TAAGTCTGACGACCATAGCTGCCTGGTCCCACCCCTTCCCATCCCGAACAGGACCGTGAAACAGGTACGCGCCGATGATAGTGAGATCCGCTCTCGTGAAAGTAGGTCATCGTCAGACTTAACCCAACAAAACACCCCAGCTCGATCACGCGACGCTGGGGTGTTTTACGTCTACCGCTCTGCCCATCAACAAAGAACGCAAAACCTCGTGCTCAACTCGTGACCCCCTAGTCTGCATCAGGCACAATCCGGCTCTTGGATGATTTCCGGCAAGCCGTATTCATGAAGTTCGATCTCATCATTATTGGCGGGGGGCTCGCTGGCGCGGCGCTGAGTGTCGCCCTTCGTTCAACCCGCCTTTCAGTGGCCCTTGTAGAGGGACATGCGCCTAAACGGCTCGGGGGTTGGGATTCACGTATTTATGCGTACAGTCCCGAAAGCGCTTCTTTCTTGCGTGAGATTGGCGTGTGGGATCGACTTGATCCCGAGCGTATGTGCCGTGTTGCGCGTATGGATGTCAGGGGTGATGACAACGGGAGACTGACGTTTTCCGCATATGCGGCTGGTTTGTCCGAACTTGCCTGGATCGGTGAGTCATCCCTGGTTCACGTCGAGTTGTGGGAAAGCCTGCGGCGGCAACATAACGTCACACTGTTTTCTCCAGTCCGCCCTCTTGCCCTTACCTGTACTGAAGATGGAGCGACACTGCATCTCGAGGATGGTCGGGTGCTGAGCGCGGGCCTGGTTGTAGGGGCCGATGGACGCGATTCCTGGGTGCGCGAGCAGGTCGGAATCGACAGTCGTGTCACACCATACGACGAGCAGGGTGTCGTCGCCAATATGCTTTGCGAGCATCCCCACCAGCAGACCGCTTATCAGTGGTTTCGTGATGATGGTGTCCTGGCATGGCTACCGTTGCCGGGAAAGCGCGTGTCTATCGTCTGGTCTGCTCCGGACTCGGTTGCGACATCCTTGCAAGCGCTTGATGCAGAGGCATTCTGTCGTCGAGTGGGGGAAGCGGGTTCCAACGTGTTGGGCAAGATGGCGCTCGAGTCTGAGCGGGTTGCATTTCCGCTCCGGCTGATGCGGGTAAGGCAGCCTGTTGGCCCATCTGTCGCCCTGATCGGAGATGCTGCGCATGCCATTCATCCTTTGTCCGGACATGGAATCAACCTTGGATTTCAGGATGCGAGAGTCCTTGCGCGGCTGTTGGGGGCGCTTCAGCCCTGGCAGCCAATTAATGATCCGATCATGCTTCGGCGCTATGCTCGTGCCCGTGCGGAAGAGCCTTTCTTGCTGCAGTACGCAACGCATGGGTTGAACCGCTTGTTTGCAAGCCGCAACCCTATGGCCAGGCAATTGCGCAATCTTGGGATGAACCTTACCTGCCGTCTACCGGTCGTAACGAATATGCTCACTCGCTACGCAGTGCGTGGTGATTTTTGAATCTTGGAGAAATCAATGCCTTTTGTGGGTCGTAGTTTTCGCGCGTTGTCGGTTGTGCTTGGCATGTCGGTGCTCACTGTAGGGGTGCAAGCCAGTGAGGACGCAGTTCGCAAGGGGATGGAGGCGTTCATTGGTGCGCCTGCTGTCGATTCTGTCGCGAAGACACCCTACGGTGGTCTCTACGAGGTTGTTTTGAAAAGTGGGGAACTGGTCTACACCGATGACAAGGTGAGCTTCATCGTCGACGGCCGTGTCATTGATGCGCAAACTCGCAAGGACATGACACAAGCCCGCTTGAACCAACTGTCTGCGATCGACTTTGCCTCGCTGCCGTTGGATCAGGCGATCAAGCAGGTGAAGGGAAATGGTAAACGTGTGATCGCCAGTTTTGAAGATCCAAATTGCGGTTACTGCAAACGTCTGGGTAAGGAGTTGGCTCAGATGAAGGATGTGACGATCTACACCTTTCTTTATCCTATCCTGAGCCCGGACTCCACGACCAAGTCGCGCAACATCTGGTGCGCCAAGGATCGGGCCAAGGCCTGGAATGACTGGATCGTCGATGCGAAGGTGCCGGCTGCGAGCGAATGTGACGCCGCTGCGGTCGATCGCAATGTGGCGCTCGGGCAGAAGTTGAAGATCAACGGTACGCCGACACTGTTTCTTGCCGATGGTAGCCGCATCGGCGGCTACGTTCCCGCAGCTGAGCTTGAGAAGGCGCTGTCTGCAGTGGTTCTTAAGTAAGTCCTGACCGGATCGGCCGATTGTTGCTTATGCACCTAAGGCCGGTGGCTTGTGGGCTGCCGGCTCGGCTTGCTATTTGGGGTGGCGATTGCGCTTGATGTTCGTGATTACGTCCGCGCCGCTACGATCGCCCCTGTCTCACTGTGCCTCAGGGTTTTTTCAGCATTTCGGACGGTGTGCTGCCGCGGGGTAGTAGCACCCACACTTGCCCCTGTTGACGCATCCGGCCTGCCTCTGCACCGGCTTTTGCTCCGAAACCCCAGAAAAAATCTACCCGGACCGGTCCTTTGATGGCACCGCCGGTGTCCTGTGCCATGACCAGGCGGTTCAGCGGTCGCTCGCTCAGGGGCCAGCTTGTCGCCAGGAAGACGGGAGCGCCAAGTGGGACGTGCGCTGGATCTATGGCGATGCTGCGCCCTTCGCTTACAGGCACGCCCAGTGCACCGATCGGCCCCGAGTTGCTTGCCGGCAATTCCCGGAAAAAAACATAGCTCGGGTTACTGTTCAGCATCTCCGCAAGGCGGGAGGGGTTGTCCCGGGCCCATTGCTTGATGCCTTCCATCGAGGCTTTGTCTGCGCTGAGTTGGCCTTGACTGATCAGCCAGCGGCCGATCGATTGGTAAGGATGCCCGTTCTGATCTGCATAGCCAATACGGGCCTGGCTACCGTCGGGAAGTTCAATACGGCCCGAACCTTGCACCTGAAGGAAGAACAGATCAATTGGGTCTGAAGCCCAGAACAGGACCGGCAAAGGTAGTTTGTCCTGCCGTTGTGCCAGTTCTGCGCGACTCCAGTAGGGAACGACGCGGTTGCCTTCCAGCCTGCCACGGAGACGCAGATTCTTGAAGTCCGGGTAGACACTTGAGAGGTCTATTGTCAGCATGTCCTCCGGGGGGGCATGAACAGGCCAGGGGTGTTGGGCGCTACGCGTACGGGAACCCTTGATCAGTGGTTCATAGTAACCCGTGACAAGTCCGGTCGCGGTTCTGCCCGGACCAAAGGATTGCCAGGGAACGAGGTGCTGCTCAAAGAAGCTACGTACCTGTGGTGTGCTGGGACGTGCGCCAAGCAGGGAGGCTGCTGCGCATACGTCCGCCCACTGGCGCTGTCGTCCGATGGCCTTGCACGAGGCGAGGAATGCAGGCCACGCACTGGCCTGATCGTCGTTGGTCCAGCCAGGCAGCGCACTCCAGTCGGCCTGAATCAAGACTGCAGGGACAGAGGTTTCGCTCGGCGTCGATGTCGTAGGGCAGCTTGGACAGACCGGGCAAGCCGGGCAGGTTGGGCAGCCAGGCTGAGTGCCGCAGGCCGTTGTCTTGGTGCTGGATGGGGAGGATGGTGCTGGGGCTGGTGTGGGCGAGGCGCAGGCACTGACAAGAATGCACGTCAGAACCGCGGCAAGGCGGTTGGACAGAACCTGAATCATGGTGGGGATCGGTTAAACTCAAAGGCGTGACCCGGCAGTATACCGGGGTCAGACACCTAATCCGGCACAACGCGGATCAGCCGAAGGAGGTAGATTCATGTGGGTCATCTTTCTTGAGGCAGGGTTGGCGCTACTGTTGTTGCTGATCATCGTATGGGCCAGCTGGTCGAAACGAAACGTAGAAAAAGATGATGGAAATGAGTGATTTGAAGACGCTGCTGGAGCGTGCCGAAAGCGTCCTGTCGCGCCTCGAGGCGATACTGCCGGGTCCGGCGTTACCGCCGGACTGGTCCGCTGCGACGGCTTTTCTGTGGAGACGCCGGCACGGCCGCGCCAGCTTGGTCCCCGTCATGGTGCCGCACGCCATCCGCCTTAAGGATCTGCAGGATATCGATGATCAGAAGGCTCGCATCGATCGCAATACCCGGCAGTTTCTTGAGGGTAGGCGTGCCAATAACGTGTTGCTTACAGGCGCCCGGGGTACGGGTAAGTCTTCGCTGATCAAAGCCTTGCTCAATGAGTATGCAGATCAGGGGTTGAGGGTTGTCGAAGTCGACAAGGGCGATCTGGCCGACCTGCCCGAAATCATGGAAATGGTGGCAGGGCGTCCGGAGCGTTTCATCCTTTTTTGCGACGATCTTTCTTTCGAGGAGGGTGAGGGGGCTTACAAGGCATTGAAAAGCGTGCTTGATGGGTCCGTGTCTGCCGTCGCTGACAATGTATTGTTGTACGCGACTTCCAACCGTCGTCATCTGATGCCTGAGTACCATGAAGAGAATCTTCGGGTGCGGCATGTGGACGGTGAGATCCACCCTGGCGAGGCGGTGGAGGAGAAAGTCTCGCTCTCGGAGCGTTTCGGTCTGTGGATTTCCTTTTACCCTTTTGCACAGGATGCCTATCTTGACATCGTCGAGCACTGGCTGAAGGTCTTTGGCGTTCCGCGTCGCAAGATCAAGGCGGCCCGTCAGGAGGCTTTGCAATGGGCGCTGATGCGAGGTTCGAGGTCGGGGCGGGTGGCGTGGCAGTTTGCGCGTGACTTTGCCGGGCGTGAGGAGAACTGACCCATGAGCAGGAAGATTGTCCAGGTGGCTGCTGGAGTCATCACGCGGCCTGATGGCTGTTTCCTGATTGGACAGCGTGCTCCCGGAACCTTCTACCCTGGCTATTGGGAATTCCCAGGCGGCAAGGTCGAGGCCGGAGAGACCCCGGCGCAGGCCTTGTGCCGCGAGCTGGATGAAGAGCTGGGTATCCGCGTCGAGCGTCTCAATCCGTGGCTGGTTCGCGAGCATGATTATGAGCACGCGCATGTACGCTTGCATTTCTTTGAAGTCCCGCAATGGAGTGGCTCACTTAACGATCATGTTCATAGCGAGCTGGCTTGGGTTCGTCCCGGAGCGGTGGATCGCACTCCCATGTTGCCGGCCAATGGTCCTATCCTGAAGGCCCTGAGTCTGCCGCGGATGATGGGGGTGACGCAGGCCGGGCAGATTGGTGTCGAGCAGCAATTGCTGGCGGTGGATCGGGCGCTCGACAATGGGTTGCGGCTGATCCAGGTCCGTGACCGTGGTCTCCCTGATACGCTCAAGCGGGGCTACGTCGCGGCACTGATTCAGCGCGCACGCTCGAAGGGCGCGATTGTCGTGCTCAATGACGAGGTGGAGCTGGCGCTTGAGTTGGGGGCAGATGGTGTGCATCTGTCTGCTGAGCGTTTGGCAGATTGCTCTGCAAGACCCGCTCTGGAATGGGTGGGGGCGTCGTGTCACGACCGCCATGAACTCGAGCGTGCTGCGCAGCTGGGGCTGGATTATGCCGTGTTGGGTTCGATCCGCGAGACGCCGACACACCCGACAGGACAGCCGATAGGCTGGGAAGGCTTTTCAGCGAAGGCGCAAGGCTTGCCGATTCCGGTTTTTGCGATTGGAGGTGTGTCGGCGGAAGACATGGTCACGGCGCGTGCGGCAGGCGCCCATGGCCTTGCGGCGATTCGTAGCGCGTGGCCGTCAGCCTAGAGGTCTGTCGGCAGGGGGTAGGCAGCGTGTGCAGATCTGCTCCGCATGCACCCCTCTTCCGCATGGCGGGTTCAGCTCAGCCGGGAGGGGTGTCCTCAGTATCCGGCGGAGAGGTCGGAACCCGGTAACTCTCGGAGGCCCAGGCTCCGAGGTCAAGCTGACGGCAACGTGCCGAACAGAACGGACGATAGGTGCTGGCTGGTGTCCATTCGACGTTTTTCCCGCACTGTGGACAACGAACGGTACGAACCGGTTTGGCTGGGCTGGTCACAAGCTGCAGAATGTGAGTTCGAACGGAATGTCGCGCTCTACCACGCGGGGGCGGGACACGGTCTCGGGCAGCATCATACGGATGTTCAGCGCATATTTGTTGGCGCTGATTTCGGGAATCACCGCTTCGTTATGCGGAATCCGGATTCTCAGCATCTGCGCGCTACGGCCTGCCATCGTCATCTGGAAAGTGCCGGCACGGGCCTGCGTATTCTCCGGGCGACCGCTGCTGCGCAGCAGCCTCAGCACGATCTCGAGGCCGCACCGTATGGGCTCCATCGGGCGTCCCCAGGTCTCCAGGTCACGGCGGCGGACATCGGCGTCACGGCTCAACCAGAAATGATAGGACGGCAGGTCAAATTGGCAGACGCCTCCCGGAATTGCTGCCCGACTGCGGATGCTCATCAGCCATTCGTTTTCGCGCAGGTATTGTCCGATCTTACCCGCCATGGCCAGCAGGCCCGCCGAGGCCTGTTCGATCTCGTAGAGTGCACCGTTGAGGGCTTCTTCTGAGATTTCAGGGTTGTTGCGGAATGAGACGAGAATCTGTCGTTGGCGTTCCAGTTCCTGAACCAGGTCGACCTTGAGGTCTGCACGCCCCGCCACTTCGAGGATCTCGAACAGACTCAGTAATCCGGCGTGATGATCAAGGCCGGCATCGCTGGCACAGAAGTGGGCATTCTTGCGGAACAGATCCTCCAGACGCAGCAGGGTGCGGATACGCTCGTTGAGAGGATATTCGTAACTGATCACGCACGCCTTCCCGTTGCTGGGGTGGATTCCGGTAACTTCGGATGATAGCACAGCGCTCAAACGCAATCAGGATGCGGCAAGGCTCACGCCTGGCGCGCCAGAAGAGCTTGCGAGATATAACCTTCGTTAAGTATGCCGACTTGTTTCCGAAGGTCGTCGAGCGAGCCACTGTTGTCGATGACATCGTCGGCAGCAGCCAGTCGCTCTGCCCGGGTCGCTTGTGCCTGCATGATGGCCTGCACCTGGGAGGCGCTCAGTCCACTCCGTCGGCCTACCCGCTCTATTTGGAGTGCTTCCGGGCAGTCGACCACGCAGATGCGGTCACAACGCTCCCGATAGCGTCCCGATTCGATCAGCAAGGGGACCGCGAGGATGACGTAAGGGCTGCTTGCGTCTGCGCACAGTTGTGCGCTAAGCGCCTGGATCATCGGATGCAGGATGGCTTCAAGTTGGCGGCGGGATTCGGGGGCCGAGAATACCAGCGCCCGCATGCGGGCCCGATCCATGCTGCCATCTGCAGCGATCATGTGCTCACCAAACAGACGGCGGATGGTGGGGATGGCAGCCCCGTCGGGGGATGTCAGCGCATGTGCGATGACATCGGTATCGACAACCGTGATGCCGTGGGCAGCGAAGCCATCCGCGGCTGCACTCTTGCCTGAGCCAATGCCGCCGGTCAGTCCGACGATATAGGGCCGCCTGGTATTCATGGCTGGCAGGAGGCCCGGCGTTGTGACCAGGGGTCGCCGGCAAGCACGCTGCTCAACCTGTCAGCCTCGGCGCGCAGGGTAATGCGGTGCTCGGTGGTGCTGCGCACGACGATACTGGCATTTCTGACGCCCTTCGAACGCAACTGGGTGAGCTGGACGTTGGCCGAGCTTGGATTCTTGAACAGCCCAAGCGAAACCGCGTACTGGTTCGGCCCCGCTTCCTGCACGATGAACAGGTCAGTCACGCCTTGGGCGCGCAGCTCGCGGGCGCGTCTTTCCGCTCCTTCACGGCCGCCGTCCGGTGGAATGCGTACCCACCAGGATGCGGGTACTTCAACACTTTCGCGCTGGGCGTTCAAGCCGGCAGCGCGAAGGCGGGCGCTCAATTGATCTGCCTCGGGAGTGGTCAGTTTGTCCCAGGCCTGGCATTGCAGTGGGATGGGCGCAGGCGCTGGACTGGCCGGCGGCGGATTCTCGACTTCAGGTGCCGGGCCGGGCGGTGGGGTCGGTGCTGCCGCAAGTACCTGTCGAACGTCCCCTTCATGCTGCAGACGGATGCGCTCAGGATGCAACTGGTTGGTGATCCGTTCGGGTTCTCCGCGCACTGGCGCGGTCCCTAGCCACCCCTGAATCGCAGCGAAAGCGAGGGCGTTCAACAGGAGCAGCAGGATCAGGAAGAAGCGCAGGGTGGTCATGCTCAAAGCTTACCGCATCTGTCGTGTCGAGGGCACTGCCGACTCGGGGCTAGGCTTCGGCCGCGATGCAAGCCAGGCCGTCCAGCACCAGGTTATCGATCTTGCGTTTGGGGATGGACAGCAGGCTGCAGAAGGCGTCCGCGGCGCCACCGCTGATCAGGCAGCGTGCACCGGGCTGCCCGCTGATCTGCGCGAACATCCGCTCAACCGCGCCGGCCTGAGCCTGGACACAGCCAGAGAAGATCGCATCTGCGGTGCATTTTGGGGTTGCATCGAAGCGGCCCGCTCGTAGCGTGAGCTGCGCAGTATTGCTGGCCAGTGCCCGCTGCATCAGTTCGACGCCGGGCAGGATGATGCCACCATGAAAACAACCTTCTCCATCGATCAGGTCTACCGTGGTGGCAGTGCCTGCCATGACCACGATGCAAGGGTGTGGGTGGTGGTGCCGTGCGCCGATCGCAGCTGCCCATCGGTCCGCACCCAGTTGCGCGGCATCGTGGTACAGGTTGCGCACACCGCAGCGAACGGGGCTGGCAAGCAACCACTCAACCCGAAGGCGGTGATTCGTCGCCAGTTGCTCCAGCGTATCGCGCAGGCAAGGGCCTGCGACATTGGCAGCCACAATGCGATCTATGCGGGGCTGGTTGGTCAGCAACTGCCGAAGCGGGTCAAGGTCGTCGTGTGCCGCTGCGCCCTCGATTCGTTGTCCGTCATCGCTCAGGCGCCACTTGATCCGGCTGTTGCCGATGTCGACGAGCAGGATCATGGCGCCAGCCTCAACGAAATCTCGCCCGACAGTACACGCTGAAGGCCCGTATCGGTGCGGATCAGCAGGGCCCCGTCATCGTCCACACCGGCGCAGGTGCCGTAAATCGTGCTGCCATCGCCGCAGGCGGTGACAGGCAGCCCCGCAAAGGCGTTGCGTTGCTGCCAAGCGCCGCGCAATGCACCAAAACCGGCCGCGGCGTAGGTCTCGAACAAGGCGTGAAGTTCGGTCAGCAATGCAGCAAGCAAAGACTCAGCCGGAATCGTGTGCCCCAGTTCGCGCTGCAGGTCGGTCACGCCGCCGGCCTGCCCAGGAATGTTGACGTCATCAGGCAGTCGCCGATTTACGCCGATGCCGATTACCGCTGCAGGTGTTCGGCCGCGGCCGGGCAGGAGTTCGACCAGAATGCCAGCCAGTTTCTGGCCGTGGATGAGAACGTCGTTGGGCCATTTCAGTTGCAGCCCCTCCACGCCGAGTTTTTCCAGCGCAACAGCTACCGCAAGACCCGTCACCAGCGAGAGCCCCGCCGGGACCGGAGCACCGGGAGCAAAGCGCCACAGCGCCGAAAAAGTCAGGCAACTGTCGGGCCAGCTCAGCCACACCCGTCCCCGTCGCCCGCGTCCAGCAGTCTGCTGACCCGCGACCAGGACATGGACCCGTCCGTCGTCTTCGGGCGTGCAGTTCATGAGTTCGGTATTGGTCGAACCGCAGGATTCGACCCAGCGCAACGCAAACTCAGATGACCGCGTACCGAGGTCGAGAGCGACCTGTTCGAGATCGAAGCGGAGGTTGGGAGCAGGGGAGGCGTTCAAGGCGACCAGTCCGTACAGGAGGGACCCGGATTATCCGCCATAAGCCTGCGCAGGACGAGTGCTGCGCAATATGCAACTTCGGACTCGGTCGCCAAGTGTGGTGCTGACGCCAGCGATGCAGCAGGTGAGGACAGGTCGCCGGGGGGCTGCGTTGCCGCAGCTCGTTCCGGCGCAGGAGGGGGTGATGGGCTGCGCGCAGATCGGGCCGGCATTTGATCTGGAAATGGGGACGAGCTTGGGAGCGTGCTCTCCCGCATTACTGAGGGGCTGTCGGGCTGGGGTGGCCCGCTTCAGGCCGACAGTCTCCCTGGGCACGGATGACCGCGCCGCAGGGTTGCCGAGGAAGGTAGGCCTCGCGTTGGATTGGCCTGTACGAAGTCCGAGCGAGCCCGACCGCTTTCAGGCCTCCTGCTCGACTTCGGCCGTGCCAGGCCGGTCGTCATCCATCCCAAGCTCCTGGATCTTGCGGGTGATGGTATTGCGCCCGATGCCAAGCAACTGGGCAGCTTCGATCCGCCGCCCGCCAGTGGCGGTCAGGGCGCGACGGATCAAGGTGCGTTCGAATTCGCGCGTGAGTTTGTCGAACACCTCACCCGGCGAGGTCGAAATCAGCCGGTCGGCCTCCACGCCCAGGCCATCAACCCAGTTCACCGGTGTTTCCCGCATGGGCTGGTCGCGCATCTCGGGCGGCAGGTCGGCCACCTCGACCACTTGACCGGGTGCCATCACCGTCAGCCAATGGCACAGGTTCTCGAGTTGGCGCACGTTGCCGGGGAAGGGCAAGGCTTGCAGATACTTGAGGGCGGTTTCGGAAATCCGTTTGCTTTCGACGCCCAACTCCTGCGCGCTACGCTGCAGGAAGTAACGCACCAGAATGGGGATGTCTTCACGGCGCTCGCGTAGCGGCGGGAGACGCAAGCGGATCACGTTCAGCCGGTGAAACAAGTCCTCGCGGAACAGGCCCTGGCGGACGCGCTCCTCCAGGTCCTGATGGGTCGCCGCGATGACCCGTACGTTGGCGCGGATGGGCTGATGGCCACCTACCCGATAAAAGTTGCCATCCGACAGTACCCGTAGCAGACGGGTCTGGAGTTCTGGCGGCATGTCGCCGATTTCGTCCAGGAACAAGGTGCCGTCAGCGGCTTGCTCGAAGCGACCACGACGCTGGGCCGCCGCGCCGGTGAAGGCGCCGCGCTCATGCCCGAACAGCTCGGATTCGAGCAAGTCACGTGGAATGGCCGCGGTGTTGATGGCGATGAAGGGGGCGTCGCGTCGCGGACTGTGGCGATGCAGGGCGCGCGCGACAAGCTCCTTGCCTGTGCCGGACTCGCCGTTGATCATGACCGTGGCGTGGGATTGAGACAGCCGGCCGATGGCGCGGAACACCTCCTGCATCGAGGGTGCCTGCCCGAGGATCTCCGGCGCCACCGAGGTTTCTTCCGATGCACCTTCCTGGTGCGGGCTCTGCTCGAATGCACGACGAACGAGCGCGACCGCCTGATCCACGTCGAAAGGCTTGGGTAAATACTCGAATGCACCACCCTGGAACGCTGATACGGCACTCTCCAGGTCAGAATAGGCGGTCATGATGATGACCGGCACCTGCGGAAAGCGTGTCTTGATGCGCTGCAGCAGGGTCAGGCCCGATTCTCCGGGCATGCGGATGTCGGACAGCACCACATTGGGTGGCTGCGTGGTTGATTCCAGCTCGTCCAGGGCCTCATTGGCCGAGGCGAAGCTACGGTGTGTGATCTCCTCGCGGCCGAGGGCTTTTTCCAGTACCCAGCGGATGGAGCGGTCGTCATCTACGATCCAGACGGTTTTCATTGTGTATGCACTATTTTGGTGCGATGCGAGCCAGGGCTCAGCTTCGCTCGGTAATCGGTATCAGGATGGTGAAACAGGTGCGGCCGGGCTGACTATCCACGTCAATCATGCCCTGGTGCTGTTCGACGAAGCTTTGCGCCAGGGAAAGGCCAAGGCCGCTCCCGCCATCCCGCCCCGACACCAGGGGGTAGAAGATCTTGTCGCGGATCTCCTCCGGAATCCCGGGGCCGTTGTCGATGACTTGCAATTCCAGTGCCAGCTTGAAACGACGCTTGGCCAGCGTGACCTGCCGTGCCACCCGGGTGCGCAGGCGGATCTCTCCGCTGCCCTCAAGGGCCTGCGCGGCATTGCGGGTGATGTTGAGGATGGCCTGGATCAACTGCTCACGGTCGGCGGTCAACTCAGGCAGACTGGTGTCGTAGTCACGGCGAATCACCAGGTCGGGAAACTCGGCCAGGATCAGCCGCCGAACACGCTCAAGCACGTCGTGGATGTTGATCTGGGCAGGCCGCATCATGCTGTGCGAGGTCAGTAGCCGATTCATCAGGTCTTGTAGTCGATCGGCCTCGGCGATGATGACTTCGGTATATTCTCGCAGCAGGGGGTCGGCCAGTTCGTGCTCGAGCAGCTGCGCGGAGCCCCGTATGCCCCCCAATGGGTTCTTGATCTCGTGAGCAAGGTTCCGGATCAGCTCGCGGTTGGCTTGTTGCTGCTGCAGCAGTTGCTCTTCGCGGGCAACCCGCAGTTGGGCGTCTATCGGCCGGAACTCGAGCAACAGGCGCACGCCGGAGGCCTCGATCGGGCTCACCGTGCAGTCTAGATGGATCGACTCGGTATCGTTGCGCTGGATCTTGAGGTCCTGCCCGGTATAGCTCCAGCTTGTGCGCAAGGCATTGTGCAGTGCGGTGCCAAGTCCGGGTGGTTCGCCAAGCAGGCGGCTCAGTGGCAGGCCGATGAGCTTGCGTCGGCTGATCGCGAACAGGTTTTCGGCGCCCGGGTTGATATAGCGGACAATGAGCTTCTCATCGACCAGCACGACCGCCGAAGAGAGGAGTTCGAGGCCTGCGAACGGTCCTGAAACCGGTGGGTGGAAATGGTGTGCCATGGCTCGTATCGGTTATTTGCGATAAATAACGCAAGAACCGCGCCAGATGGGCTTAACGCAAACCCGAGAGCTCCTTGCGCAGCGCCTCGAGGTTGCGCTGGTGCATTTCGACCTTGTCGCGGAAGGGCTTCAGGCGTTCGTCAGTCTTGGCCGTATTGACCGATGAGTAACTGCGTCCGTCCTGTGTGCGGCGGACGTTGCGCTCTTCGGGAACGTCGCGTTTCTCTTCGTCTTCGAGGGCCTGGCGTGCAGCGGCAAGCGCTTGTTCTTCGGTTTCGAGTTCACGCTGCAACACCTGGCGGCGGGTGTCGTCACGGGCGCGCTGGGTGTCGGGCGTTACACGTGGAAAACTGGGGCTGCTGCTTGCCGGGCTTGGTGTAGTTGCAGGGCGTGGGGCCGGTACCGAGGAGACTGACTGATCACCGGCCAGCGGCTGACAGCCACGTGCGAGGTTGCGATCGTTGGTATAGGTGATCCTGCCGTCGGCGTCGACGCACTTGAAAACCTGTGCGTGCGCTGACGAAGCCAGGCAAAGGACGACAAGCAGTGGCAGAGTTCGCATGGGCCTCATGGCGGTGTCAAACCGCGCCCCTGTCGGCGAATCCGGCAGGCAGCGCTGTAGAAATGCAACCCGAGTGGGGATTAGACCCGATAAAAAAGGGACGGGCAATGCCCGTCCCTTTCATTGACACTGGAATCCGGAGATTACAGGCTGTAGTACATGTCGAATTCCACCGGGTGGGTGGTGATGCGCATGCGGTCGACTTCTTCCATCTTCAGTGCGATGTAGGCATCGATGAAGTCGTTGGAGAACACGCCGCCACGGGTCAGGAACTCGCGATCCTTGTCCAGGTATTCCAGCGCTTGCTCGAGGCTGGTACACACGGTCGGGATCAGTGCGTCTTCTTCCGGCGGCAGATCGTACAGGTTCTTGTCAGCCGGATCGCCCGGGTGGATCTTGTTCTGAATGCCGTCCAGACCCGCCATCATCAGTGCAGCGAAGCACAGGTAGGGATTGGCCAGGGGATCCGGGAAGCGTGCTTCGATACGACGACCCTTCGGGTTGGCAACGTAGGGGATGCGGATCGAGGCGGAACGGTTGCGGGCGGAGTAAGCCAGCTTGGTCGGCGCTTCGTAGTGCGGCACCAGACGCTTGTAAGAGTTGGTGCCCGGGTTGGTGATGGCGTTCAGCGCGCGAGCGTGCTTGATGATGCCGCCGATGTAGTACAGCGCGGTTTCCGACAGGCCGGCATAACCATTGCCGGCGAACAGGTTCTGGCCATCCTTCCAGATCGACTGGTGCACGTGCATGCCGGAGCCGTTGTCACCGACGATGGGCTTGGGCATGAAGGTGGCGGTCTTGCCGTACTGGTGTGCAACGTTGTGCACGATGTACTTCAGGACCTGGGTCCAGTCGGCACGCTTGGTCAGGGTGCTGAACTTGGTGCCGATCTCGCACTGGCCGGCGTTGGCCACTTCGTGGTGGTGCACTTCAACCGGCACGCCGGCGGCTTCCAGGGCCAGGCACATGGCGGCGCGGACGTCGTTGAGGCTGTCGACCGGGGGAACCGGGAAGTAGCCGCCCTTGACGCGCGGACGGTGACCCGTGTTGCCGCCTTCGAACTTGTCGGCGGTGGACCATGCAGCTTCTTCGGAGATGATCTTGCTGTAGACGCCGGACATGTCGACCGACCATTCCACTGCGTCGAAGATGAAGAATTCGGGTTCCGGACCGAAGTAGGCGGTGTCGCCGATGCCGGTGCTCTTCAGGTAGGCCTCGGCGCGCTTGGCGATGGAGCGCGGGTCGCGATCGTAGCCTTTGCCATCGGACGGCTCGATGACGTCGCAGGTCAGCACCAGGGTGGTTTCGTCAAAGAAGGGGTCGATATAGGCGGAGGACGCTTCCGGCATCAGGATCATGTCGGACGCCTGGATGCCCTTCCAGCCGGCGATCGAGGAGCCGTCGAACGGGTGGCCGTGTTCGAAGTGTTCTTCTTCGAAGGCGGACACCGGCAGGCCGACGTGTTGTTCCTTGCCGCGGGTATCGGTAAAGCGCAGGTCGATGAAGCGGACTTCATTTTCCTGGATCATCTTCATGACGTCTTGAGCGTTCATTTTCACTCCTGGTGAGATGAGGCAGTGTTAGCAAAAACGATAGGTCGGATAACGGCCAGACTTCCGTTGTCGCGGATCAAAGCAGTATCCGTGCCATCCAGGTTCTGTCCCGTTCTCATTGTGCCACAAGGGCAAACTTTGGTTGTGTGATGGCGCAATGCACCAAATTGGTGCTATTTTTTGCTGATATGAACCATCATGGTGCAAGTTCGGTGAAATAGCTGATTCGCCGATACTGAGGGTGCTGCGATGTCCATGTTGCGGTGCGCCGTTTGAGTGCATCTGGATCAGCCGGGGTCTGGTCTGGTGCGAAATAGACTTCCACCTCCACGCGTTGCCCCAGATAGTGTAGTTGAATGCGCCGCGGGACGGGTTCGGTGCCAATCAGTGCCTGGATGTCGGCGGTGACGCGTTCGCGTTCGGGGAGTGGGCCGACCGGTACTGACTGATCCACTCCATCGTCTTCGGCATCTATATGAACGAGTACATCCTGCACGTCCGGATGTGCTGCCCGTACCCTGAAGAAAACGTTGTCCGAGATGCGATGCCCCTCGGAAACCGTGATGCGCGGGTCGACCTGGACATGGGCGTCGCACAGGACGCGATCTGCCATCCGGCGAGTTCGCAGGTCGTGCAGACCGATCACGCCCGGGGTGTCAACGATGGTGCGGCGCAGTCTTGCGATATCGGCGGCAGGCAGTCCGGTGTCGATCAGTTCGCGGATGGCTTTCATGCCCAGGCGAAAGCCCATATGCAGGATCAGGAAGCCGACCACCGCTGCCGCAAGGGGCTCGAGAAAGGGGTAGCCGGCCAGGCTGCCGCCAATCCCGACTGCGACCACCAGAGAAGAGGCTGCATCGGAGCGCGCGTGCCAGGCGTTGGCTTCGAGCAGGGGGGCCTTCCACCGGCGGCTGGCCGCGAGCGTGAAGCGGAACAGTCCTTCCTTGGCCGCCAGGGTGAGCACCGCCATTGCCAGAGCGGCGGGATGCAGGTCGGGCTGGCTATCCATGTCCTGCAAGCGTAGCCCCGAGGACCACAGGAAACCGCAACCCACCGCGGCCAGCACCGCGCCCAAGGCCAGGGTTGTGACTGTCTCGATGCGGCCATGACCATAGGGGTGGTTGCTGTCGGCAGGGTCGGCACCCTGGCGGCCGGCAACGAGCACCATCATGTCGGTAATGAGATCCGACAGGGTATGGGTGGCATCGGCGACCAGGCTGAAGGCGTTGGCGAAAACGCCGATGACCACTTGCCCCGCCGCCAGCAGGCTGTTGGTGACGATGGCGACCAGCGTCGCGCGCTGTATGCCTTTGCTGCGTGCGCTGTTGTCGGCTGGCCGTGCCGCAGGCATGGCGGAGGGGGATTGCTGCGAGGGGTGCATGTCGGCGGTCAAAGGGAGAGGTATACTCGAATCTTGTGGAATTCTAGCGGGATGTTGCCATGGGAACCCTTTCAGCATTGCTGTCGCTGGCGCAGCAGCGCGCAGCAGACATGCAGGTGCCTTATCAGGGTGCGCTGACGCCGGCCGAGGCCTATCAGGTCCTGCAGCTGGCGCCGGGCGCGCGGCTGGTTGATGTCCGCACCCGCGCCGAGTGGGATTGGGTCGGGCGGGTGCCGGGCGCAGTGGAGATCGAGTGGTTGGGCTATCCGGGCATGCAACCCAATCCCAACTTTGTCTCACAGTTGCAGCATCAGGTCGATCGAGAGGCGCTGGTGATGTTTCTGTGCCGATCTGGCGCGCGTTCCGATGCAGCAGCGCGTGCAGCGATCGTGGCAGGTTTCAGCAACTGCTACAACATCCTTGAGGGCTTTGAAGGTGACAAGGATGCCGAGGGGCATCGCAACCGTATCGGCGGCTGGCGACATGCCGGCCTGCCCTGGCAGCAAGGCTGATCTTTTCTCCCGGACCGGTGTCGTAAGCCAGGCAGGCACAAGCCGGGTTCGGGGGCTTCTCCTCAATCAGGATAGGTATCATGCAGGTAGCCACCATCAGTTTCGATCGTTTCAATGCGCTCGCCGACACCGAAGCGCAGGAGCGCATCCGCGCGGCACGGGCCCGTCTGGGCGATCGCGCGGTGCTGTTGTGCCATCATTACCAGCGTGCCGACGTCTATCAGCACGCCGATCTCACCGGGGATTCGCTCAAGCTCGCCCGCTTGGCATCGCAGACCGACGCAGAATTCATTGTCTTTTGCGGCGTGCATTTCATGGCGGAGGTGGCCGACATCCTGTCCAAGCCCGGACAGACTGCGATCCTGCCCGACCTGGCCGCCGGCTGCTCGATGGCGGACATGGCCAATCTGGCAAAGGTCGAGCGCTGCTGGCGAGAGTTGACGGAGGTGCTTGGGACGCCCGACAGCCTGATCACGCCGGTGACCTACATCAACTCGGCGGCCGACCTGAAGGCGTTCTGCGGTGAGCACGGGGGCATCGTCTGCACCTCGACCAATGCGCCGACGATCATGGACTGGGCATTCGCGCAGCGTGAGAAGGTGCTGTTCTTCCCCGATCAGCATCTCGGCCGCTGGACGGGCTACAAGAAGGGTATTCCGCTTGAGCAGATGGTGGTGTGGGATCCGGATCTCGAATATGGCGGCCTCACCCCCGAGCAGATCCGCATGGCCAAGGTGCTGTTGTGGAAAGGACATTGCTCGGTACATCAGATGTTCCAGGAAAGCCACATCCGGCGCTGGCGCATGCAGCATCCCGAAGGGCTGGTGATCTCGCATCCGGAAAGCAGCCTGGCGGTGTGCCAGCAGTCCGACTATGTGGGCTCCACCGAGTACATCATCAACACCATTGCGGCGGCACCTGCCAATACCCGCTGGCTGGTGGGTACCGAGCTCAATCTGGTCAATCGCCTGGCCGAGGAGATGAAGCCGCAGGGCAAGATCGTGCAGTTCATGGCCCCGACGGTATGCATGTGCTCGACCATGCAGCGCATCGATCCTCAGCACCTCGCGTGGACGCTGGAGAATCTGGCGGACGGCAACATCGTCAATCCGATCCGGGTGCCGGCGCACGAGGCCGAACTTGCCCGTGTCGCGCTCGATCGCATGCTGGCGGTGTCCTGAAGGCTGGGCCCGGAGCGCTGCGATCATGACGCTGCGCATCTGTACCTACAACATCCACAAAGGCTTCTCGCAGTTCAACCGCCGCATGGTGGTGCACGAACTGCGGGAGCGCCTGCGCAGTCTCGATGTCGATCTGGTGTTCCTGCAGGAAGTGCAGGGCTTGCACCTGCGTCATCCACTGCAGCATGCGGACTGGCCGCATCGTCCCCAGCACGAGTTCCTGGCCGAAGATGTCTGGCATCAGACCGCCTATGGTGGCAACGCGGTCTATGATCATGGCCACCACGGCAATGCAATCCTCAGCCGTCATGCCATCCTCAGTGCCGACAACCAGGATGTGTCCGACCACCGTTTCGAGCGGCGGGGATTGCTGCATTGCGAAGTGTCACTGCCGGCACTCGATCGACCGGTGCATTGCGTCTGTGTTCATCTCGGATTGATGGCGGGTAGCCGGCGACGGCAGATGGAGGCCTTGGCCGAGCGCATGGAGCGTCTTGCTCCCGATGGAGCGCCATTGATCATTGCAGGTGATTTCAATGACTGGCGCAATCATGCGGATCACTTGCTGGGACGTCGCCTTGGGCTCACCGAGGCGTTTGCCCATGCCGGGGGGCGCCCGACGCGCAGCTTTCCCAGCGCCCTTCCTTTCTTTCGCCTGGACCGGATCTACGTGCGCGGCTTCACCGTTCGTCAGACGCGGGTTCATTTCGGTGAGCCATGGTCGCGGATATCCGACCACGCTGCACTCACCGCGGATCTGGAGTTGATCACTTGACCACTGCAAGTGGTGGCAATGCGATCGCATTGCTGGAGAATGGTGAGCAGTACTTTCCGGCCCTGCTTGCCGAGATCGGTGCAGCACGGCGTGAGATCTTCCTGCAGTTTTACATCTTTGATCCCGACGACACTGGCAGGCGGGTGGCCAGCGCGCTCATGCGTGCCGCCGCCCGTGGCGTGACCGTGCGCTTGATGGTCGATGGTTTCGGCGGTCGTCCTTTCGTGCGCAGTCTGATGGATGACCTGCAGGCCGGCGGAGTCGACGTCCTGATTTACCGGCGCGAGCTGCGCGTGCTGTCGTTGCGCCGGCACCGGCTCCGTCGTCTGCATCGAAAGGTGGTGGTCATCGATGGGCGGACCGCCTTTGTTGGTGGCATCAACGTTGTCGACGACTTCGAACACCATGGCCCCCCCCACCCGCGCTACGACTATGCGGTCAGGGTCGAGGGGCCACTGCTTGAACCCATTCTGGGTTCGGTATATCGCTTGTGGCGGCTGGTCGCCTGGGCGAGTTTTCAGCGGCGGGTGCCGGTTCATCTGCGTGCGCCTGCAGTCGTCACGCCGGCGGGAGCAGTACGGGCCGCCTATCTCATACGCGACAATCTGCGCCATCGTTTCGATATCGAAAATGCCTATCTGGAGGCGATAGCAAGTGCTCGTGAGCAGATTCTCATCGCGAACGCTTACTTCTTTCCGGGAAGACGCTTCCGGCATGCCTTGCTTGATGCTGCGGCGCGTGGGGTCCGTGTCACCCTGCTGCTGCAAGGGTTGGCGGATCATCCGGTGCAGCACTACGCTAGCCGCGCGTTGTATCCGCTGTTTCTTGAGCGGGGCATCCGGTTGTTCGAGTATCACCGCAGCGTGCTGCATGCCAAGGTGGCCGTCGTCGATGGAGGGTGGGCGACGGTGGGTTCGAGCAATATCGATCCTTTCAGCCTGTTGCTGGCGCGCGAGGCGAATGTGGTGGTGCAGGATCGAAGCTTTGCAGCAGAACTGCAGCGCAGCCTGGAGCGGGCGATCGACAGCGGTGCGAAGGAGTTGCGCCATGAGGATTGGCGACGGTTGCCGCGTTTGCGGCGTGCGCTCAGCTGGCTGGCTTACCAGGCCGTTCGCCTGATGATCGGGGTGGCGGGCTACGGCGGTAAGCACTGATGCCGTCGCCGGCTGCGGCTGGATGCGGTGAGGTCCTCACCCGCTCGGCGGTCTTGCAGCGTCAGCCCAGCAGGCGGCGGTGGTCGATCTTGGTGCAGCGGTCCATTACCGTCTGCAGACCAGCCGCTTCAGCGCGTTGCAATGCCTGTGGTGCGATCACGCCCAGTTGCAACCAGACCGCGCCGGCGCCGATTGCGATGGCGTCATCGACAATGGCATCGACCTCCTCACTGCGGCGGAACACGTCGATCAGATCCACCCGTCCTGATATGTCACGCAGGCTGGCATGGCACTTCAGGCCCAGCACCTGATCGCACGCCGGATTGACCGGGATGATGATGTAGCCCTGCGTCATCAGGTACTGCGCGACTTCGTGGCTGGCGCGGGCAGGGTTGGGCGACAGGCCGACAACGGCGATTGTGCGGGTCTTTTCCAGCAGGTGACGCAACGCATCGTCAGTGTCGATCATTTTCGTTTTCCATATTGAATTCGGGGGCGACCGCGTGGCGCAGTCGGGGGATCTGCTCGATATGCCAGTTGTACTTCGCCCATTCCCAGGCCGTGTGGAGCGAACTCCGTGCCAATTCTGGCGGAGGCGTCTGGCCGAGGAAAACCAGTGCGTCGTACAGTGCCGCAGCAGGGGGGCGATCGTCAATGGCGCGCGCAAGGGTCTGCTTGGACAGTTTTTCGCCAGCCGGATTGGTCGCGACTGGCAGGTGTGCGTATGCGGGCACCTGCATGCCGAGCAGCCCCTGCAGATGGATCTGGCGCGCAGTGGAGTCGAGCAGGTCCGCGCCGCGCACGACATGGGTGATGCCGGCATCTGCATCGTCGACGACAACGGCAAGCTGGTAGGCAAACAGCCCGTCGGCACGCAGGATGACATAGTCGCCAACGTCGCGTGCCAGATCCTCCTCGATCTCACCCTGAATTGCGTCGGTGAAGCAGATGCGCCCTTCCGCCCGGACCCGCCAGGCCCGCGCGCTGCGGCCAGCAGGCAGGCCGTCGCGGCAGGTACCGGGGTAGCGACGCGATCCATCACGTGCCAGCGTGGAGTCCGCAAGTTCACGGCGGCTGCAGGCACAGGGAAAGGCGTGCCCGTCCCGACGCAATCGCTCCAGCGCGGCGACGTAGGCCTCGGTACGTTGGCTCTGCCAGACCAGCGCGCCGTCCCACTGGAAGCCAAACCGGTCCAGCGTGCGCAGAATGGCATCGGCAGCACCAGCGACGGTGCGAGGGGTATCGACGTCCTCGATCCGCAGTAGCCATTGTCCGTGGTGACGAACGGCTTCCAGGTAGCTGCCCACCGCGGCCACCAGCGAGCCGAAGTGCAGGGCGCCACTGGGCGATGGCGCAAAACGGCCGACGTAAGATGCGACCTCGCTCATCGCCCTTCACTGGCGCTCAGTGCGTCCGGCTCGAGTTCGGACGCAGGCTGCAGGCCTTCTTCCAGTGCGGCAAGCGTACGTGCCGATTTTGCGACTTGCTCGGTGGTCCGCCGTAGCAGGCTGGCCAGGCGCAGCCAGTCCTGCATGCTGCGGATGTCCAGGCGGGCATGGGCCCCGGCGCCAAGCAGTGCTTCCTTCAGGGCTTCGTACTGTGCTTCGGCTTCACCCAGCAGACGATCGATTTCGCTACTGCGAAAGCCGGGCTGTCCGGGTACGCTGGCGTCGGCCAGTGCGTCAGCGGCGTCGCGGAACTGTTCAAGCGCGCGGGCGATGCCGCGTTCCGGCATCTGCCCGAGTGCGCTGCCGAGTTCGCCTGCCAGATGGGCAGTCTCTCGCGCATTCTCCTGATACTGCAGCGCCCTGAGATGACGTGCCAGCGATTCCACCAGGACCGGTGGCAGACTCGCTGAAGATACTTTGCGCGCGAATTTGCCGATTTCGTTGGCCAGGCTCAGCAGTGCGCTGCCGTTACGTTCGATCAGCGTGATGTCGGGTGGGGTGTGGGCGGCGGCGCGCAGGCAATTGCCTGCCAGGACGTGGGTACGGCCCAGTTCCATGCGCAGGGCACGTACGGCCAGATCCGGTACGCTGGTCGAGTTGGCGTCGAGGTGCTGTGGCCGTGCGGTTTCCTCCTCGCGGCCGCCAAAGCGGGTCGATAGAAAAGCCAGCAGGCGCTGGCTGGCGGGCACCATCAGTGCCACGCCGAGCACGTTGAACACCGAATGGAAGAGGGCCACCGAAACGGCCGGCGTCGCTGGCTGGTCGAGCCAGTCGGCGAGCAGTGCAAGAAAGGCGATCAGCAGCGGCAGCAGCAGCAGGGCCACCGCACCCGTCACCAGGTTGAAGAACACATGGGCGGCAGCAAGCCGGCGCGCGTTGGCGGTGGCGCCGATTGCCGAGAGGATGGCGGTCGAGGTGGTGCCGATGTTGGTTCCGATGACCATTGCGCACGCCGCCTCGGTGCTCAGCAAGCCAGTCTGCGCTGCGGTGATGATGATCGCGATGGCTGCGCCGGAAGCCTGCATCAACACGGTGATCACCGTGCCGACTGCAACCAGCATGGCCCACCCGGCCAGTCCGGGCAGGATGAAGGACTGCAAGTCGATCCCCGCACCGAAGGCCGAGAAAGTGTCCTTGAGCACGTCGATGCCCAGGAACAGGATCCCGAAGCCGGCCAGGGCCTGACCCAGCGCACGTGGGCGCACCTTTGCGGTGGCCAGCATCAGCACCGCACCGATGCCGACAAAGGGCAGGGCGAAAGCATCGATCTTGAAGTTGAAGCCAAGCGCGGCCACCAGCCAGGCGTTGGTGGTCGTGCCAACGTTGGAACCAAAGATGACCCACAGCGCATTGCGCAGTGACAGCAGACCGGCGTTGACGAAACCGATCCCTGCCACAGTGACTGCACTGGACGACTGGACGAGGCTGGTGATCAGCATGCCAGCGGCCAATCCGCGAGCAGGCGTGGATGTCCAGCGCTCTAGCATGTCTTCGAGCGCACGGCCTGCCGCCAGCTTGAGTCCGTCGGTGAGCAGGTGCATGCCGAGCAGGAACAAACCCAGCCCACCAAGCAGGCCGCCGATCACTTCGAAGGTGGATAAGGTTGCGGTTTCCAGTTTCGCCTCCTCGGGCGCAGGGGAGTCCGATTGTCGGCGAGTGGCTGGGCTTGAAGCAAGGGGCGATGCAGCATTGCTGTGCAGAATGCGATGCGCGCACGGGGCGCGCTGCCGGGGGCTAGTCGGCGTGAGCTGTACGCCACTCCTTTAATGCAGCCAGGGTGTCATCCAGGCCGTTGATCACCCGGATCCCGGGCAGGCGCCGCTCCTTGCCTTTCACCGCCTGGCCGCCAGCCCAGATCTCGATCGACGCCGGGAGTGCTGCGCGCAGTTCGAGCAGGTCGTCCACTGCCTGGCGCAAGGGGTAGGCGATGCTGAAAGAAAGGCCGACAACATCGAAGCGCCCGTTGACAGCCGCGCTGCGGATGTCGGCAAGCGGTGTACGGGTGCCGAGCGAGATGCAGGACGCGCCTTCGGGCACCAGCGTGGCTTCAGCCATCAACAGGCCCAGCACATGGTGCTCGTCAGGAAAGGTCGTCAGCAAGATGCGCGGACTGCCACCATGCGCGGCGTGGGCGCTGATTGCGCTGCGGAGCACGTTCTGCACCTGTTCGGTGTACAGGTGTTCCTCCGGAACGTCGATCTCACCCCGCATCCAGGCTTCGCCCACTGCCTCGTTCAGTGGTGCGATGGTCTCGGCAACGAAGCGCTGCAAGCCCTGCTTCATGACCGCCTGATGCAGGCCGGTGACCAACTCGGCGCTGCGATGCAGACGGACGTACTGCATCAAGGTCAGCTCGCGTTCCTGCTGCTCGGGGCTGATGGCCTTGCGGTGATGGCATTCCAGCAGCGCCGCC
The DNA here is from genome assembly GCF_003226565.1 of Parazoarcus communis SWub3 = DSM 12120. Taxonomy (GTDB): domain Bacteria; phylum Pseudomonadota; class Gammaproteobacteria; order Burkholderiales; family Rhodocyclaceae; genus Parazoarcus; species Parazoarcus communis. Next base: position 117,425 of record NZ_QKOE01000012.1, on the reverse strand, counting down.
AGATCACTTGTACTGGCGGGAATGACTTTTGACGGACGCAGACCGACGTCCAGCAGCCGGCGGATCAGGCGCAGCTTCTCCACTTGATCCGGCGGGTATACGCGTTCTCCGTTGGCGTCACGGTCCGGTGTTGGAAAGCCGTAGCGCCGCTCCCATACCCGCAGTGTGTCTTTTGACAGACCTGTGTCGCGCTCTACGGCCGCGATACCGATAGCGGTGTCTGGAGAAATTGGAGTATTCATTTTGTCGTGGACAAATCGTTGACAAGCGTGAGGGTTGAATCTATCTTAGGTTCATCGATTCAATTTGTCTAGGACAACAGTCATGAATGCATCAGCTCATCCAAAGATCCTGGCCGGCAGTGCATTGGTGCTGGTCTCCCTGGTTTATTCCGTTCTGGGCAACACGGCGCCCACTCCGGAAGCGGTCCGGTCCGGCGCGGTGGCGCTTAAGGCGACGGATCATTCTGTCCAGGACAAAACAGGTATTGATCTGATGCTGTTCATGCATCGGGCTGATCTTCCCGTGTTCCCCTTGCGGGCAGAACCGGAAGGCTGAGCTCGATTTCAGGGTGGCAAGGTCTGTCGCGCCATCCCGTTCTGATGCGCCGGCCGGGCGCCACTGCCCGTCTGGGCCGACCCGCCGGACGACTGTCACCGATCCGCATATTGCCAAGGAGTTTTCATGAACGCCCCCGACAAGTTCTTCCTTCCGGATGTACAGGCCAGCCAGGATCATCGTGCGCTCGCGATTCAGCGGGTTGGTGTGCGTGGCTTGCGCTATCCGCTGGTGCTGCTAGATGGCGACAGTGCACAGCACACCGTCGCGACCATCGAGATGACGGTCGGCTTGCCCGCCGACGTGAAGGGCACGCACATGTCGCGCTTTGTCGAACTTCTGGAGGTCGAGCGCGGCGGGCTTGACCTGTCTGGACTGCGGGCCTTGTTTGCGGACATGCTGGTACGACTCGAGGCGACGTCGGGGCGGATCGAGGCCCGCTTCCCGTGGTTCATGCGCAAGACCGCGCCGGTCTCCGGGGTGGCCAGTCTGCTTGATCTGGACGTGACGCTGGTGTTCGAGCAGACAGAGCATGCGTCGCTCAGCTCCACGTTGATCGTGACCGTACCCGTGACCAGCCTATGCCCTTGTTCCAAAAAGATCTCCGAATACGGAGCGCACAACCAGCGTTCGCACATCACGATTGCCGCGTGCTTGCGTGGCGACCTGGAGATAGGCGAGCTGGTGCGTATGGCTGAGGAGGAGGCGTCGTGCGAAGTCTTCGGCCTGCTCAAGCGACCGGACGAGAAGTGGGTGACCGAACGTGCCTACGACAATCCCAAGTTCGTTGAGGATCTGGTGCGTGACATCGCCTTGCGTCTGGGAGCGGATCGCCGCATCGCCAGCTGGCGGGTTGAGTCGGAAAACTTCGAGTCCATCCACAACCACTCGGCCTATGCCTTGATCGAGGGTGAGAATCCGGAGGCGTACGATCATGCGCATGGGTGAGCTTGCCCAAGCCAGACTTGGCGGTGGGCGCCGGGTCGCGGTGGTCGGTGGCGGCATTGCCGGCCTCGGTGCGGCCTGGCTGCTGTCCAGGCATGACCAGGTGACCCTGTTTGAGGCGGGCAGCTACGTCGGTGGCCACACCAACACGATAGACGTGACCGTCGAAGGTCATACGCACCCGGTTGATACCGGTTTTCTGGTGTTCAACCGCCGTACTTACCCCAATCTGTGCGCGCTGTTTGCCCAGCTGGGTGTGGAATCGGTCGATAGCGAGATGTCTTTCGGCGTCAGCCTGGCCGATCCGGCCATCGAGTGGGCGGGGTCCGATCTCGGTACGGTCTTCGCCCAGCGCAGCAACCTGATGCGTCCGGCCTTCATCGGCATGCTGCGCGACATCCTGCGCTTCAACCGCGAGACGACCCGCATGGCGAGCGAAGGCCGCATGCCGGCATCCAGCCTGGGCGAGTATCTGGATCGTGAGCGCTATGGCAGCGCCTTTCGTGATTGGTATCTGTTGCCGATGGCAGCCGCGATCTGGTCGTGTCCGACGCGCACCATGCTCGATTACCCGCTCTCCACCTTCGTCCGCTTCTGTCACAACCATGGCCTGCTGCAGATTCTCGACCGGCCGCAGTGGCGCACGGTAAAGGGCGGTGGGCGTGAGTACGTCGCGAAGATTCTCGCGCAACTGCCGGATGTCCGGGTGGCCAGCCCGGTGCTGCGGGTCGACCGTGAGCCTCATCAGGTACGCATTCACTCCCGTCATGGTGCCGAGTGTTTTGACGAAGTCGTGTTTGCCTGCCACAGCGATCAGACCCTGGCACTGCTCGGTGCAGGCGCCAGTGCAGACGAGCGGCGCATCCTGGGTGCAGTGAGCTACCAGGCCAATACCGCCATCGTGCACACCGATCCGTCCTTGCTGCCACAGCGGCGCAAGGTCTGGTCGGCATGGAACTACATGGCCGGTGAAGGTCGTGCAGACGCGCGTCCGGTGTCAGTCAGCTACCTGATCAACCGCTTGCAGCCACTGCCCTTCGAAACGCCTGTCGTGGTGTCATTGAATCCCTTCCGCGCGCCGCGTGCCGAACATGTACTGCGCACCATCCACTATGCGCATCCTGTCTTTGACCAGGCGGCCATCGATGCCCAGGCCGCATTGCCCACCATCCAGGGCCGCCAGCGCAGCTGGTTTGCCGGCGCGTGGATGGGCTATGGCTTCCACGAGGACGGTCTGAAGTCGGCCGTCGCGGTTGCCGCTGCGTTGGGCGCGAGGATTCCGTGGCAGCTCGCCACGACGACGGTGAGTGAGGGGTTGCAGGCATGAACCAGCAGATCGCGGATGCCTTCGATCCGGTGCTCGATCCTGCAGCCTGCTTTGGCGCAGTGATGCACGAGCGTCACGTCGGCACCCGCAACCGATTCATCTATCCCACGGCCTTCCTGCGGTTGCCGTTGGGACGGCTCGACGATATCCGCGTACCTTTGCTGGGTATCGAGCGGCGCAATGTATTTGCCTTTCATCTGCGCGACCACGGTCGGCGGGATGGTTCGGCATTGTTGCCCTGGCTGCGCAGCATCCTGGAGACGCACGGCGTGTTGCCGGTTTGCGACGGCGAGGTGGTGATCCATACCATGCCGCGCATCTTCGGCTACGTCTTCAATCCGGTCAGCTTCTGGTTCTGCCATGACGCAGGCGGAGCCTTGAGGGTGGTGCTGGCGGAAGTCAGCAACACCTTTGGCGAACGTCACAACTACCTGGTGCGACATGATGACCTGCGCGCCATCGTCGCCGGTGACGAATTGCGTGCGACCAAGGTGTTCCATGTCTCGCCCTTTTTCCCGGTACAGGGCGAGTACCGCTTCCGCTTCGAAGGCAGGGGGACGGTCCACGCCGTTGCAATCGACTACTGGGATGGTGGCGTGCGCCAGCTCTCCACCCGGGTCTCCGGCCGTGCCGAGCCGCTGTCCGGCGCAGCAATGAGCAAATGGCTGCTGCGCTATCCCTTCATGACCCTGGGCGTTGTCGCCCGCATCCACTGGCAGGCACTGCGCCTGGCGCTCAGGCGGGTGAGCTTTTACCGCAAGCCCCTGCCGCCGATCGAGGAGACTACCTGATGAACACCATCGACCACGCCCTGCGTCCACTCACGCTTGGCAAGTTGGGGAAGCTGGGGCACCTGCCCCGGCCGACAAGACTGGCACTGGAGATGCTCGATCAGATGGAGGGTGGCGCGCTTGCCCTCGAGCTGCCGGACAATCTGCATCTGCGCGCCGGCCACGGCCCGCTGGTTGCGCACCTGAGGGTGCGGGATCACGCGGTGTTCGACGAGGCCCTGGGGCGCGGTGACATCGGCTTTGCCGAGGCTTACATGGACGGAGCCTGGGATACCGAGGATCTGCCCGCCCTGCTGACATTGCTGTCACGCAACCGCAAGCAGTTGCAGTCTGCCATCTATGGGCGTTTCTTCCGTTTGCTCGGTCATCGCCTCGGTCATCTGCTACGCGCCAACACGCGCGCTGGCTCGCGCCGCAATATCGAGGCGCATTACGATTTGGGCAACGATTTCTACCAGTGCTGGCTGGATCCGACAATGACCTACTCGGCCGCGGTGTTTGCCGATGCCGACGAGCCGCTGGAACAGGCGCAATTGCGCAAGTATCGCCGTATCCTCACGCAGCTCGATGCGCGTCCCGGGCAGCTGATCCTCGAGGTTGGCTGCGGCTGGGGGGGGTTTGCCGAGGTCGCAGCGACAGAGTTTGGTTGTCGGTTGCTGGGGCTGACCCTGTCACCTGCGCAACTCGAGTTTGCGCGCGCACGTGCCGAACGCGGTGGCTATGCCGACAAGGTCAGTTTCGAGCTGTGCGACTATCGCGATGTTGCCGGTCAGTACGATCACATCGTATCCATCGAGATGATCGAGGCGGTGGGTGAGCGCTTCTGGCCAACCTACTTCAGCCAACTGTCCAGCCGGCTGAAACCGGGTGGGCGTTGTGTGATTCAGGCCATCACCATCGCGGATGACTTGTTCGCGCGTTACCGGCGTGGCACCGACTTCATCCAGCGCCACATTTTCCCCGGCGGAATGCTGCCTTGCCCGGTGCAGATCGAGGTTCAGACCACGCGTGCCGGTCTGGCAGTGGTCGATGACTTTGCCTTCGGCGCCGATTACGGACGAACGCTGGCGCGTTGGCATCACGCCTTCGAGGATTGCGCGGGACAGGTGCAGGCGCTTGGCTTTCCAGCGCGTTTCATGCGCATGTGGCGGTTTTACCTTGCCTATTGTGAAGCAGGCTTCAACACCGGCGACATTGACGTGCATCACTACACCCTGATGCATGCGGACCAGGCGGCTTGAGCCATGAAGACGCTGCGTCTGCTGCTGCTCCTGGGCGCCTTGATGGGAATGCCGGCCATCGCTGCAGTTGGGCTGCCGGGCGCGGTCTCGGCTGCGATCGGTGGTCCGGACGGCGCGCCGCGCGCCTTGGGTAGCGGCGAAATGCGATGGTTCGGCCTCAAGCTTTACGATGCAGCCTTGTGGGTGCCTGCCGGTCAGCCGTGGTCGCTTGAGGGGCCTTACGCACTTGCGCTGCGCTATGCGCGCAATATTCCTGGCGAGCGTCTGGTAGACACCAGTATCGACGAGATCCGTCGCCTGGGTTACACCGATGAAGCCGTTCTGGCGCGCTGGCGTGAGGCATTGAGCCGTGCCCTGCCCTCGGTCAGCAGCGGGGACACCTTGGTCGGCGTGCGGCTGGCGGGCGGGGGGGCCCGTTTCTGGCATCTGGATCGTCCTACGGCCGATATCGATGATGCTGAACTGGCACGTGCCTTCTTTGCCATCTGGCTGGACCCGCGCACGCGCGAACCGGCGCTGCGGGCGCGTCTGCTCGGCGAACATGCCAGCGCCGGGGCCGGGTCATGACCGTGGCGGCAGCCTCCCTGTCTGCACGTGGTGCCACCCTGGCCTACGGAGCATTGGGCTTGCCGCTGGCGTTTGCTGCCTTGCCCATCTACGTTCACGTGCCGCGTCTCTATGCCGACGCATTGGGTTTGTCGCTGGCCACTGTCGGGCTGGTATTACTGGCGGCAAGGATCGTCGATGCGTTGACGGACCCCATGATTGGCTGGGTCAGCGACCGGGCCTGCGCACTGCCCGCCGGGCGCGTCAGTCTGATCGCGCTTGCCCTGCCGGTGCTCGGCCTCGGCATGATCGGTCTGCTCGCCCCGCCCGATGGTGCGGGTGCGCTGTGGTTGGCATTGTCGGTGACCGTGGTTTCCCTGGCCTACTCGGTGGCCACCATTGCGTATAACGCCTGGGGGGCAGAGGTCGCCCCTGATCCGGTATCACGAACCCAGGTGGTGGTCAGCCGAGAGGGCTTTGCACTGGCAGGCGTGATCCTGGCGGCCGGGCTACCAGGTTTGCTGGTGGGCAATGATTCAGAGGCCGATGGCCTGGCGCGGATGGCCTGGATCTTCCTGCCCATTTTGCTGTTGTTCGCGACCTGGACGCTATTGCTTGCGCCGCGTGCACCGAAAAGTTCACCAGGCAGGGGATCGGTGTTGCGAGGCTTGGCGGAGGCCTTGGGCTGCCTATCCTTCCGTCGCTTGCTGCTGGTCTTTGCCGCCAATGGCATCGCCGCTGCGATTCCATCGGCAACCGTGCTCTTCTTTGTCGCAGATGTGTTGCAGGCGCCGCAGTTGGCAGGGCTTTTCCTGATGATCTATTTCCTCAGCGCGGCATGCAGCCTGCCGCTATGGGCCAGGCTGTCCCGCCACCTGGGCAAGCTGCGTACCTGGTGTCTGGGCATGGTGCTGGCAATGGCCGTCTTTGTCTGGGCGGGCTTGCTCGGGGCGGGCGAGTTCGCCGCCTTTGGCGTCATCTGTCTGCTGTCGGGCATGGCGCTGGGGGCAGATCTGTCGATGCCGCCCTCCCTGCTGGCGGATCTGCTTGCACGTGAATCGACACGCGCCGACGGCGAGGCGCGTGCGGGCGCCTGGTTTGGCTGGTGGAACTTTGTCACCAAGGCCAATCTGGCGCTTGCCGCCGGCCTGGCCCTGCCTCTGCTGGGCTGGCTTGGTTACGCGCCGGGTGCGCGTAGCCCGGATGCCCTGCTTGCTTTGGCGGGCGTGTACGCACTCGTGCCGGTGTTGCTGAAGGTGATTGCACTGGCCCTTGCATGGCGCTGGCGCGCGCTGTTTGACGGCGCCACCGAGGGTAGGCTGGGTGCTCAATGACTGTACGAACTGATGGGCTGGATGATGTTGCTCATGACTTGCGATGACGGACTGGAGAACGGAAATGATGGGAAAACTGCTGCTGTTGCTCGCGGGTCTGATGAGTCTGGCGGGCTGTAGTTCGATCGACGTGGATCAGTATCGAGATCAGCAACCGGCGCTCGACTTGCGGACCTATTTCAATGGCACGCTCGATGCACATGGTATTTTCCAGGATCGCTCCGGCGAGGTGATCAAGCGCTTTCATGTATTGATCGAAGCCAGCTGGAAGGGCGACGTCGGAACGCTGGACGAACACTTCACCTACGCGGACGGTACGACGCAGCGCCGTATCTGGACGGTGACACGCCATGGCGATGGCCGCTATACCGGCACGGCCGGAGATGTTGTTGGCGAGGCGCGCGGCGAGGCCGCAGGGAACGCACTGCGTTGGCGCTACGTGCTGGCTCTGCCGGTGGACGACAGGGTGATCAATGTCGATTTCGACGACTGGATGTTCCTGATGGACGATAAAGTCATGCTCAACCGTTCGGTGATGAGCAAGTGGGGCTTGCGCCTGGGCGAAGTCACCTTGTCATTCTACAAGCGGGCTGACTGATGCGTCTGTTCGCACCGCTCAATCCTCCGCTGGCCGACTGGCATGGCAAGCGTGTCTGGCTGGTGGGTGCCTCCACCGGCATCGGCGCCGCGCTCGCCCGGCAACTGGCGGCGCGCGGGGCAAGGCTGGCCTTGTCCGCTCGTGACAGGGCGCGGCTGGAAGCGCTCGCTGCAGAATGCGACGATGCGGTGGTTGCAGCGATGGATGTCACCCGTCCTGCAGATTTCATACGCGAGCGCGACCGCCTGCTGGCCCTTTGGGGTGGGCTGGATCTGGTCGTGTTCAATGCCGGAACCTATCGGCCGCTGCGTGCCTGGGAGCTCACGCCGCAAAACGTACGTGAGACGCTGGAGCCCAATCTGCTTGGCGTCATGGATGGTGTGGCAGCCGTGGTGCCGGGCATGCTGGATCAGGGGAGCGGGTCCATTGCCATCGTGGCCTCGGTTGCCGGCTATGGGGGGTTACCGCAGGCCACCGTCTATGGTCCGTCGAAGGCCGCCCTGATCAATCTGGCGGAAACCCTTTATCTGGATCTTGCCCCGCGCGGGCTGGGCGTATTTCTGATGTGCCCTGGATTTGTTGCCACGCCGCTCACCGAGCAGAACACCTTCCACATGCCTGCGCTCATCAGTGCAGAGCAGGCGGCCGCGGAGATCGTCGCCGGTTTTGGCCGAGGCGAGTTCGAGATCCACTTTCCCAAACGTTTCACCCGTTTTCTCAAGGTGCTGCAATGCCTGCCGAGGCGACTCTATTTCCCCCTGATCCGTCGCGCGACCGGCCTGTAGTGGCTGCACGCAGCCTGGCTGCCGTGGTGGACGACATTGCCCGCTTCTATGAGACGCTGACGCCCTTGTCGCTGACCCGACTGGATGTCTTCTATGCCCGTGACGCACGTTTCAAGGATCCGTTCAACGAGGTGATCGGGGTCGCGGCAATCATCCGCATCTTCGAGCACATGTTTGCTTCGGTCGATGCGCCACGTTTCATCGTGCACACCCGGCTTGTCGACGGGGAGCAGGCCATGCTGGGCTGGGACTTTCTGTTTGGCATGGGGCGACGCGACATTGTCATCCGCGGGGTCAGCCATCTGCGCTTCGATGGTGACGGGCGTGTCGTGCTGCATCGGGACTACTGGGACGCGGCGGAGGAGTTGTATGCAAAGTTGCCGGTGCTGGGCGCACTGATGCGTACGCTGCAGCGGCGTCTCAGCGTGCCGCAACCGGTGTGATCGCACCGCAGCAAACCCGTCTGAGGGAAAACCCCGAATATGACCGCAGATGGTGTGTTGCTGCTGATGGCTAGCAGATATTGCATTGCATCATATTGATCTTTATCAAATAATCCTGTTGCGGCGGCGAAATTCGCTATGGCAACATCGGCCCACCTGCTCATCGTGTATTTGCCGGGGGTCGACATGGGGTTTGCCAGTCGCATCACAGCATCCGCACTGCCTATTGCTTACGCTGCCTGTGTAAGCGCGCAGGATGCGCCCAGTCGATACAACCTTCAGCCACCGGTCACCGGTATCGCCACCGAAATCTACAGCATGCATACGCTGATGCTGATCATCTGTCTGGTGATCTTTGTTGGTGTGTTCGGGGTGATGTTCTGGTCGGTGATCCACCATCGCAAGTCGCGTGGTGCGGTTGCGGCCAACTTCCATGAAAACACCGCGGTCGAAATCGCGTGGACGGTGGTGCCGATCCTGATCCTGCTCGGAATGGCCTGGCCGGCGACCAAGACCGTGATCGCGATGAAGGATACTTCCAGCCCCGACATCACCATCAAGGCCACAGGCTATCAGTGGAAATGGGGTTACGACTATCTGCAGGGCGAGGGGGAGGGCATTCGCTTCCTGTCCAACGCGTCGACGCCGCGCGAGCAGATCGAGGGTAAGGCGGAAAAGGGAGCGCACTACCTGCTCGAGGTCGATAACCCGGTGGTGGTACCGGTGGGGAAAAAGGTGCGCGTGCTCACGACGGCGGCTGATGTCATTCATTCCTGGTGGGTGCCGGCCTTCGGGGTCAAACAGGATGCGATTCCCGGCTTCATTCGCGACACCTGGTTCCGCGCCGAGCAGGAGGGTATCTATCGTGGAAACTGTGCCGAACTGTGTGGCAAGGACCATGGCTTCATGCCGATCGAAGTGCATGTGGTATCGGCCGAGCGCTACTCCGCCTGGGTGCAGGGCCGGCTGGCGCTGACGGCGGCGGCAAAGGTGGATGATGCCCGCGAGTGGGGGCTGGGCGAACTGGTCGAACGCGGTCGCGTGGTGTTCGAGGCGAACTGCGCGGCTTGTCATCAGGCAGATGGCAAGGGCTTGCCGCCGGCCTTTCCAGCGCTCGATGGCTCGCCGCTGGTTCAGGGGGACAAGGCAGCACAGATCGATCTGGTGCTCAAGGGCAAGCAGGGTACGGCGATGATGGCGTTTGGCGCGCAGTTGTCCGATGCCGACCTGGCGGCTGTGATTACCTATACCCGCAATGCCTGGAGCAATGTCTCCGGTGAAGCGGTGCAGCCGGTCGAGGTGGCGGCTGGCCGCGGCAACTGAAGTGGACACAGAGGCGCATTGGCGCCTTTGTTGAGGATGCATGGGCGGCGTACCGGAGCTGCCTCAGCTGGTGATCCGCTGCCCGATGGGCGGCAACAGGAGACGTGCGCATGACGACCCTGACTCATGATCCGATCGATACCGCGTCCGGGCATTCGCATGCCCATGGCCCCACCGGGCTGATGCGCTGGATCACCACCACCAACCACAAAGACATCGGCACGATGTACATGATCTTCAGCTTCATCATGTTCCTGTCCGGGGGCGTGATGGCGTTGACCATCCGTGCCGAGCTGTTTCAGCCCGGCCTGCAGGTGGTGGAGCCGGAGTTCTTCAATCAGCTCACCACCATGCACGGGCTGGTGATGGTATTCGGCGCGATCATGCCGGCCTTCGTCGGCTTTGCCAACTGGATGGTTCCGCTGATGATCGGCGCCAGCGACATGGCGTTTGCGCGTATGAACAACTGGAGCTTCTGGCTGCTGCCGCCGGCTGCGATCCTGCTGCTCGGGTCGTTCTTCGTGCCGGGGGGCGCCACCGCCGCCGGCTGGACGCTCTATGCACCGCTGTCGGTGCAGATGGGCATGGGCATGGACCTGGCGATCTTTGCCATCCACATCATGGGTATCAGCTCGATCATGGGGGCGATCAACATTGTCGTCACCATCCTGAACATGCGCGCGCCGGGCATGACGATGATGAAGATGCCGCTGTTCTGCTGGACCTGGTTGATCACGGCCTATCTGCTGATCGCGGTGATGCCGGTGCTGGCTGGCGCGGTCACGATGATCCTGACCGACCGCCATTTCGGCACCAGCTTCTTCAATGCTGCCGGCGGCGGCGATCCGGTGATGTACCAGCATATCTTCTGGTTCTTCGGGCATCCCGAGGTCTACATCATGATCCTGCCGGCCTTCGGCATCGTCAGCCAGATCATTCCAACCTTTGCGCGCAAACCGCTGTTCGGTTATGCCTCGATGGTCTATGCCACTGCCTCGATCGCCATCCTGTCCTTCGTGGTTTGGGCGCATCACATGTTTACCACCGGCATGCCGGCGGCCGGGCAGCTGTTTTTCATGTACGCGACCATGCTGATTGCGGTGCCAACCGGAGTAAAGGTGTTCAACTGGGTGGCCACGATGTGGCGAGGCTCGATGACTTTCGAATCGCCCATGCTGTGGGCAACCGGCTTCATCTTCGTATTCACGATGGGTGGCTTTACCGGTCTGATCTGCGCGATTGCACCGATCGACATCCAGGTGCAGGACACCTATTACGTCGTGGCCCATTTCCACTACGTACTGGTGGCCGGATCGTTGTTTGCCCTGTTTGCCGGCGCCTACTACTGGTTGCCGAAATGGACCGGCCACATGCCGAACGAATTCCTCGGCAAACTGCATTTCTGGTGTTCGATCGTGTTCTTCAACATCACCTTCTTCCCGATGCACTTCCTGGGGCTGGCGGGCATGCCGCGGCGGATTCCGGACTATGCGCTGCAGTTTGCCGACTTCAATGCACTGGCCACGATCGGCGCATTTGGCTTTGGCCTGTCGCAGCTGATCTTTCTGGTGGTGGTGGTGAAGTGCGTACGCGGCGGCGAGAAGGCCGAGGCGCAGTCGTGGGAAGGTGCGGAAGGGCTGGAGTGGACAGTGCCATCGCCCGCCCCACATCACACCTTTGAAGATGCGCCGGTGTTCAAGGGCTGACTGAATTGGCGTTGTCGTGAGCAGGGGGCGGAGCGGAGAGCCGGGAGGGGGAGGGCTCCGCCCCCCGTCTCTTGTCGGCAACAGCATAGGAGGCGTCGATGACGCGCAGTGAGGATCGCCGCAGTGCCAATCGCCGTACCGGGCTGATGCTGGCCGGGGTGGCCCTGCTGTTCTTCCTGATCGTCATCGTCAAGTACAAGGTGTTCGGGCAATGACGCAGCGCGACAGCAAGCAACGCAGGGCGGCACGGCTGGCAGCGGACAACAGGCAGTTGCTGCTGCGGCTGACTTTGTCGGCCGTGGTGATGTTCGGCTTTGGTTTCCTGCTGGTGCCTTTTTACGAAAAGATCTGTGAGGTCACTGGCATCAACAACTTGCTGCAGCCCGACCGGATCGAGATTGGAAACACCCAGATCGATACCACGCGTACCGTGCTGGTGCAGTTCGATGCAAACCTGCACGACCTGCCGTGGCGCTTCCAGCCGCAGCAGCGCTCGGTACGCGTGCATCCGGGCGAACTGGTCCACGTGGCTTACGAGGTCGGCAACAATCGCGACATTGCCGTAACCGGGCAGGCCGTTCCCAGCTACGGGCCGCAACTGGCAGGACAGTTCTTCAAGAAGATGGACTGCTTCTGCTTCACTCAGCAGACCCTGGCCCCGGGTGAGCAACGCACCATGCCGCTGGTCTTCGTCCTGGACCCCGCACTGCCGGCCGATGTCACCACCATCACGCTGTCCTACACCTTCTTCGAGATCCAGGGGCGCCAGGCTGCGAAGGTCGCGGACGATGGAGCGTCGTGAGTACGGATCCGCGCCGGGCGGGCTTCCTGGCAACGCTGCGTGCCGTGCTGTGGTCCTTCATCGGGGTGCGCAAGCGGCGGGACTATCACGACGATGCAGCCTCGCTGGACCCCAGGGCGATCGTGGTGGCGGGTGTGCTGGCCGGAGTGGTATTCGTGCTGGTGCTGGTGGGCGTGGTGAACTGGGTCCTGCCCTGAACAGCGTCGGTTCGGGTGGCTTGCTGTGCAACAGAACGAGGCCGGACACAGGCCATTGTGCCCGGCCAGTCGGCCAGGGCAGCCTGCCGGAGATCTGAAGGAGGTTGGCGATGAGCGAAACACTCGAACGCTATTTCGTGCCGGAGCCGTCAAAGTTTCCGATCTTCGGCTCGGTGGCGCTGCTGCTGTTCGGTACCGGTGCCGCATTGTGGCTGAACAAGGTCGGTGCCGGGCCGTGGCTGTTCTTTGCCGGCATCGCCATCCTGATCTACATGCTGTTTGGCTGGTTCGGACAAGTGGTGCGGGAATCGCAGGGCGGACATTACGGCAAGCGGGTGGATGTGTCCTTCCGCTGGTCAATGGGCTGGTTCATCTTCTCCGAGGTGATGTTCTTTGCCGCTTTCTTTGGCGCGCTGTTCTATGTGCGCGTGCTGGCCTTGCCATGGCTATCCACCGGGGACAACGAGGCGGTGCTGTGGCAGGGTTTTTCGGGCGAATGGCCCAGCGCCGGACCGCGCGCCCACGAGGCTTTTACGCCGATGGGGGCATGGGGCATTCCGGCGATCAACACGCTGATCCTGCTGACCTCCGGTGTTACCTTGACCTGGGCGCACTATGGCCTGTTGGGCGGCCGGCGTGGCCAGCTCAAGCTGGGGCTGTTCCTGACCATCCTGCTTGGCGCGATCTTCATTGGATTGCAGGCCTATGAGTACCTGCACGCCTATGTCGATCTCAACCTGCGGCTGGATAGTGGCATCTATGGCTCAACCTTTTACCTGCTCACCGGTTTTCATGGTCTGCATGTCACGGTGGGCGCAATCATGCTGACGGTGATGCTGTTCCGGGTGTTCGCCGGCCATTTCGATGCCGAACACCACTTCGGTTTCGAGGCGGCGGCGTGGTACTGGCACTTTGTCGATGTCGTCTGGTTGTTTCTGTTTGTCGTGGTGTACTGGTTGTGAGGGCTCGGATGACGGATCGGGCCAGGCTTCAGGCCTGCCCGGCGGGGCGGGGCAGTGATGTCGGCTACAGTCTGCCGTCTATCAGGCCGCTGGCGAAACCCGCCATCAGCAATACGAACAAGGTGATCGACAGGCCGACACGGATCGCCAGCGCGTTTGCAGTGCGGCGTCGGTCGCCCTGCCGACGCAGCAGTGAGAACAGCGCGCTGCCCAGGCTGAGTGTGATGAGGACGATAAACAGGATGACCACGATGCGCATGTCCGGGCTCCGTTCGGCGTGGGTGGATGAACCGGCATTGTTTCGCAGAAGGGCGTGTCTGGGAGAACTTTCTGTCTGCCTCGAGGGGGCTGGATGCGCCGACTGATGCGGAGCCTGCCCTGGATTGCCGGCGTCGCGCTTGCCTTCGCCGGCCTGCAGCTTGGTGACTGGCAGATGCGTCGTGCCGACGAGAAGCGCGCGGTGCAGGCGCAGATCGACAGCCGGGCGCAGCTGCCCGCCATCCTGGCGCCGGCCGACGCGATGCCGTCCGAATGGCAGGCCGTCCGTGCGCAAGGCGTGTGGTTGGAGAGCAAGGCCCGCCTGATCGACAACCGCACGCACCGTGGGCAAGCGGGCTATCACCTGGTGATGCCCCTGCGTCTTGAAGACGGGTCCGGCGTGGTACTCGTCAATCGGGGCTGGGTGGCGGCAGGGGACCGTCGGGTGTTGCCGCAGTGGTCTACGCCGGAGGGTGTGGTGACTGTCGAGGGGCGGGTGCGCCATCCGGCACGCGAGACTTTCATGCTTGCCGCCGATGTCGGCAGTGCTGACACGATGGTGTGGCAACAGATCGACCTGATGCGGCATCGAATCCTGATCCGCGAGGCTGGTGCAGAGGGGCCCCTGGCCGATTGGGTGCTGGAGCAGACCTCGGCGCAGGCCGATGGCCTGGTGCGCGACTGGCCGCAGCCCGCGGCCGGCGTCGATCGCCATCTTGCCTATGCCTTTCAGTGGTACGCCCTGGCGGCGCTGATGCTGATCCTGACCGCCTGGCATGGCTGGCGGCGTTTCTTCCGGAGACATCATGACCACCCTTCTGCTCGCCGATTCGTCCGTGGCTGAGACCGCCCGGTTGCCCGATCCGGTCGTGCGCCGGCGCGCCCGGCTGACCTTGGCCGTGCTCGCGCTGGTATGCACCTTGCCCGTGATTGCGTCCTATCTGATGTTCTATGTGTGGCCGCCACAAGGGCGGGTGAACCATGGCGAGTTGCTGCCGCCTGCCTTGCTGCCCGGTGAGACCCTGGCCGGGTTGGCTGGGCAGGCGCCGCTGATGCGGGGCGAGCTTGAAGGCCAATGGACTTTGGTGACGGTGGCGCCCGCAGCGTGTGATGAGCGCTGCCAACAGGCCCTCTATGTGTCGCGTCAGGCACGTGTGGCCCAGGCCAAGGAAATGGAGCGTGTCGCAAGACTGTGGCTGGTCAGCGAGGCAGGCGATCCGGCAGAGAGCCTGCTACAGGCGCATGCCGACCTGCGCCTGGCACGTGCCGATGCTGCCTGGCTGGCGGCCCTGCCGGCCGATCCGGCTGGGGCGGTGTGGCTGGTCGATCCGCTGGGGCAGGTGATGATGCGTTTCGGGCCGGATATCGATCGTACGCGGGCTGCCCGCGGCATGACCAAGGACTTGCAGCGCCTGCTCAAGTACTCGGCGCTCGGGCGGGGAGGGCGGGAATGAAGCTATACGCGCGGCTGGTCTTTTTGGCTCTGGCGCTGACCACGGTGGTCGTGGTGTTCGGCGCCTATGTCCGACTGGCCGATGCCGGCCTGGGCTGCCCCGACTGGCCCGGCTGCTACGGCAAGCTCAGTCCCAGCCATGCGGCCGAGCAGATCCGCCAGGCGCATGCGGCCGATCCGCATGGGCCGGTCAGCCTGCCCAAGGCCTGGAAGGAGATGGTGCATCGTTACCTGGCAGCCAGCCTGGGGTTGTTGATCATCGGCATCGCTGCGCTGGCCTGGCGTCACCGTGAGCGTGCTGGCGTTGCGCCAGGGGTGGCGTTGGCGCTGCTTGGCGTGGTGATCTTCCAGGGCCTTCTCGGAAAATGGACGGTCACCTTGTTGCTCAAGCCCGCCATCGTCACCGCTCATCTATTGGGCGGCATGACCACGCTGGCATTGCTGGCGTGGCTGGCGGTCAGGGTGGCGGGTGGCGGGCGCGCCCAGGTACCTGCCCGCCTGGCCTGGGCGGCGCGTATCGGCATGGGCTTGCTGGTGGCGCAGATTGCGCTGGGGGGCTGGACCAGCACCAACTATGCGGCGCTGGCGTGTACCGATTTTCCCAGCTGCCACGGCAGCTTGTGGCCCGAGGCCGACTATGGCAACGCCTTTCATGTGGTGCGCGAACTGGGTATGACAGCGGAGGGGGAGTTGTTGCCCTTGACCGCGTTGACGGCGATCCATTGGTCGCATCGGCTGGGCGCGGTGGTGGCGGGTGGCTTCCTGCTGACCTTTGGCTGGAGGCTGACACGACGGATGGCAACGGCCGACCTAGGTGTGCTGTTGATCGCTGCGGTGTTGCTGCAAATCGGGCTGGGTATTGCCAACGTGCTGCTGTCCTTGCCGCTGGCCCTGGCTGCAGCGCATAACGCCGGCGCAGCGGTGTTGGTGGTGTTGATGGTGTGGATCAATCATCGTCTGGTCGTGCAAGTGGCGCAGGGGCGGCGCCACGGTGTGCAGGCCGGACTGGCGCTGCGTGGGTAGCCTAAAGGACACGGGGAGCAAGACATGAGGACGCTGGAGCTGGGACTGGGTTTTTCTGCTGCGCGAATGCAGGCCTTTTATGTGCTGACCAAGCCGCGGGTGAATGCGCTGATCGTATTCTGTGCCGTGATTGGGATGTTTCTCGCTGTGCCGGGTGGGCTGCCGCCGGCTGCAACAGTGCTATACGCGACGCTGGGCATTGCCTGCGTGGCGGGCGCAGCAGCGGCGATGAACTGTCTGGTCGAACAGGGCATCGATGCCCGCATGGCGCGGACCCGCGGGCGGCCCTTGCCGCGTGGTGAGCTTGCCAGTCTGGAGGTTGCGGGTTTTGCCACCGTACTGGGCGGAGGCGGGCTGGCGGTGCTGTATCTGGCGGTGAATCCGCTGACCATGTGGCTGACGCTCGCGACCTTTGTTGGCTACGCAGTGGTGTACACCCTGCTGCTGAAGCCGCGTACGCCGCAAAACATTGTCATCGGCGGTGCCTCGGGGGCGATGCCGCCGGTACTGGGTTGGGCGGCGGTCACCGGCGAGGTCAGTGGCGACGCCTTGCTGCTGTTCCTGATCATCTTCGCATGGACACCACCCCACTTCTGGGCCTTGGCACTGTATCGCACCGCCGACTACACCCGCGCAGGGTTGCCGATGCTGCCGGTGACGCATGGGCCGGAGTTCACCCGCCTGTCGGTGCTGTTGTATACCTTGATCCTGTTCGGCGTCACCTTGCTGCCCTTTGCCACCCGGATGAGTGGCTGGCCTTACCTGATTGCCGCCACGCTGCTCGGTGCCCGCTTCATTCACTACGCCTGGCGTTTGTACCGGGACTACAGCGACACGCTGGCGAGGCGGACCTTCCGCTTCTCGATCCTGTATCTCTCGCTGCTGTTTGCGGCCTTGCTAGTGGACCACTATCTGCCGGGTTGAGAGGGGCTGGGTTGGGCAGGCTGTGCCGGTCTGCGGCTGAAAAAAGCAAAGGCCGCCTGACGGCGGCCTTTGCTTTGCGCGATTACCGCGGAAAGAGTGGAATTACACTGCTGCGGCGAGCAGGCCCCGCATCTTCTGCATGGCCTTGGCTTCGATCTGGCGGATGCGTTCGGCGGAAACGCCGTATTCCGCTGCCAGTTCGTGCAGTGTTGCGCTATCACCCTCAGTCAGCCAGCGCCGTTGCACGATGGCGCGGCTGCGTTCGTCCAGCGCACCCAGCGCATCGCGCAGTCCCTCGTCCTGCAGCCGGGCATACTGGGCCTGCTCCAGCGCCTCGGACGGTTCGCCATGCGGGTCGGGCAGGTAGGCGATGGGTGAGAAACGCTCGTCATCGTCGTCGTTGCCGCCATCGAGCGGGACTTCGCGGCCGCTCAGACGGGTTTCCATCTCGACCACTTCTTCGGGCTTGACGCCGAGACGTTCGGCGATCGCGCGTACTTCGCTGCGATTGAGGGTGTTGCTGTCCTGCTTCATGCTGCGCAGGTTGAAGAACAGCTTGCGCTGGGCCTTGGTGGTGGCGATCTTGACCAGACGCCAGTTCTTGACGATGTATTCGTGGATCTCGGCCTTGATCCAGTGGATGGCGAACGACACCAGGCGTACGCCGCGTGCGGGGTCGAAACGCTTGACGGCCTTCATCAGGCCGATGTTGCCTTCCTGGATCAGGTCGGCATGGGGCAGGCCGTAGCCGAGGTAGCCGCGGGCGATGGCGACCACCACCCGCAGATGTGACATCACCAACTGGCGGGCGGCCTCGACATCACCGTTGTCGCGCAGCCGGGTCGCCAGATCGACTTCTTCCTGCTCACTGAGCATGGGCAGGCGATTGACCGAAGAAATGTACTGGTCGATGCTGCCGGTGGCGTACGGTACGGGAAACGATAAAGCTTGAGACATGGATTCAGGTCCTCCTCAATCCGGATATTAGCACTCGTTGCTTGTGAGTGCTAACCCGGGGCCACAGTTCAATTGAGGGGTGTTGCAGGATGTGAGCGAGGGTGGGGCGAGTGGGCGATAATCCTGCCTCCCGTTTGATCAGGATCTCCAGCATGACGCAGGCACACGCATTGATGGTACAAGGCACGACGTCGGATGCCGGCAAAAGCACGCTGGTGGCGGGGCTGGCGCGCGCGTTGGTGAGGCGAGGCCTGAGGGTGGCACCGTTCAAGCCGCAGAACATGGCGCTCAATTCGGCAGTCACCACAGACGGCGGCGAGATTGGCAGGGCGCAGGCCCTGCAGGCGGTGGCGGCGCGGGTGGCACCCGTGACCGATTTCAATCCGGTGCTGCTCAAGCCGTCTTCCGACATCGGCGCACAGGTCATCATTCATGGCCGGGCGGTGGCCAACCTTTCGGCCCGCGACTACCACCAGTACAAGCCTACCGCGATGGCTGCGGTGATGGCCTCTTGGGGGCGTTTGACCCAGGCCTACGACTGGGTGCTGGTGGAAGGCGCCGGCAGTCCGGCCGAGATCAATCTGCGCGATCGCGACATCGCCAACATGGGCTTTGCCGAAGCCGCCGATGTACCGGTAATCCTGGTGGCCGACATCGACCGCGGCGGGGTCTTCGCCCATCTGGTGGGGACGCTGGAACTGCTTTCGCCGTCAGAGCAGGCTCGAGTGAAGGGGTTTGTGATCAACCGCTTTCGCGGCGACATCAGCTTGCTGCAGTCCGGCCTGGACTGGCTGGAGGCGCGCACCGGGCGGCCCGTGTTTGGCGTGCTGCCTTATCTGAAAGGGATGTTTCTCGACGCCGAGGATGCGCTGGCCGACGGCGCCGCGGATGTTACCGCTGATGCGCCTGTGCTGCGGGTCGTGGCGCCTGTGTACCCGCGGGTTTCGAATCACACCGATCTGGACGCCTTGCGTCTGCACCCTCAGGTCGACTTCCGTTGGGTGGGGCCGGGTGAGGTGCCCCCGCCCGCAGACCTGATCGTGTTGCCAGGATCGAAGAGCGTGCAGGCCGACCTCGTCTGGCTGCGCGAGCAGGGCTGGGAAGCCGCCATCCTGCGTCACCTGCGTTATGGGGGCAAGGTGATCGGCATCTGCGGTGGCTTCCAGATGCTGGGCCGAACGCTGGGAGACCCGCATGGGATCGAGGGCAGGGCGCAGACGATGGCGGGTCTGGGTGTCCTCGACATGGACACGGTGCTCGAGCGCGAGAAGCAGTTGGTCAATGTTTGCGGCCATTTGTGCCTGGAGGGGGCGCCCACGGTTCGCGGTTACGAGATCCATATGGGGGTGTCCTCCGGCCCGGCGCTGGCAACCCCGGCCGCCAGGCTTGAAGGCGGACGTAGTGACGGTGCCCGGTCGGCCGATGGTCAGGTGCTGGGCACCTATCTCCACGGACTGTTCGACGACCCGGCCGCGCTGGCGGCGCTGCTGCGTTGGGCGGGCGCAGCCGGCGAACTGCAGCATGTAGACCTGGCCGCGCGGCGCGAGGCGGATCTCGACCGACTGGCCGATGCGGTGGAGTCCGCCATCGATCTTGACCGGTTGATGGCGGCCGCCGGTGACGACTGACCCGGCAGAGCGCGCTCAGCGTCCCTTGAAGACCGGTTTGCGCTTGTTGATGAAGGCGTCCAGTCCCTCTCGATAGTCTTCGGTGGTGAGAAAGTCGAAGGCTGCGCGTTTCTCGGCGTCGGTCAGTGGCGCCTTTTCGCCGAGTCTGCGCGCCCATTGCTTGTGCCAGCGCGCCACCAGTGGGGCGCCGGCGGCAATGCGGCTGGCGCTGGCCATGGCTTCGTCGATGACTTTCTCGTCGTCGGTCACGCGGCTGAGCAGACCTTTTGCCAGCGCTTCGCGGGCGTCGAGGATACGTCCTTCGAGCAGGATTTCCAGCACGACGGCTGGACCGACCAGCGCCAGCAGTCCGGCCATTTCGCCCGGATACATCGAGAATCCCAGTTTGTTGATCGGCGCGCCGAAGCGGGCTGACGCACCGGCAATGCGGATATCGCAGCAGCCGGCAATTTCCAGCCCGCCGCCGATGCAGGCGCCCTGAATGGCCGCCACCGTGGGGACCGGGCAATTGCGGATGGCCTCGAGCGCAGAAGCGACCAGTTCCTCGTGGTAGTGCAGTGCATCGTCCACGGTCGCGCGGACAGTGAGGAATTCCTCAATGTCACCGCCTGCAGCAAAGGCCTTGTCGCCGGCGCCGCGCAGGATGACGCAGCGCACGTCGGGGCGCTCACCCAAGTGCTGCATGGCTTGACGCAAGTCACGCCACATTGCGGCGTTGACCGCGTTGAGCTTGTCCGGGTTGTTCAGCGTGACGACCGCGATCTGTTCGTCGATGCCTACTTCAATCTGACTATTCATGCAGTGTTTGACCCCCATCAAAGTGCTGGTGGGCTAAATGAGTGAAAACGCTCGCGGAGCGTGTTGTGGAAATCCACAGTTGCGGCCCGTTTGATAAGAATAATTGATTCTGCCATACGGAGTAGTATGGAAGTCTTGTGGATGATATATCATCCAAGACTGACACACACGGCACGACCCGCGACAGACGGGCGGCCGTCAGGAGGAGGGTGGAGGAAGCGACGTTTTTTCGTTGTTTTCTTCGGGAGGGTGGAAGTGTCTAGTCAAATGTATGCGCACATCAGGCGCAATCCGCGGTTTGCGGAACTGGTGGCAAGGCGTACGCGTCTTGCGGTAATGCTGTCGGCTGTCGTGCTGGTGATCTTCTATGGCTTTGTGATGATGGTGGCGTTCGCCCCTGACATCGTCGCCACGCGGCTGTTCGAAGGTAGCAACCTGACCGTCGGCATCGCACTGGGATTGTTCCAGTTCGTCCTGTTCTGGGTGCTGACGTTGATTTATGTGCGTCGTGCCAACGGTGAGTTCGACGATCTCAACAAGGAGATCGTGCAGGCGGCCTGGAAGGAGACCAAATAATGCAGAGCGCACTTGTGTCCCGTCTGGGGCTGGGGTTGTTTGCCGCGGCCGCGCCCGTACTTGCCTTTGCCAAGCCGGCAATGGGCGAGATGGAGAAGCAGCCGCTCAACCTCCACGCCATCGCGATGTTCTTCATCTTTGTGCTGTTGACGCTGGGCATCACCTACTGGGCCGCCAGCCGCACCAAGTCCACCTCGGACTTCTACACCGCGGGTGGCGGCATCACCGGTTTTCAGAACGGTCTGGCCATCGCTGGCGACTACATGTCGGCAGCGACCCTGCTCGGTTTGACCGCGATGATGTACATGCAAGGCGTTGACGCCTACATCTACATGATCGCCTTCTTTGTCGGCTGGCCCATCATCCTGTTCCTGATGGCTGAACGTCTGCGCAATCTGGGCAAGTTCACCTTTGCCGACATCACCTCGTATCGCCTCAACCAGGGCAAGGTACGCACCATGGCGGCAGTCAGTTCGCTGGTGGTGGTGTGTTTCTATCTGGTGGCGCAGATGGTGGGGGCAGGGCAGTTGATCAAGTTGCTGTTCGGTCTTGACTACACGATTGCGCTGTTCGTCGTCGGTGCGTTGATGATGGTTTACGTGACCTTCGGCGGCATGGTGGCCACCACCTGGGTGCAGATCATCAAGGCCTGCATGCTGTTGATCGGTGGGACCACGGTGATGCTGCTGGGCTTCAGCCAGTTTGGCTTCAGCTTCGAGGAGCTGACCAATCGCGCGATGGAAGTGCACAAGCTGGGTACCAAGCTGCTCGCGCCTGGCAGCCTGCTGGCTGACCCGGTGACCGCGATTTCGCTCGGTCTGGGTCTGATGTTCGGCACTGCGGGCCTGCCGCACATCCTGATGCGCTTCTTTACCGTGACCGATGCCAAGGAGGCACGCAAGTCGGTGCTGTATGCGTCGGGTATCGTGGCCTACTTCTTCAACGTCATTGCGCTGATGGGGCTGTGTGCCATCCTGATCGTCGGTACCAACCCGCAGTTCTTCGAGGGTGGCGAGATTGGCGGCAAGGTGATCGGCGGTGGCAACATGATTGCCATGCATCTGGCGCAGGCCGTGGGTGGCAACCTGCTGCTCGGCTTCCTGTCGGCGGTTGCATTTGCAACCATTCTGGCGGTCGTGGCCGGTCTGGCGCTGGCTGGTGCGTCGGCGATCTCGCACGACATCTACTCGCGCGTGATCATGAAGGGCAAGGCGTCCGAGAAGACCGAATTGAAAGTGTCGAAGTTTGCCACCATCGGCCTGGGCATCGTCGCCATCTTCCTTGGCATGGCCTTCGAGAAGATGAACGTCGCCTTCATGGTGGCGCTGGCCTTCGGGGTGGCGGCATCGGCCAACTTCCCGGTGCTGATCATGTCGATGTACTGGAAGGACCTGACGACCCGCGGCGCACTTGCCGGGGGCTACATTGGCCTGTTCAGCGCGGTGACCTTCGTTGTGCTGTCGAAGTCGGTTTGGGTGGATGTGCTGGGCTTTGCTTCGCCGATCTTCCCCTACACCCAGCCGGCACTGTTCTCCATGCCGCTCGCCTTCCTGGCGACCATCGTGGTGTCCTTGCTCGACAAGAGCGCCGAAGCGCAGAACGAGCGTGAGGCCTTCGGTGACCAGTATGTGCGGGCACAGACTGGCGTGGGTGCAGCGACTGCAGCATCGCACTGATTGCGTTACCTGGCGGGCTTGCCCGCCTGAATCAACCCCGTACGATCCTGGTCGTGCGGGGTTTTTTGCTTGTGCTCCGAGAGACAGGTCGATGCCGCCGCGTAGCCGGCTTTTCACGGCCCGGTGTTAGACTGCACCGACAAGTGGGCCGTCATGCCGCTTGCGTGCTGCCGGCGATCCGGAGAACCATCGTGAGCCTGTTTCAACATCTGCTTCTCATCCTGCTGCTGATTGCGGTCAGCGCTTTCTTTTCAGTATCGGAAATTTCCCTCGCGGCGGCGCGCAAGATCAAGCTGCGCCTGGCGGCTGACGGCGGCAACCAGAACGCCGAGCGCGTGCTCAAGTTGCAGGACAGCCCAGGTAGTTTCTTCACCGTGGTGCAGATCGGCCTCAATGCAGTGGCCATCCTCGGCGGCATTGTCGGCGAGCAGGCGCTGTCACCCTATGTCGAGTCCTGGCTGCGGCCGGTCTACGATGGTCCGATGCTTGCGACGCTGAGCTTCGTTTGCGCTTTTGTGCTCGTGACCTCGATGTTTGTGCTGTTTGCCGATCTGATGCCGAAACGCCTGGCAATGGTCGAGCCCGAGCGTATTGCACTGGCGGTCGTGACGCCAATGCGAGTCTGCATGCTGGTATTTTCTCCGCTGGTCTGGGTTTTCAACGGCATTGCCGATCGGATCTTTCGCTGGTGTGGGGTACCGAACGCCCGTACCGAAGAGATCACCGCAGCCGATATCGTCGCGATGGCCGATGCTGGCGCGCAAGCGGGTGGATTGTTGCGCCAGGAGCAGCACCTGATCACCAATGTGTTCGAACTCGATACCCGCATCGTGCCGTCGGCGATGACCTCGCGCGAGAGCATCGTGTTCCTGACCCTGAGCGAGACCGAGGACAGCATCCGGCGCAAGATCGCCGAACACCCTCACGGCAAGTTTCCGGTTTGCGAGAACACCATCGACAGTGTGATTGGTTACGTCGACTCGAAAGACATCCTGCCGCGCATCCTGCAGGGTCAGGATCTGTCGCTGCGCACCCAGCCCATCGTACGCAAGATCCTGATGCTGCCGGATACGCTGACCCTGTTCGAGGCGCTGGAACATTTTCGCGATGCCAAGGAAGACTTCGCGCTGATCGTCAATGAATACGCGCTGGTAGTGGGCCTGCTGTCACTGCAGGACGTGATGAACACGGTCATGGGCGATCTCGGCAGCCCCTTCCAGGAGGAGCTGATCGTGCGCCGTGACGAGCATTCCTGGCTGATCGACGGAGTCACGCCGATCGAGGACGTGATGCAGGCGCTGGAGATCGAAGCGTTCGAAGGTTTCGAAAACTACGAGACCGTGGCGGGTTTCCTGATGTATCGCCTGCGCAAGGTGCCGCGGCGAACCGACTCCGTGGTGTACGCCGGTTACAAGTTCGAGGTGGTGGATATCGACAACTATCGCATCGACCAGGTGTTGGTCACGCGTGCGCCGGAATAAGGCTCACGCAGCCCGGTTGCGGGCCTCGGCAATGCGGGCGAGGGCGGCACGGCCGCTGCGGATGTGTTCGCGCATGCGTTGCTCGGCGGCATCCGGGTTGCGTTCGAGCAAAGCGTCGAGGATGTTGCGGTGCTCTGCCAGGGATTGCTCAAGACGGCCTTCCGAGAACAGCGAGTGATGGCGTGACAGCTTGATGACCTTGCGCAGGTCCTCGATCACATGCAGAAGCCAGCGGTTGTCGGCCAACTGTTGCAGTGCGTGGTGAAAGGCCTGGTTGGCCTCGAAGAAGGCGTCGATGTCGCGTTTGCTGGCGGCATGCTCGAGGTCTTCGTGAATGTGCCTGAGGCTGTCGAGATCCTTGTCGCTGGCCCGGCTGGCTGAGGATCGGGCGCACTCGCCCTCCAGCATTGCCATGACGGTGAAGATTTCGTCCAGATCGCGCTCGGAAATTTCGGTGACGTAGCAGCCGCGACGCGGCTTGAGTGTGACCAGCCCCTCGGAGGCCAGTACCTTCAGCGCTTCCCGCAGCGGGGTGCGGGAGATGCCGTACTGCTCGGCCAGTGCCTGTTCGTCCACCCAGGTGCCGGGCGGCAGTTCATGGGCGAAGATGCGCTGTCGCAGACGTTCGGCGACTTCCTGATAGAGCGCGAGGGGTGCAATGCGGGACGCAGTCATGGCCTGTGTGGATCTCGTGAGGGCGAAGCATACCTGTTTTTGACGGAGTGCTTCTGACCCATTGCATTCATAATTATGGATAAAGTATTATTTCGTCACTGCAACAAGTCAACTTTCTTCGCGCGGCGTAGCATGGGAGGCTTCGGGTCCAGCACCTGAAGAACATGAGAGGGACTACGCTGCGCCTTGAAGCGTCGGCGACCGCCCGCGAGCTATCGCGGGCGGTCTCGTCGTCGCGCGGATGACGAGACGGTCGAGTGCGCAGGGTTTTCTGCCTGGCGCAACGATCGCAACAGAACATCACCAACATGGTCTTGCTGCGCAGACGCGCGGCCACTGAGTCAGAGAGGGTTTTTCATGTCGAATGCCAACGAGCCCAGCAGCGCGCCCACTTATGCCCAGCCCAGCCTGGAGGCGTGGAACAAGGCTGCCGCCAAACACGCGCCGGATGGCGATCTGAACAAGCTCAACTGGACGACGCCCGAAGGGCTCACGGTCAAGCCCTTGTACACCAAGGCGGACGTCGCCGACCTGCCGCATGCCGACACCCTGCCGGGCTTCGAGCCCTTCCTGCGTGGCCCGCAGCCCACCATGTATGCGGTCAAGCCCTGGACCATCCGTCAGTACGCTGGCTTTTCTACCGCTGAGGCGTCCAATGCCTTCTATCGCAAGGCGCTGGCGGCTGGGGGGCAGGGCGTGTCGGTGGCCTTCGATCTGGCCACTCACCGTGGTTACGATTCGGATCATCCCCGGGTCACCGGTGACGTTGGCAAGGCCGGCGTGGCCATCGACTCGGTCGAGGACATGAAGATCCTGTTCGACAGCATCCCGCTCGACAAGGTGTCGGTGTCGATGACGATGAACGGCGCAGTGCTGCCCATCCTCGCCGGTTACATCGTTGCCGCCGAGGAGCAGGGCGTCAGCCAGGACAAGCTCTCGGGCACGATCCAGAACGACATCCTCAAAGAGTTCATGGTGCGGAACACCTATATTTATCCGCCCACCCCGTCGATGAAGATCATCGCCGACATCTTCGGCTATACCGCGCAGCACATGCCGAAGTTCAACAGTATCTCGATCTCGGGCTATCACATCCAGGAAGCGGGCGCGAACCAGGCCATCGAACTGGCCTTCACGCTGGCTGACGGCCTGGAATACGTGCGTACCGGCATCAACTCGGGTATGGACGTGGATACCTTCGCTGGCCGCCTGTCCTTCTTCTGGGCAGTGGGCATGAACTTCTACCTCGAGATCGCCAAGATGCGTGCCGCGCGTCTGCTGTGGTGGCGCATCATGAAGCAGTTCAACCCCAAGAGTGCCAAGTCGATGATGCTGCGCACCCATTCGCAGACCTCGGGTTGGTCGCTGACCGAGCAGGATCCGTACAACAACGTGGTGCGTACCACCATCGAGGCCATGGCTGCGGTGTTCGGCGGCACCCAGTCGCTGCACACCAACGCGCTGGACGAGGCGATCGCGCTGCCTACCGAGTTCTCTGCCCGCATCGCGCGCAACACGCAGATCATCATCCAGGAAGAGACGCACATCTGTAACGTGGTTGACCCCTGGGCCGGCTCCTACATGATGGAGAAGCTCACCCAGGATATGGCCGACAAGGCCTGGGCGCTGATCGAAGAGATCGAAGCCATGGGGGGCATGACCAAGGCGGTCGAGTCCGGCTGGGCCAAGATGAAGGTTGAGGAATGTGCCGCCGACAAGCAGGCGCGCATCGATTCCGGCAAGGACGTCATCGTCGGCGTCAACAAGTACAAGCTGGCCAAGGAAGATCCGATCGAGATCCTCGACATCGACAACCACGCGGTGCGCGAGTCGCAGATCGCCCGCCTCGCCCAGGTTCGTGCCAGCCGCGACAGCGCCGCGGTGCAAGCGGCGCTGGACGCACTGACCCGATGTGCCGAGACCGGTGAAGGCAATCTGCTCGACCTCTCGGTCAAGGCGGTGCGCTTGCGTGCGACCGTTGGCGAGGTGTCGGATGCACTGGAAAAAGTGTTTGGCCGTTACCGCGCCAATCCGCAGGCGGTGTCAGGTGTCTATGGTGCCGTCGTGGAAGAGCAGGAGGACTGGAAGGCGCTGAAGGCCGATATCGAAGCCTTCATCGCCGAAGAAGGCCGCCGGCCGCGCATCATGATTGCCAAGCTCGGGCAGGATGGCCACGACCGTGGCGCCAAGGTGGTGGCTTCGGCCTTTGCCGACCTGGGGTTTGATATCGACATCGGACCGCTGTTCCAGACCCCTGAAGAAGCCGCGCGCCATGCGGTTGAAAACGATGTGCACGCGGTTGGCTGCTCCAGCCTGGCTGCGGGTCACAAGACCCTGGTGCCGGCCATCATCAACGAGCTCAAGCGACTGGGTGGCGACGACATCATCACCTTTGTCGGTGGCGTGATTCCGGCACAGGATTACGACGCCCTGTATGCCGCGGGCGCCAAGGGTATCTTCGGGCCGGGTACGCCGATCCAGAAGGCTGCGCGCGAAGTGCTCGCGCAGATCCGCGCTGCACGTCCTGCGGCCTGATCTGTGTGTGCAGCCGGGTACCCTGCGGGGTGCCCCGGCTGCAAGCCGACCGATCGTCAGCAGGTGGCCTCGCCACCTGTGCCCGAGCATCCATATCGATGAACATGCCCGAAAACCTGTCTGTCCCGCTGGCTGCCCTTGACGCTGCCGACCGCGCCCTGGTGGACGGCGTGCTGGCGCGTCAGTTGCGTCCGCTGGCCAAGACCATCACCCTGATCGAGTCGCAGCGCGACGATCACAAGGCGCGCGCGCGCGCAGTACTCGAGGCTCTGCTGCCGAGTACCGGGCGGGCCATGCGGGTGGGAATTTCCGGTGTACCGGGGGTGGGCAAGTCCACCTTCATCGAGGCGCTGGGCCTGTATCTGATCGAACAGGGCTTGCGGGTGGCGGTGCTGGCGGTGGATCCCTCGTCGTCGGTGACAGGCGGCTCCATTCTGGGCGACAAGACGCGTATGGAGCAGTTGTCGCAGAACACCGCTGCCTTCATTCGCCCCAGCCCTTCGGCCTGCAGTCTGGGCGGCGTGGCAGAGAAGACCCGCGAGACGATGCTGGTGTGCGAGGCAGCCGGTTTTGACGTGGTCATCGTCGAGACAGTCGGCGTCGGCCAGTCTGAAACTGCAGTGGCGGGCATGACCGACATCTTCTGCCTGCTGCAGCTGCCCAATGCTGGCGACGACCTGCAGGCGATCAAGAAAGGCATCATGGAGATTGCCGACCTGATCGTCATCAACAAGGCCGATATCGACCCTTCGGCGGCGATGCGGGCAAAGTCGCAGATCAAGACCGCGTTGCACATGCTGCGGCCGATGAGCCCGAACTGGACGGTACCGGTGCTGACCTTGTCCGCACTCAAGCAGGATGGCATTGCCGAGTTCTGGCAACAGGTGATGGAATACCGCGCCGTACTCACGAAGTCCGGCGAGTTCGACGCCAAGCGTCGCCACCAGGCGCTGGCATGGATGTGGGACATGATCGACGCTGGCTTGCGCAGCCGTTTCCGCCAGCATCCGCAAGTGAAGCACGAACTGCCGCAGCTGGCGCAGGCGGTCGAGGCGGGTAGCACCACGCCTTCGGCTGCAGCGCTGCGTCTGCTGGGCTATATGAACTGAACACTGCAGTACCGGATTTGCGTCCTGCCGGCAGAGTGGCGGGGCCAACAGAAAACCGACAAGGAGGTCATCAATGCAAGAGATCATTCGCCAGCTGGACGAGAAGCGTGCCAAGGCCCGCCTCGGTGGCGGCCAGAAGCGTATCGACGCCCAGCACGCCAAGGGCAAGCTCACCGCGCGCGAGCGCATCGAACTGTTCCTTGATGACGGCAGCTTCGAAGAGTGGGACATGTTCAAGGAGCACCGTTGTGCCGAGTTCGGCATGGATGCGGACCACGTGCCCGGCGATGGCGTGGTGACCGGTTACGGCACGGTCAACGGTCGTCTGGTATTCGTGTTCTCGCAGGACTTCACCGTATTCGGCGGTTCGCTGTCGGAAACCCACGCGGAGAAGATCTGCAAGGTCATGGACCACGCAATGAAGGTCGGCGCGCCGGTGATCGGCCTCAACGACTCGGGTGGTGCGCGCATCCAGGAAGGCGTGGATTCGCTCGGTGGCTATGCCGATGTGTTCCAGCGCAATGTGCTGGCCTCGGGCGTGGTGCCGCAGATCTCGCTGATCATGGGACCGTGCGCCGGCGGTGCGGTGTATAGCCCGGCGATGACCGACTTCATCTTCATGGTGAAGGATTCCTCCTACATGTTCGTGACCGGTCCGGAAGTGGTCAAGACGGTGACCCACGAGGAAGTCACCGCCGAGGAACTGGGCGGCGCGATCACCCACAACACCAAGTCCGGTGTCGCCGATCTCGCCTTCGAGAACGACGTCGAGGCACTGATGATGACCCGCCGCCTGGTGGGCTTCCTGCCTTCGTCCAACCGCGAGAAGCCGCCCACCATTCCGGCAGTCGATGCGCCGGATCGTCTGGACTACTCGCTCGACACCCTGGTGCCGGCCAACCCGAACCAGCCGTATGACATGAAGGAGCTGATCGTCAAGATGGTCGACGATGGCGACTTCTTCGAACTTCAGCCCGACTACGCCAAGAACATCATCATCGGCTTTGCCCGTATGGAAGGTTCGCCGGTGGGCATCGTCGCCAACCAGCCGCTGGTGCTGGCCGGCTGCCTGGATATCAAGAGCTCGATCAAGGCCGCCCGTTTCGTGCGCTTCTGCGACGCCTTCAACATTCCGGTGGTCACCCTGGTCGACGTGCCCGGCTTCATGCCCGGCACCAGCCAGGAATACGGTGGCATCATCAAGCACGGCGCCAAGCTGCTCTATGCCTACGCCGAATGCACCGTGCCCAAGGTGACCCTGATCACCCGCAAGGCCTACGGCGGTGCCTACGACGTGATGTCGTCCAAGCATCTGCGCGGCGACGTCAACTTTGCCTGGCCCAGCGCCGAGATCGCGGTCATGGGCCCGAAGGGTGCAGTGGAGATCATCTTCCGCGAAGAAAAGAACGATCCGGAAAAGATCGCCGCGCGCGAGGCCGAGTACAAGGCCCGTTTCGCCAACCCCTTCGTTGCCGGCGCGCGTGGCTTCATCGACGACGTCATCATGCCGCACGAGACCCGCAAGCGCGTCTGCCGTTCGCTGGCCATGCTGAAGGACAAGGAACTCGAGAATCCGTGGCGCAAGCACGGCAACATTCCGCTCTGATCTGCCGCGCGAGGAAAAATAGTTATGTTCAAGAAGATCCTGATTGCAAACCGCGGTGACCAGCCGCGAAGCGGCGCAGCGACGACGTCACATTGCCTGGCACGTGTAACGTGCGCAGGCGGTTTCACCGCGGAGGTACAAAGTGTTTAAGAAGATCCTGATTGCAAACCGCGGTGAAATTGCCTGCCGCGTCATCAAGACTGCCCGCAAGATGGGCATTGCCACCGTTGCCGTGCATTCCGAGGCAGACAAGGATGCGCTGTTCGTCGACATGGCCGACGAGGCCGTGTGCATCGGCCCGGCGCCGTCGAAAGAGTCCTATCTGGTCATCGACAAGATCATCGCCGCGTGCAAGCAGACCGGCGCCGAGGCGGTGCATCCGGGCTATGGCTTCCTGTCGGAGAACGAAGCCTTCTCCCGCCGGCTGGAAGAAGAGGGCATCGTCTTCATCGGTCCCAAGCACTATTCGGTCGCCAAGATGGGCGACAAGATCGAATCGAAGAAGCTGGCGATGGAAGCCGGCGTCAACACCATTCCGGGTTACAACGACGCCATTGCCGGTCCGGACGAGGCGGTCGAGATCGCACGCAAGATCGGTTATCCGGTCATGATCAAGGCGTCTGCCGGTGGCGGTGGCAAGGGTTTGCGCGTTGCCTTCAACGACAAGGAAGCGCACGAGGGCTTCTCCTCCTGCGTCAATGAAGCCCGCAACAGCTTTGGCGATGATCGTGTGTTCATCGAGAAGTTTGTCGTTGAGCCGCGTCACATCGAGATCCAGATCCTGGCCGATGCGCATGGCAACACGCTGTACCTGCACGAGCGCGAGTGTTCCATTCAGCGTCGTCACCAGAAAGTCATCGAAGAGGCGCCGAGCCCCTTCCTCGACCCCGCTACCCGCAAGGCGATGGGCGAACAGGCGGTGGCGCTGGCCAAGGCGGTGAACTACCAGTCCGCTGGCACGGTGGAGTTCGTCGTCGGCGCCGACAAGAGCTTCTACTTCCTGGAGATGAACACCCGCCTGCAGGTCGAACATCCGGTCACCGAGAACATTACCGGCATCGATCTGGTCGAGCAGATGATTCGCGTCGCCGCGGGCGAGAAGCTGTCCTTTGGTCAGGCCGACATCAAGCTCGACGGCTGGTCGATGGAGTGCCGCATCAACGCTGAAGACCCGTTCCGCGGCTTTCTGCCCTCCACTGGTCGTCTGGTCAAGTTCCAGCCGCCGGAAGAAGGGAATGGCGTGCGTGTCGATACCGGCGTGTACGACGGCGGTGAGATCTCGATGTACTACGATTCGATGATCGCCAAGCTGATCGTGCACGGTGCGACCCGCGAACAAGCCATCGAACGCATGCGCGATGCGCTCAACGCCTTCGTGATCCGTGGCATCAGCTCCAACATTCCGTTCCAGGCTGCCTTGCTGCAGCATCCGCGCTTCTGCTCTGGCAACTTCAACACCGGTTTCATCGCCGAGGAATACCCGCAGGGGTTTGATGCGTCGATGGTCCCGCACGACGATCCGGTGCTGCTCGCTGCGGTGGCTACCTTCGCCCGTCTGCGTTACATCGAGCGCGCGGTCCAGATCGATGGGCAGTTGGCCGGTCACGGCCGCAAGGTTGCCACGGACTGGGTCGTCGTGATGAGCGGCAAGCACTACCCGATCAGCGCCCGTCCGATCGCGGGCGGTGTAGCGCTGACCCATGCCGACAAGACCTACGAGATCGTGTCCGACTGGCGCTTTGGTGACCTGCTGTTCAAGGGCACGGTCAATGGTCGGCCGGTCTGCCTGCAGCTGGAGCGTCGTGGCCTGCGTTATCTGATCTCGCACTTCGGTCTGCAGGTTGCGCCGATGGTGATGACGGTCAATGCCGCTCGCCTGCTGTCGCTGATGCCGGAGAAGCTGCCGCCCGATCTGTCCAAGTTCCTGCTGTCGCCGATGCCTGGCCTGCTGCGTGAGGTGTCGGTGGTCGAAGGGCAGGAGGTGAAGACAGGTGAGAAGCTGGCCGTCATCGAGGCGATGAAGATGGAAAACGTGCTCAAGGCGGACAACGACGTCAAGGTCAAGAAGATCGTTGCCAAGCCGGGTGCCAGCCTGTCGGTGGATGAGGTCATCATCGAGTTCGAGTGATCCTTACCCCGGTTCATCGGTTTTTCGTTCGATAGGGAGGGAGATCCTGCCGGTTTGGCCGGTGGGGTGCCTGTCGGGGGAGCGGGCCCGCGCAAGCGGGCCCTTTTTTGTCCACCCGGTCTTGAGGCGGGTTTCGTCACGAGGGACGTGCGGCACAAAAAACGGTGGCGCAGGGCAGAATGACGCGTGTATGGTCTACGCCATAATGCATACGCAGTCGCCGCCTTCATCACTGGACGATCTGGCCAGGGCGCTTTCCCTGCTTGACCGGGAAGGCGGGCTCTTGCGTACCGTGATCGATGCCATTCCCGACCTGGTGTTCTTCAAGGACGAGGCCGGGCGTTACCTGGGCTGCAACCGTGCATTCGAAGCCTACGCCGGCATGCCGGAGGCGCGCCTGATCGGGCGAACGGATGCGGAGATCTTTCCCTCCGTGGTTGCCGACGCCTATGTGATGCGCGACCGCCAGGTCGTCACCGCGGGCGTGCCCATGCGCAACGAGGAGTGGGTGGTCTACCCCGACAATCGGCGCGTGCTGCTCGACACCCTGAAAACGCCGTTCAAGGACCGTAACGGGCTGCTTGGCTTGATTGGCATCAGCCGTGATGTGACCGCGCAGAAACAGGTCGAGGATGCCCTGCGCCGCAGCCAGACCGAGCTCGAACATGCCCAGGCGGTGGCGCAGACCGGCAGCTGGTGTTTCGACCTGATCAGCGGCCAGCTGGAGTGGTCGGCTGAGGCGAGGCGGATTTTCGGGGTCAACGGCAAGGCGCCGCTGGATCATGACGCCTTTATCGAGGCAGTGCATCCCGAGGACCTGCTGCGTGTCGACCAGGCCTGGCAGGCGGCGCTGAGCGGTGCGCCTTACGATGTCCAGCACCGCATCCGTGTGGCGGGTCGGCTGTGCTGGATCCGGATGCGTGCCGAGTTTCAGCGTGATGCCAGCGGCCGGATGGCCACCGCGATCGGAACGGTGCAGGACATTACCGAGCAGAAGCTGATCGAGGAGCGGCTTCAGCAGGCCGCCGCGGTGTTCGAGAACACGGCCGAAGGTGTGCTGATCACGGATGTCGACCACCGCATTGTTGCTGTCAACCAGGCGTTTACGAGGATCACCGGCTACGATGCCGACGAGGTGTTGGGTGAAACGCCGGAGCGTCTGCAGTCTGTTCGCGGAACGCCCCCTTTTCACGAAGACATGTGGAAGCAGGTGGCCGAATCCGGGCATTGGCAAGGCGAAGTCTGGGGGCGACGCAAGGCGGGCGAGGCGTTCCCGTTGCTGCTGACGCTGTCACTGGTCCGTGATGCCGAGGGCTTCATCACGCATTTCGTTGGCCTGTTTTCCGACATCAGCCGCATGAAGGAAACGGAAGCCCGTCTGCAGCACCTGGCACACTTCGATGCGCTGACTGCACTGCCCAACCGGGTATTGCTCAATCTGCGTCTGGAGCATGCCGTCGAGCGCGTGCGTCGTAGCGGCAAGATGCTGGCGGTGTTGTTCATGGACATCGACCGCTTCAAGAACGTCAACGACAGCCTGGGCCACCCCGCGGGCGATGCCCTGCTGGTCGAGATTGCGGGCCGCTTGCGAGGGCGGATCCGCGCCGAAGATACCCTCGCGCGTCTGGGAGGTGATGAGTTCGTCATCCTGCTCGACCGCATCCAGCGCCCGGCCGACGTCGCAACTTTTGCGCAGGAAATCATCGATCTGATGAATCAGCCTTTCCGTCTGGCGAATGGGCAGGAAGTCTTCGTCGGCGCCAGTATCGGCATCGCGATGTACCCGCAAGACACCGAGGAACATCTGCAACTTGTGCGCAATGCGGACGCGGCGCTATATGAAGCCAAGGCGGGTGGGCGCAATACCTATCGCTTCTATACCGAGGAACTGACCCGCGCCGCACAGGAACGACTGGCGCTCGAAGCCGCCCTGCGCCGCGCGCTCGAACGCAATGAACTGGTGGTGCACTACCAGCCGGTGGTTTCGGTGGCGACCGGGCACATGATCGCGGTGGAGGCGCTGGTGCGCTGGAACCACCCACAGGAGGGCCTGGTGTCGCCCCTGCGTTTCGTCCCGGTGGCTGAGGATACCGGCCTGATCATCCCGCTGGGCGCCTGGGTGTTGCGGGCGGCATGCCGGCAGGGGCGCAGATGGCTGGATTCCGGGCGCCTGCTGTCGGTGGCGGTCAATCTCTCGTCCCGGCAGTTTGCCGACGACAACCTGGTCGACATGGTGCGGGAGACGCTGGCCGAAACCGACTTTCCCGCCCGCCTGCTGACGCTGGAACTGACCGAAAGCACCATCATGACCCGGCCCGATCAGGCGATTGAGATGCTTGGGCGGCTCAAGGCGCTTGGGGTAAAGCTGTCGATCGATGACTTCGGCACAGGCTATTCGTCGCTGGCCTATCTGAAGCGCTTTCCGGTCGACACGCTCAAGATCGACCGCAGCTTCGTGGCCGACATCGTCGATGACGAGGACGATCGCATGATCGTCGCCGCCGTGGTGGTCATGGCACGGCAACTGCGCTTGAACGTGATCGCCGAGGGGGTCGAGAACGCCGATCAGTTCGACTATCTGAACCGCATCGGCTGTGCTGCCTGCCAGGGGTATCTGTTCGGCAAACCGGTTCCTGCCGACGAACTGCCACCCGACTGAGCGCGGCAGCGCCCGCGGTGTGCGTGGGGAACTTCCGCCCTGTGTGCGCCTCTAAGCGTTTGCCCAAACACAATTTAGAGGATAGTATCTGCGGCCTTCTTGCTGGCGCTTCGTGCTGCCGGCAGCGTTTGCGTTGCGCACTCGCATCCCATGGCGGGCTTTTCGTGCCCGTCCAGATCCTGACCCGATCCGAGCGCGCGGCGACGCAAGCTGTTTTGTTGTGCGACCGGACGGTATCGAAAGGAGACGCTCATGAACACGCTCAATTCCCCCCTCGTACGCCACTGGCCGACTGCGGTTGATGCCGAGGTGGCCCACCGACCCTTCTCCGTATTCACACAACGTGATCTTGATCGCATCGAGCCTTTGTCACGATTGACACCGGCGCAGCGCTTCGAGATGAAGGTGGTGTCGACGGTCCTGCCCTTCCGCGTCAACCAGTATGTGATCGACGAGCTCATCGACTGGAGTCAGGTGCCGGACGATCCCATCTTCCAGCTCACCTTTCCGCAGCGCGGCATGCTGACCGATGCGCATTTCGACCGCATTGCCGCGCTCTACCAGGCGGGTGCAGACAAGGCGGAAATCGAGGCTGCGGCGCATGACATCCGTCTGGAACTCAATCCGCATCCGGCAGACCAGATGGAAATGAACATGCCGCGCGACGCCGCTGGCAATCGGCTCGAGGGTATCCAGCACAAATACCGCGAGACGGTGTTGTTCTTTCCCAGTCAGGGGCAGACCTGCCACAGCTATTGCACTTTCTGCTTCCGCTGGGCGCAGTTTGTCGGCGACAAGGCACTGCGTATCGCCGCATCCGAAGCCCGCATGCTGCACGACTATCTGCGTCATCATGACGAAGTCACCGACCTGCTATTTACCGGCGGCGATCCGATGGTGATGAAGACCAAGCACCTTCAGGGCTATCTAGAGCCCCTGCTGGCGGCGGACTTTGATCACATCCAGACCATCCGCATCGGTACCAAGGCACTCAGCTTCTGGCCGCATCGCTTCCTGGGCGCCGACGATGCCGACGACCTGATCCGTCTGCTCGAACGCATGGTCAAGGCGGGCAAGCATGTTGCGCTGATGGCGCATTACAACCACTGGCGCGAACTGGAAACGCCCGCAGCACGCGCCGCCATCCAGCGCATCCGTGCCACCGGGGCGGTGATCCGCGCGCAGGGACCGCTGATTGCCCACATCAACGACGATCCGGCGGTGTGGGCGCGCATGTGGCAGACCCAGGTCAGTCTGGGCATCGTGCCTTACTACTTCTTCGTCGAACGCGACACCGGCGCACGTAACTACTTCGAGGTGCCGCTGGCGCGGGCGTGGCAGATCTACCGTGAAGCCATGCAGCAGGTCTCGGGCCTGGCGCGGACTGCGCGCGGACCGAGCATGAGCGCCAGCCCGGGTAAGGTCGAGGTGCAAGGGGTGGCCGAGATCGCCGGCGAGAAGGTTTTCGTGCTGCGCTTCATTCAGGGGCGCAATCCGGACTGGGTGCAGCGTCCGTTCTTTGCCCGCTACGACGAGCAGGCCACCTGGCTGCATCACCTGAAGCCGGCTTTTGGCGAGGAGAAATGGTTCTGGGAGGACGAATATGCCGCCTTGCGTGAAGCCAAGCTGGCAATCGCCGATGAAGGGGTATCGCTGGCTGCTTGAACGCGGCCTGGGGTGTTCCGCGGCCCGCCGCTGCCCTTGGCACCGGCGGGCCGCATGCTGTCTGGGGTGAGCGGATCAGCCCTGCGCGGCGAGGCGGGCAAAGGCATCCACCACCTCGGCGGGCGCCTGGACCAACTCCACCAGCACCCCTTCGCCCCCGATGGGGAATTCCTCATTGCCCTTCGGGTGCAGGAAGGTGATGTCGAAGCCCGCTGCGCCGCGACGGATGCCACCCGGCGCGAAGCGCACGCCGTTGGCGCTGAGCCACTCCACCGCCTTGGGCAGATCGTCGATCCACAAGCCAACGTGATTCAGCGGAGTGGTGTGGACAGCGGGCTTCTTCTCGGGGTCGAGCGGCTGCATCAGGTCAACCTCCACCTTGAACGCGCCGGCGCCCATGGCGCAGATGTCCTCGTCGACATTCTCGCGCTCGGACACGAAGTTGCCGGTGATTTCCAGTCCAAGCATGTCCACCCACAGGGTCTTGAGTTTTTCCTTGCTGGGGCCGCCGATGGCAATCTGCTGGATGCCGAGGACTTTGAACGGACGCTGGGACATGAAGGACTCCTGATTGGCGTGGATTAATAATCCATAATTATAGCGATTTGATCCAGCTTTGAGTCGCGTGTGACGTTACGAAGCCGGCATGCGGCGGAAGGTGCGCCAGCCGCGACCGGCACGGGTGTCTGCGTACGTTCATTCCCAGCTCACCTGCGATGCAAACAGATAACCCGCGCCGTACACGGTCTTGATCAGCTTGGGGTTCTGCGGGTCATCGTCCAGTTTGCGACGCAGCCGCGAGATGCGTACGTCGATGCTGCGGTCAAAGGGGTCGACATCCCGTTCGCCGAGTAATTGTTCGCGTGACAGGATCTTGTTGGGGCGCCGGATCAGGGTTCCAAGCAGGCCGGCTTCTGCTGCGGAAAGGCCGATCTCGCGGCCGTCGGGAGCGGTCAGGGTGTGGCGGCTGCTGTCGAAGCGCCAGTTACCGAAGCGGGCGACGGTACGCTCTACCGGTTCGAGGGGGGCGGCACGCTGATAGCGGCGCAGGATGGAACGGACCCGTGCCACCAGCTCGCGCGGCTCGAAAGGTTTGACAATGTAGTCGTCCGCGCCCAGTTCCAGGCCCAGCACCCGGTCGGTGACATCGTTGCGGCCGGTCAGGATCAGCACTGCGCACGGGCTGCCTTCCTGAAGCTCACGTACCACCTGCATGCCATCCATGTCGGGCAGGCCCAGGTCGACGATGCAGAGGTCGGGAGCATGCTGGCGGGCGCGGACCAGCAACTGCCGGCCAGTGGAAAGATGCTCGCAACGAAAACCGTACTCGGCCAGGCTGCTGCAGATCAGTCGTGCGATATCCGCTTCGTCCTCGAGCACAAAGATGGTGGGCAGGCCTGACTCGGTAGGGGGCGACATCTCAGCGGTTCTCCTCGGGAGGGTCGAGCTCGTTCAGTGCGACAGACAGCGCGCTCTGGTCAAAGGGTTTGCGCAGTACCGGCACGTCGGCCGCCAAACCACCGTCGTCCGGGTCGGCGCTGGCATAGCCGGTGATCAGCAGGATGGGCAGGTCGGGGCGCAGGCTGCGGGCGCGCTGGGCCAGCTCGCGACCGCCGATGCCGCCGGGCATGACCGTATCGCTGATCAGCAACGCAATGTCTTCGATGTTTTCCAGCATGGGCAGGGCTTCGAGGCCGCTTTCGGCTTCGATCACGGTGTGGCCGAGTGCCGTCAGCTGCAAGCGGATGACCTTGCGCACCTCGGGCTCGTCCTCCACCAGCAGCACCGGCCCCTGGCGCAGCCGGGGTGAGCTGTGGTCGCGCTCGACTTGTACTGGCGCGGCTTCGGGCGGTTGCGAGCGCGGCAGCACGAAACGCACGTTGGTGCCCTTGCCTGGCGTACTGACGACGCGGATGTTGCCGCCGGACTGACGTACGAAGCCATACACCATGGACAGCCCCAGACCGCTGCCGCTACCGAAGGGCTTGGTGGTGAAGAAGGGCTCGAACACCCGTTGCAGCAGTTCGGGATCGATGCCGCTGCCCGTATCGGTGACGTCGATCTGCACATAGTCACCGGGTGGAACCTGCACCAGCCGGGCGACATAGGCGTCGAGCTTGCGTTCCGACACCGCAATCGTCAGTTCGCCGCCATCGGGCATGGCGTCTCGCGCGTTGAGCGCGAGGTTGAGCAGGGCGTTCTCGAGCTGGTGCGGATCGACCAGCGCAAAAAGGGGTTCGCCCGGCAGCCGTAGCCGGACCTTGATGGTTTCGGTCAGTGAGCGCACCAGCAGATGCGACATGTTATGCACCAGCGCGCCCACTTCAATGCTGCTGGGCTCCAGCGGCTGGCGGCGGGAATAGGTCAGCAGGCGGCGGATGAGCTCCGCACCACGACGCGCCGCCTGCAGAGCAGGTTCGACATGTTCGTTGCTGGCGCCGCCATGGAGTTGACCCTGAAGCGCCGACAGATTGCCGATGATGATGGTCAGCAGGTTGTTGAAATCGTGAGCCAGCCCGCCGGTCAACTGGCCGACCGCTTCCATCTTCTGTGCCTGGATCAGCGCGGCCTGATTGGCCTTCTGCTCGGTGATGTCGATCGACAGCACGAAGTAGCCCTGGAAGCCCCCTTCGATCGAGAC
The DNA here is from genome assembly GCF_003226565.1 of Parazoarcus communis SWub3 = DSM 12120. Taxonomy (GTDB): domain Bacteria; phylum Pseudomonadota; class Gammaproteobacteria; order Burkholderiales; family Rhodocyclaceae; genus Parazoarcus; species Parazoarcus communis. The sequence goes on along the minus strand of NZ_QKOE01000012.1, from coordinate 78,075 downwards.
GTCGGGCACCACCACGCTGCGTGCGTGCACGATTCGGTCGTCGGCATTCCTGCGCGCGTACTCGTAGCTGACGCGTTCACCCTGGGCGGCATCGTCCAGGTGATGTCGGATTGCCGCATAGGCCTCGGCGCCGAACACTTCTTCGATACTGCGCCCGACAATGCTTTCCTTGGTGTAGCCGAACCACTCGGCGTAGCTGCGGTTGGCGAAGCGATAGCGCTGGCCGGCATCGACATGCGCGATCAGCGCCGGAATGGAGTCCAGGATCAAGCGCAGGCGCTCTTCCGACAGACGCAGCGCACCGGCGATCTGGTCGATTTCGGAATTGGCCTTCGCAAGTTGGGCGTTGGCCTGCTCCAGTTCGGCTGTGCGCTCGAGCACCCGAGCCTCGAGTTGCGCATTCTGCTGCTGGATGACCGCTTCGTAGCGCCGCTGCTCGGTGATGTCGGTCCATAGCGAGACGAAGCCCAGGTTGGGAATGGGCACGCCACGGATGGCCAGCACCTTGCCGTTGGGGCGTGCACGCTCGATGTAGTGGGGCTGGAAGGCGCGGGCGGAGGCAACGCGCTCCAGTACCAGGGCGTCGATGTCACCCGGGCCGTACTCGCCGCGCTCCGCATTGAAGCGGACGAAGTCCTCGAAGGGGGTGCCGACCTTCACCATCGATTCGGGAAAGTCCAGCAGCCGCAGCATGGCCTTGTTCCATGTCACCAGTTTGGGGGTGGCGTCGAACACCGCAATGGCCTGGTCGAGCAGGTCCAGCCCGGCCAGCAACAGATCGTAGCGTCGTCGCTGTTCGGGGGTGGGTGAGTGATCGGCGGGTTGCGCCATGAAATGCCTGTCTCCGGATTGCTGTTGTTTATTGTTCGAGGCGATGGTGCCATGCCGTCGTGACGGCAGGAATAGGGGCTTGCCTGCGCGATAGTGTGCCCGAAGTTGACGTGAACGTTAACCTGGTCGACAGACCCTTCCTGTGACCCGTGCCGAGCGTGAAGGGTTCAGCGGCGGGTCGCCGATGTGGCGTCACCCACTGTCAGGCTGCTGCGATAACGTTCGGGTGACAGGCCCGACCAGGCGACGAAGGCGCGATAGAAGGCGGAAGGATCGGCATAGCCCAGGTCCGCGGCAAGTTCGGCAACGGGCTGGCGGGTTTTGGTCAGGCGGGCATAGGCGATGTCGCGCCGGGTGGCGTCCTTGATCGCGCGAAAGCTCGAGCCTTCTTCTTCGAGTCGTCTGGCCAGCGTACGCGGCGAAACGTGCAACTGGCCGGCAACCGCCTCCAGGCTCAGATTGTCCGGCAAGGCATCCCGCAGCAGGTCGCGGACGCGGAAGACCATCTCGCGGTCGCGACGGTAGAGCATCGCGATCTTGCCCGGTGCGCCCTCCAGGAAGGCATTCAGTGCCGCTTCGTCACGGCGCAGCGGCAGGTCGAGCAGATTGGCCTGCAAGTGGGCGCATAGGCTTGTCGCGCCGAAGTGTGAGTGTTCGGTATAGACCAGCGCATAGTCATCTGCATGCGCAGGCCGAGGGTAAGGAAAGTCAACCGCATCCAGCGCCAGGCCGCGACCCACAAACCAGCAGGCGACGCCGTGGAGCAAGCGCAGCAACCACTCCAGCGCGAACACCCGGCCGGGGTCGTGGTCGTCAGCCGCCAGCGGACGAATCTCGACAATGCCGAGCATGGCTTTCAATCCATCGCGCTGCAAGGATACGCGCAGATCCGGCAGCACGATGCGCAGGAAGCGGGTGGCGCGCAGCAGCGCCTCGGCCAGCGTCGGTGCGCCGAGCATGCCGCGGCACAGAAACTCGAAGGTGCCCGGTGCCATTGCCTGGGAGAACAGGCCAAAGCCCTCATCGTCGAGATCGAGTACCACCAGGTTGTACAGGCGGGCGTAGCGATCCACCGGAATCCGGCTGGCAGGTTCTGCAAGATCGATTCCGCTGGCACGCAGCAGCGGACCCGGATCGCGCCCCTGGCGTGCCATGCCGGACAGCATGCCGGTGACGAAACCCATCGCCACCGTAGCGCGGCTTCTGGGTTGCTGCCGGATCTGCCCGGTGTTTGCAGGGCGTAAAGCAGGGGTGACTGGCATGTTGTGCCATGCAGGAATCTGGATTGGCGGATTTTGCACGATATGCGGCATCTCCGACAATGGCATTCAGGCCCGCCGGCTTCTACCATGCAGCGGATAGATCCGTACAACGGGGGGAGACCGACATGACCGACCTGAGCGTGGCCCACAAGCTGCAGCCCTACAAGCCCAAGAACAAGGTGCGTTTCGTGACCGCAGCCGCCTTGTTTGATGGCCATGATGCCTCGATCAACATCATGCGCCGCATTCTGCAATCGACCGGTTCCGAGGTCATCCACCTGGGCCACAACCGCTCGGTGGGCGAAATCGTCAACGCCGCGCTGCAGGAAGACGTCCAGGGCATCGCCATCACCAGCTACCAGGGTGGCCACGTCGAGTTCTTCAAGTACATGATCGATCTGCTCAAGGCCCATGGTGGCGAGAACATCAAGGTGTTCGGCGGCGGCGGTGGCGTGATCGTGCCTGCCGAGATCAAGGACCTGCACGATTACGGCGTGACCCACATCTTCTCGCCTGAAGACGGCGCCAAGATGGGGCTCCAGGGCATGATCAACAGCGTGGTCGAGCGCTGCGATGTCGATGTCACCAAGGCCGCGCCGCAGAAGGCGGAGGCCGTGCTGAAGGCGCTGGCGGCCGGTGATCGCCGTGCACTGGCGCAGATCATCACCGCGCTGGAGAACGGTGGCTATGGTGACGACGTCAGGAAGGCCCTGATGGATGCTGCGGCCAAGACCAAGGTACCGACGCTTGGCATCACCGGCACCGGCGGCGCGGGCAAGTCCTCACTGACCGACGAACTGGTGCGCCGTTTCCGCCTCGATCAGGACGACAAGCTCAAGCTTGCCATCGTTTCCATCGACCCCTCGCGCAAGCGTACCGGCGGTGCGTTGCTGGGCGACCGCATCCGCATGAATGCCATCGAGCACGACAACATCTACATGCGCTCGCTGGCGACCCGTGACACCGGCTCGGAAGTCTCGGCCGCGCTGCCGGAAGTCATCGCCGCGTGCAAGCTGGCGGGCTTCGATCTGGTCATCGTCGAGACCTCGGGCATTGGTCAGGGCAACGCCGCGATCGTGCCCTTCGTCGATCTGTCGCTGTACGTGATGACCCCGGAGTTCGGTGCCGCCAGTCAGCTCGAGAAAATCGACATGCTTGACTTTGCCGACTTCGTGGCCATCAACAAGTTTGACCGCAAAGGCGCACAGGATGCACTGCGCGATGTACGCAAGCAGTACCAGCGCAACCGCGAACTGTTTGCCACGCCGACTGAAGACATGCCGGTGTTCGGCACCATGGCGGCGCGTTTCAACGATGATGGGGTGACTGCGCTGTACCAGGCGGTGCTGCCGGCATTGGTCGGCAAGGGTTTGAAGGCGGCCAAGAGCAAGTTGCCGGTGGTGACGGTCAAGTCTTCGTCGGAGGGGCGTGCCATTGTGCCCGCCGAGCGCATCCGCTACCTCGCGGAGATCGCCGATACCGTGCGCGGCTATCACAACCATGTCGAGCAGCAAGCCCGGGTGGCGCGCGAGCGCCAGTCGCTGCGGATTGCCAAGGGCTTGTTCGAGCAGTGTGGCAAGGATGCGGGCTCGTTCGATGAGCTGATCAACTGGAAGGATGGCGAGCTGACGCCGGCAGCAAAGAAACTGCTCGAACAGTGGCCCACCGAGAAGGCGCTCTACGCAGCGGATGAGTATGTGGTGAAGATCCGCGACAAGGAGATCCGCACTCAGCTCACCCACACCTCGCTGTCGGGCAGCAAGATCCGCAAGGTGGCGCTGCCCAGCTTCGAGGACGAGGGCGAGACGCTCAAGTTCCTGATGAAGGAGAATGTCCCGGGATCCTTCCCCTACACTGCAGGTGTGTTCGCGTTCAAGCGCGAAGGCGAGGATCCGACCCGGATGTTTGCCGGTGAAGGTGATGCCTTCCGTACCAACCGCCGTTTCAAGAAAGTGTCGGAAGGCATGCCTGCGCATCGGCTGTCGACAGCCTTTGACTCGGTCACGCTGTATGGCTGCGACCCCGACCTGCGTCCGGACATCTACGGCAAGATCGGCAACTCCGGCGTCAGCATCGCCACGCTCGATGACATGAAGGTGCTGTACGATGGTTTCGACCTGTGCGCGCCCAGCACCTCGGTGTCGATGACGATCAATGGGCCGGCACCGATCATCCTCGCCTTCTTCTTCAATACCGCGATGGATCAGCAGGTCGCCAAGTTCAAGGCTGACAACGGCCGCGAGCCGACGGCGGACGAGTACGCCAAGATCCGGGCCTGGACCCTATCCACCGTACGTGGCACCGTACAGGCCGATATCCTGAAGGAAGACCAGGGGCAGAATACCTGCATCTTCAGCACCGAGTTCGCGCTGAAGATGATGGGTGACATTCAGGAGTTCTTCGTCCATAACAAGGTGCAGAACTTCTACTCGGTGTCGATCTCCGGTTACCACATTGCCGAGGCAGGCGCGAACCCGATCAGCCAGCTGGCATTCACGCTGTCGAACGGCTTCACCTATGTCGAGAGCTATCTGGCGCGCGGCATGCACATCGATGACTTTGCGCCCAACCTGTCCTTCTTCTTCAGCAATGGCATGGATCCGGAATACTCGGTGATCGGCCGTGTTGCCCGTCGCATCTGGGCCGTCGCGATGAAGAACAAGTACGGTGCCAACGAGCGCAGCCAGAAGCTCAAGTATCACGTACAGACCTCGGGGCGTTCGCTGCATGCGCAGGAGATGGACTTCAACGACATCCGTACCACGTTGCAGGCGCTGATCGCGATCTACGACAACTGCAACTCGCTGCACACCAATGCCTATGACGAGGCGATCACCACCCCCACCGAAGAGTCGGTGCGGCGTGCGATGGCGATCCAGTTGATCATCAACCGCGAGTGGGGCCTGGCGAAGAACGAGAATCCCAACCAGGGGGCCTTCATCATCGAAGAGCTGACGGATCTGGTTGAAGAAGCGGTGCTGAAGGAGTTCGAAGCCATCGCTTCCCGCGGCGGTGTGCTGGGTGCGATGGAGACCGGCTATCAGCGCGGCAAGATCCAGGAAGAGTCGCTGTACTACGAGCACAAGAAGCACGACGGCTCCTACCCGATCATCGGCGTCAACACCTTCCTCAATCCCAAGGGCCAGGCCCAGCAGGAGATCGAGCTGGCGCGTTCGACCGAGGAGGAGAAGCAGGGGCAGTTGCAGCGCCTGAAGGACTTCCATGCCCGCAACAAGGCCGAAGCGCCCAAGTGGCAGGCAAAGCTGCAGCAGGCAGTCATCGACAATGCCAACGTGTTCGAGGTGCTGGTGGACGCGGTGCGTTACTGCTCGCTGGGTCAGATCACCGAGGCACTGTACAAGGTTGGTGGCCAGTACCGGCGCAGCATGTAAGGACAACAACAGACCTTCGTAAGAAGGAGACAGCAGCAAAAACGGCGCCTTGTGCGCCGTTTTTGCTGTGACGGTGAATTGTGCGCTTGCACATGTCCCCTGGGTCGTCGGAAGATGTCGGGATATATTCAAGAGACGCAAAAAAGGTCCGATAACACAATGACAAGAACAGATTGAGTTCATCAGAACCGGCTGTCCCTGAGGGAGTTTTCATGCGTATCAATCAGCCCGTCAATGACGTCGAGACCCAGGTCCCCGACGGTCAGTTCATCTACAGCAAGACCGACCTTGAAGGCCGGATTACTGCAGCGAACGATCTGTTCGTCCAGCTTTCCGGCTTTGAACGGGAGGAACTGCTCGGCCAGCCTCACAACATCGTCCGCCATCCGGACATGCCACCCCAGGCGTTCGATGACATGTGGAAATCGCTGAAGGCTGGTCAGCCGTGGAGCGGCTATGTCAAGAACCGACGCAAGGATGGCGGTTTCTACTGGGTGCATGGCTTTGCATCCCCGGTCCGCGAGAGCGGGCGGGTCGTGGGTTACGAGTCGGTGCGTCGGCGTGCCGACAAGCAGGTGGTGGAGGCGGTCATTCCTGCCTACCGCAAGCTGCGCGCAGGCGCTGGCGGCTTGACCGTCGTCAATGGTCGTGTGGTCCGCACCGGCCTGATGGGCGTGTTCTCGGGGTGGTCGATCGGTGCGCGCGTTGGCGCCGGGCTGGCAACCCTGCTGGCGGCTGTGCTGTCACTGGCGCTGCCGGTCCTGGCCGACGGCATGTCCTGGCCGGTGGTGCTGGCCGTGTGTGTCAGCGTCGCCATTGCAGCCTGGTTGCAGTTCGGGGTGATAGGCGGCATGGTCGGCGACCTGAAGCGGCTCGAGGAAACCCTGTCGGCCACCCAGCGTGACGGCGATCTGAGGCGGGTGTCCATGATCGACCGCCGTGACGAGATCGGGCATATTTCCGATGCCTTCAACGCCATGATGGCCAATCTTCAGGCCATTCTGATCAACGTCGGCGAGGCGGCGCGGGATATCGTGCAGCAGTCCGATACCCTCGCGGGGTCGAGCCAGGGGGTGGCGCGGGGGGCCAGCGCCTCGAGCGAAGCGGCGTCGTCTACCGCGGCAGCGGTCGAGCAGGTTACGGTTGCGGTCAACGAGGTGGCGGAAAACTCCGGTGCCGCGGCGAGTGCGGCGCGTCAGACCCAGGCGGAGGCCGAGCTTGGCATGGACAAGGCCGCGCGGGCGGTTGACGAGATCGGTGAGTTGGCAAAGGCGGTTTCCAGCACCACCGCAACAATGGAGCAGCTCGCTCAGTCCTCCGACGAGATCGGCCGCATCGCGACCGTGATCAAGGAAATTGCCGACCAGACCAACCTGCTGGCGCTGAATGCGGCGATCGAGGCGGCCCGCGCTGGCGAACAAGGGCGGGGCTTTGCCGTGGTGGCCGATGAGGTACGCAAGCTTGCCGAGCGCACGACCGGAGCCACGGTCGAGATCAGCTCGATCATCCAGTCCCTGCGCGAGGAGACGCGAGATGCGGTGAGTAGCGCCGGGGCTGGCAATGAGCGGGTCAAGGTCAGTGTCGAACTGATCAGGGAGACCCGCTCCGCGCTCGAGGCGATCCGCACGTCAGCGGCGCAGAGCCTGGAACTGGTCGACGGTATCGAGCTGGCTACGCGGGAACAGTCGATTGCCGCCACTTCGATCGCGACCAATGTCGAACAGATCGCCCAGCGCGCAGAGGACGCTTCGCTCGCGGTAGGCAGTATCGCCGACGCGTCGACGGCACTGGCCGATGTATCCAAGGCGCTCGATACCGCGTTGTCACGCGTGAAAATCTAAGCTGCAACAATTCACTACATTCTGCAAACAGTTGCGCAAACATCCCCTGAGAAACTGAATCCTGACAAAACACCCGGGCGCGGCACAGCGTCTTGGCCGGATTGCCGATACGCGGTGATCACGGTGGGGGAGACAGGCAGGATCTACCGAAGGAGGATGGAGCATGTCCGATACATACGGGCAAACAGCGCTCGACACGTTTCCGCGACTGCTGATGCAGCACGCAAAGCTCCGGCCCAACCGGCCAGCGATGCGCGAGAAGGCCTACGGCATCTGGCAAACCTACACCTGGTCGCAGGTGGCGGAGAATGTGCGGGCCATTGCCTGCGGCCTGGCCGAAATGGGTTTCAAGCGCGGCGATCGCCTCGCCATCATCGGTGACAACCGCCCCCGCTTGTACTGGTCGGTGGCCGCCTGCCAATGTCTTGGCGGCATTCCGGTCATGCTCTACCAGGACGCAGTGGCACAGGAAATGGCCTATGTGCTGCAGGATGCCGAGATCCGCTTTGCCGTGGTCGAGGATCAGGAGCAGGTCGACAAGATGCTCGAGATCCAGCCCGAGGTGCCGCTGCTCGAGCATGTGATCTACGACGACCCACGCGGCATGCGTCATTACACTCAGACCATGTTGATGGGGCTGGATGAGTTGTGCGAGATGGGGCGCATCCACGATCGCAACCAGAGCGATTTCCTCGATGGCGAGATCGAGAAAGGGGCATCGGACGACATTTCGGTGATGCTCTACACCTCCGGCACCACCGGCAAGCCCAAAGGCGTATGTCAGACTCACGGTGCATTCATCGCGGCCGCGCGCGGCGGGGTGCAGTTCGACAAGCTGGGTGATCAGGAAGACATCCTGTCCTACCTGCCGATGGCTTGGGTCGGTGACCACCTGTTCTCATTTGCCCAGGCCATGGTGGCGGGTTTCACCATCAACTGCCCGGAGTCGGGTGAGACGGTGATGAACGATCTGCGCGAGATCGGCCCTACCTACTATTTTGCGCCGCCGCGGGTGTTCGAGAACCTGCTGACCCAGGTCATGATCCGCATGGAGGATGCCGGCCCCACGAAACGTGCAATCTTCCATCATTTCATGGAGGTCGCGCGCCGTTGCGGTGCCGACATCCTCGATGGCAAGCCGGTGTCGGCTGTTGATCGTCTGCAGTATGCGCTGGGCAACCTGCTGGTTTATGGTCCGCTGAAGAACGTGCTCGGCATGAGCCGTATCCGTGTGGCCTACACCGCCGGTGCGGCGATTGGACCGGATCTGTTCCGTTTCTACCGTTCGATCGGTGTCAATCTCAAGCAGCTCTATGGCCAGACCGAAACCTGCGCCTATGTCTGCCTGCAGCCCGACGGCGAGATCAAGCTCGATTCCGTGGGCAAGCCGGCGCCCTTCGTCGAGGTCAAGCTGGCCGATAACGGCGAGATCCTGGTCAAGGGGCCGATGTTGCTGAAGGCCTACTACAAGCGTCCGGACGCCACGGCTGAGTCGATCAATGCCGATGGTTACTTCATGACCGGAGATGCAGGCTTCTTCGACGAAGATGGTCATCTGAAGATCATTGATCGAGCCAAGGATGTCGGCAAACTGACCGACGGCTCGATGTTCGCGCCCAACTATATCGAGAACAAGCTCAAGTTCTTCCAGCACGTCAAGGAGGCGGTGACTTTCGGTAATGGCCGGGATTTCGTCACCGCCTTCATCAACATCGACCTTGAAGCGGTGGGCAACTGGGCCGAGCGCAAGGGCATGGCTTATGCCGGTTATGCCGATCTGGCCTCGCAGTCCGCGGTGTACGACCTGATCCGCGAAGGCGTCGAGAAGGTCAATGCCGACCTTGCGGCCGATCCGAAGATGAGTGGTTCGCAGATCAAGCGTTTCCTGATCCTGCACAAGGAGCTCGACGCGGATGACGGCGAGTTGACCCGTACGCGCAAGGTGCGCCGCAACTTCGTCGCCGAGCGTTATCAGGTGCTGATCGATGGCATGTATGCGGGCAACAAGTCCCAGTTCATCGAGACCCAGGTGAAGTACGAGGATGGCCGCACCGGCAAGGTCAGTGCCGATCTGCGCATCGAAGACGCCAAGACCTTCGCGCCCCTGGCTGCGAAGCGGGCCGCTTGAGGAGGCAGCGATGATGATGAATGACATGGCGAACGTGGCCAGCAGTACCGGCGGCGGTGGCCGCCGAATCGGCGAGGTGATCCTCGACCTGAAGAACATCTCCTTGCGGTTTGGTGGGGTGAAGGCGCTGACCGACATCAGCTTCGACATTCGCGAGCACGAGATTCGTTCGATCATCGGTCCCAACGGCGCCGGCAAGAGTTCGATGCTCAACGTGATCAACGGTGTCTACCACCCGCAGGAAGGGCAGATCCTGTTCCGGGGCGAGCCACGGCAGAAGATGGAGCCGCACATGGCAGCGGCCCAGGGCATTGCCCGCACCTTCCAGAACATTGCGCTGTTCAAGGGCATGACCGTGCTGGACAACATCATGACCGGTCGCAACCTGAAGATGAAGTGCAACCTCTTCCACCATGCGCTGTTCTTCGGCAAGGCGCAGCGCGAGGAAATCGAGCACCGCAAGAAGGTGGAGGAGGTGATCGACTTTCTCGAGATCCAGAGCATCCGCAAGACGCCGGTCGGCAGACTGCCCTATGGTCTGCAGAAGCGGGTGGAGCTGGCGCGCGCACTGGCTGCAGAGCCGACCATGCTGCTGCTCGATGAGCCGATGGCCGGCATGAACGTCGAGGAAAAGCAGGACATGTGTCGCTTCATCCTCGATGTGAATGATCAGTTCGGCACCACCATTGTGCTGATCGAGCACGACATGGGCGTGGTGATGGACATTTCCGATCGCGTTGTGGTGCTTGACTACGGCAAGAAGATCGGTGACGGCCCTCCTGACGAGGTCAAGAACAATCCCGATGTGATTGCAGCTTATCTCGGTACCTCACACTAAGTCCGCCGCCAGAAAGAGAAGGACAAGGAGACAACAATGGGTTTCTTTTTCGAAGTGCTGATCGGCGGCCTGCTGTCCGGGGTGTTGTACGCCCTGGTCGCGCTGGGTTTCGTGCTGATCTACAAGGCCTCGGGGGTGTTCAACTTCGCCCAGGGGGCCATGGTGTTCTTTGCTGCGCTGACCTTTGTCGGCTTCCAGGAGGTGCTGCCGGGCTGGACCGGTCTGGAACCGGGCAGTATCGCGGTGTTCTGGATGGCTTTCGTGCTGGCATTGGCATCGATGGTGGTGCTGGGCATCCTGACCGAGAAGGTCGTGCTGCGCCCATTGGTCAATCAGCCGCACATCACGCTGTTCATGGCCACCATCGGCCTGACCTTTCTGGTCGAGGGCATCGCCCAGGCGATCTGGGGCAATCATGTGCGCGGGCTGGATCTGGGCATCGCCGATGAGCCGATCGAATGGGTGCTGGATTCGGCCGACATCATCGTGTCCAAGTTCGATGTGTTCGCGGCCACGCTGGCCGGCATCCTGGTGGCCTCGCTGGCGCTGTTCTTCCAATACACCAAGGTGGGCCGCGCGCTGCGTGCAGTGGCTGACGATCACCAGGCCGCGCTGTCGATCGGCATCCCGCTGCAGCATATCTGGGCGATCGTGTGGGCGGTGGCCGGCTTTGTGGCCCTGGTGGCGGGTCTGATCTGGGGCGCGCGCAGCGGTGTGCAGTTTGCGCTGACCTTTACCGCGTTGAAGGCGCTGCCGGTGCTGATCCTGGGCGGCTTTACCTCAGTGCCGGGGGCGATCGTCGGTGGCCTGATCATCGGTGCGTCTGAAAAACTCGCCGAGGTGTATATCGGCCCCTTCGTCGGCGGCGGGATCGAAGGCTGGTTCCCCTACATGCTGGCACTGCTCTTCCTGCTGGTCCGGCCTGAAGGCCTGTTCGGCGAGAAGCACATCGACCGGGTCTGACCACGGCCGCCAACGACAAAGATAACGGAGACAACAGATGCTTTATCGTGAAGCCGGCCAGTTCAAGGCCAGTTACCAGGAAGATCAGCAGATCTTTCCGATCCGGCAGGACCGGATCGGGATGGCGGTGATCCTGGCATTCTTCTTCCTCGCCGTGCCGATGCTGGCCAGCCAGTACTGGCTGCAGGCCATCCTGATTCCAGTGCTGATTTTCTCGCTGGCCGCAATCGGGTTGAACATCCTTACTGGTTATGCGGGGCAGCTCTCGCTGGGCTCGGCTGCCTTCATGGCGGTGGGGGCGTTCGGGGCCTATAACTTCATCCTGCGCATCGATGGCATGCCCTTCCTGGTCGGCGTCCTGCTCGGCGGCCTGAGTGCAGCGGCAGTCGGCGTGGCGTTCGGCCTGCCGTCCTTGCGGATCAAGGGCTTCTACCTGGCGGTGGCGACGTTGGCGGCACAGTTCTTCATTGTCTGGGCGCTGGTGAAGTTTCCGTGGTTCTCCAACAATTCCAGTTCGGGCGTGATCACCGCGCAGCAGATCGAGATCCTCGGGTTCGCCTTCAATACGCCGGAGTCCAAGTATCTGCTGACGCTGGCCATCGTCACCGTGCTGGCCTTTGTCGCCAAGAATCTGGTGCGCAGCACCACTGGCCGCAGCTGGATGGCCGTGCGTGACATGGATGTGGCGGCAGAGGTGATCGGCATCCGCCCGATGCGCGCCAAGTTGTCGGCGTTTGCCGTATCGTCGTTCTACTGCGGGGTGGCTGGTGCACTGTATGCCTACACCTACCTGGGAACAGTAGAGCCGGAGGGCTTCAGCCTGGACCTGTCTTTCCGCATCCTGTTCATGATCATCATCGGCGGTGTGGGGTCCATCATGGGCTCCTTCCTGGGGGCGGCATTCATCGTGCTGTTGCCGATCTTCCTGAACGTGGGCATGCATGCGGTATTTGGCAGCGCGATGCCGGCCGGCATGGCATCCAATCTGGAGCTGATCATCTTTGGCGGGCTGATCATCTTCTTCCTGATCGTCGAGCCTCATGGCCTGGCCAGGTTGTGGCAACTGGCCAAGGACAAGCTCAGACTGTGGCCTTTCCCGCATTGACCGGACTTTTCAGCCGCCCGGGATGTTCAACCCGGGCGGTACGAAGGTAGTAGCACGTCGTACCACACACAAAGAGAGGAGACACTCACATGAAACTGAAGCAAACCGCGCTCATCGGCGCCACCATCGCCGGCCTGCTGGCCACCGGTTATGCCGCCGCGCAGGAACAGTTCATCGGTCTGCCGAGCTATCGCGTCGGTCCCTTCGGCTCGAACGGTGCATCGCTGTATGGTGGCTGGATCGACTACATGGCCATGGTCAACGCACGTGATGGCGGGGTCAACGGCGTCAAGCTGACCTGGGAAGAGTGCGAGACCGAGTACAACAACGCCCGTGGCGTAGAGTGCTACGAGCGCCTCAAGAACAAGGGGCCTACCGGCAATTCGGTGTTCCAGCCCCTGTCGACCGGCATCACCTACTCGGTGCTGGAGAAGGTCGCACAGGACAAGATTCCGCTGGTCACCATCGGCTATGGCCGCACTGATGCGGCCGATGGTCGCGTGTTCCCGTGGGTGTTCCCGATGATCACCACCTACTGGTCGCAGGCCTCGGCCATCGTGAATTACATTGGTCAGAAGTCCGGCGGCATGGACAAGCTCAAGGGCAAGAAGATTGGCCTGCTCTACCACGATTCCGCTTATGGCAAGGAGTCGCACGCCATCATCGACAAGTTGGCCGAAAAGCATGGCTTCGAGGTGCAGAAGATCGCCGTGGCCAACCCGGGTAACGAGCAGCAAGCCCAGTGGCTGCAGATCCGTCAGTCCAAGCCCGACTACGTCATCCTGTGGGGCTGGGGTGTGATGAACGCGACTGCGCTGCGCACTGCGGCCAAGACCGGCTATTCGCGCGACAAGATCATCGGCGTGTGGTGGTCCGGCTCCGAAGAGGACACCATCCCGGCCGGTGATGCCGCCAAGGGCTATGTCGCCGCCGGCTTCAACGTCGCAGGTGCCAACTATCCGGTGATCAAGGATATCCAGAGCCAGGTCTACGCCAAGAACGCCGGCAATATGGAAGACAAGAACCGGATCGGCAGCGTGCTCTACAACCGTGGTGTGGTGCACGGCATCATCACCGTCGAAGCCATCCGCACTGCCCAGGAGAAGTACGGCAAGGGCAAGCCGATGACCGGCGAGCAGATCCGCTGGGGCTTCGAGAACCTGAACCTCGACAGCCAGCGTCTGGCCGCATTGGGCGCGACGGGCTTCATGCCTGACCTCAAGATCAGCTGCGAGGATCACGAGGGTGGCGGCAAGGTCAAGTTCCAGCAATGGGACGGCACCCAGTGGAAGGTGGTCAGCGATTGGGTCGAGGCTGATCGTCCGCTGGTCCGCGGCATGATCGAGGAGTCCGCCGCGGCCTACGCCAAGGAGAAGGGCATCACCCCGCGCGACTGCTCCAAGGAGTCGTAATTTTGCAGCAGCACCGGCGACGCCGGTGCGCTGAACAGCCGGCGGCTTCATGCCGCCGGTGCAGGCTCCCCGCAACAGCGGGGGTCTGCCCGGTGCTTGCGCCACAGGCGAGCATCGCGCAGACCCTCTGCCGGCAAGACCGGGGAGGTGGGACGGAGACAACAGGCGAGAACCATGACCATGACAGCCACCGCAAGTGCCGCGACGCAGGCCAGCCCCTACCTCAGCATCAACAACGTCGAGGTGATCTACGATCACGTCATTCTCGTGCTCAAGGGCGTGTCCCTGCAGGTCGAGAAGGGCAGTATCGTCGCTCTGCTGGGGGCCAATGGCGCCGGCAAGTCCACGACCTTGAAGTCGATTTCCAACCTGTTGCGTGCCGAGCGCGGTGATGTCACCAAGGGCAGCATCGAGTTCAAGGGCAACCGCATTGATCAGATGACACCCAATGACCTTGTCCGCCGCGGCGTGATCCAGGTCATGGAGGGGCGCCATTGCTTCGGCCACCTGACCATCGAGGAGAACCTGCTGACCGGTTCCTACACCCGCAGTATTTCGCGCAGCGAGCTCAAGGAAAACCTCGACAAGGTCTATCACTACTTTCCGCGTCTGAAGACGCGACGGACTTCGCAGGCCGGCTACACTTCCGGCGGCGAGCAGCAGATGTGCGCCATTGGTCGCGCGCTGATGGCCAAGCCGGAAATGATCCTGCTCGATGAGCCATCGATGGGGCTGGCGCCACAGATCGTCGAGGAGATCTTCGAGATCGTCAAGGATCTCAACAGCAAGGAGCAGGTCAGCTTCCTGCTGGCCGAACAGAACACCATGGTGGCGCTGCGCTATGCGGACTTCGGTTACATCATGGAGAACGGCCGCATCGTCATGGAAGGTGCTGCCAGTGACCTGGCGACCAATGAGGACGTCAAGGAGTTCTATCTGGGCCTGTCTGGCGAAGGGCGCAAGAGCTTCCGCGACGTCAAGCACTATCGTCGTCGCAAGCGCTGGCTGAGCTGAGCGCCCGCCTGCCCGACTGTCCGCCATGCACGGATTTGCACCCTCCCTTGTTCTTCCAACTTTCGGTATGTCGCCGCGTACTCACGGCGAACGGGATGCTTCCATGGACTACTACGACACCCGCGAAACCCGTCCGCAGGCCGAGCGCGAAGCCGAACTGTTTGCGCGCCTGCCGGCTCAGATCGCCCACGCCAAGGCAAATGCCCCCGCCTTTGCCGTGACCCTGGCCGATGTTGATCCCGCCAGCGTCACCAGCCGCGAGGCGCTGGCCCATCTACCGGTCATCCGCAAGTCCGAACTGCTGGAGCGGCAAAAGGCGGCACGACCTTTCGGCGGCTTTGCCGCCGCGCGCTGGGGGCGATCCTGCCACCGCGTGTTCGCCTCACCTGGGCCGCTGTACGAGCCCGAAGGTGCACGCGCGGACTACTATCGCCTGGCCCGGGCCTTGTATGCCGCAGGGTTTCGCGAAGGCGACCTGGTGCATAACACCTTCTCCTATCATTTCACCCCGGCGGGGTCGATGATGGAGACGGCAGCACATGCGGTGGGCTGCACCGTGTTTCCCGCGGGCATTGGCCAGACCGAGCAGCAGGTCGCAGCCATGGCTGACCTGAAGCCCAATGCCTATACCGGCACGCCTTCGTTCCTTCGCATCATCCTCGACAAGGCGGCGGAGTTGGGCGTGGCGCCTTCGTTGACCAAGGCCTTCGTGTCGGGTGAGGCGTTTCCTCCCAGCCAGCGAGATGCACTGGCGGCACGCGGCATTCAGGCCTTCCAGGCCTACGCGACCGCCGATATCGGGCTGATTGCCTACGAGACCCCTGCGCGCGAGGGGCTGGTGCTGGACGAGGACATCATCCTTGAGATCGTGCGTCCCGGTACCGGCGATCCGGTTGCGGAGGGCGAAGTTGGCGAGGTGGTGGTGACCACCTTCAATCCCGACTACCCGCTGATCCGCTTTGGCACCGGTGACCTGTCAGCCATCCTGCCGGGCACCTCGCCTTGCGGTCGCAGCAATCTGCGCATTCGCGGATGGCTGGGGCGTGCGGATCAGACCACCAAGATCAAGGGCATGTTCGTGCACCCGGCTCAGGTTGCTGATGTATTGCGTCGGCATCCGGAGATCGTGCGCGGTCGTCTGGTGGTCGAGAACCCGGATCTCAACGACCGCATGACCTTGCACTGCGAAACAACGGACAGCAATCCGGCGCTGGCCGAAGCGATTGGAAGCAGTATCCGGGAGGTGACCAAGTTGCGGGGTGAGGTCAGCTTCTGCCCGCCGGGCAGCCTGGCCAATGACGGCAAGGTGATCGACGACCTGCGCAAGTACGACTGACCCGGTCATCCGCTGACTGATTTGTGTGTGGGCCCTCTCCGGCCCGGCATTGCCGGGCCGGGTTTTTCTGGTGAGCGGACCCGGTATGGGCCGTGCGCCGTCTGATGCGAGCATCCTTCTGCCATGTCATCCAAGCCCCTGTCCGGTCTGAGAATCCTCGACCTCACCCGATTGCTTCCCGGGCCCCTGGCCACGCAGCACCTTGCCGACTACGGCGCCGAGGTCATCAAGATCGAGGACACCGGTGCCGGGGATTACGCCCGCAGCATGGGGGCGATGGCGGGTGAGACCAGTTATTTCTATCAGGTCGTGAATCGCAACAAGAAAAGCCTGCGCCTTGATCTCAAGCAGCCTGCCGGGCGGGCGCTTTTCCTGCGGTTGGTCGAATCGGCCGATGCCGTCGTCGAGGGCTTCCGTCCCGGCGTCATGGACAAGCTGGGCTTGGGGCATGCCGCGCTGCTGGAGGCGAATCCGGCGATCGTGCTGTGCAGCATCACCGGCTATGGACAGACCGGGCCATATGCCCAGCGTGCCGGGCATGACATCAACTACATCGGCTACGCCGGGGTGCTCGACCAGATCGGTACAGCGGGGAGCGGTCCGGTAGTGCCCAATGTGCAGATCGGCGATCTGCTCGGCGGTACCATGTCCGCCGCATTCGGCATCATGGTGGCACTCTACGAAGCAAAGTCCAGCGGCAGGGGACGACATGTCGATGTATCCATGACCGACGCCGCGATGGCTCATGCCATCTTCCCGCTGGTCGAGGTCCTGGCCCACGGCCGTGTCAGGCCGCGCGGAGAGGATCTGCTCAGTGGCGGCGTGCCGTGCTATGGCATCTATGCAACCGCTGACGGCCGGCACATGGCGGTGGGAGCGCTGGAGGAGAAGTTCTGGTTCCTGCTATGCGATACCCTCGGGCTGCCGGAGCTGAAGTCCGCCCATCTGGACGGCGGTGAAGCCGGCGAGCAGGCGCGGCAACGTCTTGCAGAAATCTTTGCAAGCCGCAGCCTGGCAGATTGGGTGGCGGTATTCGACGGGGTGGATTGCTGCGTGACGCCGGTGCTGCGCCTGGAAGAGAGCATGGAGAATGCCCAGATCCAGGCCCGTGGCGCAGTGGTCGAAGTGGGCGGGATACGTCAGTTTGCGCCACCGGTACGTTTGTCCGGCCATGTGCCGGACTTTTCCCGACCCGCGCCTGCAGCAGGCGCAAATGCGGACAGCCTGTTGTCCGAGTTGGGACTGGATGCCGGGCAGATCGATCAGCTGCGCCAGTCTGGCGTCATCTGATCATTTTTCGCTGGTCTTGCGGCGGGCCCGGGTCTTGGTTTCGGCAGGGGTCTCGCTTGCTGCGGCAGGCGTTGCGGGTTGCGCCTGCGACATCATGTTCCAGGGCCACATGGCGGCTGCGGCAGCAAACGGATTGGCATTGCCGGGCTGAGCGTCGGCGCCTTCGGCCTGCTTTTCGCTGCCTTCCTGGGCGTGCTGGCTCATGGCCTTGACCGCCGCAATGGCCGCCCGCTGCATCTCCAGCCCCTGGGTTGTCATCTGCAGCATGTTGAGATTCATCTTCAGCCAGCCTTCGACTGCTTTCATGTCCGAGATGCGTTTGTCGAGTTCATCGACGTCCAGCGTCGGCGTCACCATGCCGGGCAGGTTGAACCCCATGTTGCTCCACATGCCACGGACGAAATCGAGTGGATCCTGCGCTGCTTGATCGTTTGACATCACATGACTCCCGGCGGATTGGCTGACATCTTCATCTTAACCGATACGCGTGATCGTACGCATGGCGCACAGCAACATCGAGCTTGCTCACGCGTCGTGCTGCCTGCGTCAGCCAGTCGCCGCCCCGCTCATGCCTGATTGCTCAGGCGGTGGATCAGCGCACGCAGCCGGGCTGGACGGACCGGCTTGTGCAGCAAGGGAATGCCCGCACGCTGCGCCATGCGCAGCGTCTCCTCGCCGGTATCCCCGCTGATCAGGATGGCGGGCAGCCCCGGCCCGATCCGGGCGCGCACGGTCTGGATGACATCGATACCGTTCTGCTCGCCGTGCAGACGAAAATCGCTGATCAGCAGGTCGGGCATGCCCCGGCCCTGTGAAATCAGACCCAGCAGCCCTTCCACCGACTCGGCCGACTGCATCTCGCATCCCCAGGAGCGCAACAGGCTTTCCATGCCGGCGCAAGCCAGTGGGTCGTCGTCGACCAGGGCCACGCGCAGCCCCTTGATGTCGCCGGGAGGGCGGCTGTTCTCGCCGACAGGCGACATCTGCTCCGGCGCCGCGGCATCGAGCTCAACGGCGAATACCGAGCCGCGACCGGCGGTCGAGCGCAGGTCGAGCCGGTGTCCCAGCAATACCGCCAGGCGGCGGACGATGGCCAGGCCCAGGCCCAGGCCCTTGTCGCGCGCGCGCGCTGCGTTGTCGAGCTGGATGAACTCCTGAAAGATGATCTCCTGAGACTCCTGCGGAATGCCGATGCCGCTATCGCGTACTTCGATACGCAGCCGCTCTCCGCGCTTGCGGCACGCCACCATGACGGTGCCGGCCGGTGTATAGCGGATGGCATTGCTGACCAGGTTGGTGATGATGCGCTCGAACAGCACCGGATCGCTGAATGCCCAGTGAGATGTCGGCCTGACCCGCAGGCGCAGTTCGCGCTCTTCTGCAGACGGCAACTGTTCGGCGGCGATGCGCTCGAGTACCGATTGCAGGGCAAAGGCGCGAGGGTTCGGATGCAGCACGCCAGCGTCGAGCTTGGAGATGTCCAGCAGACTGTCGAGCAGGTTGTCCATGGCCTCGGCCGACGCCGCGATGCGCTGCACGAGGCGACGGCTTTCCGGTGCATGAGGGTGCTGCGCAAGTTCGGAAATGAACAGCCCCAGGGCGTGCATCGGTTGTCGCAGGTCGTGGCTCGCGGCGGCGAGAAACCGCGACTTGGCGAGGTTGGCGCGTTCGGCTTCTTCCTTGCGTGCGCGCAGTTCGGCTGTGGCTTCCTCGATGCGTCCCACCATCTCGTCGTGTGCGCCTTCGAGACGCTCTGCCATTTCATTGACGCCTTTGGACAGGGTGGCCAGGCTGCCGCCGCCGAGCAGCGGAACACGTTCGTGCAGATTGCCCTGGCCGATGCGTGTCACGGTTTCGGCGACAACCCTTATCGGCCCGCTGACCCCGCGACTCAGACGCGAAGCCAGCAGGATCGAGCCCAGCAGCACCATCAGGACCGAGCCCGCACTGGCCCACAGCAACTCGTTGCGTTGTTGCTGCAGTCGTCTGAGCGACATTTCGACCACGACACTACCGAGCGGGCGCTCGTTGAGCTGGGCGGCAGAGCCCAGCGTAATGGCGGCAAAGCCGTCGTCCAGCTCCAGTCGGCTGGGCCGTATGGGTTCGATCAGGCGTAAGGTCGGGCCCTGGATGAGCTGGCTGGATTCGGTCGCCGGCGCATTGGAGACGGGGGGGAGCTGACGGTCGAGCATGCCGCTGCGTGCCATGACCTGACCGCGATCATCAATGATGCCGACGCCGGCGACATCATCCTCGGCCAGTACCGCACTTGCGATCTGCTGGAGGGATTCGCGATTGCCGGAAAACACCGCATACTCGCTGGCCGCGGCCAACTGGCGGGCGATCGCCCGCCCTCGTGCGCTCAATGCGTCGTCCAGCGCGGTCAGCCGGGAATGGGTGTAGTAGGCGGTCAGCAGCACGGCAAGGGCGAGCATCGGCAACACCGCGGCAAGCATGACCCGGGCGCGGATGCCCCAGTGGGTGATCATGGACGTCGTCCCTCCTCTTGCATCAGCGCGGCAGCCAGCGCTTCTGCGCTGTCGAGATTGAGGCCGAGCGAGCGTGCAACATTGACGTTGATGCCGATTTCGAAGTGGCTGGGGGGCTGGACCGCAGGCAGTTCGTTGCCCCGGGCGGCGCGAACAGCGAGCTCCGCGGTCTGCAGGCCAATCTGGGCGGGCGTGGAATAGAGGGCGAGCAGGGCGCCCGCACGGACATAGGCTGCGGAGAAGCCCAGCACGGGCGAGCGATTCCGGTAGGCGGTCAACAGCACGTTCTGTACGGTGAAACTATTGAAGATCTGGGTGTCCGGGGTTGCAATCAGGATTGCTGGTTCAATCAGCACCCGCTGCAACGCAGGGTAGAGGTCACGTTCGGTGCCGACCTGGGCTTGCCGGACTTCCAGTCGTCGAGCGCGGGCCTCGGTTTCAAGCTGGAGGACGCGGGGGTCGTCCGCCGTGCTGCCGAGCAAGGCAATACGTTTCCAGTCGGGGAGCGCCAGGCGTAACAACGCGATCTGCCTGGAGGCGGGTTGATCCAGGACCACGCTGTTGCTGGCGGCGCTGTCTGGTGGGCGCGCAGGCAAGGCCTGCTGGGTGCTGGCCGGGATCAGGCTATGGACGATGCGCTGGCGTGGCGCCAATTGCAAGGTACGGCGTGCTGCCTGGGAGCCAAGGGTGATGATCAACCGAGCATCCCCCAGGGTGGCCGAGTTGATCCGGCCAAGGTCGATCTCATCGACGCTTGCTGAGGGAAGCGCCTGGTTCAACTGGCCGCGCAGCACCGTTGCCACTTCGGCATGCGCGCTGTCGGATGCGTCCAGCACGACGGCGATCCGCATGCGTTCGTTCGCGCTCACGACACTGCCGTGTGCGAAGAACAGGATCATGCAGAAGAGCCTCAGCACGCGCGCCATCAGTGCTCAGCCCGTCATATGCGGGTAGCCTGTATCCGCGATGCTGCGGGTGCATGATGTCTGGCCGCCACCGGTGACGGGCGGGCGATTCACACGTCCGGAACTGTTTTCATTCCGATACTCGCCATCTGCATGGAGTGCGTGCATCATTGCAGTCGCGACGGGTTGCGAGCCGGCGCCCCGTCCGGATAAGGTCCGCAACGAGGCAAGGGTCGCTGAAGGGGTGGGGGCACGAGGATTCACGGTGCTGCGGTTCGACATTTCGCTCAGCTGCGATTCTCGCTGGTTTTTTGCTCCCCTGATAGAGGGAGGAATGGTCAGTTTAGCACTTCATGCTATGCTTCACGCATTGTGCGGCCAGCCGGAAGAATGATGGAGCAGTATGTGACGAAGATCCTGATCGTTGAAGACCACACCCTGGTACGTGAGGCCATGGCGCACACGCTGGCCAGGCTTACGGATGATGTCGAGTGTGTCCAGGCCAAGGGCGCGGACGATGCACTGGCCAAGCTTGAGGCCTCGCCGGACTGGGATCTGGCGATCATCGATCTGATGTTGCCGGACATGAACGGCTTTTCCCTGCTGGCGGTGCTCGCCAAGCGCTTTCCCGATGTTCCGGCCATTGTCGTGTCGGCAATGGACGACGATGCGTCGATTCGGCGAGCGATCAAGGGCGGTGCCTCCGGTTTTGTCTCCAAGTCCAGTTCGGGCGAGGAAATGCTGCAGGCCGTCCGTGTAGTGCTGGAGGGGGGCGTGCATACACCAGAGACCAGCGATCGCGGCAACTCCCGCCGTTCCGGCGCTCCCGTCAGCGAGCGTTTTGGTCTCACTGCGGCGCAGACGCGCGTGCTTGAACTGCTTGCTCAAGGCAAGACCAACCGTGAAATTGCTGATCTGCTGGGCTTGTCGGAAGGTACGGTCAAGGTCCATATGTCGGCCATCTTCCGTGCCTTGGGCGTATCCAACCGGGCGCAGGCGCTGGTGGTGATTTCGCGTCACGGCACCCGTCTCTGAGCGTTTGTCGGCCGCCCCCGTGGGCGCTCGGTGTTCGACTGATCCAGCACGTCGACGCTCCGGACCTCGACTGGGCTCGATGCCGGGATTGGCAGGCGCCGCCGGGCACAATCCGCCGGCGCCTGTCGTTCAATGCGTGCGACGCGTTCCCTGATTGAAGCGCAGCGGCATTTCAGCAGGCGGTAACCTGTCTTCGGGCTCGATCTCCGGCGTCTGTAGCTGGCTGTCGTCGATCACATCGATCTCCAGCACCTCAAGGACCTGGCGCCCGAGTGATCGGCAGGCGTTGGCCAGTGGTGTCGGCAGGTGCTCGGGTACCTGCTTCTGCAGCAGCAGCTTGGAGGCTGACAGCGCGCCAACCGGGCGCAGGATGCGGTGTCGGTAGGCGCTCATCAGTTGCGCGACGCTACGGTCTGCCGAGTCGCGCTGCCACGAGTTGCTCGGCCATTGCGACGGGACCGCGTATGCGCGTGGAAACATCTCCAGGTCGCGGATGACGGTCCGGATGTCTTCGTGTGACTCGCGGAACGGCAGCAACACGATGTCCGACAACGCGTAAAGCTTGCGGTCCATTTCGGTACGGTTGCCGCCACCATCGATGACGCCGATCCAGTCGTCGAGGGTGCGCAGTTTGTCGATGACTTTGGTCAACGCGTCGCGGGTGCGTGCGTCGGCCGTGATGTAGCGTCTCCCTTCCGGGGACAGCGGTTCTCGTGAGGTGTCGGTCAGCACACATGCAGAACGGTGGCCGAGCAGGCCGAGACCCTGGCACAGCATGTGCGAGAGCGTCGTCTTGCCGGTACCGCCCTTGTTGCCGATCACACAGATGATCTCAGCCATGAATCCATTCCTCAGCGTTTTGGCATGGGGGTGTCGTACGCTTGCATTATTCTCCTCATGCCGGTGGACTCAGGCGCGGAAAAGCGGCGCTTCGTCAGGCTAATTCCGCGCTTGGGCAGTATGCCCCGGTGCTCCTATCCGGTAGATCAGCAATCGTGTCCTGCGTCCATCATCGACCTGCACGATCTCGTCAGGTTCGCGCCCGGGAATCGCAAAGCTGTTGCTGACCAGCAGGCTGCCGGGCTTCATCTCGGACTGTGCCTTGGTCCAAACCTGCGTCATCGGTACCGGCGACAGGAAGGCATACACCACATCGTACGCCTGCCAGGGGCTCGTGAAAAAGTCGCCAAGATGCCATTCCAGCGACCGTACCCGGCGTCCCAGCAGCCAGCCCAGCGCCCATGGGGCCGGGGCTGCCTCGATGCCCGTGTAGTGGCAGTCCGGCCGCAGCCGGGCCAGCATGCGCAGCAGCGATCCAGTGCCGCTGCCGATGTCCAGCACGGTTGCCGGACGATCGGTGGGCAGCAGGGTGGACAGCTGTTCGGCGGTCTTGCGGTTGCTCAGGTAGAGCGGGACCTGGGTGCGGAAGCTGCTCCAGTACACCAGCGCGAGCAAGATGAAGGCGCCCAGATACCACCCCGGCGAGATCTCCAGCTGCAGGGCCGCGACAGTAGTGGGCATGAAGGCGAGGTGGATCGGCAGCCACCAGCGCGCGCTGCGCAGGATTGTGGCGATCATCACGGCAGCCAGTGCCTGGCTCAGCACCAAGGGCCACAGGCCGGGCGGCAGCATGCCACTGCGTCCGGCAACATAGGCCACCACGCAGGCGAGAAGCTGGGCAAGCAGGGCTTTGAAGGCGGGTGGAATCAAGGGTTGTCGAGCGGAAGGAGGCGAGGTTTCTCATCATACGCGTGGCTCGCCTGCTGGCGCTGCATGGTCTGCCCAAGTCCTGGCTGGCATCTTGCCCCCGGGCGCCCCGGAGCACCCGTGCGTCGAGTGCTGGATCGGCGAGGGCGGTGGGGGGCTCGGTGGCGGGAATGCCATCCCGCCCGCTTGCCGCTGTGGGAGGCGATGCCTTACGCGGCGCGCTCGATGCCTGTGTCCACTCTTCTCCAACGCGTCAGCAAGGCCTCCCGTTGGGCAGCAGCCTGCGCCATGGCCCTGGCCTTCACATGACCGAACCCCCGTATCTGTTGGGGCAGGCTGGCGATGGCAAGTGCGAGTTCGAGGCGGGGGTAGCTGAGTGTGTCCAGCAACTCGGCGATGTCTTTTTCATATTGCGTGATCAGTGCACGCTCTGCCCGGCGTTCGGCGGTGTAGCCGAAGAGGTCCCAGCGTGTTCCGCGCAGTCCCTTCAGGCGGGTGAGCAGGCGCAGCACATGCATCAGGCCGGCACCGAAGGCCTTCTTGGGTATGCGGCCGGTGCGTGGATCGAGGCGCGCGACCAGTGGCGGCGCCATGTGGAAGCGGACTTCATAATCACCGTCGAAGGTGGCGTCGAGCTGTTGCCAGAATGCTGGATCGGTATACAGGCGGGCGACTTCGTATTCGTCCTTGTACGCCAATAGCTTGAAGTAGTTGTGCGCCACTGCTTCGGCCAGCTGGCTGCTGCCGTCGCCGACCTTGCGCTGTTCGACTTCGAGCACGCGCGCAACCAGCATGCGATAGCGCCCGGCGTAGGCTGCGTCCTGATAGGCCGTCAGCGTTGCGGCGCGACGTTCGATCAGGTCGTCCAGCGTCTGCGCACGCAGCGGGGTAGGGGCCGGCGGACGGGCAAAGTGCTCCACCGTGCTCAGGTCGTGCGCTGCCCGGCGTCCCCACAGGAAAGCCTTGCGGTTCATCTCCAGGGAAACCCCGTTCAGATCGATTGCCTTCATCAGTGCGGCATGCGATACCGGCACCATGCCTTTCTGCCAGGCATACCCCAGCAGGAACAGGTTGGTGGCGATTGCATCGCCCATCAGGGTGGTGGCCAGCCCTTGGGCGTCGAGGAAGTCGGCGTTTCCGTCGCCGGTTGCCTCGCGGATTGCAGCCTGCATCCGCGCCAGGGGGAACTGCCAGTCGGGGTCGTGAGTAAAGTCCGAGGTCGGGGTTTCGGCAATGTTGATCACGGCCCGGGTACGTCCTGCTGCCATCTTGGCCAGCGCCTCGACACTGGCGCTGACGACCGCATCGCCGCCGATGACCGCATCTGCCTCGCCTGCGGCGATCCGCACCGCATGGAGATCTTCCGGGTGGTCGGCAAGGCGGATGTGGCTGAACACCGAGCCGCCCTTCTGTGCCAGGCCGGTCATGTCGAGCACGGTGACGCCCTTGCCATCGAGATGGGCGGCCATGCCGATCAGCGCGCCGATGGTCACGACCCCGGTGCCGCCAACCCCGGTCACCATGATGCCGTAGGGTCGGTTGGTGGCAGGCAGCATGGGGTCGGGCAAGACGTTGAAACGTGACTCGTCGGCCTGCAGCGCCTGACCCTTGCGCACCCGGCCACCTTCAATCGTGACGAAGCTGGGGCAGAAGCCGTTCAGGCAGGAGTAGTCCTTGTTGCAGGAAGATTGATCGATGCGTCGCTTGCGTCCGAACTCGGTTTCCACCGGCAGGATGGACATGCAGTTGGACTGCGTGCCGCAGTCGCCGCAGCCTTCGCATACCGCTTCGTTGATGAAAACCCGGCGTGCCGGGTCGGGGAAGGTGCCACGCTTGCGCCGGCGTCGCTTCTCGGCCGCGCAGGTCTGGTCATAGATCAGTGCGGTGACGCCACCGGATGCGCGCAACTCGCGCTGAACCGCATCGAGTTCATCGCGATGGCGGATCGGGACATGGGGGATATCGGACGGACCATAGTTGCGCTCGGTACCATCGGTGACGACGACGATGTTATGCACGCCCTCGGCCTGTAGCTGGCGCACGATCCTCGGTACGTTCAGCACGCCATCATGGGGTTGCCCCCCGGTCATTGCGACTGCGTCGTTGAACAGGATCTTGTAGGTGATGTTCACCCTGGCTGCGACTGACTGCCGGATAGCCAGCAGGCCGGAGTGGAAGTAGGTGCCGTCGCCAAGATTGGCAAAGATGTGCTGTTCGCGGGTAAACGGCGCCTGCCCCACCCAGGGCACACCTTCGCCGCCCATCTGGGTGAAGGTGCCGGTGCGACGTTCGGGCATCCAGGTGACCATGTAGTGGCAGCCGATGCCGGCCAGCGCGCGGCTTCCTTCGGGCACATGCGTCGAGGTATTGTGCGGGCAGCCAGAGCAGAAGGTGGGTACGCGGTCGATCTTGAACGTGCGCTCTGCCAGTGTCCGCTCCTTTGCATGGAGGAAGGCCAGTCGTGCCTCGATGCGGTCAGAGGTGAAGAAGCGACCGACGCGTGCCGCGATGACCCGCGCAATCATCGCCGGGGTCAGCTCACCGGCGGCAGGCAGCAGCCAGTCGCCGTGATCGATGCTGCCGTCGGCACGCAGCACATGTGCCCACTCGCCTTTCTCGTCGAACTTCCCGATCACCCGCGGGCGGACATCTTCACGCCAGTTATAGAGTTCTTCCTTCAGCTGATATTCGAGCAGCTGGCGTTTTTCCTCCACCACCAGGATCTCGTCCAGGCCTTCGGCAAACGCGCGCACGCCATCGGCCTCCAGCGGCCAGACCATGCCGACCTTGTACAGCCGGATGCCGATTTCCGCCGCCAGCGTCTCGTCGATGCCAAGATCGTCAAACGCCTGGCGCACGTCCAGATAGCTCTTGCCACTGGTGATGATGCCCAGCCGTGGCGTGGGCGAATCGATCACCACCTTGTTCAGCCGGTTGGCACGACAATAGGCGAGCGCGGCATAAAGCTTGAAATGCAGCAGCCGCTTTTCCTGTATCAGCGGTGGGTCGGGCCAGCGCAGGTTGAGGCCGTCGGGTGGCAGGGCAAAGTCGGTAGGCAGGCTGATGCGGACGCGTTGTGGATCGATGTCCACCGAGGCCGAGGTCTCCACCGTGTCGGCCAGTGCCTTGAACGCGACCCAGCAACCCGAGTAACGCGACAGCGCGTAGCCGTGCACGCCAAAGTCGATGTATTCCTGCACGCCGGCCGGTGCCAGCACCGGCATCATCATCGACTTGAAGAAGTGATCGGTCTGGTGTGGCAGGGTGGACGACTTGGCGGCGTGATCGTCACCGGCAATGACCAGCACCCCGCCATGCTTCGAACTGCCGGCGGCGTTGGCGTGGCGGAACACATCACCGCAGCGATCCACCCCGGGCCCCTTGCCGTACCACATCGCGAACACCCCATCGACGGTGGCCGCGGGTGAGAGCGTGACCTGCTGGCTACCCCATACCGCAGTGGCCGCCAGGTCTTCATTGACACCGGGCTGGAACACGATGTCGTGCGCGGCGAGATGCTGCTTCGCCTTCCACAAGGTCTGATCCAGGCCGCCCAGCGGCGACCCGCGATAGCCGGAGACAAAGCCGCCGGTATTCAAGCCTGCCGCACGATCGCGTTCGCGCTGGATCATCAACAGGCGTACCAGCGCCTGATACCCGGTCAGATAGACCCGGCCGTGATCAACGGTGTATTTGTCTTCGAGGCTGGGCGCAAGGGTGCGCACCAGCGGATCGCTTTCCGCCATGGGGTCGTCTCCTGCCAAAAATCGTGTTCTTGGTGTCTTGTCCTGGAAGACCCCATCGGTCTGCCTCGTGAGCGGACGTGGAGCCTGGCAAGCAGCTTAGTCGCCCCTGAAGGGGGACTCAATCCTTGGATACCCTAACCCGGGGAAGGTTGCGCAGCTTTCGTGCTGAGTTCAGGGACTCAGCACCTCGTGCTCGGTGAAGCGAAGCTGGGTTTCCTCGATCAGCGGCAGGTTGTCGATGAAGCTGGTGACGCATTCCGCATCGAGCTTGCCGCGTTCAACCATGGCGAGAAGTTCGGCAAAGGCCTCTTCGTTGGTCCATTTGCGCTTGTACGGACGCTCGCTGGTCAGCGCGTCGAAGACGTCGGCGACGGCGACGATGCGGGCCTCGAGCGGGAGATCATTGCCGCCGATACCATATGGATAGCCCTGGCCGTCCAGGGTCTCGTGATGGTAGGCAATGATGTTGCGCATGATGGTGACGGCGCGATCCTCGCTCAGGCTCATGTCGGCGATGATGCGGTCAAACGCTTCCACGCCGATCTCGACATGGCGCTGCATGATGTGACGTTCTTCCAGGGTCAGACGCCCCGGCTTCTGCAGGATGCTGTCAGGGATGCCGATCTTGCCGATGTCGTGCAGCGGGGCAAACAGGAAGACGTGTTCGGTGAACTCGTCGTCCAGACCGGGGCGGCCGCTGAGGCCGCGGGTGATGATCCGCGTGTAGTGGGCGATGCGGTCAAGATGATGGCCGGTTTCGATGTCGCGGATGCGGGTCAGGCCGCGCACTACATCGACGGTACGGGTCAGGGTCCGGACCGCAAGCAGACTGGTCAGGTACATCTGTGCTGCCAGGTAGCCCAGCAAATCCAGGTAGGTGACCACTTCAGGGGTGAACACCCCGACCTGATTGGCGTCGAAGAACAGGAAGGCGACAAAGCGTTCGCCGTTGAACACCGGTACGGTGTAGCTGCTCAGCAACGCGTTATCCAGGGCCCAGCGGCTGTGTGCCGATTGACGACCACCCAGTTCGGCCTTCAGGTCGTGGATGATTCGTTTTTCACCGGTCTGTGCCAGACGCAGCAGTGAAGGGACGTCGCTCAGCCGGGCCTCGTAACGGAACAGGCCTTCCACCCCGGGGGCGGAGCTCTGGACATAGGTTTTCAGCAGATCGGTGTCGGGATCGTGGATCGCAAGCGCAACCCGGTTGATCTCCGGGTGCCGGGTGGCGATGACCTGGTGCAGGTTGCTCAGGCGTTCGGACAGGGTCTCGCCGATCATCGGCGCACCAGGTGGCAGGTAGTTCGTGTTGGTGCCCGAGGCTCTGGTCATCATATGCGGTTCTGGCTTGATCCGGTTGCGATTGTCGTGCGCCCTGGCAGGCTATGCGGTTTTCGGGCTGAGCCTGTGTGGGGCGGATCGTGGTCGACGTCGCGACGACGGATGGTTGCTGCCGGCGAGCGACGAGATCTGGCTATGGGTTTACGTGTTAACCACAATACCGGCATTCTAGCGTAGCGCTGATGCGTTGCAGCATCGTGCGGCCGCAACTATGTCACGATTCCAACGCAATAGTCCAGATATTGAGCATGACTGCCCATTGTGGGTATGCGTTTGTTTTGAATGCCTCGGTCGCTTGAATTTATTGCGCTTATTCAGTGATTTGCCAGATTGATCCTCCTGCCTCGTCGAGGCAGGAGGATGCGGTGGCTGTACTATTGAGGGTGTTCAGACGGCCGGCAGGATCTTGCCCGGGTTCAGCAGATCGTCCGGGTCCAGCGCCTGCTTGATCAGTCGCATGGCGTCGATTGCTGCAGCGCCATGCTCCTCCAGCAGGAAGGCCTGCTTGCCCAGGCCGATGCCGTGTTCGCCGGTGCAGGTGCCGCCCATCTCGAGTGCGCGGCGCACGATGCGGTGGTTCAATGCTTCTGCCCGATCGATTTCCTCCGGGTTTTCGGGATCGACCAGGATCACGGTGTGGAAGTTGCCGTCACCCACATGGCCGACGATGGGCGCGATGAAGCCGGAGGCATCAATCTCTGCCCGGGTGGCGGCGACGCAATCGGCCAGCCGCGAGATCGGCACGCAGACGTCGGTGGTGATGCCGCGGCTGCCGGGGCGCAGGTTCAGGCTGGCAAAGTACACATCGTGGCGGGCCGCCCACAACCGGCTGCGGTCTTCCGGCCGGCTGGCCCACTCGAAGTCCAGACCGCCATGTTCACGGGCAATGTCCTGCACGGTGCGGGCTTGCTCCTCCACGCCGGCTTCCGAGCCGTGGAACTCGAAAAACAGCATTGGCACCTCGCGCAACGTGGTCTTGCTGTAGCGATTGATCGCCTGCACCGTCAGCGCATCGACCAGTTCGATACGCGCAATGGGAATGCCGAGCTGGATGGTCTGGATCACGGTGTTGACCGCGGCGACCACATCGGGAAACGCGCAGGTGGCGGCGGAAACCGCCTCGGGCAGGGGGTGCAGTTTGATGGTCAGTTCGGTGATGATGCCGAGCGTCCCTTCCGAGCCGACCAGCAGGCGGGTCAGGTCGTAGCCTGCCGACGACTTGCGTGCCCGCCCGCCGGTACGGATCACGCGGCCGTCCGCCATCACCGCGGTGAGGCCCAGCACGTTTTCACGCATGGTGCCATAGCGAACCGCATTGGTGCCGGAGGCACGGGTTGCTGCCATGCCCCCCAGGCTGGCGTCCGCACCCGGATCGATCGGAAAGAACAGCCCCGTGCCATGCAGCTCGGCATTGAGCTGCTTGCGGGTCACACCCGGTTGCACGACCACATCCATGTCTTCGGCATGGAGTTCGACGATCCGGTTCATCTGGCTGAAATCGATCGAGATGCCGCCATGGATGGCGAGAATGTGGCCTTCCAGCGAACTGCCCACGCCATAGGGGATGATCGGCACCTGATGTTCGCGGCAGGTTTCGACGACGATCACGACTTCGTCGGTCGTGTGCGGAAATACAACTGCATCCGGCAGCGCATCCGGGAAGTGCGATTCGTCATGGCCATGATGGGCGCAAACGCCGGCTGAAATGGTGAAGCGGTCGCCGAAGCGTGACGACAGGGTGTCGATGAAGGCTTGTGGCAGCGGCTTGCGGAGGGATTCGGGGGCGTTCATGGCTGTCTCGTAGGGTGTTGTTGTCCTTGGATTATCGTTGCTCGTGCGCGGATTCGCGAGTCGACCGGCGGGCTGCTAACATCGCGGTCCGTTCTCCGTCCGGGGCGATCGCCCGTCCATATCATGACCGACTCCGCCTTGCCGGGTTTCATGCAACCCGTCGAAGAAGACCGCCGTATTCCGGTCACCATCCTTACCGGCTTTCTCGGTGCCGGCAAGACCACGCTGCTCAACTACCTGCTCAAACAGCCGCAGATGGCTGGTGCCGCGGTGCTGATCAACGAGTTTGGCGAGGTCGGGGTCGATCACCATCTGGTCGAGCAGGTCGACGACTCGGTGGTGCTGCTCGACTCCGGCTGCATCTGTTGCAGTGTGCAGGGTGATCTGGTGAAGGCGCTCAAGGGGATCTTCATGCGCGCCTTGCGCAAGGAGATTCCGCCGGTCACCCGAGTCCTGATCGAAACCACCGGTCTCGCCGACCCGGTGCCGGTCGTTCATACCGTGATGGAGGAGCCCTTCATTGCCGAACGCTACCGCTGCGATGGCGTGATCACGGCGGTCGATGCCACCCATGCAGTCGGCCAGCTCGGCGACAACCGTGAAGCGGTGCGGCAGGTGGCGATGGCCGACCGTCTGCTGATCACCAAGTGCGATCTGGCCGATGCCGCGATGCGGGCCGAGGTCGCCGCGCGGGTGGCGGCGCTCAACCCGGGGGCGGAGCAGATCGAGATCACCGGCGGCGTGGTCGATCCGGCTGTGGTGTTCGGTTGTGGTCTGTATGACGTCAGTGGCAAGGCGCCCGACGTCGCTGCCTGGCTGGGCGAGGAGCGGGTGCGCACGCAGCAGGCCGTAGCGGCGGCGCGTTCGGCGCCGATGGCGTGGCGCAAGAGCGGCCAGCCCATCGTCGCCCCGACGGCCCCGGCGCGTCACGACGAAGGTGTGCGCAGCTATGTGCTGACTTTTTCCGAGCCGTTGAACTGGTTTGCCTTTTCCGATGCACTCGGTCTGTTGCTGCAGGTCTATGGCGAGCGCATCCTGCGCATCAAGGGCCTGCTCAACGTCATCGGTGATCCGCAGCCGCGCATCGTGCAATGCGTGCAGCACTCGGTCTATCCGCCCACCAGCCTGCCGGCGTGGCCGGACGAGGCGCCTTACCACGACCGCCGCAGCCGGCTGGTGTTCATCGTGCGCGAACTGCCGCGCGATGCGGTCACCGAGCTGTTCTTCAGCATCGGCGGTGTACCGGCCGATCCGGAAGCCTGATCGGGGTCGCCTCAGGCGGGCGCGGCGGCGGTCTCGATCAGCCAGCTGCGGAAGGCGCTCAGCTCGGGGCGCTCGGCCTTGTGCTCCGGCATGATCAGGTAGTAGGCGCGCTGGCTGGCCAGGCTGCGTTCGCAGGGGATCATCAGTCGGCCGGCCTGCAACTCCTGCTCGATCAGGAAGGGCGGGATCAGTGCCACACCCATGCGCTCGATCGCAGCCTGGGCGAGCATCGAGAACAGCTCCAGGCGCATGCCGGCCATGTCCTGCGGCGCGCTGACGCCTGCCGCCTCGAACCACTGCCGCCACGCATAAGGGCGCGTGGTCTGCTGCAGCAAGGGCAGGCGGGCGATTGCTTCGGGGGGCAGTCCGGCCTGAGCGCCCGGCAGTGCGGGGCTGCATACCGGCACTGGAAACTCCCGCATCAGGAAGTGCGCCTCGGTACCCGGCCAGCCGGCTTCGCCAAAGTAGATCGCGGCATCGAACTCGGTCTGGTCGAACAGGAAAGGCCGGGTCTGCGTGCTCATATTGATCTGCACCTCAGGATGGCGGGAGCGGAAGTCCGCCAGCCGTGGCATCAGCCAGCGGGTGGCAAAGGTCGGGACGACGGCGAGTTCGATGGTGCTGCCGCTGCCGTGCTGTGCCATCACCGCCAGGGTGTCACGTTCGATTGCGTCCAGACGCGGGGTGATCTGGCGTGCATAGCGCATTCCCGCCTCGCTCAGCTGCACACCACGTCGGGTGCGGCGGAACAGGGCGACCCCGAGAAAATCCTCGAGGCCTGCGATCTGGCGGCAGATCGCGCTCTGGGTCAGGGCCAGCTCGTCGGCGGCGCGGGTGAAGCTCTCGTGCCGTGCCGCGGCCTCGAACGCCATCAATGCGGCGGTGCTGGGGATTTTCTTGCGCATGCAAGATCTCGGAGTGAGGAAAATGCACAGGTTACTGCATAAATAGCGTTTGAGTCTGGCTCGTATGCTTCCTAAGATGCGTGTCATGCACAGATCGGCAATCGCCGGTCACCACAGACGACAACGGAGGAAGGCATGGCATCGAACAAGGCGACGTTCAACTGGGAAGACCCGTTTCTGCTGGATCAACAGCTGACCGACGTGGAGCGCATGGTGCGCGACACCGCCCGTGCCTACTGCCAGGAAAAGCTGCTGCCGCGCGTGCAGGAAGCCTTTCGCCACGAGCGCACCGACCGCGAGATCTTCAACGAGATGGGCGAACTCGGCCTGCTGGGTCCGACCATCCCCGAGCAATACGGCGGCTCGGGCATGAACTACGTCTGCTACGGCCTGATTGCACGTGAAGTCGAGCGTGTCGACTCCGGCTACCGCTCGATGATGAGCGTGCAGAGCTCGCTGGTGATGGTGCCGATCAACGAATTCGGCACCGAAGCGCAGAAACAGAAATACCTGCCCAAGCTCGCCACTGGCGAATGGGTGGGCTGCTTTGGCCTGACCGAACCCAACCACGGCTCGGATCCGGGCAGCATGATCACGCGGGCGAAGAAGGTCGATGGCGGCTACAGCCTGTCGGGCAGCAAGATGTGGATCACCAACAGCCCGATCGCCGACGTGTTCGTGGTGTGGGCCAAGGACGACGAAGGCCAGATTCGCGGCTTCATTCTGGAAAAGGGCTGGAAGGGGCTGTCGGCACCGGCGATCCACGGCAAGGTGGGCCTGCGTGCGTCGATTACCGGCGAGATCGTCATGGACGAAGTGTTCTGCCCGGAAGAGAACGCCTTCCCGACGGTGCGCGGCCTGAAGGGCCCCTTCACCTGCCTGAACTCGGCCCGCTACGGTATTGCCTGGGGTGCGCTGGGCGCGGCCGAGGCCTGCTACGAGACCGCCCGCCAGTACACCATGGACCGCAAGCAGTTCGGCCGTCCGCTGGCGGCCAACCAGCTGGTGCAGAAGAAGCTGGCCGACATGCTGACCGAGATCACCCTGGGGCTGCAGAGCGTGCTGCGCGTGGGGCGGATGAAGGACGAAGGGATTGCGCCGGTGGAGATCACCTCGATCGTCAAGCGCAACAGCTGCGGCAAGGCGCTGGACATTGCCCGGGTGGCGCGCGACATGCTCGGCGGCAACGGCATCTCGGACGAATTCTGCGTGGCGCGTCATCTGGTGAACCTGGAGGTGGTCAACACCTACGAAGGCACCCACGATGTGCATGCGCTGATCCTGGGCCGTGCCATCACCGGCATCGCCGCATTCAGCAACTAAGAGGCCACTACCGTCATGTCCGGCGCCCTGTCGCATATCCGTGTGCTCGACCTTTCCCGCATTCTCGCGGGTCCATGGGCGGGCCAGATGCTGGCCGACCTGGGGGCCGACGTCATCAAGGTCGAACGCCCCGGCGCCGGGGATGACACCCGCGGCTGGGGTCCCCCCTGGCTGAAGGACGAGCAGGGCACCGACACTCAGGTTGCGGCCTACTATCTGTGCGCCAACCGCAACAAGCGCTCGGTCACCATCGACATCACCCGACCGGAGGGCCAGGCGCTGGTGCGTCGGCTGGCGGCCGATTCGGACGTGGTGCTGGAGAACTTCAAGCTTGGTGGCCTCAAGCAATACGGCCTGGATTACGACAGCCTGAAGGCGGTCAACCCGCGTCTGGTGTACTGCTCGATCACCGGCTTTGGCCAGGACGGACCGTATGCCCCGCGTGCCGGCTACGATTTTCTGATCCAGGGTCTGGGTGGGCTGATGAGCCTGACCGGCTTGCCGGATGGCGAGGCGGGGGGCGGGCCGATGAAGGTCGGTGTTGCGCTGACCGATATCCTGACCGGCCTGTACGCCACCAATGCGGTGCTGGCCGCACTGGCCTGGCGCGACCGCAGCGGCGAGGGGCAGCATATCGATATGGCGCTACTCGATGTGCAGGTCGCCTGCCTGGCCAATCAGGCCTCGAACTATCTGGCGGCCGGGCAGAACCCCAGGCGGCTGGGTAACGCCCATCCCAGCATCGTGCCCTATCAGGATTTCCCGACTGCAGACGGCTACATGATCCTGGCCATCGGCAATGACGGCCAGTTTGCCCGCTTCTGCGCCGAGGCAGGCCAGCCTGAGCTGGCCGCAGACGTGCGTTTTGCCACCAACCGTGCCCGGGTAGAGAACCGTGCAGTGCTGATCCCGTTGCTGAAAAAGCTCACTGTTGACCGCAG
This sequence comes from Parazoarcus communis SWub3 = DSM 12120, assembly GCF_003226565.1. Classification (GTDB taxonomy): domain Bacteria; phylum Pseudomonadota; class Gammaproteobacteria; order Burkholderiales; family Rhodocyclaceae; genus Parazoarcus; species Parazoarcus communis. The sequence goes on along the minus strand of NZ_QKOE01000012.1, from coordinate 43,217 downwards.
TACTGCCGACTGGATTGCCGCGCTCGAAGCCCAGGCCGTGCCTTGCGGGCCGATCAATACCCTGGCGGATGTCTTTGCCGATCCGCAGGTGCAGGCACGTGGGCTGAAGGTGACGATGCCCCATCCGGTCGCCGGCGAAGTGCCACTGGTCGCCAGCCCGATGCGACTGTCCGCGACCCCGGTGGATTACCGCCTGCCGCCGCCGATGCTGGGTGAGCACACCGATGAGGTGCTGGCCGGCACGCTGGGGCTGGACGCCCACGACATCGCCCTGCTGCGCGAACAGGGCGTGGTCTGAGCCCGGGAGCTTGTCGGACTCGAGGCTGATCTCCCACGCGGCTCGCCACGATTGCTCAAGTCCGGCAGCCTCCTGACGGCCGGGCCGCTTTTCTACGTCAGGCCGTCACCAGCGTCGCGACATGATTTCCGATCGCCAGTGAGGCGGTCAGGCCGGGCGACTCGATGCCGTAAAGGTGGATCAGTCCGGCCACACCATGCTGTGCCGGGCCGTCGATGCGGAAGTCCGCGTCGGCCTCGCCCGGGCCAACAATCTTGGGGCGCACGCCGGCGTAGCCGGGCTGCAGGCGGTCTGGTTCCAGCGCCGGCCACCAGCTGCGGATGGCTTCGGCAAAACGGCCGACCCGTGCCGGATCGACGTGGTAATCGGGCTGGTCTATCCACTCCACATCGGGGCCGAACTTGGCTTGCCCGCCCAGATCCAGTGTCAGATGCACGCCCAGTCCGCCGGGTTCGGGGATGGGGTAGATCAGGCGCGAGAACGGTGCCTTGCCGCTGTAACTGAAATACACTCCGCGTGCGAACCGTGCGCGGGGGGCTTGTGTCGATGCCGCGCTGCGGATGGCACTACCCAGCGCAACGGCATCCAGCCCTGCTGCATTGATCACCCAGTGGGCACGCAGGGTCATCGGGGCTTCGCCGCCGATTTCCAGCACCACGCCGTCTCCGTCTGCGACACCACCCGTCACCGGGCTGCCCAGCGCCAGCATGGCGCCGTGACGTTCGGCGTCGCCAAGCAGTGCCAGCATCAGGCCGTGACTATCGACGATGCCGGTGGAAGGCGACAGCAGTGCGGCATGGGCGTCGAGCGCGGGTTCGAGTGCGGCGATCTCAGTGCGCTCAAGCAGACGCAGGTCATCGACGCCATTCTGTCGTGCCCGGTTGGCGATGGCCTGCAGTGCATCGACCTGGGTACTGCGACCCGCCACCACCAGCTTGCCGCAGCGGGCATGTGCCACGCCGCGTTGCTCGCAGTAGGCGTACAACTGCTGCCGTCCCTCGACGCACAGGCGCGCCTTCAACGAGCCGGGCGGGTAGTACAGGCCCGCGTGGATGACCTCGCTGTTGCGTGCGCTGATGCCACTGCCGAAGCAGGCCTCGCGCTCCACGATCAATACTTCGCGACCAGCCGCAGCCAGTGCGCTTGCGCAGGCCAGGCCGACCACGCCTGCACCGATCACCACGACATCCACTGTCTCCATCCGGCTGTGCTCCTGACATTTTTGTAGTTGCAGGCGGCGTTTTAACAGAGCAGCGGCGGGAGCGGAAGTCCGTGAGAGATCACGAGACGCGCGCTCGTCCGGAATGCTGCATTGCAGTGTGCGAATGCGCCGACAGCGGGAAAGGGTGGATTCCGGACTTCCGCCAGCATGGTACGGAAGTGGTACTGGGGGTTAAACGCAAGATGCTGAAAATAAAGTGAAAAGGTGTTGATCATCAAGCTCGGGGGGCTGGCATCAGCCTTGCTAAATGAGAGAGCCTGCTTATGGCTGCATCACTCACACTAATTAATGAGGAGACTTCCGATGAAATCCCTGATCCGCAAATGTGCCATTGGTGGCATGGTCCTGGCCTTGAGCACCGCAGCCTCGGCGACGACCTTCGTCAATGTGCTGACCGGCGGCACCAGCGGGGTGTACTACCCGCTGGGCGTCACCCTGTCGCAGATCTACGGTGAGAAGATCCCCGATAGCAAGGTCCAGGTACAGGCCACCAAGGCCTCGGCCGAAAACCTCAACCTGCTGCAGGCCGGGCGTGGCGAGATTGGCTTCTCGCTGGGCGATTCGGTATCCGACGCCTGGAAGGGCAATGCCGAAGCCGGCTTCGCCAAGCCACTCGACAAGCTGCGCGCGATCGCATCGGTCTATCCCAACTACATCCAGATCGTCGCCCTGTCCGACGCCAACATCAAGTCGCTGGCCGACCTCAAGGGCAAGCGCATCTCGGTGGGGGCGCCGCGTTCGGGTACCGAACTCAATGCTCGGGCCATCCTGAAGGCCGCTGGCCTGTCCTACAGCGATTTCGCCAAGGTCGAATACCTGCCCTTCGGCGAGTCGGTCGAACTGATGAAGAACCGCCAGATCGATGTCACCCTGCAGTCCGCAGGCCTGGGCGTGGCTGCACTGCGCGACCTGTCTGCCGCAGTCAAGGTGAACTTCGTCCCGGTACCGGCCGATGTGGTGGCCAAGGTGGGTGATGCGGCGTATCAGCCCGCTGCAGTGCCGGCCAACACCTACGAAGGCCAGACCGCCGATGTACCGACGGTCGCAATCAACAACCTGCTCGTGACCCATGACAAGGTGTCCGACGCCGTGGCCTACGAGATGACCAAGGGCATCTTCGAAAACCTCGAGCGCCTGGGCAACTCGCACTCGGCCGCGCGTCAGATCAAGCTCGAGGGCGCAGCCAAGGATCTGCCGATTCCGCTGCACCCGGGTGCCGAAAAGTACTACCGCGAGAAAGGCGTGCTCAAGTAAGGGCTGTTGCAACACCGGGGCGGCGCTTGGCGTGGCCCCGGCCCCGTGTCGACCGGCCGGCGACTGCGCCGGGGTCGCCATCGTCCCGCCTGCCTGATCCGGAGTTCCCATGATTCAAGCCGCCGATTCGCCCGCTGTCGATGCGGGCAAGCGGATGCTGCGCGTCGTTTTCTTCAGCGCCATCCTGTTTTCCGTCTTCCAGCTCGTCTCCTCGGCCTTCAGCCCGTTGTCGAGCACCGTCGTGCGTGCGCTCCACGTCGGCTTCCTGCTGTTGCTGACCTTCCTGCTCTACCCGGTGCGCGGCGGCCAGGGGCCGACCAGCATCATCACCAAACTGGTGGGCTTCGGTGCCCTGGCGCTGGCCACCTATCACTGGATCTACGAAGCGGATCTGGTGGCGCGTGCCGGCGAGCTGACCGATGCCGACATGGCGGTGGGCATCGTCACCATTGCACTTGTTTTTGAAGCTGCACGCCGCGTCATGGGGCCGGCGTTGCCGCTGATCTGCCTCGCCTTTCTGGGCTATGCGCTGTTTGGCGAGCACCTGCCCGGCGCGCTCGGGCATCGCGGCTATGGCCTGGACCAGGTGGTCGGCCAGCTCGCCTTCGGTACCGAAGGCATTTATGGCACACCGACCTATGTGTCCTCGTCCTACATCTTCCTGTTCATCCTGTTCGGTGCCTTTCTCGAACAGGCCGGCATGATCACGCTGTTTACCGACTTCGCACTCGGTACGGTCGGTCACACCAAGGGGGGGCCGGCCAAGGTGTCGGTGGTGTCGTCCGGTTTGATGGGGACGATCAACGGCTCCGGGGTGGCCAATGTGGTGACCACCGGCCAGTTCACCATTCCGCTGATGAAGAAGTTCGGCTACAAGCCAGCCTTTGCCGGCGCCGTCGAGGCTACCAGCTCGATGGGCGGACAGATCATGCCGCCGGTGATGGGGGCGGTGGCCTTCATCATGGCCGAAACCATCAACGTGCCCTACGTCGAGATTGCCAAGGCGGCGGCGATTCCGGCACTGCTCTACTTCTTTACCGTGTTCTGGATGGTGCATCTGGAGGCGGGGCGTGCCGGGCTGAAGGGCCTGCCCAAGGAAGAGTGTCCCGATCCCTGGGTGGCGGTGCGCCAACGCTGGTATCTGCTGCTGCCATTGATCGGTCTGGTCTATCTGCTGTTCGCAGGATTCACGCCGATGTTTGCCGGCATGGTCGGCCTGGCGCTGACCGTGGTGTTGATCTTCGGCGCGTCGCTGGCGCGGCGGCTCAATGGTACCTCGCTGCGGCTGATCTTCTGGATCGCGCTGGGTCTGGCCTGCTCGGCCTTTGCCAAGGTCGGCATCATCTCGGTGGTGGTGGTGGTCGCGGCGCTGGCGGTGCTGCTGGCCGTACGTCGCGAAGGTCGCGATACCCTCAAGGTGGCGGTAACCGCGCTGGTCGAGGGCGCGCTGCATGCGATGCCGGTCGGTGTGGCGTGTGCGCTGGTGGGGGTCATCATCGGTTCGCTGACCCTGACCGGCGGCGCCACCACTTTTGCCGGCTACATCATCCAGATCGGTGCCAGCAGCCTGTTCCTGTCGCTGGTGCTGACCATGCTGACCTGCCTGGTACTGGGCATGGGCATTCCGACCATTCCCAACTACATCATCACCAGCTCGATCGCGGCGCCCGCCCTGCTTGAACTGGGTGTACCGCTGATCGTGTCGCACATGTTCGTGTTCTATTTCGGCATCATGGCCGATCTGACCCCACCGGTTGCACTGGCTGCTTTCGCTGCAGCGCCGATTGCCAAGGAAACCGGGCTGAAGATCGGGATGAAGGCCGTGCAGATCGCGATCGCGGGGTTCATCGTGCCCTATATGGCGGTGTATGCACCGGAACTGATGCTGCAGGGTGACAAGGGGCTGGATGCCACCGTCTATGTGGTGTTCAAGGCGCTGCTCGCGGTCACGCTGTGGGGCATTGCGGTGGTCGGGTACTTCCGCTCCCCGATGAATGTCATCGAGCGCGTGCTGGCCTTTGTTGCCGCCTCCTGCCTGGTGGTGGCAATGCCGATCACCGACGAGATCGGCTTTGGTCTGGCCGCAGTGGTACTGGGCTGGCACATCTGGCGCTCGCGCTCGGCGCAGGCGCTGACTGTGTAAGCGCGATGCCCATCTGCCTGAGCACTGCCGCCACCGTGGTGGTGGCGGTGCAGGCCTTCACCCTGGGCTGGACGCACTCGATCGAGAAGGTCCGCTGGGAAGAGGACTGGCGGGTCGAGGCCGGCCAGCTGGTGCTTGATGCGGTGCGGGTACGGGGCCACGGTGCCGGCATGGAGCCCCCCGCCGACGCCGTCTTGCGTGATGGGGTGTGGCAGTGGCACCCTCGCGGCGTGCATGCCGAACTTCGACTGACCCGCTCCGAACATACTGCTGACTACGACTGGTGCGAGCCCGGCCGTGGCTGCCGTCCGATGGCGGCTGTCCTGCCCTCGGATGGCGGGATCACCCTTGTGCGGCCGTGTGGCGCGGAGCCAGTCGATGGACGCTGAACGCCTGCATTCCGGCGGCCCACGTGGCGGTCGTCTGCAGCGCCTGCTGGTGGCCTTGCTGCTGGTACTGCCAGTGTTCTGGGCAGCGCATAGCTACCGTTTCAAGCTCGAACTCGATGCTGTCGCCACGCATGCGCAGCAGCGTCTTGCCTTGCTGTCGGCCAGTCTGGATGCCGAGTTGCTGCGTTTCGAAAGCCTGCCGGCGGTACTCGCCCAGCACCCGCAACTCAAGACCTTGCTGCTCGACCCTTATGACGCAGCACAGATTGATCTGACCAACCGCCTGCTCGAGAGCGTCAATGACCGTACCGGCGCCGGCATGCTCTACCTGATCGACCCCGGGGGCAACACCCTGGCAGCCAGCAATTGGCGCCGCCCCGATTCCTTCGTTGGCGAGAACTACGCCTTCCGGCCGTATTTTCAGCAGGCGATCGACGGCGGCGTTGGCCAGTTCTTCGCGGTGGGTGCCACGACCCGGGTGCCGGGCTTCTTCATTGCCCATCCGGTGCGCGACGGTGACCGGGTGCTGGGGGTGATTGCGGTCAAGATCGAGCTGGATCAGCTTGAAAACACCTGGGCGGCGGGGGGTGAGTCGGTCATGGTGGTCGATCGGCACGGGGTGGTTGCGTTGTCGTCGGTCGCAGCGTGGCGCTTCGCTGCGCTGGCGCCACTGGCCGAGACGTCCCGCCGGGTACTGGATCAGACGCGGCAGTATTTCACCGCGCCCCTGAATCCGCTGCCGCTGGAATGGCTCGACGGCCGCCGGCTGAGCCTGTCGGGCAAGGAGTTCCTCACCGTCGCCCGTCCGGTACCTTGGGTGGACTGGGAGATGCTGATGCTCAACGATACCGGCGCCGCGCGGCGGGCGGCCTGGAGCACCGTGCTGGCGGTTGCGTTGGTGTTGAGCGTGCTGGTGGTTGTGGTGCTGTATCTGCGCTTGCGTGCGCGCCGCATGCGCGAGCGCCTGGCGGCACAGGGCGTGCTTGAACGGACGGTGGCCGAGCGCACCGCCGACCTTGCCGACAGCAACGCCCGCCTGACCCGCGAGATCGCCGAGCGCGTCAGTGCCGAGCAGAAGCTGCGCGGTGCCCAGCGCGCCTTGATCGAGGCCGACCGTCTCGCCGCCCTCGGGCAGATGGCCGCCGGGGTGGCGCATGAACTCAACCAGCCGCTGGCAGCGCTGCGCACCTTCGCCGGCAATGGCCTGATCCTGCTCGACCGGCACAAGACCGAGGCGCTGCGGGACAATCTGCAGCAGATGATCGGTCTGGTCGAGCGCATGGCACGGCTGACTTCGCAGCTGAAAGTGTTTGCCTCGCGCCAGCAGACCACCGGTGGCAGTGCGTCGGCGCGCGCGGCGACGCAGGTGGTGGCGGGCTGGCTGCGCGAGCGCCTGGATCGCGCCCGCATCGTGCTGGAGTTGCAGGGTGAGGACCACGCCTTTCCGCTGCAATCCCAGGCACTGGAGCAGGTGCTGTCGAACCTGGTCGGCAATGCGGTGGATGCCCTCGATGGCCGCGGCGATGGACGCATCGTCATCCGCACCGGGTTGCAGGATGGCCGGCTATGGCTCGAGGTCGAGGACAATGGTCCGGGCATCGATCCCGACGTACGGGAGCGCATACTGCAGCCCTTCTTCTCCACCAAACCGCTCGGTCAGGGCCTGGGGTTGGGGCTGTCCATCGTCAGCGATCTGGTTGGCGGCTCGGGTGGGCGGCTGGAAGTCGCGGCACGTGAAGGAGGGGGGACGGTGATGCGGGTCTCATGGGATGCGGCAACGGCGCAGCAGGCAGAAAAGGATGTGTGATGAGTGAGCAACCGGTCCAGGTGATCCTGGTTGAAGACGACGACGCCTTGCGGGCGGCCGCAAGGCAGACCTTCGTGCTGGCCGACATCCCGGTCACCGATTTCCCGCGTGCCGAGCCGGCCCTGGTCAGCCTGACCACCGGCGCTCCGGTCGTGGTGGTGACCGATGTGCGCCTGCCCGGCATCGATGGCATGAGCCTGCTGCAGCAGGTGCGCGCGATCGATGCCGACCTGCCGGTGATCCTGGTGACTGGCCATGGCGACGTTCGCATGGCGGTCGAGGCAATGCGTCTGGGCGCCTATGATTTCATCGAGAAGCCGTTTGCGCCCGAGCGCCTGGTCGAGGTCGTGCAGCGTGCCATCGACAAGCGCCGGCTGGTGCTCGAGAACCGGGCGCTGAAGGCGCGGCTGGCAAGCAATGACGAGGTCGAGGCGCTGATTGGCGACAGTGCACCCATGCGTGAAGTACGTCGCCTGGTCAGCGAGCTGGGCGACACCGATGTCGACGTGCTGGTTTTCGGCGAGACCGGTACTGGCAAGGAGCGGGTTGCGCGCGGCCTGCACGCGGCTGGCCGCCGGCACAAGGGCAATTTTGTTGCGATCAACTGTGCGGCATTGCCCGAGAGTGTGTTCGAGAGCGAGATGTTTGGCGTCGAGCCCGGCGCCTATACCGGCGCGACCCGCAGCCGCGCCGGCAAGGTCGAGTACGCCAGCGGCGGCACCTTGTTTCTGGACGAGATCGAGGGCATGGCGTTGCCGCTGCAGGCCAAGCTGCTGCGTGTGCTGCAGGAGCGGGTGGTCGAGCGCCTCGGCTCCAACCGCCTGATCCCGGTCGATTGTCGCATCGTCGCCGCCACCAAGCTCGACCTTGCTGCCGAGGCTGCGGCCGGGCGCTTTCGCGCCGACCTGTACTACCGCCTCAATGTGGTGTCGATGGTGCTGCCCCCGCTGCGCGACCGGCGCGAAGACATCCCGCAGCTGTTCGCCGCCTTCTGCCAGCAGGCGGCCGAGCGCTACCGCCGCCCGCAGCCTGACCTGTCGGTGGAACTGTTCGACTGGCTGATGGCGCAGGACTGGCCCGGCAATGTGCGCGAGCTGCAGCACGCCGCTGACCGCTTCGTGCTGGGCCTGTGGCGGGTCAACACCGACACTGCAGGCAACGGTCCCAACAGCCTGGCGCAGCGTGTCGCGGGCTTCGAACTGTCCTTGATCGAAGGTGCCCTGCGCCGCAGCAGTGGCGATGTCGCGGCCGCCGCCGAGGCCCTGGGTCTGCCACGCAAGACCTTGTACGACAAGCTGTCCAAATACCGGGTGGATGTCGAGCGTTACCGGGGCAGTTGAGTCCGGTCGCCAGCACTCAATCCGCCGGCTCCGCCACCGTGTCGGGCATTGCCAGCAGGGCCTCGAACGCAAGCGCGGCGGGGCTGACCGGGCGCTGCGGCAGGCGCAGGCGGTAGAGCTGACGGCGGATGGGGCCGGTGGCGGGGACGTGACGGCGGACACGGCCCAGGGCGAGTGGGTCGCGGGCGCAGATCCGCGGCACCACGCCCAGGCCGATGCCCGCCGCGACGGCTTGCACGATAGCCTCATTGCTGCCGACTTCGATGACGTCTCCTGCCCGGATGCCCAACTGCCGCAACAGTGCCTCGGTGGCATCGCGACTGCCTGATCCGCGCTCGCGCATGATCCAGGTTGCACCATCGCCAAAGGTGGCCGGATCGGTCGCACTGATCTGTGGCAGCTCACGCGGCGAAATCACGATCATCTCCTCGGTGCGCCAGGCGCGGATCTCCAGCCGGGCGTCATCGACCTCACCCTCGACCAGCGCCACATCCAGGCGGTAGTCGAGCAGCTGTCCGGCAATCGCCTGCGTGTTGGCGGCCACCACCTGCAGCGCAACGCCAGGGTGCTGCTGGTGGAAGCGGCGCAGGAAGTCCGGCAGCCAGTAGCTGGCGATGGTTGTGCTGGCACCAATACGCAAGCGACCACGGGCCAGACCGTTGAATGCCAGCAGCGCCTCGTCCGCCTCGCGCGCCAGCGCGAACAGGCTGCGACCGTACTCGAGCAATACCGTGCCGGCTTCGGTGGGTTCAAAGAAGCGCCCGCGGCGCTCGAGCAGCACGGTATCGAGCTGGGTCTCCAGCTCGCGTACCGCCTTGGACGCTGCCGGCTGGCTGATGCCGAGCTGGTCCGCTGCGCGCGAGAAGCTGCTGGCCTCCACCACGCGGACAAAGACCTTGAGCAAGTGCAGGTTCATGCATAACTCCAGGGAATGCTTGATTAACTTCCATTGCCTATGTGAATTCTAGAACGGCGCTTATCGTTATGACCATCCTGACTAACCTTATGCGTCAAAAAGAATATGAATGCTGTGCTGCGCCCGGATGTCCGCCTTGGCCTGCTTGCCTGTCTGGTGCTGGCCGCGCTTGCTGCACAGCTTGCGGCGATGCCGGCCTTTGCCAGCAGGGGGCTGGGCTGGCTACCACTGGCGATCGTGCTCGGCATGCTGCTTGGCAATCTCTGGCCCACGCTGGCGCAGTCGGGGGCGCCGGGGCTGTCGCTGGCGCGCGGCGCCCTGATGCGTACCGGTATCGCGCTGTATGGGCTCAAGCTGGGCCTGTCCGACCTGTCTGCGGTGGGCTGGCAGGGGCTGATGCTGGCGCTGGCCATTGTGGCCTCCACCCTGTTGCTGGCGCGTCTGCTGGGGCGTCGCCTGGGGCTGGATCCGGTACTGGCGCTGCTGATCGGCGCGGGTAGCGCGATCTGCGGCGCGGCAGCGGTAGCTGCAGCCGATGGCGTGTTGAGCGCGCGTGCCCGGCAGGTGGCCTCGGCGGTCGCCGCGGTGGTGATCTGCGGCACGCTGGCGATGTACCTGATGCCGCTGTTGATGCCGCTGACCGGCCTGTCAGAGGCCGATTTTGGTTTGTGGATCGGTCTGACGGTGCACGAACTGGGGCATGTGATTGCTGCTGCCGCAATGGTGGGGCCCGACGCTGCCAGCACCGCGCTGGTCGAGAAGATGTTGCGCGTCATGCTGCTGGCGCCGGCGGTGCTGTGGATCGCCATGCAGTGTGGTGGTGCGCGGTCTGCAAGTGGCGCACGTGTGCGGGTGCCGACCTTTCTGTGGGTCTTCCTGGGCGTGCTGTTGCTGAATCTGGCGGGTGGCGTGCCGGAGGCGCTGCGTCAGGCTGGTGCGTTGGCCGCGGATGCGCTGCTGGCGATGGGGCTGGTGGCGCTGGGCATGGTCACCCGCATCGCCGACGTCCGTGCGGCTGGCGCCAGAGTGTGGGTGCTGGCCCTGCTGCTGTGGGCTTACCTGCTGCTGGCGGGGCTGGTGCTGGTCAAGCTGGTTGCGCAATAAGGATCGATCGTCTGGCGGGCGTGCCTCCCTGGTGCGTCCTTGTCGGGCATGCACCATCGACGCGCCGCAGCAAGCCCCGCACGTCGCCTGACGACTGACTTAAAACAGCTTCAAATCAAACGCTTGCAGAAGATGGGCTGACTCGGCTCAAGGGGCATGCATCTTGCTCAAACCTGTTATGACAGGTCATGAGCGTTGAGGCTCTGCCCGTTGATGTCCCCCATTTTTCTGCAGGAGCTGGATGTGGATTTCTTGCATGCGCAGTTTGCTCACCACCCGCCCACCATCTGGGCCTTGCTTGCTGCCGCGGTGGTGGCGGGAGGCGTGGTCAGGGGGCTGACCGGTTTTGGTGCGGCCTTGTTGATGGCGCCCTTGTTCAGCCTGGTCATGTCGGCACGCGACACCTTGTGTCTGATCACCGTACTGAACGTTCTCCCCCTCAGCCCCCGCAGCATGCGTCTGGCCTGGCAGGAGATGGACGCCTCGGTGGTCCGCCCGCTGAGTCTGGCTGCGGTGGTGGGGCTGGTGCCAGGCATGTGGCTGACCACCCAGATACCGGGTGCGGTGTTCGGACCGTTGGTGGGATTCGGGGTGATGCTCAGTGCCTTGTTGCTGATGACGGGGGCCCGTCTGCCGGATATCCGCTCGGTTCGCGCATCCGCGGCAATCGGTAGCGTGAGTGGTGTGCTGACCGGCTTCAGCGGAGTCGGCGGACCGCCGGCCATCCTCTACCTGATGGGGATCGAATCGAACCCGTACCGGGCACGCGCCAACTTCGTCATCTTCTTTGCCTTGCTGTATCCGGTGTCATGCGCGTTTCTGGTGCTTTCGGGCTTGATGCCCCATTCCATCCTGCTTGCTGGTGCATTGCTTTTTCCTCTTTTTCATATTGGTGGTGGATTGGGCGTGAGGCTGTACCGGAATATTGGACGGCGCCTGTTGCGGCGCCTTGTATTGATGCTGCTACTGATTGCCGGAGCCGTGGCAATGCTGCCTTTCTTGCGTGATCCGGCTGGATTCATGAAGACGATTTCGGTGCATGGATGAATGGGGGAGCCAATGATGGTGCATGTCGCACCGTCAAGGTGCGGCATGGCGGCAGCTGAATTTCAGTGCATTAGAAGAAATTCAGAAAATGTTATAAAAAACAATTACTTGAAAATTTTTGTGCGATGCGAAAAACTGGCATCTCAATTGCTAGATAGAACTCGTTATAACAGGTTATGCGAACAAGGGATTCAAGATGTCTCCAACCAGCAAATCGCAATTGAACCGGGCAGAAGACAATGCAGCAGGTGGTGTGACGGCCATTTCGCCGGTGCCGCTGCATACCCAGATCCGCGAGGTATTGCGACGCCAGATTCTGGACGGCACGTATCCGCCGCATTCGCAAATGCCCTCTGAAAGCCAGATGATGAATTCATTTGGTGTCAGTCGCATCACCATTCGCCAGGCATTGGGTGACCTGCAAAAGGAAGGGCTCATCTTCAAGGTCATGGGCAAGGGCAGCTTTGTTGCCAAACCCAAGGCATTTCAAAGCCTTTCGCGCCTTCAGGGCTTTGGCGAAGCGATGTCGCCGTCGGGCTACGAAACCTATTCACTATTGCTCAGCGCACGTGAAGTCGAGGCCAGTGCCGTTGTTGCACAACGCTTTTCAATCAAGCCCGGTGCGCAGGTATTTGAAATCCAGCGCCTGCGTTATCTGAATCGGGAGCCGATATCGGTCGACGTCAGCTATTTCCCTGTCGAAATTGGCCGGCGCCTGGTTCAGGAGGATCTTGCGGCGCGCGACATCTTCGTCATTCTCGAAAATGACTTTGGTCTCAACCTGACGCACGCCGACCTTCAATTAGAAGCCATCTGCGCAGACGAATCGCTGGCGCGTCATCTTGATATTGCAGAAGGCGCGCCATTGTTGAGGATGGAGCGCATGACCTATGCCGGCGAGACGCCGGTGGATTTTGAATTTCTTTATTACCGCGGCGATGCCTTCCAGTATCGACTGCGAATTGACCGAACCTGAAGCATCAACCCATGCGTGGTTTCGCCTGATCACCGGAGCCCGTTGTCAGCAGCACCATAAGACGCACTCCCAACCCCAAGGAGCAATCATGAACAGAATCGATATGGAATTCGACCTGGTGGTGATCGGTGGTGGCACCGGTGGCCCGATGGCGGCAGTCAAGGCAAAGGAAAAGAACCCGAATCTCAAGGTCCTGTTGATCGACAAGGCGCATGTGAAGCGCAGCGGTGCGATCTCGATGGGCATGGATGGCCTCAACAATGCCGTCATTCCCGGCCACGCCACGCCCGAGCAATACGTCAAGGAAATCACCATTGCCAACGACGGCATCGTGGATCAGGAGGCGGTGATGGCCTATGCCGCCAACAGCTTCGACATGATCCAGGAGCTCGACCGCTGGGGCGTCAAGTTCGAGAAGGACGAGACTGGCGATTACGCGGTGCGCAAGGTGCACCACCTCGGCAGCTATGTGCTGCCGATGCCGGAAGGCCACCACATGAAGAAGATCCTCTACCGCCAGCTCAAGCGCGCACGGGTGGAGATCACCAACCGGGTTGTCGTCACCCGGCTGCTGACCGGTGCCAAGGGCGAGGTGACGGGCGTCATGGGCTTCGACTGCCGCACGGCCGATTTCTACGTCATTCGCTGCAAGGCAGCGGTGATCACCACCGGTGCCGCCGGTCGCATCGGCCTGCCGGCGTCTGGCTATCTGATGGGCACCTACGAGAACCCGACCAACTCCGGTGATGGCCACGCGATGGCCTATCACGCCGGGGCGGCGCTGGCCAACCTCGAGTGCTTCCAGATCAACCCGCTGATCAAGGACTACAACGGCCCTGCCTGTGCCTACGTGACCGGTCCGTTCGGCGGCTACACCGCCAACGCCAAGGGTGAGCGCTTCATCGAGTGCGACTACTGGAGCGGGCAGATGATGCTCGAGTTCTATCGCGAACTGCAGAGCGGCAATGGCCCGGTCTTCCTCAAGCTCGACCACCTCGCCGAGGAGACCATCGGCGAGATCGAGCACATCCTGCACACCAATGAGCGCCCCAGCCGTGGCCGTTTCCACGAGAAGCGCGGCAATGACTACCGCAAGCAGATGATCGAGATGCATATCTCCGAGATCGGCTTCTGCAGCGGGCACAGCGCCTCCGGCATCTGGACCAATGCCCGTGGCGAGACCTCGGTGCCTGGCCTGTACGCCGCCGGCGACTGCGCCAGCGTGCCGCACAACTACATGCTCGGCGCCTTCGTCTATGGCCGCATCTGTGGCTACAACGCGGCCGAGTACTGCGGCTCGACCGCGGCAGCGGCCATTGACGAGTCCGCCGTGGCGGCCGAGCGCGCCCGCGTGTTCGCTCCGCTCGAGCGCAGTGAGGGGCTGACCCCGTTCCAGATCGAGTACAAGACCCGCCGGCTGGTCAATGACTATCTGCAGCCGCCCAAGATCACGCACAAGTATGAGATCGGCCTGCGCCGCTTCGACGAGGTGCGTGAAGACGCCGCGGCCATGGTCGCGACCAATCCGCACGAGTTGATGCGGGCGATGGAGGCGTATTCGATCATCGACTGCGCCGAAATGGCCGCACGTTCGTCGATGTTCCGCGCCGAAAGCCGCTGGGGCCTGTACCACTACTGCGTCGATCACCCCGAACGCGACGACGCCAACTGGTTCTGCCACACCCTGCTGAGCAAGGGCGGCGACGGCCAGATGGCGATGAGCAAGAAGCCGGTCGAGCCCTACATCGTGCCGATCGACGAAGAAGAGCGTGACGCCTATCAGCGCCTGCGCGTCGAGCGCAAGGCCGAAGCCGCCTGAGCCGCCACCCCCGACCCCATAGAACAGAGGATTCCGACATGAGTATCGCGACGACCCTGACCCAGGTGCCGGTCAAAGTGCACGAAGACAAATGCATCGCCGAGAAGGGCTGCACCGTGTGCGTGGATGTGTGCCCGCTCGACGTGCTGGCCATTGATCTGGTCAAGAAGAAAGCCTTCATGCAGTTCGACGAATGCTGGTACTGCCTGCCCTGCGAGACCGACTGCCCCACCGGTGCGGTCGAGGTCAGCATTCCCTACCTGTTGCGCTGAGGAGGCCGCCATGACCATCAGCCTGAGTTCCATGGCCGAACGCCTTGCCAGTGCCGACGCCGAAGTGCGCCGCCTGGCGGTCATCGACCTGCCCTACAGCGATGAGGATGACATCGTGCCGCTGCTGTTGCCGCGGCTGACCGACGCGGCTGCCGAGGTGCGTGCCGAGGCCGTGCGCGCCCTCGAAGGCTTTGAAGAGCCCGAGGTGGTCGCCGCCCTGGCCGCCCGCCTGCTGGACGACGATGCAGTGGTACGGGATGCCGCGGGTGAAGTGCTGGCCGAGTTGAAGGAGAGCGCTTCTGCCGTCCATCTGCTGCCCTATCTCACCGGGCACGCTGCGCCGGTGCGCATGCTTGCCTTCCGTGCGGTAAGGGCCCTGCGCGTTGCGGCAGCTTTCGAGCCCGCGATGGCCTCGCTGCGCGACCCCGACCCCGGTGTGCGGCGCGAGGCGGTCGGTGTGCTCGGCTACCTGCGCCGGCCCGAAGCGGTGGGCGAACTGGCCGAGGTTGCCGCACATGACCCGGATGCCGAAGTCCGCCGCATCGCGGTGGGCGCCCTGGGCTACACCTCCGAGATCAGCGTGCTGCCGGCACTGACCCGGGCGCTCAATGACAGCGCCTGGATGGTGCGTGACGAAGCTGCCCAGACCATCGGCAAGCTGGGCCTCGGTCCGGCGATCCCCGACCTGGTGAAGGCCATGGCCGACGACTACTGGCAGGTGCGGGTCAAGGCGGCGCGCAGTCTGGGCGTGCTGAAGGCGGCCGCGGGCCTGCCGGTACTGGTCGAGGCCCTGGCGCACACGATCAGCAACCTGCGCAAGGAAGCGGCAATTGCGCTGGGCCAGATTGCCGACCCGCGTGCGATTCCGGCACTGGAAAAGGCACTGGAAGACCCCGATCCGGATGTCCGCAAACTGTCCCGGCTGGCGCTCACCGCGATCAGCCTGGCGCAGAAGTAAGGAGACCGCCATGGCATTCGTCGTCACTGAAGCCTGCGTGCGCTGCAAATATACAGACTGTGTGTCGGTCTGCCCGGTGGATTGCTTCCACGAAGGGCCGAACTTCCTCGTCATCGATCCGGACGGTTGCATCGACTGTGGCGTGTGCGTGCCCGAGTGCCCGATCGGCGCCATCTTCGACGCCGCCGACCTGCCGCCCGACCAGCTCGAGTTCATCGAGATCAACGCCCGGCTTGCCACCGAGTGGCCGGTGATTACCGACGCGCGAGAACCCCTGCCCGATGCGGAAACCTGGGCCGAGGTGAAGGACAAGCGCGAGTTCCTGGAGGAGACGGTGGCGAGCTGATCGCCGATCCCCAAACCCCAACCCCACGTTTCAACAGAGCAATCCCCGTAGCCCGTATCGCCCCAACAGACTCACTGGAAAAGGACGCAAACCATGAATGCACATTCCAGCAACACGGCTCAGGACCACAACAAAAGCTTTGCCGGCCGGCTTGGCGCACTTGCGCTCGGCTGTTTCCTCGCACTGCCGGTATCGGCCGAAGTGCTCACCATCGGCATCGGCACGCAGAACACCACCACCAATACGGTGACTGGCGGCATCGTGCTGAAGGAACTCGGTCTGCTCGAGAAACACCTGCCCAAAACTGGCAAGTACAAGGACATCCAGTACAAGCTCGAGTGGCAGAACTTCACCTCCGGCCCACCGGTCACCAACGGCATGGTCGCCAACACCTTGCAGATCGGCATGATGGGCGACTATCCACTGCTGGTGAATGGCGCCACCTTTCAGAACGGCAACGCTACCCGCAGCCGGCTGATTGCGCTGATCGCCTACAACGCCGACGGTGCCGGCAATGGGGTGGTGGTGCACAAGGATTCGCCCTACTACGAGCTGGCCGACCTGAAGGGCAAGAAACTGTCGGTGCCCTTCGGCTCTGCCGCACACGGCATGCTGCTGAAGGCGCTGGAGGATCGTGGCTGGAAGGCCGAGGATTTCGAACTCTCCAGCCAGAGCCCGGAGGTCGGCACCTCCAGCCTTCAGGAAAAGCGCATCGACGGTCACGCCGACTTTGTGCCGTTTGCCGAACTGCTGCCCTACCGCGGCTTTGCCCGCAAGATCTTCGATGGTGTCGAAACCAAGGTACCGACCTTCCACGGTGTCGTGGTGCGTGAAGACTTCGCCACCAAGTATCCGGAAGTGGTGGTGGCCTACATCAAGGCGCTGATCGAGGCCAATGACTGGGTGCGCAGCAACCCGGTGCAGGCGGCGACCAAGATCGAGGAGTGGACACGGGTGGAGAAGGAGGTCGCCTACATGTTCCTCGGCCCATCCGGTGTACATACGCTGGACCCGACGATCAAGCCGAAGTGGGTCGAGACCATCAAGTACGACCATGGCGTGTTGCAGCGCATGGGACGGGTCAAGGAGTTCGATGCCGACAGCTGGGTGGACGAGACCTATGTGCGCCAGGCTTACAAGGAACTGGGTCGCGACTACGACCAGCAGCGCGTCAGCTTTGCCAACTACGAGATCAGCGGCACCGATCCCTTGTGCGGCGGCACCATCGACAAACCGCGTGAAGCCGGTGAAGTGTGGATCGACGGTGCCGGCATCACCGCCTACAAGTCGGCGGCATGCACGCTGGCGGCGGTGAACAAGGCCCGCAGCGAAGGCAAGAAGGTGGGTGTGGCCTTCGTCTTCGACCAGACCACCCGCATCAAGCTGTTTGCCGACAAGGCCTTCTACGCCCTGGGTAGCAAGGATGGCAAGGCCTCCATCGTGCCCTTCCTGCTGAAGAAGGATGCCGAGGCTTACGCTGCGACTAATGGCAGCAAGGTGGGCGGCTACGACGAAGCGCTTGCGCTGGCGGGGAGCTGAGCCATGGCGACCGCAATCAGGATGAGATCGCTTGCCGATCCCCCGGTTGCGGGCGCTGCCGCCGCGGAAGCGGCGGTGCAGCCCGCAAGCCTGCGCAATGTGGAAGAGGTCATGACGCCGCCACTGGCGATCAAGCGCCACGACGTTGGCGGCGCCCCGCCGATGGCGCCTGCTATTGCGCAGCCTGCAATGGGTGCGCGCCTGCTGGGCCGCCTGCGCACCCAATTGGGCTCGCTGGCGCTCAGCGTATTGTCGATCGGCCTGCTGCTCGGTTTCTGGTACCTGGGTACCGAGTATCGCTGGGACTTTTACATCCGCTTCACCAATGTGCCGACGCCGGGCGAGGTATATACCGAGTTCATGGGGCTGATCGGCAGCGCCAAGTTCCAGGCCAACATCGGCATCAGCCTGGGACGCATCATGCTCGGCTTCTGCATCGCCACCGGGCTGGGCGTGCTGCTGGGCCTGCTGTGCGGGCGCTATGCGCTGCTCAAGGGCCTGCTGTTTCCGGCGCTGGAAGTGTTGCGGCCGATTCCCGCGATCGCCTGGGTGCCGATCTCGATCATGCTGTGGCCGACCACCGAGACCAGCATCGTCTTCATCACCTTCATCGGCGCCTTCTTCCCCATCCTGCTCAACACCCTGCATGGGGTGGCGGCGGTGGATCCGGTGCTGATTCGCGCCGCACGCTGCCTGGGTGCGGGTGAGGTGGCGCTGATGACGCGGGTGATCCTGCCCGGTGCCCTGCCGCACATCTTCACCGGCCTGGCCGTCGGCATGGGGGTGGCCTGGGTGTCGCTGATCGCTGCGGAGATGATCTCCGGCCAGTTCGGCGTCGGCTACTTCACCTGGGAAGCCTATTCCCTGATCGAGTACCCCCACATCGTCATCGGCATGCTGGTGATCGGCGTGCTCGGCCTGTTGTGCAGCGGCGGCATCCGCCTGTTGTCCAGGCTGGTGATGCCGTGGCAGCGCGTCGGCACCAAGGAGAACGCATGATGGCAAGCGAAGCGAAGGCGGCCAAGGGCCATATCGACCTGCGCGACATCCGGGTCAGCTTCACCCAGAACGGCGCGGCGCTGGATGCGGTACGCGGCGTCACGCTGGACGTGAAGCCGGGAGAGTTCGTCTCGGTGGTGGGGCCCTCGGGCTGCGGCAAATCCACCCTGCTCAATATCGTCGCCGGCTTCCTCAAACCCAGTGCGGGTGAGGCGCGCGTGGACGGGTTGCCGATCAGCGGCCCCGGTGCCGACCGTGGCGTGGTGTTCCAGCAGTACTCGCTGTTTCCGTGGTTGAAAGTGCGCGAGAACGTCGAGTTCGGGCTCAAGATGCAGGGTATGGGGCGTGCCGAGCGCGAGTCGCGGGCGCGCACCCTGCTCGGGCTGGCGGGGCTGCTGTCGTTCGAGAACCATTATCCCGACCAGCTTTCCGGCGGCATGAAGCAGCGTGTCGGCATCGTCCGCGCGCTGGCCACCGGTCCGCAGGTGTTGCTGATGGACGAGCCTTTCGGTGCGCTCGATGCCCAGACCCGGGTGGTGATGCAGGAGATCCTCACCAACATGTGGCAGCAACTGCGCCTGTCGGTGCTGTTCATCACCCACGACATCGAGGAATCCATCTTTCTGTCCGACAAGGTCTATGTGATGACCGCGCGTCCCGGACGGATCAAGGCGGAGATCCCCATCCCGCTGCCGCGGCCGCGCACGGCCGAGATGACCTCGTCGCCCACCTTCATGGCCCTGCACCGGCAGTTGAAGGCGCTGATCCGCGAGGAGAGCCTGGCGGCCATGGGCGGCGAACTGAAGGAGGGCGGCCTGGGGCAGGACTGGCACCTGGGCGAACAGGGTGTGGGGGCGCTGTGATGAGTGCCGTTCTCGCCGCCTCCTGCGTGCCGGTGCACATCACCGACCGGCGCGTCTCCGGTTTGCTGGTCATCGAGTGGGACGATGGTGCGATCAGCTCGCTGCGCCACGGCGACCTTCGCCAGCGCTGCCGCTGTGCAGCCTGTACCCAGCGTCAGCGCAGCGGCCAGCTGCCCGACCCACCGGCGGCGCTGTCCGCCATCCGGCCGGTGGCGGACAAGGGGCTCAACCTGGTGTTTGCCGACGGCCATGAACGCGGCATCTATCCCTGGACATATCTGCGCGAACTCGGCGACGAGTCCGCCTGACAACATGAGGCTTTCATCATGAGCAATCTTTCGGTCGAACGTGTCCTGCACGTGCATCACTGGAACGAATCGCTGTTCAGCTTCCGGACCTCGCGTAACCCCGGGCTGCGCTTCCGCAATGGCCATTTCGTCATGATCGGCCTGCCCGACGACGGCAAACCGCTGCTGCGCGCCTATAGCATCGCCAGTGCAAACTATGACGAACACCTGGAGTTCTTCAGCATCAAGGTGCCCGATGGCCCGCTCACCTCGCGCTTGCAGCACCTGCAGCCGGGGGACGAGCTGATCGTTGGCAGCAAGCCGGTGGGCACCCTGGTCATCGACGATCTCAACGACGGCCGCAATCTCTTCCTGCTGGCCACCGGCACCGGGCTGGCGCCCTTTCTCAGCATCATCCGCGATCCGGACACGTACGAGCGCTTCGAACGCGTGGTGCTGGTGCATGGCGTACGCCAGGTCAGCGAGCTGGCCTATGTGGATTACATCGAGCGTCAGCTGCCGCAGGACGAATTCCTTGGTGAGGTGGTCAGCGAGAAGCTGCTTTACTACCCGACGGTGACCCGCGAGCCCTTCCGCAATCAGGGGCGGCTGACCGATCTGCTCGATTCCGGCAAGCTGTGTGCCGACCTTGGCCTGGCTGCGCTCGACGCCGCGCACGACCGCGCCATGATCTGCGGCAGTCCGGCGATGCTGGCCGACACCTGCAAGCTGCTTGACGCTCGTGGTTTCCGCATCAGTCCGCGCCAGGGCGAACGTGGAGACTATGTGATCGAGCGTGCCTTCGTCGAGAAGTAGAATCCGGCTTGGCTGCTGTGCCGCCCCGGGGCGGCCGGCGGCATCAATTTCCCCTTGGAGAGCACTGCATTGAAGATTCTGGTCCCGGTCAAACGCGTGGTGGATTACAACGTGAAGGTTCGCGTGAAAGCGGACGGTAGCGGCGTGGATATTGCCAACGTGAAGATGAGCATGAACCCGTTCGACGAGATCGCGGTGGAAGAAGCCGTGCGCCTGAAGGAAGCGGGGGTGGCCACCGAGGTGGTGGCGGTGAGCTGCGGCGTGGCCGCGTGCCAGGAGACGCTGCGAGCGGCGATGGCGATCGGCGCGGACCGCGGCATTCTGGTGGAGACGGATGTCGAGTTGCAGCCGCTGGCGGTGGCCAAGCTGCTGAAGGCGGTGGCCGACAAGGAAGGCCCGACGCTGGTGATCTGCGGCAAGCAGGCGATCGACGACGACGCCAACCAGACCGGGCAGATGCTGGCGGCGCTGGCGGGCTGGCCGCAGGCCACCTTTGCGTCGAAGCTGACCCTGTCTGATGGCAAGGCCAGCGTCATGCGCGAGATCGACGGCGGGCTGGAGACGCTGTCGATCCAGCTGCCGGCGGTGGTCACCACCGACCTGCGCCTGAACGAGCCGCGCTACGCGACGCTGCCCAACATCATGAAGGCCAAGAAGAAGCCGCTGGACACCGTCAAGCCGGCCGAGCTGGGCGTGGATGTGGCCCCGCGGCTGAGCACGCTGAAGGTTGCCGAGCCGCCCAAGCGCAGCGCCGGGGTGCGGGTGGCCGATGTGGCCCAGCTGGTCGACAAACTCAAGAACGAAGCAAAGGTGCTCTGATCATGCCGATTCTCGTCATTGCCGAACACGACAACCAGAACCTGAAGGCGGCCACGCTCAACACCGTCACCGCCGCGCTCAAGCTCGGTGCCGACGTCCACGTCCTGATCGCCGGTGCCGGCTGCGCCGCAGCGGCCCAGGCCGCCGCCAAGGTGGCCGGGGTGACCAAGGTCCTGGTGGCGGACGCCGCGCACTACGAAGCGCAAGGCGCCGAGAACGTGGCCGAACTGGTCAAGGGTCTGGCCCGCGACTACAGCCACGTGCTGGCCCCGGCCAGCAGCGCAGGCAAGAACATGCTGCCGCGGGTGGCGGCGCAGCTGGATGTGGCGCAGATCAGCGACATCGTCGGCATTGAGGCGGCCGACACCTTCGTGCGCCCGATCTACGCCGGCAACGCGCTGGCCACGGTCAGGAGCGCCGACCCGATCAAGGTCATCACCGTGCGCAGCACCGCCTTCGAAGCGGCGGGCGAGGGCGGTGCCGCTGCGGTCGAAGCGATCCCGGCAGCCGCCGACCTGGGCCTGTCGGCGCTGGTCGGTCGCGAGATCACCAAGAGCGCCCGCCCCGAACTGGGCGCGGCCAGGATCATCGTGTCCGGTGGTCGTGGCGTGGGCAGCGGCGAGAACTACCACGCCCTGCTCGAGCCGCTGGCCGACAAGCTGGGCGCCGCGCTCGGTGCCAGCCGGGCCGCGGTCGATGCGGGCTATGTACCCAACGACTACCAGGTGGGCCAGACCGGCAAGATCGTTGCGCCGCAGCTGTACATCGCGGTGGGCATCTCCGGGGCCATCCAGCACCTGGCGGGCATGAAGGATTCCAAGGTGATCGTGGCGATCAACAAGGACCCGGAAGCGCCGATCTTCCAGGTGGCCGACTACGGGCTGGTGGGTGACCTGTTCGAACTGGTACCGGCGCTGGCTCAGGCAGCCTGAGCGCCCAAGCGCCTGCGCGGCAAGCGGGGGCTGAGGTAGCATGCGGGCAGTCCATCCCCCTGCCTGCTGCCATGACCCAAACCGCCCCGCTTGCCCAGACTGCCTGGCCCGATGTGCCCGACTGCCACGGCTGGTTGTCGCTCGACCGCCGTGGTGGATGGCGACTCAAGGGTGAGTTGGTGCGCCACGAGGGTCTGATCCGCTTCATCAACGCCAACTATGGCCCTGATGGTTGTGGACGCTGGCGGGTGCAGAACGGGCCGCAGCAGGTTTTTGTGGACCTGGAATACACCCCCTGGGTCTGGCGTCTGGGCGAAGGCGGCGACCTGCTGGCCCACACCGGCCAGGCCGCCGGTCCGGTCGAGGCGGTGTGGGTCGATGATGAGGGGTCGGTGTTGTTGCTTGCCGGACCCGGCATCGGCGTGCTCGACGACCGCGATCTGGCGGCGTTTCTGGATGAGTGCGTCGGGGCGGATGGAGCGCCGGCTGACGAGGCGCTGTTTGCCTGCCTGATGGAGGGGAAGACGGCTGCGGCCTACTGGCGCGGCTGTCCGCTCGAGGCGGCCACCCGGGCTGCGTTGGTCGCCCGGTTTGGTTTGTGATTCGATCAACCTGATCAAGACACACCGGAGCATTGCCATGAGCAAGAAATGCTGCAAGAAAAAGCCCCGCTGCAAGAAGTGCCCACTGCGTAAATGATCACGGGCCGGCGGCCGGTTTGATGCCGGTGCCGGCCCGTGTGGGGCGTGAAGCGTTACGGGCGCGGCAGGGCGCCCGGGGCGGCGGTCAGCCTTCGCCCGGCTCCATGTGCGACTGCAGATAGTTGGGCAGGGTGACGCTGTCGATGAGGGTCTGCTGGGTTTCCAGCCAGTCGATGGCTTCTTCGCAGTGTTCCAGCAGGTCTTCGAGCAGGTCGCGGCTGACGTAGTCCTGCACTTCCTCGCACAGCGCGATGGTCTCGACCAGCAGCGGGTGCTGGATCTCGCGCTCGTACTTCAGGTCACACTTCAGGCACTCGACCACGTCTTCGCCGATCATCAGCTTGCCCAGGTTCTGCAGGTTGGGCAGGCCTTCGAGGAAGAGGATGCGCTCGATCAGTTCGTCGGCTTCCTTCATCACCCGGATCGACTGCTTGTACTGGTAGTCGTTGAGCTTTTCCAGGCCCCAGTTACGGAACATGCGGGCATGCAGGAAGTACTGGTTGATCGAGGTCAGCTCGTTCTTCAGGACCTTGTTCAGGGCCTCGATGACTTTCTTGTCGCCTTTCATGTGTCGATCCTCAAGCCGGGTTGCCCGAGCCCATCTGGCTCTGCTGGTAGTTCTGCAGACCGACCAGTTCGATCAGGCGCAGCTGCTTTTCAAGGTAGTAGGCGTGATCCATTTCGGTGTCTTCAAGCTGAACACCGAGCATGTCGCGGGTGACATAGTCCTTGGCTTTCTCACAGGCTGCCATGGCCTTCTTGAGCTCGCCGACGACCTTGTACTCGACCTCGAGGTCGGCCTTCAGCATTGCGACCACATCCTTGCCGACATTGAGCGCCTCGCGCTTGGCCAGGTTGGGCGTGCCTTCCAGGAACAGGATGCGCTGGATCAGCGCGCGGGCGTGCTGGCGCTCGTGGTCTGATTCGTGCAGGGCTTTTTCGGCCAGGTGATTGAGGCCGAAGTCGGCGTACATCTCGCCATGGATCAGGTATTGATCCACCGCAGTCAGTTCGCCGGTGAGCAGATCGTTGAGGATATCGATGATTTTCTTGTCGCCTTTCATGGCCATCTCGCAAGGGTGTTCCAGTGCTTTCAAAATCGCACGCAAAGCCCCAAAAATCAATGTTTCCGGCGCATTTGGTTAATGCGAACGATTACCCGACACGAACAGTCGGGTAATTGTCGGGTTTTGTCGCATGCCGGCACTTTTACGGTGCATGCGCGGCCGCCTTGGGCGCGATCCGGCAATGGCATGCTTCCTGCTGCCGGTTTGGCCTATCTTCGTGCATTTGGGTGCAGATCATGACGCGTTCTTCCGCTTCGGTCGTCTTTGGCCAGGTCATCGGCATGCCGGCTTCCAGCGTGTTGCGCCTGGCGGCCATGGCCGCAGCGAGTGAGGGCGGGATTGACCCGGAAACCCTGCTGATGATGCGGATGCGGGTCGATGCCGGCGAGCTCGACACCCTGTCCGGTGCGGCGGTGTGGCACGAACTGGCCCGCGGGCTGAGCGAGGCGGTGCCGTCCCGCATGCTGCAGGCGCTGCGTGCCTGTGGCGGGCTGGCCGTGGTGCTGCCCGAGCTGGATGCCTTGTTCGGAGTACCGCAAAGTGCCGATGATCCACCGACAGTCGACATCGGCGAACATCAGCTGCGCTGGGTGGATGAGCTGGCGCGGCGGCGCGCGCCACTGGACCTGCGCTTTGCCGCACTGGTCGCCAACGTTGGCAAGGCGGATTCGCCGCCCGAGCATCTGCCATCCCATTACCGTCACCACGACCGCGCGCTACCCCGCATCGAGGCGATGTGTGCCCGGTTTGCGTTGCCGCAGCGTTTTCTGCGTCTGGCGGGGCTGGTGCTGGCCGAGTTCGAGCGCGTGCATCGGGCGTCCGAGATGCGGGCCGGTTCGCTGGTGGCGCTGCTCGAGCGGGTCGGCGCCTTTGTCGACGAGGACGACTTCCAGAGCCTGATGCAGGTTTGCGAGGCGGACTTTTCCGCCTATCCGGGGCGTGCCAGCCTGAGCTACCCCAAGCGGCGCATCCTGAGCACTGCACTGGCCGCCGCCCGTGCGGTGACCGTGGACGATGACGATACCGAAGCCTTGCTTGAAGCGCGGGTGCTGGCGGCTGCCGCGGCCTTGCGCTCCAGCCGCTGGGGTGAGGCGGCGGGCTGACAGGGCGCGCTACAGCGTCTCGAAATCCTGCAGGCTGCGCACCTTGTGCTCGATGGCGGACAAGGTGCCGGCATCCATGCGGTCGAGCTGGCGGAACACCATCGCCAGCCGGTGCTGGCCTTCGAGCTGCGCGCGATGGCGGCGAAAGAAGTCCCAGTACAGCGCATTGAATGGACAGGCACGCGGGCCGGTACGGTCGCGTTTGTCGTAGTGGCAGCCCTTGCAGTAATCGCTCATGCGATCGATGTAGGCGGCGCTCGACACATAAGGCTTGGTCGCCAGCCGGCCGCCATCGGCAAACTGACTCATGCCCAGGGTGTTGGGCAGCTCCACCCACTCGAAGGCGTCCACATACACTCCCAGATACCAGCGGTGCAGCGCCGCCGGATCCAGCCCTGCCAGCAGGCCGAAGTTGCCGATCACCATCAGGCGCTGGATATGATGCGCATAGGCCTGCGCCAGCGACTGGCCGATGCTGTGTGCCAGGCAGCGCATGCGCGTCTGCCCGTTCCAGAACCAGGCGGGCAGCGGGCGGCGATGGTCGAAGAAGTTCAACTGCTCGTATTCCGGCATGTTGGCCCAATACACCCCACGCACATATTCCCGCCAGCCCAGTATCTGGCGGATGAAGCCCTCTGCGGCGGGCAAGCTCACGTCGCCGGCACGGCAGGCTTCCTCGGCGCGGGCAATCACCTCGCGCGGGTGCAGCATCTTGGTGTTGAGGGCAAACGACAGCAGTGAGTGGAACAGCCGTGTGGCACGGTAGCTGAGCGCATCCTGATAGCTGCCGAAATGCGGCAATGCCTGGGTGACGAACGCGTCCAGGTGTTCCAGCGCCTCGGCCCGGTTCAGGGGCCAGCGCAGGTCGTCGGCACAGGGCTCGCCAAAACTCGCCACGCCCGCCGCCTGTATCTGCTGCCACAACGCGCGGTGGTCATGCCCGCGGCGCCAGTCGGCGGGTTCGTGCGGCAGGCCCGGCCAGGCCTGGCGGTTGTCATGGTCAAAGTTCCACTGTCCACCCAGGGGACGGCCATCGTCCTGCAGCAGCACCTGGTGGCGGCTGCGCATGTGGCGGTAGAAATGCTCCATCAGCCACTGCCGACGGTTGGCAAACAGGGTGGCGGCATCGTCCCGGCCGGTGAGGAAGTGCTCGCTATCCACCATTGCGGTGGGCATGCCCAGCGTGCCGGCGTAGCGGCTCAGCTGCTGGTCGAGCCGCCACTCATCCGGCGCCTGGTACTCGAAACGGGTGACCCCATGATGTGCGATCAACAGATCCAGATTGGCCGGAATCGACGGGCGGTTGCCGGCATCGTCGATGGCAAGGTAATGCACCCGATGGCCGGCTGCCGTCAGCTGCCCGGCAAAGTCGCGCATTGCGGCAAGGACCGCCAGAATCTTCTGCGCGTGATGCAACACATAATCGGTCTCCTGACGGACCTCCATCAGCACGTAAAGCACATCGGGGCGGTGCCTGGCAAACCAGCTGTGCCGGGGGTTCAACTGGTCGCCCAGGATCAGGCGCAGGGTCGTCATGAGGTCTTCCTTGCCGCGTGGCGGCAGCGTTCCGAGCAGTAGCGCACCTCGTCCCAGCAGCGCGCCCACTTCCTGCGCCAGGCAAAGGGGCGGCCGCAGGCCGCGCAGGGTTTGGTGGGCAGGTCGGCTTTCTTGCGCATGCGTATTCAGAAGGCCAGCTTCAGCTGGCCGGCAGCGGCGGCGGGCACTGGCGCCTTGGCCCGTGGACGGGGGGTGCGCCTGCGTGAACCGTGTTTATCGACAATGGCAGGCTTGGCCGCCCTGACCATGGGGTCGGCACGACGCGCGAACAGGCGCTCGCGTGCCACGCGGGTGGCCTGCTCCAGATCGACCGGTGGCCGGGGGATCTCCTCACCCGGCCGCAGGCCGAGGTCGCGCTGCAGTGAGTCCGGCATCCGCCATGGCTCGAACAGCCAGCTGTCCGGCACGCGTCGCATCCACGGCAGCCAGTGGCGCACGAAGCGACCGTCCGGATCCTGATCGTGGGCCTGTTTGATCGGGTTGTAGATGCGCGGCACATTGATGCCGGTGGTGCCCGACTGCATCTGCATCTGCGGCCAGTGAATGCCGGGTTCGTAATCCAGGAACTGCCGTGCCAGCCAGCCACCTACCGGTTGCCAATGCAGCCACAGCGGGTAGGCGGCTACCGACACCAGCATGGCCCGCATGCGAAAGTTCAGCCAGCCGGTTTCGCGCAGCATCGCCACACAGGCATCCACCAGCGGCCACCCCGTGCGCCCTGCGCTCAGCGCAGCAAAGTGCTGCGGGTTCCAGTCGGCCTCGCGCAGGCCGTCGTAGCCGCGATGCAGGTTGCGGGTTTCCAGTTCCGGCTCGCTCTCCAGCTTCTGGATGAAATGACAATGCCAGTACAGCCGGCTGATGAAGGCATTCAGGCCCGCGCGGTGGCGGGTAGCCGAAGGTGGCAGGCTGGCAATCTGCAAACGGGTGGCCTGCACCACCTCGCGCAGGCTGATGCACCCGAAGGTCAGGTAAGGCGAGATGCGCGAGCAGGCCGTCGGCGCCCGCAGTGGCGACGAAATGCCGCCCCGATACTGCTGGCTGCGCGCCTGCAGGAAGTCCATCAACGTGCGCATCGCTTCACCGCGCCCGCCGCGCTGGCGTAAGGGCGGCTCGCCTGCCGGCAAGCCCAGCGCATCCGCATCGGGTGGTGCGGTGTCGGCCCAGGGCAAAGGTACAAAGCGCAGCGCGGCCGGCACCGGCAGGCAAGGCTGCGCCACAAACGTCTCCCAGCGCGCTTGCCACTCCCCCCGATCGCGTAGTCGCCGCACCACGCCAAACTGCGCAAACTCGCGCCAGGCCACCCCCTGTGCCCGACACCATCGCGCCACCGCCAGATCACGCTCAAAGCTCAATGCATTGCCGGTCTCTTCGTGGGCATACAACGCATCAAGCGGTGCCGCCGCATGCAAGCGTCCCAGCACCTCGGTCACCTCGCCACCCACCACGTGCAAGCGCCCGCCCAACGCGCGCAGCGCACGATACACCTCGCGCAAGCTTTCCAGGACAAAGTGGTAGTGCTGGCGGGCCGCGTCAGGCGCAGCACATAGACTGGGCTCGACAATGTACAGGCACAGCACCGGCCCCCGCGCCGCCGCTGCCGTCAGTGCAGCGTGGTCTTGCACGCGAAGATCGCGTTTGAACCAGACGACGGTGTAGGGCATGAGGTGAGGGCATGGGTGGGGGTGGAACTATTTTTGTCTTGGACAAAATGGGTGTCAAGGTGATTCGGATGAGACGCGATGTGTACGCCGAGCGGCGTTTGCGGGTGTTCGGTGGTGGTGACAGGGACCTTGATGGGCCATCCAATAAATTTGCGACCGAGCGACTTCGCTTCCCTCTGTCGGCAATGATGGACTTGCCTCGATTCATCGCACCTCAAAAATCACACTCATCGGCGCACTACCGCTATGCCGCAGGTATCGAACGCGCCCGCAATATTCAAACGGTGCCGCTTTCCCTGCAGCGAGTTTGGTCTCACGTACGAACAAATGAATCGAGATGCCCAGCCTTTCATGCTCAATGATCTCGTGTCCACGCTTGCTCTCTGGCGTTGTGGCGTTCTGGCTTTGCCAGTGGAAGTTGTGGTCATCGATCCAGTGGTCCAGATATCGGTGATCCTTCGCCTTGCCTTGCTTGTTGAGCGTTACCAGCAGGACATGAGCCTTACAGTTTGTAAGGACGACGTGGCCGCTATTCCAGTTGCCGGGGTTGAAGGTTTCACCGAATAGGTTGGGGATGTCTTCGCGTAGGAACGATTCGCCAACTGCCAGTTCTAGCGGGTCAATCACTGCTTTGAAGCGGGCGAGTGTGCGCAACTCCTCAGTCATTTCTGGGGTGACGACGATGTACTCATAGTCTTGATTGTTGGCAACCAACACATAGCTGCCGTCACGTTGCTTGTTCACAACGCGTAGCAGGTATTGGTCGTCTCCAGTTTGATCTTGGCGCTCGATGGCGATGGTGTGGCCCGTAATTGAGCCCGCGCTGCCTGCGCTAATGAGTTCCAGTAACAGATAGTCGCCGTCGCGGATTGGGGCTTTGCCACCGTTCATCGAGTTCCCCGACGCGCGGGCGATGAAGTGTCGAGCGGGGTCGAGACGGCCGTAGCTGGGGCCAAGTTGTCGATGCTCTTCGGCGTCGGCGTTTGCGGTGCGGAAGTGGCCGCAGGCGATGCGTAGGTTCGGAAAATAAGGGAGTTCGGTGCGCTCGGGTGGCGAGCGGCGCAGTGGGATGACATTACTTGAGTTGCTGTCAATCGTGATTCTGGCTTCATAGGCAGCGAGCCGGTAGTCGACCAACTCTTGAGCCATGTCGCTGAAGGAAGGCAACTGGTCTTCGGCGAGTTTGAAAGTCGCTTCGAAACGCTCGTCGTGTACGCGAAAGAAAGCACGGGCTTTTGCGTCTCGGTTGCCTCCAATCCAAGCGTTTACTGGGTGTTTACGCCAGTAGTCTTGCCAGGCCTTGCTGCGGCCATCCTCCGTGTCGTTGAACTCGCTCAGTAAATCTGACGCTAGATGACGGCGACGTTGCAATACCTGCCATGAGCGGTAGGCAAGTTCCGAAAGCCGTGGAGGGTGGCGCCAGCCGTCGAGTTCTTGCAGTGCTTCGATGAGCACCATCTTGAAACTCTTGGTCATCGCAGTGACTTCTAGCTCACGCAGTGCATCCTGATGAGCGTTGAGCACGGCATCCTCCGACGGACTCAAATCGCTCATGGCTTTGACCACTCCGAACCAGCTGCCAAACTCTTGGCGCATGCGGGTCAGGTTAGCGCCCGAGCGGTAGAACTCGGCGAGTGTAGGACGACGGCCGAGGCTGGCTTTGAGTGCGAGGTAGTCATTTGAGATGCCTTCGCTGTCGAGTGACTTCAAGAAGTCGATCAACTCTAGGTCGAAATTGACGAAGCAACCCGAAGGCAGTTCCAGTCTTTGGCTCTCCAGTTTCCGGGCAAATGCAGCAAGCTGTTTGTAGCTGCTTCCAACTTGCGCTAAAGCCTGCGGTTTGTGGAGAAAGCTGTGGTGGTTGCCGATAAAGTCTAGGACGACCAGTCTTTCCTTGCCGGGAGACTTTCGCAGGCCGCGTCCGAGTTGCTGCAGGAAGAGAATTTTCGATTCTGTCGGCCGAAGCATCAGCACCGTGTCGATGGCCGGTAGATCTACGCCCTCGTTAAATAGGTCAACGGAAAAAATGACTTGCAGCCGTCCGTCAGCAAGTTGCTCCAGTGCCTCGCCGCGCGCTAAGGCTGAGCCGGCGTATACCGCAGCAGCGGCAATGCCTTCGCGGGCAAACTGTGTCGCCATGAACTCGGCGTGGCGTATCGATACACAAAACGCCAGGGTGCGAGCCTGAGCGCGTTGTTGCCATTGCCTGAGTGCATGACGAGCGCGTGCAAGCGTCGCAAGTTTGTTAGAGAGTTGTTCGGGATCGAAACGACCGTTTCGCCATGGAATTTCCCGGTAGTTCACCGATTTGTCCCAGATCCCGTAGTAATGAAACGGCGCCAGTAAGCCAGCTTCGATGCCGTCGAATAAGTTGCGGCAGAACACCAAGTTGTCGTCGCACAGGGTCAGGATGTCTGACTGGTCACTGCGGTCTGGCGTAGCGGTGAGGCCCAGTAGAAATTGCGGTGCAAAGTGAGCGAGCAGCCTTCGGTAAGTCGGTGCCGCCGCGTGGTGAAATTCGTCGACCACGACATAGTCAAAGTGCTGCGGCGCAAAGCGGTCGAGGTGGGTCAGTTTGCCGATCGTCTGGATTGATGCACATAGCACATCGACCTGAGTGTCGCGAGTTTGTCCCATGTAGAAGCCGACTCGTGCTTGTGGCCGGATACGGATAAAAGTCTCTGCGGCTTGGTTCAGGATCTCTTCCCGGTGGGCCACGAAGAGTATTCGGCGTGCGCCGAGTTGTTCTGCATCGAAGGCAGCAAGCCATGTCTTGCCTAAACCTGTGGCCAAAACGACCACGCCTCGTTGATAACCTTCACGACGCGTCGCTGCGAGGGCAGCGAGGGCATCAGTTTGGATGGGCGTGGGGACTGGGAGCGGTTCTGTCTCCTCGCTACCGGGTGCGAGAGGGCGTGGCGGTGGGACGCGTCGGGCGTCGTATCGGTCGATCCACTGATCGGTCAACTCTACCGTTTTGGGGTGAGCAAAAAGTTCTTCGAAGCGGGCGCGAGCCTCGATAAAGCCGTCGTCACCGGGGTAGTCGACGCGGTAGTTCCATTCCAGACCATCCGTTAAGGCTTGGCGGCTGATATTGCTGGACCCTATAAAAGCGGTGCCCTGGAGACGCTGTGGCGCCGGGAAGCGCGCAAACAGATAGGCCTTCATGTGAAAGCTGGTTTTGCCTGCTTCGAATATGCGTACCTTGGCGCCTTGTTCTGCGAGTAGCATCAGAAGGCGTAGCGCTTCAGGGTCGGTGATGTCCAGATAGTCGCTGGTCAGGATGCGTAGTCGGGCTTGTGTGCGGGTATGCGCCAGATCCCGGGTCAAGGCGTCGAGGAGGTCCGGAAGCAGGAGGCGCAGACCGGTGGTTTTGACGAAGGACACCGCAAGATCGATTTCGTCTGCCTCGGTGATGGCGTGTCGAAGTTGCGGCAGAAATGGGTGGCGAGCATCCCCAGTGAAAAGCTTATTGGGGGGCACGACATGCCGAGTGCGCCGTCGTACCAGCGCGTTTAACCAAGACTCTTTGCGGTTTGGGCGGCGATCCGGCGTCAGCCAGCACTCGATGTGCTCGATATCGTCCAGGTCCGCAAGCCACTGACGCAGTCGGGTTTCTGTTGCGTCGGTGAAATGTCGGTCGCCGTCGCTACGTTCGCCATCCCCCTGTTTGAAGCTCAGATAGAACATTCCGCCTTGCTTGAGACTGGCCCATAACCGCCCAAGCACTTCGGGTAGGTCTGCTTCGGGTACGTGCAGCAGACTCGCGCAAGCCCAGATGCCGTCGTAGCAGTCGAGTTCGCGGACATCCTCCATTCGACGCACATCGACCCGCTGACCGAGTAGTTCTTCGGCGGCTCTAGCCATCATGGTGGAAGCGTCAAATGCGCAGATGCGATAACCACGCCCAAGAAACGCTTTGCTGTCGCGCCCAGAGCCGCATCCGGCATCCAGAATCAACCCTCCCTCCGTGATTTCGGCTAGGAATCGATCGTGCAGTTCAGACATATCGACATCGAGAGTGCTTTCGATGAAGCCGACTGTGTTGTTGTCGTAATAGCGGATTGTGCTGGACATCGATATCGATACTTGTGGTCAGGTGGATAGGACGACCAAGCGCTTGGATGGATTTGCGACCAGTTTAGCCAAGACTCGCAGGCGTTTGAGAAGAGAAGGTGTCTTCATTTTGCTGACACGCTTATTCTGCGATCCGGTTTCCCGTTCATCGCATGAGGCTGCGTTGAATCGCGACAGGGAGAACGGACAGGTTGGTCGCGCGCTCGTGTTCCATCACCTTGATCCTCGATTTTTAATGTAGAAACATTTCTACATTGATTGATTCTGGAGGTGCTCTATGACGATCACGACTCTATCTAGTCGAGAGTTGAACCAGGACGTGACGCGAGCAAAGAAGGCCACCAAGAGCGGTCCGGTATTCATCACGGATCGCGGGAAGCCTGCTCACGTGCTGTTGAGCTTCGATGACTACCAGCGGTTGACGAAGCAGCGGCGCAACATTGCCGATGCTCTGGCGATGCCGGGTGTTGAGGATAGCGAGTTTGAGCCACCGCGCGTGACCATTGGAGCCAGGCCGGCTGATCTCTCATGATGTATGTACTCGATACCAACGTGCTATCCGAGCTGCGCAAGGTACGACTCGGTAAGGCCGATGGGAATGTGACGGCATGGTCGGGCAGCGTCGATGCCGCCGACTTCTGGGGGAATGGGGCATCCGTGGCGGTTCGTTCGGTGACCAAGAGCCTATCTACCTGTAGACCTCCTGCCGACTGAAGTAACGAAACGCGGCACCGTCCCTACCCGGTGCCGCTGCACCTGCCCTTACTTCAGCACAAACCGCGCCGTGGTTGGCGCCTTGCCTGGCAGTGTCACCACCGCGACAGCCTTGCTGCCGCTATCGAGCTTGAAGGTGCCGGTGGCTTGCAGTTTGTCGCCGGCGGGGGTGAGTTCGATGTCCTGCTTGTCCGATCCGGTCAGCAGGGTGAGTCTGGCGTGGCCCTTGCTGACGTCCACCGGCTTGCCGTGGTCGCGCAGGTAGAGCTGGATGCGGTCGGCTTGGGCCACCAGTTCGAGGTCGATGTCTTTCACTTCCACCACCACGCCACCGTGCATGGGGTCGTGTGCGTGGGCGTGGTCGTGATTGCCGCCGGCGAAGGCGGGCAGGCTGCCGAGCAGGGCAGTGGTGGTGATCAGGGTGATGAGTTTCATGGTGTCTCCTGGGTGATGAAGGGGTGATGGGATGGGTGAAGGTGAGTGGGGCTAGAAGGCCTCGGCGTCACGGTCGTTGAGCAGGCGCTCGGCGTCGCGGCGGCCGAACAGCCAGAACATGGCCGGGGTCAGGAAGGTGTCGAGCAGGGTGGAGCTGATCAGGCCGGAGAAGATCACCACGGCCACCGGGTGCAGGACTTCGGTGCCGGGGCGTTCGGCCTCGAACAGCAGCGGGGCGAGGGCGAAGGCAGTGACCAGCGCGGTCATCAGCACCGGGGACAGACGCTCCAGCGAGCCGCGCACGATCATCCGGTGATCGAAGCGTTCGCCTTCGATGCGCATCAGGTTGAGGTAGTGGCTGACCTTGAGGATGCCGTTGCGCACCGAGATGCCGGCCAGGGTGATGAAGCCGATCAGCGCGGCCACCGACAAGGGCTGGCCCGACAGCCACAGGCCCAGCACGGCACCCACCAGGGCCAGCGGGATGTTGGCCATGATCAGCGCCGACAGCCGCAGCGACTTGTAGCGGCTGTACAGCACGACGAACATCAGCGTCAGCGAGACGATGGACAGCAGGCCCACCACCCGCGAGGCTTCCTCCTGTGCCTGGAACTGGCCGCCCAGGGTGATGAAATAGCCTTCGGGCAGCGCGGTGCCGGCGACCACGGCGCGGATGTCCGCCACGACGTCCGACAACGGGCGCTGCTGGGCGTTGGCTGACAGCACGATGCGGCGTTTGCCGTCGTCGCGGCTGATCTGGTTGGGGCCATCGCCGTCCTCGATGGTGGCCAGCCGGGACAGTGGCACGGGCCCGCCCGGGGTTTCGATCAGGATGTTGGCCAGCCCATCCAGCGTGCGCGCGCTGTCGGGCAGGCGCAGCACCAGCGCGAAGCGCCGCCCGCCCTCGACGACCTGGGTGATCTTCTCGCCCTCGACCAGGGTCTGCAGCGTGGCCAGGATCTGCGGTGCCGGAACACCATGGCGGGCTGCGGCCGCGTAGTCGATGTTGATGCGGACCTGCGGTGCCAGCACCTGCTTTTCAACCTGCAGGTCGGCGATGCCGGGCACGCCGGCAAGGCGTTGGCGCAGGGCGTCGGCCTGGGCGCGCAGCACGTCCAGATCCTCGCCGAAGATCTTGATGGCAATCTGCGAGCGTACGCCGGACAGCATGTGGTCGATGCGGTGAGAGATGGGCTGGCCGACCTCGACGGCAGCTGGCAGATTGGCCAGCTGGGCACGGATGTCGGCGCGCACCGCGTCCATGCTGCGGGTGAGCTGGGCGGCGGGCACGATGCCGACGTCCAGCTCGCTGACATGCACGCCTTCGGCGTGTTCGTCGAGCTCGGCACGGCCGCTGCGTCGGCCGACGTGGGTGACTTCCGGAACCTGGCTGACCCGCAGCTCGGCCTGTCGCGCCAGCGCCGAGCTTTCGGTCAGGGTCACGCCCGGGTTCAGGCGCAGGCCGACCAACAGCGTGCCCTCGTTGAACGGCGGCAGGAAGGTGGTGGGAAAGAAGGGGACGGCCAGCACCGCGGCCATGACCGCGACGCCGGCCGTGGCCAGCGCCGCCCGCGGTTGGTTCAGCACGGCCTGCAGGCCGCTGCGGTAGCGCGCCTTCAGCCAGGCCAGCAGCCGGGTGTCATCGTGGTCCAGCGTTTTCAGGCGCGGCAGCAGGTAGTAGCTCAGCACCGGCGTCACCGTTACCGACACCAGCAGCGAGGCCAGCGTTGACGCAATGAAGGCCACGCCCAGCGGCAGGAACAGCCGGCCTTCCAGACCAGGCAGCGCAAACAGCGGGATGAACACCAGCACGATGATGGCGGTGGCGTAGAGGATGCCGGAGCGCACCTCCATCGACGCCTTTGCCACCAGTTGCAGCGGATGCAGCCGGTGCTGGGGGTGGCGCGCGCGGTCTTCCTTCAGGCGGCGGAGGATGTTCTCGACATCCACCACTGCGTCATCCACCAGCCCGCCGATGGCAATGGCCAGACCGCCCAGGGTCATGGTGTTGATCGACAGCCCGAAGTAGCGGAACACCAGCGCGGTGACCAGGATGGATACCGGAATCGCGGTCAGTGCAATCAGGGTGGGGCGCACGGTGCCAAGAAAGAAGAACAGGATCACCGCGACGAACAGCGAGGCCCCGATCAGCTTGCCTTGCAGTGTGGCGATGGAGGCCTCGATGAAGCTGGCCTGGCGGAAGGTGACACGCGGTGCCTCCATGCCGGCGGGCAGTGAGGTCTGCAGGCCATCGAGGGCGTGTTCGATGGCCTGGGTCAGCGCAATGGTGTCGGCGCTGGGTTGCTTCTGGATGCCCAGGATCACCGCCGGTTTGCCTTCAAACCCCGCGTCGCCGCGTTTGGGGGCGGGCGCAAAGCTGACGCTGGCGACCTGGTGCAGCAGGATGGGCTGACCGTTGCGGACGCCAACGGCCAGGTTCTGCAAGTCTTCCATGCGGGAGGTGCGTCCGAGGTTGCGGATCAGGTATTCGCGGCCGTTCAGCTCGAGGAAGCCGCCCGATGTGTTGGACGAGAAGCCCCGCAGCGCCGCCTCCAGGGTGTCGAGGGGGACGCCCAGTTCGGCCATCCGCCGGGTGTCGACGTGCACCTGAAACTGGCGCACCTCGCCACCGATCGGGATCACCTGCGCGACGCCGGGCACCGACATCAGCCGCGGGCGCAGCACCCAGTCGGCGTATTCGCGTACGGCCATCGGGCTGATCTGCTGCGGATCGAGCGGGATGGCGATCTGCATGATCTCGCCCATGACCGAGCTGATCGGGCCCATGCGCGGCACCACGCCCGGCGCCATCTCCTCCTCCATCGCTGCCAGGCGCTCGGAGACGAGCTGGCGCGCTCGGTAGATGTCGATGTTCCAGTCGAAGGTGACGTACAGGAAGGACAGGCCGGCGCTGGATACCGAGCGCACGGACTCCACCCCCGGCAGGCCGTTCATGGTGGTTTCGAGCGGAAAAGTGATGAGTTGCTCGACTTCCTCGGCGGCCATGCCGCCAGCCTCGGTCATGAGCGTGACCGTGGGTTTGTTGAGGTCCGGAAATACGTCAACCGGGGTACGTGACAGCGTGAAGGCGCCGTAGGCCATCAGCACCACGCTGGCAATGATCACCAGCAGGCGGTTGGCCAGGCTGTTGTCGAGTAGCCACTTGAACATGGGTCGGGCCTCCGGTCAGCGGATCTGGTTGATCAGCGTGGCTGCACGGCTGGCGATGCGCTCGCCGCCTGCCAGGCCCGACGTGACTGCGACATCGACGCCATCGAGCGGCACGACGGTCACGGTGCGCGGCTCGAAGCGTTCGGGCGCGGTCTTGACCCAGACGATGGTCTGGTTGGCCGGGTTCTTCATCACCGAGGCGGCTGGCACCCTGACACCCGTTACCGTGCTGCGGGTGTGCACCTGAATGTCGACCGGTTGCCCCACGGCCAGCGCGGCCAGCGCCTCACCCCGGGCGCGGAAGGCCAGCGGCATGGCCTGCTCGCGCAGGCTGCGTGCGGCGCCAATGAAGTCCAGCGCCACCCGCTGTTCGCCAACGGCCAGGCTGGCACCTGCGATATCGGTGGCCAGGGCGGCGTCGTAGGCAAGCGCTTCGATCTGCAGGCGCTGCGGATCGACAACCTCGAACACCTGCTCGCCCGCATCGACCACCTGACCGGCGACGGCGTTGCTGGATGCGATCACGCCGGATACCGGCGCTCGCAGCGCATCCCGGCTGGCGAGGCTGGCGCCCACTGCCTGGGCGCGTTGTGTCAGGCTGCTCAGTTCGCTTTCGGTCGCCTCGATGTCCTTGCGCGGGACGGTGTCGGCCAGTTCGCGCAGGCGTGCCAGGCGTTTGCGCGCGAGGGCTTCTGCTGCCTGGAGATCTGCCAGCTGGGCACGCTGGTTGGCGTGCTCGATAGCGGATACGGCGGGCTCCACATAAGCCAGGATGTCGCCCTTGCGCACGGGTTGGCCAAGGGTGGGCAGCCCGTTCGGGCCGGCCAGCAGCCGGCCGGGGACCAGTGCCTGGACGGTGCCGCCGGCATTGGGGTCGATCACGACGCGGCCGGTCAGTACATGGGTGCGTGGCAGGGTGGCCGCTTCGGTCAGCAGGGTGCGCACTCC
Source organism: Parazoarcus communis SWub3 = DSM 12120 (assembly GCF_003226565.1). GTDB lineage: Bacteria > Pseudomonadota > Gammaproteobacteria > Burkholderiales > Rhodocyclaceae > Parazoarcus > Parazoarcus communis. The sequence goes on along the minus strand of NZ_QKOE01000012.1, from coordinate 5,637 downwards.
GATCTGGCGCTGGGCAGGTTTGGGCAGGAACACGCTGCCGTCGGGCAGGCGGGAGGGGCCGTTGCCGCCGCTGGCAGCAGGGGCAACGTCGCCATGGTCGTGACCGGGGCCGGCGAGGGCGCTGGTGCTGATGCCGGCCAGCAGGAAGGCCAGCGCGGCAAGTGCAAGCGTCGATTTCATACGGCATCCCCTTGCTGGATTCGGGCAGGGGCGCGGCGGCGCGACAGGGCCCAGCCAAGGAGGCTGGCCAGCAGGGCGCCGGCTCCCATCCAGCCGGCTTTGCTAGTCCAGGATCCGGGCTGTGCGGGCGGGGTGTCGTGCGCGGAGGCGTCGTCATGCAGGTCGAGCTCGCCTGCGAGCAGATCGATGTCCTTGCCCGCGGTCACGGTGGCGGTGACCGCGATCACGCCAGCTTGAAGCGGGCTTTGCAGCTGCGCTTCGAATTCGCCGGGCGCGTGTGGCAGGACAGTGATTGCCTGGCCATTCAGTTCAAGCTCCAGGCGGGCGTCCTCGACCGGACGGTTGTCGGCGAAGTGGTCGAGGTACAGGGTCAGGTGCGGGCCGTCGACGATGCCCACCAGCTCGAACAGCTCGGAGGTGGCGGCGAAACGGGGCAAGGCGGGGCCGGCAGTGGTGACCGGCGCGTCGCCGTGATCATGGCCGGGGCCGGCCAGGGTGGTGGGGGCAGCGCTCGCCAGCAGCGTGGCAAGGCTCCAGCTCAGCAGGGTGTGAGAGTGTGTCATGTAAGGCGTCCTGAAATTCATTCGGGGAGCAGGCCAATGGCCTGGCGCAGTGCCGAGCGCGCGGCGGCAAGCTGGATGCGGCTGCGTGCGAGCTGTCGTTCGGCCTCGCTGGCTTCCAGCTCGATACGCAGGCGGGTGGGCAGGTCGGCTTCGCCCAGGCGGAAGGCCTTGTCGAAAAAGGCGCGTGATTCCGCTGCCAGCCGGGCGCGTCGCTCGGCTGCCTCCAGTTGCAGGCGGGCGGTTTCGGCGCGGTGGCGGGCAGTGTCGAGTTCGGCCAGCAGGCGGTCGTGCTCCACCGCAAGCTGGACTTCGGCCTCGACGGCTTCGGCGCTGGCGTCGGCAATCCTTGCCCGGTTGCGGGCGTCGTCGCCAAAGGGCAGGCGCAGGCCGACAGTGACGGTGTGCGTCCAGTTTTCGCCGTAGGCGCCACGCTCGCGGGTGGTGGCCAGGTTCAGCTCCGGGTTGGCGCGTGTCTGGACTGCGGCCAGCGCAAGCGCGCGACGCGCACGTTCGGTGCGCGCCTGCCATTCCGACAGCAGGGGGTGTGTCTCCTCAAGCGCACTGACATCGGTCGGGAGTGTGGGCTCGGGCTCGATGGGCGGGACGTCGTCTGTGGGGGTGGCGACGGGCTGGCCAGTCAGCGCCCGCAGGCTGCTGCGGGCAGCGACCAGGGTGCTGTGCGCTTCGGCCAGTGCGGCTTCTGCGCTCGCCACGGCACCTTCGGCCTGATGCTGGTCCGCGCGCGCCAGCTCACCGGCGCGCACCCGTCTGGCAACGTCGACGGCAAGCTGGCGGGCGTTGGCCAGGCGGGCCTGTTCCAGCCCAACACCGGCGTGTGCGGCCTGCCATGTCCAGTAAGCGTCGCGTACCGCTGCGGCCGTACGCAACTGCGCCGCCTGCTGGCGATGACGGGTCGCCTGCAGTTCGGCATCGGCCAGCGCACCTGCGGCAGCGCGTTCGCCGGGTAGCCAGAGGGGCAGCGCGATGCCGGCTTGATACTCGCGGCTGCCGGTGTTGCGGTCGATCTGATCGGTTTTGCCCGACAGTTCGATGGCAGGCGGCTCGGCCGTCCAGCGATCGGCGCTGTGCCGCCGGGCCAGGGCGGCCTCTTCCTGCAGGGGCAGGGACCGGGCTTCGGGCTGCCGCAGCCAGGCCGCATCGAACGCTTGTTTGAGGGTCGACACCGGGGGCGCCGACACGGGTGCCAGGGGCTGGGCTCCGGCGGAGCAGGCAGCCAGGGCGATCAGGGCGCCGGGCAGCCAGGGGGGACAGATGCGATGGAACATCCAATTCTCCGTGATTGATGGGGACGGAAAATCGGCAAGGCGCTTCAGGCGGACTGTCCGGCACGCACGAAAACGCCGCTCAGTACGGCGTCAACGCAGTGGGGTGGGAAGACTGATGACCCTGCCGATCAGGCAGGGCATCCCCATTTGGGGCGTTCGGGCTCGGTTGAAGGGGCGGAGCGGGGCGCAGGATGCGCGAGGGGGGTGATGACGGGCTCGATGGCGCTGGTCACCGCCGCCGTGGCGCAGCTTGGCATGGCGGCCAGGCTGGCCATCTGGCAGAAGCCGCAGTCGGGGTCGGACTTGAACGCGCCGTCGGTGTCGCTGGAGTCGCCCTGGTGTGCGTGTTCGTGATGCCCGAAATGCTTGGCTGCGGAGCCGGTTTCGTGCTGGCAATAGACGCTCACCGCCGCCCAACCCAGTTGGAGCGGCATGAAGACCATCAGGAGGATTGCAAGCCAGCGGCGCATGGGGCGGCAGTATAGCGGCATGGAGTGATTCATTACCAAGAATGGCGGAAGGTGACGACTCAGCCGCCTGAATAAAGCTCACGCATTTTCTCTCGCTCGTCGGCTGTCAGGTCTTTCAGTTCTTGGATAACTTGCTCACGGCTTTTGCCCGGCCCCATATTGCGAGAGGGGACGGGTAACGCTCGTTGCAGGTAGTACAGGCTACCGTCGGCCTTGGCTGCTTCTAGCTCACGGAGGACGTCAAGGCGAGTCTTGGTATCTGGAGTGTGATCGGGGTGATACGTGATCCCGACGTCGTCGCTGTTGGTGTGCCAAGTGGATGATGCCAAGGCTGTTGCTGGGGCAGTGAAAAGGGCTGCAAGCAAGGATGTAAATGCGATAACGCGATATTTTTTCATGATGTACTCCGGTAGGGTAAGTGTGCCGTGCGGGTTTGCAGGGGACGTCTCAAACTTTAAACAAGCGCCCTCGTCGAAATACGAACATCGTGATTACAAAAACGTAATGCTGGCCGTACCTGGGGAGAGTGATAATCAGGCGATGAAACTTCTTGTCATCGAAGATGAGCCTAAGCTTGCTCAATACCTTCGCAAGGCACTGACGGAAAGCAGCTATGTTGTCGACCTTGCGTATGACGGAGCGGAAGGGTGCTACTTCGCGCTTGAATACGACTACGACTTGATCGTGCTTGACGTGATGCTGCCGAAACTGGATGGTTTTTCGGTTCTTCAGACGGTGCGCCGAAAAAGTACGGTTCCTGTGCTTATGCTGACAGCCCGTGATCAGGTTGATGATCGTGTTCGAGGGTTGCAGGCTGGGGCCGACGATTATCTTGTTAAGCCTTTTGCATTGTCAGAACTGCTTGCGCGCGTTCAAGCATTGTTGCGGCGCGGACAGGTGCGTTTGACGGGAGGGTCTTCTACCGAGTTGGTCGTTGCGGACCTGACGCTGGATTTGCTCGGGCGTAAGGCGACTCGAGGTGGCCAACGGCTTGATCTGACACCGAAGGAATTCACTTTACTGAGCTTGCTGATGCGCAGAAAGGGGGAGGTGTTGGCCCGTTCCGTGCTGGCTGAACAAGTGTGGGGTATGCACTTCGATAGCAATACCAATGTCGTTGAGGTTGCGATCCGTCGCTTACGTGGGAAAGTCGACGATTCGTTCGACGCCAAGCTGCTGCACACTGTACGGGGCATGGGGTACGTTCTGGAGGTGCGTGCAGGGTGAGACCGCGTGGCGCCAGATCATTGAACAGTTGGCTTTCCTGGTGGCTGGGGGTGTTGACCTTCGTTGGGCTTGGGGTTGTCTGTTCTGTTGTTTATGCCGTAACAAGCTGGAGTTTCGCCTCACGACAGCTTGACGAGTTAGGGAAGTATCGGGTTCTCGTACTCCACCTATTGGATGAGCATCTCGTTCAGGGCGATATCGATCAGTTGAGACATAAGCTGGATGATTTTCTGGTTGGTCACTCGACGCTCTCCTTGAAACTGACTGCGAGTGAGGGAGGCGTTCTGTTTTTGCGCGAATCAGCATCCAGACACGTCAGCGCTTCTAGAACTGCGAATTTCGAGATTCCTTCGAGTAGCGGGCTTGGCTCCTCGGCCGGCACATTCAAGGGTGAGCTCAAGCTGGATATCGACGCGGATGAGGATGTGTTGCGGCGGCTTGCGTGGACGCTCCTGATCAGCGCGCTGGCAGGAACAACATTGGTCTGTTCGGGAGGTTGGTGGTTGGTGCGACGGGCTTTTGCGCCAGTGCGTGATTTATCTGAACGAGTGGCGGCACTTGCTCCTGACAGCCTATCCCTATCGTTGGATGGCTCCGATCAAGCGGAAGAGTTGAGTTTGCTGGTGGTTCAATTCAATGCCTTGTTGGCCCGTGTTGAGCGAGCCTACCAGCAACTGGAAGGATTTAATGCTGATGTGGCCCATGAACTGAGAACGCCGCTCGCTACGCTGATTGGTGAGACGGAACTGGCGTTGAGTCGCGAGCGTGGGGTGGCGCAGTTGCGCGATGTGCTTGGCTCCAATCTTGAGGAGCTTCAGCGACTCGCCGGGCTTGTGAATGACATGTTGTTTCTTTCGAACGCTGACCGAGGGGCGTTAGCCCGGTGTTCACCGGTGAGCTCTCTTGCGGAGGTGGTCTCCGAAGTTGTCGAATACCACGACGCTGCTCTGCATGAGGCAGGTGTCACGGTTCGAGTCATGGGTGATGGGGTGGGGCGTTTCGATCTGCCGTTGCTTCGTCGGGCGCTCTCAAACCTGTTTGCGAACGCAACCCGTTATGCTGAGCGCGGTTCGGTCATGTCGTTCCGAATTGAGGCGACGTCTCGCGGAAGTATCCGGTTTTCATTGAGTAATGTAGGTCCCGCGATTAGCGAAGAGCATTTGCCCAGACTGTTCGATCGCTTCTACCGTGTTGATTCTGCACGCCAGCGGAGCGATGCGAATCATGGACTTGGGCTTTCCATCGTTGCTGCTGTTGCACGAATGCATGGCGGAGTGCCTTTTGCCAAATCGTCGCATGATTGTGTGACTGTTGGGTTCGAGCTACCTGCGTCTCCCCCTTGATGCTGCCTTAGTGACTGCGGAGATCTGGACTGCGGTTGGCCAGATACACAAGCCGGAATTGGAGGACGTGTGCTGCTATCGCCTGATCACCGAAAGCTACCTCATTTATCTGAGTATGCTCGACCTTACACTCGAGTGACCGGAGTGGTTGGCTGGCGCGCTGGTTTTATGCTGGCAACAGGCGCTCACCGCCGCCCAACCCAGTTTGAGCGGCATGAAGACCATCAGGAGGGTTGCAAGCCAGCGGCGCATGGGGCGGCAGCATGGCGGCAGTTGGACCGGCTGGGCGCAGGTCTGCGGCCTTGGCCTCTTCAGACCGTCTTCAGCATCGGCGCTTCCCATTCCTGGTAGTGGTCGGCCGGCGTGCCTTGCAGGCTGCGCTCGGCCGAACGCAGGGTGTTCTCGATCAGCATGGTCACCGTCATCGGGCCCACGCCGCCAGGCACGGGCGTGATCCACGAGGCCTTCTCCTTGACCCCGTCGAAATCCACATCGCCGACGATGCGGTTGTCGGGCAGGCGGTTGATGCCGACATCGATGACGATGGCGCCTTGCTTGACCATCTGCG
>NZ_QKOE01000128.1 GCF_003226565.1 Parazoarcus communis SWub3 = DSM 12120 | reverse complement strand
CCTCGTGGCCCAGCACCTGGAATTTGGGCCGGGGATCGTCCTGTACCCAGCGAATGCGGCTGTCGGGTTTGGACTGGTCGGCGATTGCCGCCTTGGCCATCGCCGACCGCGCCGTCGCCTCGTCGGTGGCCAGCACCATGTGCAGGAAGGAGAAGTGCGACGTGTCGATCGCACCCTCCAGGCTCTGCACCCAGTTGCAGTCCTGCCATTTCTTGGAGACGTATCGGCTGGAAGCCGGCACCAGCCCCATCTCGATCTGCGGCAGCTCGGGCATGGCCTCCCGCGGGCCCATATAGACCCAGATCATGTCGGCCCATTCGCGGGTCGGATAGGCCAGGAGCTTGATCGTCTCCTTGTAGGACGACTCCGGCGGCGAGGTCGGCAGGTCGACGCAATTGCCCTCGAGGTCGAACTTCCAGCCGTGGAAGGCACAGCGGATGCCGCATCCCTCGTTGCGGC
>NZ_QKOE01000127.1 GCF_003226565.1 Parazoarcus communis SWub3 = DSM 12120 | reverse complement strand
ACACCCGGCGCAGCCCGGAGAAGCCCAGCGACTTCCACAGCTCGGTCAGCGCCCACACATTGCCGAGCGCGCGCGCGGATTCGAACGACACCGTTGGCGCCGCCGGCTTGGCGCCCATCGGTTCCCGGCCGGTGATCTTGAGCAAGCCATTAATGACCGCATCGAGCGAGCCATCGACCTGCTCGGCACGGCCGAGCGTGGCGACGGTGCGCTTCTTTACCTGTCCGGCTTCGTCGCGATAGGACTCGACGAGCTGGACGTAGCGGCGGCCTCCGGAGGTGGTGAGCTTGACATGCATGCCGCCACTTTATCGACCTATAGAGTGCCGTCAAGTCTGGACAATACTGTTACAAACGTGCCACCACAGAGCTTTTTCGATCATGGCCTTGAAACCCGCGCCGGTGCTGGAGGCACTTTCCGAAAAGGGATGAAAATCGGGGGGAAGTGTCGAACCCCGGTG
>NZ_QKOE01000126.1 GCF_003226565.1 Parazoarcus communis SWub3 = DSM 12120 | reverse complement strand
GCAGGCCTATGTGCGGCGCGCCTATCCGCTCTACCGCCAGAGCCACGTGCAGCGCGCCATGGCGATGGTGCTGAAGGCGATCGGTCTCGAACCGCAAGGTCGGCTGAACGATTGGATGACCCGCGCCGGTCTGTGGTTCCTGCGCCGCCGCTCCGCCAAGCTCGCCGCAGAGGGGGCTTAGGCTTTTCTTCATTGGACCGCGGGCCTCCCGGCCCGCTCATGAGCGGGCCGGGAGGCCCGCGGTCCGCTATGAAATCAGATCGGCAAACTCTTCGAACACCGCGTCGTAGACGGGGCGCTTGAAGGGCACGATCAGATCGGCGAGCTCGCCGGCGCGGATCCAGCGCCAGGATCCGAACTCCTTGTCGTGCGCATGGATGTCGATATCGGCGTCGCGGCCGATGAAGGCCAGCGCGAACCATTTCTGTGCCTGGCCGCGCCAACGGCCCTTCCAGTAAGGCG
>NZ_QKOE01000125.1 GCF_003226565.1 Parazoarcus communis SWub3 = DSM 12120 | reverse complement strand
CCCTAGTCTGTGCCCCTCTGACGAGACCGTCAGAGGCCCCCTTATCCCGAAGTTACGGGGGTAAATTGCCTAGTTCCTTCAACACCGTTCCCTCAAGCGCCTTGGTATACTCTACCAGTCCACCTGTGTCGGTTTAGGGTACGGTCTATATGCTGGAGCTATTTCCTGGAACCCTTGGGCCGCCCTAGCATTCGCCAACGAGCTAGAGCCACTTTTCGGATCCGTCACTTCCAGCAGGCCCACGAATATTCACGTGGTTCCCATCGGCTACGGCTGTCGCCCTCGCCTTAGGGGCCGGCTAACCCTGCGCGGATTGACCTTGCGCAGGAACCCTTGGACTTACGGCGGAAGCGTCTCTCACGCTTCTTATCGCTACTCATGTCAGCATTCTCACTTCCGATACCTCCAGGAGCCCTCACGGGTCTCCCTTCACAGGCTTACGGAACGCTCCGCTACCACTCTGTCGAGTCCAC
>NZ_QKOE01000124.1 GCF_003226565.1 Parazoarcus communis SWub3 = DSM 12120 | reverse complement strand
CGAGCCGCCCAAGCGCAGCGCCGGGGTGCGGGTGGCCGATGTGGCCCAGCTGGTCGACAAACTCAAGAACGAAGCAAAGGTGCTCTGATCATGCCGATTCTCGTCATTGCCGAACACGACAACCAGAACCTGAAGGCGGCCACGCTCAACACCGTCACCGCCGCGCTCAAGCTCGGTGCCGACGTCCACGTCCTGATCGCCGGTGCCGGCTGCGCCGCAGCGGCCCAGGCCGCCGCCAAGGTGGCCGGGGTGACCAAGGTCCTGGTGGCGGACGCCGCGCACTACGAAGCGCAAGGCGCCGAGAACGTGGCCGAACTGGTCAAGGGTCTGGCCCGCGACTACAGCCACGTGCTGGCCCCGGCCAGCAGCGCAGGCAAGAACATGCTGCCGCGGGTGGCGGCGCAGCTGGATGTGGCGCAGATCAGCGACATCGTCGGCATCGAAGCGGCCGACACCTTCGTGCGCCCGATCTACGCCGGCAACGC
>NZ_QKOE01000123.1 GCF_003226565.1 Parazoarcus communis SWub3 = DSM 12120 | reverse complement strand
TAAGGCTTGGCGCCGACGAAGCTGGGCAGGAAGCTGTGGTGGATGTTGATGATCTGGCCGGGATGGCGCTCGCACAGGCCCGGCGACAGGATCTGCATGTAGCGGGCCAGCACCATCACGTCGCCCGCGGCTTCGCGGTAGAGGTCTTCGACCTTGGCGTAGGCCTCGGCCTTGGAGTCGGGGGTGACGGGCACGTGATGAAAGGGAATGCCGTGCCACTCGACCAGGCCGCGGAAGGTCTCGTGGTTGGAGATGACGCAGGGGATCTCGATGTTCAGCTCATCGGCATGCCAGCGCGACAGCAGGTCGTACAGGCAGTGTTCCTGCTTGCTCACCATCACCACGACGCGCTTCTTGCGTGCGCTGTCGCTGATCTTCCAGTCCATGCCGAATTCACGCGCAATCGGTGCGAACTTCTCGCGCAGCGCAGCGATGTCGAAGGGCAGCGAGTCGGCCAGGATCTCCTGACGCATGAAGAAGCGCTGACC
>NZ_QKOE01000122.1 GCF_003226565.1 Parazoarcus communis SWub3 = DSM 12120 | reverse complement strand
GGGGCTGACATCAACTTGCGTCAAGGCCCGATGGACACTTCGGTGCTTGCCTACGCCGTCACCCGCGGGCATTGCAACGCTGCACTGCGCCTCATCGAGCTGGGGGCCGATGTTCACGCCAAAACCCGCATGCGCCTGGGCGGCAAGTTCCGCGACAGTCCCGCCGAGGACGACTGGATGTACATCAACGAGATGGGCGCTGCGCTCAACGGCATCGACCTAAATGAAAAACGCAACGAAGGCCGCTGCTATGCCCAGCTCAAACGCAAGCTGATCGAGCAGGGGGTCCGATTTCCGCAGTTTGACGACCGGATCATCAACACCTGGCTACGCGACAAGACCCCGATCACCGAACCCCTGCTGCGCGCGCACGGCGCGGACGACGATACCGTGCGCCGCGTGCTCAAGTGGTACGACGAAGAAGTGCTGCTACCCCAGCCCTACCGCCAGATCGACGACTGGATACACGACGGGATCCCCTTCAACGAAGC
>NZ_QKOE01000121.1 GCF_003226565.1 Parazoarcus communis SWub3 = DSM 12120 | reverse complement strand
GATCACCGAACCCCTGCTGCGCGCGCACGGCGCGGACGACGATACCGTGCGCCGCGTGCTCAAGTGGTACGACGAAGAAGTGCTGCTACCCCAGCCCTACCGCCAGATCGACGACTGGATACACGACAGAATCCCCTTCAACGAAGCGATGTTGCGTGACATCGGTGCCGACGACGACCAGATAAAAAGCGCACTCGACTGGCAGCAGAGGATGCAGTTGCCCCCGAACGAACGCTGGAAACAGCCCCCATCGACCCCGTGATACGCCTGTCCCCTCCGTGTATTCCAGCACTCGATCAGGAACTGGCTGGCGGACGACCCGGCAGCCGGCTGCCCCCCATCGGGAGCGCGCAGTGAACCGCCTCATTCGCCTGCTACTGACCCTGCTCGCCTGCAGCCTGCTCGCTGCCTGTGAAGCCAAACCGTGGGACAAGGATAAAGACATGAACGTCATGCACCTAGGCGCTTTCAAGCTCGATTTGCAGTTGGAGTTTC
>NZ_QKOE01000120.1 GCF_003226565.1 Parazoarcus communis SWub3 = DSM 12120 | reverse complement strand
CGGTACGGCGTCTGCTTGCGCCAGTCGACCGTGCCGTTGGCCGTGTCGATCTTCGGGACACGCGCCGGATCGATCGGCGTGAAGGCCTGGTCGCGGTCGACGCGCGAGCGCTCGTGGCCGAACCAGTAGACGCAGCCGGCGATCAGCGCCCCCTGGCCGTCGATCAGCCGTGCGTTGCAGGCGGTGAAGCCGATCGCGTAGGTCTCGTTGAGATGGGCGGCGAGATGGCGCTCGAGGAAATCCTCGTTCCACAGATCGTCGGAGTCGAGGAAGCAGACGAAGGTGGCGCGCGTCTCGGCCAGGCCGCGGCGCGTAGCGCCGGTCTGGCCGACGTTCTTCTCCAGCCGGACGTGGCGAAAGCGCGAATCGTCGAGCTCGGTCAGGGTGCGCTGCACCTCGGCGACCGAGCCGTCGGTCGAGGCGTCGTCGACGATCACGCATTCGAAGTCGCGCAAGGTCTGGCGCGCGACCGAGCGGATGGCATCGCCGATATAGTC
>NZ_QKOE01000119.1 GCF_003226565.1 Parazoarcus communis SWub3 = DSM 12120 | reverse complement strand
CCGTGAGCAGTTCGGACAGATCGTGTCTGACCTGACGGGTGCTGCGTGGGTCGGAAATCGAGACGAACACCTGCGTGAGCGGCATCACTTCCCTCGTCGTCATGGGAGCCCCAAAAGACGAGGAAACCATACAAAATCAGCGACTGTGAACAGGGGTTTTGTAAATGCATGACCGTAAACGTGATTTTGGATTCCGCTATGTCAGATAGGTGCGATAGCCCTGCCTCACGATGTGATGGTAGAAAAACAGACCATGAGCACGAAAACAGCTGTAATCAGGACACCAACGTCATCAGAAGTTAACTCTTTACCGGGGACTGTTTGCATTGAAACCAAACCCCGACCTAACTTCGACGCAGGACCACTCCCTCAGGGCTACCGCAGCTACCCGCTTGTCGTTGACCACTCCAGAATGATTTTCACGATCAAGCACTTGCGACACCCCTGTTTACAGGCCCTTGTTTTGTGTAGCGTCCTGTCTTTTTGGGCGACCGATG
>NZ_QKOE01000011.1 GCF_003226565.1 Parazoarcus communis SWub3 = DSM 12120 | reverse complement strand
AACAATTCAACGCCGCACTTTCCACCACAACCGCAAAACCGTCACAAACCACCGAGAACACCCGGCAACTCCTGACATCCTGCCGCTTCCTGCATCGCTGCGTTGCACTGCAGCGGTGAAGAGGTGCGCATTATATAGACCGCGAAACGCATGTCAACTGCTCTATCGCAAAAACAACCAGACACTCATCACGACACAGCAACGGACGCTGAACTCATTCAATCAGCCGCCCCAGAGCCCAGGCAACGTGCTCCCGAACCAAAGGGGAATCATCGTGAGCTCGAGCCTTCAGTGCAGCGACCACCTCTGCACCACCCGATGAGTTTCCCAGCGCTACGGCCACATTCCGCAGCCAGCGCTCATGACCGATACGATGAATTGGACTTCCGGCAGTGCGCTCCCGGAAGTCTTCCGCAGACCATGCAAAAAGAGCCACCAAGCCAGGCGCATCCAGACCATGACGCACCTTGAAGTCCGGCTCATCCGTCACGACAGCGAAACGATTCCATGGACAGACGAGCTGACAATCGTCACATCCATATATGCGGTTTCCAATCAGAGACCTGAACTCCATGGGAATTGAGCCCGGATGCTCAATGGTCAGATAGGAGATACAACGTCGTGCATCGAGCCTGAATGGAGCAACGATAGCGCCAGTCGGACAAGCGTCAATGCAAGCCTCACAACGCCCACAATGCGCACCGACCCGATCCCCGACAGGCAAAGGCAGGTCTGTGTAGATCTCGCCGAGGAAAAAGTATGAACCGGCAGTTCGATCTATCAGCAAAGTATGCTTGCCACGCCAGCCAAGCCCTCCACGCGTACCCAACTCCACCTCCAGTACCGGTGCGGAATCGACGAACACCCTGTATGAAGACGGTGCAGCAGCAACCAGCCGATCAGCCAATCGCTGCAGTCGCGCACGCAACACCTTGTGATAGTCACGCCCAAGAGCGTACCGCGAGATGTATGCAAGCCCATCGTCGCACAGAACCCGCTCCGCAGGCGCCGCATCCGGCCAATAGTTCATTCTCACGGACACTACCCGCAAAGTGCCGGGCACCAACTCTGCAGGGCGCGCCCTCTTCATCCCGTGACGAGCCATATAATCCATCTCGCCGTGATATTCGGCATCAAGCCACTGCTGCAGGCCCGACTCCGCATCACCAAGCTGGACATCGGCAATCGTCAGCGCACCAAACCCGAGATCCTGCGCCCACGCTCTCAGCTGCGTAGCAAGTACCGACATTGTCGTTTCCATGATCAACCAGACCTCGAGACAGCCATGAACACCCCAGAAAAGGCGGACGATCTTAACGAGTGCGCGCTTTCGATGCACCTCGGCGATGAGCACGACACACTGAATGCCGGCGCAAGACTTGCCGCCGCGCTAGAGCCTGGACTTCACATCTGGCTGCTTGGCGATCTCGGCAGCGGAAAAACGACCCTCACCCGCGGCATGGTCCAGGCCCTGGGACACACTGGAAAAGTCAAGAGTCCAACTTACACCTTGATTGAACCTTATGTAGTTTCTAGATTAAACTTATATCACTTTGATTTTTATCGCCTGAACTCACCTGAAGAGTATCTGGATGCAGGAATGGACGAGTACTTTTCCGGATCGGGAGTCTGCGTGGTGGAGTGGCCGATGCAGGCCAGCCCATACCTACCCCCGCCAGACCTCGAGATCCAGCTTACGCCGGAGGGCAGCGGGCGCCGCATCATCCTGCGAGGAACGAGCGAAGCGGGGCGAACATGCTTGAAGAAGATATCATCGGCGGCGGATCCGGTTTGACAAAACCCAGCAGGATAAACCGCCGGAAACTATTGAAACTCGCTGGAGCGAGCCTCGCACTGCTTGTCAGCCCTGTAGGGTTGGCAGCAAGCAGCCTGCTCGCGGTGCGGATTTGGCCTGCTGACGAATACACACGCATCACGCTGGAAGGCAACCAGGCACTCAAGTTCTCCCACCTAATGGTGAAGGACCCTGAACGCCTCGTTGTGGACCTCGAAGGCATTGAGTTGAACAGCGTGCTCAAAACGCTGCCGGGCAAGGTACTTGAATCCGACCCCTATATCAAAGGCATACGTGCCGGGCAGAACCGTCCGGGCGTCGTTCGCGTTGTGGTCGAACTCAAGGCGGAGATCAATCCTCAACTGTTTACGTTAAGCCCCGTTGGCAACTACGGCCATCGTCTGGTACTCGACCTTTACCCCACGACTCCGCACGACCCGCTACTGGCCTTGATTCAGAAGTCATCCCCCATGGAAGCCGCCGCAGGGGAAAGCAGCACGTCATCCGATCAGACCGCTGCATCATCCTCGAGCACGCCCGAGACAAACAGTCAGCCTCCCCGAAACCAGGCAAGGGAACGAAAAAATACCGACCCGGTTAACCGGCTGTTCACAGTCGTTCTGGATCCCGGTCATGGAGGTGAGGACCCGGGCGCCATCGGCCGCGGTGGCAGCTACGAAAAGAACGTCACGTTGAGCATCGCCCAACGCCTGAAACGCAAGATCGACGCCACGCCCAACATGCGTGCCGTGCTGACCCGTGACGGGGATTACTTTGTCCCGCTTGCCCAACGGGTGACGCGAGCACGGCGGGTACAAGCCGACTTGTTTGTCTCCATCCACGCAGACGCCTTTGTTCGTCCGGAAGCCCACGGCAGTTCAGTTTTCGTCCTTTCCGAGCGCGGCGCGTCCAGCACCGCAGCAAGTTGGCTGGCAAAGAAAGAAAACGACGCCGATATGGTCGGAGGTGTCAATCTGGCACGCCAGGAAGGCCACCTTGCACGTACCCTGCTTGATCTGTCACAGGCGGCAACCATTAACGATAGTCTTAAGCTGGGCCGCGCTGTACTGGCTGAACTGGGCGATATCAACAGACTGCACAAACCCGAAGTCGAGCAAGCTGGTTTTGCCGTACTCAAAGCACCGGACATCCCTTCGATCCTGGTCGAGACCGCCTTCATCAGCAACCCCGCAGAAGAGCGCAAGCTCAATGACAACGCCTACCAAGAGAAAATGGCTGACGCCATCCTTCGCGGCATCAAACGATACGCCGAAAGCACCACCCCCACCCAGCGCACTCGAGTTGCACAGCTGAACTGAGACCCTACCCCGCTTTAACGGTATAATCGCGACTTTTTTCAGGCGCTTATGCAGGTTTTACGCGGGTTTCCGGCACAGGCTCACGACGCCTGCGTGCTGACTATCGGCAACTTCGATGGTCTGCATCGCGGGCATCAGGCTTTACTGCAACTTCTTACCGACAAAGCTCGGGAGATGCGCCTGCCCGCTGCGGTAATGACCTTCGAGCCTCATCCCCGCGAGTATTTTTCTCCTGCGGACGCACCCGCCAGATTGGCCTCTCTACGCGAGAAGCTGCTACTGCTCGCGGCTGGAGGGGTGGATCGCGTGCACGTCTGCCGCTTCGATGCCCGCTTTGCAGCATTGAGTGCCGACAGCTTCATCCAGGACGGACTGATCCGGGGCCTTAATGTCCGGCATCTGTTCGTTGGCGATGACTTTCGCTTTGGCGCACGTCGAAGTGGCGATTTCGAGATGCTGCTGAACACCGGCCGCGCAAACGGGTTTGGCGTGGAGTCCATGCCGACCTTGATCATCGAAGGCGAGCGCGCATCCAGCTCGGCGGTGCGCGCGGCACTGGCAGACGGCGACCTCGATCATGCGGCATGCTTGCTTGGACGCCCTTACAGCATTGCGGGACGTGTGGTTCATGGCGACAAGCTCGGACGACAGCTCGGCTTTCCCACCGCCAACGTTCAATTGAAGCACCGACGCCCCGCCCTGTCTGGCGTATTCGCCGTTGGCGTCGAGGGGCTGGACGACCAACGCCTGCCCGGCGTGGCCAATATCGGTATCCGTCCAACAGCAACGGATGCCGCCCAAGCAAGGCTCGAAGTGCACCTGCTCGATCGCCGGGTCGATTGTTACGGTGCCCACCTTCGCATTCACTTCCTTAAAAAACTGCGCGACGAGCAGAAGTTCGCCTCTCTCGACGCCCTCAAGCACCAGATCGCTCAGGACGCCGATGCCGCCCGCGTCTGGCTCTCCCTCCATCAGACTCGCCTGCTAGGCTGAAACAACCGGACTGCTCCATTGCCATGGCCGACTACCGCAAAACCCTGAACCTGCCCGACACCCCCTTTCCGATGCGGGGCGACCTGCCCAAACGCGAGCCAAACTGGATCGCCGACTGGCAGCAAAAGAAGCTTTATCAGCGTATTCGCAAAGCCAGCGCGGGCCGGCCGAAGTTCGTGTTGCACGACGGCCCGCCCTACGCCAATGGCAGCTTGCACATCGGCCACGCACTCAACAAGATCCTGAAGGACATTATCGTCCGATCGAAGACCCTGGCTGGCTTCGACGCGCCCTACGTTCCGGGCTGGGACTGCCATGGCCTGCCGATCGAACACAAGGTCGAAGTCACCCACGGCAAGAACCTACCGGCGGACAAGGTGCGCGAGTTGTGCCGCGCCTATGCGGCCGAGCAGATCGATATCCAGCGTACCGACTTCATCCGTCTCGGCGTTCTTGGAGACTGGGACAAACCCTATCGGACCATGGATTTCGCCAATGAAGCGAACGAGATCCGGGCACTCGCCGAAATGACCCGCAACGGCTACGTGTTCAAAGGGCTGAAGCCGGTCAACTGGTGTTTCGACTGCGGTTCGGCCCTGGCGGAAGCCGAGGTGGAGTACGCCGACAAGCAATCTCCGACCATCGATGTGGCCTTCCCTGTGTCGGAGGCAGATGCCGGCAAACTTGCAGCCGCATTTGGCATCGACGCGCCGACCAAACCTGTTGCTGCAGTCATCTGGACAACCACGCCCTGGACCATTCCGGCCAACCAGGCGCTCAACGTCCACCCGGAGTTCGACTATGCATTGGTCGACGTTGGCAACCGGTTGCTGATCCTCGCCCAGGAATTGGTTACGAGCGCACTTGAGCGCCATGCGCTGGAAGGCACCGTCATTGCCACCGCCAAGGGGGCCGCACTCGACCGTATCGAGTTCCGCCATCCGTTCTACGACCGGGTATCCCCGGTCTACCTGGCCGACTATGTCGGGCTGGACGCCGGTACCGGCATTGTGCACTCGGCGCCGGCGCACGGCGTGGACGACTTCAATTCGTGGCGAGCCTACGGCCGTAGCAACGAAGAAATCCTGTCAATCGTCATGGGGGGCGGAGAGTACGTGCCCGATCTGCCCTACTTCGGCGGCATGAACATCTGGAAGGCCAACCCTGCCATTGTTGACAAGCTGCGCGAGGTCGGGGCGCTGCTGTCCAACGGCAAGATCACCCACAGCTACATGCACTGCTGGCGGCACAAGACACCGCTGGTCTATCGAGCTACCGCACAGTGGTTCGTCGGTATGGACAAGACTGCCACCGATGGCTCGACGCTGCGCGAACGTGCACTGCGGGCAGTGGAAGCCACCAAGTTCTACCCAGCATGGGGACAGGCGCGGCTGCACGCCATGATCGCCAATCGACCAGACTGGTGTATCTCCCGTCAACGCAACTGGGGCGTCCCCATTCCCTTCTTCCTGCACAAGGAAACCGGCGAGCAGCACCCGCGCACCGTCGAACTGATGGAAGAGGTGGCCAAGCGCGTCGAGCAGGAAGGTATCGAAGCCTGGTTCAAGCTCGACTCGTCCGAACTCCTGGGCGCCGAAGCATCGCAGTACGACAAGATCAGCGACACGCTCGACGTCTGGTTCGACTCCGGCACCACCCATTGGCATGTACTGCGTGGCTCGCACGACGACGGCCACCCGGAAGGGCCGCGCGCCGATCTGTATCTCGAAGGTTCCGACCAGCACCGCGGATGGTTCCACTCCTCGCTGCTGACAGGTAGTGCGATCGACGGCCATGCGCCATACCGGAGCTTGCTGACCCACGGCTTTGCCGTCGACGGCGCAGGGCGCAAGATGAGCAAGTCACTCGGCAATGTGGTCGTCCCTCAGGAAGTCACCGGCAAGCTGGGCGCGGAAATCCTGCGTCTGTGGGTTGCCTCGACCGATTATTCGGGCGAACTGTCGATCTCGAAGGAAATCCTCGATCGAGTCGTCGAGGTCTATCGCCGGGTACGCAACACACTGCGTTTCCTGCTCGCCAACACGGCTGATTTTGACATCGAGAAGGACGCCGTACCGCTGGAACAGTGGCTGGACATCGACCACTACGCACTGGCCCTGACCCGTCAGCTGGCGCAGCAGGCCGAAGGCGACTATGCCCGCTTCGAGTTCCACCGTATCGTGCAGGCCCTGCAAGTCTTCTGCGCCGAGGACCTCGGTGCGTTCTATCTCGACATCCTGAAGGATCGCTTGTACACCACGGCGGCTGACAGCCTGCCGCGCCGCGCCGCTCAGACCGCGCTCTGGCACATCACCCAAACCCTGCTCAAGCTCATGGCCCCCATCCTGAGCTTCACCGCAGAGGAAGCCTGGGCCGTGCTGCATCCGGGCGCGGACGACAGCGTGATGCTGCATACCTTCCACGCGCTTCCTGCACAGGAAGGTGAGGCAGGACTGATGGCGCGCTGGGGCATCATCCGCGGCGTACGTGCCGAAGGCCTGAAGGTCATCGAAGCCCTGCGCACGGAAGGAAAGGTTGGATCCTCACTGCAGGCGGAACTGAACCTCAAGCTTTCTGCCGACAAGTTCGGCGCCATGCAGAGTCTCGGCGACGACTTGCGTTTCGTGACCATGACCTCGATCGCCACGCTAAGCCAGGCGGACACTGCCGACGCCGAACAGATCATCGCCACCCCCAGCGCACTGCATAAGTGTGAACGTTGCTGGCATTACACCGACGATGTTGGTCAGAACGCAGACCATCCGACGATCTGCGGTCGTTGCGCAAGCAATCTGTTTGGCGAAGGCGAGCAGCGCTCACATGCCTGAGTCGCGTCGTACCGCCCTTCGGGCGATGGCACCATGGTTGATACTGGCCGTGGTCGTCGCCGTGCTCGATCAGCTTACCAAACAGTGGGTATTGAACAGCCTGCACTACGGGCAGGTGGTTCCCGTCACCTCGTTCTTTGACCTGGTGCTGGTATTCAACCCGGGCGCGGCTTTCAGTTTTCTTGCCGATCACTCTGGCTGGCAGCGCTGGTTCTTTACCGGCCTGGCCACCATTGTCAGCGGCTGGTTGCTGACGTTGATGTATCAGCATCGTCATGAAAGACTGCTTCCGACGGCCTTTGCGCTGATCATTGGAGGTGCCGTCGGCAACGTCGTCGATCGCCTGATGCACGGCGCCGTGGTCGACTTCCTGTACTTCCATGCCGGCCGCTATGGCTGGCCTGCATTCAATCTCGCCGACTCGGCGATCACGGTCGGCGTGGTGCTGATGCTGTGGGCGCAATTCCGCCACCAGGAACCCGCCGCCGACCCCAACCCGGAGCGCCCATCGTGAGCCAGACCGTTGCCGCAAACAGCCTCGTCACCCTGCACTACCGCATCACCCTGCCCAACGGCCAGCCGCTGATCAGCACATTCGACGCCACCCCCGCCACGCTGCAACTTGGCGCTGGTGAAATGCTTCCCGGCATGGAACAGTTGATCATCGGACTTGAGATCGGTAGCAACCATGTGTTTGAACTCGAGCCCGAAAACGCTTTCGGACCTCACCGGCCCGAGCTGATGGAACGGGTCAAGCGCGAACACATGCCGAACGAAGAAATCGAACCAATGAGTATCATGGAATTCACCGCACCGGATGGCTCGCGTTATTCCGGTCTGGTGCGCGAAATCGATGCGCAATCCGCGCTCATCGACTTCAACCACCCGCTGGCGGGAAAATCGATCCGCTTCGAGGTCAAGATCATCGGCACGTCCTGAGACGGTGCATCACAGAGAATCGAGATGAGCGACAAGGAAATCCTGCTTGCCAACCCACGTGGTTTCTGCGCCGGCGTCGAGCGAGCCATCGAAATCGTCGAACGCGCACTACAGCGCTTTGGCGCGCCGATCTACGTTCGCCATGAGGTCGTGCACAACAAGTTTGTGGTAGATGATCTTCGCGCGAAAGGCGCGATTTTCGTCGAGGAACTCGATGAGGTCCCGACAGGCAATACCGTCATCTTCAGTGCACATGGCGTATCGCAGTACGTTCGCGAAGAAGCCGAGCGGCGCGGGTTGCGTGTATTCGATGCCACCTGCCCGCTGGTGACCAAGGTACACATCGAGGTTGCCCGCATGCGCGAACAAGGTCGTGAACTGGTCATGATAGGCCACAAAGGTCATCCTGAAGTCGAAGGTACGATGGGGCAAGTCAAGGACGGCATTCACCTCGTGGAAACGGTGGACGATGTCGCCACCCTTCAGGTCGCAGACCCCGAAAAACTCGCTTACGTCACTCAAACCACCCTATCGGTGGACGATGCAGCAGCCATTGTGGACGCGCTGCGGACGCGCTTTCCCGCCATTGTTGGCCCAAAGAAAGACGATATCTGCTACGCCACACAGAATCGCCAGGATGCCGTCAAGTTGATGACGCCCTATGCTGATATCGTGTTTGTCGTTGGCTCGCGCAACAGTTCGAACTCAAACCGGCTGCGAGAAGTGGCTGCCTTGCGCGGCGTTCCCGCTTACCTGGTGGACAACGCCGGAGACATCGATCCCGCATGGCTAGAGGGCAAACGGCGTATTGGCGTCACGGCGGGCGCATCCGCACCTGAAGTCTTGGTCGAGGATGTGATTGCCCGACTGTCTGCCCTCAGCGGCAGCGCCGTGCGCAACCTGGACGGGGTGCCCGAGAAAGTCACCTTCCCGCTACCGAAGGAACTGCAGGACATCAGCTGACGCAAGCGGTGGCTGCGGGCACCTCTGCCCCGCAGCCACCCAGCAGCATCAGAGGTGCTCGCCCATGACCCGGCGATAGAACTCGTGGAAATGCTGCATACCGTCTTCGTACGGTGACTGGTACGGCCCCACTTCGTTACGACCTTCCTTGAGCAAGGCAAGGCGTCCGCGATCCATGCGCTCGGCAATGTCGTCATCCTCGATCGCGGTTTCCATGTAGGCGGCCTGCTCAGCCTCGACGAACTCGCGCTCGAACTCGACGATATCCTCTGGATAGTAGAATTCGACCACATTGGTGGTCTTGTCGACATCCACCGGGATCAGCGTACTGACGACGAGCACATGCGGGTACCACTCCACCATGATATTGGGGTAGTAAGTCAGCCAGATCGCACCATGTGCCGGCTTCTTCTCGCCGTAATACTCTTGCACTGCCTTGTGCCATTTGGCATAGGTATCCGATCCCGGTCGTGCCAGCGAGGTAATGCCGACACGCTGCACCGAGTACCAGTCACCAAACTGCCAGGTCAGGTCGTCGCACGTGACGAAGTTGCCCAGACCAGGGTGATAGGGCACTACGTGGTAATCCTCGAGGTAAACCTCGATGAAGGTCTTCCAGTTGTAGTTGCACTGATGGATCTCGACCCGGTCAAGCTTGTAACCTGAAAAATCCAGCTCGTTGGCCACCTGCATGCCTGCCAGGTCGGCGTTGGCCGAACGCGGCCCCTTGAACAGCAGGCCACGCCAGTCCTCCAGCACATCGCGCCGGAGGTTCAGGCAGGGGTTGTCAGGGAAATGCGGTGCACCCAGCAGGCTGCCTTTCTGATCATAGGTCCAGCGATGAATCGGACACACGATATGCTCGGTACTGCCGGAACCCTGCAGCATGATCGCCTGACGATGGCGACAGATGTTTGACAACTGGTGGATGCCGTCTTCGGTGCGGAACAGCAGCTTCGAATGATCCAGCCATTCCAGCGAGCGGTAGTTACCCACTTCGGGTACCATCAGCTCGTGGCCGACGTACCCCGGACCGGCATCGAAGAGGAGTTTCTTCTCCAGTTCGAAAACCTTCTCGTCGAAGTACGACGACACCGGCAGCTGCGACAGCGCCGGCGCCAATTGAGCCTTGGCAGCGATGTGGGACATCCCCGAACCCCCTATCTGGACCAGAATCCGGAAAAATAAACAGGGTAGTTTAAGCCAACCCCGGTTTGACCGCCAGATGCCGGATCGGTTATTTTCCTGTCTTTTAGCGCGCACTTCCAACCCATGCCCAAGTCGGCAACCGCCCCAAAATCCTTCGAAGCCGCCGTCGCCGAGCTCGAAGCGATTGTTCAACAAATGGAATCCGGCAGTCTGCCGCTTGAAGAGGCGCTGGAGCGCTATCAACGCGGCATCGTCCTGCTCAAGCACTGTCAGGAGACGCTCGAAAGTGCGGAACAACGCGTACGCATCCTTGAAGGCGATACACTGACGGACTTCGACCCCGACACCGCCAGAAAAGACGCATGAGCACGCAAGAATTCGCCCGCTGGATGAGCGAGATCCAGGCCCGCACCGAATCTGCCCTCGGTGCTGCCCTGCCCGACGCTGCCATTGCACCCGCCCGGCTGCACGAAGCCATGCGCTACGCCGTACTCGGCGGCGGCAAGCGGGTCCGCCCGCTGCTTGTCCACGCGGCAGGCGCCCTTGTGTCAGCCTCACCGGACCAACTCGATTTCCCTGCCTGTGCGGTCGAGTTGATCCACGCCTACTCGCTGGTGCATGACGACATGCCCTGCATGGACGACGATATCCTGCGCCGCGGCAAGCCCACCGTCCATGTCGAATACGACGATGCCACTGCGCTCCTGGTGGGCGACGCATTGCAGACCCAGGCGTTTCAGACCTTGACCGAGAGCAGCTTCAACATCTCGCCTGGCGCACGTATCGAGATGATCCGCCTGCTGGCGCAAGCCTCAGGCTCGCGCGGCATGGCGGGCGGACAGGCCATTGACCTGGCATCGGTTGGCTTGCGTCTGACGCGCGAGGAACTCGAGTTCATGCACCTGCACAAGACCGGCGCACTGATCCGCGCCGCCATCTTGTTGGGAGCCCATTGCGGCACACCTGCAGCAGAAAGCACGTTGAACGCACTCGATCGCTATGCCAAGCTGATCGGCCTGCTGTTTCAGGTGGTCGACGACATCCTGGATGCACAAGCCGACACCGCCACATTGGGCAAGACGGCCGGCAAGGATGCCGACAACGACAAACCCACCTACGTCAGCCTGCTCGGTCTCGACGAGGCCCGCCGACTGGCGCAAGAGATGCTGACTGCGGCACATGACGCCCTTGCCCCGCTGGGCCCCCGTGCCGACGCGCTGCGGCAGCTTGCCGACTACATCGTGCACCGTCCTTTCTGATCCCCTTTGGCCGACGCCTTCCATGTCCCCCTACTCGAATCTCGAACGCATCCATTCACCTGCCGACCTGCGCGCCCTGGATCGCCGCGAACTGGCAGTCGTCGCCGATGAGCTTCGCGCCTTCCTGATCGAGTCCGTCTCGAAGACCGGCGGGCATCTGTCGTCGAATCTGGGCACGGTCGAACTGTCGATCGCGCTGCACTACGTCTTTAACACGCCGGAAGATCGCATCGTCTGGGACGTCGGTCATCAAACCTACGGCCACAAGGTACTGACCGGCCGTCGCGAGGCGATGAGCGGACTGCGCCATTGGGGCGGCATTTCCGGCTTTCCGCGACGTTGCGAAAGCGAATACGACACCTTCGGTACTGCACACTCCTCCACCTCGATCTCCGCTGCGCTCGGCATGGCCGCTGCAGCCCGTGACCGAGGCGAGGATCGCAGTGCCATTGCCGTCATTGGCGACGGCGCCATGTCTGCCGGCATGGCCTTCGAGGCGTTGAACAACGGTGGCGACATGGAGGGGATCAACCTTCTCGTCATTCTCAACGACAACGAGATGTCGATCTCTCCGCCTGTAGGGGCCCTGACCAAGATCCTGGCGCGGCTGATGTCGGGCTCCACCTACAACACGGCACGCAAAGTGGGCGAAAAGGTGTTGGGCATGGCCCCGCCGGTTGCCGAACTGGCACGTAAAGTCGAGGAGCACGTCAAGGGCATGATCACGCCCGGCACCTTGTTCGAGGAATTCGGCTTTCACTATTACGGCCCGATCGATGGTCACGATCTCGACGCGCTGGTGCCGACCTTGCAGAACATCAAGAAGCTCAAGGGCCCACAGTTCCTGCACGTCATTACCCGCAAGGGGCATGGCTACAAGCTGGCCGAAGCCGACCCCATCCTGTACCACGGCGTATCCAAGTTCGACTCTGCCGCCGGCATCCAGGGCGGCAAGAGCGCGGGCAAACTGACCTATACCCAGGTCTTTGGTGACTGGTTGTGCGACATGGCGGCCACCGACAAGCGCATCGTCGGCATTACGCCCGCGATGCGCGAAGGCTCCGGCCTGGTGCGTTTCGAGCAGGAGTACCCCGACCGCTACTACGATGTGGGCATCGCCGAGCAGCATGCGCTGACGTTTGCCGCGGGCATGGCCTGTGAGGGCTATCGTCCGGTGGTGGCGATCTACTCGACCTTCCTGCAGCGGGCTTACGATCAGTTGATCCATGACATCGCCCTGCAGAACCTGCCCGTCCTGCTCGCCATCGACCGCGGCGGTCTGGTCGGCGCCGACGGTGCCACCCATCACGGCGCCTTCGACCTGTCCTATCTCGCCTGCGTGCCGAACTTGGTCATCATGGCACCCGCCGACGAGAACGAATGCCGCCAGATGCTCTACACCGCGGTCTGCCATGATGGCCCGACCGCAGTTCGCTACCCCCGTGGCAGTGGCACCGGCGTTGAGCCGGACAAGACGATGACGGCGCTGCCGATCGGCAAGGGCGAGATCCGTCGCCGCGGCAGCAAGATTGCCGTGCTTGCCTTTGGCAGCATGGTGCCGGTTGCCCTTGAAGTCGGTGATGCACTTGACGCCACGGTGGCGAACATGCGCTTCATCAAACCGCTGGACGATGCCCTCGTAGCCGAGCTGGCCGCCACGCACGAGCTGATCGTCACCCTCGAGGAAAACGCGGTTGTCGGTGGTGCAGGCGCCGAAGTGTCGCGCTGCGTCGACACCCTGCCCTCACGCCCGCGTGTATTGCGACTCGGCCTCCCCGACCGCTTCATCGACCACGGCGATCAGGCACAGCTGCTGGCCTCGGTCGGTCTGGATAAGGCCGGCATCCTGGAGAGCATAGCGCGTATCTATTCCGGCAATAGTTGAGCAATTTTGTCGGGAACGCTAGGATCGTGGCTCACGAGAGGCAACAAGCCCCGACTCCAACAGAGAACAGCACATGAACAGCCAGACCGCTGAGGCGATTCCCGACGTACAGAGCAGCATCGACCGCCGCCAGATTGCGATCAACAAGGTCGGCATCAAGTCCATCCGCCACCCGATCCGGGTCAGCGACAAATCCGGCGGCGTCCAGCACACCGTCGCCACGTTCAACATGTATGTGGGATTGCCGCACAATTTCAAGGGCACCCACATGTCGCGTTTTGTCGAGATCCTGAACAGCCAGGAGCGCGAAATCTCGGTCGAATCCTTCGAGCCCATGCTGCGCGCCATGGTCGAGCGCCTCGAGGCCGAAACCGGCCACCTGGAAATGAGTTTTCCGTATTTCATCAACAAGGCTGCCCCGGTTTCCGGCGTCGAGAGCCTGATGGACTACGACATCACCTTCATCGGCACCATTCATGAGGGCGGCACGTACGAGTTCACCATGAAGGTGCTGGTGCCGGTCACCAGCCTGTGCCCCTGCTCCAAGAAGATTTCCGCCTACGGTGCGCATAACCAGCGCTCTCACGTCACTGTCAGCGCCACCATCAACGATCACCTGTGGATCGAGGAAGTCGTGCAACTGGTCGAGAGCCAGGCATCGTGTGAGGTGTATGGTCTGCTCAAGCGTCCGGACGAAAAATTCGTCACCGAGCGCGCCTACGACAACCCCAAGTTCGTCGAGGACATGGTGCGTGACGTCGCCGGCCTGCTTAACGCCGAACCACGCATCGATGCCTATGCGGTGGAGTCAGAAAACTTCGAATCCATCCACAACCATTCCGCCTATGCCCTGATCGAGCGTGACAAGCGACTGGAAGCCTGAGCCGATGATACGGCGTATTCCGCTCTCGGTACTCGACCTCGCACCCGTTACGCAAGGCAGCACACCTGCCATCGCGCTGAGCAACACCCGTGATCTCGCCCGTCACGCCGAGCACCTTGGCTATCACCGCTACTGGCTGGCCGAGCATCACAACATGGCGGGTATCGCCAGCGCAGCCACTGCGGTGGTCATTGGTCACGTTGCATCCGCCACATCCACCATCCGGGTCGGTGCCGGCGGCATCATGCTGCCCAATCACGCACCGCTGGTGATTGCAGAGCAATTCGGCACACTCGAGTCCCTCTACCCCGGCCGCATCGATCTCGGCCTGGGCCGTGCCCCCGGCACCGATCAACGCACCGCACGCGCCTTGCGTCGCCACATCGGCATCGACAGTGCCGATACCTTTCCGCAGGATGTGGTCGAACTCCAGTCCTGGTTCCTGCCCGTTCAGCCGGGACAAGCCATTCAGGCTGTCCCCGGCGCAGGACTCAACATTCCGATCTGGCTGCTCGGCTCCAGCCTCTACAGCGCTGAACTGGCTGGCAAGCTGGGCCTGCCCTTTGCCTTTGCCTCGCATTTTGCGCCCCGTTTCCTGATGCAGGCACTGGACATCTATCGCCGCAGCTTTACCCCATCGGAGACACTCGACCGCCCTCACGCCATGGTAGGCATCAGCGCCGTCGCAGCGGAAACGGACGACGAAGCCCGCCACCTGTTCCGCTCGCTACGTCATCGCTTTGCGGCAATGGCTCGCGGTGTGCGGGGCCTGCTATCCCCACCGGACGACTTCGACGAGCGTGAATGGTCGGCAGCCGAACTGGCCTTCGCGGATGAATCGCTGGCCTGTTCCGTGGTTGGCTCGGAGGCCAGCGTACGCTCGCAGCTCGAAGACCTGATCGCCCGTACCGCGGCAGACGAGTTGATCCTGACGTCACAGATCTTCGACCATGCGGCGCGCCTTCGCTCATACACGCACGTGGCACAGGCCTGGGAGATGGTCGCAGTGTCCGAACCAGCGACCTAAGCGGCCGCCGCCGAGCGTGTCAGACGCCGTACCGAGCTGACGACATCCTCCACCTGCGGAACATAAGCCTGCTCCAGCGGATAGCTCGCAGGGGCAGGCGCATCAGGCCCGCCCACCCTCAGTACCGGGCCTTTCAACGTCGCCCAGGTCTGTTCAGTCAGCATTGCCGCGATCTCGGCGCCAACACCGCAGTTCCGGCTTGCCTCATGAACCACGACGGCACGTCCGGTCCTTCTCACCGACGCCAATACCGCCGCCTCGTCCAACGGCTTCAATGTGCGCAGGTCCAGCACTTCGGCAGATACACCTTCTTCCGCCAGAACCGCCGCCGCCCGTTCACACACGCCTACGGTCTTGGCGTACGAAATCAGCGTCGCATCCTCGCCAATCCGCCGCACAACAGCCTCACCCAGACGCACTGCAGCCTCCTGCGCAGGAAGCTCGCCCTCGGTGTGAGCCAATCCGATATCAACAAAGAACAACACCGGATTGTCATCCCGGATTGCAGCCTTCAACAGACTTTTGAAATCGGCAACGGAAGAGGGCATCACGACTTTCAACCCGGGGGTGTGGACAAACCATGCCTCGATGTTGTGGTTGTGCTGCGCCCCCACCCCCCAGCCCGCCCCAGTCATTGCAATCGCCACAAGCGGAAAGGCGAACTGACCACCCGACAAGTAGCGCAGCTTTCCTGCACTATTGACCAACTCGTCCATTGCGTAACACAGGAATGGTGCGAAAAGCAGATCGATCACCGGTCTCAGGCCGGTCGCCGCCGCACCCACGGCAGTACCCGCAATGATTCCTTCTGCAAGCGGGGTATTGCGCACCCTATCTGCACCAAACTCGGCCAGCAGCGCCTTACGCTTGGTCGCCACACCTTCACCCATCAGGATCACGCGTGGATCGTGCGCCATCTCCTCCGCCAAGGCCTGATCAATGGCCTCCAGGACAGTGACTGGTTTCATGTCTCCACTCCTCAGGCAAAAATGTCAGTGTGCAGTTCGGCCACTGCCGGATAAGGTGACGCAATCGCAAACACCGCCGCTGCATCGATGCACTGCGCGATCTCGACGCTCAATGCATCGAGCCCTGCCTGATCGATGATCCCTTGATCCAGCAAGCGAGCCTGCATTTTCGACAAGGGGTCACGCAGGCGCCAGGACGCCAGTTCCTGCTGATCCACATAACCTTGATCATCGGGCTCAAAGTGCCCACGCAGACGATATGTCTGCGCCTCGAGGAGGAACGGGCGGCCATTTTTCCGTATCGATGCCAGCGCCTCGGTCGCCGCCGCCCGCACGGCCTCAACGTCATTTCCGTCGACTGTCGCGCTGTCTATTCCATAGGGCTGCGCCCAAGCCGCCACGCTATCGGTCAGCATGGTCTCACGTCGATGAACGAAGGCTTGCCACTCATTGTTCTCGCAAACGTAGAGTATCGGCAGGCGCCACACCGCAGCCAGATTGAGCGATTCATGAAAGCGCCCTTCGCAGGCCGCGCCATCACCAAAAAAGCAGGCCACGACACCTGTACGGCCCAACATCTGCTGTGACAGGGCCACTCCGGTTGCCAGTGCCAGTTCACCACCGACGATGGTCGAGGTCAGCACGACCCCAAGATCACGCGCAGAAACGTGCAAGGATCCGCTCTTGCCACCGCAATATCCATCCCTGCGCCCAAGCGCCTCGGCAAGCAGGCGACTGGGGCTTGCCCCACGCGCCAGCAGATGACCTGCACTGCGATGATTCGTCAGGATAAGGTCATCCACGCCAAGCGCCGCCACAACACCCACTGCAGTTGCCTCCTGCCCGACCGCAGTGCAGGTACCCGGTGCGCCCGACTCACGCTGCAACAGTGCCGCGCGCTCCTCGTACATACGGATCAGCATCATCGTATTCAGCAACTCGAGCGGATCCGCACCAAATCTTCGTATCGTCACATTCACCTCCGCCAACATGTGACCCGGCAAGGACGCCGAATCGATGAACGGCACTTTAGCGATGTGCGGTACGCCACCACCTGCAGTTAGTGAAGTTTTAGGATGATGAGCGGATGAATTTAGTTTCCCGCGGCAGGCATCGGCCGACGGGCATGTGTCATGAGCACGACCCTACCTGAGAACGGCATGAAGAGTTGCAACGGCGTTACTTCCGTCCGGGCAACTCAGGCATCGAACAATTCGATCGCTCTGGTGACCTTGAGCCGGAATCGCCCGCGTCCGGTTTTTTCAATCCTGACCGGTGCGGCATGTTCTGCAAGACGCCGCTCGAGCAAGATGAGACGCGCCTCGAGATTGTCACTCAGATCGGGCAAGCGGATACGACGGTCAAGACGTAGCTCCCGATTATTGAAATCAATGCGGCCAAGCTCGACGAAATCCCTGATCAAGGTCCAGAAGATCGCCCCAGCCACACCTTTGATCAGATAGTTGCCATCCAGAAAGACGCTGTCGTTCTCCGCGTAGTGACGAACCGCCAGCGGCTTGCCTCCGTTATCCGGAGGCCGTGTGGGCGCAACTTGTGTTGTGGCCTCAATCGGTGCCTCGGCGGCCTGCTGCAGCAGACGGATACCGGCCCCCAACTGCCCCGCAAGGGTCACCAGTGCATCTTCGTCATCATAACCAAAACGCATATCCTGCTGACTTTCGACATAAAGCACCCCGATCAGGCGGTCGCACGCCTTGATGGGAACCGCCAACTGGCTGCAGGAAGCAGCGAGCCCGGGTAAGGGAATCTTGGTTTCCAGTTCGAGACAACCCTCCAGCGCGAGATTGTCCCGAATCGCACAACTGTAGTTGTACTCCGAAGTGAAATGACTGATCCGGATGGGCGTACGCTCCCGCGCGGCAACGCCGATCACACCCTCCCCAAACGCAATTTCCGAACCGACACCGGAATCCGAATAACCCAGGCTGGCAATGGTGTACAGGCGGCGCCCCGTCTCATCAACCATCAACAGCATCGCGTTTTCAATACCCAGGTTTCTTTCCAGGCTTGTCAGCACGCGCGCGAACAAGTCGTCGAGATCTGCTGCACCACACAGATCCTCACTGAACGCACGCAATGCAGCCAGCAGATTCCTCTCGGGTCGTGGCAAGGGCACCGTCTGACCAGGCACCTGCTCGATATCAAGCACGCGATAGATGTCCGAACCCAGCAACCGGAAGACGTCACCCATGCCGGTATGTGATGCGATCCCCGCCAACTTGGCTTTCATGCTCTCGAACAGAGGCCCGCTCTGCTCCGTGCGCAGATACTGCAGACTCAGACGGTAGTGTGCAGCCGTATGCGGATCGATCGCCGCCAGCCGGGCGTAGGGCGACGCCAGAATATTGCGCCGAGTCGTATTGAAGAACTGGTAGGAAAGCGCGACATGCTCACCGTCGACATACTGGATCTGCGACAGGTAAGCGATGTTCGGTGTGCCATCCGGAGCACAAGTCGATATCGTGCCCGGCACCGCACCCTCCAGGCAGTTCCGGATGGATTCGAGCTTGATCCTCATGCTCCGCGCACCAAGGGTTCTCCCGCCTGAGGTCCGGGCGTTTGCGAAAATGCCGCCGTCGGGGAAAAACGTATCGTCAGCAGATCATCGTCAGGACAGGCCAGTAACGCCTGTACGACAGCATCAGTAAAGCCCAGCGGCACCAAGGTGGCACTGAACGCCGCGCGATACCGGGCAGCCAACGCCGCATCACCCGGCTCTGGCGGAAGCACAAGCGCATCGTAACCCTTGAGCTGTAGCGTCCGGTTGGTGGAGGGATCGCTGAATACCACCGCAACGGCTCCGCTGCGGCGTACGCCTTCGATCACATCTGCCGCTGCCGTGCCGCCAAGCAGCACCGTCACCGCACGACGGTCTGGCGCAACCCTGCAACCCACCGCACGCGCAAGCGCGGGGAAACCGCCAGGACGGCAGGCGGCGGTATTGATGGAGATACCGCCGCAGATGAAGCCCGCGTTGGCATCGTCAAGAATCGGTGAGCGCTCATCCAGCATGGTGCTGGAATGATAGCCAGCTTTACGGCGATTGGCATAGGCTCACACAACCAGGCAACGCTGATACCCAATGCTCACATCGGAAACTGCACCACAGGTCCCAGTGGCTCGCCGCCCGGTGGCACGTAGGCCGGAGCCTCCTTTCCGGCCGGTCCCAGGAAACGCGAAAAACGGTAAATCGCCTGCAGATCCTGATCGGACAACTGGTGCAGCACCGACGAAGGCATTGGCGGACGATAGCGCGCCCCCCTCGCAATCTTCAGCCATTCGCTTTCGGTGATCCGGCTGAAGAACAAGCGCAGATTGGCCGGGTAGGTCGTTCCCCAAGCGCCCCGCCACCCCAGATGATCGCCCGTCAACCAATCCACCTCGGGCACCTTGCCATCCGTTGCTGCATAGCTGGGGGTGTGGCAATCATTACAGCCAGCGATCTGCACCAGATAGCGCCCACGCTCAACTGCCGAACTGGCCCCGACGGACGATTGTCCTGCCCAACTGCTGCCTATCACGCCGAACATGATGATGACGCTGGCCATTGTTGTTTTGATCATTGAATACTCCCGCAAGTCTGGTCAATTCATCGAGCCCCTTTCGCTGGCGACTCGACGTGGAGGGAGTATGGGCACACGGACGACTGCCGCTTGCTAAATCGACCTTGCAGGAATACTCAGATTTTCATAAAGACACGCAGCGCCTCGACCGAGTGTCAGCGTACGCCAGGCATCGTAGTGCCAACCAGCAAGCCGCGAATCTCACCCAGCTTCGCCTTCACCCGCTGAGCATTGTCGGCACCGATCCGAAGCATGATCTTGTGCCCGGCTGAACGAGCCTCCAGTTCAGGCGCGGCAAACTGGTAACGAATCTTCGGCTGCACGACGCGTATCGGCTCCTCTGCTGCCGGCGCTGCCAGCATGTGATCGATCACCGCAACCAGACGATCGTTGAAGTAGGCATCCGGATAGCCCAGTTCGTCGTAGGCTGCCTGAAACAGCGGATAAAGCCGTGCGTAGGCTGCAACCAGGCGGGCACTGTCGATCCGCTCCGCCAAGGTCAGATACCCGGCATAACGTGCTGCGTTGTCGGCGGCGATATGGCGCTCGCCATCATCACCGCTGACCAGAAAGTTGCCCGGTGCAAGCTGGACAGGCGATCGGGCCAGCGGCAGACGCTCGCCCGGCAGGTTATCGACAGTAACAACGATACGACGTACAAAATCACGCACGATGAACTGCCCCAGACCGTCCGCACCCACCAGACGCTCGAGCACGCTCAACATCAACACATCGCTATTGCCCAGTTCGGGCGCGGGCTCCACCACCGACGGCATCTCGGCCAAGGCATCCTGCACGCCCTGTGACTCAAGCAAGGGCGCCAGGGCTTCCACCGGATGACGGGTCGCCGGTTCAACGCTGCCGCCTGCAGCTACCTCGGGCACCGGAGGCGCTGATGCGGCAACCGGTGGAGCGGACTCCGGCGATCGCAATTGCAGCCATCCCAGGACGGCTACCGCAATAACGAGCAGCAATAGGACGATGGAGACTGGCTTGCGACTCGACGAGTTAGTCATGAAAGCTCCTGTTGGTCGGAATGACAGTGGGAGTGCCATTCGCGATTGCCGTTCCCCAAAATCAGCAATTCCACGGCACTCAATGACGCACCGAAAAACAAGAACGCCCCCGCCGGACTTCCGGACGAGGGCGTTCTACTGCCGCGGCGAGGGCCTTTCAGCGCCTCAAGCCATCAAGCTCAGACGGTGACCGTGTCAGCCACGCTCTTGAACTCTTCGATCTGATCGAAGTTCATGTAGCGGTAGATGTCGGCAGCCTTCTTGTTGACCACTTCCACCTGCGCCATGTACTCCTCGACCGAGGGGATCTTGCCCATCAGCGCACACACTGCGGCCAGTTCAGCCGAGCCCAGGTATACGCGGGTATCGATGCCCAGACGGTTCGGGAAGTTACGGGTCGAGGTCGACATTGCAGTACTGCCCTTGCGAATCTGCGCCTGGTTACCCATGCACAGCGAGCAGCCCGGCATTTCCATACGGGCGCCGGACTTGCCGAGCACGCCGTAATAGCCTTCCTCGTTGAGGATCATCGCGTCCATCTTGGTAGGCGGTGCGATCCACAGGCGGGTCGGGATGTCGGTCTTGCCATCGAGCACCTTGCCCGCAGCGCGGAAGTGACCGATGTTGGTCATGCACGAGCCAATGAAGACTTCGTCGATCTTGTCGCCGGCGACTTCGGACAGCAGCTTGACGTCATCCGGATCGTTCGGGCAGGCAACGATCGGCTCCTTGATGTCGGCGAGGTCGATCTCGATCACGGCGGCGTAATCGGCATCGGCATCACCCGACAGCAACTCGCCATTGGCGATCCAGTCTTCCATGGCCTTGATACGACGACCCAGGGTGCGCTTGTCTTCGTAGCCGTTGGCGATCATCCACTTCATCAGCGTGATGTTCGAGTTCATGTACTCGACGATCGGCGCCTTGTTCAGATGCACGGTACAACCTGCGGCAGAGCGCTCGGCCGAGGCGTCGGTCAGTTCGAAAGCCTGTTCGACCTTCAGATCCGGCAGACCTTCGATCTCGAGGATGCGGCCGGAGAAGATGTTCTTCTTGCCCTTCTTCTCGACGGTCAGCAGGCCCTGGCGGATGGCATACAGCGGAATGGCGTTGACCAGGTCACGCAGGGTGACGCCCGGCTGCATCGTACCCTTGAAGCGCACCAGCACCGACTCCGGCATGTCCAGCGGCATCACGCCGGTGGCCGCGGCAAAGGCGACCAGACCGGAGCCGGCCGGGAAGGAAATGCCGATCGGGAAGCGGGTGTGGCTGTCGCCGCCCGTACCGACGGTATCGGGCAGCAGCAGGCGGTTGAGCCACGAATGGATCACGCCATCGCCCGGGCGCAGCGACACGCCACCACGGGTGCTGATGAAGCTCGGCAGCTCGCGGTGCATGCGCACGTCGACCAGCTTCGGATAGGCCGCGGTATGGCAGAAGGACTGCATCACAAGATCGGCCGAGAAGCCGAGGCAAGCCAGATCCTTGAGTTCGTCACGGGTCATCGGGCCGGTGGTGTCCTGGCTGCCGACGGTGGTCATCTTGGGTTCGCAGTAGGTGCCCGGACGGATACCCTGACCTTCCGGCAGACCGCAAGCACGGCCAACCATCTTCTGAGCCAGCGAGAAACCCTTGCCAGTGTCGGCGGGATTCTGCGGCAGGCGGAACAGGGTGGAGGGCGGCAGGCCCAGCGCTTCACGCGCCTTGGTGGTGAGACCACGACCGATGATCAACGGAATGCGGCCGCCGGCACGTACTTCGTCGAGGATCACCAGGGTCTTGAGTTGCGATTCGGCCACGACGGCGCCGTTCTTGAGCGCACTGACCTTGCCGGTCGCCTGGTCGACCTTGAGTTCGATCTCGTCACCCATGTCGAGTTGGCCGCAATCGATCTCGATCGGCAGCGCACCGGCATCTTCCATGGTGTTGAAGAAGATCGGGGCGATCTTGGAGCCCAGGCACACACCACCGAAGCGCTTGTTCGGCACGAACGGGATGTCTTCGCCAGTGAACCACAGCACCGAGTTGGTGGCGGACTTGCGCGAGGAACCGGTACCCACCACGTCACCGACGTAGGCGACGAGGTTGCCCTTGGCACGCAGCTCCTCCAGGAACTTGACCGGACCACGAACACCGGCTTCTTCCGGGGTGATGCCCGGGCGCGGGTTCTTCAGCATGGCCAGCGCATGCAGCGGGATGTCAGGACGCGACCAGGCATCCGGCGCCGGAGACAGGTCATCGGTATTGGTTTCGCCGGTGACCTTGAACACGGTCAGCTTCTGCGAGGCGGGCACTTCCGGACGGCTGGTGAACCACTCGGCGTCGGCCCACGACTGCATCACGGCCTTGGCATTGGCGTTACCGCCAGCGGCAAGATCCTTGACGTCGTGGAAGTAGTCGAACATCAACAGGGTCTTTTTCAGACCCTCGGCAGCAACGGCACCCACTTCGCCGTCAGCCAGCAGATCGATCATCGGCTTGATGTTGAAGCCACCCAGCATGGTGCCCAGCAGTTCGGTCGCCTTGGCACGCGACACCAGACCACAGGCTTCGTCACCCTTGGCGACCTTGGCCAGAAACTCGGCCTTGACCTTGGCGGCATCATCCACACCGGCGGGAACACGGTAGGTGAGCAGTTCGACGAGGAAGGCTTCCTCGCCAGCGGGCGGGTTCTTGAGCAGGTCGACCAGCTCGGCGGTTTGCTGCTTGTTCAGGGGCAGCGGCGGGATACCGAGGGCGGCACGCTCGGCGACATGGGCACGGTAGGCTTCAAGCACGGCGGATTCCTTCCAGTTTTGTGACGTTGGCAGGGGCTCCGGACGGGGTTCTCCCGTGCGGATCGGAACAGATTATATGTCTTTTATAAGACTTGCGGTGCAGCGCAACACAAGGTGACGATTTTCAGCTGTCGCAGCCTCTGGATTCTACTCTTTGCACACCGTTCAAGCATAGGCCACAAAGCGGGTCCCTGCCCGCCGGACGGCAAGCAGGCAAGGCACGCCAGCCCACACGGAACTCAGGACTCGGCTACTGCCCC
The DNA here is from genome assembly GCF_003226565.1 of Parazoarcus communis SWub3 = DSM 12120. GTDB lineage: Bacteria > Pseudomonadota > Gammaproteobacteria > Burkholderiales > Rhodocyclaceae > Parazoarcus > Parazoarcus communis. The sequence goes on along the minus strand of NZ_QKOE01000011.1, from coordinate 123,069 downwards.
AGCACTTGCATCCTGCGCTGTCTGCTGCGCATTTGATGTTGGATTGCGGTAGCGGATGCGGTCCGGCGAGGTCGCTCCACCGGTCATGACGAAGCTCATTGCCTCGTCCATGGTCCAGTCAGTCGATACCACCTGCGAGACCGGTACGATTTCGATGTATCCCGAAGTCGGATTGGGTGAAGTGGGCACGTAGACTGCGGCAAGCTCCTCGCCGCTGACCTCATCCTTGATCACCCGGGTCACGAAACCAACCGCCTTCATGCTAGATGATGGAAACTCGATCAGCACCACACGCTGCACGCCCGAAGGCTTCTCCTTGACCGCAGACAGGAAGCGCTTGGTGCCGCCGTAGATGGCAGCAACCAGCGGAATGCGGTGCACCAGACGTTCCAGCCAGCCAATGACACGCTGGCCAATCACCTGTGTCGCCAGCCAGCCAAGCACGTAGAACACCAGCAGGGTGATCACCACGCCCAACAGCGACTGAAACCAGGGCAGCAGCAGGAAATCCGCCGCCGATGGCCACGTCCGCCGTACCGCGCGGGACAGGCCAACCACCCAGGGTGTGCCCAGCTTGGACAGCTGCGAAAAAATGAAATCGAACACCAGCCAGGTGACCCACAGCGGCGCAGCGGTCAGCACGCCCACGATGAGGTAACGACGGGTATTCTTGATGCGGTGCTGGGTTTCTGCCTTCATCCGGACACTCATGGTCTATGCAAATCGCTGCGCACGGGAGGATACCCGAGCTCGTTCAACGTGCACGTAAGGTTTGCGGCAAAATCTGGAGCCCGACCGTTTTCTCGAACCCAGCGCATCAGTATGAAAAATCCACCCTGCCCGTGCAACTCCGGTAAATCCGCAGCCCACTGCTGCCTGCCCATCATCAATGGGCAACAGCCTGCACCTTCGGCCGAAGCACTGATGCGCGCCCGTTACACCGCCTTCACCCTGAAGGACGAAGCCTATCTGCTGGCCAGCTGGCACCCCTCGAGTCGCCCTCAGCCCCCGTTGTTCGACACCTCACCACCGAAATGGATCGGCCTGCAGGTGCGCGCGCATCGCCCACTGGATGCCGATCACGCCGAAGTGGAATTCGTTGCCCGCTATCGAATTGGCGGCCGCGCTCAACGCCTGCATGAAACCAGCCGGTTTGTCCGCGAACATGGGCTGTGGTACTACGTCGATGGGGACATTCATGAAGGAAACGGTGACGAGGGCACGCCCTGACAGCCCCCTTCCATAAGCCAGTCCCGAGCCAAACTGGCATACTTTGCATTGCCCACTGCGATTCAGCCCGCCCCAACCCGAGCACCCTACATGAACCTCGAAAAAGTCATCTTCGGATTCTTCATCCTGCTGGCCGCAACGCTGAACTTCGGCTTCTTCGTCGGCGACATAGACAACCCCGGCCATCATGACATCTACGAATTGTTCGCCGCACTCGTGGTCAGCCTGATCGCGACCATGCTCAAGTTCGGCGATCGCACCCAGATCGGCGCCATTCACCTCGCAACCAGCCTGGTGGCTGACCTGCAGCTGATCGCGGCGGCAATGGTCTGGGGCTATGCGGCACACATCACCGCCGACGGTCTGACCGGCGAGATGACCGCACGGGTGGTATCGCTGTCAGGCGGCGCCTTGTTCGCCAACGTTGTCTCGGTGGTCATCCTGATTGCCGAAACCATCATGCAACGGCGCTGATGCAGCCACCTCTGAACGCCCCGCTGGCACGCCATCACAGCGTCTTCTTCATGATCATGCGTCGCCTGCGGGCGCCGCTGATCCTGCTGATCGTCATCGTCAGCATCTCGGTGCTTGGCCTCACCCTGACACCCGGTGTCGATGATGAGGGCCGAACGCATTACCTGAGCTTCTTCCACGCGTTCTATTTCATCAGCTACACCGCCACTACCATCGGTTTTGGGGAAATTCCCTACGCCTTCTCCGACCAGCAGCGGCTGTGGGTGCTGTTCTGCATCTACATGTCGGTGATCGGCTGGGCCTACACCCTGGGTACGGTCTTCGCACTACTGGCCGACCGCAGCCTGCAACAGGCCATTGCCATGCAGCGTTTTGTCCGCAACGTGCGGCGACTGGGTGAGCCCTTCTACCTGGTGTGCGGCTATGGCGAAACCGGCCGCCTGATCTGTCAGGCACTGGACCGCCAGGGCCTGCGCGCAGTGGTCATCGAAAAAGACGAAAGCAAGGTCGGCGAGATCGATCTGCACAGCTATGCTGCCGACGTACCCGCCATCGCAGCAGATGCCAGCAACCCGGAGACCCTGCAGTACGCCGGGCTCACTCACCCCAGCTGCATCGGCATCATCGCACTGACCAACGACGACTCGGCCAATCTGGCGATCTCGATTGCTGCCCGACTGCTTGCCCCGCGACTCCCTACCCTGGCACGCGCCGAGACCCGCGATACCGCGGCAAACATGGCCTCCTTCGGTACCCGCCACATCATCAATCCGTTTGAAAAATTTGGTGACACCCTGGCGCTGGCGCTGCACACCCCCGCAGCCTGGAAGCTGCTGGGCTGGCTCACCGGGCTGCCAGGCACCACATTCGAACGCCACCGAGACCCCCCGCGCGGACACTGGATCCTGTGCGGCCATGGTCGATTTGGTCGGTTGATGGTCGATGCCATGGATGCCGAATCGGTACCGGTCACCATCATCGATCGTCGTCCGCCAGAGGACATTTCGCATCGCTGGGTGCAAGGCGACGGTACCGGCGCTGCGGCGCTGGAAGAGGCCGGCATCCGCGAGGCGGTCGGCATTGTCGCCGGCACCAGTTCCGATGTGGACAACCTGTCGATCGCGGTCACCGCGCGTGAGCTCAATCGCAAGCTCTTCGTCATCGTGCGGCAGAACCACTACACCAACCGGGCGCTGTTTCAGGCTTACAGCTCGGACATCACCGTGGTGCCCAGCGAGATCATCGCCCACGAGTGCCTGGCCATCCTGAGTACGCCGCTGCTGACGCCGTTCCTCGATCAGATCAGGCAGATGGACGAAGAATGGTGTGCCTGGCTGCTCGAACGCATGACCCGACGGCTGGGATGGGATGTCCCCGAAGTGTGGAGCGAACGCATCAACCTCAGCCGCGCACCCGCGCTCTACCGCCGCCTGATGCGGGGCGAAACCATTACCCTGGATCGCTTGCTCCGCTCACACGCCAACCGGCACGAGTTTCTCGCCTGTGAAGTATTGTTCCTGGACCGGGACGACGACGACCATCTGATGGTTCCGCTTGGCAGCACACCCGTCCGTCCGGGAGATGAACTACTGCTGGTCGGCCGTCCAGGCGCCCGCGCCAGTTTTGGTCTGAACATCGCCAACGAACACGCACTCAACTACCTGCTGACCGGCGAAGATCTGCCCGGCGGATGGTTCTGGGAAAAACTCTCACGCAAGCGGCAGGCCCGAAGCACCCGCCAACTGCCTTGAGAGCGCGGCCACCGCTAGCGACGAAGCCGGCTCCTCACGTCGCCAATCGACCTCAGTCACCCGCCTGAGGCGGGATCAGATCCACCCGCTCCGCACCAAACTCCACCCACTGCCCGGGTCGCAATTTTGCCCGTTTGCGCGACTCGGGCTGACCATCGACCCGGACCAGGCCAGCCTCGACTGCAGCGTGCGCCTCGCCGCCCGAGCTGACCAGGTTGGCCGCCTTCAACAACTGGTCCAGCTGAATGAACTCACCGCGCACAGCAAAACTCGAACGATTCACGATTCTTACCTTTAGATTGATTTCCGCCCAACAACGGTCGATCGCAACGACACCCAAACCATCAGCGCGGATGCCATACGGATTGCAATGCCGTTCAGATCGGTATGGAACACGGGAGCGATCATGTCACAATGACGGACTCCCGTCCTGCCACCTTACTCGATGAACAGTCCGGCCCCCGACCTGCTCGAACAGACCGACCGAACCATCGCCCAGGCCATGGCCAACGGCGCGCTGCAGCCCATCCATACCGAAAGAACCGTCCTGCACCAGAACGGCTTCGATTTCTCGGTACGTTGGGTCTCGTCCCTCGCCCTCAAGGACGCAGCCCGCGTCGACGCGGTCACCCGCAAGCGCCCAGGGTTCAACCCCTTCCTGCCACCGGACCCTGACCTTACCGTTGCATCGCTCGGACCCAGGCATCTCGCCGTCCTCAACAAATACCCGGTCATCGAACGTCACCTGCTGATCATTACCCGCGACTTCGAGGCTCAGACCGCTCCGCTGACCCTGACCGACTTCACCGCGCTGGCATATGTCATGCAGGCACACGGCGGGCTCGGTTTCTACAATGGGGGGCAAGTGGCCGGCGCCAGTCAAAGCCACAAACATCTTCAATGGGTTCCGGCCAAAACGGATCTGCACACGCTTGCTGCAATCCCGTCAAACCATTACGACGCCAGCCAGCTGCCCTGGCGCCAACTCCGCACCCCCTTGCCTGCCGGCTGCTGGTCATCTGTGGATACCGCTGCAGCATGGCTGGAAACGAGCTATCGCAATGCCTGCGACGCGCTCGACCTGCAGCCCGTCACTGACCCCATGCCGCCTTACAACCTGCTGGTCACCCGGGAGTGGATGACAGTGGTCCCCCGCAGTCAGGAAAAGTGTGACGGAATCTCGGTGAATGCACTCGGATTCGCCGGCTCGCTGTTCGTGCGGGAACATCAACAGATCGAGCATCTGCGCACAATCGGCCCACTCGCCCTGCTGCAACGCGTGGCCACCGGTCAGCCCTCCCGCTAAACCGCGGGCATCGACGCCCCCGCGGCGGCGCTCCGGCTCAGGCCAGCCCGCAGCCCATGGGGTGCGGGTCCGGCAGCGGAGGCAAGCCAATGCCGGCGCGCAACTCATCGCACTTGGGATTTGGCCGTCCGTTGTCGAAGTACACCGGAAATTCACGACAGGGCGTCGGCCGGTGCTCATAAATGCTGCAGGCCACCTGCTCACCCACCACCCCCTGCAGCGCGATACAGCGCCGGGGCACGTCATTGCTGCCTTTCATGCAACTACGAAAGGGTGTCAGCTTCTCGGTCAGTGCTGCAGGGACGAACCCACCTGGCGCCTCGTCGGACTCGCCCCAGTAAAATGAAATACGGAAGTGGGTACAGCAGATACCGCAATCAAGGCAGGGGTTGAAGGATTCCATGGCGGGCCGTCAGCGAGTACGCATGTCCCAGACGGAACACGCACCGGCTGTTCGTCCGGGTGCAGCAAGCCTGCTCCCCATGCGCCTTTCGGGCGCCACATCACCGGCGCGCGGATTCTAATCTTTGCACGCCGCCGCGCAAGTGTTTTTTATTCTTTTAATTCAATACCTTAAATATATTTTGCACAAACATTTCAATCAGGCACCCAAGGCCTGCATGCCATGTTTCCTGCGCGCACGGTCGCACCCATCCTCGCCGATCCCCAAGGCGGCGTAAGGGGCGAAATCTCGGCACGGGGATGGCCGGTCGGCATAAATGGTGCAGCGCACTGCCTGTCCGATCTCGCCAGCCAGGGCAATACACCTTGGAGGCCCCCCATCCGTGCCTTTCATCCGCATCAAGGTCGCCGTCACCGGCACGCACAGTGTCGCAGGCACGCCCGCCCCAGTCTGCCCGTCGGCGAGCTCCGACACATGAAAGTCCACCCGAAACGACGCACAACAGGCACCGCAGCGGGTGCAATGATCTTCAGCCATCGCGCCAACCCAACGCTGCTAAACAGTCGGTACCGTAATCATTCCGTGCCTGCCCCACAGCACTTCTTGAACTTCTTGCCGCTGCCGCACGGGCACGGCTCATTGCGTCCGGGCCCGGCTGCACCCGGGCCCGGCGGTAGCTCCACAGCAACCGGCACCGGCGCGGGCAGGTCGAGGTCGCGCCAGTGCGAGAAGATGTCATTGGCCGCCTCGCCCACAGCGGCCAGCCACCCAAGACGGGTCTCGTCATCCGCCTGGGCGGCATCGTCCGCCTGCCACGGGGCAAGCACCGTAACGAGCGTCTCCCTCACCGCTTCGACAGCCTCATCTGGCAAACCCGCGTGCCAGTCCTTGCGCCACAAATCGAGCCCCTGGGTGAAACCTTCTACCCATTCATCCCCCAACTGGATGGTGTCACCATCGGTAATCGCAAAGCAGAACGGCTCCCAACACGTCTCGTCATCCTCGTCCAGCCCCAGGGTTGTGGACATCTCGTTGTAGTACGAGAGGACCAGACGGATTGCACGCTGCACACCACTGCCCGAGCCAAAACTCACGCCATCTTCATGTGCGGACCAAACCGCAGGCAGCCAGCGTTCAACCGCAATCGGCTGCGGTGAGATCAGCACACCTGCCAGAAAGCCGTCGAGCATCTCCAGGTCCATGCAATCCTCGGGGACCACATCCGAAGTCAGGATCTCCTCCAGGGCTTCGAAATCCTCGTCGCGCATCAGGTGCGGATTGCCAGCATCGGTCGTCATGTGATTCTCCAGGGTATTTCAATGGGCCATTTACTACGGCCAGACTCGCGGCGCACAAGACGTTCAGGTCTTGGCAGCCTCATGGCACACCGCGTCCAGATCCAGGGCAAGACGATACAGTGTCTGACCCGAATCACGGTACTTGCGTTCGAATGGAGTCAGCGGCACCGGAGCCTCGAAAGGCTCCCACGGCACTGGATGCCCCAGCAACTGGGTCAGTGCGGTTGCAAACTCGGCGATATAGACTGACCAGTTACTGCGGCATTCCAGCACACCGCCCAGACGAGGCACCGTAGGGAACACGGGATGAGCGTGCCAGCGCCGCGCCAGGTGACCGATCTTAGGCCAGGGATTGGGATACAGGATGTAATGCCGGGCGAGCCGCAACCCTGCGGCATCCAGGAGCCGCCAATAGTCAACCAGATCAGCGCGTACAAACACCATATTCTTCGGCAGCAGGGCATCCGGATACGGTTTGCGTCGGGACAACCTGTCCTCGGACTGATCCACCCCTATCACCCAATGATCCGGATAAGCGCGTGCCAGTTGGATGGTGCTGTGCCCGACACCGCAGCCCGCATCGAGCAATAGCGGCGCCTTGCCGTCCCAACCCGCCAGGCTGGCATCGAACGCCGCCCTGTTATAGTCATTGAAAGGCTTACGAAAAGGCTGCTCCACATGACGCCGAACGCACTCTGCCAGACGCTCGTGCACATCCTGCTGCGCACTCGTGGGAATGCTGGAATTCGCGTAACTCAAGTTGTCATCCCTCTCATGCTGCCATTCGGTCGGCTACGGCCACGGCACCGTGCCGCGTCAGCACCTGATCAATATCGACCAGCGCGCTCAGTGGCCGCAAATCCTGATACAAGGCCTCGGCCTGGGCATACCGTCGACGCAGCAGGTTGCACCACTGCTTGATGCGACCGGCCACATGTTTCCCGACCACCTTGGCAACCACCCGATCACGGAACTCTGCAAGGAGAGGCAGCAGGCTGGCCCACTCGGCAGCCCTGACCAACTCGTCATCCACCGCCTCGGCCCGAATCCGTCGTGCCAGGAAAGGATCACTCACCGCACCGCGTCCCAGCATCACATCGGCCACCCCGGACACTGCCCGACAGCGCAGCCAGTCTTCACGGGTCCACACCTCGCCATTGGCCACCACCGGCACCGGCACCATATCGGCAATCAGGCCAACCCACTCCCAATGCGCCGGCGGACGATAGCCCTCGACCTTGGTCCGCGCGTGCACCACCAATTCCGAAACCCCTCCGTCAGACAAGGCCTGCGCGCACTCCAGCGCACGCCCCTTGTCGGCCACCCCAAGACGCATCTTTGCCGTCAGCGCCAGCTCGGGCGGCAAGGCCTTTCGCACCGCGCGGGCGATCGCATGCAGTAGTTCCGGTTCGTCGAGCAGCACCGCGCCACCACGGTGGCGGTTGACCGTTGGCGCCGGACAGCCGAAATTCAGATCCACCGCGGCTGGAGCAAGCGCTGCAAGATGAGCCGCGTTATCGGCCAGCGCCTGCGGGTCGGAACCGAGCAACTGCACCCGTACCGGCATGCCGCCCACCGCCCGGCTCCCATGGATCAACTCGGGCACAATGCGACGAAAACAGCGATGCGGCAGTACCGTATCAGTCACCCGCACGAACTCGCTGACTGCAAAATCATAGCCACCGATGCGACTCAGCACGGCACGCAACACATCGTCGAGCAAACCTTCCATCGGTGCGAGCAACAGGCGCAAGGCAACCTCTTAGGGCCGGAACAAGGAAAGCGCAGCATTGTAATCGATTGAACGCACTGTCACGCTTGCCAGAATCCATACACTCCGGGATAATTGCGTGTTTTCAATTTAGGGTGGTCACAACCTCCACCCGCCGTACTCAGGATCTGACATGAAAGCGGACATCCATCCCAATTACAAAGACGTGAACGTGACCTGCTCCTGCGGCAACGTTTTCGTGACCCGCTCGACCATCGGCAAGCCGGAACTGCACGTTGAAGTGTGTGCCGCCTGCCATCCGTTCTACACCGGCAAGCAGAAGATCGTCGATACCGCCGGCCGCGTCGAACGCTTCCGCCAGAAGTACGGCAACGTGCAACGCGGCTAAGCCCTTCCGGGGCACGCAGCGCCACATCACGCTACAGCGCACGCACAGACAAGAAGGCAGCCCTGGCTGCCTTTTTTGTTGCCTGCTGTGTTGCCTCCACCCCACGCAAGCTTGCACCAAGCCCGGTAAATGCGGTCACTCGCCCGCAACCAGGAACCCTCGAAGCATCGACACCGATACAATGCACGCTCCGCGGAGTCAAATCCGCCACTGCCTAAAATAAACACCGCGCATGCCCCGCGACCCCCATATTCCCTCACCGCTCGAACGCCGCGTCTACGGCACCCTGGGCCTGAGCCTGCTGGTCGGCTTCTATCTGCTTACCGGCCTGACCGGGCACGAGCCCTGGCGTGGAGACGATGCCCGCTATTTTGGCCCCATCTACGCCATGCTGCAGGGACAGGACCTGCTGTTCCCGGCGATTGGCGGACTACCTCACCCCGACTTTCCGCCGCTTTATTACTGGCTTGGGGCCCTGCTTGCAAAACTTACGGCCAGCCTGCTTCCGGCACATGACGGTGCGCGCCTGGCCAGTGCAGCCTTCACCGCCATGGCGGTGTACTGGACAGCACGTGCAGCAGAACGTTTGTACGGCCGCCCCGCGCGCACGCCCGCAGCCCTGCTGACACTGGGTAGTCTCGGCCTCGTGCTGCACGCCCACGAAACCCAACCCCTGATCGCGCTGATGGCCATGCTCGCGCTGGTGCTGAACGGACTGTCGCGCGTCATCCAGCAGCCGGTCGGCGGCAGCCTGCAAGCGGGTCTCGGCAGCGCACTTGCCTTGCTTGCTGGCGGCCTGCCCGGGCTATTGATGACCTTGCCGCTATTCGTCCTGGTGATGACCAGTTGCCCGGAGTGCCGCACACCTCGCGCCAGCGGCAGCCTGCTTGCGGGACTGAGTCTGGCGGCCATTCTGGCTGCTGCATGGCCTCTGGCCCTGCATCTGGCCGAGCCCGAAATGCTGTCACTCTGGTTGCGATCGGAATGGCATGACCTGACGTTTCGCAGCATCTCACTGGCAGAGCTTCCACGTCTGCTGGAATTGCTCAGCTGGTTCACCTGGCCGCTGTGGCCCATTGCACTATGGGCACTGTGGCGCGCACGCAAACGACTGATCGAACTGCGCTGGGCCCTGCCCCTGCTGTCGTTGCTGATTTCGCTCGGACTGTTGATTCTCAGCGGCGATACCTCTCCGACAGCGGCACTGCCCCTGCTGCCCCCCGTTGCGCTGCTGGCGGCCGGCGGCATGCCAACCCTGCGGCGCGGTGCAGCCAATGCGCTCGACTGGTTCGCCATGATGAGCTTTGCCGTGTTCGCCATCCTCGTCTGGATTGCCTGGACAGCGCAGGCCTATGCCTGGCCACCAGGTCTGGCGCGTCACATCGCGCGCATCAGCCCATCGTTCAACTTCCCGGGCGATCCGCTTCAACCCATCCTCGGCATTGCCATTTGCCTGCTTTGGGCCCTGCTGATCTGGAAGCTGCCGCGCACCCCAAGTCGCGCAGCCGCCAACTGGGCCATGGGCATGACGATGCTGTGGAGTCTCGCAGTGGTATTGCTGATGCCATGGTTCGACTATGGCCGCAGCTATCGCTCAGCAATGGAGTCGCTGCAGCAAGCCCTTGAACCGCACCAGGCCGAGTGCATTGCCACCACCGGCCTGCCGGATGGGGTGCGCAGCACCTTGGACTACTATGTGGGCATCCGCCCCGCAGTCACACGTGACGGCACCACCCCCTGCCGCCTGCTGCTGATTTACGCCGACCGGCGGGACAATCCACCAGAAGAATCAGAGGCATGGCAGACCCTATGGGAATTCCGCCGGGGAGGCGGCAAGGAACTGGAGATATTCCAGCTCTACCTGCGCAGCGATCGTGACTGAAGCCTCACCGACTATCCTGGCGTCAGCGTCCGATCCAGGACAAGAAGGGGAGCGCACGCTTCAATCGGGACACCCGATATTTGACGCTCCCCGCCGGCCAGCATGACCGCTCAAACCGCGCGCCCAGATCAGGGCAGGCGCAGGAAGTGATCGCGGTAATGACGCAATTCGGCAATCGACTCCTCGATGTCAGCCAGCGCGGTATGCGCCCCTGACTTCTTCACTCCCTTATAGACTTCGGGATTCCACCGCCGGGCAAGCTCCTTGAGTGTCGATACATCCAGGTTGCGGTAATGGAACCAGGCCTCGAAACGCGGCATGTAGCGCGCCAGGAAGCGACGGTCCTGTCCGATCGAATTGCCACACATCGGCGAAGTCCGCTCGGGCACCCATTCCTGCATGAAGGCCAGCATCTGCGCCTCCGCCTCGGCTTCGGACACCGTGGATGCGCGAACGCGGTCGATCAGGCCGGATTTGCCATGGGTGTTCTTGTTCCAGTCGTCCATCGCATCGAGCACCTCATCGGGCTGATGCACGACGATCACGGGTGCGCTGGCGACAGTCTGCAATGCGCTGTCGGTCACCAAGAGCGCAATCTCGATGATGCGGTCGCGATCCGGTTCGAGGCCCGTCATCTCCATGTCGAGCCATATCAGGTGGTTCTGATCCTGTGCCATAATCCTCTAGCCTTTCGTTGTTACCTGACTGCGTAGCGCGCAGCCAGAAAATCCCTTGCGTCCCCGATCAGGGCGAAACAATACCGCCCCGGATTGTGTCACAGATCGGTTGCTCACTCTCTTTCGGCTTTTCCGTATGTCTCCTGCGCTGTTTGCCTCGGCATTCCTGATTGCACTGACCGCCACGCTCGGCTTGCGCAGTTTGTTGATGCGTCGCCAGATTCGTCATGTCCGTGCATGTCGTGACACCGTACCCACCGCCTTCTCCGACGTCATCGGTCTTCAAGCGCATCAACGCGCAGCGGACTACACCGTTGCACGCATGCATCTTGGTCTGATCGACATGGCTGTGGGGGCCGCATTCGTCCTGCTGCTGACCCTGGGTGGCGGGCTGCAGTGGCTGTCCGGGCTTGCAGCCGCGGCATTCGATTCCGGTACACTGCTGCATGGCGTCGCGTTGCTGGCGCTGCTGGGGGCCGCCGGCTGGGCAATCGACCTGCCCTTCGGGCTATATCGAACCTTTTCCCTGGAAAAGCGGTTTGGCTTCAACCGCATGACCCCCGCACTGTTTGTCAGCGACCTGGTCAAGCAGTCCCTGCTTGCCGCGATCATCGGCCTGCCCTTGCTGGCCGGTGTCCTTTGGCTGATGGAGGCCATGGGCGAGTACTGGTGGCTCTGGGTGTGGGCGGCATGGCTGACGTTCAACTTGCTGGTGATGCTGATCTGGCCAACCTTCATTGCCCCCTTGTTCAACACTTTCAGCCCACTGCAGGACGTGGCGCTGAAATCCCGGGTCGAAGCCTTGCTGCAGCGCTGCGGTTTTCGTGCCAAGGGCTTGTTCGTGATGGATGGCTCTCGCCGTTCGGCGCATGGCAATGCCTACTTCACCGGCTTTGGTGCGGCAAAGCGCATCGTCTTTTTCGACACCTTGCTCGACACACTCGCCCCCGCCGAGGTCGAAGCCGTGCTGGCGCATGAGCTTGGCCATTTTCACCACAAGCACATCATCAAGCGCCTTGCCGTACTCGCCCCGGTCAGCCTGCTGATGTTCGCGGTACTGGGCGGCCTGCTGCAGCAGCCTGGGTTCTTTGCCGGACTGGGCGTCGACACCCCAGGCACGGCAGCTGGACTCGCGCTGTTCTTCCTGATCCTGCCCTACTTCACCTTTCTGCTGACCCCATTGTTCAGCCACTGGTCGCGACGCCATGAGTTCGAGGCTGACGCCTACGCGGCCAAGCACACCCGCGCGGACGACCTTGTCGGGGCCCTGGTCAAGCTTTACCGCGACAATGCGTCCACGCTGACACCGGACCCGGTCTACTCCAGTTTTTTTGACTCTCACCCCCCGGCTGCACTGCGCATTGCAAGGCTGCAGGCCGTCACGACATGACAATCAACAGGAGGAAGACATGAAGACCTGGAACCTCGCATCCAGTGCGGCGCTGTTGCTGGCCAGCTTTCCGGTAATGGCAAACCCCTTCCCCGATGCTGACCTGAAAGCTGCGCACGAGAATCACGAGAAAATGTGCATCGCCTGTCATGCGCGCAAGTATGGTGGTGAAGGGGGCTCGGACATCTACACCCGGGTCGATCGCCGCGTCTCCAGCCCAAGCGCGCTCAGCCAGCAGCTGACTGCCTGTACCACCATGCTCAACCTCGACCTCTTCCCCGAGGACGAGAACAATCTCGCCGGCTACCTCAACAAGCACTTCTACAAATTCAAGTGAGCGCACCTCAAGCCAGCAGGCACCGGACCGGCAAGCAAACCCACACCCTTGCCGGCACCATCATTGCCGCCTTCGGGCGACACTATGAGGTGCTGACCACGGAAGGCACCCTGCGCTGTTACACCCGCGGCAAGAAAAGCAGCTATGCCTGCGGCGACGAGGTAGACGTTGCGCCCGGCGGTGACAACCAGGGCGTCATCGAGCATCTGCACCCGCGACGCAACCTGCTCTGGCGATCGGACGCCTTTCGCGAAAAGCTGATTGCCGCCAATCTGAGTCATATCGCCATTGTCGTGGCGACCGAACCGGGTTTTTCCGACATGCTGATCTCGCGCTGCATTGCCGCTGCCGAGAGTCAGGACATCACCCCGATCATCGTCCTGAACAAAGCCGATCTGACAACCCGTCTGGACAGCGCACGCGCCCAGCTGGCGCCCTTCGTTCAGCTGGGCTATCAGGTGGTGGAGCTTTCCGCCCTGCAGGGCGCGGCACCCTTGATGGCAGTGCTGTCAGGCCAGCGCAGCATCCTGGTCGGGCAATCCGGCATGGGCAAGTCCACGCTGACCAACGCACTGGTACCCGAGGCCGACGCCGCCACCCGTGAGATCTCCACCGTACTGGATAGTGGCAAGCACACGACCACCTTCGCCCGCCTCTACCCACTGGGCCGCGGCTGGCTGATCGACAGCCCCGGCCTGCAGGCTTTTGGCCTGGCCCACCTGTCAGCCGACGATCTTGCCGAGAGCTTCATCGAGTTTCGCCCCTACCTTGGCAAGTGCCGGTTTCGCGACTGTCGACACGAGGCCGAGCCTGGCTGCGCATTGCTTGGGGCACTCGAAGCAGGCCACATCAATCCGCGACGCTTCGAGCACTACCGCGGCATCCGCCACGAGATCTCAGAGGCAAGGCGCGCAAACCCGGGCTGGTAAACGCGTTGGGGACGCTCATCGCGCCCCCATTCGATCGACTCAGGCAACAGCCTGAATCAGGACACCGGCACCAGGAAATCGTCAGCGATGCGGTTGCCAAGCTCCTGCACCCGGTCGAGCAGGCGCATGGTGTAGGTGTGCAGGCCACCACGTACGATGTCCTCGATCCTGCCAAAACGCAGCTGCGCTTCAAGTTCGCCGGCCTGGCGCTCGGTTTCGGCCGATTGCGCATTGCGGATGCGCTGAAGGTTGCTATAGACCTCCTTCAGGCAACGTGCCATCGAGCGCGGCATGTCAACCCGCAGCAGCATCAGCTCGGCCACACGTGCCGGCGTGATCAGGTCACGATAGACCTTGCGATAAACCTCGAACGCCGAGACGGAACGTAACAGTGCGCTCCATTGATAATAGTCAGCCGCGCCCCCTTCGACCTCGCCCGCCGGCAGCAGGATCTGGTATTTGACATCCAGGATGCGTGCCGTATTGTCGGCCCGCTCCAGAAAGGTGCCGATGCGGATGAAACGCAGCGCATCGTCCTGCAGCATGGTACCGATGGTGACGCCGCGCGACAGATGGGAGCGATACTTGACCCATTCGAAGAACTCACCCGCCCCCACGTCCTGAAACTCCTCGCGGGTAAAGTCGCGCATCTTCAGCCAGGTGCCGTTGGTGGTCTCCCACAGTTCGGACGTCAGCGTGCCACGCACCGCATGGGCATTTTCACGCGCCGCCAGCAAACAGCGACGGATGCTCGACGGATTGCTTTCATCGAAAATCATGAAATCAAGCACATTGTCGGCAGTGATCTCGGCATAACGTTCGTGGAACGCCCCCTCCAGCGCCATGATGCGCAGGGTGGCAGCCCAGGCCTGGTCTTCCTGGACCTGCGACTGCGGCATCAGCGACATGCGGTAATTGACATCGAGCATGCGCGCGATGTTCTCGGCCCGCTCCATGTAACGGGCCATCCAGTACAGGTGATCGGCGGTACGGCTCAGCATCTTTGATTCTCCCTCAAGCCTTTCTTTATGCTTCCAGCACCCAGGTATCCTTGGTGCCGCCGCCTTGCGACGAGTTCACCACCAGCGAGCCCTCGCGCAGTGCCACACGGGTCAGTCCTCCAGGGATCAGCTGGATCTCTTCACCCGACAACACGAAGGGACGCAGATCGATGTGGCGCGGCGCAATGCCGGATTCAACAAAGGTAGGACATGCCGACAGCGCCAGCGTGGGCTGGGCGATGTAGCGCTCAGGATGCGCCTCGAGAATCTTGCGGAAGTCCTCGATCTCGGCCCTGGTCGCTGCCGGCCCGACCAGCATGCCGTAGCCGCCGGCGCCGTGGACTTCCTTGACCACGAGTTCGGCGAGATGATCCAGCACATAGGCCAGGTCGTCCTTCTTGCGGCACATGAAGGTCGGCACGTTGTGCAGAATGGGCTCCTCGCCCAGATAGAAGCGGATCATCTCCGGCACATACGGATAGATGGATTTGTCGTCGGCCACGCCTGAGCCAATCGCATTGGTCACCGTCACCCGCCCGGCCTGATAGGCGCCGAGGATACCCGGCACGCCCAGCACTGAATCCTGACGGAAGGCGAGCGGATCAAGAAAATCGTCATCCACCCGGCGATAGATCACATCCACCCGTTGCGGGCCCTGGGTGGTCCGCATGAAGACCTGCTCGTCCTTGACGAACATGTCCTGCCCCTCGACCAGTTCAACGCCCATCTGTTGAGCGAGGAAAGCGTGCTCGAAGTACGCGCTGTTGTATGCGCCTGGCGTCATCACCACCACCGTCGGATCGCTGACCCCGGTGGGCGCCACGCTGCGCAGCATGTTCAACAACATGTCAGGATAGCGGTCGACTGGCGCCACCTTGTAGCGCGAGAACAAACGCGGGAACAGCCGCATCATCATCTTGCGGTTTTCCAGCATGTAGGACACGCCAGAGGGGACGCGCAGATTGTCCTCGAGCACGTAGTACTCGCCAGCGCCGGCACGCACCACGTCTACGCCGGCGATGTGGGCATAGATGTCACGTGCCACATCCACCCCCTGCATCACGCGACGATACTGGGCGTTATTCAGAACCTGTTCAGCCGGGACGGTGCCCGACTTGAGGATATCCTGATCGTGGTAGATATCGCGGATGAACAGGTTCAGTGCCTTGACCCGCTGGCGCAGACCGGCAGCCAGGGTCTGCCATTCGCTGGCCGGGATGATGCGGGGGATGATATCGAACGGGATCAGCCGTTCGGTACCCGCATTCTCGCCATACACGGCGAAAGTAATGCCGTAGCGATGAAACAGCGCATCAGCCTCGGCGCGCTTCTGTGACAGCCGCTCTTCCGGCATCTCCGACAGCCAGTTGGCATAGGAAGCATAGTGCGGACGAACCCGCCCTGCCTCGTCGGTCATCTCGTTGTAGAAGTTCTTGATGGTCATGACGCGGGACCTGCCTTTCTCGTTGTGATTCCGGACAAACCTATATCAGCGAAAAGCGTGCCAAGCCAAAAACCCCGAAAGCATCAGGTTCTCATGCGTTTATGGACATCATCGCACCAAGATGGTGCCATCAAACATCAGCGCACCAGAATGTGGTGCATTGGAATCTGGAGAACACCAAATGTGTGCCCCAAAAAACAAACCCCGCATTAAGCGGGGTTTGTTTTTCTGCAGCTACTCGAATCCAGGATCAGACACGTTCCCAGATCGTGGTGATGCCCTGACCACCGCCGATACACATGGTGGCCATGCCGTAACGGCCATTGACGCGGATCAGCTCGTGCAGCAGCTTGGTAATGATCACCGAGCCGGTCGCACCCACCGGATGGCCGATCGCAATCGCGCCACCGTTGGGGTTGACCTTGGAAGTATCGAGCTCCAGCCCCTTGTTCACAGCAATCGACTGAGCCGCGAAGGCTTCGTTGGACTCGATCACGTCGATCTTGTCCAGGGTCAGACCAGCGCGTTGCAGCGCGATCTTGGAGGCCGGAATCGGGCCTTCGCCCATGACGTCGTTCGGCACGCCGGCAATCGCATAGGACACCAGGCGGGCAATCGGCTTGTGACCATCGGCCGCTGCCTTGGCAGCATCGGCCAGCACCAGGAAGGCCGCTGCATCGTTGATGCCTGAAGCATTGCCAGCCGTCACCGAACCATCCTTCTTGAAGGCCGGCTTCATCTTGGCCAGCGCCTCAAGCGTGGTGGCACGCAGATGCTCATCGGTATCGAACACCACGGTGCCCTTACGGGTCTCAAAGGTGATCGGCACGATCTGGCTCTTGAAGCGGCCTTCGGCAACGGCCTTGGCCGCACGCACCTGGGACTCGAGAGCGAAGGCGTCCTGCTCTTCACGGCTGATGTTCCACTTGGTGGCCAGATTCTCTGCAGTGATACCCATGTGGCCCACACCAAACGGGTCGGTCAGCACGGCAACCATGGCGTCGATGGCCTTGGTGTCACCCATGCGCGCACCCGAACGCAAGGCCGGCATCAGGTAGGCGCCACGCGACATCACTTCGACACCGCCACCGATTGCGTAATCAGCATCGCCCAGAAGGATGGCCTGAGCCGAGTTGACGATGGCCTGCTGAGCCGAACCGCACAGGCGGTTGACCGCAAAAGCCACGGAGTCCATGCTCATTCCGCCCTGGATGGTGGCCACACGGGCAACATATGCATAGCGGGATTCGGTCGGGATGCAGTTGCCGACCGCAGCAAACGACACTGCCTTGGGGTCGACGCCAGCACGGGCGATGGCTTCCTTGACCACCAGGCCGCCGAGTTCACCCGGCTCCAGATCCTTGAGCGAGCCACCAAAGCCACCCACGGCAGAACGCACGGCACTCAGCACTACGACTTCACGATTAGCCATCAATACTCCCTCCTCGAAAAATCAACCGCCAACCCAGCCGGCAATCCCCAGCAAGGCCAGCAACAACAAACACACCACCAGCGCACGCCAGACCAGACCAATGGTGCTCTGCATGGAATCCACGTCAGCCTCATCACCCACGCCGATTTCCGGACGTTCGACGATTTCGCCCGAGATGTGCACCGGCATGCCCAGCCGCACTCCCAGCGCTCCGCCACCGCTTGCAAGCAGTATAGCGGAGCCCTTATCGGGCCACAGCATTGCCTGCGTACGCCAGCAGGCCACCGCATCCTCAAAATCCCCCACGACAGAAAAGGAGGCCGCTGTCAATCGCACCGGCAGCCAGTCGATGATGCCGAACATCTGCGCCGCGCATCGCCCGAACTCACCGAACTCAGCATCCGAGCGCATGCCCCACTCCTCATCCAGGAAGCGCGCCAGACGGTACATGACCGCCCCACTCGCGCCCGGCAGGATCACGAACCAGAATGCCACACCGAACACATTACGGTGCGCAGCCACCAACGCCTGCTCGATGGACAGTCGCGCAATCTCGCTGGAGCTGGTCTCGTGGTACTGCCCCCCACGCCATTCAGCCAGCAGCGATCGGGCACGATCGAGTTCGCCCATGCGCAGCGCCAAATGGATATCCGTGAAAAAATGGCTCTCGTGGCGAAAGCCCATCGTCAGATACAGCACGACGACGTTGAACGCAAACGCAATCAGGGGGTGAAGGCCCCACAGCAGAAAATGCAGCAGGGCGCACGCCAGCGTGCCTCCACCGACCACCAACAACCACGCGATACGGCCATGACTGGCCCGACCATCGTTGAAACGTTGGACCAGGACGGCAGACAGCCTTTTCAGCGGCCCGATCACGAATTGCTGCACCGGCAGCGGCCGAACCTGCTCGACCAGCAGGGCGATGATCAACGAGAGAAGCGTCATGCGATGTTGTCAGGCGTACACAAATGCCAGCAGAAAACCGATTGCAGCCAAGATACCACAAAGAACCGGCACTAATTGAAGCGTCGACACGACATAAGCTGCATCCGGAACACACCTCCACCTCGGTCAGCCAATCCTCCGAGGCGCAATCGCGCAAGCTAATCCACCAACGGGTCAGACAGTGCCCGATACAGTGACATCAACATACCTGCAGTCGCCCCCCAGATGTAATAGTCACCATAAGGCATGGCATGGAAATGTCGTGTGCGCCCCTCCACCTGCATACTATGCCGTTGATGATTCGCGGGGTCGAGAAAATGCGACAGTGGCACCTCGAACGCCTCGGCCACCTCAAAAGCATCCAGCGCTAGCTCGAACGGCGGATGCACTAGGCCCACCACCGGCGTCACCCGAAAACCGGTGCCGGTAAGGTAATCTGGAAGCGCACCGAGTAGCTCGATCCGGTCTGCGCCCAAACCGATCTCCTCATAGGTCTCCCTCAGCGCAGTCGCCACCGAGGAAGCATCCCCCGCCTCAACCCGTCCTCCAGGAAAGCTGATCTGGCCTGGATGGTGATGCAGGTGATCTGTGCGCCGAGTCAGCAACACAGCGGGGGCTTCGGCCCTCAACACTAGTGGAACAAGCACGGCAGCGGGTGTATGCGAGATACGACTCTCCGTGCCCGCCCAGTCCCCGTCAATCTGGGTGCCATCTACCTGCGCCAACCCGTTGCGCAGCCGCTCCAGCCAACCTCCCGCCACACCCTGCCCGTTCATGCCCACCATCACCTCAACTACCACTTGAACCTCAATCCGTCAGTACCGCTTGCGCAGCACCATCCTGCTTCCATCCCGAACCATCTCCATCCGATTGAGCACGCTCATACCAAGCAGTGCAATAGGCAGATCAATCTCATGAACAGCGGCCTCAACGTCGTTGAGCACGAAGGGCCCTATCCTCAGGCTGTCGAGCCTGACAAGCCGGATCGGACGAACCCCCCCGGCAGTCTGGCTGCGGGCCGGAACACCACGCGTCAGGTCTATCCCCAGTCGCACTGCGTCAGAACGCCCCAGCGAGACTACGGACGCGCCGGTATCCACTATCAGCCGTATCGCTCCACCGTTGATCTGCCCATTGACGAAAAAGTGCCCTTGGCTATCAGCCTCGAGAAGCAGTTCCTCCTGCTCCGATGCCGGGCGATGAACGACACTCTCACCGACCTTAAGTGCATGACGCCGGCCATTGAACTCGACGACCACCCGGTCTCCATCGACCGAGACCAGCCGCACACCGTCAACTGTGCGCTCACCAACATTAAGGGTCCTGGGTACGCCGCCCTCAACAACCAGCACTGCCTTGCTGCCGAACACACCGGCGGCCGACACTTCCAGCGCTCCCACTGGCATCGTCATCCCCATGCCCACAACCAGACCAACCCCCCGCCCGAAGCGCATCAGCCCAATCTCCGAAAAGACAAAACCCCTGCCGGTTATCACACACTTTGCGCCATTCGTCGAGCACTCCATATCATTCAGCGGCACATTCACCTAGGATAACGACGTCAACACACAAGCTTGAGTCCATCTTGACTACCCGCCCCTGCCTCCGATCTCTTTTCGCGAAATCCGGCGGTTTCACGCTGATCGAACTGATGATCACAATTGCGGTGCTCGCAATCCTGCTTGCCATTGCCGTGCCGTCTTTTCAGACTTTGATCATTAACATGAGCATCACAAGTGCAGCAAACGAGATGACAGCGGCGCTACAACAAGCTCGCATGGAAGCCATTCGTCGAAACCGTTCAGTGTCGTTCCAGCTTGGGACCGATCGTCAATGGCGGATCTACATAGACACAAATGCTGACGGTGCCTACACATCTGCCGATGACATAACCGACACCAACAACGTCAATTACCCTAACCCAATCAGGCAGGGCAACTACGAGGCGCGCCTTGGAGCCCCCAATAGCGTAAAAAAAACCACTTTCACCAGTTTGGGAACAGGCACCGCTACAAGTATCTGCCTTGCGGTTTCCGGACACTCCAGCAGCATGCTCGTCACGATTGAAGCTTCTGGCCGGCCGATGATTGAAACGAAAGGAGAGGACTGCTCATGAAACAGCATCGCCAGGCCGGCTCTAGCCTTCTTGAAATCCTCATTGCAGTGCTCGTATTGTCTTTCGGCCTACTTGGCGTCGCTGGCATGCAGATGTCTGCATTACGAAACAACCAAAGTGCAGCCGAACGCAGTCAGGTTGTGTTTATGACTTACTCCATCCTCGACGCCATGCGCGCCAACATTGACACATCTACAACACCCCATTCGTTTCGCCCCGAAGATTATACTGACGCAGCGGTGCTCGGAAACTGGGTATGTGCCGACGATCCTCCGGAGGGCAACTCTTTGGCGGCCAAGGACGCCGCGCGCTGGATCAACAACTTGGGAGCCAACCTTGGCGAATCCGCGTGCGGAAAGGTCGCGTGCAACTTGAATACTTGCACAGTCAGTATCCGCTGGGACGATAGCCGTGGCACAAGTGGCTCGGGCACCCAAGTTATTGAAACCAGGAGTCAGCTGTGATGCTCCCAAGGCATACGCGCAGAACGCACGCCCATAGGCAACGAGGACTAACGCTGATCGAATTAATGATCTCGCTGGTTCTCGGCCTGATCGTCACCGGTGGCGCCATCAGCCTGTTCATCGGCAACCGTGAAGCCAATCGCACGACCGAAAACCTCTCCCGAATGCAAGAGAACAGTCGCGTCGCGTTCGAGTTGATGGCTCGCTCTCTGCGAGATGCTGGAGGCAACCCCTGTGGCGCCACAACAGTGGCCAACGTGCTAGAGGGCAGCGACACCACGTGGTGGTCGAACTGGGCGGACAACGCGATCCGAGGTTATGACAACAACACATCTTCACCCGCAGTCACGACCGGCACAGGCGCCGGTCAGCGCGTTGCCGGTACCGACACCCTAATCTTGATGTCGGGTGACGACTCTGGCGTTTCCATTGTTACCCACGACGCACCGGCCGCGCAGTTTAAGGTCAGCACGACAGCTCACGGTTTTAAAGATGGCGACATCCTCATGGCATGTGATGACCATCTGGCGGCCATCTTCCAGACTACCAATGCAAGTGCCACCAACGTCACCCTTGTGCACAACACAGGCTCTTCGGTCAAACCCGGAAACTGCAGCAAAGGTCTGGGATATCCGACACTCTGCACGGCGTTAGGATCGGGCTACTCGTTCGAAGGCAATGGCTACATCGTGAAACTGATTGCCGAGGCCTGGTTCATCGGATACAACGCACGCGGAGGTCGTTCGCTTTTCAGAAGCGCGCCGGTTATCGATTATGCGTCACCAAGTAACCTTCCAACTGTGTCAGCTACCGAAATCGTTGATAACGTCACCGATATGCAATTGCTTTACAAAACACGTGATCCAGCAAATTCGGGTGGAACCAATGATTATGTTACCGCAGCAAACATTACCGAGTGGTCGGACGTTGTTGCTGTCAACGTTGAACTCACCTTTATCAGCAACGACCGAATCTCGACCGCGGACGGAAAGCCCACACTCGAACGCAAGCTGATTCATGTGGCTACGCTAAGGAACCGCGCACCATGAAGAGACTCGCTTATCGCAACAACCGCAGTCAGGGTGCAGCCCTGATCGTTGCGCTGATCCTGCTCATGGTCATGTCCTTGCTAGGACTATCGAGTATCCGTGCAACATCGACACAAGAAAAAATGAGCGCTAATGTGCACGATCGCAGCCTAGCCTTTCAGGCTGCGGAGAATGCACTTCGAATTGGTGAGCAAGAAGCTCAGCAGTGGGGTGAGAATGCCGGCTCCGGCGCCTACCCAGATATCGATACTGCCCTTGCCAGCAATAATGCCTGTACACAGACCGCCTGCAATGAAAATGGCCTGTGTCAGATACCAGATCCAGACTGTAGCACAGCACGTTGGAATGACCCCAACCAAATCTGGAAAGCTACCGATGCAATGGAGGGGCTTTCGGGAACCCCACAATACATCGTAGAAGCACTTTCTACGACGGCCCCCTGCGATCCCTCCGAGCCAACAGCAGGCATGCAAAACTGCAAACGTTTCCGTATTACCGCACGTAGCACCGCGACTGGGCGCGCCAGTGTCACGCTTCAATCGATTTACGCTACCGACTGAGGAGCCGACAATGAAACAGCACACGAACCGTACGCCAAGCCTAAAGCTGTTGTGCGTCGTCCTGATGTCATCAATCACCAGTGTGGCAACCGCAAACATCGGCATCCCCGAGACGCCGCTGCTGGCGAGCCAGACCTTCACTCCGATGACCATGCTGGTCCTTGGTCGTGATCACACCTTGTTTTTTGAAGCCTACAACGACGCCAGTGACCTTGATGGTGACGGCATACTCGAACTGCACTTCAAACCGTCCATCACCTACTACGGGCTGTTCGACAGCAAGCTGTGCTACGGGCATACCAACGGTAGTGCAACAACAGGCTTGTTCTCTCCAGTATCGGTCGCAGACGCAGATGGAAAATGTCCGGGCAAGTGGTCGGGCAACTGGCTGAACTACGTCACCACCAGCCGAATCGACGCCCTGCGCAAAGTCTTCTACGGTGGACATCGCGACCCGGCGTCCACTTCGACCAATACCATCCTCCGGCGCGCCTACATTCCACAGGACGGGCACTCCTGGGCCAAGGAATACACCAGTGTCACCGTCGACGGCTACGACATCTCGGACTACACCCCGCTTTCCCTGCCCAACGCCGGACGACGTCATTTCTTCGGCAACCTGACAGCGAACGGCAGCACCAACTGCAAGACGCTGAACACCTGCAGCGACTTGGCGCCCTGGTTGTCCGTGGTCACCAACAGCAACAAACGGGTCTGGGAATGGGCATCATCCGAGCGCCTCGTCTTGCGCAACGACACCCACGGCGGAGCGCGAACCAACTACACCGTCCGCGTCCAGGTATGCACAGCAGCATTCAACAGCGGCTGCAAGAAATACCCCAACGGCAGCTTCAAGCCCGTCGGGCTGTTGCACGAATATGGCGAAAACGAGGCCATGTATTTTGGCCTGCTGACCGGCAGCTACAATAAGAACATGTCAGGTGGCGTACTTCGCAAGGTCATGTCTTCGTTCAAGAACGAGGTCAATCAGGAGACCGGCGATTTCACTACCAATGCCACCATTGTCAAGACAATGGACAGCTTGCGTATACGGGATTTCAACAATGACAAAACCGATGGTTCCTATCGAAACGGGAGCTTCCGCACGGGTCCCATGAAGGAAGGGGACTATCCCGACTGGGGCAATCCGGTCGGCGAGATGATGTACGAAGCCTTACGCTACTTTGCTGGCAAGAAATCACCTAGCACGGCATTTTCGACCAGTGGATCACATGACGGAGAAGTCTTCAAGGGCCTGACTCCGCCAGCTTGGGATGATCCCTACGCCAGTGACAGTGCGGCCAAAGCGCAATGGTGCGCCAAGCCTAACCTTCTCGTCATGAGTAGCGTCAACGTCTCCTACGACTCTGATCAGGTACCGGGCAGTGCCTTCAGCAACTACGCCGGTGATCTGAGCGGCCTCAATGCGAGCGCCATCGGCGATAAGATCACTCAACATGAGCCTAGCGTCCCGGGCAAGCGCTACATTGGTGCAGTAGGATCGCTGGAGGACTTTGCCCCAACAGCGAAGAACGTCACCACCTTGGGCAATCTCAGAGGGCTTGCACCTGAGGAGCCGACAAAACAAGGAAGCTACTACTCTGCTTCGGTCGCACACTACGGAAAGATCACAGACCTGAACAGCGCCAAAGGCGATCAAAAAACCGATACCTATGTGGTGGCTCTGGCCTCGCCAATGCCCAAGTTTGAATTCAACATTGGTGGCAAGACGATCTCGCTTGTACCCTTTGCCAAGACAATTGATGGCTCCAGCACGAATCGGACAAAAGGCAAATACCAGCCCACCGACCCGATTGTGGACCTCTACATCGAGGAATACACCTCTGACCGGGTCAAGTTCCGCATCAATTACGAAGCCGATGAACAGGGTAACGACTTCGACATGGACGTCGTCGTCGAATACGAGATCATCAACAAGGACGGCACCCTTACCGTCAAGGTCAAACCAACCTACGAATCCACCGGCAGTAACCAGAACATCGGTTATGTGATCACTGGTACTAAAGAAGGCGATGGTGTCTATCTCGTAGTGCAGGATAAAAACGAGAGCCTAAACTATTATCTGAATGTACCTCCGGGCCGCCGAGCAGGTTATTGCGACTCGACGACTGATTCGGATCCAAACCCTTTCCCAGCAGATTGTGCTCAACTCCCATGGATAGGCGCTGCAGCTCCAAACAATCAGAGTGTGCAGACATTCACCACAGGGGGCACTTCCAGCGCCACGGTTCTGAACAATCCCTTGTGGTTTGCCGCCAAATGGGGTGGCTTCACCGACAGAAATGGGAATGGCATTCCAGACCTCAATCTCGAGTGGGATCAAGGAAACGACGGTGCTCCAGACACTTATTTCCTAGTGCAGAACCCAACCAAGCTCGAAGAAGCCCTCAAACGCAGTTTCAAGAGCATCGTGGATAAGGCCGCCAGTTCAGGCAATCTCGCTGTCAACAGCACATCGATCACCAATGGGACCGCAGTCTTCCAATCCACTTACGATACAGAAACTTGGACGGGCGACCTAAAAGCGTTCCTACTCACCGGAGTTGGTGTCGGTGCCGTTAAGTGGAGCGCGTCGGAGGAAATTCCGATCATCCGAACTATCGTCACCAGTAACGAGACAGGCGGCATCCCGTTCACATGGTCAAGTCTGACGACAGAGCAGCAGACTGCGCTGGGTTCGGAGAACGTCCTTAACTACTTGCGTGGTGATCGTTCCAATGAAATCAGCAAGGGCGGCTCTCTACGCAACCGTGCATCGTTGATCGGCGATATCGTCCATTCCTCCCCATACTATGTGAAGGATACCGACACCGTGTACGTCGGCGCAAACGACGGCATGCTTCACGCCTTTGATGCTTCGGAAGGCAATGAACTATTTGCCTATGTTCCTTCCACTTTGTTCGGCAAGCTCGCCACTCTCGCTGACCCGAACTACACCCATACCTACTTTGTCGATGGCGAAGTCGTCGTCAGTACCCGCACACAGACGCCAAACAAAAACATTTTAGTCGGTGCACCGGGACGCGGCGCAAAAGGGCTCTACGCGCTAAATGTCACGGCGCCCAGCAGTTTCTCACCCTCCAATGTGCTGTGGGAGTACACCGAAGCCGACGACAACGCTCTGCCTGTCGCCGATCGCGGCGACATAGGTTTCATCCTCGGACAACCGATCATTGCCAAACTTAACAATGGTGCGACGGCGGTGATTGTCGGCAACGGCTATAACAGTACCAATGGCGACGCAGTGCTGTTCATCTTCGACCTCGAAACCGGCGCGCTGATCAAGAAGCTTAGGGCTGGCAAGACCGGCAGTAACGGCTTGGCAACACCCACAGTCTTCGATGAAGACGGTGACGGAGCGATCGATTATGTCTATGCCGGCGACCTGAAAGGCAACGTCTGGAAGTACGACTTAAAGCACAAATCTAACCTTGGAAACTGGGATTTCGCATACAAAGTCTCGGGCAAGCCCGCTCCGCTGTTTACAGCCAAAGACAAGAACGGAACTGTTCAACCAATCACCGCTCCGCTCGCAGTCACCGTCAATATGGCGACGAGTGGTCCGAATGCTGGTGAAACCTTCGTGTTCTTTGGCACGGGCAGCTACATGGCGAATGGCGATCCTATCAACCAGAATATTCAAACATGGTATGGCCTGGTCGACGACGGCGTGATTTCGGGCCGATCAGAGCTTGTAGAACGCAGTTTTGTAGTCAACCAAGACACCATAATGAAAGGAGATATTCCAGTCATCGTTCGTTCCATCGCAAAAGCAGAAACCGATGACATGCTTAACAAGAAAGGCTGGTACCTCGATCTAGTAGATCCTTCTGCGCGCGGGGAACGTATCGTGAGCCGTTCCATCATTGTCAATGCTCTAAAACCAGTACTGGAAGTCGCCAGTATCATCCCAGTAGAGGGTGACCCCTGCGATGCCCAAGGAGATGGTTTCATCAATTTCATCAACCCATTCACTGGCGCACAGTTGGACTTTGTATTCATCGACATTAATGGTGACGGTAAATTCGATGAGAACGACATGATCAATGGCGAATATCCAAGCTCATTGAATCCTGGCGTTGGCATGCCCGGTGAACCTGTCCTGCTCCCACCAGAGAACGTGGTCAGTGGCACCTCTGGAAAGATCACCACGCTTAAGAAGAACTTTGGTGGCAAGAAAGTCACAGGTCGAATGTCCTGGCGTGAGATTATTAAGGAGTAACCACAAATGCGTAAGCAGCAAGGCTTCAGCCTTATCGAACTGATGATTGCCGTTGCAATCGTCGGGATTCTGGCTGCGATTGCCTATCCCGGCTACCAGAACCATATCACCCAGACCCGCCGGGCCACCGCAAAAGCCTGCCTTGGTGAGCTATCGCAGTTCATGGAGAGGTTTTATACCACCAACCTGCGCTACGACGAGGATACCGATGGCGATGAACCAGTGCTGCCCGACATCCAGTGTCGTACTGATCTGAACGGTCTCTACACTTTCCAACTCGACGAGGACGAACTTGAACAACGCAGCTACCTTCTTGAGGCTATCCCCCAAGGCGCTCAGGCTACCAACGACAGCGGCTGTGGCACCCTCAGCCTGACACAGGCCGGGGTCAAAGGCAGCAGTGTCAGCGGCGCAGCGGTGCAGTGCTGGCGCTAAGTCTCAATTTAACTTTTGACCATCCTCTCGAGAGGGAAAGCCCCGGGTATCTACCGGGGCTTTCTGTTTTCTTTGCACAACGACAAAGCTGACCGACCGGTCAATCAATTCAACTAAAGTTTGATCCAGGTCAACATCCAGGCGCCTCGCAGGCCTCATCTTTCACTCCGCGCAGTCATCGCTGCGACGACATCAAGAGAAAGAGGAGACCTGCATGGCACACAACGAGAAGCTGGCGCTGACGATGGAGTTCCCGCCTGCGACCGAGCAACCCAACGTTTACCCCCTGTCGTGGAATGCCCAGACCGCCAAAATGGAAGAGGTCTGGGACGCAGCGCAGCGCGAGAACTGGGACCCGAAAAAGCTGCCCTGGGACACGCTGGATGTGGAGTCCTACACCTGGGAAGAGCGTGAGGCCATCGCCTACTGGTGGACGCTGCTGTCGGTGTTCGATGCTTCAGCCCCCCCGGTTTTTGCCGAAGCCTTCATCAAGACCTATGAAGTGCATGAAGAAGACCCGGTGCGCCGCTGCTTCTTCTCGGTGACCCGTGACGAACAGAACCACGAGCAGATGTGTGGCCTGGCGATCACCCGCTTCCTCGGCCATCCCGATCCGATCACCTACGAGCCCAAGACCGAACTGGGCAAACGCCTGCAGAAAAACGCCAAGTGGCTGTACTACAACGGTGGTCGCTACTGGACGGGCTACAAGAAAGCGGTGCCCAAGTACTCGCTGGCCGTACTGTTCTCGTCCTTCCTGATGGGTGAGATTGCCGCGGCGACCATCTTCAAGCAGATGCACGACAACTCCCGCGAACTGGTGTTCAAGGAAGCCTTCCGCAACATCGGCCGCGACGAAGGGCGGCATATGGCGATCTGCATGGCGCTGATGGAGCGTGACTACCCCCGTTTGCCAGCCGAAGACAAGGCCATCGTCACCAAACAGATCCGCGCGGGCTATTTGTTCCTGTCTGCGGTGCTGTTCGAGCCGCCAATGGAGTTCTGGGATCTGCCCGCCGACTTCATCGACAATCAGCGTGAAGCTGAAGAAGTGGCGCGCGGGGCCGGCTTCGGCGTACCCAGTTACGAGGCCAAGAAAGACAACTGGCGTAACGCGATGCTCAATCTCAAAGGCGTGCTCGACCGTTATGGCATCCCCTTCCCCGCCATTCCCGAAGTGGGCATCTCGGGCCAGGAGATCTCCGACATCGACATGAACGACATCATCCCGGTGTTCTGAGCACTTGAAACACTCGAGGCAGTGCGCCTGAACCGACGCTCGCAAGCGACGTTCGGACAGGCCCTGCCAACCCCTGCTGCAGTGAAAGGTGCTCGCTGGCGCTACGCCACCGAGCACCTGAAAATCCTGATCAGATGCGCTGCTGGATGATCAGACGCACAAAACAACCTTCGCTTCCCATGCAAAAGATCAAACTTCATCCTTCCGGTCGCGAGATCGACTGTCAGACCGGAGACACCGTACTCGGCGCCCTCGAGCGCGCCGGCTACGCCCTTCCGAACAACTGCCGTGCTGGCGCCTGCGGTGAATGCAAGGTCAAGGTGCTTGCCGGTCAGTTCGATCAGGGCATGGTGCTGGACATGGCCCTGTCGCAGGATGAACGCCGCCAGGGCTATGGCTTGATGTGCATGGCCAAACCGCTGTCGCCGGAACTGATCATCGAATGGGGTACGGAAGACGCCAAGCCCAAGCTCTTTCCGCCACGAGAAGATCAACGTTTCGTCCTTGTGGACCGCATCACACGCACCCCCGGCATACTCGAATTGCACCTGCGGCCAGTGGGCCAGGTGATGCGCTACTGGCCCGGACAATACGTCACCTTGGGTGACGAGCGCGCCGGTGCGCCCGCACGCTGTTACTCGATCGCCAATGCGCCGCGACCGGACGGCGAAATCGTGCTGCAGATCACCCGAGTCGAGGACGGTCGTACCAGCCGCTGGGTTCACGACAGTTTGGCGCTGGGCGATGTGGTCAAGCTGTCCGGCCCCTATGGCACCTTCATCGGCGATCTGTCTGTCGATTCACCCGTACTGTGTCTGGCCTCGGGATCAGGCCTTGCACCCATTCTGGCGCTGACCGAGGCGGCGCTGCGGCGCGGCTATCGCAAGCCGGTTACGCTGATGTTCTCTGCACGTACCGCTGACGATCTGTATGAGTCGGGGATGATGAAGTACTGGGAGACCAAGCACCGCAACTTCAGCTACAAGCCCAGTCTGACCCGGGAACACTGTGACGGCATGCTGCATGGCCGCTTGCCGGCGGTGATCGATCAGGTCTTCAAGGACCTGTCACAACACAGCATCTTCGTGGCGGGCAACCCGGACTTTGTCAGCGCCAGTGTCGCGGCCGTCAAGGCGCTGGGCGCGCGCGAAGAAATGATCCACACCGAGGGCTACTTCGGTCAGGCACAGCCCGAAACCGCGCCAGCCAGCCATCTGATGACGACTTGAGCTCAAGCCCAGGTGTCAATCACCCCACCTGCCGTGCCGACGGGTGCAGCAGGGACCTGGGGCAAAGCCTCCAGCAACTGTAGGGCAGCCTCGGCCTGAATATCGATGGCCTTCTTGAGTACCGTGACCGACACCTCGGCTTGAAGTTGTGCCGCGGCATTCGCGCTGGCGGCCGCAGCGATGGAGGACACTTCCATGACATGCACCTTGTATGAGTGGCCGAATGCAGAAAACATTCGAGCCCTGTTACCTTAACGGCAACAGGGCTCGAAACTTGAGTAAGACAGGCGCGAAAACCGTACGTCAGTCGCGGAAGTTGCCGAACTGCAAGGGGAAATCGGTAACCTGTTTCTTGACCAGAGCAATGGCTTCCTGCAGCAGATCGCGCTTGGCACCGGACACACGCACGGCATCGCCCTGAATCGCCGCCTGAACCTTCATCTTGCTGTCCTTCAACAGCTTGACGATCTTCTTGGCCAGATCCTGATCAACGCCAACGCGCACCTTGACTTCCTGCTTGACCTTGTTGCCGGAGATTTTCTGCACGTCGCCGTAATCGAGACAACGGACGTCGACGTTCTTCTTGGTCATCTCGGGCAACAGGATGGTCTTGATCTGATCGAGCTGAAAGTCGCTGTCTCCATAAAGGGTCAGCAACTTGTCTGCATGCTCGATCTTGGCACTGGTGCCCTTGAAGTCGTGCCGGCCGTCGACCTTGCGATTGGCCTGCTCGACGGCATTGCGCAGCGAGGGTTGATCGACCTCGGACATGATGTCGAAAGACGGCATCGCTTCGCTCTCCCTGCGTGATCAGCCGAAATGGCAGATGTAGTGGTAAGGCTCGCCCACCACTTCGATGTCGAAGCTGGCGTTGCCCGGCACATTGTAGGATTCGCCAGCACCATAGGTCTTCCACTCGGTCTCGCCCTTCAGGCGTACCCGGCAGCTACCGGCCACGCCTTCCATGACTTCCGGCGCACCGGTATTGAAGGTGAGGGTGGACGGCAGGATCACGCCAACCGACTTGCCGGTGCCATCGGCAAAACGAACGCTGTGGCTGACGCACTTGCCATCGAAGTACACATTGGCCTTGGTGGTGACAGCCACGCCGTCGAGCTTTTCGGTGATGCTCATTGCAGATATGTCCTATTCGATGCCAAGGATCTTCTGGATGAAGCCCTTGGCGACAAAGCCGAGAAAACCCAGGCCCAGGCCGATGAACATCCACATCGCGCCGTACTTGCCTGCCTTGGATTCCTTGACCAGGTTGCCGATGATGAACAGCATGTAGAGGATCAGGGCGGTAAAGCAGACTTTGAGCGAAATATCCTCGAACTCCGCAATCGTCAGCCCAAAGATCAGTACTTCGTTGTCCATCATCGTTTCCGGAAATCAACAGCCCCGCAGGGCTGCAAGACGGATCGCAGTTGCGATCAGCCGCGTTTTGCCTTGGCGTTGGCTGCAATCCGCATACGCAGTGCATTAAGGCGGATGAAACCGTGCGCATCCTTCTGGTTGTATGCGCCGGCATCATCCTCGAACGTGGCGATGGTCGGGTCGAACAGTGAGTCGGTCTTGGAGTCACGACCCGTCACGATGACGTTACCCTTGTACAGCTTGATCCGCACCCAGCCATTGACAGTCTGCTGGGTATGGTCGATCAGCGCCTGGATGGCCTGACGCTCGGGACTCCACCAGTAGCCGTTATAGATCATGCTGGCGTAGCGCGGCATCAGATCATCCTTGAGGTGAGCGACTTCACGATCCAGGGTGATCGATTCGATGGCACGGTGGGCCTTCAGCAGGATGGTGCCCCCCGGGGTTTCGTAGCAGCCGCGGCTCTTCATGCCGACGTAGCGGTTCTCCACCAGATCAAGGCGGCCGATACCGTGCTTGCCACCCAGCTCGTTAAGCTTGGCCAGCACTTCGTGTGCCTTCAGGCGGGTACCGTTGATTGCCACAACATCGCCCTTCTCGAACTCGAGGTCGATGTACTCGGCGGCATCGGGTGCCGCTTCGGGCGACACCGTCCACCGCCACATGTCCTCTTCGGCTTCGGCAGCCGGGTTCTCCAGGTGACGACCCTCGAAGGAGATGTGCAGCAGGTTGGCGTCCATCGAATAGGGCGAGCCGCCCTGCTTGTGCTTCATCTCGATGGGGATGCCTGCCTTCTCGGCGTAGGCGAGCAGCTTCTCGCGCGACAGCAGATCCCACTCGCGCCACGGCGCGATCACCTTCACGCCCGGCATCAAGGCGTAATAACCCAACTCGAAACGCACCTGATCATTGCCTTTGCCGGTCGCGCCATGCGACACCGCATCGGCACCGGTTGCACGGGCAATCTCGATCTGACGCTTGGCGATCAGCGGACGGGCGATGGAGGTACCCAGCAGGTACTCCCCTTCATAAACGGTGTTACAGCGGAACATCGGAAAGACGAAATCCCGCACGAACTCTTCGCGCAGGTCGTCGATGAAGATGTTCTCCGGCTTGATGCCGAACTTGAGCGCCTTCTGGCGTGCCGGCTCCAGCTCTTCGCCCTGACCGAGATCAGCGGTGAAGGTCACCACTTCACACTGATAGGTGTCCTGCAGCCACTTCAGGATCACCGAGGTATCCAGCCCGCCCGAATAGGCGAGCACTGCTTTCTTCACATCGCTCATCGTCTTGTCCGTTCCAGGTGCCGGCTACCTTGTGGGCAGCGGCGGTTAGCAGCTTTTCCGCGTTGTTTCGATCACTCGTCCCCGACGCGGCCGAGTACGAGATATTCCATCAGGGCCTTCTGCACATGCAGGCGGTTCTCTGCTTCGTCCCACACCACCGATTGCGGACCATCGATGACTTCGGCGGTCACTTCCTCGCCGCGGTGAGCCGGCAGGCAATGCATGAACAAGGCATCGCCTGAAGCCACCGACATCATTTCGGCGTCGACGCACCAGTCGGCAAAGGCCTTCATTCGGGCTTCGTTCTCTGCCTCGAAACCCATCGAAGTCCACACATCGGTGGTCACCAGATGCGCGCCCTTGCACGCTTCGAGGGGGTCGGCAAACTGCTCGAAATGATCGGTACCGTACAGGCCCGCACGCTCGGGTTCGACTTCGTAACCCGGCGGGGTCGACACATGCACGTTGAAATCCAGCACCTCGGCGGCCTGCAGCCAGGTGTTGCACATGTTGTTGCTATCCCCCACCCAGGCCACCGTCTTGCCGCGGATATCGCCACGATGCTCGATGAAGGTGTAGATGTCGGCCAGGATCTGGCAGGGGTGGTACTCATTGGTCAGGCCATTGATCAGCGGCACCCGCGAATTGGCGGCAAAACGCTCGATGATCTCCTGCTCGAAGGTACGGATCATCACGATGTCGCTCATCCGCGAGATGACCTGCGCCGCATCCTCGACCGGCTCACCGCGCCCCAATTGCGAGTCGCGGGTGTTGAGGTAGATTGCTGACCCCCCCAACTGCTGCATGCCGGCCTCGAAAGACAAACGGGTGCGGGTGCTGGCCTTCTCGAAGATCATCACCAATGTGCGATCGAACATCGGATGATACGGCTCGTAGTTCTTGAACTTGTCCTTGATCCACTTGGTACGCCCGAACAGATAGGCGTACTCGTCGGCGGAGAAATCCTTGAACTGCAGGTAGTGTCTGGGAGAAGTCATTGGCAACCAGCCCTTGCCTTATTGCGACAGGAAATCGCGGATCAGCGGTGCAAGCGCGTCGACCAGGGTCTGAGCATCGACACTGGTAAACACCAGTGCCGGCAGCAGACGCACCACCCGCTCTGCGGTGACATTGATCAACAGCCCGGCATCAAGGCCGCGCTTGACCAGTTCGCCACAAGGACGATCGAGCTCCACGCCGATCATCAGCCCCTTGCCACGGATCTCCACCACACCATCAACACCCTTGAGCGCCTCGGCCAGCCCCGCGCGGATCTCATTACCAACCTGAACCGCGTTTTCCATCAGACGATCGTCAGCGATCGCATCCAGTGTGGCCAGGCCAGCCGCACATGCCAGCGGGTTGCCGCCGAAGGTAGAGCCATGATTACCCGGCTTGAACAAGCCAGCTGCCCGCCCAGCGGTCAGACAGGCACCGATCGGCACACCCGACCCCAGACCCTTGGCCAGCGTCATCACGTCAGGCATGACCCCTGCGTGCTGCCAGCCGAACCAGCGTCCGGTACGGCCCACACCACATTGCACTTCGTCGCAGATCATCAACAGGCCGCGCTCGTCGCACAGCGCACGCACTTCACGCTGAAACGCGTCATCGGCGATGTTGATGCCGCCCTCGCCCTGGATCATCTCGAGCATGACCGCCACGACCTGGTGGTTGTGTTCGACCGCCTGACGAATGGCCGCAATATCCTTGTACGGCACGCGCACGAAACCCGACACCAGCGGTTCAAACCCGGCCTGGGCCTTGCGGTTGCCGGTTGCCGACAGCGTTGCCATGGTACGACCGTGGAAAGCGCTTTCCATCACGATGATGGTGGGCAGTTCGATCCCTTTCTGGTGACCGAACATCCGCGCCAGCTTGATCGCAGCCTCGTTGGCCTCACAGCCGGAGTTGCAGAAGAACACCTCTTCCATACCGGACAACTCGGCCAGCCGGTCACCCAGGCGATCCTGCAACGGAATGCCATACAGGTTGGAAGTATGCAGCACACGCGAAGCCTGCTGCGAAATGGCACGCACCAGGCGGGGGTGATTGTGGCCGAGGGTGGATACCGCGATACCAGAAAGCGCGTCCAGATAGCGCTTGCCCGTTTCGTCGTGGAGCCAGACGCCGTCGCCGTGCGTGAATGCCACCGGCAATCTGGCGTAGGTGTTCATGACATGGGACATGGAAAACCCCGATCAGGATGGACCAAAAACGCGCACGGCGGCAATCGCCGCCGTGCAGGAATAAGCCGCGATCTTAAGCCAAAACCGGGGGTGCTGTACATATCGACCCACACCTGCGGCCCTCACCCCCTCGTTAAACAGGCCATTTTTCTGCTAGAATCCGCCGCGTTCCGGGATCTGGAACCGGCCACCCCGACCAGATCCCTTCCCCGTAGCCGACATGGCGTGACACATGAACCAGAAGATCGAAAGCTTTGTCATCATCGGGGTCACCAGGGAAGGAAAAACATTCCGCCCCAGCGATTGGGCGGATCGACTGTGCGGCATCATGTCGGCCTTTGGCGCCGATCACCGGATGCAGTATTCCCCCTACGTGCGCCCCGGTTGCACCCTGAAGGGCCAGAAGACCGTCATGGTCGACGCCCGTCTCTACGACATCGAACCCCTTGCATACAAGTTCATGGTCAATTTTGCCAATGACAATGAACTGCAGATGGAGCCGATCAGCAGCGACCAGCTCTGACACTCATATCGATCCACCTTGAATTGAAGGGGGCGACACATTCATCGCCTCCTACCCTGCATCCAGACGCCACAATCCCAGCCAGCAATCTAGAACCAGCCTTGGCAAAAAAAATGGCGACCGAAGTCGCCAATTTTTTTGCAGATGCGCTTTTCAGCCCATCACGCAGACATCAAGATCAAACAGCCATTGCCTTGACAGCAGCGGACAGACGACTCTTGTGACGAGCGGCCTTGTTCTTGTGGATGATCTTCTTGTCGGCGATGCTGTCGATGGTGCTCATCGAAGTGCGGAAGACCGACTGCGCGGCAGTCTTGTCACCGCCGACGATAGCCTTGCGCACGGCCTTGATCGCAGTACGCAGACGCGAACGAAGGCTGGCGTTGTGGGCGCGGGCCTTGGTCGCCTGACGTGCGCGCTTGCGAGCTTGTGCCGAGTTGGCCATATATGTGATTCCCGTGTAAATAAGGTGGTTCTAAGAAGCCCTCGATTCTAACTGCCCAGTTATCGCGGCGCAAGCATTTCGATGCACTAAATTTGCCGCGAGCATGCGAGGGCCAGCTATCATCCGCCCTTTAACAGCCATTGCCTGCCCCGGAATGAACCTTCTGCGCGCCCTCGCCACCGTCAGCGGCATGACCTTGCTGTCGCGCATCCTCGGCTTTGTACGCGACTTCGTCATCGCGCGCACCTTTGGTGCCGGCATGATGACCGACGCCTTCTTCGTCGCTTTCCGCCTGCCCAACCTGCTGCGTCGCATGTTTGCCGAGGGCGCCTTCTCTCAGGCCTTCGTACCGATTCTGGCCGAATACAAGAACAAACAGGGTGAAACCGCCACCCGCCTGCTGATCGACAAGGTTGCCACCCTGCTCGCCCTCGCCGTCGCAGTGGTCGCCCTGCTGGGGGTCATCGGCGCCCCGTTGATCATTCACATTTCTGCCCCCGGCTTCTCGGCCGATGCAGACAAGTTTGCGCTGACAGTCGAACTGACCCGCATTACCTTCCCCTACATCCTGTTCATGGCATTGGTGGCCCTTGCAGGCGGAATTCTGAACACCTGGAGCCGCTTTGCAATTCCCGCCTTCACGCCAGTGCTGCTCAATCTGGCTTTCATCGGCATGGCGCTTTTTGCCGCCCCCTGGTTCACCCCCCCCATACTGGTACTCGCCTGGGCCGTCTTTCTTGGCGGCATACTCCAGCTTGCACTGCAGATCCGTCCGCTGATGAAGATCGGCATGCTGCCGCGCTTCAATCTGGACACCCGCGACCCCGGGGTCCGCCGCATCCTCAAGCTGATGGCGCCCGCCATCCTTGGCGTTTCGGTCAGCCAGATCTCGCTGCTGATCAACACCATCTTCGCCTCCTTCCTGCAAAGTGGCAGCGTGTCATGGTTGTACTACGCCGACCGGCTGATGGAGTTTCCCGCCGGTCTGCTGGGTGTGGCGCTCGGCACCATCCTGCTGCCCAGCCTGGCAAAGCTGCACGCGAACGAAAACCCCGAAGCCTTTTCTTCGCTACTCGACTGGGGACTGCGGCTGACCTTGATGCTGACCCTGCCTGCCGCACTCGGCCTGGCGATGCTGGCCGTTCCACTGATTACCACACTATTTCATTACGGCGCCTTCTCGCCAGATGACGTCTTCCATACTCGCAATGCGTTGCTCGCCTATACCGTGGGCCTGACCGGCATGATCCTGGTCAAGGTGCTGGCGCCTGGTTTCTACGCCCGCCAGGACATCCGCACCCCGGTAAAAATCGCGCTGATCACGTTGTTGGCCACGCAGTTGATGAACCTGGCCTTCATCCTACCCCTGCAGCACGCA
The DNA here is from genome assembly GCF_003226565.1 of Parazoarcus communis SWub3 = DSM 12120. Lineage (GTDB taxonomy): Bacteria > Pseudomonadota > Gammaproteobacteria > Burkholderiales > Rhodocyclaceae > Parazoarcus > Parazoarcus communis. The sequence continues at coordinate 85,913 of NZ_QKOE01000011.1, read as the reverse complement.
GGATTGGCGCTATCGATCGGTCTTGCCGCCTGTCTGAATGCCGGTTTGCTGTATCGCGGCCTGCGCAAACGCGGCGTCTATCGCCCACAAGCAGGCTGGGGACCCTTCTGGCTCAAGCTACTGGCCGCACTGGCGATCATGGGCTGCGTACTCTGGCTGCTGACCGGCGACGACCAGACCTGGATTGCACGCAGCGGCCTCGAGCGGGTGCTTTGGCTGGGCGGCATCGTCAGCATTGCCGCTGCGGCGTACTTTGCAACCCTGTTCGCGCTGGGTTTCCGCCCGCGCGACTTCAGGCGCCGGGCAGCAAGCTAAGCGCCACCCGACTGCCGGCAAGGGCTAGAATCAGCGCTTGCATGACTGACACGGACGGAGACAGCCCCATGAAGTTGAGCAGCCACAGCATCACCGACGGCACCCGCATCGCAGGCCAGTTTACCTTCTGCATCCCGGCAGACGAAGGCCATGTCTGCCTGGGCGCCAACCGCAACCCCCACCTTGCCTGGTCCGGCGCCCCCGAAGGCACCCGCTCCTTTGCCCTGATCTGCCACGACCCGGACGTGCCAAGCCGCGGCGACGACGTCAACCAGGAAGGACGCAGCGTCCCCATCGATCTGCCGCGCGTCGATTTCTTCCACTGGGTTCTGGTCGACATTCCCGCAAACCTGAATGAAATCGCCGAAGGCAGCTATTCCAACGAAGTCACGCCCGGCGGCAAGACCGGCCCAGCCGCTGCACATGGCACACGCCAAGGCATCAACAACTACACCGACTGGTTCGCCGGCGACGAGGCAATGCGTGGCGATTACCATGGCTACGATGGCCCCTGCCCGCCATGGAACGACGAGCGGCTACACCATTACGTGTTCACGCTGTATGCGCTGGATGTCGAGCGCTGCCCAGTAGAGGGGCGTTTCGGCGGCCCCGAAGTGCGTCAGGCCATCGCCGGGCACGTGCTGGCAGAGGCCCGGCTTACCGTTCACTACAGCCTTAACCCTGTCGTTAACGGTGCATGACAACCAGACATTGCCACGGCAAGGCAGCGTGACGACGCTGCCACTCGGAGGGCAGCCAACCCTGGCCGCCATGTCTTATGCCGAACGCCGAAAATCAGGCAGCAACCTCGGCATCAACGGGAAATCCATGATGTAGTGGTCGGGCAGACCATCCGTGCACGGCACGGCAATCTCACCTGCAATCAGCGGTAGCAGATAACGGCGACCCAGTTCGCTGACATGAAGCCCGTCGTCTGAAATGAACGCTCTCGGTACCCGACGCTCGAGATTCGCGATGGAAGCCGCCTGCACTGCAATCACATCCCAACAGTAAGGCTGATCCGACAAACGCCGGATTGCCGCCATAACGCCATCCTGACCTGCCATCAGCAACTCGACACCCGCCGCCCCCACGGCATAAGCCTGCTCACGGTCGGTTGCAGACATCCAGTGGCCGGCTGCACGCTGCAGGTAGTCGGGATTTCCGTAGTGATGCTTGTAACCAAGACGCTCGCCGATCAGACGGGCAACCTCTTCACCCGCTCCGCCCAACTGCACGTAGCCACGCGCATCCCGCGCCTGCTCCATCAGCGGTCGCCCATCCGCCCCTTTCAACCCTTCAGCCACAGTCACCGCACAATAACCCAGGCGCTCGACCACCTGCCTGACGCGCGCCAGAAACGCCTCTTCGTCAAATGCCACCTCCGGCATCAGCACGATATGCGGAGCCTCGTCCGCACTACGCGCGGCCAGCGCAGTTGAGGCAGCCAGCCAGCCCACATTGCGCCCCATCACCTCCATGACGAATACCCGGCCGCTGCGGCCCGTCATGGCCGCAACATCACGCCCCGCTTCACGCATGGAGGTCGCCAGATACTTTGCGGCCGAACCAAAACCCGGACAACAGTCACTGCCCTCGATATCGTTGTCCACCGTCTTCGGCACCCCGACGCTGATCAATGGATAGCCCCTGCGCCGGGCAGACTCCGCCACCTTCACGATCAGGTCCATCGAGCCATTGCCCCCGTTGTACAGCAAGCCACCAATCCGGTACGCCTGCAGCACCGCGAACAATCGATCATAGACTGCCGGCTCGTCCGCCTCACTCGGCAGATCGAAACGGCAGGAACCGAACGCCCCGCCGGGGGTATTGAGCAAGGCTGCGGTATCAACACCTGCAGTGTCGTACAGCGCCTCATCAAGCAAACCCAGGATGCCATGACGGGCCGCAAACACCTTGCCGATAGCCGCATGCTTGCGGGCGGCATCAATGACACCGGCAGCGCTTGCATTGATGACGGCGGTCACGCCACCGGATTGGGCATAAAGCAGATTCATCGGATCTCTTGAAAGGTGACGCAACAAAGCAAACGCGGCCGGCACTGCCCTGCAGCACCGACCGCGAAATTACACGCCAACTGGCGGGTCAGTTACTTCAGCGCATCAAAGGCACGCGCCGTGATCTCTTCAACTGCCCCCAGGCCGACGATCTTGCGAACCTTGGGAGCATTGGCAGCCCCGCTGGCAGCCCAGGTACTGTAGTACTCGACCAGCGGCTTGGTTTGCGCATGATAGACATCCAGGCGCTTCTTGACCGTTTCTTCCTTGTCGTCGTCACGCTGCACCAGGTCTTCACCGGTGACATCGTCCTTACCCTCAACCTTGGGCGGGTTGTACTTGACGTGATAGGTACGGCCGGACGGCAGGTGGGCGCGACGGCCGCTCATGCGTTCAACGATCTCGCTGTCGGGCACATCGATCTCGAGCACGAAATCGATCGGGACGCCTGCATCCTTCATCGCATCGGCCTGCGGGATCGTACGCGGGAACCCGTCGAACATGTAGCCCGCCTTGCAATCATCCTGCTGCAGACGATCCTTGACCAGACCGATGATGATGTCGTCAGAGACCAGCCCACCGGCGTCCATGACCTTCTTGGCTTCGATACCCAGCGGCGTACCGGCCTTGACGGCTGCGCGCAGCATGTCCCCGGTGGAGATCTGCGGAATGCCGAACTTCTCCTTGATGAAGTTCGCTTGCGTTCCCTTGCCGGCGCCCGGCGGTCCCAACAGAATCAGTCGCATACACCCTCCCGGAAATGCGGCCGCCATCAGGCGGCAATCGTTATTGGTTGAAGGCCGAAACTTAACTGACAAGTCACGGCCGGTCAAACCCCATTTAAAACAATCAATCGGCGGCAAATATTGCGCGGACGCGAGCCAGATCCTCGGGCGTGTCCACACCCGCAGCAGGCGCTCCCTCAAGCCTGATCACACTGATCGGATAGCCATGCCACAGGGCTCGCAACTGTTCCAGCGCCTCCCAATGCTCAATCGGTGCGGGAGCAAGCGCGGAGTAGGACTTGAGAAAACCCACCCGATAAGCGTAGAGCCCGACATGCCGTAACACTGGCAGGTCTACCGGCAAGGCGTCGCGCTGGGTGGCCCATGCATCCCGCGCCCAGGGAACGGGCGCACGCGAGAAGTACATTGCCCGCTGCCGGGCGTCGCACACCACTTTGACGACGTTCGGATTGAAAACCTCGGCGACATCCAGGATGGGATGCGCGGCAGTCGCAATCGCTGCACCACCGTCCGCAGCCAGTGCGTCGGCAACCGCCGTCACCAGCGCAGGTTCAATCAGCGGTTCATCCCCCTGCACGTTGACGACGATGTCATCATCCGACCAGCCCAGCGTCAATGCCACCTCGGCAAGACGATCCGTCCCCGTCGGATGATCGGGCCGTGTCATCAGCACCTTGCCACCCGCCGCCAGCACGGCATCCCTGACCGCCTCATGATCGGTCGCAACCCATACCTCGCAGGCACCAGACACCAGTGCGCGCTCCATGACCCTGACGACCATCGGCTTTCCCCCGATGTCGGCCAGGGGCTTGCCGGGCAAGCGGGTAGAGGCATGGCGTGCAGGCACCACAACGCGAAAACGGCTCGACATGGCGTGGGCTCAGCGCAAGGCGTCGACTTCTTCGGCGCTCATCGTCCGCGCCTCATCCTCCAGCATGACCGGAATGCCATCACGAATCGGGTAGGCCAGGCGATCGGCCTTACAGACCAGCTCCTGCTTATCCTTCAGATAATCCAGCGGCCCCTTGCAGATCGGGCAGACGAGAATTTCAAGCAGTCGGGCGTCCATTGTTCAGCTTCTCCAGGATGCGTTCGGCAGCACCCGAACCGATTATGGCCTGCACCGGGAATTCCCAGGCATCGTCAGGCGCGAAAGGCCGGCATTTTACCGCATCCTTGCTCGTCATCAGACAGACATCTTCACCAACGAAAGCGAGGTCGGCAGCACTGAAACAGTGGTGGTCCGGAAACGGGTGCTCGATCACCTCGAGTCCCATGGCACGCAACTGGTCGAAAAAGCGCTGAGGCCGTCCAATACCGGCGACGGCATGAACCCGCCGCCCACGGAAATCCGCCGCCGTACAGCTTCGCCCGGGTTCGGTCACGGAGACGAATCGATCACCGGCGAGACGCATCGGCACCACGGGCGTCCCGGCAAGCATCTGCCACACCGGCTCCGACAGCGCACCATGGGCAATCACGACATCGACCCCTGTCAGTCTGGTCAAAGGCTCACGCAGCGGCCCAGCAGGAAGCAGATAGCGGTTCCCCAGCACTTTGTCATCCACGACTGCAATCTCGACATCACGAGCAAGACGGTAGTGCTGCATGCCGTCGTCCGAGACAATGATGTCGCATTCCGGATGGGCCTGCAGCAACGCTCTTGCCGCAGCGGGCCGGTCGCGCCCGACCGCAACAGGGCATGCAGTCAGACGCGCCAGCAACACCGGCTCATCCCCGAACAAGCCGGCATCGTCACCATCAAGCACCGCCACCCCGTCGACCCGGCCACCATATCCACGCGATACCACGCCCGGCCGCCAGCCCGCGGCCCGCAGGGCATCCACCAGCCACTTGACGACCGGCGTCTTGCCGCTACCCCCTACTGCGATGTTGCCGACAATCACCACCGGCACGGGCAGGCGCTCGGCATTGAGCAAGCCCAGGCGATAACTCCAGCGCCGGATCGCCGACAACAGGAAGAAAAGCAGGGAAACCGGATAGAGCAACCGCGCCCATCCGCGTCGACGCTGCCACCATGCCGGGGCGGTTGACGCCATGGATGAGTACTCAGGGAGACGTCAGCTGGGTGGCGAAGGTGATGTGCGCCAGCCCGGCACGCTGCGCCGCCTGCATCACATCGATGACGCTCTGGTGCGCTGCCTTGGCATCCGCACTGATGACAACCACCGGGTTCTGCTGACCCGACGGAACCGCTTTGCCCAGCGCCGCGGCCAACGCCTCGATACGCCTGTCGGCAACAGGCTGCTGATTGATGATCACATCGCCTGCAGCGGTGATGGCCACCACGATCTCGTTGCTGACGGTCGCTGCATCACTGCTCGCGGCCGTGGGCAAGTTGATCTCGAGCCCGCCCGTCTTGGTAAAGGTCGTGGTCAACATCAGAAAGATGATGATGACGAGCACTACGTCAATCAAGGGAATGAGATTGATCTCGGGCTCTTCGCTTTTTTCGGCGCGACGGAATCTCATGGAAGGCTCAGCCGCGTCGTTCGCCGTGGGCAACTTCGACCAGCTTGATTGCCTGCTGCTCCATGTCGACGACAAAGTCATCGATCAAACGGCGGAAATGGCGCCAGAAAATGGTCGAAGGGATGGCAATGATCAGACCCAGCCCAGTGGTGTAAAGCGCAATCGAGATTCCCTTGGCCAATTGCACCGGATTGGCGCCACTCACGCCCTGCGAGGCAAAGATGTCGATCATCCCCACAATGGTGCCAAACAGGCCCAACAGCGGGCTGATGGCAGCAATCGTTCCCAGCGTGGTCAGGAAGCGCTCGAGCTCATGAACGACGGCCCGACCTTCCTCCTCGATCGACTCCTTCATGATCTCGCGCGAGCTATTGACGTTTCTCAAGCCGGCGGCAAGCACCTGACCCAGCGGAGAGTGAGCAGCGACCCTGCTCACCATCTCGGGCGACGAGCCATGCTGACTCAGGTCGGCAATGATGTTGTCAAGCAGCCCGGCAGGAACGATGCGGGCGCGACGCAGGGTAACCGAGCGCTCGATGATCAACGCCACCGCAATGACCGAAGCAAACAACAAAGGCCACATCGGCCAGCCAGCGGCCTGAATGATCGCGAACACGCGGTGAGTCCTTGATAAGTGCCAAAGAGCGGAACTTTAGCCGTGCCGGCCGGCCAGGGCAAGACCGCCTGTCGCGCGATCAATCCACAGAAGCTGTGGATAAGTTTGTGGAAGATTTCGGGATGTTGCCCCAAACCCCACCAACGGCAAGACTTTTCTTGCTCCGATGAAAATTTGTGCAACATTTAAAATCCTTTTAATTCAAATAGTTAATATCACACCCCTGACAGATCAAGGACTTGCGCGCCCCTTGCTTACAGAAGCTTGACAGACGCCCCGCCCTGTGGATTCCGCTACAATCCGGCCCCATGAAAAACCAGACAGCCCTTGCCAGCACCGGGCTCCAGCCGGGCTCCAACCAGATCATCAGCGTTTCCGCACTCAACCGGCTGGCGCGCGACGTGCTCGAGTCTGCCTTGCCGCTGATGTGGGTCGGCGGCGAGATCTCCAATCTCACCCGCGCCAGCTCAGGCCATGTTTATTTCACCCTCAAGGACGCGAATGCCCAGGTGCGATGCACGATGTGGCGAAACCGTGCCCAACTGCTCGCGTTCAGGCCCGAAAACGGCATGCGGGTCGAAGCGCGCGCATTGGTCAGCCTGTACGAGGCACGTGGCGACTATCAGCTCAATGTCGAAACCTTGCGCCCTGCCGGTATCGGCAACCTGTTCGAAGCCTTCAGCCGGCTCAAGGAAAAACTGGCTGCGGAAGGCCTGTTCGACGCAGCCCTGCGCCGCCCCCTTCCCCGCTTCCCTCGTGGCATCGCCCTCGTAACCTCACCGGCTGCGGCGGCCCTGCGCGACGTACTCGCAACCCTGGGCCGTCGTAGTCCGCATTTACGGGTGATCCTCTACCCGGCCCCTGTCCAGGGTCCTGATGCGCCACAAGGCCTGATCCAGGCCCTCATGCAGGCAGGCCAACGGGCACAAGCCGACCAGACCGACCTTGTGCTGCTGGTGCGTGGTGGTGGCAGCATCGAAGATCTCTGGGCCTTTAACGACGAAGCCCTGGCGCGCGCCATCCGTCATTGCCCGCTGCCAGTGATCAGTGGTGTCGGCCACGAAACCGACTTCACCATTGCCGATTTCGTCGCCGACCTGCGCGCAGCCACGCCAACGGGCGCGGCCGAGTTGGCCAGCGCCGGTTTTCATGCCGCACAAGGCGATCTGGTCATGCTCGGTCAAAGTCTGCGCCGTACGATTGTCCGAAGGCTCGAGAACCTCGCTCAGCGGATCGATCGCTGCGCACTACGCCTGATCCATCCATGTCAGCAACTGAAGCTTTCGGCCGCCAAACTCGATACCCTGTCGCAACGGTTGAAACGTGGCATGCGTGACACGCTGCGACGCGACAGACAGCAGCATGATCACATCGCACTCCGCCTGCGCAACCAACGCCCGAGGCTGACACCCCTGCAACAACGCCTTACCGCACTCGACGCACGCTTGAAACAATCGATGCGGACACAGTTACACGCCCAGCGACAACATGTCATCGCACTCGGCACCCACCTCGGGCACCTTGATCCGACTGCGGTTCTTGCGCGGGGCTACAGCATCACGCGGGATCAGGATGGCAACATCATCCGCTCGATACAGCAGGTTGCGGCCGGCGATGCACTATCCATCGAACTGACCGACGGCTTTCTGGACGGCGTTGTACGCACAAGGCCAGGCTAAGCGGCCTGCCTCAATGCGCCACAACGATTCCCATGCTTGCAACAAGGGTTTATCATCTCCCGCGAAGGTCAAGCTGACTGAGGATCATCCGCTTGGGAATCAGGATAGCGACGCCCAGCTCCCGGCATCTGCAATGCATGCAAGCAGAATGCCTCCTGCGGGCGGTCGAGTCGCAACGCCCTTACCATCCGATCGCTCGCGTCCGGCAGCCTTCCTGGTTCCGCGTCCATGCAGGATTGTCAGGCATGGCCAATCCCGACTAGAATACTCAGGCTTTGTCATTCGGCGCCCGGACTTACCCCGATTCCGGCGCTTAACGCCTCTCAACAGGAGATCAAGATGGAACACACGCTGCCCGCACTGCCCTATGCCAAGGATGCACTGGCTCCGCACATCTCGGCGGAAACCCTGGAATTCCACCACGGCAAGCACCATCAGGCTTACGTCACCAACCTGAACAACCTGATCAAGGGCACCGAGTACGAAAACCTCGAGCTCGAAGCCATCGTCAAGAAGGCGCCGGCTGGCGGCGTTTACAACAACGCAGCCCAGATCTGGAACCACACCTTCTTCTGGAACAGCATGAAGCCCAACGGTGGTGGCGAACCCACCGGTGCGCTGGCTGACGCGATCAAGGCCAAGTGGGGCTCGTTCGATGACTTCAAGAAGGCCTTCACTGCCTCCGCAGTCGGCAACTTCGGCTCTGCCTGGACCTGGCTGGTCAAGAAGGCCGACGGCTCGGTCGACATCGTCAACATGGGCGCAGCCGGCACCCCGCTGACCACTGGCGACACCGCCCTGCTCTGTATCGACGTGTGGGAACACGCCTACTACATCGACTACCGCAACCGTCGTCCGGACTTTGTCGCGACCTTCCTCGACAAGCTGGCCAACTGGGAATTCGCGGCGAAGAATTTCGCCTGACCGCCTTGCCAAGCCGCAAATGCGGCATGTCGTCAAAAGGGGCACCCGATGGTGCCCCTTTTTCATGGTGCCTGATGGGCCCTTGTTGACCCAACGGCCGTTCCCGGCGTCAATCGACCTACTGGATGTAACGCCCGTCAGCACGAACCAGGGACAGGTCGACAAAGCTCGAGCCATCGCGCCGGCCGGGTGCAAAACTCACGTCATAGCCCCCGACACCAAAGGGCCGCATACCCTCCAGGGCCTGGGTCACGCGCTCTGCCGTCACCTCCGGACCTGCACGCCTGAGCGCTTCAACCAGAACACGGGCCGCAATATATCCCTCAAGCGTGGTGTGATTGACTTCAACATCCTTCGCTGCCTCAGCCGCTCGCAGAAACTCACGTACCAGCGGCACGGTCTTCGTCCATGGCGACGGCACCACCTGCGAGATGACAACGCCATCGGCATCTGCACCCAACTCCTGCAGCAACTGACTGCTGCTGACCACCGACAGACCAAAGAACTGAGCCCTGGCGCCAGTCTTCTGATACTCGCGGATGAAATTGACCGAGGCCTGACCAGCGGTCGCCAGCAGGATGGCAGACGGTGCCCGTGCCGCAATGTCGGCCGCAGCCTTGACCGAATCATAGGTCGTGCCCGTAATAGCCCCGACCGCAACCGGCTTCAGTCCACGAGCGTCCAGCACGGTCTCAGCGCTTTTCAGCCCCGAACGACCAAACCCGTCATCCTGGTAGGCAATGGCGATGTCACGGATACCGATCGTGCTGAGGTACTCGACCGCCTTGCGCAACTCATCCACATAGCTGGCACGCACATGAAAAAGGTAACGCCCGGCCTTGTCCCGCAACTCGGGGGCGCCGGTCAATGGGGCAAGCATGGGTACTTTCGCCGCCTCCGCCAGCGGCGCGCTGGCCATCGTGCTGCCGGTACCGGTGTAACCGAAAAGCGCGACGACGCGCTTATCGTCGAGGATCTGTCGTGTGTTGGCCTTCGTGCGCTCGGGATCGTAGCCATCGTCAAGACTGATCATCTCGAGTTTCCGCCCAGCGATGCCGCCCGCCGCATTCACCGCATCCAGATGCAGCCTGATACCGCGGTTGTAGAGCAGACCGTTGGCCGCCTGCGGACCGCTGAGCACCGCCGACTGACCCACGACCAGCGGTGCCTCCTGCGCACCCGCAGACAAGGGCGAAACCAGCAACACCGCAGCTGCAGCGCGGCAAAAGATGTGGACGAACGCTCGTCTTCCTCGCATGGAAGTCCTCCTATGATGGATGTCTGTCTTGTTGTGCCCACTGCCACCCTGTCGGGTACGGGGCTTTGTGACGTGAGAATACATCATGCACGGCAGAAAGCATGCCGGCTTCCCTCTTCGACGCCTTTGCGGCACCATCCGGGACCTGTCCCTTGCCCCCTGTCCCCTGCCCCATGCCAACAACAGGCACGCTCCGGATCAGACGACGTTGCAGCTTTCAAACACCCTCAACCGACCAGTCCGCGCCCCTCAGTGCCCCATGCTCGACATCCTGTATCGCGATGATCATCTGATCGCCATCCACAAGCCCTCCGGCCTGCTGGTTCATCGCAGCCCGATCGCCGCACAGGACGAGCGCTTCGCCGTGCAACTCCTGCGCGACCAGATCGGTCAGCGGGTTTATCCCGCACATCGGCTCGATCGCGGGACCTCGGGCGTCCTGCTGTTCGCCCTGGATCAGGCCACCGCGGGCATCCTCGGCAAACAGTTTGAGGTGCAACAGGTCGGCAAGCGTTACCTCGCCATCGTCCGCGGGCACCCTCCGGTACAGGGCGTCATCGATCATCCCTTGCGTCGCAAGCTCGACCCCGTCGAATACAGCCGTGGCATCGGCCACGGCGGGCGCGACACCAGGTTACCGGAGGACGACGATATCGATCCCGAGTCCGGGACGGTAGCAGAGGGGGCCGCAGGACTTCCCGCGCGTACCCGCTTTCGCACCCTGGCCCACGCCGAACTCCCCTACCCGGTCGACCGCTACCCAAGCAGCCGATATGCACTGGTCGCGCTCGCACCGGAGACGGGTCGTCGCCACCAACTCCGACGCCATCTCAAGCACCTGTCCCACCCCATCATCGGTGATGCCACCTATGGCAAGGGCCGCCACAACCGCTTGTTTCAAACCCTGTTCAACAGCCATCGGCTACTCCTCGCCTGTGTCGGACTACGCCTGACGCATCCTCACTCCGCGCAGCCCATCATCATCGACTGCCCGATCTCGCCCGACTTTGCCAACGTCATCAATCAGCTCGGATGGAGCTGTCATGTGAACACGCTTTCGATGTCTTTCGATTCGTAGGACAATATGTACCCTTTACGCCTGCCGATGAAGTGACTCTCATGAATCCGTTGCTGCAAGTTCGCGAACAAGGCCAGCAGATCTGGCTAGACAACCTCTCCCGTACGCTGCTCAACGAAGGACAACTCGCACGCTTCATCGCCGAAGACGGGGTTGCCGGAATCACCACCAACCCGTCGATCTTCCACAAGGCGATTGCCGACGGACGGTATTACGAGGACGACCTTGCCGCCCTCAAGGCCCAGCCGATGGCGGCCGAGACGCGTTATGAGCATCTGGTCATTCCGGACGTACAGCGCGCTTGCGACTTGCTGCGCCCGGTGTTCGACGACAGCAAGGGTAGCGCGGGCTATGTCAGCCTCGAGGTATCGCCAGCCCTGGCCGACGACGCGGACGGCACCGTGGCCGCCGGATTGCGCTTGAAGACAGCCGTCGATCGCGCCAACCTGCTGATCAAGGTGCCTGCGACTGCTGCCGGACTGATTGCCATCGAACGCCTGATCGGCGCAGGCGTGAGCGTCAACGTCACACTCATGTTCTCGCTGAAGCATGTCGAAGCGGTCGCATCCGCTTATCTGAAAGGGCTCGAACGGCTTCAGGCATCGGGAGGCGATGTCTCCTCGGTCATGTCCGTTGCCAGTGTCTTCCTGTCGCGGGTGGATACCCTGATCGACAAGCAACTCGACGAGCGTGGGGGTGAGGCCCTGAGCTTGCGGGGCAAAGCCGCAGTCTCGATGTGCCGACTGGCTTATCAACAATACCGGGCACGCTTTCACGGCCCGGCCTTTGCCTCCCTGCGCGCAGCCGGCGCCCGGCCGCAGTACCTGCTGTGGGCCAGTACAGGCACCAAGAATCCGGCCTACAGCGACCTGCTGTATGTCGAATCACTGATCGGCCCCGAAACCGTCAATACCTTGCCGGACGCCACACTGGCCGCGCTGCTGGATCACGGTAGGGTGGCGCGCACCCTTGAAACCGGCCTCGATGACGCCCGCCGGGTCTTGGACGAACTGAACCGTCTGGGCATCGACATGACACAAGCTGGCGAGCGCCTTCAGGCCGAAGGTTTGCGCCAGTTCGAACAGGCTTTCGCACAGTTGCTGGCACTCACCGCAGATTGAACCTGATACGCGGACGTGCCAAACGCGGTTTACCCCGCATTCCGCAACGAGACCTTTCACCCAAGCAAAAAAGGCACCTTCGGGTGCCTTTTTTCAGTTTGCCTGCCCTCTGAATGAGGGCACACACTCAACCGACCAGCGCCGGTACGTTTTTCTTGACCAAGGACGAACGCGCCACACCGCGTTGATCACCTGCGGCCCCCAACACTTCCTTCATGTCCAGGATAAGCACGATCTGCCCATTGGAAAGGGTCGTCACACCGGCAACCCCCTTGGGACGGAAATCGTCCAGTGACTTGATCACTGCATCCTCGCGGCCGGCGAAGCTGTCAATGGCCAGAATGAAGGACAGTTCGGCCGTCTGCATCAGCACACCATATTCGGGCGTGCGTTCCTGCTCCCACCCCAGCAAGCCCGCGAGCGGCAACACCGGCAGCACTTCACCCCGCACCACCATGGTGGCACGCCCCCCGACCTCCTGAACCTCCTTGGCGTCGATCGGCAGAATCTCGCGAACCATCGACAACGGCACGGCGAAGGGCTGCTCACCCAACCTCACCAACAGCACCGGCAAGATCGCCAGCGTCAGCGGCAGACTGATGATGAAGGTCGTTCCCTTGCCTTGCTGCGAACGGATGTCGATCGATCCGTTGAGCTTCTGGATGTTGGTGCGCACCACATCCATCCCAACCCCGCGGCCAGACACGTCCGACACCTGCGAGGCCATGGAGAAACCTGGAAGAAAGATCAGGTTATAGCTCTGACGCTCATCCATGGTGTTGGCCTCTTCATCCGTGATGAGACCTTTCTGCAGGGCTTTAGCACGCAGCCGCTCGGCATTCATGCCACGCCCGTCATCTGCCACCAGGATGACGATGTGGTCGCCCTCCTGACGAGCTTCAAGCCGGACCACGGATTTCTCCGGCTTGCCGTTGGCACGCCGTTCGGCAGCATCCTCCACCCCATGGTCCACTGCATTGCGGATAAGGTGAATGATCGGATCTGACAAGTCCTCGATCATGGTCTTGTCGATCTCGGTTTCCTCGCCCGCCAGCACCAGCTCAACATCCTTGCCCAGATTACGGGCCAGATCACGGGCAATGCGCGGATATTTCTGGAACAGCCGGCCGATCGGCTGCATCCGCGTCTTCATTACCGCGTTCTGCAGATCCGACACCAGCAAATCCAGCTGTCCAACCGCAAGATCGAGCGCATGCAAGGTCTCGGTATCGTTGCGACCGCTGAGAATGTCACTGCGCAAGGCGTTGAGGCGGTTCTTGGTCAGACCGATCTCTCCGGAGAGGTTGAGCACCTGATCCAGGCGAGCGGTATCGACACGAATCGAATTGTCTCGCTGACGCTCACCTTCACGACGCCCGCCAGGTGCCGAAGCGCCAGGACGATCGCTGGAGCGGCGTCCGATGGCATGCTTGATGATCTCTTCCGGATCCTCAACCGGCGCCGGCCCGATCACTTCGATGTCCGCCTTTGCCGGCTCGGGCTTCACCTCCCGAACCGCTGGTGCGTTCGTCACCGCGCTGTACAACAGGTTCCAGTCGGGTTCGTGTGCCCCGCCCGGGGTCTCCGCCTTCACCGGTGCCTCAGGTGCCTTGGCCTTCACCGCGACCGGAACAGGTTGCCCCGCGATTGCGACCTTGAGGCGCTCGATCAGTGCCGGATCGGCTGGATGCGGCTGTGTCCCATGTTCGAGCTGACTGAACATCTCGCGAACGGATCCGGTTGCCTCGAGGATGACATCCATCATTTCGGACGTCACCGCCAGCTCACCGTTGCGCAGCTTGTCGAACAGATTCTCGGTCAGATGACACAAGGTCACCAGCTCTGTCGCATTCAGGAACCCTGCACCACCCTTGATGGTGTGAAAACCACGAAAGATCTCATTGAGCAGGTTCAGGTCGTCGGGAAAGCGCTCGAGGTCAACCAGCTTGTTGTCCACACCGGACAACAGGTCTCCCGCCTCGATCAGGAAGTCCTGCAGCAGATCTTCCATTCCGGCAAAGTCACTCATGGCTCTCACTCCCGTTCATATTCATCGCGCAGGGCCAACACACATCCCGACACCCGGGCATCTCAGAAACCCAGGCTCTCGAGCAAGTCATCCACTTGCCCTTGAGTCGTCACGACGTCGTCACGCCCCTCGCTGCTGACCACCGGCCCGTTCATCAGGCCTGCGCTCTTCTTGTCGATCTTCACATCAGCCGGCGCCACCTCGATCAGCACCTGCAGCAACTGGGTCTCGAGGGTATGCGCCATGTCGACGACCTTCTTGATCACCTGCCCGGTCAGATCCTGGAAATCCTGCGCCATCATGATCTCGAGCAACTGGGCGTTGGTCGCCCGACTTGCATCGGCGACACCGCCGATGAATGTCCGTGTCTCCGCAACCAGCGCCTTGAACTCATCCACGGACAGTTCGTTGGCATACAGGCGATCCCACCGTGCCTGCAGCGCGGCGGAGTCCATCTCGACGCGGTCCTGGATGGGCTTCGCAATGTCTGTGGCGTTGAGCACCCGGCTCGCCGCCTGCTCGGTCATCTGCGCAATGTAGGTCAAGCGCTGGCGGGCATCGGGCATCGCCTGGGCCACCTCCTGCAAGGCACTATCAACGCCCAGCTCACGCAGGGTGTCGTGCACTTGACGGGTCAGCTGGCCAATGCGGTTGTAGGCAATCTCGTTGCCTGCATCGACCGCGGTTTCAGGCTGGGGCATTTTCGCGACTTTCGCCTGTACCGTTTCCTGCTCAGACGGAACATCGAACTCCGCAGCGACCGCGTCAAACAACGACTGCAACTCATCACTATCATTGCCTGCAGCAACGCTGGCTGCAGGCGCGGGCGTTGCCTTGGGAGGTGCCGGCACCGGCGCCGGCTCGCTGGAGGCAATACTGTCAAACAGGGCCTGAAGCTCGTCCGAGTCGCTCGCTTCGTCAAATTTCATCCGCTTCGCCATTGTCTGGCTCCCCAATAGTCATTCAGGCAGACCGCAGAAACCCCGTTTCGCGCGGCCACCTCCACAGCTTGCGCAGGCGGCAGGCATCACGGCTGCCGCAGCATTCGTCCGGAGCAGGCTCAGGCGGCCGTCTTGCCCAGTTTCTCGAAGATCTTCTCGAGTTTTTCCGCCATGGTCGCCGCAGTAAAGGGCTTGACGATGTATCCACTGGCCCCGGCCTGCGCTGCCGCAATGATGTTTTCCTTCTTGGCCTCGGCCGTAATCATCAGTACCGGCAGGTGCTTGAGTTGCGGCGTGCGGCGGATGGTCTGCAACAGCGTCAGCCCGTCCATATTGGGCATGTTCCAGTCGGTCACGACAAAGTCGAACTGTGCGGCATTGAGCTTCTGCAACGCCACTGCGCCGTCCTCAGCCTCGTCCACATTCGTGTAACCCAACTCCTTGAGCAGGTTGCGCACGATGCGACGCATGGTCGAAAAGTCATCGACCACCAGAAATTTCAGTTTGGGATCACCCATTTTTTTCTCCGTTGTACCCGTTCCCGGTCACTCAACCCTGACGTGCGCGCAGCAGCAGCGGGCGCAGCGTGTCGGCCAGGACATCAGCGTCGAATTTTGCCACGTAAGTATCGACACCGACCCGTTTCCCCATCGCCCGATTTGCGTCGGACGACAAGGAGGAATGCATGACCACCGGGATACCGTCGAAACGGCTGTCGTTCTTGATGTTGCGAGTCAGTACATACCCGTCCATCTCGGGCATCTCAGCATCGACCATGATCAGGTCGATCTCGTCGCTGACCCGTCGGCCCATCTGCTGGGCGTGGCTCGCCATGCCCTCGAGCCGGGTCCAGGCTTCGAGGCCATTCTGGGCGTGCTTGTGACGGACGCCCAGCTTGTCGAGCACCTCTGCAATCTTGCGTCGGGCCACAGCAGAGTCATCGACAAAAAAGACGTTGACCTCGTGTCCTCCGTCGAGCGGCGCAATATTGCCGACGATGGCCTCCCCGAAAGTGTTCGCCAGAATGGTCTCGACATCAAGGATGGACACCAGCTTGCCATCGGAGAGTTCAGTAATCGCAGTGATGAAGGTATTGGTGCTTTGCGATACGTTGTCAGGCGTACGTACCTTGTCCCACTCCACCCGGATGATGCGATCCACCTCCTCGACCAGGAAACCCAGCGTGCGCTTGCTGTACTCGGTGACCATCATCGAGCCGCCCAGTGGGTCACCCACACCGCCAAGCCCCAGGATCTTTGCCAGGGACAACACCGGGATCACGTTGCCACGCAACGAGATCAAACCCTCCACGCCATTGGGCATGTTCGGCGCCTTGGTGATGAAAGGCGTCTTGGACACCTCACGCACCTTGAACACATTGATCCCAAAGATCTCGTTGGTCCCCAGCGAGAACAGCAGGATCTCCATCCGGTTGGAGCCCGCCAGCATGGTACGGCCGTCGACGGTGTCGAGCAGCGCGGCTTCCTTTTGTTGTTCAATGCTCAGCATGGCCTATCCTCACTTGCTGTTCGGGGTCGGGTCATTGCGATGAATGAGCCGACGCAAGGTCTGCGACAACCGCTGCGGTTCGAACTTGGGCACGTACTCGTCGACCCCGACCGACTTACCCAGTTGCTGGTTGGACATGCCTGACAGCGACGAATGCATCACCACCGGCACGCCCTCGAAACGCGGATCCGACTTGATATGGCGGGTCAGGATGTAGCCGTCCATCTCGGGCATCTCGACGTCGGTCAGCACCAGACTGAGCATGTCCTTGACCTTGCGGCCCGAACCTTCCGCATGTGCGGCGAGCTTCTTCAACTCCTCCCACGCATTACGTCCATTGACCGCGCTGATGTAGCGCACACCCAGCACGTCGAGTGTCTGAGTAATCTGCTTGCGCGCCACGGAGGAATCGTCTGCGAACAGTACCGTGTGCTCCTCGCCATCCGGAATCGGGTCGATATCCTTGAACAACAGGCTGTCATCGTATCGCGCCGTTTCGGACAGCACCTTCTCGACGTCCAGCATCATCACCAATTTGTTACCCGACAACTCGGTCACCGCGGTCACCAGCCCGCCCATGTTCGCCGTCAGCATCTCCGGCGGCACGCGCATCTGCGACCAGTCCAGGCGCAGGATGGTATCAACTGCCTCAACCAGGAAGCCCTGAGTGTGGCCGTTGTATTCAGTAACGATCATGATGTCCCGCGGTGTGTCTGTGCTGACGCCAACGTATTTGGCCAGATCCACCACCGGTACCAGCACACCCCGCAGGCTGACCATGCCCTCCACCGAAGAGGGCATTTCAGGCGCGGACGTGATCGCGGGTGTGCGCATCACCTCTCGCACCTTGAACACGTTGATGCCGAAGGTTTCACGGCGTCCGGTACGCTGATCCATCCCCAAGGTGAACAGCAGGATCTCAAGCTTGTTGGTGCCGGCCAGACGAGTCCGGGCATCGATATTCTTCAGTAAGTCGGACATGTCACTCTCCGCAGCGGGCGGGGGCTTGCCCGGTCAACGCGACCGGTAGCGATGTATGAGTTATAACGGTCATGCTTTTTCAGACTTTAGCAAGTTTGAACGATGTCGACAGCCCCCGATACCCTTCGGACGGCACGACATCAGAGATTGTCAGGCCTGATACCCCATGCGGAACCCACCCCAGTGACGGCCATTGACGTAAACCGGCGCCGAAATGTCATGCATGATCTCACCGGTATCGCGCCGGTAGGTCTGGATCAGGAACTGAAGCTCATGTGCGCCACAACGCTTGCCTACGGGGTCATCGAATATCCGTTTGCTGCGGTTGCCAACGAAATCCTTGTCGTAATCGCCCGTCAAGGGCTTGGAAAAGCGATTATTGTGCGTCGGCACATAGCCCCGCCGATCGCATCCGATGGCGTACACAATGGCCCCGTTGCGCTCCAGGATCGCCTCCTGGATACGCGGAAAAATCTTGTCGGTCAGCCCATCGAAACGGGTGTTGAACTTTTGCGGCCGGGTATTGGCAATGGGCTGATAACTCTGATCGAACAGCGCCTCCTCACTGATCTGTCGGCTGGCCACAGCGCCCTCCAGCGCGCGTCCGATCTCACGCGCCGCCTCAATGACGACGTCGGGCATCGACTTGTGCACCGCCATTGCACGCTCGCCCTCTGCCCCCAGCCGGAACACATTGCTGATCTCGTGCAGGTTGATTGCCAGGCTGTCCAGCTCCCGCGACTCGGTCATGGTCTGCGACGCACCTTCCGCATTGTGCTCGACCATATCCATGATCTGGCGGACATTGCTCACCACATGATCGGCTTCGCGGCTTTGCTGCGCGATGGACACGGCAATCCCGTCGATCCGCTCCATGGTGCGGTGTGCCCCCTGGTTGATCTGTTCCAGCGCCTGCGCGGCCTGCTGCGCCAGGGACGCACCCGCGTTGGCCTGCTGACTGCCTTGACGGATTGAGCCGATCGCAGCCCGGGTCTCGCTCTGGATCGCCTCGATCATCGAACTGATCTCCGTGGTCGCCACCGACGTACGCTCAGCGAGCTTGCGGACCTCATCGGCCACCACGGCAAAACCGCGCCCCTGCTCGCCCGCCCGCGCGGCCTCAATCGCCGCATTGAGCGCAAGCAGGTTCGTCTGGTCGGCGATCTCACGGATCACCTTGACGATTCCACTGATTGCCTCCGAACGCTCGCCCAAGGCCTCGATGACCGAAGCGGATTGCTCGACGGAACGCGCGATCAGATCGATTTCGTGCGAAGCCTGCGCAACCACACGTGCCCCATCAACCGACAGCTCACGGGCCCGCTGCGCATCGGCCGCCGTCTCGGTCGCATGCCCAGCGACCGCATTGATGCCCACCGTCATTTCCTCGATCGTACGGGCCATGGTCTCCGACGCCGTACGCTGTGCCGTCGACCCCTCTGCCACACGGGACGCATGACCGGACAGCACATCGGCCTTTTCGGCCACGCGTTGGGCGTCGTAGATCACCTTTCCGACAATGCCCTGAAAACTTGCAATCAAGCGATTGTAATGCGCCACACAAACGCCGGTCGAACCTGCCGCAGCGCTCGCCCGGCGCGACAGATCGCCATCCAGGTAAGTCCGCTTTAGCGTATCGGCAAAAGCGTCGAGCGGCGCAACGAAGAACTGCCTGAGAAGACCCGCGCCCAGCAAGCCCGTCAGCAGACCAGCCCCCAGCGCGGCACCCGCCACACCCCAGGACAGCGCTCCCGCTGTTGCAGCCACGCCAAGGCTGGCCAGCGCCGTGACGACGCCCAGCGTGACGGCTATCGGCCATAGTCCCATTTCAAGCTCCTGATGCGGTCACCCAACTCACCCGCAGCGCGTTGCCACGCCCCGACTCCATGCGGCATTTTATCGGCGCAAGCCGCCAATATCTTTAGAAGAAACTGAAAAATTACCTCTAAAGTAATAGATCAGCTCTTTACCGCATGCGCAGTCAGTCGCGCCATGATGCGCCCGGCGACATCGCTCAATGACGCCACTTCGTTAACCGCCCCCAGCAAGGCTGCCTCACGGGGCATGCCATAGACCACCGAACTGTCCTGATCCTGCGCAATTGTCCAGGCGCCCGCACGTTGCATGTGCAGCAAGCCCTGCGCCCCGTCCTTTCCCATCCCGGTCAGTAACACGCCTATGGCCCCACGTCCGACCAGGCGCGCCGCCGAGTCGAACAACACATCCACCGATGGTCGGTGACGATTCACCGGTGGCGACTGCTCGACCTCGCAATGGTAGGCCGTCCCGACCCGCGCGATACTCAGATGCGAGTGACCCGGTGCAATATAGGCAGTACCCGGCAGGACGCGCTCACCCTGCTCGGCCTCCTTGACGTGAATGGCGCACAAGCCATCCAGGCGCTTTGCAAACGAAGCGGTGAACATCGCCGGCATGTGCTGCACGATCAGCACCGGCGGCACATTGGCCGGCAACCGGGTCAACACCTCCTTGATCGCCTCGGTTCCACCGGTGGAGGCGCCAATGAAAACGATCGGGCTCGAATGGGACAGCAGCGTCATCTGCACTCAGCGCAAGGGCGAATCGAGGCGCACGTATACCGTTCGCCCCCTGGAGCGCAAGATATCTGAAGCATGCAGAAAACTCTCCGAATGACCGGCGAAAAGCTGTCCATCTGGACGCATCAACGGCGCAAAGCGCTTGAGGATGCCGTATTGCGTCGGTTTGTCGAAGTAGATCATGACATTCCGGCAAAAGATCGCATCCAGCGGTCCCTGCACCGACCAGACCGAATCCAGCAGGTTGATCCGCCGGAAACTGACCAGTCTGCGCAACTCGGGCTTGACGATATAACTGCCTTCCTGAGCACCGACCCCCTTGGTGAAGAAGCGCGACAAGCGCTCGGGCGAGAGTCGATCGACACGATCCCGTCTGTATACGCCGGCTTCGCCGTGCGCCAGTACTGCGGTATCAATGTCTGTTGCGAGGATCTGAACCGGTGGAGACGTGGTATTGAACGCCTCACAGGCCGTGATTGCCAGTGAGTAAGGCTCCTCGCCGGTTGAAGCCGCACAGCACCACACCTTGAGCGTCCGCTTTTCGGTCGTGCGTTTGAACTGCTCAGCCAGAATGTCGAAGTGATGCGCCTCCCGAAAGAACGATGTCAGATTCGTCGTCAGCGAGTTGACAAACGTCTCCCACTCCTTTCGGTCGCGTTCCAGACGGGCAAGATACTGCGCAAAAGTGGTATCGCCGCACGCACGCAGGCGGCGCGCAAGACGGCTGTACACCATATCCTGCTTGGCCGGGGAAAGCGCAATGCCGGCGTGATCATGGATCAGCTTGCGGATGCGCTCGAAATCGGCCGCGGTGAACGCGAATTCACGCTCACGACTGGCACCGATATTGGCCGAAATCGAGGCCAGCGCCTGAACCGCTGCAGACGGCGTCACCGGACGCCGCGCAGCACCGCCAGCGGGCTCAGGCGGCGGTGGGCGACGGGGAGGCACAGGCAAAGTCATCATCAACCTCGAGTGAGACGCAGACAGCTCTGACTGCCTGCCAAAAAAATGCCCATCAGCGCAACGGCGGCACGATGTTCGGACGCTGCAGGCCGCCAACACCGGGAACAGCAGGCGCAGGCCCCCCGCCCACCGCCGGATCGGCACCCGCATTGCCCCCTTCACCGCGAATCGATTCTTCGGTGCGCTTGTTCAGCACAATGATGCTGATACGCCGGTTGATTGGATCCAGCGGGTTATCCTTATTGAGATGCGTCGTATCCGCCAGGCCAACGACCCGCACCACCTTGGCAACCGCAAGCCCCCCCGCCACCAGCTCGCGTCGGGAGGCGTTGGCCCGGTTGCTGGACAACTCCCAGTTCGAGAATCCCCGGTCGCCACCCGCGTAACGCGATGCATCGGTATGTCCGGACAAGCTGATGCGGTTGTCGACATCGTTGAGCGCGCGGCCGATGGACCGCAGCAAGTCCCGGGTGTAGGGCCTCAGTTCCGCACTGGACGAATCGAACATCGGCCGGTTCTGCTCATCCACAAGTTGAATCCGCAAACCCTCGGTGGTGATGTCCATCAGGATCTGGTTCTTGAACTGGCGCAAGGTTGCATCGGCTTCGATGATCGCCTCGATTCGCCCCTTCAGGTCAATCAGACGCGCACGCTCCCGACGCTGCTCGATCTCCGCGATATCCTCGTCAGCCAGTTCAGCTGGATGGCGATCACGCGCCGCGTCGACATTGATCGCACGAGTACTCGGCGTATCGCCACGGCGTACCTGCCCGACCTTGCGCGACAGATCCTCACCCCCACCTTTGATGATGGACGAACTGTCGCCGGACCCTTCCCCCCCCGCCATGGCGAGCTTGAGCGGATTCTGGAAATGGTCTGCAATCCCTTCGAGATCACCCTGTGCGGTCGAGCCCAGCAGCCACATCAGCAGGAAGAAAGCCATCATCGCCGTCACGAAGTCGGCATACGCAATCTTCCAGGCACCACCATGGGCGCCACCACCGCCCTTCTTGATGCGTTTGACGATGATGGGCTGTTGGGTATCGTCGCTCATGAAGCGCCTCCCACAGCAACAGAATCAGACGGATCAAACCGATGATGCATCATCACGCTCAGCCCTTGCGGCTCTTGATTTCCTCTTCCAGCTCGATGAAGGTTGGGCGGTCGGTGGAATACAGGACCTTACGACCGAACTCGACCGCGACCTGAGGCGCATAGCCATTCATGCTCGCCAGCAGTACCACCTTCATGACCTGGTAGATCTTGCCGCCCTCCTCAACCTTCTGCTCGATCTGGCTGGCCAGCGGCGCAACGAATCCGTAAGACACAAGAATACCGAGGAAGGTCCCCACAAGCGCACCACCAATCATCTTGCCCAGTACCGCAGGGGGCTCCCCCACCGAGCCCATCACGTTCACCACGCCCATCACCGCCACCACGATACCGAAGGCAGGAACCGAATCGGCGACCTTGGCCACAATATGCGGCGCGGCGTGCGCTTCCTGGTGGTGGGTCTCGATCTCCATGTCCATCAGATTCTCGATCTCGAACGCATTCAGATTGCCACCGACCATCATCCGCAGGTAGTCACACAGGAACTCAACCACATGATGATCGGAGGTCACGCTGGGATACTTGGAAAAGATCGGACTGGAGTCGGGGTTCTCGATGTCGTTTTCGATGGACATCAAGCCTTCCTTTCGGACCTTGGCGAGAATCTCGAACATCATCGCCAGCAGGTCGACGTACAGCGCCCGGTTGTACTTCGAGCCCTTCACGGCCGACCCCAGCGACCCGAGCGTCGCCTTGATCGCCTTGGGCCCATTGCTCGCAACAAAGCCGCCGATCATCAGGCCAAAAATGGCGACGTATTCCAGTGGCACCCAAAGCGCCAACAGACTACCGTGCACCGCATAGGTACCGATCGACGCCGCCAGAACGATGACATAACCAATGATCAGATACACTGCCGACTCCGCATGCGCTGGCCCCTACGCCTCAAGACTCATGAGATTGTAACGTCTTCACCCACGCAATACTTGAGCCCTGGAAACGAAAAAGGCTGCACGAGGCAGCCTTTTTTCATTTGAAGCAGATCAAGCAGCCCTACTCGACCCGCTCGCGCACCTTGGTCTTGCGTACCGCAGTGCGACGCGTCTTGCCTGCGCGGGAAGGCATGTTGCACAGACCGCAGACAAAAGCATGGGTGGGGTCATAGGCATGCGCGACAAAATGACCGCCGCAGCAGGTACATGCCGCCAGATGGAGCAGATCGGCATCAAAGAAGCGGACCAGTGTCCAGGCCCGGGTGAGGCTGAGGATGGGCTCCATCTTCTCGCCCTCGATCTGGTCAAGGTACAGATGGTAAGCCTTGATGATCGCATCCAGCCCGGTCATGCCAGCCTGCCGCTCGAAAAACCGGTGATAACTCATGAACAGTGACGAATGCACATTCGGCTGCCAGGTCATGAACCAGTCGGTCGAAAACGGCAGCATGCCCTTGGGGGGCGAGACACCGCGGACTTCCTTGTAGATCTTGAGCAGCTTTTCGCGGCTGAGCCTGGTCTCGGCCTCGAGCATCTGCATGCGCGCACCGAGTTCGACCATCTCCACCGCACGGCGAATGTCCGCCGCCTCGTCAACGATCCGTTTGTTCTTCATTCAAATCTCCTCAGGCCGCTTCCTCAGCCGCCTTGCCTGCCGCGAGAATCGCAGCATGCAAACTCGAACTGGCTGCATCACGCCCTTCACCTGCCATCAACCGGGCAAGCTGTTCATCATCAAAGCGAAAC
The DNA here is from genome assembly GCF_003226565.1 of Parazoarcus communis SWub3 = DSM 12120. Classification (GTDB taxonomy): domain Bacteria; phylum Pseudomonadota; class Gammaproteobacteria; order Burkholderiales; family Rhodocyclaceae; genus Parazoarcus; species Parazoarcus communis. The sequence goes on along the minus strand of NZ_QKOE01000011.1, from coordinate 61,889 downwards.
TGCGGAAGCAGCATCTGGTTGCTGGCCATACGGACCAGCTTGGCTGCTGACAGGCCTTCGATGAAATCGGCAACATCCTTGCTCAGCCCGAGACGAAACAGCGCGGTCTCCCGATCACCGCGCAGCATTTGCTGCGCAAGCATCAGATAAGCCAGATTCAGTTCGCGAATTTCGGCCTGAAAATCAGGACGTTTCATGGATTAAAGCTCCCTATCAGGGACAAGCGGCTTCGAAGTTAAAGTAATTTCTCAAGTCGCGCAAGCGAGACCCCGCAGATATACCCCTAACGTCGTATCAAAAATACAACATCCGACAAATTGAGCGACTTTGGTCGACCGCCGCACTCACCTCGGCAATCCAGCCCCTGTCATGCACCCACCTCAGGACGGCACCACCAATCCGACCGCGTTGCGTCCCTGCTCCTTGGCCTGATAAACACCACGATCGGCCCGCTTGATCAGGGCATCCACATCGGCCATCGTGTCGTCTCGAGCAGCAACACCGATGCTGACCGTCAGTTGCAGCACGGGGCCACCGGTCTCGACACGAAGATGCTCGGCGGCAAGGCGCAAACGTTCTGCGCAAGCCCGTGCAGCCTCAAGCCCCGTTTCCGGACAGATGACAAGAAACTCATCCCCCCCGGTCCGACACAGCACATCCTGCCCGCGCAGCGCACCGCGCAAGGCGTCTGCAGTCTGACGCAGGACCATGTCACCAATGTCGTGCCCGAAGGCATCATTGATCGGCTTGAAGTCATCGAGATCGATGATCATCACCGACAAGGGTCGGTGATTGCGAACGACTGCAGCCCATTCCTGCTGCATGCGCTCGAGCGCGTAGCGACGGTTGGGCACGCCCGTCAGCGCATCGGTCAGCGCCGCCTCCTGCAAGCGGCGATTGGAAATCGCCAACTCCGCTGCAAAATGCCGGATCTCGTCGCGATCACGCTCAAGCTCCTGCTGCAAGCGCACAACACGCTGCCCCGCATTGAGCCGCGCAGCAAACAGGCGTGTCCGCAATGGCCGCTGAAGGAAGTCGTCCGCACCCGCCTCGAAAGCCTCCATGGCTTGTTCATCGTCTTCGGGCGTCAGCAGCAGGATATACATCGCCCGCCCCACCCGGGTCGCACGCAAACCCCTGATCAGTCGTCCCTGCTCAAGCCCGGGCTCAGACTGTCCCATGACCAGCATATTGGGCTGCACATCCAGCACCTGCTCAATCAGCCGCTGCCCGCCCCTACTCTCGAACACCTGATGCCCGGCGTCCTCAAGCACGCTGCGCAGCACCTGCCGTTCGGCCTCCTCCCGCTCGACGAGCATGACTTTCAATCCGGAAGCCGCCGTGACGCCCCCCCCGACGGTCCCATCCGCGCTTGCCGGTTCCTGCCCCAAGGTAGCGAAATCGGGCGTTGCCGCGGTATCGAACTGCAGCAACTTGCCCCATTCCACCCACTGCCCGGCGACGCGTACACACATGTCGACAAACTCTTCCCGCGACAGGCCCAGACGTTGCGCCCACCTTAAGGACATCACCATCAGCGCGGACTGCTCCGCTTCGGGCGCCTGACAGATCTCGGTCAGGGCCCGCGCCAGAATCAGGCTTTGCAACATGCCGAACTCGCGGGAGCCTTCAGAGAATGCAGCCTTGTCAGGCTGCTCGAAGTAACGGATCGGTTCGTAAAAGACCGCGGGCAACCCCCAGTCGGCCAGCATCGCAGCGCCAAGATCGGCATGCGTCATGGCCAGCGCCTGATGCTCCAGATCCAGCAGGCGCCGCTCGGGCGACCGCCTGAGCGTCTCAAGCACCCGTGAGTACTCCACCGGGTACGCCGTTGCCATGGCCAGCTCACCAACGCGCGACAGCAGCCCCGCACTGAAGGCTTCATCAGCCGCGGCAAGGCGCAAGCGCTGCATCAGCGTCTGCATCGACAAGGCCATCAACAAGGACGATGACCAGAACAGGCCGTAATCGAAACCCGCACAATGCCCCTTGCGGTAGTTCGACAACAAGGAAAACCCCAGCGCCATCGTTCTCACTGCGGGCAAGCCAAGCACCATCAAGGCCTCGTGCACCGCCACGATCGCCCGACGCTGCCCGCCGGCAAGGCCATTGGCGGCCTTGACCAGTCGTCCAACAAAAGCGGGATCGGTCTTGATCACGCGGGCCAGCTCCGACATGGGAACTTCTGCGTCCTGTGTCATGCGGATGATGGCCAGCGCAACACCACGCGGCGAAGGCAAGTCACCCGTTGCCTTGAGCTGGGCGAAGCGACTCAGTTCGATCGGAGGAGACATGGTCGGTCAGCTGCTCCATGACGACATTCATCTCGATGTCATCAAAAAATTGTTGTTGGTCTTGCACGCACTGTACCGCGAGAGTGAAATCAGCTCCAGCCCGACGCAATTGGCCACAGCGCGGCGATCGGCACGGATCGTGCCACACCGGCTTTAGAGATTAGAATCGGGAACATTCGAACGTCCGCCAGCGCGACCACCAACATGAAATTCTGCTCCAGTTGCGGCGCCTCCGTGGCCTTCCGCATCCCGCCGGGGGACACCCTTCCCCGCCATGTTTGCGACCACTGTGGCACCATCCATTACCAGAACCCGAAACTGGTCATCGGTGCAATTCCCGAATGGGAAGACAAGATCCTGCTGTGCCGGCGCGCCATCGAACCTTGTCATGGCAAATGGACGCTGCCTGCAGGCTTCATGGAAAACGAGGAGACCACCGCAGAGGCCGCTGCCCGCGAAACCCTCGAGGAGGCCTGCGCGCGCATCGAAGTCGGCAACATGTTCTCGCTGATCGATGTACCGCACATCAGCCAGGTTCACATCGTCTATCGCGCCCGTCTGCTCGATCTCGACTTTCGACCAGGCGAAGAATCGCTTGAAGTCGCGCTTTTTGACGAAGCTGACATTCCCTGGGACGAGATCGCCTTCCGCACCATTGCCTTGTCCCTGCGCCGTTACTTCGCCGACCGCCGTGACGGCCGCTGGGGCTTTCACACCTGCAGTGTCAGCCTGAACGATCCGCCTCCCGGGCTGATCGGGCGCTGAGGCAGGCCCTCAGGCCCTTGCACGCCATCCCAATGTCTGTTTAGATTGATTCGCCGGGCACGCCGATTGCAGGCGCGCCCTGTCAGGGCGACGGAGGGCACGTGTTGATCGATCACGGGATGACGCTGCTGGGCGCGGACGGATTGGCCATGCAGGACGACGGCCAGCATCCGTGGATACTGTCGCTCGACATGAACGGCACCCCGCACCGCTGGATCAACTGGCAAGCCGCCTGTCACTATCACGCACGCGACCTGGTCGCCTGGAGTGTCGGTGATCACGCCTTTCGCTTTCTGGGCGGCACCTCGCGCCTGACCGGCGAACGCTCGCAAATCACCACCCAGAGCATCATCGCAATCAAGGGGCGTGCGCTGCGGCCGGACGCCCTGCACAAGATCCCGCCCCTGAACAACCGTGAGCTTTTCCGCCGTGACCAGCACCTGTGCGCCTATTGCGGCCATCGCCTGCCGGGCAGCCAGCTCACCCGCGACCACATTCACCCGGTATCGCAAGGCGGCCGCGACATCTGGATGAATGTGGTCACCGCCTGTCGCCCCTGCAACCAGCGCAAGAGCGGACGCACCCCCGAGCAGGCAAGAATGGCGCTGCTGTACGCCCCCTATGTGCCCAACAAGGCGGAATACCTGATTCTGAGCAATCGCCACATCCTCGCCGACCAGATGGACTTCCTCACCCGCCACCTGCCGCGGCAAAGCCGTCTGCTCGTCCATCCCTGAATTCACCGGCTCACGCCTCGGAATGGGGCGAATTTTGCCGCAACGCACCATCTCGGCACCCAAAATCCCAATGATTCAATACCTTGTATAAACGAGTCACGATGTTCCCCCGCGCAGCAGATGCTACATTTGAGACATGAACTCCGCTGAAATCCATTTCCTGCTCGATGGCCGCGACGTTCGCATCCGCGACCTCGCACCCACGACCACCGTACTCAACTGGCTGCGCGAACACGAAGCGCGTACCGGTACCAAGGAAGGCTGTGCCGAAGGCGATTGTGGCGCGTGCACGGTGGTCATCGCCGAAGCCCGCAACGGCAGCCTGCGCTGGCGGGCGGTCAATGCCTGCATCCAGCTGCTGCCGACCCTGCACGGCAAGGCCCTGTTTACCGTCGAGAGCCTCAGGACAGCCCATGGCGTGCTCCACCCCGCCCAGCAAGCCATGGTCGAGAGCCACGGCTCGCAATGCGGATTTTGCACACCGGGATTCGTGATGTCGCTGTTCGGTCTCTACCAAAGTCAAGCCGCACCGGACAAGCAATCGATTGCCGACACCCTGTCCGGCAATCTATGCCGCTGCACCGGCTACCGCCCCATCCTCGACGCCGCACAGGCCATGTACCACCTGCCCGCACCCGAAAGCAGCTTGCCTGCGCCTGTGTGGCGGGCGGACAAGGACCCTGCTGCCGCGCGCCTGCTTGCCAGACTGGAGGCCATCGAACACGATGACACCACGCTGATGCTGTCCCATACACGTGGCGATGGCACGCTCACCCGCTTCATCGCGCCGCGCACGCTCGAGGCGTTTGCCACACAGCTGCTCGAGCATCCGCAAGCCACCATCCTGGCCGGCAGCACCGATGTCGGGCTATGGATCACCAAGCAGTTCCGCGCACTGCCAGTACTGCTCTATCTCGGTCGCGTGCGCGAACTGGCCCGCATCGAACTCAGCGCAGATACGCTCGAGATCGGCGCTGCCGTCACGCTGGAGGACGCCTTCGACCACATCCTGCCGCACTACCCGGAACTCACCGAACTCTGGCGGCGCTTTGCGTCGCGCCCCATCCGCAATGCCGGCACGCTGTGCGGCAACATTGCCAACGGCAGCCCGATCGGAGACTCCATGCCCGCGTTGATCGCGATCGGTGCCGAAGTCGTGCTGCAACGAGGCAAGCAGCAGCGCCAGTTGCCACTCGAGGCGCTCTACCTTGGCTATCAGCAGAAAGACCTGACCCCCGGCGAGTTCGTGCGTGCGGTACGTATCCCGCTCCACAGCCAGAGCAACGGCGAGTCGCTGATCCGGGCGTGGAAAGTGTCCAAACGCCACGATCAGGACATCTCGGCCGTCTTCGCCGGACTTGCGATCACGCATGAGGACGGCATCATCACCCACGCACGGCTGGCGTTTGGCGGCATGGCCGCCACCCCGCGGCGCGCCGTGCTGACCGAAGCCAGCCTGATCGGTCGCCCCTTTGACGCCGCTGCGCTCGCCGATGCACACCACGCACTGACGCAGGATTTCCAGCCCCTTTCCGACATGCGTGCTTCAGCCGACTACCGCATGCGCGTGGCGCAGAACCTGTTGACCCGCTTGCAGCTCGACATGACCGGTGTCACCACCCGCCTCGATACCCTGGAGGTGACCGATGAACTCGGCTGAATCCATCACAACGACCCCGCATCACGCCCCCGTGCAGCCCATCGGCAGCGCCGGCGAGGCCCTCGCGCATGAGTCCGCCGTCCTGCATGTCACCGGCAGCGCCAGCTATATCGACGACCTGCCGGAACTGAGGCGCACCCTGCATGCAGCCATCGGCCTCGCCACTGCCGCACACGCCCGGGTCCAGAGCATCAATCTGGACGCCGTTCGCGCAGCACCCGGCGTGGTTGCCGTATTGACGGCAGACGACATTCCCGGACTCAACGACTTTGGTCCGGTCGTCCACGACGACCCGATCTTTGCCACCAGCGAAGTACAGTTCCACGGCCAGGCCCTGTTCGCCGTCCTGGCTGAGGACATGCATGCAGCACGTGCCGCCGCTCGCCTGGCACAAGTCGAGTACGAGGCCCTGCCCGCCGTGCTGTCGGTCGACGACGCGCTCGAAGCCGGTACCCGGGTCCTGCCCGACGTCAGCTTGCGCCAGGGCGAGGTGGACGGCGCCCTCGCCAAGGCCGCGCACCGTCTGTCAGGCACCGTCCGGCACGGAGGCCAGGATCACTTCTACCTGGAAACCCATATCGCCTACGCCATCCCGCAGGAAGACAACACCATGAAGGTGTACGCCTCCAGCCAGCACCCGGGCGAAGTTCAGCTGCAAGTGGCCCATGCCCTGGGCGTCGACGCCAAGGACGTGGTGGTGGAATGCCGGCGCATGGGTGGCGGGTTTGGCGGCAAGGAAAGCCAGCCAGGACAGATTGCTGCCATCGCTGCAATCGGCGCCCTGCGTACCGGCCGTCCGGTCAAGCTGCGCCTGGACCGCGACGACGACATGATACTCACCGGCAAGCGTCACGACTTCCGCATCGACTGGGAGGCCGGTTTCGACGACGACGGCCGGCTGGCTGCGGTACGTTTCCGCCAATCCACCCGTGCAGGCTATTCAGCGGACCTGACCGGCGCGATTGCAGACCGTGCGATGTTCCATGCCGACAATGCCTACTACCTGCCGGCAGTCGCGATCGACTCGCACCGCTGCAAGACACACACCGTGTCGAATACTGCCTTTCGCGGTTTTGGCGGCCCGCAAGGCATGTTCGGTATTGAAGAGGTGATCGACAACATCGCCCGCCACCTCGGCCGTGATCCGCTGGAGATCCGCAAACTCAACTATTACGGCGTCGACGAACGCAACACCACCCATTACGGCCAGCGCATCGAAGACAATGTGCTGGCTCCCATGACCACCGAGCTCGAAGCCAGCTGCCAGTATGCAAGCCGACGCGCTGCAATCCGGCAGTGGAATGCCAGCAGTCCGGTGATCAAGCGCGGTATTGCCCTGACGCCGGTCAAGTTCGGCATCTCCTTTACCGCCACACATCTGAACCAGGCCGGTGCCTTGCTGCATGTGTACACCGACGGCACGGTGATGCTCAATCATGGCGGCACCGAAATGGGTCAGGGTCTATTTACCAAAGTCGCCCAGGTCGTCGCGCGCGAACTGCAGATCGACATCGATCGCATCCGCGTCACCGCGTCCGACACCGCCCGTGTGCCCAACGCCTCGGCCACCGCGGCCTCGAGCGGTGCCGACCTCAACGGCAAGGCGGCGCAGGACGCTGCGCGCAAGATCAAGGCGCGCTTGACCGAGTTCGCCGCGGCAAAGTTCGGCTGCCGCGAGGATCAGGTCGAATTCCTGCCCAACCGCATCCGCGCCGGCAATACCGAACTCAGCTTTGCCGAACTTGCCCACGCCGCCTGGATGGGGCGGGTATCGCTGTCGGCTACGGGTTACTACCGCACCCCCCGGATCGCTTACGATCGCCACACCCTGTCCGGCCGACCGTTTTACTACTATGCCTACGGTGCTGCCTGCAGCGAAGTGGCCATCGACACCCTGACCGGCGAATCCCGGGTGCTGCGCACCGACATCCTGCACGACGTCGGCCATTCACTGAACCCGGCAATCGATCTCGGCCAGGTCGAAGGCGGCTTCATCCAGGGCATGGGCTGGCTGACCATGGAAGAGCTATGGTGGGACGACAAGGGCCGACTGCGCACTCACGCGCCCTCCACCTACAAGATTCCGGCAGTGTCCGACCTGCCGCCGGTATTCAACGTACGGCTATGGGAACGCGGCATCAACAGCGAAGATTCGATCTTCCGCTCCAAAGCCGTCGGCGAGCCCCCCTTCATGCTCGCCTTGTCGGTATGGCATGCGATCAAGGACGCCATCGCCGCAGCAGGAGACTACCGCCTGACACCCCAGCTGAATGCCCCGGCAACCCCCGAAGAAATCCTGCGCAGCCTGGACGCGCTTCGCGCCCACCTCGCCAGCGAGGCTGCAGCCGCATGAACATCGCCCGCCTGCTCGACATCCTGGCCGCCCATCTGAGCAAGGGAGAATCTGCAATATGGGTGGGCGTGGCCGATGTGCGCGGTTCCGCCCCGCGCGCACCGGGCACACGCATGCTGGTGACCCCGCGCGGCATCTTTGGCAGCATTGGCGGCGGGCATCTCGAACTGAAGGCGGTTGAACTCGCCCGCCAGATGCTCGACGATGATCTGGCCGGCCTGATGCCGCCAGCGCGGCTGGAACACTACGCCCTTGGGGCGCGTCTCGGCCAGTGTTGCGGCGGCAGGGTGCAACTGGCCTTCGACGTCGTCACCCTGACAGACCTGCCCGCGGTCGAGCACGCGCGGGCAATGACCGCAGCCGGGCAAAGCTGGGTTCGTGTGGTCTCGCCCGGCGCGCATGGCGCACGCATCCTTTCGCTGACCCACGCCCTGGCCGACACCCATCACCCCGAACTTGGCGCCAGCCTTCAGCGCCTGCTCGAAGGACCGGAAGAAGGGGCGACCCTCACCGGCCTGGACGAGCCGGGAACAAGCCACGTCGTCGAGCTGATCCGCCCGGCTGAGCTGCAGCTCACGCTGTTCGGCGCCGGCCACGTCGGCCGTGCCCTGGTCGCGACCCTGGCCCGGCTCCCCATCCGGATCACCTGGATCGACAGCCGCGAGAGCGAATTTCTTGCCCAGATGCCGCACAATACGCGCCCCCTGCTCACCGACGACCCGGTTGCCGAAGTCCGCCACCTGCCCGCCGATACTGCCGTGCTCATCACCACTCACAGCCATGCGCTCGATTTCGACCTGGTCCGGGCCTGGCTCGATCGCAACGACTTCCGCTTTCTCGGTCTGATAGGCTCGGCCACCAAACGTGCCAGTTTTGCCGGCCGCCTGCAGGCCCGCGGCTACGACGCGCCGCGTGTTGCCCGCCTGACCAGCCCGGTGGGCGATCGCGGCATCGTTGGCAAGGAGCCGGAAGTCATCGCTCTGTCCATCGCCGCCCACCTGCTGTCACTGCGCCGCCAGGGTCAGCATCGCGACCATGCCGATCTCTCCACCGCCACCATCCGATAAGCTCATGACCTCGCCCCCCCCGCCGTCCTCGACCTTACCCCCGCGACTCGTGCTGCGTGACATCCGCAAGGTGTATCCGACCGTGGTCGCCAATGACGGCATCAACCTGAGTGTCGCGCCAGGAGAAATCCATGCGGTGCTCGGTGAGAACGGGGCCGGCAAGTCGACACTGATGAAGATCATCTACGGCGTGACCCGCCCGACCTCGGGCGAGATGCAGTGGGAAGGCCAGGCGGTGACGGTCAGCAGCCCGGCGCATGCGCGCGAACTGGGTATCGGCATGGTGTTCCAGCATTTCTCGCTGTTCGAAACCCTGACCGTGGTCGAAAACGTCGCACTGGCCTTGCCTGGCAAGCCCGATCTGGATGAACTGGCCCGGCGCATCGAGGCCGTGTCGCAGCGCTACGGCCTGCCCGTCGACCCGCGCCGCCACGTGCACGCCCTGTCGGTGGGTGAACGCCAGCGTGTGGAGATCGTGCGTTGCCTGCTGCAGAACCCACGCCTGCTGATCATGGACGAGCCCACCTCGGTACTCACCCCGCAGGCCGTGCGCAAGCTGTTCGAGACCCTGCGACAACTGGCTGCTGAAGGCTGCGCCATCCTGTACATCAGCCACAAGCTCGATGAGATCCAGGAACTCTGCCATACCGCCACCGTGCTGCGTGGCGGCCGCGTCACCGGGCACTGCAAACCGGCCGAGGAAACGCCCGAATCCATGGCCCGGCTGATGATCGGCAAGGATCTGCCGGTATGCGAGCACGGCAGCCCCACTCATACCGGTGAAATCCGCCTGCGTCTGGCCGGCCTGTCCCACGCCAGCGCCGACCCCTTTGCCACAGATTTACGCGACATTCACCTGGATGTGCACGCGGGCGAGATCGTCGGCATTGCCGGCGTCTCCGGTAACGGCCAGCAGGAGCTGCTGCGCGCCATCTCTGGCGAGGAGGTACTGGCGGAGAAGTTCCCGGTACAGATCCTCGGCGTCGAGGCGGGCCGCCTCAACCCGGGGCAGCGACGCAAGCTGGGCATGTGCTTCGTGCCCGAGGAACGCCTGGGTCGCGGTGCGGTACCCACGATGTCGCTCGCCGACAATGCGATCCTGACCGCAGCAAAGACACAAGGCCTGGTGGCGGGGGGTTTCCTGTCCTTCTCCCGCGCGCGCAGCTTTGCCGAACGCTGCATCAACGGCTTCGGCGTCAAGTGCGGTGGTGCTGCCGCACCGGCCAGATCACTGTCCGGCGGCAACCTGCAAAAATTCATCATGGGCCGCGAAATCCTGCAGTCACCCAGGCTGCTGGTGTGTGCACAACCCACCTGGGGGGTGGATGTCGGTGCCGCCGCCTTCATCCGCCAGGCCCTCATCGACTTGCGCAACCGGGGCTGTGCAGTCCTGGTCATCTCCGAGGAGCTGGACGAATTGTTCGAGATCTGTGACCGCATCGCCGTCATCGCCAAAGGCCGGCTGTCACCGCTGCGCCCAGTAGCCGAAACCACGGTGGAAGACATCGGGGTGTGGATGAGCGGCCTGTGGCCCGGCTCCGAACTCAGCACCGACAGCGCCGCGGAGGTCGCCCATGCTTAGGCTGGAACCCCGTCCGGAAGCCTCGCGGCTGATGTCCTACCTGTCGCCCCTGTTGGCCGCGGTGCTGACGCTGATGGCCGGCATGGCGGTGTTCTCGATGCTGGGCAAGGATCCGGTCGAGGGCCTGCGTCTGTTCCTGCTCAACCCGGTCAAGGATCTCTATGGCGTCTCCGAGCTGCTGCTCAAGGCCACGCCGCTGATGCTGTGTGCCATCGGTCTGGCGGTGGGGTTTCGGGCCAACATCTGGAACATCGGCGCCGAAGGCCAGTTCATGCTCGGCACCGTCGGCGCCACCGGTGTGGCGCTGTACTTCCAGGAATCCGACAGCAGCCTGATCCTGCCCACCATGGTGTTCGCCGGCGCGTTAGCGGGCGCGGCCTGGGCGGCCATACCGGCACTGCTCAAGACCCGCTTCAACGCCAACGAGATCCTGGTATCGCTGATGCTGGTCTATGTCGCCCAGCTTTTCGTGTCGTGGCTGGTGTTCGGCCCATGGAAGGATCCGGATGGCTTCAATTTTCCGCAGACGGCCATGTTCGGCGACCATGCCCTGCTCCCGGTGCTGGTGGAAGGCACCCGGCTGCATTTCGGCTTCCTGATCGCGCTGACCGCGCTGCTTGCCGGCTACGCCTTCATGAATCGCAGCTACACCGGCTTCAAGATGCGCGTGGCCGGTGAGGCGGCCGACGCCGCACGCTACGCCGGCTTTTCCGCCAACCGGATGATCTGGATCGGCCTGCTGACCGGCGGCGCCGCGGCAGGCATTGCCGGCATGTGCGAAGTCGCCGGGCCAATGGGCCAGCTCACCGACAAGGTCAGTCTGGGCTACGGCTTTGCCGCCATCATCGTCGCCTTTGTCGGCCGCCTGAATCCGGTTGGCATCCTGTTCGCCAGCCTGCTGATGGCCCTGCTCTATATCGGTGGCGAACAGGTGCAGCAGTACATGAATCTTCCAAGCTCGATCTCATTGGTGTTCCAGGGCTTGCTGCTGTTCTTCCTGCTGGGCTCGGACGTCTTCATCCACTACCGGCTCAAGTTCGGCCGCGCTACCGCCTGAGGGTCGTCATGGACGCTAGCTTGTTCACCTCGATGCTGTTCGCCACTGTCGTGGCGGGCACCCCGTTGATCATTGTTGCGCTGGGCCTGCTGGTCAACGAAAAGGCCGGCGTGCTCAACCTGGGGGCCGAAGGCATGATGGCCATGGGCGCGGTGGCCGCCTTTGCCGTCACCCACCACAGCGGCAGCCCCTGGCTCGGCGTGATGGCCGGCATGGCCGCGGCGATGGCGGTATCCCTGATCTTTGGCTTCCTGACCCTGACCTTGCAGGCCAACCAGGTGGCGGCCGGGCTGGCGCTGTCTATCTTCGGCGTCGGACTGTCCGCCTTCATCGGCAAACCCTTCGAATCGATTGCGCTGCCCGCGGTACCGCCGATCCGAATCCCCTTCATCGCCGATCTGCCCCTGATTGGCGAAGCCCTGTACAACCAGCAAGCCTTGGTCTACCTGTCCTGGGCGCTGTTCTGGGTGGTGGTGTGGTTCCTGTACCGCAGCCGCGCCGGGCTGGTGCTGCGTGCGGTGGGCGAGTCACCCGCTTCAGCCCACGCCATCGGCCACCCGGTCATCCTGATCCGCTACCTCGCAGTCCTGTTCGGTGGCGCCATGGCCGGCATGGGCGGCGCCTTTCTTTCGGTGTTCTACACCCCGATGTGGGTCGAGGGCATGGTGGCGGGTCGCGGCTGGATTGCGCTTGCGCTGGTGGTATTCGCCACCTGGCGGCCGCTGCGGGTGATGATCGGCGCCTATCTGTTCGGCGGTGTGATGATCACCCAGCTGTTCATCCAGGGCTCGGGCATGCAGCTCGACTTTCCGGCACAGTTCCTGTCGTCACTGCCCTACTGGGCCACCATCATCGTGCTGGTGGTGATCTCGCGCAACGTCAACACCATCCGTCTGAACTCGCCGATGTCACTTGGCAAACCTTACCGTGCGGAAGGCTGACGGACATGACAAGGGCGTCGCCACGGACTATCATCGGCCTGTTCAGGCACGTATGGTTCAGGCACGTATGGAGTGGAGACGCCCATCATGGCACTGCCGCAACCCCTTGAGTCGCTGACTGCCCAAGCCTATCTGGATTGGGAAGCCACGCAACCCGAAAAGCACGAGTTCTACCATGGAGAGGTCTTCGCCATGGGCGGAGCGAGCCGTCAACATGTCACCGTGTCGCTCAACATTGCAGCGGCACTGGATCTTGCGTTGGACGGCTCGCCCTGCCGCGCCTACATGGCTGACATGAAACTGCAGGCAGCCACCGACCACGCCTACTTCTACCCCGACGTTCTGGTGACCTGCGACCCGATCGATCACAAGGCCGACCTGTTCATCCAGCACCCCAGACTGATCGTCGAAGTGCTTTCCCCCTCCACTGCGGCCTACGACCGTGGTGTCAAGTTCTCGGCGTACCGCCAGATCGGATCGCTGCAGGAATACCTGCTGGTCGACCCCGATTTGCGCCGTATCGAGCTTTTCCGCCGTGTCCCCTCCGGCGTGTGGGAGTTGCACGACATTGCCGAAGGACAGCCGGTCAATCTCACCGGCCTCGGGGTGGAAATTGCCTGGCAGCGGGTGTTCCGCAACCTCGACTGAACATCGCAAACCGCATCGGCAAACGCGAATTGAACGGTTTTGTCTTGCTTAATCGCCTGACCGCCTGAGCCCGGCAAGGCTATGATGACCACCAAAGTCAAATTGGAGACGCGGTCATGGCCAACCCGATCCCGGTTACCAGCCCGTTGCTGCCGCCGCTGGAAGAGTTCATTCCCTATCTGGAACAGATCTGGGCCAGCCGCCGCCTGACCAACAGCGGCCCATTCCACGAACAACTGGAAACCGAGCTGGCCGCCTATCTCGGCGTTGACCATCTGTGTCTGTTTGCCAACGGCACACTCGCCCTGGTCACCGCACTGCAGGCCCTGCGCATCACCGGCGAAGTCATCACCACCCCGTACACCTTCGCCGCCACCGCCCACGCGTTGCTGTGGAACAACATCAAGCCGGTTTTCGTCGATATCGACCCCCACACCTGCAACCTCGACCCTGACCGCATTGAAGAAGCCATCACTCCGGCGACCACCGCCATCCTGCCCGTACACTGCTACGGCCTGCCTTGCGACGTCGACCGTATCCAGCGCATCGCAGATACCTACGGGCTCAAGGTCATCTACGACGCCGCCCACGCCTTTGGCGTCAGGCAGGACGGGGTCAGCATCCTGCGCCATGGCGACCTCTCCATCCTCAGTTTCCATGCGACCAAGGTATTCAATACCTTCGAGGGTGGCGCGATCATCTGTCCCGACATCAAGATCAAACGCCGCATCGACTTTCTGAAAAACTTCGGTTTCGCAGACGAAGTCACCGTGGTCGCGCCCGGCATCAACGGCAAGATGAACGAAGTCGAGGCAGCCTTCGGCCTGCTCCAGCTCAAGCATATCGACGCAGCGCTGGCGGCGAGGGCCCGTATCCATGAACGCTACCTGCAGGGCATCCGCACGATTCGCGGGCTGCGGGCCTTGGCGGTTCCTGCCGAGCTGCAATGGAACTACGCATACTGCCCGGTATTCGTCGAGGACGACTACCCGCTCGATCGCGAACAGCTATACGATTTGTTCCGCACCAAGGACGTACTGGCCCGACGCTACTTCTATCCGCTGGTCAGCTCATTTCCCATGTATCGGGGCTTACCCAGCTCGAATCCGGCGCGGCTTGGGCAGGCCGCAGAGATTGCAAATCGGGTTCTCTGCCTTCCGATCTATCCTGACCTTGCAGCGTCCGTTCAAGACCAGATCATCGACACACTTGCCCGCGCTGCATGACCTACGGCACTGAAGCACACGCATCAGCACCTGCCACACCGCAAGGCGGCGGGAATGGCGAGACACGGGTGGCCATCATGCAACCCTACTTCCTGCCTTACATCGGTTACTTCCAGCTCATCAATGCCGTAGATGTATTCATCATCTACGACAACATCAAGTACACCAAAAAAGGCTGGATCAATCGCAACCGTCTGCTCTCAGATGGACATGACGTGCTGTTCTCGCTCCCCCTGCAGAAGGCCTCCGACACGCTCGATGTGGTCGAGCGTCACCTCGCCGCAGACTTCAAGCCCGTGAAACTGCTCGGGCAGTTTCACGGGGCTTATGCCGCAGCACCGTATTACCCCCCCACGCGAGCCCTGCTGGAGCGCATCGTGCAGGCAGACGCACCCAATCTCTTTGCCTTCATCCTGAACTCGATTGAAGCGATCTGTGGCCATCTCGGCATCCGTAGTCGCATTGTCACATCCTCGGCGCTTGACATTGACCATCGCCAGAAGGGGCAGGACAAAGTACTCGCCCTCTGCGAAGCGACGGGGGCAACATGCTATATCAATGCCATCGGAGGCACGGCGCTTTACGATCACGCCAGCTTTGCGGCTCGCGGGCTGCAACTTCAGTTTCTGAAATCGCGCCCCATCGAGTATCCACAATTTGGTGCGCCATTCGTACCCTGGCTGTCGATCATCGACGTATTGATGTTTAATCCGGTGGAGCGTGTTCAAGCACACCTGCTCCATCACTACGATCTGGTCTGATCCATGTTCCGCTGGAAGAAGCTAGGCAAAGTCTTCACCCCTCAGTCTGTCGGCAGCCGTCCGTGGCTCAAGGAGTTCGCACAGGCGCCCGCCACCTTGGTGCTTGATGACGTCGTACGGGTCTACTTTTCCTGTCGCCCACCGGCCGACGCCAATGGCCAGTATGTCAGCCATTCGGCCTGGGTTGACCTTGACCGGAACGACCTCTTCAAGATCCGGGCCGTTGCTGAGCAACCCATCCTGGAGCTCGGCGGACTTGGCGAGTTCGACGAATTCGGTATCTACCCCGTCTCGGTGATCGCTGACGGCGATCTCGTTCGGGCCTACTATGCAGGCTGGACACGATGCGAATCGGTCCCCTTCAATGTCGCAATCGGCTGCGCGATCAGCCACGATGGCGGTACCCGTTTCGCAAAGGTCGGCAACGGTCCGGTACTCGGCTACTCACTCAATGAACCCTTTGTACTGAGTGGTCCCAAGATCCGCCGCTTCAACGGCCGTTGGTACCTGTTCTACATTGCCGGACGAAAATGGAAGTCGGTCGATGGCCGGGCCGAACCTGTCTATAAGATCCGGATGGCCCACTCCGAAGACGGCCTGAACTGGACGCGTCTGGATCGCGACCTGATCGAAAGCCGCATCGAAGCCGACGAAGCACAAGCCAGCCCCGACGTCTTCTTTGCCAATGGCCGGTACCACATGTTCTTTTGCTACCGTTACAGCGAAGGCTACCGCAATGGCCATCGAGGTTATCGGATCGGCTATGCCTTCAGTACCGATCTGCGTACCTGGACTCGTGATGACAGCCGGGCTGGCATCGATGTCTCGCCCACAGGCTGGGACGCCGAAATGATCAGCTATCCGCATGTGTTCGAGGTCGACGGCACCACCTATCTCGCCTACCTCGGCGATCAGGTCGGTCGATATGGCTTCGGGCTGGCAGTGCTCGAAGGACGTCTGGAGTGAATTCATGAGATGGCTCAAGCGCGGCAAGATCTTCGACCCCCGGGAGCATGCCCTCCCCCTGGGCGGCAAGCAGTTCGCCCAATCGCCACAAGCCCTCGTGCTGACAGACCGGGTGCGGATCTACTTCTCTACCCGGGCAATCGATCCAGCAAACGGCAAGTATCTCAGCCATATTGCCTTTGTCGACATGGATCGCAATCTTGACAAGATCCTGAGGGTCTCGGACCACGAAGTCATTGCGCTTGGGGAATTGGGCTGCTTTGACGAACACGGTATCTTTCCCATGAACGTCGTGCCCATGCACGACCATATCCTCGCCTACACCTGCGGCTGGAACCGTCGCGTATCGGTTTCGGTGGACACCGCAATCGGCCTTGCCGTCAGTCACGACGGCGGCGAGACTTATCAGCGCGCGGGCAGCGGGCCCGTACTGGCAGCCTCCCTGCACGAGCCCTGCCTGGTGGGGGACGGTTTCGTGAAAATCATCGATGGCTGCTTTCACATGTGGTACATCTTCGGTACCGGCTGGAAGCGCTACCAAACGGGCAGCCCGCCTGACAGGACCTACAAGATCGGCCACGCAATCTCCACCAATGGCATCAGCTGGGTCAAGGAAGAAGCCCGTCAGATCATCCCCGACAAGTTGGGTAAGGACGAGAGCCAGGCCCTCCCGACCGTCGTCCTGATCGGAAGCCGTCATCACATGTTCTTCTGCTATCGCGAGTCTTTCGATTTTCGTCAGAACCGCGCAAGGGGCTACCGCATCGGTCACGCCTGGTCCGATGACCTGATCGACTGGACGCGCGACGATGACATGCTCGCACTCGCGGGCACGCCAGGCGAGTGGGACAGTGACATGCAATGCTACCCCCACGCCTTCGAGTGTGATGGACGTATTCACCTGATTTACAACGGCAACGCATTCGGTCGCGAAGGGTTTGGTCTCGCCACGCTCGAACCATGACAAAAAGAACACCAAGGTACTGCCGCAATCACGCCACCCCCGACCAGATTGCCGCACACCTGCATCGATGCGACGCTTTTTTCATCCCCGCGCTGTCCTCCCGGGTGGACATCCGGCACTACGCCACCAAGTTGACCACCCACGCTGAACGCTTCGAGGCATGGTCAGGCAGCGAGCTCGTCGGACTTGTTGCGGCTTACCTGAATGCAGCAGACTTCGAACGGGGCTTCATCACCAACGTCAGCGTGGCCCCTGAGTACTTCGGCCAGGGTGTTGCCGCCGAACTGCTTGAACATTGCCGCCAGCATGCAAGAACGCTCGGGTTTGCACGCCTCGAACTCGAGGTCGCCCGGGCCAACCTCAAGGCCTTGGAGCGATACCTGCGCCAAGGCTACCGATTGCAGCACCAATCCGACGAATCCACGACCCTCCATCTGCCGCTCGACGAGGAGATCCGATGAATCAGACACGCGACTTCAACCGGGAGACCGTCGACAACGACGGCCGCCTTTACGCCTACGGGTTCGACTTCGACGTCATGCACCCCTACATGATGCGCAGCTTCATCCCGTTCTTCAGGCCCGGCAATGCGCTCGAACTGGGCAGCTTTCGCGGTGACTTCACTTTGCGTCTGCTCGATCACTTTCACGACCTGACCTGCGTCGAAGGATCTGACGAAGCGTTAATGATTGCGCGATCCCGTGTTGGCGAGCGCGCAACGCTGATCCACGGGGCATTCGAAACCGTGTCCCTGCCACGCAGATACGACAACATCGTGCTGACGCATGTCCTGGAGCACCTCGACGACCCCGTCGGTCTGCTCCGCCGCATCAATCATGACTGGCTTGCGGACGGGGGCAGGCTGTTTCTTGTGTGTCCGAACGCGAATGCCCCCTCGCGCCAGATTGCCGTCAAGATGGGGCTGATTGCCCATCATTCAGCCGTTACGCCCGCAGAAGCCGCGCACGGCCACCGCCGGACCTATGCACTGGACACGCTCGAACAGCATGCGCGGATGGCCGGCCTCAACATCGTTCACCGCAGCGGGATCTTCTTCAAGGCACTGGCAAACTTCCAGTGGGATCGTCTGCTGCAAACCGACATCGTGTCAGCCGAGTATCTCGACGGCTGCTATGCGCTCGGCCAACAATATCCCGACCTGTGCGCCAGCATCTTCCTGCTATGCGAAGCAGGCCGCTGACACACTTCTACCGTCAAACAGCATGGGT
This sequence comes from Parazoarcus communis SWub3 = DSM 12120, assembly GCF_003226565.1. GTDB lineage: Bacteria > Pseudomonadota > Gammaproteobacteria > Burkholderiales > Rhodocyclaceae > Parazoarcus > Parazoarcus communis. The sequence continues at coordinate 43,639 of NZ_QKOE01000011.1, read as the reverse complement.
GCTGACCCAGGCATGCCAAGCCTTCCGAAATCCACCTTCGATGCAGCGGGTGACGAATGCGGGATCGAACTGGGGGCGTGCCTGCAAGCGTTCGCGAAAACCGGCACGGACGCTTGCCAAGCACTCGAGATCTGCCGCCAGCTCAACGCCCTTGTTGATGAACCCGCTGGCGTCATCGGCCACGAAATCGGGCAGCCCCGCCTTTGCCATGACCGCTGCCCCCAGATTGGAGACATAACGGTCACCACGCACGGTCAACACCGGCACCCCCATCCACATCGAATACAACAAGGTGGTGCCCGCGTTAAACGGAAAGGTATCCAGCAACACGTCGATACCCCCGTGGGCAGCAAGGTACTCTGGAACCGCAACACGTGGCATGAAGCGCAAACGCTCTGCGGCAACCCCGCGCTCAGCAAAGCCCTGCTCAAGCTTGCGCCGGATCTGCTCATCATTGACTGAACCCAGCAACATCCTGGCATCAGGCAGCGCACGCATCAGTTCGGTCCACAAATCCAGCGTCCGCGCGGTAATCTTGCCAGGACGATTGAAGCTGCCGAAAGTCAGATATCCATTGCTCAGGGCAGGCAGATCCGTGACCGGCGGAGCATCGTTCGGAAACGAGAAAACCACGCCGCTGTCCAGATCCATCAGGCGTTCGGAAAAGTGCGCATCAAACCGACCGGGCGGGGCAAGGTCGCGGTCGGTAATGAAGTAATCCATGGCATCCAGCCCCGTCGTATCGGCATGGCCGATTGCCGTCATCTGCACAGGCGCGGGTTTGCGGGCAAAGGTCAATAGCCGGTTGCCGCCAGTGTGGCCAGACAGATCGATCAGAATGTCAATGCGACACGCACGAACAATCTCGGCCAGTGCCGCATCCGTTACGTGAGAAATGGGCAACCAGTACTTGAACTGTGCGGCAATCCGCCGCGTCATGTCATCGCAAACGGTATGGTTGTAAAAACCGAACAGGTCAAACTGGGTGCGGTCCAGGCGCTCCAGTACCGGAAGAATGAAACTGGCAACCGCGTGACCGTAAAAGTCGCCCGACACATAGCCGATCCGCAACTTGCGATCCGGGGACCGGTCATTGGCATGCGGCTGCCAGTGCGCCTTCAACGGCGTCTCATAGCGCAGCGCGTACTGTCGATGCAGTGCAAACAGATCCTCAGGCGACCTGTGTTCGTCATGCGTCGCAAAGAACAGCATGTTGCTGAAGCAAGGCGCATTGCCGGGCATCTGCTCGACCGCCTTGCGACTCAAGTCAATCGCCTGCTCAAGATTACCGCGATTGAAATAGATCAACCCCAGATCCTGATAGGGTGCAGACAGTGCAGGATTGAGTGCAATCGAGCGCTCGAAACACTGGATCGCATCGTCAAGCTGACCACTTCGCGAGCGGAACAAACCGCGCAGATAGTGTGCTTCGGCCGAATTCGGAAATGCGTCGCACAACTTTGTCGTCAGTATCTCGGCGCCTTCCGCATTACCGCGCCGGATCTCGCACTGGGCATACTTCAACAACAACGGAAAAAGCGTCGGTGCCAGTTCCAATCCCCGGGCGAAGCACGCTGCGGCCAGTTCCGGCTTTCCCAACTGCTCCAGCGCCGATGCCAGGTGATCAAAATACTCGGCATCCGCCGGCTTCAGCCCAACAGCCTTGATCAGGGCCTCAAGACCGTAATAGTGTGTGCACAGCATCTGCTGCGCGATGCCGAGCAAGTGCCAGCCTGTCGGATGCTGCGGATGGCGTCGGCTCATTTCCCCGGCATAGTGTTCCAGCGCGGTGAAATCTCCCCGCTGGAACAGCTTGATGGCCTGGTCGACCTGAGACGCAGTCGGCCCGCGCAACTTTCGAAGTCCGCTTCGCCCAGCCACGCGGTCACGCTTGAGCAGCGCATGGATACGATCGGCCAAGGTGTCCGGCGCAGGTACTTCACGCACATCACCCGCAACGTCCTGCAGCTCGCCCTCACCTGCAGCCAGCCGCAAGGCGGCCAAGTCTGACGCCCCCAAGCCGGCAGCCGCAGCCTGCTCCATGACCCCCGGCACGTGATCGTGCTCGCCCAGGGTCTGCAACACCTTGATCAAGCTGATCCAGAACTGAGGCTCGGCCGGGCTCGACTCCACCGCATTCATGACTCGTTCAAGTGCTTCCCCCCCTTCCCCGGTCGCCAAACAGAGCATGCCCAGATTATGGCTGGCCGCGGCATGCCCGGGCGCCCGGTCAAGAATCTCGCGGTAAAGCGCAACAGCCTCGGCATCCTGGCCAGCCATTTGCAGCGCCACAGCCTTTGCGTACTGCTGATCGATTTCGGTCACACCTGCCCCCTCAAGTTCGGCACTCATCTGGCAGCGATCATACCGGCCCCAATCGCCCCACGCGTAGCCTCAACCCATTCTCCGGCAGCGCAATACGGAGCGCGGCTTACCGGCAAAGCACTTCCTACACCCGGAACATCTTGCCGCCACCGGCAATAACTACCCACCGGCAAGCTTGACCGGCAAACCCAAAAAACATCACAAATATTTGTTTTTTAACAACTTTTAAACCTGGCACGCTATTCGCTAAATGGTCTGCGAAGGCTCAGTACTATCGAGGCCACGAAGCCTGAGCCGTTTCCGAACAGAGAAATGCTCAATTTGAAGGAGATCCATCATGGCTCAGGTCATCAACACCAACATCCCGTCGCTGAACGCTCAGCGCAACCTCAACAGCTCTGCCGGGTCACTATCGACCTCGCTGCAGCGCCTGTCCTCGGGCTTGCGTATCAATAGCGCCAAGGACGATGCTGCCGGCCTGGCGATCTCCGAGCGTTTCACTTCGCAGATCCGCGGCCTGAACCAGGCTGTGCGCAACGCAAACGACGGTATCTCCCTGGCACAAACCGCCGAGGGTGCGCTCGGCTCGGCTGGTGACATCCTGCAGCGGATTCGCGAACTGGCCGTGCAGTCGGCCAACGCCAGCAACTCGTCGAGCGACCGCCAGGCCTTGCAGAACGAAGTGACCCAGTTGGTGCAGGAGCTGGATCGCATCTCCACCACCACCAACTTCAACGGCAAGGTGTTGTTCGACGGCACGTTTGGTACCGCCAACTTCCAGGTCGGCGCCAACGCCTATCAGACCATCACCACTTCCACCGCCAACCTGCGCACTTCGCAGTACGGCAACAACCAGACCTTCGGTAGCGGCGCAGCTGCGGCAAACGGGGCATGGGGGTCGAACGGCGTCACCGCAGGCACGCTGGCAATGAACGGCCATCTGGGCAGTGCAAACGTGAGCATCACGGCCAACCAGTCTGCCAAGGACATCGCCACCAACATCAACCTCAACTCGCCCGACACCGGCATCGTCGCGTCAGGCAGAACGGAGGTTGAACTCAGCTTCGGCGCCCCAGGCAGCTACTCACTCACCCTGCGTTCGGACAACGACAACCCACTACCCGTCTCCTTCACGCTGTCGGCCTCACAAGGCGCAGATGCGCTGTCGTCGGCCATCACCGCAATCAACGACCAGGCAGCAAAGACCGGGGTGACGGCACAACTGTCCGAGGACGGCAACTCGATCATCCTTACCAACCCGACCGGTGCGGACATGCTGATCGCCGACACCCCGGTGCTGAATGGCGGTGCGGTCAATGTCACCAAGCTCTATCGCGACACCGATGGCAACTTGCAGCAGGTGCCGCCTGCAGTGTCGCTGACAGCGGACACCACGCCTGACAACATCATCGTCGGTGGCTACATCACGCTCGACTCGGACAAGTCGTTCTCGGTCAACCCGACCGGCACCAACGCTTTTACCTCGACCGGCTCGACCTTGATCCAGGTCGCCCAGCTCGACATCACCGACTTCGAAAAAGCCAGTCAGGCCTTGAAAACGGTCGACGCCGCACTGAACCTGATCAACAGCCAGCGCTCGGCTTTTGGTGCGGTGCAGTCGCGATTCGAAGCAACCATCAACAATCTGCAGACGACCAGCGAAAACCTGTCCGCCTCGCGCTCCCGCATCCGGGATGCCGACTTCGCGGCAGAAACGGCCAACCTGACACGTACGCAGATCCTGCAACAAGCTGGCACCGCAATGCTGGCACAAGCCAATTCGCTGCCCCAGCAGGTGTTGCAGCTCCTCGGTTAAGCTGAGTGGCCTCGGCGGATGCCCCCGAGCAATCGGGGGCATTTTTCGTTTACGCGGCCGCTATTTCTCCTCAAGCCTCCAGCAGGCGTGCCGTAGACATGACGCTGTAGGGCCTGACACAGGCTTGCCGGCAAACCGGCAAAAAATGCCTCAAGTTTTCCCCCCTGCCGCCGTTAATGGAATCAACGGCAGTCATCAAGCAGCACGAATCCAGCTTCACCGAACGTGCGTCAGCCGGGGACCCTAAGGTCATCTCTAACGAGGAGAATCAAAATGGCACAAGTCATCAACACCAACGTTGCCTCCCTGAATGCGCAACGTAACCTCAACCAGTCCGGCAACTCGCTCGCCACGTCGCTGCAGCGCCTGTCTTCCGGCCTCCGCATCAACAGCGCCAAGGATGACGCCGCCGGTCTCGCCATCTCCGAACGCTTCACCGCCCAGATCCGCGGCCTCAATCAGGCCGTGCGTAACGCCAACGATGGCGTCTCGCTTGCACAAACCGCCGAAGGTGCGCTCGGTTCCGCTGGCGAAATTCTGCAGCGTGTTCGCGAACTGGCCGTGCAGTCAGCCAACGCCAGCAACTCTTCCGGCGACCGTCAGGCGCTTCAGAACGAAGTGACCCAGTTGGTGCAGGAGCTTGACCGCATTGCTACCACGACCAACTTCAACGGCAAGAACATGTTCGACGGTACGTTTGGTACCGCTCAGTTCCAGGTCGGCGCCAACGCCAACCAGACCATCAGCACCTCGACCGCCAACCTGCGTACAACCCAGTACGGCAACAACCAGGTGATCGACGGTGGCACGCAGGCCGGCTCGGCTGCCTGGGGCTCGAATGGCGTGACTGCAGGCACCCTGGCAATCAACGGCTATCTGGGTTCTGCAAACGTCGGTATCACCGCTGAAGCCACCGCAAAGGACATGGCCACCGCGATCAATGCCAAGACCGGTGAAACCGGCGTGACTGCCACCGCCCGCACCGAGTTGCGTGTTTCCTTTGGTGCCTCGGGCAACTACAGCCTGAAGCTGCAGTCCGACAATGGTTCAGAGGGACAGGCCTTCTCCTTCACCCTGTCTTCCGCAACCGGAGCAGACTCGCTGTCGGCAGCTGTCACCGCAATCAACGGACAGTCGGGCAAGACTGGCGTTACCGCCGAACTCGCCGAGGATGGCAATTCCATCCTGCTGACCAACGCGACCGGCAACGACATCGGCATCCGTAACGACTCGGTGACCAACGCGGGCGACGTATCCGTGACCAAGCTCAGCCGCGATGCAGAGGGCACGCTCAGTTCAGTCGGCGCTGCACAAACGGTCGCGAGCAATGCGGCAGACAACGCTGGTGCGCTGGTCAGCGGCTACATCTCGCTCGACTCGGACCGCTCGTTCTCCTACGCCCCGACCACGACCAACGCCTTTACCGGCGGCGCATCGACCCTGAACAAGGTCAGCGCACTCGACATCACCACCTTCAACAACTCCACACAGGCGTTGAAGACCGTCGATGCGGCACTGAACCTGATCAACAACCAGCGCTCCGCCTTCGGCGCACTGCAGTCGCGGTTCGAAGCCACGGTCAGCAACCTGCAGACCACCTCCGAGAACCTCGCCGCATCGCGCTCGCGGATCCTCGACGCAGACTTCGCCTCGGAAACGGCCAACCTGACCCGTGCGCAGATCCTGCAACAGGCTGGCACCGCGATGCTCGCCCAGGCCAACTCGCTGCCGCAGAACGTGCTGAGCTTGCTCCGCTAACCGGCAAGAGGTAGTCTCTGACCAGCACGGCGCGGGGCTCAAACGAGCTTCGCGCCGTTACCCCATGAGGGCATGAATCATGAGCATCCAGTCCATCAACACCGGCGCGCAAGTCCCGCCTTCGCAACTGCGAAGCGCCGGACCCTCGGAAGCGCCTCCGGGCGGCGCAGCTCCCGTTTCCAATACGGCAAAGGCTACGGAGGTCCGCGAGGCGACGGCGACACAGGGATCGACGGCACAGCCGTCACGAGAGCAAGTGCTACAGGCAGTGGAGGAGGTCCGGGCGGCAATCGAGCCAGTGGCCCAGAACTTGCTTTTCTCGATTGACGACGATACCGGACGTACCGTCATAAAAATCATCGATTCCAGCAACGACGAAGTCATCCGCCAGATTCCCTCCGAGGAAATGCTCGCGATCTCGAAAGCGCTGGACAAACTGCAAGGCCTGCTGATCAAGCAGGAGGTCTGAACGGAGGTACATCATGGCCATCACGGCAAACGGCATCGGCTCCGGGCTGGACATCAACAGCCTGGTGTCCCAGCTGATGGCGCTCGAGCAGCGCCCTCTGACCACCATGGCCACCAAGGAAGCCAGCTATCAGGCCAAGCTCTCCGCCTTCGGTCAGGTCAAGAGCGTCCTCTCAGCCTTCCAGACATCGTTGACTGGGCTCAAGGATGCGGCAAAATTTACCGCCACCAAGGCGACGGTCGGCAGCGATGCCGGTTTCACGGCTTCTTCTACCTCTACTGCTGCCGCCTCGAGCTACGCCGTCAAGGTCGAGCAACTTGCCACAACGCAGCGGATTGCAACCTCGGCAAGCAGCACGTTCGCCCCGGACACATCCGTTGTCTCGACAGGCGAACTGACGATCAACTTCGGCACCTACACCGCAGGTCCGCCTGCCGGCTTTGCCGCCGACACCGATCGTGTGGTCACCCTTGAGTTCTCCGGGAGCACCATCGAGGACCTGCGCGACGCCATAAACGCCGACTCCACGCTGGGCATCAAGGCCAGCCTGGTCGATAACGGCACGGCCAAGCAACTGGTGTTCACCGGCACCGGCACCGGTGCCGAAAAAGCCTTCTCGCTCAGCGGAACCGGCAGCCTTGCCGCCCTGCAGTACTCGCCGGACGCCACCACCACGTCGAGTGACACCGTCTATAACCTGCAAAGTGCCCAGGATGCCATCGTCGACATCGACGGCATCCGAATCAGCCGGGGCAGCAACACCGTCAACGATGCGATCGAGGGCGTCACCCTGTCCCTCACCAAAGCGACCAGCACCGCTGCCAACCTGACCATTGCCGACGATCGTAGCCAGGCAAAGGGTGCCATCGACAGCTTCATCAAGGCCTATAACGAGACCCTGAGCACGCTCAAGAACCTGACCGGGTACGATGCCGAGAAAGGAACGTCATCGACACTGACCGGTGACGCGACCGCGCGCGGCATTCAGAATCAGCTGCGTAACCTGGTTGGCTCTGCCCTTGGCGGATTGGGCAACACGACGCGCCTGTCGGAAATCGGCATCACCTTCCAGCGTGACGGCACGCTCAAGGCCGACAGTACCAAGCTGGACGCAGCACTAGCCGACCCTGCACGCAATGTCGCTGAGTTCTTTGCCGGCAAGGACGATGTAAAAGGCTTTGCCGATACCTTGTCAACCCGACTGGATGACCTGCTTGGCACCAGCGGCATGCTCAACAGCCGAACCGATGGCATCAATGCCTCAATCAAGGCGCTGGACAAGCAGCGGGAGAACCTGCTGACCCGGCTGGAGTCTGTCGAAAAACGCTATCGCGCACAGTTCACCGCGCTCGATACCATGATTGCCAGCATGAGCCAGACCAGCACCTACCTGACACAGCAACTTGCCAACCTGCCCAAGATCGGTTAGTGAGAAAAAGGAATCAGCATGTTCGGAGCACAGCAAAACCGGGCTGCAGCCTATGCCAAGGTCGGCGTCGAGACCGGTGTATCGACGGCATCTCCTCATCAGCTCATCGTCATGCTGTTCGACGGTGCGCTGATGTCGCTTGCCACCGCCTCCGCCGCCATCGACAAGAACGACATCCCAGGCAAGGGCAACGCCATCTCCAAGGCCATCGAGATCATTCTCAATGGCCTCAAGGCCAGTCTCGACATGGACGCCGGAGGCGAATTGTCAGAACGGCTGTCGGCACTTTACGAGTACATGGCCGAACGCCTGCTCTACGCCAACTTGCATAACAACAAGGCCGCACTGAACGAAGTGATGGCCCTGCTCGGCAACCTCAGGGAAGCCTGGATCGCCATCAATCCCGATCAGCAAGCGCGCGGAGGCCTGTCGTGAGCACATCCATCGAACGCATCGAGCTGCATCGCGCCCTTCACGACCATTACTGCACCATGGCCGATCTGGCGCGCGCAGGCGAATGGGAAGAACTCGCCGCGCTCGAACAGAACGCGCGTCGCATCTGCGCAAAACTCGAGCACTCCGGCACCACCGTGCCCGCCGAGGATGCGGCGGAGATTGCCGATCTCATTGCGCGAACACTGATCCTCGACACCGAGATCCGGCAACATGCCGAACCCATGCTGGAGAGCACCCGCAAACTGCTCTCCGGCCATGTTCGCGATCAGAACGTCCGCAAGGCATACGGGGCCTTCGCGCCCTGAGCGCGATGACCCGCTCCAGGCAATGAGGCCCGAACCATGATTCCCGCCGACCTCGCTGCCCGTCTTCGCTTCCTCAACGAAGCCAGCTTCTTCAACACCGAACCGCCGGTTGCGGGGCTGCAACGCGCGCGTGAAATCCAGTCCCAGCTTCCCGAACTGGTCCCCGGGCAGCGCTTCTTTGCCCTGCTCCAACGCACCTTGCCCGACGGCAGCTTTCAGGCCCTGGTTGCAGGCAAGCAGATCACACTGGCACTCAATACCAGTGCCAAGGCCGGCGACACCCTCGAACTGGTCGTCACCGGCCAGACCCCAAAAGCCATCCTTGCCCGGCTGGCCAACCCGGAAGGCGCCCAGCAGGCCAACTCAGCCCCGTCCACACTCAGCCAGACCGGCAAGCTGATCAGCTTCGTGCTGACGGGACAGCCCCCGGCGCGGCCAGTCACGCTTGCGGCCAACCAGCCGCTGCTCAACGCACCGCCAACATCTGCGGCCCCACTGGTGCCCATGCTGCGCCAGGCACTCGCCCAGAGCGGCTTGTTCTACGAATCACACCAGGCTCAATGGCTGTCCGGCAAGATTGACGTCGCGACCCTGCTGCGTGAACCTCAGGCTCAGCCACAACCCTCTCAACAAGGCCAGGGAGCCGCATCGCAGGCCGCTGCGACACAGACAGCCCAGACCACCGTGCGCGCAGTACTGCTCGAATCCGGCGCGGCCTCAACGCAAACGGCCGCACCGATCAACCGTGCAAACCCGGCAACCGGTGCAGGCCAGCTCCCGGACATCGACGGCACGGACAATATTCGCTCGACCACTGCCATCGACACCAACAGCCCACGCCCGGCTGCAATCGCAGAACGCACCCTGCCCCTCGTTCATCAACAGCTGGATGCCCTGGCGACACAACAGTACGTATTGCACGGCGTTGCATGGCCTGGGCAGAAGTTCGAATGGATCATCGAGGACAACGACAGCAACCGGGAGGGTGGCGAACACACCAGCAGCGAGGAGTGGAACAGCACCCTGCGGATCGAGCTGCCGCGACTGGGTGGCATGGAGGCCATTGTTCACCTGACGGCAGCTGGCGTCGCACTCCGGCTCAAGACCGACCATGCCGCAACAGCAGAGGCACTCGAAGCCGGCCGCAGCAGCCTGGAAGCGGCACTGGCGGCAGCCGACATCGCACTGACCGGTATGGCGGTAGAAATGCGTGAAGCGCGGAATGAATCCAATGAGCCCTGAAGACGACCTCCCCCCCGTCCGTGGCGAGGCGGTCGCGCTGACCTATGCGACCGGCGACGCCGCACCACGCGTCGTCGCCAAAGGGCGCGGGCTGATCGCTCAGGAGATCATCGAGCGAGCCCGCGAAGCCGGTGTGTACGTCCATGAATCACCCGAGCTGGTCTCCCTGCTGATGCAGGTGGACCTGGACGAGCGTATCCCGCCTCAACTGTATATCGTCATTGCCGAATTGCTTGCCTGGCTCTACAAGATCGAAGCCGGCAACGCCACCACCGTCCCGGCACTCGAGCTTCCCCCTCTCCCCCCAACGGGAAGCACCTGAACCACCCGCTCCGGCGCCGAGTCGTGCTATAAGTTCCTCCCAGACAAGGCACGACCCACAGCAAGACATTCATGTCCACCGACACCGACCTGACCCGCATCGAACTGCTCAGCACCGAAGACGACGAACGTTACCAGGTCAGGGACCCCATCGAGATCCGGCATCTGCTCTCCACCCTCGTCACTCGACGAGCGCTGATCACAGCCCGCCAGAATCCAGGCAATCAGTCATTCCTGACCGCCCTTCTCGCCGTGAACAATGACGGTACCCTGTTGCTTGACGGCAGTGCCGAAGAGACCATCAACGAATGGGTTCAGATGGCAGCTCAACTGACCTGCATCACCCAACTGCAGAACGTCAGGATCCAGTTCAACGTCGACACCCCCGCACGTATTGCCTACGAGGGCCGGCCGGCCTTCCGTACAGCCCTGCCGGGCAGCGTCCTGCGTCTGCAGCGACGTGAGTTCTACCGACTGCAGACGCCGGTCACCCAGACGGTCAACTGCATCATTCCACTGTCGACCACAACCGGCACTCAAGTCACGGTCTCGGTACGCATCATCGACATCAGCGGCGGCGGTGTCGCGGTGGCAGTTCCGCCCCGTGAGATGGAGTTCGCGCCCCACATGGAGTTTCCCGGTTGCGCCTTGCACCTGCCGGATGTCGAGCCCATCAGCACCCGCCTGGTCGTCCGCAATGTGTTCCGGCTGGTCAATCGTAATGGCGTCGAGATGTTGCGTGCCGGCTGCCAGTTCCTCGACCTGCCCGCACATGCCGACAGCCAGATCCAGCGTTACATTCTCAAGATCGAACGCGAACGCAATGCCCGCGAGCGTGGCAATTATTGACCTGCCACCCAATCCCGACCGTGGTATAAGCTCACGCCCAAGCCCTCCACCGAACGCAGGTATTGCGTGCCGCCCGTCATGCCCGACTCCACCGACGACCAAGCAGAAGAACTTCAACCCCTGCCCAGCGACAATCTCGAGCAATACATGCTTCGAGGCCGTCGCCAGATCCGTCAGCTGCTGGAGCAACTGATCGAAGCCCATGCGCTCGTCACCACTCACCTGCAGCCTGGCAGCCAGGCCTTTCTGACTGCACTCATCACCTTGTCCGACGACGAGGAATGGCTGTTCCTGGATGCCAGCCCCGACACCCGGATCCGGCAGCGTACCCTGCAGTCAGAGCAATTGCTCTGCGTCACCCAACTCAACAAGATCCGGATTCAGTTCAAACTCCAAGGCATGGCCGAGACGCTCATCGACAAGCGTCCCGCGCTGGCCGCGCGCGTGCCGGAGGAAGTCCTGCGCCTTCAGCGCCGTGAGTACTTCCGCCTGTCGGTGCCGCTGGCTCACAACCTGACATGCCGTCTGCCCGACAGTGGTTGGGGTGTCGGCGAAGAAGCCCGCGTGATGGACATCAGTGCGGGCGGTCTTTGCCTGAATCTTCCGGGTGGTTCAACCGAGCTGGTCATCGGCGGCATCGTCGCGTCGTGCAAGCTCAAACTGCCCGATACCGAGGTGCTCACGCTAGACCTCGAAGTCCGCAACATCTCGCGCCAGCGCAGCCGCAGCGGGGTCGAATCACTGCGCGTCGGCTGCCGTTACAGCGCCTTGTCCAAGGTCGCCGAGACCCAGATCCAACGCTACATTTTCCACACCGAACGCGAACTCAGCGCCCGCGAGCGCGGCGGGCTGTGAGCGCACCATGCGTGCCGGGCGGATCGCATCCGGATTTGTGGCGAGGATTGAGGCGACCGCGCACTTGCTCCTCATTTACCGGTCGCCCCGGGCACAAATGGGATTACGACCTGGAGTCTGACGGATTCGAGGCAGCGCTGAACGCGAGGAGGAGATATTCACGCACATGCTTCTCCGCGATATCCTCAACCGACAACAGCTTGATGTGGCGGCGCAGCTTGCCCGCGCCCTCGAGCACCCCGAACGGGTCTTGAAGCGACGCGCCCGCACCGAATTCAAGCGAAACATGTTTGGCGTAAGAGAAGATCCCGCAAAACGGTTTGCCAGCGGAAAACAGGATTCCGCCGTACTTCACCTCCTCGGACACTGACGGATCCAAGCTGCGGATGAGCTCGCGCAGTGCCTGCACGAACTCGAAACGCTCATGATCGACCAAGCGGATGTCTTCGAGCAGTTGAGAAACGCGATCGAGGGTCATGGCATTCGAAGTTCAAGTTGAAGTGATCAAGCGCGGGGCACCGGGGTATTTAGCCCCCAACTCACTTGAGCCGATCAGCCCTATCCGCCCATCATGCAAAGGTCGCTAGAATAACATCCAGTTCTCAAGGTAGCTGAGATGCCAGCATTCCAACCTGTAGACGAACATGCAAGTGGCGTGTCGCCAGTGCCAGAGTAGCGCTTGCTGGCAACATTACGCCTCCACCCACAGACCGTGAAGGGCCTGCACGACGATCTGTATGACGCCGGCTTCGCGCTGGCAGATGAGGTCGGCGATGGCAAGGCAGAGGAGCGGGCGACCAAGTGAGCCGACATTGAGGCAAACTTAGACCGACTTGTTGCGGCGCGCCGACCAAACGCTGTCAGCGGGGCCATTCAACACCCGTTGCCTTGTTGCCCGAGCCATCCACACCAAGCCCAGCCCTCCTGCCAAGGCCGTAGCATCCACCCCCAGTGTTGCAGCGCTGTCATGGGTCCACATCCCCAGGGATGGCAGTAACAAAGCCAACAGGCTGGTGGCCGGGATGGCGAAGGTGAAGGCGGCCGCCAGCCACAGGAGATGGACGGCGGACCGTGCAGCACCAACGCGGAATGCCCAGGCAATGGCACCAAAGAAGACCGCGTAGTAAAGGATCTGGTGCCAGTCATCCAGATCGCCCACACGCCCGTGCAGCCACTTGGCGGCGACGATGGTGAGCGAAATGCCGCACACGGCGCCGAGACAGACCCCGACGGTTGCGGCGGCCATGCCACGCACGTCGCGCCGCTGTTCCGGCGGGATGCCGGCAGCCTCGCCCTCTCGTGCTGCCTTGATCCGACGGGTTTCCACCCAGAGAAGGTTTCCGCCATAGAACAGCCAGGCGCCGGCGATGCCCAGGATGAAATAAATCCATTGCACCGGCGTGCCGCCGTAGGTACCAAAATGGAGAGCGAAGAAGCTGCCGACGACGGCATTGGGGGCGCTCTGATGGCCGGGCAGGAAATCGGCGTTCATGACCTTGCCGCTATAAGGATCGACGGCAACAAAACCGCCCATGAAGCGTGGCGAATGGGCGGTGGTGTCGTGGCCCCAGACCCGCACCGTGGCGCGTGACCCGGTGACGTTCAAATACTGCAGGGAAGTCGGCTCGAAAGTCGGCGACAGGGCCTGCGCGCTGACCAGCAGCTCGGCCGGCGACAGCATGTCGGCCGGATCACGCGGCGGCGCGGAAGCTGGCCCGCTGCCGCGCGCGAAGGCGGTGGCCCACTTGCCGTCATGGATCACTTTGTCCTGGATGTAATAGAAGCCGTCATGGTAGGCGAAGACCACAGCGGTCAACGCCATCACGACGTGGAATGGCAGGCTGACGATGCCGACCACGTTGTGGGCGTCGAGCCACATGCGCTTGAGATTCCGGCCCACGCGCAGGGCGAAGAAATCCTTGACCAGCGAGGGCAGCAGCACGATCACGCCGGAAACCAGCGCCACAGCGTAGAGGGCGGCAAAGATACCCATGATCCAGCGATTCGGGTCGCTATCGACGGGCAGGCCGACAACACGATGCAGGGTATCGACGAATTCGGCGAGGGAGGAAGGATGGGTTTCCTCGACCTTCGCCCCCCCGCCCTCCAGGGTCGCGAGGTAGTGGCGTACGGAGGAGTGGTCGTGGTCGTCGGCACCCTCCTCATGCACTTCCCAAGTGAGCCCTGCCGGCAAGTGTTCGGCAGGCTTCAGGTGAAGCCGGAAATCCTTGGCGGCCGCCGGATGGTCTTGCAGGGTGCGGGCGATCAGGATCGGCGCCTCGTCCAGGGGCAGGACGGTGCCGTGGATGGCGCTGGGCGCCGCCGCCCAACGCGCCAGTGGTTCCTTGAAAATGGTGATGGCACCAGCGTAGAAGGCGATGAACAGTGCCATGCCGGCAACGATACCGGTCCAGGTATGGACGACCTTGTAGATGCGGATGAACTCGGAACGCATAGCTTCAGCTTGGGTAGATGGCCAACATAAGGCCGAAGACGAGCAGATTGGCGCCGCCCAGCCAGGCCCAGGCGCGCTTGCCGCTGCGGAAGAAATAGACGCCCGACAGCACCCCCATCCAGACCGGGGCCGTCAGCCACATGGCGAGCTGACCACGAACGGTGATGGGCATGCCACCCGCCAGCCCGTTGAACAGACCGGCGCAGCCGATCGCCAGGGTGAAGCCGAGCAGCAAGCCGGCCAGAGTCTTGGACAGCCAGTCGGGTGAGACGGCCTTGGGTTTCGCAGTGTTCATGAGCGTCGTCCACGGCGCGCCGCCAGCAGCGCGCCCAGATAGGGGAATAGGATGAAGAGCAGCATGAGCCAATGCACGAACACGAAGGTGGCCACGGGCGGCCGCAAGGTTTGCAGGAAGGCGGCCAGACCGCCTACGAGCAGCAGCACGCCGACCATCCTGGCCGGTCGGCCAGGCCAGGGCGCGGCGCGCCAACGCTGGTTCGGCGAGGCCAGGTAGATCCCGACGCAGCCGGCGGCGGCCAGCAACAGGCCTAGTGCGACGTTACCGTCCAACATGGCAATCCTCCGTCAGAACCGGTAGTCCAGCTGCACGCCCACGGTGCGCGGGGCGAGCACGTCCTGGGAGGTGGTGCCCTGGAAGTAGGTGTTGACCACGTATTCGTCGAACAGGTTGTTCACGTAGACCCGCACCGATGCCTGCTTATCGATGGCGTAGCTGGCGCTCACATCCACCAGGGTATAGTCCCCTGCCTTGGCTTTCTGACCGGCAATCGCTCCCGCTGCGTTCGAGATGTCCACGTAGTAAGCCGCCACATACTTGGCGTTGGCGCCGACGGTGAGATCCGGCGTCAGCTTGTGCGACACCCCGGCGCCGAAGGTGCGTGGCGCCGCATACGGTAGTTTGTTGCCCACGTAGGCCGTATTGGCCGCAAAGGCCTCGACCTTGCTGGTCTGCAGGCTGGCATTCACATAGACGTGGGTGGCGCTGCCCAGATCGGTGCTCAACTGGAATTCGACGCCGCGGATGTTGGCCTCGTCAACGTTGGAAATCAGCTGGCCGTTCTTGACCTGGTAGTCCATGATAGCATTGTTGAACAGGTTCACCGACCAGCTGCTCTTGCCGCCGTTGAAGCTTTGCTTCACGCTGGCCTCGATGGCAGTGACGTACTCGGCCTCGAAACTGGAGATTTTTCCGCTGTCCGTGTCCATGCTGATGCCCGCCGGGTTGTAGCCCTTGCGAACATCCAGGCCGAACACAGTCTGAGCACTGGGCTTATAGCGGACCGCAAGTCGGGGCAGCACATACGTCTTGCTGGCATCCCGCGTCTGGGTCACGATGCCGTTGGTGATGGAGCGGTCCTGCGACTCGCGCTCGATGCGTCCGCCGGCGATCAGCGCCCAGCGGTCGTTCAGCGGATAGTCCACTTCGCCGAAGATAGAGGTAGCTTCCGTCTTGGTGTCACCGGAATAGCGGATCGCACCCGAATAAGCTTTCGACAGTACCGTCAGATCATCCTTGAAGTGGGAAACCCCGATCATGGACTTGACGCCCAAGGTCGGCGAGGCCAAGTTCAATCGCGCTTCCACGCCCAGACCATCCTGTTTCGAGTTCGCGTTGAAGTAGTTCGCCGTGTTGGTCGCGGCAGGCGCTGTCTGGTTGTGCGTGTAGCCCGCATCCATTCGCGAAGCGGACAGCAGCACGTCCAGCGAGTGGTTGGCATCGAGCTGGTAGCTGGTGTTCGAGATGACGGCGTTCATGCTGGTGTCGCCGATGCGGTGGTTCACCTTGTCAGTGGACGCGATGTAGTCGCCGTCATCACCCACGTTCACCTGATTCAGATACGGCCCCTTCTGCGACTGATGCTGCAGGTCCAGCCGGCTGATCAGGTCCGGATTGTTCTTGGGCGCCCACAGCAGCTTGGCCTTGATGTCGTTGCGCACCACCCTGTCCGGATCCGACGAATAGTCCACCCCGGCGTTGGTGTTGTTGTCCACGTAGTCGATGAAGTGATTTCCGCGCGTAACGTCGGCACTCAGCCTGTAAGCCAGACTGTCGGACAACGGGCCCGAGACTACGCCAGCGGCCTGCTTGAGCATCTTGCCATTGGCCTGCTGCAGGCCCAGGCGAATAGCGCCCTCCTGCGTGAAGCTGGGGTCCCGGGTCTTGAGCACGATGGCCCCACCCACGGCCGAGCGACCCAACATGGTCGACTGCGGGCCGCGCAACACCTCAACCTGCTCCACGTCCCACACGCCGCTACTCAGCAGGTTGCCGCCGGTCCACACTTGGCTGACGCCATCGATGACGGTCGCCGTGCGGGCGCGCGTGGCGCCCTTCCAGGCCAGGGAAGAGAAGCCCGGCCCCGCCCCGTTGCTGCCGCGGATGTTGGCCACGCCACCAAATTCTCCAATGGTCACATTGGGCACTTCGGCGACCAGGTCCAGCACCGTCCTTTTGTCCTTGGCCGCGACATCTTCGGCCGTGAACACCGTAACGGCGGTCACCGAATCCTGCTCACTGCGCCCCATCTTTTCACCGATGACCTGCACGGCGGGCAGCGATGTCGGCACCTCCTGCGCCTGCACTGGCACGGCGGCGGCCGTCAGGACGGCGAGAACGATGGTAGGTTGCCTGCGCCGATGGCGGGTAACAGGATGCTTCATGACCTCTCCTAATCAGAAATACAAATAGTTTGCATTTGCAAAAATGCCGCGTAGTATTCCACAAGAGGCTCGCGCCGATCTTTGCGCGATGAAGAAACTTGTTTGCATGCCGCGCAGCATCAGTCGCAGGCTGAAAGGAGGACGGGTGTCGGAACATGAGGCTTGCGTGCAGCAGATCGTCCGATGCGGCGAGCTGCATCCCCCGGCATCCGCAGGCGTGAGTCCCGTCCAGATCAATCCGGGGCTGGCGCCGGAAACACCCACGCTGATCGGCCTGTGCCGCGGCGAGCATCTACGGCCCGGCCTGGAGGTGCATTGCGCCGACGTCCGCGATCTGCACGATCTGACCATTCAATGCATGGAGCGGGGCGAAAGCCTGCATCTCGCACTGATACTCGATGGCGAGGTGGACGTGTCCTTCGGTTCGCGCCGGCTCGGTCTCAGCACCGGGGGTAGCAGACACCGGCCCCAGGCCGTCTGCGTCGCGCTCTCCGAACCGGCGCTTTTCGTTCGGCGTGCCTGGCGCGGCAAACACGAACGCAAGGTGAGCATCACCTTGAGCCGTGAATGGCTGGCTGCGGTCGATCCGGAAGGCGATGCCGGCTACGCGGCCCTTTTCGACCGTCACCTCGCCGTCGAGCGGTGGAAGCCAACGCCGCGCGCCGTGGCGCTGGCCGAACAATTAATCCGGCCGCTGGACGATCCGCCCCTGTTGCGCAAGCTCCATCAGGAAAGCCGGGTGATTGAATTGGCGGCGGAGGCGCTGCGCCAACTACTCGGCGTCACACCGCCGCCTTCCCTGCTGCCGCGTGAGGGACGACGCGTCGCCGACGTGCGCGACCTGCTCGACAGCGGCGCGGCAGACGGCATGTCCCTGGAGGAAATCGCACGGCATGCAGGCACCAACGCCAGCACCTTGCAACGGCAGTTCCGCGTGGCTTTCGGAACGACGATCTTCGACTATCTGCGGCGCGGCCGTCTATTGCGCGCGCGCCATGCACTGGAGCGCGAGGGACGTTCAATTGTCGAGGCCGCCTGCATCGCCGGTTACACAAACCCAGCGAACTTTGCCACTGCATACCGGCGCCAATTTGGCATTACGCCACGCCAGTCACAAATTGTTTGCTGAGCACGCCAAACACGTGAATTGTTTGGCGCTCGCAAAGAAAAAAACGGCAAGAAACCACAGGACCGGACCTGAAGCCGACGCACACCATACGTGTACCGGCCAGATCGCTTGGGGGACGGCGTCAGGCAGTCCTCAGACCGGCATGTTCATGATGTCCTGATAGGCGGTAACCAGGCGGTTACGCACCTGCACCATCTGCTGGAACGACAGGCTGGCCTTTTGCAGGTTCACCATCACGTCCTGAAGATTCACGTTGGGATCGCCAGCTGAAAAATCCTGAGCCATTGCACGTGCTTCCTTCTGAGCCGCGCTCACATCCTTCAAGGCATCGTTCAGCACATCGGCGAAGTTGACGCCACCGGCCACGTCGGTGCCCTGCACAGGCTTGTTCTGTGCAGTCTGCGACACCGAGCGCAGCTCGGACAGCATTTGATCAATTCCGCGGGTATCCATGATTGCTCCCCGGCTTCGGGTTCACTTGGGTTTCAGCATAGCAGAGCAATCCCTGTGCCACCACCCGAAAATTTCATACATCGTAACCCTCATCGCGATACTGCTGCAGTTTGTATCGCAGGGTCCGTTCAGAAATCCCCAATTTTTCAACTGTCTTCTTTCGCGACCCACCCATCTCGCGCAAGGTCCCGAGGATATGCTCGCGCTCCAGGTCCTTCATGTTCGCGGGTCGCCCGGCCGCGTCCGTTCCCGGCGGGGCGGCAAAATTTGCCGCCCCATTGCCGCTTGACGGAGCAGAAGGCGGTGAAGCGGCAACAGACTGCACGGGCGGCATCCGCCATCCCTGATCCGCGGCCGCTGCCGTTGCACTTGCAATGGCAGCGGCCGCCTGCGCCGACGCCACAACAGCAGACTCGCCATTCCAGTGCGGCAGGCACAGCCGCAGGGTCTCGCCACTGACCGTGTCGCCTGCCGTCAGGATCAGCGCCCGGTGCATGGTGTTCTCCAGCTCGCGTACATTACCCGGCCACGGATACTGCAGCAAGATGGCCTCGGCCTCAGGCGAGAATCGTGCCTGACGCCCGGCACGCTGGGCATGGCGACCCAGGAAATGGCGCGCCAGCGGCACCACATCCCCCGGGCGTTCGCGCAGGGCCGGGATCGCAAGCGGAAATACATTCAGGCGGTAGTACAGATCCTCACGAAAGCGGCCCGCTGCAATCTCCTTCAACATGTCGCGGTTACTCGTCGCCAGCACACGGATATCGAGTGGAATCGGTTTCTTCCCCCCGACCCGCTCCACCTCGCGCTCCTGCAGCACACGTAGCATCTTGGCCTGCAGTCCCAATGGCATCTCGGAGATTTCGTCGAGCAGAATGGTGCCATCCTGGGCCTGTTCGAACTTGCCCGCCTGTGCCGTCTGCGCGCCGGTAAACGCCCCTTTCTCGTAGCCAAACAAGGTCGCCTCGAGCAGGTTTTCCGGAATTGCGGCGCAGTTGATCGCAACAAACGCCGCCTTGCGACGTGGCGAATGATGATGGATGTAACGCGCAAAGACCTCCTTGCCGGTACCGGACTCACCCGTAAGCAGCACGGTCGCGTCGGTTTCCGCCACCCGCGCCGCCAGCGCCAGCAGGTTGCGGGTATGCGGATCCTCGGCAATGGTGTCGTCGGCCTCGGGCGGCACTGCCGCATAGCGACGCACGTTTTCCAGCAATACCTCGGGTTCGAACGGCTTCATCAGGAAGTCACACGCACCACCGCGCATCGCAGCCACCGCCTTGTCGACATCGCCATAGGCCGTCATCAGCAGGACCGGCAACTGCGGCTGGCGGCTGCGCACCTCGGCCAGCACCTGCAGGCCGTCCATCGGCTGCATGCGCAAGTCGGTGACGACCAGATTGAAAGCCTGACGATCGAGTTCCTCGAGCGCCGCCGGACCGCCATCGACGCCGGTCACGCCATGGCCCGCCATTTCCAGAGTGAAGCACACCGCGTCACGCAAGGCGGCGTCGTCCTCGACGACGAGAATGTTCAGATGTTCGATCATGATGCAAGTGCTCCGCCCACCGGCTCACGGACCGCATCCGCGCACAGGGGCAAGGTCAAGGTAAAGGTCGTCCCCAGCCCCGGGGTTGACGTCAGCGTGATGTCGCCACCATGGCCACGCGCCACACCGCGCGCAATCGCCAGACCCAGGCCCGTGCCCTCGGCCCGGGTGGTGAAGAAGGGGTCGAACAGGCGCGCCTGCAACTCCGGCGGAATACCGCGACCGGTATCGCTCACCACAAAACGCACCTCGGCCCCCAGGGGGCCCGTGCCGTGACAAACCGTGCAGCTGACCCGGCCACCAGGCTCGGTCGCCTGAATCGCGTTTTCCAGCAGATTGGTCAGCGCCCCTCCCAGCGCCTTGCGGTCGCCATGCAGGTTCATGTCGCCGCACTCGCAGGCGCTCGCAAACTCGATCTGACGCGCCCGGGCAAGTGGCTCCAGCGTATGGGTCAGTTCGGCGGCCAGATCACAGACGCCAAAATCCTGCCTGCCCAGGCTATCGCCCCGGGCAAACAACAACATGTCGCGAATCAGGCGCTCAAGATAGCGCATGCGCTCGATCGCACGTTCGGCCACCTTGGCACGTTCGGCAGGCCCCAGTTCGGCCTGCCGCAGGTTACCGGTGTACAGCAAGGCCGCAGCCAAAGGCGTGCGCAACTGATGCGCAAGGCCAGCCACCATCTCGCCCATCGCCGCCAGACGTTCATTGCGTTCGGCCGCCAGGCGCATCCGGTAAGTCTCCGTCACATCATGCAGCAGCAAGATGCGCTCGTCGCCCGACTCCAGCGCGGTTTCCGACACCGCCAGACGGCGATCACCATCGGCATGGGCCAGCGCCATCTCGCCCGGCGTCTCGGTCGCCTTCAGGTGATCGGCCACCTCGCGCCAGGCCTGGCCGTTCAACTCGCCGCCAAACAACTGCTCGGCAGCGCGATTGGCCTGCACCACCCGATCAGCCCGATCCACCACCACCACCCCTGCCGGCAAGGCTCCCATCAGCACGGTCAAGCGCTCGGTCAACTGCACCACCTGCCCCTGCAGCGCGTTGTAGGCAGTGGATAGTTCTTCCGAGGCACGATTGAACAGCGCAAAAGCCTCCGCCAACTGGGCGGCATCCAGCGGGGGTGCGGCATTTTCAGCAGTCGTCGGCATCATGGTCGATGGCTCCTTTATCACGACTGGCACTCTAAGTGCTCCTGACGCTATGGTAACCGGCAAACAGGCGGCAAAAAATGCCGCTTTTCCGGCAAACAGGATTGCCGCCCCTATCGGACAATGCGCACATCCATAAAAGGGCATGCTTCAGGGGTTCCACATGGCCACCGCAGAAAACGTCGCCGCACCACCGCCGGACAGCGCCGCACCCGTCAGCGCCACCAACGCGCGGCTGCAGCAGATCCTCGACAACATCAAGGCACTCAGCCAGCAGCAGAAGCTGGCTGCGGCGGCCGCGCTCGCGCTCGCCATCGCGCTGGTCGTCGGCGCCCTGATGTGGAACCGCGCACCCGAGTACGCCGTGCTGTTCTCCAATCTGGAAGAACGCGACGGCGGCCAGATCATCAACAACCTGCAGGCGCAGAACGTGCCCTACCGCATGTCGCCCGACGGACGCGCCATCCTGGTACCCAAGGAACGCGTTCACGATGTGCGCCTGCGCCTGGCCGCCGAAGGCCTGCCCAAGGGTGGGCTGGTGGGTTTCGAACTGATGGATACGCAGAAACTGGGGGTGTCTCAGTTCAACGAGCAGGTCAACTACCAGCGCGCACTCGAAGGCGAACTGTCACGTACCATCCAGTCGATCGGATCACTGGTCAGCGCCCGGGTACACCTGGCCATGCCCAAGCAGACCGCCTTCCTGCGCGACGACCAGCGCCCCACCGCGTCGGTGATGGTACATCTGCGCCCCGGCCGCTTCCTCGACGCCAACCAGATCGCAGGCATCGTCCACCTGGTGTCGTCCAGCGTGCCGCGCATGATCGAATCCGGCGTCAGCATCGTCAATCAGGAAGGCGAACTGCTCACCACCCAGTCCGACCCGCTTCGCCGCAGCAATCTGGACCCCACTCAGCTTCAGTATGTCGACGAGATCGAAGCCGGCCTGATCCGCCGCATCGAAACCATCCTCACGCCGATGTTTGGCAAGGGCAATTTCCGCGCACAGGTTGCTGCGGATGTCGACTTCAACATCGTCGAGCAGACTGCCGAAACCTACAAGCCCAACCCGTCGCCGGATCAAGCCATCCGCAGCCAGCAAACGGTTGAACAGCAAACCCGCGACACCGGTCCACAGGGGGTACCCGGCGCGCTGACCAACCAACCGCCAGTGCCCGCCACCGCCCCCATTACCGTACCCCCGGTGGACGGCCAGGGCGCCAACGGCCAGGTGCCGCTCAACACCAACCGCAGTGCGGTGCTCAATTACGAGCTGGACCGCACCATCCAGCATGTCAAGCAGTCCATCGGCCAGCTCAAGCGCCTGTCGGTGGCGGTGGTCGTCAACCACCGTAGCACCACGCTGCCCAACGGCGAAGTCCAGACCCTGCCCCTGTCCGACGACGAGATCGCCCGCATCTCCAATCTGGTGCGCGAGGCAGTCGGCTACAGCGCCAACCGCGGCGATACCATCAACGTTGCCAGCAGTCCGTTCGCTGCACCGGAAACCGCACCCGACCTGCCCTTGTGGAAAGACCCCGAGATGGTCGAACTGGGCAAGGAAGGGCTGGGTTATCTTGGTGTGCTGGCCGCCTTCCTGTTCGCCTACTTCGCCATCATCCGCCCGCTGCTGCGCACGGTTGCGCCGCCACCGCCCAAGGAGGAAGAGCAGGACGAATCCGCCGAAATGCTTGCCGAAGGCGAGGAAGGCGACGAAGATGCCGAAGTCACCCTGTCCGAGGCAGCCCAGGGCGACACGTACGAGGCCCGTGTTCAACGTGCGCGCGAACTGGCTGCCGCTGATCCCAAGCTGGTCGCCGGTCTGATCAAGGAATGGATGGGCGTCACCGAGGAGGCACGCAAGTGACGACACCGGAAGAAGGACTTGAGAAAGCCGCCCTGTTGCTGCTGACGCTGGGCCCGGACGAAGCCTCCGAAGTGCTCAAGCATCTGGGCCCGCGTGAAGTGCAGAAGCTTGGCATGGCCATGGCGACCATGCCCGCACAGCCCCGCTCCAAGGTCGAACCCATCCTGGTCGAACTGGACGAGCACTTTGGCAAGGGCTCGCCCATCCATGCCGACGAAGAGCAGATCCGCCTGATGCTGACCAAGGCGCTTGGCGACGACCGTGCCGCCCACCTGCTTGCCCGCGTACTGCAGGGCTCGGACACCGCCGGCATCGAAAGCCTCAAGTGGATGGACGCGCCCACCGCGGCCGACCTGATCAAGAACGAACACCCGCAGATCATCGCCAC
This sequence comes from Parazoarcus communis SWub3 = DSM 12120, assembly GCF_003226565.1. Taxonomy (GTDB): domain Bacteria; phylum Pseudomonadota; class Gammaproteobacteria; order Burkholderiales; family Rhodocyclaceae; genus Parazoarcus; species Parazoarcus communis. Next base: position 20,137 of record NZ_QKOE01000011.1, on the reverse strand, counting down.
CATCCTGGTCCACCTCGAGTTCGACCAGGCCGGCGACATCCTCAAGCACTTCCCGGACCGTCTGCGCAACGACGTCGTACTGCGTATTGCCACCCTCGACGGCGTGCAGCCCACCGCGCTGCGTGAGCTCAACGAGGCGCTGACCCGCATGCTGTCCGGCGCCTCCACCTCCAAGAAGGCCGCCATGGGTGGCGTACGGCACGCCGCCGAGATCCTCAACTTTGTCGGCGCCGCCGCCGAGACCGCGGTCATCGACAACGTGCGCGACTACGACCCGGATCTGGCACAGAAGATTCTCGACGAGATGTTCGTGTTCGAGAACCTCATGGACATCGATGACCGTGGCATCCAGACCCTGCTGCGCGAAGTCCAGTCCGACTCGCTCATCGTCGCGCTCAAGGGCGCCGCACCGGACCTGCGCGAAAAGATCTTCAAGAACATGTCCAGCCGCGCGGCCGAAATGATGCGCGAGGACCTCGAATCCAAAGGCCCCGTCCGCCTGTCCGAAGTCGAAGCCGAGCAGAAGGAAATCCTCAAGATCGTCCGTCGTCTGGCGGAAGAAGGCCAGATCGTCATGGCCAGCAAGGGAGGCGACGATGGCTTTGTGTAATCGCACACCCCACGCAAGCAGGGCCACACGATGAGCATCTCCCGCCACCAGGCGGTCGGCGCCTACCAACGCTGGGAACCCACCGCCTTCGACGCCCCGCCGGCACCCGAGCCGCAGCCCGAACCGGTGACGGCCGAAGACGCGCCTCAAGACCACGCCGAACCGCCTGCGCTGCCACCGGGTTTTCACTTCCCGACAGCCGAAGATTTCGAGCGCATGCACGAAGAAGCGCGCGCCGCCGGCCACCAGGAAGGCTATGCCGAGGGCCAGGCTGCCGGGCATGCAGAGGGCCTCGAGGCAGGCCGTGCCCAAGGCTATGAAGAAGGCAAGGCACGCGCCCAAACGGAAGCCGAGCAACTGCGCACGCTCGCAGACAATCTCGACGCCGCCCTCACTCGCATCGACGAAGAAGTTGCCGAAGAGCTCTTGACCCTGTCGATCGAGATCGCCCGCCAGGTGCTGCAGCACACCCTCGCCGTCCAGCCCGAGAGCCTCATCGATACCGTCCGTGCCGCACTACAGCAGTTGCCGCAGGCTCATGCCCAGATCCGCCTGCACCCGGACGACATTGCGCTGGTGCGCGAGCACCTGGGCGAACAACTCGGCCATGGCGGCCACCGCCTGATCGAAGACAGCACTCTTGCCCGTGGCGGTTGCAAGGTCGAATCCTCGGGCGCGCAGATCGATGCCAGCATGGATACGCGCTGGCGCCGCGTGCTCGAAAGCCTTGGCCGCGAGGACGCGGCCTGGAAGACCGACGAATGACCGCCCGCCACGGCGAAACCTGGCGGACCTTCCTGCAGGACGGCTGCCGTCTGGTCGAAGGCGTCACCCCTTTCCAGAGTGCCGGGCGTCTCACCCGCATCAACGGTTTGGTCATGGAAGCAGCCGGCCTGCGGCTGCCGCTGGGTTCCGGCTGCAAGGTCATGGTCCCGGGCGGCGGCTATGTCGAAGCCGAAGTCGTCGGCTTCAACGGTGAAAAGCTGTTCATGATGCCCACCGACGACGTCTTTGGTCTGGCCCCCGGCGCCCAGGTCCTGCCGATGGAAACCAGCCAGCCCCGCCTGGTGCCGGGCAAACCGCTCGGCCCGCGCCGCCGCGCATCCGATCGCGCCAAGCACCTGCCGGTAGGCGACGCCCTGCTCGGGCGCGTGGTCGACGGCGCCGGACGCCCGCTCGACGCCCTCGGTCCGCTGCATACGGTGGAGACCCGCTCGCTGCAGGGCCGTCCCTACAACCCGCTCAACCGCGCGCCCATCCGCGAACCGCTCGATGTCGGCATCCGTGCCATCAACAGCCTGCTGACCATTGGCCGCGGCCAGCGCATGGGCCTGTTCGCCGGCTCCGGCGTGGGCAAGTCGGTGCTCATCGGCATGATGGCGCGTTATACCGAGGCCGACGTCATTGTCGTCGGCCTGATCGGCGAACGCGGTCGCGAGGTGAAGGAGTTCATCGAGCACAGCCTGGGCAGCGTCGGCCTGGAGCGTTCGGTGGTAGTCGCCGCCCCCGCCGATACCAGCCCGCTGATGCGCCTGCAGGGCGCCGCCTACGCCACGACCGTGGCCGAGTACTTTCGCGATCAGGGCAAGCAGGTGCTGCTGGTCATGGATTCACTCACCCGCTATGCCATGGCCCAACGCGAGATCGCGCTGGCCATTGGCGAACCACCAGTCACCCGCGGTTATCCGCCGTCGGTGTTTGCCCGCCTGCCCGCACTGGTTGAACGCGCCGGCAACGGCCCCGAAGGCGGTGGATCGATCACCGCCTTCTATACCGTGCTGGCCGAAGGCGACGACCAGCAGGACCCGATCGCCGACTCCGCGCGGGCGATCCTCGACGGCCACATCGTGCTCACCCGCGCGCTGGCCGACCAGGGCCACTACCCCGCCATCGACATCGAACAATCGATCTCGCGCGCCATGCACAACATGGTCGGTGACGCGCATTTCGACCGTGTGCGCCAGTTCAAGCAACTATTCTCGCGCTATCAACGCTCGCGCGACCTGATCGCGGTCGGCGCCTATCAACAGGGCGCCGACCCCATGCTCGACCTCGCCGTGGCCGCCTATCCCCGGCTGGAGGCTTTCCTGCAGCAACGCATCGACGAGCGCGAAGACACTATCGGCGCAGTCAATAAACTCAATCAACTTTTCAGCGGTGGCTGAACCCGGCACTCGGGCTATGATCGAAGTCAATCATATCCACACCCAACCCGAAGGAGAATCCGCATGACCCAACGTCGTCATTTCATGCGCACGGCGGCCGCCCTGACCATTGCAGCCACCCTGCCCTTCGCCGCCCAGGCCCAGGACGCCACCAAGATCGGTCTGGTCTATGTCAGCCCCATCGGTGACGCCGGCTGGACCTTCCAGCATGACGAAGGCCGCAAGGAGATGGAGAAGGCGCTCGGCAACAAGGTCCAGACCAAGTACGTCGAGAACGTCGCCGAGGGCGCCGATGCCGAACGGGTGATCCGCGAATTCGCCGCCAGCGGCCACAAGGTGGTGCTGGCCACCAGCTTTGGCTACATGAACTACGTCGAACGCGTTGCACGCCAGTTTCCCAACGTCACCTTCATGCATGCCACCGGCTACAAATCCGGCAAGAACTTCGGCAACTACAACGCCCGTTTCTACGAGGGCCGCTACCTCAATGGCGTGATCGCAGGCAAGATGACCCAGTCCAACGTGCTGGGCTATGTCGCCGCCTTTCCCATCCCCGAGGTCCTGCAGGGCATCAACGCCTTCACCATGGGTGCGCGCAGCGTCAATCCCAAGGCCGAGGTCCGTGTCATCTGGGTCAACGCCTGGTACGACCCGGGCAAGGAGCGCGAAGCCGCCATGACCCTGATCAGCCAGGGCGCCGACATGCTCACCCAGCACACCGACTCCACCGCCGTGGTGCAGGCGGCCGAAGAAAAAGGCGTTCATGCCTTCGGCTACCACTCAGACATGTCCAAGTACGGCCCCAAGGCCCACCTCACCGCCACCACCCACCATTGGGGCGAGTTCTACACCAAGACCGTGCAGGACGTCATCGCCGGCACATGGAAGCCCACCAACATCTGGGGCGGCTTCAAGGACGGCATGGTCCGCATCGCCCCACTTAACCCGGCCGTCCCGGCCGACGTGCGGACCACCGTCAGCGAACTTGAAGGCAAGTTGAAAGCCGGCACCTTCCACCCCTTCACCGGCCCGATCGTCGACCAGGCTGGCAAAGAACGCCTTGCCAGCGGTGCCATCATGGACGACGTTGCCCTCGGCAAAATGGACTTCTTCGTCCAGGGCGTCGCCTCAAAGCTGCCCAATACAAAGTAAGGCGAGCAACGGAGGGAGCCCGAACCGGCGGGGTTGGCACCCCGCCCTACGGCGGGTGGGCACCACGTTGGGCGGGATGCAATCCTGCCGGGACATGGCGATGGCCTCTCCATGAACCTTCTTTTTACCGACGCGTTCGGCGGGGTGCCAACCCCGCCGGGCCCGGTTTGTGCGCCGCCCACGCCCCCCATCAAATGATCCGCACAACACCATGAAAGCCGACGCCATTTTTTTCTCATCAGCGGACTAAACTGCATCTATCAAGCGCCGTTAACTTCCAGATAAGCCCCTTCAAGGATCGGCCATGTCTCTCTCAGTCCGCGCTCGACTCATCCTCCTCGGCAGTCTCGCTTGTGCCATCCTCGCTGCTGTCGGCCTGGCCGGGGTGGCGCAACTGGGCAGCTTCTCCGACGCAACGGGCAAATCCCTGCTCGAGACACGTCAGGGCATCGATGCACTGGTGGCAGTCGGCCGTGCCGATGCTGCGTTCAAAACCCAGGTGCAGGAATGGAAGAACATCCTCATCCGCGGCAACGACGCGGCACAATACACCCGTTATCTGAAAGGCTTCGAAGAGTCCGAAACCGCGGTACGCGCGCATCTTGCCCTGGTCGGCAAAGCGCTCGACACCGCGGAGACGCGACTCAAGCTCGACGAACTGGGCAAGGCTCATGACGAACTTGGCCGCCGTTACCGCGAGGCACTGAACACCTTCGACGCCTCGGACCCGGAAACCGGCAAACAGGTCGATCGCGCCGTTCGCGGTATGGACCGCGCCTTCAGCGAGGGGCTGGCGCAACTGGTCCTTGCCATCCAGGAGACACAGACCCACAACATCGCCACCCAGATCGAGCGTGCCGAACACACCTATCTGGGCGTGCGCAACACCACGCTGGCCGCCATTGCCATCGGCTTGCTGATCATCGCCTCGCTGTCGGTACTGATCATCCGCCGCATCAACCACGCTTTGGCGGGCTTTTCGGAGACCATGACCCGGGTCTGCCGGGACTGGGATCTGCGCCTTCGCGCCGATACCCGGGGCAACGACGAAATCACCGCGATCAGTGCGGGCCTCAACCAGATGCTCACCCAGTTCCAGGCCCTGGTCCAGCAGATCAACGCCCATGCCGACGGCGTGCAGGGCAGCGCCAGCATGGTTTCATCCTCGGTCGGCCAGATCACGCAAAGCGTCAATCTGCTCAACGATGCCACCTCAAGCGCCGCTGCATCGATCGAGGAGCTGACCGTCAGCATCAACCATGTCCGCGACAACGCAAGCCATACACTCGAAATTTCGCGCAACTCCGCAACGCAGTCCGAAGAGGGTGGACGCGTGATCGGCACCACCGCCGACCGCATGATCGACACCGCCGAAACCGTCAAGACCGCGGCCCTCACCGTACAGCAACTTGGCAATCAATCCCGCGACATCAGCAGCATCGTGCAGGTCATCCGCGAAGTCGCCGACCAGACCAACCTGCTTGCACTCAACGCCGCCATTGAGGCTGCGCGAGCCGGAGAACAGGGACGCGGCTTCGCGGTGGTGGCCGACGAAGTGCGCAAACTGGCCGAGCGCTCGGCCATTGCAGCGCGTGAAATCGCGACCAAGATCGAAGAGATCCAGCACAGCGCCGGAGTCGCCGTCGACGGCATGCAGCAGATTGTCGATCAAGTCAGTGAGGATGCCGAACTGGCCCGCCAGGCGGGCGAAGCCATCGCCCGGATCCAGGCCGGTGCGCGCAGTGTCGTGAACTACGCCGGCGACATCTCCGAAGCACTGCAGGAACAAGCCATGGCATCCGACACCCTTGCCGAACAGGTAGAGAACATCGCCCGCTCCAGCGACGAGAACACCGCCGCACTGCAACAGACCTCGACGACCGTCATCGACCTCGAACACATGGCAACCGAGATGCGCAAGGCGGTCTCGCGCTTTGCCACCTGATCCACCCACGCGCAATGCAGGACGATCCAGCCCCCGTGAAATACGCGCCTCAACGCCTCCACGCCATCCGCGGCGAACTGCTGCACTTTGTTGCCGACCCCGCCGATCAAGGGGCAACCTCCACCGAGCATCTGCCCGACGGCGTACTGCTGATCGAGAACGGGCACATCACCGAATGCGGCCCTGCCGACGCGCTCCTGTCGCGCTTGCCCGCCCATATCCCGGTCACCGACTACCGCGGCAAGCTGATCATGCCCGGCTTTGTCGACACCCACATCCATTACGCCCAGACCGACATCATTGGCAGCTATGGCGAGCAGTTGCTGGCGTGGCTGGAGAAATACACCTTTCCCACCGAACGCCGCTTCGCCGACCCCGCCCACGCGGCGGAAGTCGCCGGATTCTTCTGCGACGAGTTGCTGAAAAACGGCACCACCACGGCCATGGCCTTTGCCACCGTACATCCCACCTCGGTCGACGCACTGTTTGAGGCCGCGCAGCAACGCCACATGCGCATGATTGCCGGCAAGGTGCTGATGGACCGCAACTGCCCGGATTTCCTTGCCGATACCGCCGAGACCGGCTATGCCGACTCCAAGGCCCTGATCGAGAAATGGCACGAGCGTGACCGCCTGCTCTACGCCGTCACCCCACGCTTTGCCCCCACCTCCAGCCGCGAGCAGATGACGCTGGCGGGCCGCCTGTTTGCCGAACATCCAGGCGTCTACCTGCAATCGCATGTTGCGGAAAATCGCGGAGAAGTCGCCTGGGTCACCGAACTTTATCCCGAGGCGCGCAGCTATCTGGACGTCTACGACCGTTACCACCAACTGGGCGTACGCAGCGTCTACGCCCATTGCATCTGGCTGGACGATGCCGACCGGCAACGCATGGCAGACACCGGGGCAACCATGAGCTTCTGCCCCACGTCCAACCTGTTTCTGGGCTCCGGCCTGTTCGACCTGGATCGGGCCCACCAGTTGGGCGTGCGTGTCGGCATCGGCACCGACGTTGGCGGCGGCACCAGTTTCTCGATGCTGCAGGCCCTGAACGAGGCCTACAAGGTATTGCAGCTGAACGGCCAGCAGCTTTCGGCCGAACGCGCCTTCTACCTGGCAACGCTGGGCGGCGCACGCAGTCTGTACCTGGACGACCGCATCGGCAACTTCAAGCTTGGCAAGGAGGCCGACTTCGTCGTCATCGACCCCGCCGCCACACCCCTGCTCGCCCGTCGTATGGCCCACACCCGGACACTGGCCGAGCGACTGTTCGTGATCATGACGCTTGGTGACGATCGCTGTATTGCAGCCACCCACCTGCTGGGCGAGCGGGCTTACGTGGCACAGTCGTAATCGGAAAGTACATCATGGCGCCAAGTCGGCGCCATGCCGATCAAAGCCCGTGTTTCTCGGTCACCATCTGCCCCACCAGGCGGATCACGTCTGCGCTGGCAGTCTCTGCCTGCTCCATTGCATCGACGATCATGTCGCAGGCGTCGAGCTCTTCGTTGCCGTATTTCTGCACGGCGTGCAGGGCCTTATGCACCGAGTTGTGCACCACGGAATGCGGCTTTTCCAGTTGTGCAAAGGCACGCGTCTTGCCAAAGATGCCCGCCCCGGTACCGTCGTAGTACCACTTGCCCAGACGGCAGTTGTGATGGTCTACCGCAATCGCGTGCGCCTCGTCACAATCGCCGCGGGCTTCCATCGACACATAGGCGTTCTGCATGTAGATGATGTGATCCATCTTCACCAGTGAGGCAAAGGACAGATCCTTGGCTCGACCCAGCTGCTCGATGGTGGCCTCGGCCGATGCAGCGACGGCATCGAACTGCCCGCGGAACACCGCAACCTCGCTGCTGACCTGCTCGCTCTGACCGCCCACCACACTGGTCTGCGACACCATGGTTTCCACCCGATCGCGAAAACCGCTGATGATCTGGCTGATCTGCGTCGTGGCCGTCTTGGTCCGCTCGGCCAGCTTGCGGACTTCATCCGCCACCACCGCAAAGCCCCGGCCCACCTCACCGGCACGTGCTGCCTCGATGGCCGCATTCAGCGCCAGCAGGTTGGTCTGATCGGCAATCTCCGAGATGATGTGCACCGCCTGGCCGATGTTGCCACTGGCCTCGCCCAACTCGCCCGCAGCCACCGTCATCGACTGCATCCGGCTGTTGATGTCCTCCAGCGCCTCGCCGATGCGGCCAACGTCTTCGCGACTGCGCATCGCCCCCTTGTAGTTCTCCTCGGCAATGCCCACCACGCCGTCCATCTCGCGCGACACGCCCAGCAGATCACTCTGATTGCCCTTCAGGTTACGCAGCAGATTCACCGTATTGAGACCATGCAGGCGTGCGCCCAGCCGCTGCTGCGAAACGAAGCGCGCGTTCTCCTCCATCGCCTGGATCGCCACATTGATGTTGTTCAGCGACGCGGCAAACTCGCCGGGCAAGCCGTGCACCAGCGCCCGCCGGTAATACTGCCCTTCGCCCACCATGCGGAAGCAGGTCGTGATCTCCTTGAAGTAGGTCTCGACCAGGTCCAGGAACTCGTTCAGCTCCCACGCCACCTTGCCCACCTCACCCAGCCCGGCGGTCTGGGTAACGCGCTCGTGCAGGTTGCCGTCACGGCACGCCAGGATCACATCCTCGATACGGCCCAGCGTGGCCAGCGGACGCTGGAAGTGGCGCCATGCATACACGCTGAACGCCACTGTCAGCAGCGGAATCACCACCACCGGAGCCTCGATGCCATGCAGCATGATCTGCCACACCGCCAGCGCGCTGGTCAGCCCGACAAACACCAGGCAGTAGATCAGGAACTGCCCATCCAGAAAGGGCAGGCGGTTGCTATTGGGTTGGGGTCTAGACTGGCTCATGCTTCACCTTACCTTGACTTCTCGTACAGCCCGAGCACAAAACGGTCGTAACTGCAGCCCTGCTCTGCCATGGTCTGCTCCAGCAGGGCCAGCGAGGCTTCGGGCGCCTTGGCCGGACCGGCCTGCTGTTCGACGCGCAACATGGCCTCGTACAAAGGCACCACGGCGCGCACCATGTCTGCGGGGGGCGGGCGCCGCACCGAAAAATAGCCGATGGTCTTGCCGTTGACGTCCAGATCCGGAGTCACATTGGCAAAGACCCAGTAGAAATGTCCTTCCGAGGTCATGTTCTTGACCACCCCGAAGAACTCACGGCCACTCTTGAGCGTGTCCCACATGAAGCGGTACACCCCGCGCGGCATGTCGGGATGACGCACGATGTTGTGCTGAATGCCCAGCAATTCACGCTCGGCAAAATTGGAAATCCGCATGAAAGTCCGGTTCGCATAGGTAATGCGTCCGGTCAGATCCGTCTTGGTGACGATCATGTCTTGCGCCGGCAGCTTGACCTCCTGCTGCGTCGGGCTGATCTTGTTTTTCACCTTCATCTCCCTCAAGGCACCGGAGCACAAGGGGGTGCTCGCCGGTCCATGGGAGAAATTATCGGCACTTTACGGAAAAACTACAGCATCCATATCAAGAAAGTCGTAGCCGCCCGCAGAATAACTGCACTCTATGGATTGCCCGTTCACATGGACATCAACTTCAGCGCGAAATCGCCAGAAAAAACGATACGGGTACCGCTCATGTCGGTGGTGCAGACACCGCGTCCACTGCGGTTTGCCGTGCTGGGCTCTCTTCAATCGCGCTACGCGCTCCATCCGAGAACCCAGCACGGCAAACCGCACACCAACCGATTTTGCACGAAAACAAAATACAAGGGCAGGATGCAATCCCGCCGGAACCTGCGCGGATGCACCCGCCGGCATCCGATGCGCAGCAATCCTGCCGCGCTCGAGTTTGCGCCTTGCTTACTTGCCGACGCGGCCGTAGGTATCCTCGAAACGCACGATATCGTCTTCGCCCAGATAGCTGCCCGACTGCACCTCGATGATCTCCAGCGGCACCTTGCCCGGGTTGGCCAGGCGGTGGGTGTGGCCCAGCGGGATGTAGGTGGATTCGTTCTCACCCAGCAGGAACACCTGCTCGCCATTGGTCACCTCGGCCGTGCCCTTCACCACGATCCAGTGCTCGGCACGATGGTGATGCATCTGCAGGCTGAGCGTGGCACCCGGATTGACCACGATGCGCTTGACCTGGAAGCGCTCACCGCTGTCGATCGAATCGTACCAACCCCACGGGCGGTACACCTTGCGATGGCTCTGTGTCAGCGTGCGCCCTTCGGCCTTCAATCGCTCGACCACTTTCTTGACGTCCTGGGTGCGGCTCTTGTGCGCCACCATCACCGCATCCGCCGTCTCCACCACCACCATGTCCTCGCAGCCCACTGCCGCCACCAGACGGTTGTTGGCATGCACCAACGTGTTGCGGCTGGACTGGAACATCACTTCCCCGCGACCGGCATTGCCATCTTCGTCCTTGTCCGACACCGCCCACAACGCGTCCCATGCGCCCACATCCGACCACCCCGCGGACAGTGGCACCACCACCCCCTGCCCCAGCGCCGGCGCAGACTGCAGCTTCTCCATGACCGCATAGTCGATCGAATCGGATGGGCAAGCAGCAAACGCTGCCTTATCCACCCGCAGGAAGTCGGCATCGGCCTGGCGACCCTCAAACGCCATCTCGCAAGCCTGGGCGATGTCGGCACGGAAATGCTTCACTGCCGCCAGCCAGACCGAAGCCTTCATCATGAAGATGCCGCTGTTCCAGAAGTACTCGCCGCTGGCCACATAGCGCGCCGCGGTGGCGACATCGGGTTTTTCAACAAACTCGGCCAGCACCCGCGCCGTCCGGGCATCGCCCGCCAATGGGCCAACCCGGATGTAGCCATAACCCGTCTCGGCACGGTCGGGCACTATGCCAAACGTCACCAGACGCCCCGCGCCGGCTTGCGCCGCACCCTCGGCAATCGCCTGCTGGAAGGCAGGCAAATCCACAATGACATGATCGGCCGGCATGACCAGCAACACCGGATCCTGCCCATCCTGTGCCGCCGCCAGCGCCGCCAGCGTCAATGCCGGTGCCGTGTTGCGCCCTACCGGTTCCAGCACGATCTGCGCCGAACGCACACCCACCTGCCGCAACTGTTCGGCAATGATGAAACGGTACTCTTCATTACTGACGATCAAGGGCTGTGCATCCACCTCGCCACCACTGAAACCCTTCAGCCGCACCACGGTCTCCTGCAGCAGCGAGTACGCACTGGTCAGCGGCAACAACTGCTTCGGGTATGACTCGCGCGAGGCCGGCCACAACCGCGTTCCCGAACCACCCGAAAGCACCACCATCTTGATCGTCATGCTCTATCACTCCACGAATCCATCAAACCACCGCCCCCTAGCAGGGCAGCACGCAATATGCAGCATGATAATGCAATGCAACATTACGTTGCCATGAACTAAGGCGGACCATCAGGTAATTTTTTGGTCAGCACATGGCAACACTACGCCATATTGCGTATCCACCCAAGTGCATTGAAGGCTGGCATAATGCAGTGCACCAATCGACCCCGTGACGCCAATAGTCAATATTCAATTCGACCATGCGAAACAAAAGTGTTTCGTGATTTTTTTGGGTGCAAAGCAGCAAACGCCAACGTAATCTGAAACCTACTCAACCACTTCGGAGCACGCAATATGGCAAGAACCAGCATCAAGACGGTTGCCGCAGCCGTCGCCCTCGCGCTCACCGGTGCCGCCCAGGCATCGGTTCCCACCCCCATCGACCTTCAACTGGACTGTATATCGAACAGCAGCTGCAGCAGCTTCGAATCCGGTCTGGATGTGTCGGTCAGCACCCTGACCAACCAGATCAGCTTTTCGTTCTCGACCACGCTGAGCAGTGGCGTCATCACCGGTATCTACTTCAGCGACAGCAACCTGCTGAACTTTGGTTCGCTATCCCTGGTGCAGTCCGCTGGCGTCAGCTTCGGTGCCAACGGCAACCCGGGCGCCTTGCCGGGCGAGAAGAGCATCAGCGACTTTTCGACCAGCTTCAGCCTGAACGCGCTACCCTCGCCCGTCAAGAACGGTATCGCCAGCGGTGAATCGCTCACGGCAAGCTTCGCGTTCAACAGTGGTGTCAGCGGCAACGACGTGCTGAGCGCCTTGTCCAGCGGCTCGCTACGCGTCGGCATGCATGTGCAGTCGCTGCCGGGCGGAAGCAGTGCCAGCTTCGCCAGCGTTGCTGCTCCGGTACCCGAACCCGAAACCTACGCCATGCTGTTGGCCGGGCTGGGGCTGATCGGAACCCTCGCGGCACGCCGCAAGCAAGCATAATCACCCGCGCTGCCAATCAACGGCCCCAGCACCACGGGGCCGTTTTTACTTCTGAGCTTTCAGTCGAACACCTCGGCCTCGGCCAGCAACTTGCCTTCACGGTCTTTTGCCGAAAGCTGAGGCACGCCGTCAAACTGCCAGTCGATGCCAATCGCCGGGTCATTCCACGCAATGCAGCGCTCATGCTGCGGGGCGTAGTAGTCGGTGGTCTTGTACAGAAAGTCCGCCGACTCGCTCAGCACCACGAAACCGTGCGCAAAACCGGGCGGCACCCAGAACTGGCGGTTGTTCTCTTCCGACAACTCGGTACCCACCCACTGGCCAAACGTGGGCGAACTGCGGCGCGCATCCACCGCCACATCAAACACCCGCCCTCGCACCACGCGCACCAGCTTGCCCTGCGGCTGCAGCAACTGGTAATGCAGGCCGCGCAGCACGCCGTGCGACGAACGCGAGTGATTGTCCTGCACAAAGCTCACGTCCAGGCCGGTCAGCTCGCGGAACGTGCGGGCATTGAAGCTTTCCATGAAAAACCCGCGGCTGTCGCCAAACACCTTGGGCTCGAGGATCAACACCTCGGGAATCGCAGTCTGCGTCACCTGCATCAGAACACCCGCTCTTCAAGCAATCGTTTCAGGTACTGACCATAGCCATTCTTGGCCAGCGGCGCGGCCAGTTTCTGCAAGGCCTCGTCGTCGATCCAGCCGGCACGCCAGGCGATCTCCTCCGGGCAGGCAATCTTCAGGCCCTGCCGTTTCTCGATGGTCTGGATGAACAACCCGGCCTCCAGCAGGCTTTCATGGGTACCGGTATCCAGCCAGGCATGGCCGCGGCCCATGACCTGCACATCCAGTTCGCCCCACTCGAGGTACTGCTTATTGACATCGGTGATTTCCAGCTCGCCACGGGGGCTGGGCTTCAGCGCCTTGGCCACATCGACCACACGCTCGTCGTAAAAATACAGGCCGGTCACCGCATAGCGGCTCTTGGGCTTGGCGGGCTTCTCTTCCAGGCTCACCGCGCGCCCTTCTGCATTGAACTCCACGACCCCGTAGCGTTCCGGGTCGTGCACAGGGTAGGCAAACACGGTTGCCCCCTTCTCACACTGCCCTGCGGCACGCAAGGCGTTGGCGATCTCGTGACCATAGAAAAGGTTGTCACCCAGCACCAGCGCCGACGGACCGCCGTCGATGAAAGTCTCGCCGATGATGAAAGCCTGCGCCAGGCCATCCGGGCTGGGCTGTACCGCATAGCTCAGGTTGATGCCCCACTGGCTGCCATTACCCAGCAACTGCTCGAAACGTGGCGTATCCATGGGCGTCGAGATGATCAGAATGTCGCGAATGCCCGCCAGCAACAGCGTACTGAGCGGGTAGTAGATCATCGGCTTGTCGTACACCGGAAGCAGTTGCTTGGAAACCGCCAGCGTGGCCGGGTGCAGCCGCGTCCCCGAGCCGCCGGCCAGGATGATGCCCTTACGTGCCTTCGTCATTGTCTCTTGTTCCAGAAGTCAAAGAATCTCGTGCAGCATGCGCGCAACGCCCTGCTGCCAGTGCGGCAGATGCAGACCAAAGGTATGCTGCAGCTTGCCAGTATCCAGCCGCGAATTCAGCGGACGCGTTGCCGGCGTGGGGTAATCGGCAGTCGAGATAGGCGCCACTTCAGCCACTTTCAGATCCTTACCCAGCGCACGAGCGGTATCAAACACGAAGCCGGCGTAAGTGTGCCAACTCGTTTCGCCCGAGGCCACCAGATGATACGTGCCGCCCAGTTCGGGACGACTCAGTGCCGCACGCAGCGCATGTGCGGTCACATCGGCAATCAGGTCTGCCCCGGTCGGCGCACCGATCTGGTCCGCGATCACCGCAAGACGCTCACGCTCGCCCGCCAGGCGCAGCATGGTCTTGGCAAAATTGCCGCCACGTGCCGCATACACCCAGCTGGTACGAAAGATCAGATGTGCACACCCACTGGCGCGAATGGCCTGCTCACCTTCGAGCTTGGTACGGCCATATACCGACAAGGGACCGGTGGCATCATCCTCCTGCCACGGCCGGGTACCACTGCCGTCAAACACATAGTCGGTGGAGTAATGCACCAGCCAGGCCTGGTGCCGGGCGGCCGCCTCTGCCAACACCCCCACCGCCTCCGCATTGATACGGCGGGCCAGGTCGGGCTCGCTCTCCGCTTTGTCTACCGCCGTATGGGCCGCGGCATTGACGATCACGTCGGGTGCCACCGCATCAACCGTGGCGCGCAAACCGGCAGGGTCACAAAAATCGCCGCACAAGCCTTCCGCCCCGGCGTGGCCCAATGCAAGCAACTCGCCCAAGGGCGCCAGGGCGCGTTGCAACTCCCAACCCACCTGACCACCGCAGCCCAACAACAGAATCTTCATGCCCTCACCTGCGCACGGCTGTCGTCGCGGTCACCGTAGTTTGCCGCCACCCAGTCACGGTAGCTGCCGCTCTGCACATTGGCCACCCACTCGGGGTTTGCCAGATACCACTCCACTGTCTTGCGGATGCCGGTCTCAAACGTTTCCGCCGGGCGCCAGCCCAGCTCACGCTCGATCTTGCGCGCGTCGATCGCATAACGGCGATCATGCCCCGGGCGATCCTTGACGTAGGTGATCAGGCGGCTGTAGCTGCCTGCGGCATCCGGCCGCAACTCGTCGAGCAAGGCGCAGACGATATGCACGATGTCGATATTGGGTTTCTCGTTCCAGCCACCAATGTTGTAGGTCTCACCCAGCCGACCTTTCTGCAGCACCACCCGGATCGCCGCACAGTGGTCCTTGACGTATAGCCAGTCACGCACATTCTTGCCATCGCCGTACACTGGCAGGGGTTTGCCCGCCAGCGCGTTAACGATCATCAACGGAATCAACTTTTCCGGGAAGTGATAGGGGCCGTAGTTGTTGGAGCAGTTGGTGGTGACCACCGGCATGCCATAGGTGTGGTACCAGGCCCGTACCAGGTGGTCCGATGCCGCCTTGCTGGCGGAATACGGACTGTTGGGCTCGTACGGGTGAGTCTCGGTAAAGGGCGCATCGTCCGGCCCCAACGATCCATACACCTCGTCGGTGCTGACGTGATGAAAGCGGAAGGCGGCCTTCTCGTCACCCTCCAGCGCGCTCCAGTAAGCCCGGGCCGCCTCCAGTAAGGTAAAGGTGCCCTCGACATTGGTGCGCACAAACTCACCCGGACCATGAATCGACCGGTCGACATGGCTTTCTGCAGCAAAATGCACGATGGCACGCGGGCAGTACGTCTTCAGCAGCTCATCCACCAGCGCCCGATCGCAGATGTCACCCCGGCGAAACACGTGGCGGGCATCCCCCGCCAACGATGCCAGCGTCTCCAGGTTGCCTGCATAAGTCAGCGCATCCAGGTTGATCACGGGCTCGTCGCTCGTCGCCAGCCAGTCCAGTACAAAATTGCCGCCTATGAAGCCGGCCCCACCGGTTACAAGAATCATCTCGCACTCATTCAGATTATCGAAGCACACTCAGCAAGCCAAGCCCGGCTTTGCGCTGACAGACCGACATTCTACAATGCAGCACCTCATCCTAAGGGCGCGCAGGCTTCATCCCCTCTGGCACCAACACCACCCGATAAAACGGCTGATCCAGCCCACGCAACATCAAACGCACCGTACCCGGCACCAGTGGCGGGTGCTGCGCCACCGGCCGAAACGGGCCAATAGGCGACGGCGCACCATACAACACCAGATGCCCCCGGACCGGCGAATGAAAGGTCACCCGCAACGCGTCTGCGCCCACCGCCCTCACCACCGGCGCAAACGGACGCGCCAGCGGGTCACCCACAAACACGCCCTCCCCTGGCCAGGCCACACTGCGCCAATAGGCCTCGATCGCGGTGGCACCGCTCAGGTAGTTGGCCATGACCAAGCCCGGCACCGGAAACTTCTGCGGATGTGAGCATGGCTCCACCACCGTGCCGTAACTGGCCGACGCGCCGGCAGACAACCACGCCAGCGCACTGGTCTGGCTGCCCCCCTGCAGCACGCCACCAAAGGAAGTCAGGTGATCGGCAAGCGAGCCCGGCAGCAGGCGTAGCTGATCCAAGCCCTCGATACGCGGAACCCCCGTAAAATAGAACATCGCATCGGCATGACCGGCGGGCCGGGTCTCGTGCACCACGCGAACGGCAAATCGGCTTTTCAGCGCGGCAGCCGTCGCCTCAAACCATGGTGCGCGACTATTGCGTGCAGCGTCAGTGGTCACCGCCAGATAGGCGGTCGCCTGCGGGTGCGTGCCCTCGGCCTCCAGCCCACGGTCGATCATCGCCCGCGCGGCCTCCACCGACTCACCCGCCAGCAGCATGGCCGGGCGCACCCCATGATCGACAAACGCCCGCCCCACCGTATCGAATATCGGGCTGGCACGCGTCGGCGCACACTGCTTGTCAGAACACCAGGCCCGGTCGAAACCCAAGGTAAAGGCACTGGTAACCGACATGCACGCCACCCGCCACGGCGCGGTCCATGCCAGCGCGTAAGCCTGCACCGTGCGCGGCATGCGTGCTTCAACTTCAGCACGCACGCGCTCGAACTCGGCCAGCGGCAGACTGGGGCCGGGCTCGAAGCGCACCCGTACCACACGATCCGCCGACACCCCGCGGCGCTCGGCGTAATACGCCCCCACCGCCACCGAGTACGGATCCAGCTCGTTGATCACCAGGCCCAGATCATCAGCCTCGAGCGCAGGTGGCTCGAACAGCAAGGTTGGCGCCGCCCAGGCTGCCGCCATCGCCATCCACAACATCAAGCCCCACCAAGCACGCCGCATACCCGATCTCCCAGTTCAGACGGATATTGTAGGCGGGGTCTTTTACAAAGCGGCTCGTTCGGTCTTTCGGACAGACCATTGCCGCTTGGCGCCTTATGACCGGGCACAGCCGCGCTATTGCGACAGAGCGGGCACAGGCCTCTTTCGGCAACCCCCTCGGAGGGCCGCTGACCAACACTTCAGGTCTGACCTTGGTCTGAACAAACAAGCCACCGCTCAACAACGAACTGACTGTCGTATTTTTTTACACTTTTTAAGCCACAACCCCGCACTGAACTGTGGCGACGACAGACTAGCGTCATTGCGGGACTCAGGCACCATAAATGCTTTAGCCATTTCGGTTTCTGCTAAGGGCTACAAGGCGTGCAGTTTTTCCTTGACAAGCCCAACCCACCTTTCCACAAGGAGGATCACATGGCACCCGTCGTTCTCGCTCGCAAGCTACTTGCATCCAGCACGCTCGCTCTCTGTGTCTGCAGTCCAGCACTTGCCGCCACTCAATACACCGTGGATTCATTCATCTGGCAAAAGGGGTTCGCCAATGGCGACACCTGGCTAACGGGCGGAAATGTCGCATTCTTCGACGGATTCACTGACGGCCTTGCACCGCCAAACGCTCCTGCGCTAAGCAGTGGCACCGCAACGTCCTACACGATTCGCGGCGCCACCGACCCATCAGCAGTCATCGAGTTTGCAGGCAAGCTGTGGCTGACGCCCTCACTTGGCACACCCTCGATGGGCCCTGACGGCAGTGAATTTCGGCAATCCCGGGTACGTCTCAACACAAATATTGACGAGAACGTGCCCGCGCTGGGATTCAACCAGACAGCCACCAACGCCTTCAGCGCCATCTACGACCTGGTGCTACCCACCCCTGGCGAATCATATGGAGTGCGCCTGGGTGACGGCCACTCCGACCCCTTCTTCAACGACATCCTGGATTTCACTGTTCTCAATTACGGCGGATCAATTGCGCTTGCCTGGGCACGTCGTACCTGGGATGTGCCATATACCTTCATCGATGGTGTACTGCCTGACATACCGAACGGCGCGGACCAGATTGTCCTGAGCCTTGCCAAAGAAGATGCTGCTTCAAATGCGATCCGTGCCTACTATGGATTCTACGACTCAAGCACCAGCAGCCTGATAGGCTCGATGACTGCACTAAACACCATCACAACCGCATTCAACGGCGAAAGCTTTGCGCGCATGGAGCTATTGACCATGTCGATCAATGCTCCCGTCCCCGAACCCGAAACCTACGCCATGTTGCTGGCCGGCCTGGGCATCATTGGCGCAGCGGCACGTCGCCGTCAGAAAGCGGCCTGACCGGTCAGGGCTGCAGCGAGAGCATCGCTTCATCCCGCATTCGTCACCCGGATCGCCCCCTTGCCCACCTCCACCAGGCGGGCAGCCAGCGCCTGCCGTGCGGCTGCCTCGCCGTGAATCAAGCGCACCTCGGCCGGCGGATGGCGCATGCGGGTGACAAAACGCACCAGACCATCCTGGTCGGCATGCGCCGAATAACCTGACAAGGTATGTATGGCGGCCCGGATCGTGATGCGCTCGCCATCCAGATCCACATAACCGCCGCGCGGACCGTGGGTTTGAATGGCGTGCCCCGGTGTGCCCCTGGCCTGATAACCTACAAACAGCACATCGTGGCGCGGGTCGTGCAACATCGCCTTCAGGTAGTTGACCACCCGCCCGCCCGCACACATGCCGCTGGCCGCAATCACAATGGCCGGTTCGCCGCTGCGCGCAAGGCGGCGCACATTGGCTTCGTGCTGGGGATGTTCGTCAATGGCAATCAGCTGATCGAAAGACAGCGGCTTGCGCCCTGCCCGTAGCCGCGCCTGAGCCTCGGCATCCCAGAACGGCTGCAGTTCGCGATACAACTGGGTAAAGCGCCCTGCCAGCGGCGAATCCAGGTAGATGGGCAGGGACGCCCACTGCACCGCATGTTTGCCCGGACGCAAGCGTTGCCGGTACAGGATGTCCTCGAACTCGTACAGCAGCTCTTGCGTTCGCCCGATGCTGAACGCCGGAATGACCACCGTGCCGCCATTGGCCAGCGCATGCTCCACTACCGCCTGCAGGCGATCGCGCCGGCTCCGGCGGTTTTCGTGGTTGCGGTCGCCGTAGGTGCTTTCCAGCACCACCACATCGGCCTGATACGGCGGCTGTGGTGCCGGCAGCAAAGGCGCATACGGCGCCCCCAGATCACCCGAGAAAACCACCCGCAACGGCGATTGGCCCGGTCGGCTCAGCTCGCACTCGACGTAAGCCGAACCCAGGATGTGCCCTGCCCGCTGCAAACGAATGCGGCATCGCCCCTGCGGCCCGTCGAACACCGTGTGCCAGATCTTCCAGGGTAGTGGGCAAATTCGGGACTCGACCAGCTTGAGATAGCGCTCCACCAGTTGCTGATCACGGCTGATGCTCAACGCAAACGCATCAGCCAGCACCACCGGCAGCAAGCGCGCCGAGGGTTCGCTGCACAGAATAGGCCCCTTGAACCCCGCGGCAAGCAACCACGGAATCCGCCCCACGTGATCGATATGCACATGGGTGGCAACCAGCGCCTGCACCTTGTCCACCGCAAAGGCAATATCGAGCTGATCCGACGCCGCCTTGCCATCGGGTGACACCTCTGCCCCCTGAAACAGGCCGCAATCGATCAACAGGCTGTTGGCATCGTCAATGAACAGCTGGTGACAAGACCCCGTCACCCCGTCCAGGGCGCCGTGATGGATGATCTTGGGGTTCATGTATGTGCGACTCCGGTTGGCATCGAAGGATGCCATGATATTCCAATCAAATAGTGCGAGGTAGTTCTGGAGGGCGATGGCGGGGTTGTCACACCGCCCTACCTGACGTTCGTTCGTCCTGGCGGGGTTGTCACCCCGCCCTACCGCGGTCGTTCGTCCCGGTGGGGTTGTCACACCGCCCTACCGCGGTCGTTCGTTCCGGTGGGGTTGTCACCCCGCCCTACCTGCGTTCGTTCTTTCCGGTGGCGGTAAATGCGGCTTACCCCAACCCGTCGCCGTAGATACTGTTATTCAGGTCAAGCGTTATGAAGCTGCGGATTGAATGGTTTGCCGGACTTGAGCACCCCGAAGGCCACATGGATGAGCTTTCGCATCATGGCGCCGATCATGACCATGGGCGGCT
>NZ_QKOE01000118.1 GCF_003226565.1 Parazoarcus communis SWub3 = DSM 12120 | reverse complement strand
GCCCACGGTACTGGCCTGTCGTGCGGATACGCCGGACGACGAGGTCTATGCCGTCGCACGCTCGATCTACCATCATCGTGCCGCGCTGACGCAAACCTCGTCCTCGACCTACGGCCGCGTCGATGCGCAATTCGCGATCAACGGCCTGACGGCGCCGCTGCATTCCGGCGCGGCGCGGTTCTTCGAGGAAATGGGCGTCGCCGTATCGGCTTCCAATTCCAACCGGGGCGAGCCCGGCACGGCGCCACGTCCTGCGATGTCACGCGTCAGAACGGGGGAGAGATAGTCAGGCATGTTCCGCATCGGCACCGATATCGGCGGCACCTTCACGGACTTCGTCGTGGTCGACGATCGTACCCGGGAGCTGCGGCTGGAAAAAACCCTGACCACGCCGCACGATCCATCCGAAGGCATCTTCGACGGCTTGGAGCTGCTGGCGCGTAACGACGGCACACTGCTGACCGATGCGGCGAAACTGGTGCATGGCACGACCCTGGTC
>NZ_QKOE01000117.1 GCF_003226565.1 Parazoarcus communis SWub3 = DSM 12120 | reverse complement strand
GGTCTTCGGCCACGTCCTGGATCCGGAACACATCCACCCCGGTCTCGATCCCCATCAGCTCGCACACCGCAATCAGCACTTCCATCGGCGTGTTGCCCGCCCCCGCCCCCAGCCCGGCCGCGGCCGCGTCAATGCGCGTGGCGCCGGCTTCGATCGCCGCAAGGCTGTTGGCCACCCCCATCGCCAGGTTGTGGTGGCCATGAAACCCCAGCTCGGTCTCCGGCTTGAGGGCGGCGCGCACCGCACCGATCCGTGCCTTCACCGTCTCCGGCAGCAGGTGGCCGGCCGAGTCGGTGACGTAGATGCAGTTCGCGCCGTAGCCTTCCATCAGCTTCGCTTGCTGCACCAGCCCTTCAGGGCTGTTCATGTGCGCCATCATCAGGAAGCCGACCGTGTCCATGCCCAGCTTGCGGGCGTAGCCGATGTGCTGCTCCGAGACGTCCGCTTCGGTGCAGTGGGTGGCCACACGCAGCGTGGAGACGCCCAGTTCGTGCGCCCTCTTCAGGTGGT
>NZ_QKOE01000116.1 GCF_003226565.1 Parazoarcus communis SWub3 = DSM 12120 | reverse complement strand
ACGGCTGCTCGGCGTGATCATGGTCGACGACGTGGTCGACGTGATCGACGAGGAGGCCGAGGAGGACATGCTGAAGATGGGCGGCGTCGGCACCGACGACATGCACGCGCCGCCGGTGCGCACCGTCCGCCTGCGCGCGCCCTGGCTGCTGGTCAACGTCGCGACGGCTCTCGTGGCGTCCTTCGTGATCGGCCAGTTCGAGGGCACGATCGAGAAGATCGTGATCCTGGCCGCGCTGATGCCGATCGTGGCGTCGATGGGCGGCAACGCCGGCATCCAAACCGTGACCGTCACCGTCCGCGCGCTCGCCATGGGCGAGCTGACCGCCGCCAATGCGTTCCGCTTCATCGCCAAGGAGGCGGTGGTGGGCAGCATGAACGGCGTGATCTTTGCCGCGCTCCTGGCGGCCGGCGTGGTCGGCTTGTTCGGAGACTGGCGGCTGGGCGGCGTCATCGGCACGGCGATGATCTGCAATCTCCTGGCAGCAGCGCTTGCCGGGTCGCTGATCACGCTCGGCTTG
>NZ_QKOE01000115.1 GCF_003226565.1 Parazoarcus communis SWub3 = DSM 12120 | reverse complement strand
GGATGGCTCTTGGCGTAGGCCAGCAGGTCGGGCAGCGTCTGCCACGGCGCCTCGGCGCGCACCACGACCCCCATGACGAAGCCGGTGATCTGCAGGATGTAGGTGAGGTCGGCGATCGGGTCGTAGCGAAGCTGCGGATTGAGCAGGGGTTGGCGCAGCACGCTCATATGCATCTGCGAGATCGTGTAGCCGTCGGGCTTGGCCTCCTGCAGCGCCAGCGCCCCCAGCACGCCCGACGCGCCGCCCTTGTTCTCGACCACCACCGGCTGGCCGAGTTTACGGGCGGCCGACTCCGCCAGGATACGAAAGCCGCCATCCGCCGGGCCGCCGGCTGCCCAGGGAATGATCAGCTTGACCGGCCGGTCGGGAAAACGCGGCTGGGCGCGGGCAGCGCCGGTCGCGAGTACAGAAGCGCCCGTTAGCACGGCGCGCCGACCGATATGAGGCATGATCCCCTCTACTCCTCCTCCGCACGAAGCGCGGGGCGAGAAGACTATCTGGGAATCACCGCCATGGCTTGGATT
>NZ_QKOE01000114.1 GCF_003226565.1 Parazoarcus communis SWub3 = DSM 12120 | reverse complement strand
CGCGATCATGTGTCTGGCCGCCTACATTGCCGCCTGGTCGAGGAGCGGCGGCTCAGGCACGCCGTCGCGCCGGCCGGCCGTCGTCGAGGCCTACAAGTGAGGCCGGTCCTCGCTCTTCTTCTTGCTCTGGCTGCCGCCTTCGCAAGCGGACCGGCGGCCGCACAGTCCATGACCCTCTGCCGCGCCAAGCCCGAACTGCTGGATCTCGGCGCACCGCTGCCGATCGCCCGCAAGGTGGTGGCCGAGCGCAAGCCGCTGCGCATCATTGCGCTGGGTTCCTCCTCGACCTCGGGCTACGGAGCCTCCAATCCCGCCTTCGCCTACCCGACCCAGTTGCGCATAGGGCTCGAAAAGGCCCTGCCCGGGATCGACATCGACGTGATCAACCGCGGCATCGGCGGTCAGGATGTCGAGGAGATGGCCGCGCGCATGCGCACCGAGATGCAGGACAACCCGGCCTCGCTGGTGGTCTGGCAAACCGGCACCAACGCCGCGATCCGCCACATGCCGCTCGATAAATTCGAC
>NZ_QKOE01000113.1 GCF_003226565.1 Parazoarcus communis SWub3 = DSM 12120 | reverse complement strand
CGCGGCGTTCTTCGCGATCCCCTTGTAGCGCACCTTCGTGTAACCGAACTGGCGCTTGATGACACGAAACACATGCTCGACCCGCGCGCGGATCGAAGACATCTTGTGGTTGAAGCGCTTATTTGCCGTAAGCGTCCGCCCAACGCCGTCTTCCCCTTCGCCTAGCGATCGCTGACGATCGGTGTCCGGAGCGGGCACCCAAATTCGTGCCCACGAATGAATTTATGGACACGAATTTGAGTGAGGCAGGTCGCCCGGCGCGTCGGGGCGTTCGTTACCGGCATCATCCGGTGGAATTCAAGCGCGCGGTGGTCGAGCAGTCGCTGCAGCCGGGGGTCTCGGTTTCCCGTCTGGCTCGCGACCACGGCATCAACGCCAATCGGTGTTCGCGTGGCGCACCCGAGTTCGACACTTTTCGCGTGACATCGCCATGAACTGGGCATCAAGTGCTTACAGAACAAGCATTTAGCGTTTTGCTGGCAGAGGTCGTGTAGGGACACTATTTTTCACTCAGACCATTGACGG
>NZ_QKOE01000112.1 GCF_003226565.1 Parazoarcus communis SWub3 = DSM 12120 | reverse complement strand
ACAGGATGTTCGGCCATCGGTGCCTCGGTACGCGCCATGTGCGGCGCCAGTACCGCCTCCCAACTCAGCCCCCGTTTGTCCGCACGTGCCTGATCGAACAACCGATACGCGCCCTGGGTTTCCGCGCGCCCATTGCAGGCGCCAGGAATGCTCGCAGAGGGGGCCCCGGCCAACCGATCCGCCAGCTTGATCAAGCGCCTGGTCAGACGGGCATCGCCCGCCTGTGCTCCGCCAAATTCGTCCATTGCCCAGCTTCCTTTGTGGTTCATGACCATGCCTTCATAGATGAAATGGCATGGTGCAAGCACAGGGTATACCAGACTAAAGCCAAGGTTTATTCGAGGCGCACCTCAGGCGGCTTGAATATGATGATTGAGTTATGTGGAATAGGATGGGTTGAAACCCGCCCTTGTATTTTGTTTTCGTGCAAAATCGGTTGGTGTGCGGTTTGCCGTGCTGGGTTCTCGGATGGAGCGCGTAGCGCGATTGAAGAGAGCCCAGCACGGGGCCATCCGGACGCTGCACAGTT
>NZ_QKOE01000111.1 GCF_003226565.1 Parazoarcus communis SWub3 = DSM 12120 | reverse complement strand
TATGCCATGCTGGCGAGCTACACCTGGAACACCGCCCACCGGCCACTGACCTTTACCGATGCGGCCGGCCAGACGACCACCTATAGCTGGAACGCAGCTGGCCAACTGCGCTCCGTGACCGATCCACTCGGACAGACCACGACCTATCACTACGACGCGTCGGGCAATCTCGTGCAAGTGATCAATGCCCAGGGGCATGTCGAGTTGGCGCTTGCCTATGACACAGCGGGGCGCGTTGCCCGTCGCACCGACAGTGAGGGGCATACCCTGGAGTACGAATACGATGCGCTTGACCGGTTGGTACGTACGACCTGGCCCGACGGCACCCACCGCCTGCAGACCTGGGACAGGCTCGACCTTGCCAAGGTTACTGACCGTCTCGGTCGCAGCACACACTACACATACGATGCCAATCGCCGGCTCATCGAGCAGCAGGACCCGCTCGGGCGGTATCTGAGTTATGGATACAGCCGCGGCGGACGTCTGCAAGCGCTGACCGATGGCAAGGGGCAGACCACCCGGTGGTATTACG
>NZ_QKOE01000110.1 GCF_003226565.1 Parazoarcus communis SWub3 = DSM 12120 | reverse complement strand
CCAGGGGGTCGGTGATGTTGAGCCAGCGGGTGGTGCCACTTTCGCCAAAGGCAAACTGCGTCGTCCCGTACGGTGTCGTCATCGCCGTGATGAAGGTGGCGCTGTTGTACGTAAAGGAGGACGTGAGTCCAAGGACATCGGTGATGCGACTCAGACGCCCTTGGGCATCGTAGTCGATCGAGGCACTGCGCCCGAAAGGATCCGTGATTCGGGTCAGCAACAACGGCTGACCTGCCAGTTGGTAGTCAAAGACGGTCTGGCGCCCAACCGCGTCGGTCAGGGCGACAAGCCGCCGTTGTGCGTCGTAGGACAGGTCGACAGCATTGCCCGAGGGGTCGCGGAGCCGGGTCAGAAAAATACGTCGCGGATAGGCGACGGCACCGTCCGAGAAGGCATACTCTTCGACGCTGCCGTCGGCCAGGCGGCGTTCGTAGCGGATAGGGTCAGCCGCCACCCTGACAAGGATGGCCCCGTCGCGACTTTCTGCGGTAAACGCTCCGGTTGCGCTACTGTAGCCCGCGTAGGTACGTGCC
>NZ_QKOE01000109.1 GCF_003226565.1 Parazoarcus communis SWub3 = DSM 12120 | reverse complement strand
GCGAGGCGTCCCATGACGTCGTCGAGCTCGTGGCCGCGTTGCGTCAGCGAGTAGGTCACCTTGGGCGGAATGGTTGCCTCGTAGTCGCGCTTCACCAGCGACGCCCCTTCGAGGGTGCGCAGGCGCTCGGTCAGCATCTTGGCCGAGATGCCGGTGACGCGCCGCTTCAGTTCGCCGAAGCGCTGTGGGCCGTGGGTGCGCAGGTTGTAGAGGATGTATGTCGTCCACGGCCCCATCAGCATGCGCAGGATGAAGTCCATGGGACAGGTCACGCTCTCCTTGGCTTTGGCCTTGGAGGCGGGAGGGCTGGCGACGGCAACGTCGCTTGCGGGAGTGGTCATTGGAAAAAACCCGAAGTTACGAATTGGTACCTACTGGTGGAGATATAGTTCGCCTCCCAATTCTTTCCAGTTACTTCGTGAAATCAGATTAACTGAGGAAACAGATTCCATTTTCTTCAGTTAAATCAACAAGCTGGAGAGGGTTATGAGCAAAGTCGCCATCGTCTATCACTCCGGATTCGGCCACACACAGGCCC
>NZ_QKOE01000010.1 GCF_003226565.1 Parazoarcus communis SWub3 = DSM 12120 | reverse complement strand
AGCAGGCCTGGAATGACCTGAGGCTGGTGGTCGCACACGATCCGGTGACAGCCGCCACCAAGACCCGGCAGCGCAACGAGCGTATCGACGCACTGACCCGGCAAGCGGATCAATGGACGGGCAAGCTTACCGATCAGGACGAAGGCGTGAAGCACCGGGGTCGCAAGCTCTCGGACAGCGGCGCCAAGGCGCGCTTCTACCACGCGGTCAGCGAAGCGCACCTGTCGCGCATCATCAAGGTGGATCTGGCTGAGGAGCTGTTCAGCTACCACATCGACGACAAGGCGAAGCGTCTTGCCGAAATGATGGACGGCAAGCTGCTGCTGGTGACCAACGCCGAGGGGCTTTCCGCGCAGAACGTGATTCAGCGCTACAAATCGCTCGCCGATATCGAGCGCGGTTTCAAGGTGCTCAAGTCCGAGATCGAGATCGGCCCGGTGTATCACCGTCTGCCCGAGCGGATCCGCGCGCACGCGTCGATCTGCTTCATGGCGCTGATCCTGCACCGGGTGATGCGTAGCCGCCTTAAGGCGGCTGATGTGGGCTACACGCCCGAGCGGGCGCTTGAGCAACTGCAGCGCATTCAGCATCACCGCGTGCGTCTGAACGGCGGGGAGCCGGTGACAGGGGTGTCGACGCTCAGCACGGAACAGCATGAGGTGCTTCATGCATTAGGAATCGAAAAACCAGCGGCGCCGGAGCAGTTGGCGCTGTTGTAGTGGCATTTTTGAAAGTACGCTATATAAAAAACAAGGACTTGCGAGCGTGACTGTCGAACTCCGGGGAGCAGACGGTCCCGTCCCTCTGACTGAAAGCCGGCAGCGCACTCAACTGCGGTCTCTCATCCCGTCAAGGCTGGACGACAGATGGCTCATGGGCTCGACTGGCAGCCACCGACCATTCCACCCGTGCATTTGACGTCGAGCAGATATACCTGAAAGTGACGAAAACAGGCTATAATTCCGAGCCTCGGCGTGCCATTCCGTGCAGCAGTGTTGCCAATGGGCTGTCCTCATCTCTAACGAACGCCTCTTGGTCATAGCCCTGAGGCATAGCCGGCATCTTAGCCAAGCGGTACTCCAGAGAAACTACCTCCTGAACCCCCTCGCTTTCCTCGATCATCTCGAACGCATCGCTGACGAAACAGCTGATATTTTTTCCCGCGCCAACGCTGCTCCTGAACGTCAGTCCTTCGAAACCCTCGGCGCGTATCGCGTCGGCGAAGAGCTGCGTGATGGCATAGAGGGAGTGGAGTTCAGGCTGCACGGGTACATTCAGCACATCGGCAATCGACAGAATCCTGCGGAGGTCTTCCAGCCTGCTATCACTCAAGAAGTTGCGGATGTCGTGTTTGGCGAAGTTTGCCACCTGCAAGTTTCGGCGCAGTCGGAATCTTGCCGTCGAGACCAAATGGCCCGGATGAGGTCGGAGCTCCGCAACTGCGGTCTGCACGTCCGATGCGAGATAAAGAATGGAGACTCGGGGTCGATTGAAACGCCCCTCAGTAGCCAGCGCAACGGGGGGGTTATAGATATCTTTCCTCGTATGTGGGAGGTACCAGAAGCGGTGGCGGTCTTGCGGATAGGCATGCTTGCGCTTTAGACGCGCCTGAACGCCTACTCGGGCGCGGACGTATTCCGCACCCGCCGGAATGACGTCCGATAAGTCATGCCGCAGCGACTGGATGAGCGCCTTGGCACTGGACTCAATTTCAAACCAGTTCCTCTTGAGAGCATCCGAGACCACGTTTTCAACAGCCACATCTCGTCGGTCCCGCAGACCGTCGAGGATGCCCCCATCCCAGTAACCGCCGCCCAGCGAGATGTCTTCTTCTGCAGCTGGATACCAATCCTTATCTTCCATCGTGAGGTACGCCTGCTCGAACTCGTCGAGCGACGCGCTCTCGTCCAGATTGAAGATAGCCCTGCTCGCAAAAACGAGCATTTCGAGGGACTCGCCACCAATGTGGTCGTTGTAGTCCCACTCAGAGAAGTTCAGCCGAATAAGGGCACGAAAAGTGCGCTTAACTCGGATGTCCGACGCAGGCAGCGCCCGGCCACCCTTGTGATGGCAGATAGGGCACTCCTCAATGGCACTCCCGCGCTCTTGCAGTTCCAAGCGCAGCTCGTTATCAGCAACACAGTACTCGCACAGAAAGGGCTCATTCAGCATGAAGTCATATTATCCAATGGCGCTGCCGACCGGTACTGATTCGGCCACGGAGCCATAGAAGTCTGGCAGGTCGAGGATGCACCGGCGGATCGACCGAAGGTCGGTATGCGGGACTGTAAGGCTAAAGTCCGAGCTGGCGGAATCGCCAAGGTCAAGTACGCCCTGCGGTGCTCGGACGGTAGAAATCAGATCAACGTAGCAGCCGTAGTCGATGCCATAGACAATAAATCGCTTGCCAGGCTGATCTTTTGCCGACATACCCTTACGCAGGACGTGCAGCACGCGCTCGTCGTATAGGAAATCGACCAAGGAATCGCGCAGGCCGGCTTCAAGCAAAAATGCCTTCGCCCGGCGCTCTTTGATGACCTTTTCGATTAGCCATGTTAGAAGGCGTTTCGCATCGTGGTGAGCCGACACAGCCGCGTCTTTGGTGCCCAAATACCAATTTTGTGCAGCGGCACGCACATCTCCCACAGAAATGGATGAGTCGTTCGCGCGCTGCGCGGCCGCGCTCAGAATGTTAATCGCATCGCGTGGAACTCCCTCGCACGCTCGCACAACTTCTTCGAAGGCGTTCGCTTGGGTGAATGCGGCCGAGATTAGCGCGGCCTCATTTGCAGGGACGGTTGCCTTTGCCTCTTCCATTTCCGCACACGTGTGTGCGTAGACGAGCGCCCGGAAGAACTCGACTGCCTTGTCTTCGTCGTTGTCGAAGACCATGAAGTCATCTAGGTTTACAGCCGCTGAAACGTCCGCCCCGATCTCAATGCCGACATTCCCGGCATCTGCGTCGGGGATCATGAACCGGCTGCGCTGCTCAATCGCCGCGATCTTGACCGTAACGCCCTTAATTGGAAGCACGGCGCGCCTGAGTAAATCCGCCAGCATCGGCTGGAGATCGAGTGGTACCTCACTCCATTCGTCAATTAGCAGCCACAATCTGCCACCAGGAAAAGACTCAACGATCTTCCTTAGGGCGCTTGACACGCTCCCGAAATTGACTCGATGAATCTCCTGTCCGATGACAGTCCTCTTAGCGGAGACCGCTTCCTTACCAGCGTCAGTGTCCTTGGCATCAGCGGCAATAGAGGCAGATTTTAGCGATGCAGTAACGCCTACTCTTGTTTCGGCACTGAATGAGTTCTCAGCTACGGTGGCCACTTCGACGGTTGTCGTGCCAACAACCTTCACCTCCCGGTGCGCATCGAAGAATTCGTCGAGTGCTTTCCCGGCAGCACCCAGGTCAACTCTTGAGTCGTCAGCGAGCGCTTGTTCGAGAAGGTACCCGTGAATCGCAGCCAAAACATCGATGAGTAACCGGGTCGCTCGCTGCGAGACAGGGATCTGGGGATCGGCGTAAACACCACCGGTTGATCCGAGGTTCCGCATATCAAGCTGCACCGCGACCGTGCCTTCCTTCTCACGCGCGGTGCGAAGAACAGTCAGCAGGTGCGTCTTTCCTGTGCCGCGCCGGCCAAAGATCAAGCTGTGGTCGACTGACGACAGAGCCGCTAGTACAGCGCCGAAGTCAACAAAGGTACGTGCGAGCGTCGCGTCGTCTTGGCGCTCTGCGCGTTTGGCAATGCGCATGAACGCAAGATTGATTGGGGAAGTCATTGGAAAGCCCTCGGCTGTACGACTCTTATTGCTTGGCACCGCGCATTGCGGTTCTGGGCAGATGATAGCCGATCGAAACGTTCAGAATAATCTACACATCGGCCGGTTTGATTCTGGTCAGTTCCAGGCTCTAGGTCGGGATGCGCCGTTCCAGCAACTATGAATACAGTCTTTCGGACCTAAGGCTTAATAAACGGCCGCAGTAGCGCAAACAGCAGACGTTCGTTAGGATGTTGCTGGACGGCCGTTCTGGCCGAGGAGCTTCTGATCGGGAACCTGAAGCGGCCGTCGCCGTATCGACCAGAGCCGACATTCGGGTGTCAGCGTGCGATCATCGGCAATGAAGGGGCTACCTGCCACTCGCCGGCCTCGCATTTCTCGGTCTCTCAAAGACAACCAAGAGCGTCCGAACGCGCTTCGCTTTTCCGACCTACGGTTCGAGGGCACATTTCGAGTGATGGCCTTGAATTGATCGCAACCCCATGAACACTCCGACCCGCTATCATTGCGTCAATATTACTGACGCTGGGGCTTCGTGGGATGAAGCATGATCTCCCTTCCTTTGCTGTTCTCATCGACGCTGACAACGTCAATCAGGAGTCCATCGCTCCGATCCTTGAAGAAATTACCCGGCATGCGCGAATCACAGTTCGCCGCATCTACGGGGACTTCACGAGCCAGAACCTCTCCGCGTGGAAGGTAAAGCTGGCCGAACATGCAATCCACCCGATACAGCAATACCGCAACACCGTCGGCAAGAACGCCAGCGACAGCGCGCTGATCATCGACGCGATGGATCTGCTGCACTCGCGCCGCTTCGAAGGATTCTGTCTAGTCAGCAGCGACAGCGATTTCACCCGACTCGCAACGCGCATTCGTGAGGATGGGCTGGTTGTCTATGGCTTCGGCGAAAAAAAGGCCCCAAAGGCCTTCGTGAATGCGTGCGATCGCTACATCTACGTCGAGAACCTCCTCAATACCCGAGCGCCCGATGCCTCCGCCGAAATTCCGACGGCTGAATCGGTTCCCGCAGGGCCGAATGCACCCCGCGCCATCGACGGAAGTGCCTCCGCGCCTGACCAGATTGAACCCATTCCCTTGGCACCGGCTATCACCGCGCCATTGTCATTCAGACCGCCGGCCTTGGCCCTCAATCTTTTGATGCGTGCCTATTCTAATGTCGCCGATGAACTCGGCTGGGCGCTGTTGGGACACCTGTCCTCATACATCCACGCTAATCACTCCGACTTCGACCCCCGCTCCTACGGCTGCACGAAGTTCATCGACCTCATCCAAAAGACCGCCTCCTTCGAACTGGTCCAACGCCAATATAAGAACGGCCAGAGCTACTTCTGCCGCCCCGCAAGCAGCGCACAACCTCTGGAGACACACACCGCCGCTCCCCGGAAGTCAGCGTCTCGGGAAACCTACCGCGCAGCGCTCGTCCAGGCCGTCTCAGACGCTACCGCCTCAAACGGATGGGCGCTGGTCAGTGCCATCGGCCAGAAACTGAAAAGCGCCGGCCGCCGCGTAGGTGAATCAGGTCACTCCACCTTGACCGAAACCTTGATGGCGACTGGACTATTCGAGATGCGGGGTAGCGGTGCCGCGCGTTACTTCCGTCTAAGAGCCAACGGCAAAGCGGCGATCAGCTAACCTAAACGGGCAAGAAATAGTGGCTTGCCCCCACTTCATGCTCTTAGCCTTGCGGGATGCTGTCGATGGAAGGGTTGAACATCGCCAGGTCCATCACGTATTCTGCGCCCTGAAGTTGGATGTGCATGGCCCAAGTCTCATTGGGTTTCAGTGGCACTTTCATGCCCACCAGCTTTGCCCGGTTCCACGGCGCTAGTGGCTTACAGGGTTCCATGGCCGGCTTGGCTGTTAATCGGAGTCTGATTGTTGCCCGTGGAGCAGGCGGCCGCCTTTGGAATGGGTGACAAATTCTGACTTCCGGCCAGGAGCCGTCGGTGAGAGATCTCCCTCTCAAGCGGACAGCCACCACCTGAGTGCGATATGCTCATCGTGTTTTCTGGTTGCTAACACATCGACGCCCCCAACCAGCGCGAGGAGCCGCGCAGGTCTGTTGGCCTATAACGTAAGTATTCGCACTCACACCATGGCAGATCTACAGTCCCAGATTGTTTACGTGCTCACGAATCCGGCGATGCCCAGCCTAGTGAAGATTGGAAAAACCACACAGCTTGAAGTGCAGGACCGCATGAAGCAGCTCTATGGCACAGGAGTTCCCGTCCCGTTCGATTGCGCATTCGCGTGTCAAGTGAAGGATGCATGCGAAGTCGAGAAGGCACTTCACTTCGCTTTTGGTGCCTCGCGAGTCAACCCGAATCGTGAGTTCTTCAAGATCGAGCCTGAGCGAGTCATTGCTATCCTGAAGCTCCTGAAGGTCGATGACATTACGATTCAATTCGAACAAAACCTTGAACTCGATGTGCCAACCGCAGACATTCAGTCTGCCCAAAACCTGAAGGAATCACGCCGTCCTCATATGAATTTCCACCATCTGGGCATACCCAATGGTTCAGTACTCGTGTCAACAGAGCAGCCCGAAATTTCCGTTAAAGTCGTTGGAGAACGCAAGGTCGAGTACGGAGAGGTCATCTGCTCCCTCACAGCTGCCACTCGAAAAGTCCTGGGGCTCCCAGATGACTATGCACTCCAACCCTCGCCGTTCTGGACCTTCAACGGCAAAACGGTGAAGGAGATTTACGACGAGTTTCACGACGCATCCGAAGGATCGTAGTTTAACTGCCCAGAACCACCGAGGTGATTGCTGAACCATGGACGATCAGACCGTAGAAGTCTACGTACGCCACAACTCAGGGCGCTCGCTCTTGATGTTCCATATCCCAATGTGCGTCCGAGAGTCGTTTCTTCAGGGGATCAAGAACGGCGAGTTCCCGTCGGAAGACTGTCAGGCACACCTTGAGTTGTCAGTTCAGCCGGAATGGATTGCCGATGCTGATGTCAGAGCGCTATTGCAGTCCAAGGAGAAAGTAATTCATCTTCGCATTCCACTGGCCGCCATCACAGCGTCATTCAATGAGTAGCGGCGGTCGGCTCTGGTGACGGTCGTGTGGCTGCTCCTGTCGTACAGACTAGGGCGTTCTGGAGAATCTCGAAAAGCAGATGATGAACCACGCTCCTCCAAGCGACTGAGACGAGCTCTTCGCGAACAATGAACGTCCGCTTTACTGTTCCTAGGAAAGGCAGCACCGGGTCGGTAGTTCATGGAGAAGCCGCCATTCGCCGTCGCCTGACGCTCGAGCGGCAGGTGACCAACACATTGCTGCCTGACTGCGCCATCAAGCCTCCGGCAGCTTCGGCCGAGTTGCCGACTGTTGCCAAAAACATGCAAATCACGCTTTGCCAGGCCAGCCCTTGTGCGGCTATCCGCAGCATTGGGATAAGCCGCTAACTTTCTGGAGTTTGTACCCGGGTTGGCCAGGAAATCACGAATGAACTTCCTGTGCCCGATGCGCGGCATGCCGCATGACCGCCATGGGCTTCTGCGATGGCCTTGACCACGGCGAGCCCCAGGCCGCTGCCACCATTCTTACGCCAAAAACATGCAAATCACGCTTTGCCAAGCCAGCCCTCGTGCGGCTATCCGCAGCATTGGGATAACTCGCTAACTTTCTGGAGCTTGTACCCGGGTTGGCCAGGAAATCACGAATGAACTTCCTGTGCCCGATGCGTGGCATGCCGCATGACCGCCATGGGCTTCTGCGATGGCCTTGACCACGGCGAGTCCCAGGCCGCTGCCACCATTCTTGCGTGAGCGCGAAGGGTCGCCACGACGAAAGGCCTCGAAGATTTCGCTGGTCAGCGCGCTGTCGATGCCAGGACCGTCGTCTTCCACGCTCAGGTGGCAGAGGTCGTCCGTCTGCGCCAGGCGAACCCGCAGTTCGCCTGGATCGGCATGGTGCAGGGCATTCTCCAGCAGCGCCATCAGGGCTTGACGGATGCGCACGGCATCACACTCTACCTGCAGGTTGGCGTCCAGTTTCTTGTGCAGGTGAAAGCCTTTCTCTGCCAGGGGCGCGGCGAAGGCCTGCAGCACGGTATCCAGTTCATCGGCCAGCGTGACACGAACCCGTTGCACTTCCAGATGCCCGCTGTCGTTCAGGCTGAGCACGCGCAGGTCTTCGATCAGACGGCTCAGGCCCTCGACCTGACGAAGCAGGCCTTCGAACAGCGCGTTGCTGGGCGTGAACACGCCTTCTGCCAGGCCCTGCAGGCGGCCACGCAGGATGGTGACCGGGGTGCGCAACTCGTGAGCGATGGCGGCGTTCCAGAACTCGCGCTCGCGGGTCATGCCCTGCAAGCGCTCGGCCATGGCATTGAAGTCACGCACCAGTTGCGCTGTTTCGCCCATGGCTTGCTCGTCCAACGGTGCACGGGCGTCGAGCTTGCCTTGAGCCACTTCACGCAGGCTGTGCGCCACCGAGTTCAGTGGTGTGATCAGCCGGCGCGACAGACGCACGGCGACGAACACCGCCATGCTTAGTGCGGCAATGATGGTGCAGACGATCCACACCAGTTCCACCCGTGAGGGCACCATGGTGTCGGAGATGCTGCCCGGCAGGTAGGTGATGGCGAAGGCGTAGAACACATAGGTGCCGATCACCGAGATGCAGATGATGCCCAGCGCCATCACCGCCAGTGACTGGATGATCTGCCGGCGCAGCCCCGGTGTCGGCTTCATGGCTCGACGCCGAAGCGATAGCCCACGCCCCAGACGCTGGCCGGCACCCCCTGAATGTCGAGCGCCTCGAGCTTCTTGCGCAGTTTGCTGACGTGGCTGTCCACGGTGCGCTCCTGGGTGTCGCCTTCGGGCAGGCAGTTGACCAGCAGTTCCGCGCGGCTGAACACCCGCTTGGGTGCGCGCATCAGGCAGGCCAGCAGCTTGAACTCGGTCAGGGTCAGATCCAGCGTCTGCCGCTGCTCATCCAGTTGCACGCTGGCCTCGTGGCTGTCCAGGTCGATCTGGAACGGGCCAACACGCAGCACCTGCGTGGCGGTCGGCACGCCCGCTCGTGTGCGCCGCAGCACCGCCTGCACCCGTGCCACCACCTCGGCCGGGTTGAAGGGTTTGACCACGTAGTCGTCAGCGCCCAGGCGCAGCCCCATCAGCTTGTCGATGTCCTGGTCGAGCGCGGTGAGCATGATCACCGGGGTGTCGCCGCGGGAGCGAATTTCGCTGAGCACTTTCCAGCCATCCAGGATGGGCATCTGTACGTCGAGCAGCAGCAGGTCCGGCTTGAGGGTCTGGTGCAGGGTCAGGGCCTGCTGGCCGTCGCTGGCGTGGTGGGTGCGAAGGCCGCTGCGTTGCAGGTAGGCGGTGAGGATGTCGGCGATCTCGGCTTCGTCTTCGGCGATCAGCACCAGCGCCGGGGAGGCGGGGCTGACGCGCGCGTGGGGATCGGACATGAACAGGCTCGCAGATGATGGCGCCGAATTTTATCGCGCCCTCCATGCTTTCTCCACAAAGCCTCGAATCATTCGCAATAGCGGAAAGCCAGACTGCAGCCTTGATCCGCACCCGGTCGACATCAGGTCGCCAGGGCGTCGCGTGCAACGAGGAGTGGGTTATGGGCAGCAAACAGCGGCATCTGGGCATTCTGCTCGCAGGGCTTGCCGTACTGGGACTGGCAGGTTGCGATTCGGTGGCAGAGCAAGCTGAAACATCCGCGCCGCCGCAGGTGTCGGTGCTGACACTGCAGGCGCACGAACTGGCGGTCAGCGAGGATCTGCCGGCGCGTGTGGCCGCGGTGCGCAGTGCCGAGATTCGCGCGCAGATCGGCGGCATCGTGCAGCGCCGCCTGTTTGAGCAGGGGGCCGAGATCAAGGAGGGGGCCGTGTTGTTCCAGATCAACCCGGCGCCGTTCAAGGCCGAGGTCGATAGTGCTGCTGCCGCCTTGCAGCGTGCCGAGGCGACCCTGGTGCGGGCGCGGGTGCAGGCCGATCGCCTGACCCCGCTGATGCGTGCCGAAGCGGTCAGCCGCCAGGTGTATGACGATGCCGTGGCGCTGCGCGATCAGGCCGCCGCCGACGTGGCCCAGGCCCGGGCGACCCTGGCGCGGCGCAAGCTGGACCTGCAGTTTGCCAGTGTCGAGGCGCCGATCGCCGGGCGGATCGACCAGGCGCTGGTCAGCGAAGGGGCGCTGGTATCGCCGACCGATGTCACGCCCATGGCACGCATCCAGCAGATCGACCAGGTGTATGTCGACGTGCGCCAGTCCGCCTCGGCACTGGAGGCGCTGCGCCAGCAGGTCGGCTCGGCGACGCCGGAAGTGGGCGTGGATATCCTCGGTAGCGACGGCAAGCCGCTGGGCATGCGCGGGCGCATCCTGTTCTCCGGCATCGAAGTGGATGCCGGCACTGGCGACGTGTTGCTGCGCGTGCTGGTGGACAACCCCCAGCGTCGCCTGCTGCCCGGCCTTTATGTGCAGGCGCGGATTCCCCGCGCACATTACCCGGCCGCGCTGAGCGTACCGCAGCAGGCGGTGATCCGCAGCGCAGGCCAGGCCACCGTGTGGGTGGTGGATGCCCAGGGCCAGGCACAGCAGGTGCCCATCGAGGTCGGTGAGCTGGTGGCGCGTCGTTACCGCGTGGTGTCCGGGCTGAGCGCCGGGCAGCAGGTGGTGGTCGAGGGCATCGAACGCCTGAGTCCGATGTCCCGGGTTGTCACTCGACCTTGGCCCGCTGTCGCCCACGAACAGCTCAGTGCTGTCGCGCGCTGAGTTCGGAGAAACCGTCATGCCGCAGTTTTTCATCAACCGCCCGGTGTTCGCCTGGGTGATTGCCCTGTTCATCGTGCTGGCCGGCATCATCGCCATTCCGCAGTTGCCCATCGCCCGCTACCCGTCAGTGGCGCCGCCGTCGGTGACCCTCTACGCCACTTATCCGGGCGCCACCCCGCAGACGCTCAACGATTCGGTGGTGAGCCTGGTCGAGCGTGAGCTGTCGGGGGTGAAGAACCTGCTGTACTTCACGTCCTCGGTCGATACCTCGGGTACCGCTCAGATCACTGCCACCTTCAAGCCGGGCACCGACGTGGAGCTGGCCCAGGTGGACGTGCAGAACCGGATCAAAGCCGTCGAACCGCGCCTGCCCCAGGCCGTGCGGCAGAGCGGCCTGCAGGTGGAGTCCGCCGCCTCGGGTTTCTTGATGATGGTCGGCTTGACCTCGCCCAATGGTCAGTTCGATGAGGTTGCGCTGAATGATTACCTGGTGCGCAACATCGTCCAGGCGCTGCGTCGTATCGACGGTGTGGGGCGTGTGCAGCTGTTCGGCGCGGAGCAGGCCATGCGCGTCTGGGTCGACCCGAGCAAGCTCACCGCCTATGGCCTGACGATGAATGAGCTGGCCCAGGCCATCGAGCAGCAGAACGCGCAGATCGCCCCCGGCCGGGTCGGCGACGAGCCTGCGTTGCCGGGCCAGCGCCTGACCGTGCCGCTGACCGTGGAAGGGCAGCTGAGCACGCCGGAACAGTTTGCCGCTGTGGTCCTGCGCGCCGGTGCCGATGGGGCGAAGGTGGTGCTTGGCGATGTGGCGCGGATCGAACTGGGTGCGCAGTCCTACGCCTTTTCCAATCGCGAGAATGGCGTGGCGGCGACCAGTGCCGCCATCCAGCTCTCGCCCGGCGCCAACGCCGTCCGTACCGCTGCGGCGGTGCGCGAGCGCCTGGCCGAACTGGCGCCGGGCATGCCGGCTGGCATGGCCTACTCGGTGCCGTTTGATACGGCGCCTTTCGTCAAGGTGTCCATCGAGAAGGTGATCTACACCCTGTTCGAGGCCATGGCGCTGGTGTTCCTGGTGATGTTCCTGTTCCTGCAGAACCTGCGCTACACGCTGATCCCGGCCATCGTCGCGCCCATCGCGCTGCTCGGCACCTTTGCGGTGATGCTGCTGGCCGGTTTTTCGATCAACTCGCTGACCATGTTCGGCATGGTGCTGGCCATTGGCATCATCGTTGACGACGCGATCGTGGTGGTGGAGAACGTCGAGCGCCTGATGGCCACCCAGGGCTTGTCGCCGAAGGAGGCGACCATACGGGCGATGCAGGAAATCACTGGCGCGGTGATCGGCATCACCCTGGTGCTGACCGCCGTGTTCATCCCCATGGCCTTCGGCAGTGGTTCGGTGGGGGTGATCTATCAGCAATTCACCCTGTCGATGGCGGTGTCGATCCTGTTCTCGGCCTTCCTTGCCCTGAGCCTGACGCCGGCGCTGTGCGCCACGCTGCTGCGCCCGGTGGGTGCCGATCACCATCAAATGCGTGGCTTCTTCGGCGCCTTCAACCGTGGCTTCGCGCGCCTCACCGCAAGCTACGGTACGCGGGTGGCGCGCCTGGCCGGGCGCAGCGGGCGGATGATGGCGGCGTTCGCCGTGCTCTGCGCGGTGCTGACCATCGCTGCCGCGCAACTGCCGTCGTCCTTCCTGCCCGAGGAGGACCAGGGCTACTTCATGACCTCCATCCAGTTGCCGACCGGCGCCACCAGCGAACGCACGCTGGACGTGGTCAAGGCCTACGAGGCGCATGTGGCCTCGCGCCCGGGGCTGGACGCAAACATGGTGGTGCTGGGTTTCAGTTTCGCCGGCTCCGGCCCCAACGCCGCCATGGCCTTTACCATGCTCAAGGACTGGGACCAGCGTAATGGCGCCACGGCTGCCAGAGAGGCAGAACTGGCGCAGCAGGCCATGGCCGACAATGTCGAGGGGACGGTGATGAGTCTGATGCCACCGGCCATCGACGAACTGGGTACATCGTCCGGCTTCACCTTGTTCCTTCAGGATCGGGCCAACCGTGGCGAGGCCGCATTGTTGGCTGCGCAGGCGAAGTTGCTGGAGCTGGCGGCGCAGAGCAAGGTGGTCAGCGATGTCTACCCCGATGGCCTGCCACCCGGCGAGAGCATCCGCCTGGAGATTGACCGGCAGAAGGCCGAGGCCATGGGCCTGTCCTTTGCCGCCGTGAGCAGTACGCTGTCGGCGGCAATGGGTTCGCTGTACGTGAACGATTTTCCCAATGCCGGGCGGATGCAGCAGGTCATCCTGCAGGCCGATGCCCCGGCGCGCATGCAACTGGATGACGTGCTCGGCCTGCGCGTGCGCAATGCCAGCGGCGGTATGGTGCCGCTGCGCGAGGTGGTGAGGCCAGTGTGGAGCGAGTCGCCGCAGCAGATGACGCGCTTCCAGGGTTTCCCCGCCGTGCGCATCGCCGGGGGGGCGGCCGAGGGCGTTTCCAGCGGCGCGGCGATGGCCGAGATGGAGCGCCTGGTGGCACAGTTGCCGCAAGGCTTCGCCGTGGCCTGGACGGGACAGTCGCTGCAGGAGCGCCAATCGGCGGCGCAGGCCCCGCTGTTGATGCTGCTGTCGGCGCTGGTGGTGTTCCTGGTGCTGGCGGCGCTCTACGAGAGCTGGTCGATTCCGCTGTCGGTGATGCTGGTGGTGCCGCTGGGCCTGCTCGGTGCGGTGGCCGCGGTGATGTTGCGCGGCATGCCCAATGATGTGTTCTTCAAGGTGGGGATGATCACCATCATCGGCCTGTCGGCGAAGAACGCGATTCTTATTGTCGAGTTTGCCCGCCAGTTGCATGCCGAGGGTCGTACGCTGATCGACGCCGCCGTGACTGCTGCGCGCCTGCGCCTGCGCCCGATCTTGATGACCTCGCTGGCCTTCACCCTCGGTGTGCTGCCGCTGATGCTCGCTTCCGGCGCCAGCGCTGAAACCCAACATGCCATCGGCACCGGGGTGTTCGGCGGCATGCTCAGTGGCACCGTGCTGGCGGTGTTCTTCGTACCGGCCTTTTTCGTTTTCGTGATTGGCACGCAGGAGCGCTTGAGCACTTGGCGTGTGCAGCGTGGCGCCACCGCGCCGACCCAGGAGAACCCGTGATGCGTCTGTTATTGACCCTGCCGCTGCTCGGCTGCCTGACCGCCTGCTCGCTGACGCCAACCCTGCAACGCCCGGCTGCGCCGGTGCCGCTGAGCTTTCCGATGACGGCTACTACACAGGCCTCGACGCTGCCGGCCAGCGCGCTGGGTTGGCGCGCGATGTTCGGCGATCCGCGCCTGCAGCGGTTGATCGAGCTGTCGCTGGCCAATAACCGCGACCTGCGCCTGGCCACCCTCAATGTCGAGGCAGCGCAGGCGCAGGCCAACATCCCGCGTGCCGCGCGCTTGCCGGCAGTGGGGCTGGACGGGATGCATACGCGCGAACGTGCCCTGAGCACCGATACGAACGGCCAGACCCGCCGCGAGGTGAGCCAGCAGACCGGCGTGAACGTCGCGCTCAGCGCCTTCGAGCTGGATCTGTTCGGCCGCGTGCGGGCGCTCTCCGATGCGGCGTTTGCCCGCTATCTGGCCAGCGAGCAGGGGCGTGATGCGGCGCAGATCGCCTTGGTCGGCGCAGTGGCCGAGGCTTACTTCACCCAGCGCCTGGCCGACGAGCAACTGCAACTGACCGAGCGCACCCTGGCCGACTGGCAACAGTCGCTGGAGCTGGCACGCCTGCTCAAGCAGGCCGACCAGAACAGCAGCCTGGACGTGGCCCAGGCCGAAGGGCAGGTGGCCCTGGCCGAAGCCGATCTGGAA
Source organism: Parazoarcus communis SWub3 = DSM 12120 (assembly GCF_003226565.1). Lineage (GTDB taxonomy): Bacteria > Pseudomonadota > Gammaproteobacteria > Burkholderiales > Rhodocyclaceae > Parazoarcus > Parazoarcus communis. Next base: position 136,273 of record NZ_QKOE01000010.1, on the reverse strand, counting down.
GCGCGTCGGCGCGCCCGGGCGCAGGCAGACAACGCCCTGCAGTTGCTGGTGGGCAGCGAGTTGCCTGGCGACCTGCCACCGGCGTTGCCGCTGGAGCGCCAGCCGTCGATTGCGCGCCTGCCCGCCGGCTTGCCGGCCGACCTGCTGCTGAGCCGACCCGACTTGCGCCAGGCCGAACAGATGCTGGTGGCCGCCAATGCCGATATCGGTGCGGCGCGGGCGGCGTTCTTCCCGCAGATTTCCCTGACCGCGTCGTTCGGATACGCCAGCACCTCGCTCGGTGGCCTGTTCGACACAGCCCGGCAGGTCTGGCGTTTCGCCCCACAGATTTCCCAGCCGCTGTTCCATGGCGGGCGCCTGCGCGCCGAACTGCGTTTGGCCGAGGTGCGCAAATCCGAGGCGGTCGCCCAGTACGAGCGCGCCATCCAGACGGCCTTCCGTGAGGTGGCCGATGCCCTGGCTGGAACGGCCACCTTCGATCGCCAGATCGAGGCGCAACTGCGCGCGGTGACCGCCGCCGAACGGCGCCTGTCGCTGTCCGACCTGCGCTATCGCGCCGGTGTCGACGGCCGTCTGGAATTGCTCGACGCTCAGCGCCAGTTGCAGGCCGCACGGCAGGCGCTGCTGGAACTGCGCCGCGCGGAAATCGCTAACCGGGTGGCCTTGTACAAGTCGCTGGGAGGTGGCCTGCATGAGCGCGATAGGGCGGAGATCGCCGCCGTCACGACGGCTCAATGAGTCGTCCACGTTGTCTATGAGCGCTTCCATGCGCGTTGTCCGGCGGAGCGCTGCGGGGCAGGAGATCGCTTGTGTGTCGCGGCGCTCGATCACCGGTGGTACGTGTTTGAGGGTTACATAACTGCCTGCCTGGCTGGCCTGCTTGCCGATCACCTTACACTCGTAGAGGCCTAAGTCAGTGGCTTCGGGGCAGTGTACGGCAGATCGGACGCTGCACGAGTTTTCAGGACAACCAAAGGTATCCTCTATTTGGGGGATGCGCGTGTCAAATGACATCACGTAGCATCGGACCAACTCCATGCAGGGGCACCTCAACGGAGTCAGGTTGCTAATGAGCCGGCCAACAGCGCCTCGAACAACCCCATTCTCAGCGGATACCCGTATGAACAAAATTTCTCATCTGGCCCTCGCGTTTGTTACCACGACCTTCATGGCCTTCGCGAACAATGCTTGTGCCGATCTTGTGCGGATCAATCAAGCGCCTTTGGCAGAAATCTCGCCCTCGCCGATTTCCGACCTCTTGGCCGAACCTGGAGGGGGCCTCTTCATTGACGTATCTCGTTCGATTGACCCAGACCTTGACGACTTGATTACCCTCTGGGAGATTGATCTTAACGAAGATGGCATGTTTGATATGCGTCACGACTTATTCCTTGGTCCCTGGTTCGCAGTCCCCTACGACTTGCTGACCGGTCCCTCCTTGTCGCTGGGAGCGGGAGATCACCTTGTTCGCCTGCGGGTATGGGACACATTCGGTGCGACTGGCTTTGACACGGCCATATTCACCATCCTGCCCGCCGCGGTTGCCACTGTCCCTGAACCCCAGACCTTCGGCCTGACCCTTGCTGGCATCGCGGCTCTATGGGGTACACGACGGCGCCGCCTGACTGCTCAAGCGGAGTAGAGGTCCGGACGTAGACCGTGCGGCTTTTTCCTCAGGTCCGCAGAGCGTCGCCAATCCGCCTCTTCCGCCCGTCTTGGCAAAGAAGCAGGGATCAGCCGTCGTCCTCCTTGCACATGTTCCAAACAGCATCTATGACAAGCCAATGCATACAGATTCTAGGTCCGTCTATATGGCCAAGGTAGCCAGAATCCACTCCGCGTCAGCAAAGATAATGTCATTTTGCGCAATTTTGGCCAGTACTGGTTGCGCGCAGTTGCTTAGCAAGTGGAACCTGTCAATACCTGAAAAGCTCGTGGTACAAGAACGTAAGCAAGTTGAAGGAACTAGCCGCAAACCGATAATCGTCGTGCGCTGGCCAGCCATACTTGACAAGAAAGCACACGATTCAATCGTCAATATCCAGTATGCCTATGTTAAACAAGTAACTGGAAACGATCTAAGGGGAATCGTTGATTATACGCAGCTACCTGAGCTCCTGCCCTATGCGACAACATTCTATGCCGCAGATCTTTACTTTGCCATACGCCGCGCCTATCCGGAGGCTATTGTCCTTCTTGAACCTACTCTTCTACAAGGGGCAAGTCGCAACAGAATTATTGATAGGCCACTTGCCGACATATCAATACCGATCGACCTTGTGGCAGATATTACGGTGGACCAGTCCGCCACCCACTCTGCGCTTGTGAGTGGCGCCTTCTATTTTAGCTTACGAGGCAGTCCCGGACTATCCACCAACTGCGGCGTGTATGTGGCAATGGAGTATAACTTTCCCAAGGGCGAGGAAGTGAACTCTTCGCGCTGTACATCATTCTCTGCTCATGACACACCCTTTAGTATGTGGTGGTCAGGTACAAGTTACCGATCCGACAAATGGCTGCTAAAGATCTCAGACGCGCTACCTGCGTCAACCTCATACACCTTGCGGTATCCGCTACTTTCCGAGGCAAATCATGGCGCGTTCAGTGCCACAGTGCCACCATATGTTGCTCAAGACCGGCCGGCCTCACCTGCCGAAGCTCAAAATGCACCGTTACAGCCGTATATTGAAAATTTCGGCAAAACGATTGCTTTGGCCGCCCAATTCATACCCGTCTCACGAGAAAACGGTAAGGCACTGGCGGAATACACCGCTTACTTCGACAAGCAACTATCAGACGCCCTGCGGACCGGTGCTACATTAACCACGGCAGAAGAGGTAAATCTAAAGTTTATAAGGAGAATTCTCGATAGCGAGTTGTTGGTCCGGGCGAAACACGACGAAGAAGTGGCAAGACAAATCTCTGCCGGCGACTTCGGGCAAGCCTTTAGGGATGTCAGACTTCAGATGTACGCAGAATACGGTAAAAAGATGCAGAGAACCTGGACATCAGTAGTCGGTGCCGTGGCGCTGCATGGCGCACTGCTTGAGAATTCAAAGACACCCACAGCGCTGGTTGGGGCTGAGAATGCAACAGTGGACCAATTTAATAGCGAACTGGCTGCACAAGGGCGTGACTACTATAAGTCCATAGCACCAATGATAGCCGAACTGGATTCGGCGGCGGTGGATGTAGGAAATCGATTGGTAACAATCAGAACAAATGATCAGGCTGCATTAAGGGCAGCGCTTGTCAATGTGTACAAGACAAATAGCGTCGCTGAAAAGCCTCATCCACTGGAAGATGGGAAACAGAAAGTCAAAAAAAAATAAGGATCGACAGCAATGTTTACGACTAGGATTGCTTTAACGGCAATGCTGTGGCTATTGTCAAATTTAGTGTCAGCCTCTCCACTTAATATGTCGAATTACCCGAAATTCCCAGATATCGGCACAACCCAGAACTGGGGCGCTGACTGGAGAAAGTATGATGATAAGACCGGCGCCACTCTGAGGAGTTTTCATAGCCAGTTAGATGAAATGCGCGCAGCGGAGCAAGAGCTCAAGGAATCGTGTCTGAATGACCGCCAAATCCGTAAAATGACAACCACGATCAAAGGCAAACAAGTACTGATTTGGCCCGAACGCTTTAAGGATTGCATGAACTACAAGAAACTGTTGGATGAGGGCACCTTCGCTACGGACAAAGTTATTCTTCCATATTTGAATCAGAAGTTCTCTGCCAACTACCCACCGCCAAGGGGCGATCCTAACCTGGTTGCTCAATGGAATTCCATTGCTAATAGTATGGTTCATTTTGGTGGAGGTGGATGTGACGGCGCATCACGTAGCATTGTCCTGTTTGGCACGCCGGGGTTTAGCGCTACACCGAAGGATGTTTTTAAGGATAACAAGAACCTATGCCCCCCGCAGTGGCGCGAACTGTTTAGCGAGTACGCGGTGGAAAAGAAGGTGGATAAGGGCAAATGCGTTAAGGGCTGGAGACCCAGTCTGGAAAACGGCCCTGACTGGGAAGAGTCGTGCAATTCAGACATCGATGCTGATTTTGATCGGGCGGATAAAAAGAGTAAGAAGTTAGAAGACGAGCTAGCTGAAATCGAAAAAGGGAACTACCGACAGTCTGAGAAGGATCGAGAGGCCACAAAGCATTCAGAAGACATTGCGAGAGCACAAGGTGCGCTGCCGGGGCGAAAGGGCGGTCTCGCAGCTGCAATGAGAGAGAGCATTGCGAGCCAAGAAGAAGATCTCAGGAAACAGGAGATATTTGGTGGCGAGCGAGGTAGAGCCATTGAAGACGCAGTGAGGGCTGTGGAAAGGAGCAAAGGAGGAACAAAATGGATTGGCGGGGGAAGTGCCCTCCCTGGAATCCCCGATAAATGTGACGACGCAGCATATTCACAGGCAGCAATGGCGTACGCGCAAAGGCGACAATCAGAGATACAGTCGCTCCCGCTCCAACAACAACAGTGTGAATTGGCGAAGATGATGGAAAAGGCTCTACAGACTGATCTGTCCTATTTTCAACGTTGTCCCAATCATCAGTCCGCAATTCCGGAAACGCGCGCAGCGTTGGCCGATACTGAAAAGCAAATTCCAAGTCTGTGCGGCAGTAGTCGGTAATGCAGGGCAATCGCACCTTCATGTCATCACCCCAAGCAGTTCTGCGCGAAATTTGTCCGACGTAGCGGCCAGCATGCGCTTGGTATGAGCGCTGGAGCGCAAATGGGCCTTCGCGGTCGCCTTTGCGGCCACGAAGGCAATTCGAAAGTCGCGAGAAAGCTATTCCGGAAAACGATGTCACGATGAAATTCGACCTGAACCTCAGTGCTGGCGCGGTACCGCCGGTTTTTGCATCGGCCTGCTAACCGCCCGCCGCTTGGTCGGCGCCTTCCGTAATCCAATAGGCCGCAGACTATGGCGACGTCGCCACCTTGAATATTACCGGCGTTGCCGCGTGGGTACTGACGGACGGCATGCTTACGGAGCAAGTGCCTGTGGCGGCGAAGGTATCCATTCGTCCTCAGGCAACTCGAAGACGATCATGTGCCCGGTGTCCACTGTCTCCAGGCATGCCGCGGGGAACAGAGCGCGCCACTCCTGCGGGTCAGCGACGGGGTCGTGCAGGGGATCGTGGCGACCGAAGAGGATGCGCACCGGACCGGAGAAACCCGTGGTTACGGATGGCGGCGGGTAGTCGACAAGCTCGCGCGTCACCGCCGCGAAGCAGTCCATGTCCAGCAGCAAGACTTTCGTCGCCTCGGCAAAGAATCGCTCCCGCGGCGAGACCGAAGCCGCTGCGAAATAGTGGTTCAGCACGTCGGGAATGGCGAGCAGGGCACTGAAGAGTGCGAGGATGGTGGCGTGGCTCTTTTCTTTCCGCAATGCCGTCACGGCCTCGCGTAGCGAGGCATCGCCGTGGCCCTGATCGAGCAGGTACTCTGCCATTCGCAATCCGGATCGTTGCGGATGCGGCATGGGGGCCGAGGGAGCGAGAATTGTCAGACTGCCAATATCGGCGGGGTGTCGTCTGACGAGTTCCAAAGCGATCAGGGCGCCGAAGGAAAGCGTAATCAGCGCCGGCGGATGACCCAGTTCGTGGCGTAGCCGCAGCAGTTGCCCGGCGGCGGCGTCGACCGTCCGTGAAAAGGCGCGGGGCGTGTCGGCGGCGATACGTGGCTGGTCCCACCAAAGTACGGGTAGTTGCTCTCCGAACCAGGCCCGCTCAATGGCGGAACTCATGCCTGGGCCGCCGTGCAGATACAGAGCGTACGGAGTTTGCGGCATCAGACCTCTCCCACTCCGGCGGGGTTATCGAAAGCAGCGAGGCTGGTCAGCAGCATCGCCACCAATTCGGTCTGGCGGTGGCAACCGGTCTTGGCGAATACAGCACTTAGCTGCGTACGGGCGGTGGAGACGGCAATCCCGAGTTCGATGGCCGCGGCTTCAAGGGTGCCACCCTCGATCAGCCGTGCGACGAGTCTGCCTTCGGCTGGAGTGAGACCCCAAAGCGTCGTGATCTGATCCGGTGGCAGAGTATGGCCCCCTGGGCGCACAAGGAAAATCACGATGCGAATCTCCCTTCCTGTCAATACCGGGTCGCCGCGCGGTGCAATCGGAAAAACGCGCAACTGCAGGGTGCCAGCACCGGAGTGGCGAACGATAATGTCGCCTCCCGCGCTCTCCCGTCCAGGCGGAGTCCGCTGCGTGATCTGGCCGATGAGTATTTGCAGGCGTTTGTTGGCCCGGGTATCCGCAAGAGAGATGCCGTTAGTTTGCAGTTGCAGCCCGAAGGCATCGGCCATTTTGCGTGCGGCAGCGTTGGCGAAGCGAGGCGAACCGGCTTTGTCCAGCAGAAGCACGCCAAGCCGCAGGCGGTCCATGAGGGTTTCGCTCAGGCGCTGAGCCTCTACGGCCTCGCCCAACAGACGCTTGATCTGCACCGCTCTCAGAAGGTGAGGGAGAAGCGGGCGGATGAGATCGAGATCCTGCTCTCCATAGGGGCCAGCGCGTTCGCTTCTGTGCATACCCAAGTAGAGCAGGAAGTCCTGGTCGCGGCCCATGTTGGAACCAACAACGTGGATCCGATCCTGAGGCTTTTCGTAGTCGTTGAAGAGTTCGGTTTGGCGGCGAACCTTGAGCGGAACGGCCAATTCCCCGATGACAAGTTCTCCAGGAGGGGATGCGGCGAGAAATTCCCGATATGGGTCGAGGTGAACGAAATGATCACGGTAGGCCTGCAGGAAGCGCTCGTCTTGGCCGTAGGCAATGACGAAACCTTCACTCTCGCGACGACAGTCCACCAGCCGAAGCACAGCCGAATGGCCGCCGCTACATGCTGAAATGCGACCAATCACCGACCCCATGTCGGCGCGATCCATCACCGTGTCGTAGATGGCCCCCACCAGGTCCAGAGCTTGTCTGTTCTGTGCCATCATTTTTACCTCACATTACGTCTCCCGAAAACATATATACACCCCGAAAGAATTGCAAATGAATTAAAAGCAGCTTGCCAAACTGCCCCGGACTGCAGTTTACGACGCACAGCCTGAAGGATGCGTTGGCAGGGTAATCGCGCCAAAATTGGATCTAACGCAGAAATGGGTCCTTTACGATCATGCGCTTAAAGGCCATTTGTTTGCATCATCACATTCTGTGTAGTTTCCTATTTCTTCAAATGGTCCGTGAAGGCAGGAAATGGTAAGTGGTTGACGCAAGTTTTTCCCAATCTCCAGCCCGTACAGCGGGTGGTACCGGTACCAAGATCTGGCCGAACTGGCAACGGTGGGGGGATGCGCGGTGTTTTCAGGCGTTGACGACTTAGGCAACGTTGAAACTACGGTGCTAAACAAGGCCACGCCACCTTGGTCTCATTGCTGAAGCGTCCTTGTCGCACATTCAGGCCCACCCAAACTCGTTTCGGCGAGATACATCAGATTTTCAGGCATTTGAGCGCCCCTGACTGATGGCCGTCTCATCAAACCCGGTGTGCCGGAGGCCAACAGGTGGGAGACCGCGGTGTATGGCGCTGGCCCAGGATGGGCCGTGACGGTGGCGGGCGGTCTCCCGGGCTTCAGTGTTGCCGTGCGATCAGCCCGGCGTCTGGTGTGGGGCCATGGCCGAGCGTTGGCGGTGTATCCCAGCCGCCGCCCAGGGCCCGGATCAGCGCCACTGTGGAGCGCGCCCGTTCGCCGTCCAGTTGTACCGACTGCAATGGAGTCATGTGCATCAGACGGAAAATCCTTCAAATTGAAAGTCACAATTGCGTCCGCATGACCGCGAAGCGCAGCAGCAAGGACATGACGATCAAGTCCCGTAATGATCTGCTCGAAGGGCTCCCACCCTGTCACGAGGCAATCAGGAATGGCGTTGCTCATCAATGCGCAGGTGCGCTGAAGATCCTCCTGCTTCAGATCCGGCCGTTGCCGCAAGAGGTTGCGACCCCATTCATCCTGAATCCGCTCAGACCAGCGCGCGTGAAACAGACCCTCACTGGCAAGGCTCAAGAGCACGTCGCGCAGAGGTGCGGGGTACAGCACGCAAGCGTCCAGAATCACCGTGTAGCGTGCTGACCCTGCCATATCAGTATCCCAAGCCCAACTCTTGAGCCTGGTCGGCCAAGGCCTGCAGTGCGGCATCCGATTCTGAGCGGGATTTTTGCTGATAGGTAATCATGTCCTCGAACAAGACACGCCGATGGCGACCAACCCTGCGGCAAGGCAGGTGTCCTGCCTCGATTTCCTTGATCACGTACGGACGCGACACATTCAACATGTTTGCCACTTCCTGAGTGGAGAGTTCAAGTTTCTGTGGCAGCACGGCTACAGGCTGGCGCTGTGCCATAACGCCGAGCAGATCGGCCATGAAGCGCAGCACCTTCGGGGGAAGCTCGACGATCGCCTGAGTCTCATCTTCACCCTGTGCGATCAGGCGTATGGTTTCCGCCCGCGAATGATCCAACGCCGCCATCAAGCAACGTTGAGCGGCTTGCGCCAGTGCCGCATCGTGCTCATCCAGCACGGTTTCGATGGCTGCTTGAACGTTTGCCATGATGTTTTCCTCCTGATTGTTTCTCTACGGGTGTGACCAGAAGTAGCACCTCGATATCCGTAATATACGAAACAAACGAAACGTTTGCTGGCTGTATTTTTTCATCTTTCCGATAGGAGAGTCAGATGATGATGCTGGGCCGCGGCCCGCATCAGTGGTGTGACGTCGGGACCTCGTGATCTCCCGGCCAGAAGCTTGAACTCGGTCAGGGTCAGATCCAGCGTCTGCCGCTGCTCATCCAGTATTACTGGACGCTCAGCGCCAGTTGCAGGCCGCACGGCAGGCGCTGCTGGAACTGCGCCGCGCGGAAATCGCTAACCGGGTGGCCTTGTACAAGTCGCTGGGTGGTGGCCTGTATGAGCGCTTCCATGCGCGCTGTGCTGAAGCGTCCTTGCCGCACGTTCCAGCCCACCCAGTATCGTTTCGGCGACATACATGGAAAATCCTGGTGGCAGGCTGGTCTGAACTTTGTCGATGACGGAGGGGGTACGGGCGAGAATGTCTTCGATGATCGGGCCGGCTGAGGGGGCGTAGCCGACCTTCTGCGCGGTGCTGTCGAAGTGGCGGCGCTGGATGCTGTGCATCTCGTAGTGCCGGTTCTTGCCGAGCAGCGCCATCGCCAGCTTGATTTCACGTGAGGACCATTGGTTTGGGCCGTCTCCAAGTACCGGGTAGGCGGACATCACGTCGTACAGTTGGGTCAGGTGAAAGCGACCGCGAGGCAGTATCTGGATGCTGAAGTTCTTCGCGTGGCCATCCGGCGCGCGCAGTAACCAGAACAGCACCTGCGCGGTCATCAGCGTCTTCATGTCGGCGTCGGCGTTGACGGATTGCCGTAGTGTCGAGAACAGCGCTTGCAGTCCCGGTCCGCCTTCGTTCTCGTACTTGCGCAGGGGCGGGCAAGCCTCCACTTGGCAGAAGTCCTCCTGTGGCAGGCGCATCAGCCATTTTCCATCCGGGGCCAGGCGCCGGTCGAAGCGCTCGACAACAAGCACGCGTTGCTGGCCAAACGTGGCGATGTCGGCATTTGCAGTGTTCAGGCCGTAAGCCTTGAGCAAGGTCAGGCATAACCACTCGTTGTCGATCGAGGTGGTGAAGTCCGCCCGTCTGCCGCCCATCAGCCCCAGCGGAAGCTTGAATATATGTGTTGTTGGCGTTGCGCCGCGGGGCTTCTGCCACTGCCCGGCCCACCACAGGAAAGCGGTTTTTTCCTGGGCGCCAGCGAGCGAGATGCGGAAATCTGCGTCTGGATCGGCATGGGGGCCGAATGCGCGTGGTGATACCGTTTCGACGAGGTGACGTTCGATGTCTTCTTCAGTCAGCGGGGTGCATTCGATGCGGTCGAAGCCCTCTGGGGTCTCGTCGTCGCCGAGGATCTGCACTGCGCCTACGCAGTCCCGGCCGACGGCCTTCAGAAGGTCGAAGGGGTCGGTTGAGCCAGTGCGGAAGCGTTCGGCTACGCGCTTGCGGATCGTATCGCTATCGGGTAACAGGTTGTCGAAGTAGTTGCGGACCCGGTCGCCCTTCAGCGGGAGGTTTTCCAGATTGAAAGGCAAGGATAGGGACAAGGGACGCCCGATGTCGGCATTGACCCAGTCGTCGTCGTACTGGAGCTGCATTTCGCCGCGCGCGGGAAGTGTCCAGCGCCCGACACGCCGGCCATTGGTCCAGATCGATAGTGCGCGGCCATGTGATTTGCGACCCATGTCACCACGCCGCTTCGGTGGAAGCTGGCGTCGCGCCGCCGCGCGGGCCCAGCGTGAGTTCCAGGCCAAGGGCTGAGCTCCAGGCCAGCAGTTGTGCCACGCTCAGGTCCTGGGCGTTCAGCTCCAGGTGCGATACCCGGGATTGGCTCAGGCCGATGCGGCTGGCGAGCGTGGATTGCGACAACTTGCGGGCCTTGCGTGCGGCCTGCAACACCTGACCGAGTTGTGAGCTTGTCAGCAAGACGTGGTGTGGAGCGGTCATGGCGATTACCTGAAATTCAACTAAATGAACTTTAGCTGTATTTCAGGTAGTTATCAAATATCGGATTTTCAGCTATTTGTGCGCCCCTGACTGATGGCCGTTTCATCAAACACGCCGCCCCGGAAGTCAGCAGGCGGGAGACCGCGGTGTATGGCGCTGGCCCAGGATGGGCCGTGACGGTGGCGGGCGGTCTCCCGGGCTTCAGTGTTGCCGTGCGATCAGCCCGGCGTCTGGCGTGGGGCCATGGCCGAGCGTTGGCGGTGTATCCCAGCCGCCGCCCAGCGCCCGGATCAGCGCCACTGTTGCGCGCGCCCGTTCGCCGTCCAGTTGTACCGACGCGCGGCGTTGCTGTAGCACGCTGCGATCGGCGTCGATGACTTCGAAGAAGCTCGCCGCGCCTTCGCGGTACTGCAGTTGCGATAGCTGTGCGGCGCGTTCGGCGGCGGCCACTGCCGTATCCTGAGCCTGGGTCTGATCGCCGAGGATGCGTACCGCGGCGAGGCTGTCCTCCACCTCGCGGAAGGCGGTCAGCACGGTCTGACGGTAGCGGGCGACGTCTTCCTCCCAGGCGGCGCGGCTGCGCTCGAGTTCGGCCTGACGACGGCCGCCATCGAAGATCGGTAGCGATAGCACGGTACCGGCAAGCGGACCGAGCAGGAAGGTGCGGCTCGACCACTGCAACAGGTCGCCGAGTTCGGCCGATTCGTAGCCGAGCGCGCCGGTCAGGGTCAGGCGCGGAAAGAAGGCGGCGCGGGCGACGCCGATGCGGGCATTGGCCGCAGCCATGGCGCGCTCGGCGGCAGCAATGTCGGGACGGCGCTCCAGCAGCGCCGACGGGAGTCCGGCAGGCACCGCGACGGTGATGCGGCCGAGCGGCTGCGGGGCGAAGCTGAACTCGGCCGGCGGCTTGCCGAGCAGGCTGGCCAGCGCGTGCTCGGTTGCCGCCCGACGGCGTGCGATGCCGTGAGCCTCCGATTGTGCCGAGGCGAGCTCGGTACGTGCGCGGGCGACGTCCAGTTCGCCGATGTCGCCGGCTTCGAAGCGGCGCTGCACCAGGTTCAGCGCTTCGCCGCGCAAATCCACCGTGGCGCCGAACAGCGCCTGTTCGGCGTCGAGTTCGCGCAGCAGGAAGTAGGCCTGCGCGACGTCGGCCTGCAGCGCGAGCTGTACCGAGCGCAGCAGGGCCTCGTTTTGTTGGGTGCTGGCGTTGGCGGCATCCACGGTGGCGGCGACGCGGCCGAACAGGTCGAACTCGTAGCCGATGCTGGCTTGTGCCCGCCACACCGTGGTGGTGGGGGTCGAAGCGTCGGCATCCAGCCCCTGCGAGGCGGGCGAGGGGCGTTGGCGGGTGGGGCCGAAGCCGGCGTCCACCTGGGGCAGGCGCTCGGCGCGGGTGCCGCCTTCCAGCGCGCGGGCCTGGGCCAGGCGGGCGACGGCGACCTTGAGGTCCTGGTTGGCGGCCAGGGCTTCGGCCTGCAGTGCGTTCAGTGTGTCGTCGCCGAACACCGTCCACCAGTCGCCGCGGTGCGTGTGTTCGGCCGGCGTGGCGGTTTTCCAGTGCGGGCTGGTGGCGGTTGCGGGTGCCGGTTCGGCCTCCTTGAAGGCGGCCGGGGTGCTGACTGCGGGGCGTTCGTACACCGGCGTCAGCGAGCAGCCGGCCGCCGCCAGCAGGGTGGCGAGCAGCAGTGGCAGGTGCCGGGCAGGGGAACGGGTTGCGGGGTGCGTGTTCATGGTCTGGTGTCCGTCTGGGTCAGGCGCTGTGCGGTGGGGACGCGGGGGCGGCGTGGGCTGCCGCGAGCGGCGCATCGAGTGGCGAAACGTGGGGCACGATCAGCGGTGCTGCGTGCGGGCTGGCGGTGTGCAGCCTGTGACCCTTGCCCAGGGTACGCAGCAGCACGTAGAACACCGGCGTCAGGAACAGGCCGAACAGCGTGACCCCGAGCATGCCGAAGAACACGGCGATGCCCATCGCCTGACGCATCTCCGAGCCGGCGCCGGAGGACAGCACCAGCGGCACGACGCCCATGATGAAGGCGATCGAGGTCATCAGGATCGGACGCAGGCGCAGGCGGCTGGCCTCGATCGCGGCGTGGAGCGGGGGGCTGCCCTGCAGTTCCAGTTCGCGGGCAAACTCGACGATCAGGATGGCGTTCTTGGCCGACAGGCCGACCAGCACCATCAGCCCGATCTGGGTGAACAGGTTGTTGTCGCCGCCGGTCAGCCACACGCCGGTGAGCGCAGCCAGGATGCTGGTCGGCACGATCATGATCACCGCCAGCGGCAAGGTCAGGCTCTCGTACTGGGCCGCCAGCACCAGGAACACCAGCAGGACGCTCAAGGGGAAGATCCACATGCCCGCGTTGCCGGCGAGGATCTTCTGGTAGGTGAGGTCGGTCCATTCGAACCGGATCCCCGGTGGCAGTACCTCGGCGGCGATGCGCTCGGCCGCGGCTTCGGCCTGGTCGGACGAATAACCGGGCGCGGGTCCGCCGTTGATGTCGGCGGCGGTGTAGCCGTTGTAGCGCACCACCATCTCCGGGCCAAAGCCGTTGCTGACCCGGACCAGCGAGGACAGCGGCACCATCTCGCCAGCGGCGTTGCGTGTCTTCAACTGACCGATGTCGTCCGGTCGCGCGCGGAAAGGCGCGTCAGCCTGGGCACGTACCTGGAAGACACGGCCAAAGCGGTTGAAGTCGTTCACGTACAGCGAGCCGAGATAGATCTGCATGGTGTCGAACACGTCAGTGACCGATACCCCAAGCTGCTTGGCCTTGACCCGATCCAGATCGACGTCGAGCTGGGGCACGTTGATCTGGTAGCTGGTGAAGCTGGGGCCGAGCTCGGGTGCCTGTTGTGCGGCGGCGATGAAGGCCTTTGCCGCAGCGTCGAGTTCGGCGTAGCCGAGTGCGCCGCGGTCTTCGATCTGCAGCTTGAAGCCACCCAGCGTGCCCAGACCCATCACTGGCGGTGGCGGGAACACGGCAATGAAGGCGTCCTTGATCGCGGCGTACTGGCCATTGAGCACGGCGCTGATCGCGTTCGCGGAGAGTTCCGGCGCGCGACGCTCGGCAAAGGGCTTGAGGGTGACGAACACGATGCCGGCCGACGAGCTGTTGGTGAAGCCGTTGATCGACAAGCCGGGGAAGGCGATCGCGCTTTGCACGCCGGGCTGTGCCAGCGCGATTTCGCTCATGCGCCGGATCACATCCTCGGTGCGATCGAGCGAGGCGCCGTTGGGCAGCTGGGCGAAGCTGATCAGGTATTGTTTGTCCTGTGCCGGCACGAAACCGCCGGGCACGATCCACGTCATTCCCGCGGCGAGGGCCAGCAGACCCACATACACCCCCATGACCGATGTCTTGCGTGAGATCACCCCGCGGACGCCGCGCCCATAGCCCTCCGACGCACGGCCGAAGAAGCGGTTGAAGCGGGCAAAGAAACCGCCGAACAGCCGGATCATCACCCGCGTGAGCCAGTCGGGGCGCCCGTCGTTGTCGTGGCCCTCGCCGTGGTGGCTTTTGAGCAGCAGGGCGGCGAGTGCGGGTGACAGGGTCAGCGAGTTGAACGCCGAGATCACCGTCGAGATGGCGATGGTCATCGCGAACTGCTTGTAGAACTGGCCGGTGAGCCCGGTCATGAAAGCAAGCGGCACGAACACCGCGACCAGGGTCAGCGCGATTGCGATGATCGGGCCGCTGACCTCCTGCATGGCGCGGTAGGTGGCGTCGCGCGGGTTGAGTCCGGCGGCGATGTTGCGCTCGACGTTCTCGACCACGACGATGGCGTCATCGACCACGATGCCGATGGCCAGCACCATGCCGAACAGCGACAGTGCGTTGATCGAGTAGCCGAAGGCCAGCATCAGGCCAAAGGTGCCGACGATGGACACCGGCACCGCGAGCAGCGGGATGATGGATGCGCGCCAGGTCTGCAGGAACACGATCACCACCAGCACCACCAGCGCCACCGCCTCGAGCAGGGTCAGCACCACCGCGTCGATGCTGGCGCGGACGAACTGGGTGGGGTCGTATTCGATGCGATAATCGACCGAGCTGGGGAAATCCTGCTTGAGCTCGGCCATTACCGCGCGTACCTGCCCGGAGACGGCCAGCGCATTGGCGCCGGGCGACTGCATGATGCCCATGCCGATGGCCGGCTGGTTGTCGAGCAGCGAGCGCAGACCGTACTCGGAGGCGTCGAGTTCGACCCGCGCGACGTCGCTCAGCCGGGTGACGCCGCCATCGGCCGCGGTCTTGAGCACGATGTCGCGGAACTCGGTTTCGGTCGACAGCCGTCCGCGGGCGTTGACCGAGAACTGCAGCGGCACGTCGGGCAGTGTGGGCGAGGCGCCGATCACGCCGGCCGCGACCTGCACGTTCTGCTCGCGGATCGCGCGTACCACGTCGCTTGCGGTGAGGCCGCGCTGGGCGACCTTGTTGGGGTCCAGCCACACCCGCATGGCGTAGTTGCCGGCGCCCCAGATGGCAACCTCGCCAACGCCAGGAATGCGCGCCAGACGGTCCTTGACGTTGAGCACCGCGTAGTTGCGCAGATAGGTGGCGTCGTAGCGGTCGTCGGGTGACACAAGATGGACAACCAGGGTCAGCGTTGGCGAGCTCTTGACCGTGGTCACGCCCAGACGCTGCACGTCTTCAGGCAGTCGCGGCAGCGCCTGCGACACGCGGTTCTGTACCAGTTGCTGGGCCTTGTCCGGATCGACGCCGAGGCGGAAATGCACGGTCAGCGCAAGGTTGCCGTCGCTGTTGGCCTGCGATTGCATGTACAGCATGTCTTCGACGCCGTTGATCGACTCTTCCAGCGGCGAGGCGACGGTTTCGGCGATGACCTTGGGGTTGGCACCCGGGTATTGGGCGCGCACCACCACCGAAGGCGGCACGACCTCCGGGTACTCCGAGATCGGCAGCTGGAACATCGCCAGCAGGCCGCCGAGCAGGATCAGCACCGACAGCACGCCGGCAAAGATCGGCCGGTCGATGAAGAACTTCGAGATGTTCATGGCGTCCGTCTCAGCTGTTGTCGGCGGTGGTGGCACGGGCGCTTGGTGCCGTCGGGTGGGGGCTGCCGGACATCAGCACCGGGTTGGGGCTGACGGTCTGGCCGGGGCGGGTGCGCTGCAGGCCGTTGACCACGATGCGCTCGCCCGCCTGCAGGCCGTCCTCGACCACCCGCAGGGAGCTTTGTGCACCCCCCAGGCTGACTTCGCGGTAGGCGGTGCGATTGGCGTCGTCCACCACCAGCACGAAGCGCTTGTTCTGATCGGTTCCGATCGCGCGTTCGTCAATCAACAGGGCTTCGCGTGTGTTGCTGCTGCCCAGCCGGATGCGGGCGTATAGGCCGGGAAGCAGGGTGCCGTCCGGATTGTCGAACACCGCACGCACGCGGATCGTTCCCGACGAGGTGTCCATCCGGTTGTCGACCGAACTCACGACACCGCGACGCGGGTAGTCGTCCTCATTGGCCAGGCCGAGGTGCACCGGTACGCCAGCGCCGCTCTGGCGACCGTTGATCAAGGCGAGATAGCTTTGTTCGTCCACATCGAAGGCGGCGTAGATTCGCGCGACCGAGACCAATGTGGTGAGTGGCGGTGAGCCCGCGCCCGCGGCGACCACGTTGCCCACGGTGACTTCGGCGCGTGACACGCGGCCGGACACCGGCGCGGTGATGCGGGTGTATTCCAGGTTGAGCCGCGCCGACTCCACCGCGGCGCGTGCGGCCAGCCGGTTGGCTGCCGCTTCGCGGGCGGCGTTCTCTTTTTCGTCGAGCACGCGACGGGCGATCGCGTTGTCGGCAATCAGGCGTTCGGCGCGGGCAAGATCGTTTGCCGTATAGGCCGCCCGTGCCTCGGCCGCGGCCAGGCCGGCACGGGCCTGCTCCAGCACGGCAGCGTAGGGCCGGGGGTCTATGGTGAACAGCGGGTCGCCCTTGCGTACCAGCGCACCGTCTTCGAAGTGGACCGCGACGATCGTGCCGGACACCTGGGGCCGGATCTCGACCCGGTCGACGGCTTCGAGGCGACCTGAGTAGTTGTGCCAGTCGGTGATGTGCTGGCTGGCAACAGTGGCGACGTCGACTGCGGCGGCTGGTGCGACGGCGGTTGCCGGCTGGGGGCCGGCCTGTACCGCCAGGGTGGCGAGCCCGCCGCCGAGGGCAAGGGTCAGCGCGACGGCGGTCGCGAGGGCATAGGGTTTGCGCAAGAATGGCATCGCGTTGCTCCAGTGGGGTTCCGATACGCCGGGTGACGGGCATCGGATCGAGTTTTGGATCGCGCTGCGGGGGTGGTTGATGCAGCGCGCTTGCGAGGCGGACCCAAGCTGGCGACCGGGTGGGGTGTCAGGCTTGGATTGCCGCGATGCATCAATTCTGGGTGTTGTTCTTGGGTGGATAAATATTCGGATAACGGAAACACTATTCGCTCAGGACGAATAATCCTTGACGGAAGACGTGCATAATCCGGCCAGCGAAGTTCGCATGCGGAGGAGTCATGGATCGCTTTCAGGCCATGCAAGTGTTTACCCGGGTGGTGGATGCCAACAGCTTTTCACGGGCGGCCGACAGCCTGGGGCTGCCACGTGCCACCGTCACCACCATCATCCAGAACCTCGAGCGTTTGCTGCAGGTGCGTCTGCTCAACCGCAGTACCCGCCGCCTGAGCCTGACGCCGGACGGTGCGGCCTACTACGAGCGCTGCCAGTGCATTCTGGCTGACGTGGAGGAGACCGAAGCCTCGTTTCGCGAAGCGGCACGTGCGCCGCGCGGACGGCTGCGCATCGACGTGCCGGCCATGATCGGGCGCCTGGTACTGATTCCGCGATTGTGCGAGTTTCACGAGCGCTATCCCGAGGTGGAGCTTGCCATCGGTATGACCGATCGCCCGGTGGACATGGTGCGCGAGGCGGTCGATTGCGCCATCCGCATCGGTGCGTTGCCGGACTCCTCGCTGGTGGCGCGGCGTATCGGAACCTTTTTTGGCGTCACCTGTGCGGCGCCGTCCTACCTGGAACGTTATGGTGAGCCGAAGACCCTTGAGGATCTCGCCCATCATCGCGCGGTGCATTACTTTTCCAGCCTTACCGGGCGCAGCCTCGACTGGGATTTTGTGGTGGACGGCCAGGTGACCGAGGTGAAGGTGAGCGGTGTGGTTTCGGTGAACGACGGCGATGCCTATCTTGCTTGCGCGCTGCAGGGTTTCGGTCTGGTGCAGGCACCGCGCTTCATGGCATTGCCGCACCTTGAATCCGGCGCACTGCGCGAAGTCCTGCCGCAGTGGAGCCCGGCACCGATGCCGATATCGGCAATCTACCCCGCCAACCGTCACCTGTCGCCCAAGGTGCGCGCCTTTGTCGACTGGGTGGCCGAGTTGTTTGCCGGCTGTCCGCTACTTGGCGGTAGTGCGGCGGTCGATCATTGCTGCAATTACCAGGGCAAGCCTGGCAGCAATACCCTGCGTTCCCTGGTCGAGCAGCAGAACCTTGTCGAGAGCGTGCCTGGATAGGCATTCAACGCCCGTGCGTACAAGGGGGGCGTAGCCGCATGCAGCGGGTGAGCTCGCAGCCCCGGGGTCAGCCGGGGCAGTGCTGTGCTGTGTATTGTCGGTCTGTCAGCGACTTGCGTCGCCCCGGTTCAGGCTGCAGCCGGACTGACTGCCCGCATCAGCCCGGCAAACGACAGGGTTTCCGGCTCGGGAGCGGCGTAGCGGCCGCGGTAGAACAGCAACGGGGGGTGTTCGGTGGTGCTGAAGTCCTGAACCCGACCGACCAGGATCAGGTGGTCGCCGCCGTCGTAGCGGTGTTCGACCGTGCATTGGAAGACGGCGGCGCAGTTGGGCAGCAGCGGAATGTTGCCCAGGCCGTTTGCGGTGTCGAGGTCGGCGAACTTGTCGGTGCCGGCGCGGGCAAAGCGATCGGACAGACTCTGCTGGTCACTGGCAAGCACATGGATGGCAAAGTTGGGGTTGTGCTCGAAGGCGGCCAGGCTCCAGGATTTTTTTGCCAGGCTCCACAGCACCAGGGGCGGTTCGAGTGAGACCGAGGCAAAGCTGTTGACGGTGACGCCGACGGGCTCGCCCTGCGCATCGCGGGTGGTGACGATGGTGACGCCGGTGGCAAAGTGGCCCAGGGCGTTACGGAACTGGCGGGGGTCGATCATGATGTGCTGCTCCTTGTCGTGGACCCTCTCCGCGACGGCACGGTACAGGCCGTGACGCGCGGAGGCGGGGGATGCGCGGCTGGCTTCAGGCGGCCAGTTTCTGCATCTCGGTGTCGATCAGACGGTCGGTGTCGGCCGGATCAAACCAGAAGTTGGCGTAGTCGCGTGGATCGTTGAAACCGTTGGCGATACGCGAGGCGATGCTGGGAACCTGTTGCGCGGTGCCAAGCAGCTTGACGATGTGCTCGGGCGGCGGGAACAGCAGGCTGTTGGTCCAGCGCACGACCTTTTCGGCGTAGCCGTTGTACAGCGCGTCGAAGGTCTGGCGCATCCAGGCTTCGTCAAAGGCCTGGTCGCCGCGCGCCAGGATGGCGTCGTAGTAGTGCTTGGCGCCCTTGGTGGCGTTGTTGGAGCCCTGGCCGGTGATGGGGTCATTGACCAGTACCGCGTCGCCCATGCCGAACACCTTGCGGCCGGAGGGCAAGGTCAACACCGCGTTGCGCACGGTGGGGGTGATGCGGCCGGCGAGGATGCCGTTGGCGTCGGTCAGCTGACAGTCGCGGCTGCGTTCGTATTCCCAGGGCACGAAGGTCTTGAGGATCTCCAGGCTCTTTGCCAGATGCTGCTCCGGGCTCCTGACGTCGCCCCAGCAGTCCATCGGGCCGCCAGGTACGCCCTCGAACACCATGATGTCGCAGGCCTGGGTGCCGTTGGCACCATGGGTGGTCAGCGCGGGGAAGACGAAGTACTCACCGACGCCGGGGATCAGGTTGAAGTTGACGCACTCGTAGTAGTCGTGGCGTTTCATGCCGGTGACGTAGGTCAGGGCCAGCTGGCGCATCGGTTGCTTGATCGGCGAGCGGCTCTCGTCGCGGCCGAGCAGGTTGACGATTTCGCCCTTGCCGCCGGCCAGCAGGACCAGTTCATGTTCGCGAGACAGCGCTTCCAGTTGTTCGACACCGACATCTTCGAAGCGTAGATCGCCGCCGCGGGCGACGAACTCCTTCATCCAGCCGGGCATCTTCACCCGCTGGTCCACCGACTGGCCGGGCGCGGTGAGACGGGCATGCCAGTGCATGGCCTTGTTGCCGCTACCGTCGGGCATGGGGATGGAGAAGCTGATGCCGTCGGTGGCAGGGCAGTCCTTTTCCCACTGGTTCATGCGGAAATCGCGCTCGATCTGCAGCGCGGGGTCGAAGATGAACTGCGAAGACATGACCTTGCCGTTCCAGACGTCTTCGGCCGTGCGGTTGGTGACCATGGTGACCGCGTAGCCTTGGTCGAGCAGGCCGCAACCGAGCAGCAGGCCTGCCTGGCCGGCGCCGACGATGGCGATGGAGCGACGGGTTTGGGTGTTCTGGGCGAGATGCATGTGCGTCTCCTTGTGGGGGCGTGGGTAGGGGAAAGGGGCGGGGGGAAGGAGCGGGGGGAAGGAGCGGGGGGAAGGGGCAGGGTGGGGTCAGGACATCAGGCGGGTGATGGCGGCCGCGCGACCTTCCGGGCCGAGTGCGGTGTAGCCGCCGTCGCAGGCGTAGTCGGCGCCGGTCACGAAGCTGGCATGGTCGGACAGCAGGAAGCTGACGACTTGTGCAACTTCTTCCGGCAGACCCAGACGGCCCAGCATGTGGTAATCCGCGGCAACCGCATCGGCCTTGGCCTTGTCTCCGCCGGAGAGGGCGTCGATGACCGACGACCAGGTCCAGCCCGGTGACACCGAGTTGACGCGGATGTGGTCGGTGGCCAGGTCGTTGGCGGCGGCACGGGTGAATTGCTGGATGGCGGCCTTGCTGACCGGATACAGCCAGCGCCCGGCCTGGGCTGCGGTGGCGGAGATGGAGGCGAAGTTGACCACTGCACCGCCGCCGCGCTTGACCATCTCTGGCCGGCAGGCCTGCAGCATCATGGCGGCACTGACCAGATTCACGTCCAGTGCCTGCGACCACTCGGCACGGGTGGAGGCGGCACCGTTATCCACATAGGTGCAGGCGCAATTGACCAGGTAGTCCACGCCGCCGAAAGCCGCGACGGTGGCGGTGACGCAGGCGGCGATCTGGTTGTCGTTGCTGACGTCGGTGTGCTGGAAGCGGGCAGCCGGGCCCAGACGGTCGGCAACCGCGGCACCCTTGGTGGCGTCGATGTCTGCCAGCACCACGCGGGCACCGTTTGCGATCAGGTCACGGGCAACCGCCTCGCCGATCAGTGTGGCGCCACCGGTGACGATGGCGACCTTGTCCTGAAGTCCTTTCATCTGCTGTGTCCTCAAGTCGATGACGCCACCCCGGGCGTCCTTGGGACACAGTTTTCATTTCAGCGCGCTTGCGGTGTATCCGCTTTGCGCGAGCGGATTGTCCGGAACGCGCACACCTGTGCTGCGCTGCGTCAGTTGCGCAGTGTGCGTCCGGCGGTCTGCGACGGCGTTTCGCCAAAACGCGCCTTGTAGTAGGCAGAGAAGCGGCCAAGGTGGGCAAAGCCGTAGCGGTGCGCCAGTACCGCGACTTTGTCGGTGGCCGGGTGGGCGCTGGTCAAGGCCTTGCGCACGCAGTCGAGACGGGCATCGCGCAGATAGACCAGCGGTGAGGTGTCGCAGTGCTTGCGGAAGCCTTCTTCCAGCGCTCGTACGCTGACACAGGCGGCGCGTGCAATGTCGCCGACCGTGATCGCATCTTCGATATGCGCATGGATGTAGTCGATGGCGCGCTGCAGGTGGCGGGGGCGGGCGTTGTCCTGCGGTTGTTCCAGACGGGCGCTGTAGTTGTGGCGGTGGAGTTGCAGCAGGCCGCGGATCAGGCAGTCTTCCAGCCCGGCGACGGTAGGGCGGAAACGCAGCCAGTCGGCGCCGCAGTGGTCGATGTTGTCGGCCAGGTCGCCCAGCATGCGGCACCAGCTGCGTGTCATGCCCTCACGCTGCGACAGGGCCACGTCGAAGGTCAGAGGCTCGTTCACGGGTTCGCCCAGGTGCTCGGCCAGCCGGCGCTCGACGGATTCCTTGGGGATCCACAGCATCAGCTGGCGGTTGTCGTGGCGCCAGTGCATGCGTGTGGCTTCGTGCGGATTCAGGATCGTGGCGGTGTCAGGGGTGGAGTGCACCGCCTGTTGCCCGCAGCGGATCTCCGCAGTGCCTTCCAGTGGCATCTGCACCAGATAAAAGCTGTCAAGATATCCCGGGTTGATATCGACGTCGGTACCATAGGTCAGGTAGTTGAGCGCGGTCTCGCCCAGACGCACCAGATTGTGGCGCGACGAAAACGGCGTACGGGTGTTGACCTGGCGCAGTTCGTGCGGGCAGAACACGCGGGCCACCTTGTGGCGAGCTTCGTCGGCGTCCCGCGAACTAAAAAAGGGATAAGCCGCCAGCGGCTCGATGGTGCCGCACAAATTTGGTGCACTCATACCGGTCTCCTGCGAATGGGTGCGAGCTACTGAGGAACGCTGGGTCATCGGGGACTCTCCGGTCGGGTTCGATGCTCAACGCGCAAACAACGTATAGTTATAAACAATTTATAAGCAAAGATGCGCGTTTCGCAAGGTTCATGTTTCACGGAAGCGAAATACTCGGGAAATCAGGGTCATGACTGAACAGACAGTACAGGCGCTTCAAGCAAATTCCGAGCCGGCTGAGATGGGCCGCTTCGTCGATCACTACCTGGCCTTCCTGCTGGCACAGGCCAGCAGTCGTATCTCGCGGGAGTTCCATCGCGAAGTCGAGGCGGCGGGCTTGTCGGTGACCGAATGGCGGGTGCTGGCGAGTCTGGAAGGAAGCGAGGGCGAGAGCATCGGTACCTTGAGCCAACTGACGCTGACCAAGCAGCCGACGCTATCCAAGGTGGTGCAGCGCATGGAGAACGAGGGCATCGTCGCACGCACCCGGGTGCGTGCCGACCGTCGCCAGACGGTGGTGCGGATCACGCCCAAGGGGCACCGCCTGACTGACGCGCTGCGTGATCGCGCAATTGCGCACCAGGAGCGGGTACTGGAACCTTTCGGGCGCGAGAAGGCGACCTTGTTGATTTCGATGCTGATCGATCTGCTCGCCCTGCACCCCCCATTGCCGCCGGTCGCCAGCGACAACAGCCAGGATTGAATCCGGATATGAACGGAAGATTGCGGTCCTTGTTGACTTGATAGTTTAGTTATGAAATATTTGTCACTAAACAAGCAGTCAATATCCACCAGCCCCCAGACTCTTCGCCCTCGAGCTTGAGGGTGGTCATACCTGAAGGAGCAACAGCATGCGCATCGTGTGTATCGGCGGCGGTCCCGCCGGGCTGTATTTCGCAATCCTGATGAAGAAGTTGAATCCGGCTCATCAGATCACCGTGGTCGAACGCAACAAGCCTTACGACACCTTTGGTTGGGGTGTGGTGTTCTCGGACGCGACCATGGACAACATGCGTGAGTGGGATCCGGTGACTGCCGATGCCATTCAGGTGGCGTTCAACCACTGGGACGACATCGAGCTGCACTTCAAGGGTCGCACCATCCGTTCGGGCGGCCATGGTTTTGTGGGTATCGGCCGCAAGAAGATGCTCAACATCCTGCAAGACCGCTGCGTCGAGCTGGGCGTGGAGCTGGTGTTCGAGAAGGATGTGGATTCGGATCTGGAATACCCGGACGCCGACCTGATCATCGCCTCCGATGGCATCAACTCGAAGATCCGCAGTCGCTACGAAGACGTGTTCAAGCCGGACATCGTCGGTCGCCCCAATCGCTACATCTGGCTCGGTACCAACAAGCTGTTCGACGCCTTCAACTTCATTTTCGAGAAGACCGAGCACGGCTGGTTCCAGGCCCACATCTACAAGTTCGACGACACCACCACGACCTTCATCGTCGAGTGTCCCGAACATGTGTGGCTGGCTCATGGGCTGGACAAGGCTGATCAGGCGCAGTCCATCGAGTTCTGCGAAAAGCTGTTCGAGAAGCATCTGGATGGCTTCCCGCTGATGACCAATGCACGCCACCTGCGTGGCTCGGCCTGGCTGAACTTCCAGCGCGTCAAGTGCGAGCAGTGGCATCACTACAACGGCAACAGTCATGTGGTGCTGATGGGCGATGCGGTGCATACCGCCCACTTCGCCATCGGTTCCGGCACCAAGCTGGCGCTGGAAGATGCCATCGACCTGACCCGCCTGTTCAAGGAAGAGGGCGATACCCGCGAAAACATTCCTGCCGTGCTGTCGCGGTACCAGGAAGTGCGTGGCATTGACGTGCTGCGCCTGCAGAACGCGGCCTGGAACGCAATGGAGTGGTTCGAGGTGTGCGACGCCCGCTACTGCGATACGCTGGAGCCGGAGCAGTTCATGTACTCGATGCTGACCCGCTCGCAGCGCATCTCGCACGAGAACCTGCGCCTGCGCGACGCCAAGTGGCTGGAAGGCTATGAGCGCTGGCTGGCCGAGAAGGCCGGTGTGCCGGTGCCGGCCGACAAGGCGCCGCCGCCGCCGATGTTCACCCCGTTCAAGCTGCGCGGCCTGACCCTGCCCAACCGCACCATCATGTCGCCGATGGCGATGTACTCGGCCGAGGATGGCGTGGCGGGTGACTTCCATCTGGTGCACTTCGGTTCGCGTGCCCTGGGCGGTACCGGTCTGCTCTATACCGAAATGGCCTGCGTGTCGGCCGATGCCCGCATCACCCCGGGATGTGCCGGCATGTACAAGCCCGAGCACGTCACCGCGTGGAAGCGCATCGTTGATTTCGTCCATGCCAATTCTGGCGCCAAGATGGGTATCCAGTTGGGTCACGCCGGCCGCAAGGGTGCGACCAAAGTGGCTTGGGAAGGCATCGACCAGCCGCTGGAATCCGGTGCCTGGGAACTGATCTCGGCCTCGCCGCTGCCGTATCTGCCGAACTCGCAGGTGCCGCGCGAAGCCACCCGTGCCGACATGGAACGGGTCAAGGCGGACTTCGTGCGCTCCACCCAGATGGCGGTCGAAGCGGGCTTCGACATCCTCGAGTTCCACTGCGCCCACGGCTACCTGATGTCCAGCTTCCTGTCGCCGCTGACCAACCAGCGCAGCGACGAGTACGGTGGCAGTATCGAAAACCGTGCCCGTTACCCGCTGGAAGTGTTCCGTGCCATGCGTGAAGTATGGCCGGCGGACAAGCCGATGTCGGTGCGTCTGTCGTGCCACGACTGGTTCCCGGGTGGTAACACCGCTGACGATGCAGTGGCGATTGCGCGTCTGTTCAAGGAAGCGGGCGCCGACATCATCGACTGCTCGTCCGGTCAGGTGTGGAAGGGTGAGAAGCCGGTGTTCGGTCGCATGTTCCAGACCCCGTTCGCCGATCGCATCCGCAACGAAGTCGGTATTCCGACCATTGCAGTGGGCGCGATCTTTGAAGCCGACCATGTCAACAGCATCATCGGTGCCGGTCGTGCCGACCTGTGCGCGGTGGCCCGTCCCCATCTGGCGGATCCGGCCTGGACGCTGCACGAAGCGGCCAAGATCGAGTACAAGGGCATTGCCTGGCCCAAGCAGTATCTGTCGGGCCGTGGTCAGTACGAAGCCAACCTGAAGCGTAGCTACACCGCGCCGGGCAAGTAAGCAGCAGGGCCGGGGTGTGCGGCGGCGTCGATCAGACCCGCCGCGCATGCCGGGATGTCGGGCTGTGGCGCATTCCCGAGGCCGGAGCGGCTCGGGCGGTCAAGGTGCCCGGTGGACGTTTTCAGTCCGGCATCGTTTGTTTTGGCAGTGACGTTTAGTAATCAAGAGCAAGACGACAACAGATCGGGTGCGTGATGAGTCTGACCCTGGATTCCAAGACAGAAACCGGCTTGCCGCTCAGTGGCCGCCATGCGGTGGTGACCGGTGCGGGCAGCGGTATCGGCGAGGCGATTGCACTCGAGCTGGCACGCCTGGGCGCGACACTGACCCTGGTCGGCCGGCGTGAGGCTCCCTTGCAGGCGACCTGCGCGAAGCTGACCGGCAGCGGTCACGGGCATGTGGTGGCCGACATTACCGACCACGACGGGATTGCCCAGGCGCTGGATGCGGCGGCCAAGATACGCGGGCCGATTGCGATCCTGATCAACAACGCCGGAGCCGCCAAGAGTGCGCCGGCAGGCAAGACCTCGATCGAACTGTGGAACGAGATGCTGACGGTAAATCTGACCGGCACCTTCAACTGTACCCGCGCCGTACTGCCGACGATGCAGGCCGCGCGCTGGGGGCGGATCGTCAATATCGCCAGCACCGCCGGTCTGGTCGGCTACGCCTACGTATCGGCCTACTGTGCCGCCAAACACGGCGTGATCGGCTTTACCCGTGCGCTGGCGCTGGAAGTGGCCAAGCATGGCATCACCGTCAATGCGGTGTGCCCTGGATATACCGACACCCCGCTGCTGGGCGGCGCGGTGGACAACATCGTTGCCAAGACCGGTCGCAGCAGTGACGACGCCAAGACCACGCTGGCTGCCAGCAACCCGCAGGGCCGCCTGGTGCAGCCCGAGGATGTGGCGCGTGCGGTGGGCTGGCTGTGCCTGCCCGGCTCGGAAGCCATCCATGGCCAGTCCATTCCGGTGGCGGGTGGTGAGGTGATGGCGGGGTGAGTTGGCACGGCAGTGTAACTGGATGCTCGGACTCACGGACACCTCTGCAGCCAGGTGAGTCGTCCGGGTGTTCCTGCAGGGGCGAGGACTGTCCGAGCCCGCAGGGCGAGTTCCGCAGCCCCGGAGGGAATATCCGGGTGGCTTACCGGGATCCAGGGCAGTGATGCGCAATACCGAAAACCTTACGAACACAGCACGACCCGCCTGAATGCGGGTCTCGCAAGACGACGAGAAAGAAGGAGAGAGGCCATGGCAGAACTTTCGATGAACGATCACAAGCGTCCGTTCAAGGACTATGTGGCACGCCACTTCAAGTGGTCGTGCTCTGACGATGGGCGGGTCGCGACGATCACGCTGAATCGCCCCGAAAAGAAGAATCCGCTGACCTTCGACTCCTACGCCGAACTGCGTGACCTGTTCCACAACCTGAAATACGCCAGCGACGTCCGTACGATCATCATCCGTGGCGAAGGCGGCAACTTCTGCTCTGGCGGCGATGTGTTCGAGATCATCGAACCGCTGACCAAGATGAGCATGCCCGAACTGCTCGAATTCACTCGCATGACCGGCGACCTGGTCAAGACCATGCGCCGTGCGCCGCAACCGGTCATCGCCGCCATCGACGGCTTCTGCGCGGGCGCCGGTGCAATGGTCGCGCTGGCTGCGGATTTCCGCCTCGGTACCCCCGAGACCAAGACCGCCTACCTGTTCACCCGTGTGGGTCTGGCAGGTGCGGACATGGGCGCCTGCGGCCTGTTGCCGCGCATGATCGGCCAGGGGCGCGCCACCGAGCTGCTGATGACCGGTCGCGTGATGACCGCCGAAGAAGGTCTGTCGTGGGGTTTCTTCAGTGCCCTGCATGCCAATGCCGAACTCGGCGCCGAAGCGGAGAAGCTGGCCCGCAACCTGGCCGATGGCCCCTGGTTCGCCCACACCATGACCAAGACCATGCTCAACCAGGAATGGGCGATGGGCATCGAGGAAATGGTCGAATCCGAAGCGCAGGCCCAGGCCATCTGCATGATGACCGGCGACTTCCGCCGTGCCTTCGAAGCCTTCGCCGCCAAGCAGAAACCCAAGTTCGAAGGCAACTGAGGACGCCGCCATGGATCGCTCCATTCTCGATCTGCCGTTTTACGGCGTGGAACATCGCCAGCTGTCGGACGCCATCTTCGACTGGGCATCGACTGCGATGCCCGCCATCGATCATCACGACACCGACAACGCTTGCCGCCAACTGGTCGCCGCGCTGGGCAAGGCCGGCTTCCTGCGCTACGCGGTGCCGGCAGCCTACGGTGGCGCACTGGACGAGCTTGACTCGCGCTCGCTGTGCATCGCCCGCGAAACACTCGCCTACCACGACGGCCTGGCCGATTTTGCCTTTGCCATGCAAGGCCTGGGAACGGGCGCAATCACGCTGTCGGGCAGCGAAGAGATCAAGCGCCATGTGTTGCCCAAGGTGGCGGCCGGCGAATGGATTTCCGCCTTTGCGCTGACCGAGCCCCTGGCAGGCTCCGATGTCGGCGCGATGGCCTGTGATGCGCGTCTTGAAGGCGACCACTACGTCATCAATGGCGAGAAGACCTGGATTTCCAACGGTGGCATTGCCGATGTGTATTGCCTGTTTGCCCGCACCGGCGAGGCCCCGGGCACGCGCGGAATCTCTGCCTTCGTGGTCTATCCGGACATGCCTGGTTTCGAGGTGGCCGAACGACTCGATACCATCGCACCGCATCCGCTCGCCCGCCTGCGCTTCACCGACATGAAGGTGCCCGTGGCCAACCGCCTGGGGGCGCCCGGCGAGGGCTTCAAGGTGGCGATGCGCACCCTGGACATCTTCCGCGCCTCGGTTGCTGCGGCGGCACTGGGCTTTGCCCGCCGTGCGCTGGACGAAGGCTTGCAACATGCTCGTAACCGGCCGATGTTTGGCCACAGCCTGGCCGATTTCCAGCTGACCCAGGCCAAGCTCGGCGACATGGCCACCGACATTGAGGCGGCTGCGCTACTGACGGCACGCGCAGCCTGGCGGCGTGACGTGCAGAAGCTGCCGACCACCCGCGAGGCGGCCATGGCAAAAATGACCGCCACCGAGAATGCGCAGCGGGTGATTGACGCCGCGGTGCAGATCCATGGCGGCCAAGGCGTGCGTGTGGGGGTGAAGGTGGAATCGCTGTATCGCGAAATCCGCGCCCTGCGCATCTACGAGGGGGCGACCGAAGTGCAGAAGCTGATCGTCGCCCGCGAACTACTGAAGGGCGCCTGAGCGCCCCGTCGAACAACCTCCAATCCCGACATCCTGAACCTCACCCCGACGGAGTACAGAATATGAGTGCAGCCAAGAATACCTTCAACTGGGAAGACCCGTTTCTGCTGGATCAACAGCTGACCGACGTGGAGCGCATGGTGCGCGACACCGCCCGTGCCTACTGCCAGGAAAAGCTGCTGCCGCGCGTGCAGGAAGCCTTCCGCCACGAGCGCACCGACCGCGAGATCTTCAACGAGATGGGCGAACTCGGCCTGCTGGGTCCGACCATCCCCGAGCAATACGGTGGCTCGGGCATGAACTACGTCTGCTACGGCCTGATTGCACGTGAAGTCGAGCGTGTCGACTCCGGCTACCGCTCGATGATGAGCGTGCAGAGCTCGCTGGTGATGGTGCCGATCAACGAATTCGGCACCGAAGCGCAGAAACAGAAATACCTGCCCAAGCTCGCCACTGGCGAATGGGTGGGCTGCTTTGGCCTGACCGAACCCAACCACGGCTCGGATCCGGGCAGCATGATCACGCGGGCGAAGAAGGTCGATGGCGGCTACAGCCTGTCGGGCAGCAAGATGTGGATCACCAACAGCCCGATCGCCGACGTGTTCGTGGTGTGGGCCAAGGACGACGAAGGCCAGATTCGCGGCTTCATTCTGGAAAAGGGCTGGAAGGGGCTGTCGGCGCCGGCGATCCACGGCAAGGTGGGCCTGCGTGCGTCGATTACCGGCGAGATCGTCATGGACGAAGTGTTCTGCCCGGAAGAGAACGCCTTCCCGACGGTGCGTGGCCTGAAGGGCCCCTTCACCTGCCTGAACTCGGCCCGCTACGGCATTGCCTGGGGTGCGCTGGGCGCGGCCGAGGCCTGCTACGAGACCGCCCGCCAGTACACCATGGACCGCAAGCAGTTCGGCCGTCCGCTGGCAGCCAACCAGCTGGTGCAGAAGAAGCTGGCCGACATGCTGACCGAGATCACCCTGGGGCTGCAGAGCGTGCTGCGCGTGGGGCGGATGAAGGACGAAGGGATTGCGCCGGTGGAGATCACCTCGATCGTCAAGCGCAACAGCTGCGGCAAGGCGCTGGACATTGCCCGGGTGGCGCGCGACATGCTCGGCGGCAACGGCATCTCGGACGAATTCTGCGTGGCGCGTCATCTGGTGAACCTGGAGGTGGTCAACACCTACGAAGGCACCCACGATGTGCATGCGCTGATCCTGGGCCGTGCCATCACCGGCATCGCCGCATTCAGCAACTAAGCCCATACCGGCCGGTGTGACCGGCCGGCCTCGATACGGAGCAAGCCCGTGACCCCATTCCCCGATCCCGATCCGGACAGCGTCGACGCGGAACCGGTGGAGTACCTTGCCGACCGGATGGTCCGCTTTGCGGACTGCGACCCCGCAGGCATCGTGTTCTTCCCCAACTACTTCCGCATGCTCAATGGCGTGGTGGAGGATTGGTGGGCTTCGCTCGGCCACCCCTGGACCCAGCTTGTCGGCGAGCGCCGCATGGGTACGCCCACGGTGCGGCTGGATACCGAATTTGTGCGACCGTCGAAGATGGGGGAGGTGATCCGTTTCCATCTGTCGGTCGAGCGGCTTGGTGCAAGTTCGCTGACCCTGCGTCACGTCGTCATCGGCGACGACGTCGCCCGCATGCGGGTCCGCCAGGTCCTGGTGGCAACCTCGCTCGATACCCACAAGGCGATTGTCTGGCCCGACGATGTGCGTGCCGCGATTGTCCGTTTCATGGAGAGAAAATGATGAACACTATCCTGCAACCCGAAGGCTGGGCCAAGCCCCGTGGCTACTCCAACGGTATCGAGGCGCGTGGCCGCCAGATCTACGTCGGTGGTCAGATCGGCTGGAACGCCGAATGCAAGTTCGAGAGCGACGACCTGGTTCAGCAGATCTACCAGGCGCTGAAGAACTCGGTGGACGTGGTGCGTGTCGCCGGCGGTGGTCCGGAGCACGTGGTGCGGATGACCTGGTACCTGGTCGACAAGAAGGAATACGTTGCCCGACTGAAGGAAATCGGCGCGGTATATCGCGAAGTCATGGGCAAGAACTACCCGGCCATGACCGCGGTGCAGGTTGCCGATCTGGTCGAGAACGAAGCCAAGGTCGAAATCGAGATCACTGCGGTGATCCCTGACTGAGAAGCTGTGAAAGAATGCACGCGGGTGCGGCACCTGGCCTGAGGCAATGAACCCGGGACTGTGCCCACCCGGCATTCCACATATTCTCAAAGGTTATCGATGAGCGAGACAACATACATTGCCCCGGACGAGGGGCTGCGGGTCAGTGGCCCGGAGGCGGGCGTGCTGGAGATCCGGCTCGACCGTCCGGCAGCGCGTAATGCACTGTCCACCCCCATCCTGCGTGGCATTGCCGCGCTGCTGGACAAGGCCGAGCGCGACGACGAGGTGCGCTGCGTGGTGTTGACCGGTGGCGACACCGTGTTTGCCGCGGGTGCCGACCTGGCCGAAATGGCTGCCAAGGACATGCAGGCCGTGTTGCTGGAAGAGCGTCCTCGCCTGTTCGCCGCGATTGGTCGTTTTCCCAAGCCTATCGTCGGTGCGGTGTGCGGCTACGCCCTGGGTGGCGGCTGCGAGCTGGTGATGCACGCCGACATCATCGTGGCGGGTGAGTCGGCCCAGTTTGGCCAGCCTGAGATCAATCTGGGCATCATCCCCGGTGCCGGCGGCACGCAGCGTCTGACGCATGCGGTGGGTAAGTCGCTGGCAATGAAGATGGTGCTGGCGGGCGAGTTCATCAGCGCACGTGAGGCACAGACCGCGGGCCTGGTGGCCGAGGTGGTGGCCGACGAAGCGTGCATTGCCCGTGCCCATGAGCTGGCGCGCAAGATTGCCGGCAAGGCGCCGCTGGCCGTGCGTCTGGCCAAGGACGCCGTGCTGCAGTCCTTTGAGACGCCCCTTTCTGCCGGCATGGCGATGGAGCGGCGCAATTTCGTCATTCTCGCCGGTACCGACGACCGCAATGAAGGGGTGGCAGCCTTCCTCGAGAAACGCAAACCGGTGTGGAAGGGACGTTGAGCATGAGCGATCGTTGCATAGGTATCATTGGTGCCGGCCTGATGGGTCGGGGCATCGCCCAGATCGCCGCCATCGGCGGTCTGGAAGTCCGTCTCTACGACACCCGCGCAAGTGCGCCCGCCGAGGCGATCGAGTCGATCGGCGGCATGGTCGACAAGCTGGTCAGCAAGAGCAAGCTGAGCGAGGCTGAGGGTGCGGCAGCACGCGCGCGCCTGCAGGCCGCTCCGTCACTGGCCGCATTGGCCGAGTGCGATGTCGTGGTCGAAGCCATCATCGAGGATCTCGAAGCCAAGCGCAGTCTGATGCGCGAGCTCGAAAGCGTGGTGCGGCCGGACTGCATTCTGGCAACCAACACCTCGTCGCTGTCGGTGACCGCGATTGCGGCGGTGTGCGAGCGGCCGCAACGGGTGGCGGGCTTCCACTTCTTCAGCCCGGTGCCGTTGATGAAGATCGTCGAGGTCATCGACGGTGCCCGTACCGAGCCTGCGGTGTGCGACCGTCTGGTGGCGCTGGCGCAACGCATGGGCCACGCGCCAGTGAGCGCGCAGGATACGCCGGGTTTCATCGTCAATCACGCCGGGCGTGCCTATCTGACCGAGGGGCTGCGCATCCTGGGTGAGGGCATTGCCGATCCGGTGACGCTGGATCGGGTGCTGCGCGAAGCGGCGGGTTTCCGCATGGGCCCGTGCGAACTGCTTGACCTGACCGGGCTGGATGTCTCGCATCCGGTGATGGAGTCGATCTTCGGCCAGTACTATCAGGAGCCGCGTTACCGGCCTTCGCCGATCACCCGTCAGCGTCTGGCGGCCGGGCTGCTCGGGCGCAAGAGCGGGCAGGGCTTTTATGTGTACCGCGATGGTATCCAGGAAGTGGCGCCGGAGGCACCGGCACCTTCTGTACGGCCCACCCGGGTGTTCGTCGCGGCAGAAGACGTCGCCACCCGGACCCGTCTTGCCGACTGGGTGCGCAAGTTGGGTGGGACGGTGGATGCCGGTGTCGAACCTGCGGCCGACTCCCTGTGCCTGACCGCACCCTGGGGCGAGGACGCCACGTCCGCCTGCCTGGCCTATGGCCTGGATCCGAAGCGTACGGTGGCCATCGATCTGCTGCCCGACGCCAGCCGTCGGCGCACGCTGATGACGACGCCGCTGACGGATCCCGCCTACCGTGATGCGGCCCATGGCCTGTTTGCGTCCGATGGGGTGGCGGTATCGGTGATCCACGACAGCCCGGGCTTCATTACCCAGCGCGTGCTGGCGATGGTGGTCAATCTGGGTTGCGACATCGCTCAGCAGCGTGTGGCCAGCCCGCAGGACATCGATACTGCAGTGCGTCTGGGTCTGGGGTACCCCACCGGTCCGCTGGAGATGGGCGATCGCATTGGTGCGGCCCGTGTGCTGGCGATACTGGACCGGATGCAGGCTTATACCCGGGACCCGCGCTACCGGCCCAGCCCCTGGCTGATCCGCCGGGCGCGACTGGGCGTGTCGCTGCTGACTCCCGAGGCTTGAGCCTGAGGGATGGATGGGTGCCGCGGCGTTGAATCGTCGCTGTGGCACAGGCTGCCCGGCCATGGCGCCGGGCATTTTTTTAGCTTTTGTTCGAGGATGCTGGGATGGCTGAGGCTTTTGTCTGCGATGCAGTTCGTACCCCGATCGGGCGTTACGGTGGGGCACTGTCCTCCGTGCGTCCGGATGATCTGGCCGCGGTGCCGCTGGCGGCCTTGCTCAGTCGCAATGCCGGACTGGATGCGGCTGCGATCGAGGAGGTGGTGCTGGGTTGCGCCAACCAGGCCGGTGAAGACAATCGCAACGTGGCGCGCATGGCGGCATTGCTGGCCGGCTATCCGGTCAGTGTGCCGGGCACCACGATCAACCGCTTGTGTGGTTCGGGCATGGATGCGGTGGCCTTTGTCGCGCGGGCGATCAAGGCCGGTGAGATCGATCTGGGTATTGGCGGTGGCGTCGAGTCGATGTCGCGCGCGCCCTTCGTTGTACCGAAGGCAGAGAGCGCGTTCAGCCGCAGCAGCTCGATCGAGGACACAACCATTGGCTGGCGTCTGGTCAATAAGCTGATGAAGGCGCGCTATGGCATCGATTCGATGCCGCAGACCGCTGACAATGTCGCAGCTGACTACGGAATTGCCCGCGCCGACCAGGACGCGTTTGCGCTGCGCAGCCAACAGCGCTGGAAGCAGGCCTTCGATGCGGGCCTGTTCGCCGACGAGATCGTACCGGTGGCAGTGCCGCGCAAGCGCGGCGAAGTCGAGCAGGTGAGCGTAGACGAGCATCCCCGCCCGGAGACGAAGCTGGAGGGACTGGCGAAACTCAAGGGTATCAATGGACCCGAGCTGAGTGTGACGGCAGGCAATGCCTCCGGCGTCAACGATGGTGCCTGTGCGGTCTTGATCGCATCCGAGGCGGCTGCCAGGGCCAATGGTCTGACGCCGCGCGCCCGTATCGTGGCGACTGCGACTGCGGGGGTTGAGCCGCGGATCATGGGTATCGGCCCCTTGCCGGCAACCCAGCGTCTGTTGGCGAAGACTGGCCTGCGTATCGATCAGGTGGATCTGATCGAGCTTAACGAGGCATTCGCCAGCCAGGCTTTGGCAACGCTGCGCGGTCTCGGGCTGGCGGATGATGCTGCCCATGTGAACCCGAATGGCGGCGCCATCGCGCTGGGGCACCCGCTGGGCATGAGCGGCGCGCGCCTGGTGACGACCGCAACCTGGCAGCTGCAGCGCAGCGGCGGCCGTTATGCAGTGTGCACGATGTGCATCGGGGTGGGGCAGGGGATCGCACTGCTGCTCGAGCGCGTCTGAGCCTTGCCTTTGATGGGCGCCCGCAAGGGCGCCCATGGTTAGTTGCGCACCAGATGCAGCTTGAAATGGTGCTTGATGAAGTCCTGAAAGCGCGCCACGCCTTCGAGCGCAAGCTTGAGCTCGCCTCGCTCCATGGCGTTGAGCTGATCGAGCGAGATGTAGTTGCCCGGCTTGCTGCCGTTGCGCACTGCGTCGACATGGCCGCGCAGGCGCAGGCTGACCATGAAGTCGAAGGCGGCTTGCAGGTCGCGGGCGTCGGTGGCCTTCAGTACCCCGGCCGCGACCAGGGCTTCCATGCGGTCGTGGGTGCTGCCGTCGAGCTTGCGCGCCTCGATGGCCAGACTCTTGATCCCGTCGGTAATCGCGAAGATGCCCGCCTTCTTGATGTCGAGCTTGCCGCGGTGCTCGCCCGACTTCTCGACCTTGATCCTGCCGAACCACCCCAGTGGTGGCTGGAAGCGGGTCATGTTCTGCGCCATGCGCATCAGGAAGCCCTGATCCTGGCTCATGCCCGCATAAGCATGTTCGCGCAGTGTCCGCACCAGGCTGTCATCGCCGTATAGCGTGCGCAGGTCCATGAACATGCTGCCGGTCATGACGTTTTCGGGTTTTGGGGTGGTCAGCCAGCGGCTGACGGTGAGTTCCCAGTCCGACACGCTGCGGCGCCATTCGACGTTCTTGGCCATGATGCCGCCTGAGCAGGGTGGCACACCGATTGCAATCAGGGTATCGATCAGTTCCACCGAAAAGGCTTCGAGTTGTTCCAGCTCGCGGGAGGTCAGCGCGTCGTCATAGACGATTGCGTTGTCCTGGTCGGTGGACAGGGTCTGTTCGCTGCGTCCCTCGCTACCCATCACCACGAAAGCGAAGCGTTCGGTCAGGTCGGGGTATTTCTCAGCCCGCAGCAGGTGGATGAGGCGGATCAGCAACTGATCGTTGAGGTGTGCGATCAGCTTGACCAGGTCGCGGATGGCGATGCCGGTGCCGCTCAGATGCAGCACGAGATCCTGGATGCGGGTGTGCAGATGGCGCAGGTCGTCGACATTGGCGGCCTTCTCGATGTCCAGCACCAGTTGATGTGGTGAGTGCGACTGCAGGCGGACGATGTCGCTGTCGGTGATGATGCCACTGAGCCGGCCGGCGGCGTCGACCACGACCAGCCGGTGAATCTTCAGTTGCGACATGCGGTACAGCGCCTCGTACAGGACATCGTCCTCGCCGATGGTGGCCAGCGGCGAGTGCATGACGTCGGCGACTTTCAACTCGGCCGGCACACGTCCGCGCGCGACGACCTTGTTGCGCAGGTCGCGGTCGGTGACGATGCCATGAGGGGCGCCGTCCAGTAGCACTACCGCACTGGAAATGTTGCGTTCGCTCATTGCCGCAACGGTGTCGACCAGCTTGTCGCCTGGTGCGCAGGTGAACACCTGGCGTTGGCAGAAATCCCTGACTGCGCGGAAAAACTGGTTTTCTTCGGCCATCTGGCGGCATTCCGTCTGCGGTTTGTCGAGTCACCATTATATCCATGGTGTCGAGGCGGATTTGTCGGAAATGGTGGGCGCGTGCGTGCTGCGTTGTCCGCTGGCGATGCATCGGGCAGCATGCTTGAATGAAGGGGATATGAAGATCATCGACCAAGTCTGAGCAGGGCGATCCGTGCCATTGTTCTTTGTCTCTTACCGAAGAGAGGACAGCGCAGGCCATGCCGGACGGCTGACCGATGCGCTGGAGACCCGTTTCGGCCACGATTCGGTTTTTCGCGATGTGGATGACATCGTGCCCGGGGAGGATTTTGGACAGGTCATCACCGACCGGCTGGAGGAAGTCGCCGCGGTTCTGGTACTGATCGGGCCGGGCTGGCTGGAGGCGGGCGGTGAGGATCGACGCCTGGATCGTGCGGATGACTTTGTCCGTCGCGAGATCGAGTGGGCGTTGGCGTCCGGAAAGCCGGTATTCCCCATCTTGATTGGCGATGCGGTGATGCCCGACGAGAAGGCGCTGCCACCGTCGATCAAGGGGCTGAGTGCCCGCCATGCGGCGACGCTGCGCGATGTGTCGTGGCATGCCGATATCGATCGTCTGCAGCAGGCGCTGGAGCGCCAGTGTGGCGTGAGGTCGGTCTTGCGCAGTGCCGACCGTGCCGGTTTGCCTGCGCTTGCCGGCAGGCGCCGCTTGACGCTGGGTTTGAGTGTCGTGGCCGCGCTGTTTGTGCTGCTGGCGGCTGGATGGATGGTCTGGCTGGATTCGTCAGATTTCGTGATCGACGGCGAGTGGCATGGCCAGGTGACCTACCCCTGGGGGATTACCGTGGATGAGCGCTTCCAGTTTGAAACCAACGGCTCTCGCCTGGATGGGTATGCTGGATTCCTGGGGGTACCGCGACTGATCGAGGGGGGGAGCCTGGAGGATGGAAGGATCAGTTTCAAGGTGGGTAGCACGGAGATGCTGAGTAACGGAGCAACGCAGCCACGTACTCATCACTATTCGGCCACTTTCGTGGCAGGTCGTATTGAGGTGACGCTGTGGATGGCAAGCGCGCAGACCGCTGACTCCGCAGTGCGTTTTGTCCTGGAGAGACGTTTATCAGATTAGGAATTAGGCTTTCAGGTTAACCGTGAAGGCGATTCGCGTCTGTCAGGGGGCAAGCTGAATCGTGGTAGTGGCTGACACGCCTCTCCAACTCGAAATGTAGCGACGTGCCGGTGCGTTTATTTGCGCCGGCACGTTGATCAATCAGGCCTGCAGTTTGTCTCCACGGTAGGCCTGAATGATGGGAAGTAGCTGGCCGAACACCTTGGGCGTGCCGGCCACCACATTCCCGGTGGTCAGGTAGTTGGCCTCACCTGCCAGATCGGACACCAGGCCGCCGGCTTCCTGGATCATCAGTACGCCGGCTGCCATATCCCAGGGCGCCAGGCCGATTTCCCAGAAGCCGTCCAGGCGACCTGTCGCGACATAGGCCAGGTCGAGTGCAGCAGCACCAGGGCGCCGGATGCCGGCGCTCTTTTGCGTCAGCTCGCGGAACATTCCGAGATAGGCGTCCACGTTGTCGAACTGGCGATAGGGAAAGCCGGTACCCAGCAGGGCATCCGACAGGCGCACGCGACGCGAGACACGGATGCGACGATCGTTGAGGTAGGCGCCGCCACCGCGAGAGGCAGTGAACATCTCGTTGCGGATCGGATCGTAGACCAGGCCATGCTCGGGCACGCCGTTCTTGGCCAGGGCGATCGAGATGGCGTACTGCGGAAAACCGTGGATGAAGTTGGTGGTGCCGTCGAGTGGATCAATGATCCAGACGAATTCGCTGTCTGCGCCAGACTCGCCGGACTCCTCTGCTAGAATCCCGTACCCCGGATAGGCTTCCTGCAGAACCTCGATGATGGCTTTTTCGGCGGCGCGGTCGACTTCGGTGACGAAGTCGTTCGGCGACTTGGACTCGACAGTGAGCAGGTCAATCTGCGTCGAGGCCCGGTTGATGACGGTTGCGGCGCGGCGGGCTGCCTTGATGGCGATATTCAGGATGGGATGCATGCGGATCGGTCTCGGAAGATGGAGCGGTCCAGGGCAGTGCGCCCCGTCACGATCAAATACGAAAAACGACGAATTTTAATATGAACGGCGCCTTTGCGCTTGACCGTATCCGTGTCGTGTTGTCACGACCCAGCCACCCCGGCAATATTGGTGCGGCTGCACGTGCGATGAAGACCATGGGTCTATCGCAACTCTGGCTGGTTTCGCCGGCCTCCTTTCCAGATCCGGTAGCCGATGCCCGGGCCTCGGGTGCGGGCGACGTTCTTGCCGGCGCGCGCGTGGTCGAACGACTCGAGGATGCGCTTGCGGGCACGGTGCTTGCCGCTGCAGTCACTGCGCGTCGGCGTGAGCTGTCGTTACCACGGCGGTCTGCGCGGGCGGCGGCTGTCGAAATGGTGGATTGGGGGCGAAGCGGCGAGGTTGCGCTGGTGTTCGGTAACGAGACCAGTGGGCTCAGCAACGAGGAGGTCGGCCTGTGCGCGATGCCGGTCACCATTCCGACCAACCCGGATTTTTCGTCGCTGAACCTGGGCGCCGCGGTGCAACTGCTGTGCTACGAGATGCGCATGGCAGCGTTGGAACCTGCAGAAGCGTACGACGATCCGCGACCACAGCCGGCGACGCATGACGAGGTCGAGGGTTTTCTCGGGCATCTCGAGCGGGCGGTGACCGAGAGTGGCTTTCACGAGCCCGACAATCCGCGACGCTTGATGCCGCGCCTGCGTCGCCTGTTTGGCCGCGTCCGCCTCGAGAAGGAGGAGATCGGCATCCTGCGCGGCATGCTCACTAGCTTTCAGCGTAAAGTTGATTAAAATACTCGGACATTGCCCGTGTCGAACCAGACGCGGGCAATGTCCTTTTTCATTTGTTTCAGGAGTCTTGATCTCATGTTCCAGCATCTTCGTGAGGACCTGGCCAGCGTGCGTGAGCGCGATCCGGCAGCCCGTTCGACACTGGAGGTGCTGACCTGTTACCCGGGCGTGCATGCGCTGATGTTTCACCGTCTTGCTCATGGCGCCTGGCGTCGACAGCTGTTCTGGCTGGGGCGTTTCATCAGTCATGTTGGCCGGTTCCTGACCGGTATCGAGATTCACCCGGGGGCGGTGATTGGCCGGCGGGTGTTCATCGATCATGGTATGGGTGTCGTGATCGGTGAGACTGCGGTGGTCGGCGACGACTGCACCATCTACCAGGCGGTGACGCTGGGGGGGACCTCGCTGTATCGAGGCACCAAGCGTCACCCGACATTGGGCAAAGGGGTCGTGGTTGGTGCCGGTGCCAAGGTGCTGGGCGGTTTCGAGGTGGGTGACGGTGCCAAGATCGGCTCCAATGCAGTCGTTGTCAAACCGGTGCCAGCCGG
The DNA here is from genome assembly GCF_003226565.1 of Parazoarcus communis SWub3 = DSM 12120. GTDB lineage: Bacteria > Pseudomonadota > Gammaproteobacteria > Burkholderiales > Rhodocyclaceae > Parazoarcus > Parazoarcus communis. Next base: position 96,993 of record NZ_QKOE01000010.1, on the reverse strand, counting down.
GGCGACGGCGGTGGGCAATCCGGCTCGCATCCTCGATCCGGAGCGCGACGCCGAACGGGCGCAGAAAGCCGAACAGATGGGGTTTTCTGCGTATGGCGTCACCCGCGACATGGATGATCCGGTCGCAAAAGCGCTGCATGGTTTGCTCGACCACGCGGTGGAGACTGACCGGCGCTTCCAGATCATTGTCGAGCGTCTGGAGGCTGCGGGCTTCAAGCTCGATCCCGCAGTCGAGTCGAGTGATGACTTTGATGCCTCTCGTCTGTCGAAAATGGTTGATTAGGCACGGCTATCAGGCCTTTAGTTGACCGTTTTTGTCGGGATATGTATAGTTGAGTGAAACGTTCGGGTATTGGCCTGGGCGCCCCAACTTTGCTGCGAGGATGCATCATGAGACTGACGACTAAGGGACGTTTCGCCGTGACGGCGATGATCGATCTGGCCTCGCGACAGGCTGAGGGGCCGGTGACGCTGGCCGGTATCGCCGAACGCCAGAAGATCTCCCTTTCCTATCTGGAGCAGCTGTTCGGCAAGTTGCGGCGCTACAAGCTGGTGACCAGCGTGCGCGGCCCGGGTGGTGGTTATCGCCTGGCGCGTGACATGCGCGACATCACGGTGACCGACATCATCATTGCCGTTGATGAGCCGCTCGATGCCACGCTGTGCGGCGGCAAGCAGAACTGCCACGACGAACATCGCTGCATGACACACGATCTGTGGACCAATCTCAACAAGCGCATGTACGCCTATCTCGACTCGGTCACGTTGGGTGCGCTGGTCGAGCGCGAAGTGAAGCCGGATCCGGATGTCAATGTGCTCAAGGATGTACGTCGTCGTGCAGCCATTTCGCTGCGTGAGGCAGCGGCGGCCTGAGCGGATGAACGCCATGTTTGCGCCGATCTACCTCGACTGGAATGCCAGCACACCGCTTGATCCGGAAGTGCTGGAAGCCATGTTGCCCTGGCTGGGTACGCGCTTTGGCAATGCCTCCAGTCGTCATGAGTACGGGCGCCAGGCACGGGCTGCAGTCGACGACGCACGTGGTCGGGTGGCGGCGGCAGTCGGCGCGCATCCGACTGAAGTGATCTTTACCAGCGGCGGCTCGGAAGCCAACAACCTTTTCATCAAGGGTGCAGCTGCCGCAATGAAGCAGGGGTTGATTGCGATCAGCGCGATCGAGCATCCCTGTGTCCGAGAGCCGGCACGTCAGTTGCGTCGCTCCGGTTGGGTGATGCGTGAGATCGCGGTGGATCAGGAAGGACGCCTGCAGCAGGCGGACTGGCGCGCCACACTGGAGGCTCGGCCTTCGCTGGTGTCGGTGATGTTGGCCAACAACGAAACTGGCGTGATGCAGGATGTCGCGACGCTGGCCGCGCAAGTCCGCCAGGGTGGAGCGTGGATGCACAGCGATGCGGTCCAGGCGCTGGGCAAGGTGCCGATTGACTTCCGTACACTGGGTGTCAACGCGATCACACTGTCGGCTCACAAGATCGGTGGGCCGGTCGGTGCAGGTGCCTTGATTGTGGACAAGCGTGTGGAGTTGGCGCCTTTGATTGCAGGTGGCGGGCAGGAGCGCGGTTTGCGTTCCGGTACCGAGAATATTGCTGCGATCGTCGGCTTCGGTATTGCCTGCGAGCGTGCAGTGATCCGTCAGGCGAGTGAAGCTGAGCGCCTGAGCGAATTAAGGCAGAATCTCGAGGGGCGACTGCTGGCTGAGGGCGCTTGCGTGTTTTCGGCACGTGCCGAGCGCCTGCCCAACACCAGCTTTTTCGCCTTCGAGGGGATCGATGGTGAAACCCTGGTGGGCAAACTCGACCGGGCCGGCTTTGCCTGCGCCAGCGGCTCGGCGTGCTCGAGTGCCAATCCAGAGCCCTCGCATGCCTTGCTTGCGATGGGGGTTGAGCCGGATTTTGCCCGTGGTGCGGTCCGGGTCAGTTTTGGCCGGGATACCACCGCCGAACAGATTGAACACTTTGCCGATGTGCTGGTGCACACGGTTGCTGAACTGAAGAACCTGGCTGCGATGGCAGTCTGAACCGATACGACGAATCTGCGGAGAAACGTAATGCTGAAGTTTCCGATCTATCTCGATTATTCGGCCACTACGCCGGTTGATCCGCGCGTTGCGCAGGCCATGATTCCCTGGCTGACCGAGCAGTTCGGCAACCCGGCCAGCCGTTCGCATGCCTTTGGCTGGGCGGCGGAAAAAGCCGTGGAGGATGCCCGGGAGCAGGTCGCCGCGTTGGTCAATGCCGATTCGAAGGAGATCATCTGGACCTCCGGCGCGACCGAGTCGAACAACCTTGCGATCAAGGGTGCTGCGCACTTCTACAAGGGGAAGGGCAAGCACGTCATCACGCTGAAGACCGAGCACAAGGCAGTACTCGATACCGTGCGCGAACTTGAGCGTGAGGGCTTCGAAGCGACTTACCTCGATGTGCAGGAGAACGGCCTCGTCGACCTCGAAGCGTTCAAGGCTGCCTTGCGTCCGGACACCATCCTGGTGTCGGTGATGTTCGTCAACAACGAAGTCGGTGTGGTCCAGCCCATCGCCGAGATCGGTGAGTTGTGCCGTGAGCGCGGCATCATCTTCCATGTCGACGCGGCACAGGCAACTGGCAAGGTCGAAATTGATCTGGAGAAGCTCAAGGTCGATCTGATGAGCTTCTCTGCGCACAAGACCTACGGTCCCAAGGGCATCGGCGCGCTGTATGTGCGGCGCAAACCGCGCGTCCGCCTGGAGGCGCAGATGCATGGTGGCGGTCACGAGCGCGGCTTGCGTTCGGGTACGCTGGCAACCCACCAGATCGTTGGTATGGGCGAGGCCTTCCGCATCGCTCGTGAAGAGATGGCGAGCGAGAACGAGCGTGTCCGGGGTCTGCGTGACAAGCTGCTGAAAGGCTTGACCGATATCGAGGCCACCTATATCAACGGCGACCTCGAGCATCGCGTGCCGCACAATCTCAACATCTCCTTCGCTTACGTCGAGGGCGAGTCGCTGATCATGGCGATCAAGGATATTGCGGTGTCGTCGGGTTCGGCATGTACCTCGGCCAGCCTTGAGCCTTCTTATGTGCTGCGCGCCCTGGGCCGCAACGACGAACTTGCACACAGCTCGATCCGCTTCACCATCGGCCGCTTCACCACCGAAGAAGAGATCGACTTCACCATCGACCTGTTGCACAAGAAGATCGGCAAGCTGCGCGAACTGTCCCCGCTGTGGGAGATGTTCAAGGACGGCATCGATCTCGATACGGTGCAGTGGGCGGCTCACTAAACATCTGGCAGGAGAAACATCATGGCTTACAGCGAAAAAGTTCTGGATCACTACGAGAATCCCCGCAACGTCGGCGCCTTTGCCAAGGATGACGATACCGTCGCCACCGGCATGGTGGGCGCCCCGGCCTGTGGCGATGTGATGAAGCTGCAGATCAAGGTCGGCAAGGATGGTGTGATCGAAGACGCCAAGTTCAAAACCTATGGTTGTGGCTCGGCAATTGCTTCCAGCTCGCTGGTGACCGAGTGGGTCAAGGGCAAGACCCTGGATCAGGCACTCGAGATCAAGAACACACAGATTGCCGAAGAACTGGCACTGCCGCCGGTTAAAATCCATTGCTCCATCCTTGCAGAGGATGCGATCAAGGCGGCGGTGGCTGATTACCGCAAGAAACACGAGCTCTGAACGAGGGGAATGATCATGGGCGTTACGCTGTCCGCCAGCGCTGCAAAGCATGTTGCCGGTTTCATCGCTAAACGGGGCAAGGGTGTCGGAATTCGACTGGGCGTGAAGACGTCGGGTTGTTCCGGGATGGCTTACAAGCTCGAATTCGTCGACGAAACGCAGGACGAAGATCTGGTTTTCGACAGCCATGGCGTCAAGGTGATCATCGACCCGAAGAGCTTGCCCTATCTTGAAGGCACCGAGCTGGACTTTGTCCGCGAGGGCTTGAACGAAGGTTTCAAGTTCAACAACCCGAACGTCAAGGATCAATGCGGTTGTGGCGAAAGCTTCAATGTCTGATCCCTGTGCGCAGGTTTAAGCTGGCATGAGCATCGACCTCAAGCAGGATTTCTTTGGTCTTTTCGGCTTGCCGCGCGCCTTCGCAATCGACGAGGCCAAGCTCGATCAAGCTTGGCACGAGTTGCAGGCCAGGGTGCATCCTGACCGTCACGCCCATCTGTCCGATGCCGAAAAGCGCGCTTCGATGCAGTGGGCCACGCGGGTGAACGAGGGCTATCGCACCTTGCGCAAGCCCTTGCCCAGGGCGCAATACCTGCTGGAGCTCGCGGGTGTGGATGCGGGGCTGGAAACCAACACTGCCATGTCCCCTGCGTTTCTGATGGAGCAGATGGAGTGGCGTGAAGCCGTTGAGGAGGCGCGCCAGGCGGGTGATGTCGATGCACTGGAAAGCCTGCATGTCCGCCTGCGGACGCACTCGAAAGAGGTCATGGCCGGACTTGGACATGCACTTGACGACAAGGCCGACTTTGACGCTGCAGCCGATACCGTGCGCCGCCTGATGTTCATCGAGAAACTACAACACGAGATCGACGACGCCCTAGAGGCGCTCGAGACCTGAACCTGGAAAGCCCTGATGGCCTTGTTGCAGATCGCTGAACCCGGGATGTCGACCGAGCCGCACCAGCACCGGCTTGCCGTCGGCATCGACCTTGGCACTACGAATTCGCTGGTGGCGACGGTGCGCAACAGCATCGCTGTCTGTCTGGCCGATGACACTGGTCGCGCCATGCTGCCATCCATCGTCCGCTATCGTGCCGACGGCAGTGTCGATGTCGGCCTGGCCGCAGCCAAAGCTCAGGCTACCGACCCCAAGAACACCATTGTCTCGGTCAAGCGTTTCATGGGCCGGGGTCTGAAGGATGTGGCGCATGTCGAGACCATGCCCTACGACTTCGAAGACAGCCCCGGTATGGTGCGTCTTCGCACCATTCAGGGGGTGAAAAGCCCGGTCGAGGTGTCTGCCGAAATCCTGCGCGCGCTGCGCGAACGTGCCGAGGCCAGCCTGGGCGGCACCTTGACGGGTGCCGTGATCACCGTACCGGCTTATTTCGATGAGGCCCAGCGTCAAGCCACCAAGGATGCGGCCCGACTGGCCGGCCTTGAAGTACTGCGTCTGCTCAATGAGCCGACGGCTGCGGCTGTGGCCTATGGTCTGGACAACGCAGCGGAGGGTGTTTATGCGGTCTACGACCTGGGCGGAGGGACCTTCGACCTCTCGATCCTGAAACTGACCCGCGGCGTGTTCGAAGTCCTGTCTACCAATGGCGATGCCGCATTGGGCGGCGATGATTTCGATCATCGCCTGTTTTGCTGGATGCTCGACCAGGCTGCAATTGATCCGCCTTCCTCTGAAGATGGTCGTCGATTGCAGATCAAGGCGCGGGAAGCCAAGGAGTTGCTCACCTCCTGCGAGGAAGCACCGATTCACGTGAAGCTTGGCTCTGGCGAAGTGGTGGACCTGGTCGTCACTCGCGACCAGTTCGCGGAGATGACCCGGCATCTGGTGCAGAAGACCTTGGGCCCGGTGCGCAAGGCCCTGCGCGACGCGGGTCTGGCCCCAGAAGACATCAAGGGTGTGGTGATGGTGGGTGGTGCCACCCGGATGCCGCACATTCAGCGTGCGGTGGCCGAGTACTTCGGCCAGGAGCCACTGACCAATCTCGACCCCGACAAGGTTGTTGCGCTTGGTGCCGCGATGCAGGCCAATGCCCTGGTCGGCAACCGGGCGGCGGATGAGGACGACTGGTTGTTGCTGGACGTCATCCCGCTGTCGCTGGGACTCGAGACCATGGGAGGCCTGGTGGAAAAAGTGGTGCCGCGCAACGCCACACTGCCGATCGCCCGCGCCCAGGAATTCACCACGTTCAAGGACGGCCAGACTGCAATGGCCTTCCACGTGGTTCAGGGCGAGCGCGAACTGGTTGCCGACTGTCGTTCGCTGGCGCGTTTCGAGTTGCGTGGCATTCCGCCCATGGTGGCCGGTGCCGCGCGGATTCGTGTGACCTTCCAGGTTGACGCCGATGGTTTGTTGTCGGTTTCTGCCCGCGAGATGTCATCCGGGGTTGAGGCCAGTGTGCTGGTCAAGCCGTCCTATGGGCTGTCGGATGACGAGATTGCCGGCATGCTGAAGGCGGGCGTCGAACGTGCCGAGGACGACATGCTGGCGCGTGCCTTGCGCGAACAGCAGGTGGAGGCTGATCGGGTCATCGAGGCGACCGAGCAGGCGTTGGCAAGCGACGGACATTTGCTTGATGCTGGCGAGCGTGCGCAAATTGATGCTGCCATCGACACGCTGCGCAAATTGCGTGACGGCAAGGATCATCGTGCGCTCAAGACCGGCATCGAGACGCTTGCGCGCGAAACCGACGAATTTGCTGCCCGCCGTATGGACAACTCCATCCGCGCGGCGTTGGCTGGCCAGAAGATAGACGAGATTCAGGTATGACCCAGATCATAGTACTGCCCCATGTCGAGCTGTGCCCGGATGGCACGGTGATCGAGGCCGCTGCCGGCACCTCGATCTGTGATGCCTTGCTCGAGAACGGCATCGAAATTGAGCACGCCTGCGAGAAGTCCTGTGCGTGCACCACCTGTCATGTGATCGTGCGGGAAGGTATCGACAGCCTTAACGAGGCAGAGGAAGAAGAGGAAGATCTGCTGGACAAGGCGTGGGGGCTGGAGCCTCAATCGCGGCTATCCTGCCAGGCTCTGGTGGCAGAGACGCCGCTGGTGGTCGAGATCCCACGCTACACCATCAACATGGCGCGGGAGGGCAAGCACTGATGAAATGGACCGAAGTGCAGGAAATCGCGATTCAACTGAGCGAAGCTCATCCTGAGGTGGATCCGCTCAAGCTCAATTTTGTCGATCTGATGCAATGGGTGATGGCCTTGCCCGAGTTTGACGACGATCCCAAGCATTGTGGCGAGCGCATTCTTGAGGCCATCCAGCAAGCCTGGATTGACGAGGTTTCCTGAACGTGCCAGCGGCTCACAAGGGAAGGCGGCCAGTGCAGACCCGGGCCACCGAGGGGCGCCGAGGCGCCCCTCAATGTTTCAGTATGGACCGTGGGCGGCTGTTTCAGTGGTTTCGTTGATGGTCAGCCAATACACCCCCAGCTGCCCAACCACCTGGATGAAGCGCTCGTAATCAACCGGCTTGCGGATATAGCTGTTCGCACCCAAGCGATAAGCCTGTTGCAGATCGCGTGTTTCTCGTGAGGTGGTCAACACCACCACGGGCAGCAACGCCGTATGTTCGCCGGCACGAATCCGCCTGAGTACCTCAAGTCCATCGATTCTGGGAAGTTTGAGATCGAGCAGGATCAACACCGGCATCACCGTCAGGTCTCGACCTGCGTGGGTACCGGTGCCGTTCAGGTAGTCGATGGCCTCCACGCCGTCACGCGCGATGACCACCGGGTTGGTGATCCCATTCTTACCGAAGGCTCTGAGTGTCAGGGCTTCGTCGTCGGGGTTGTCTTCGATGAGCAGGATGGGGCGGTCCATGGCCATTTCTTGATTCAGTCCGCTAGTTTCTTATTACCGCGGCAGCCATCAGCCCGCCGCTTCTCAAGCCTTGCCGCCCGGCAGGTCTTCCCGTTTGAGCAGAAAAACCATGTCTTCACCACCTTCGGTGGACAGCCAACTGAAGGGTAGATCGGGGAAGGCGTTTTCGACAAGGTCGCGATTGTGCCCGATTTCGACCGCAAGTATGCCTTCAGGATGTAAGTGCGTCGCGGCTTCGGCAATCAGGCGGCGGACGATATCCAGCCCGTCTTCACCTGCCGCCAGCGCCATGTGTGGCTCATGCAGGTATTCGGGTGGCAAGGCGGCCATTGCGTCTGCGGTGACGTATGGTGGATTGCTGATGATCAGGTCAAAACGACGGTCGCCAATTGCGTCGAACAGATCACTGTGCACCAGTTCAATCTGATCGTTCAACCCGTAGTCATCGACATTGCGGCGGGCGACCGCCAGCGCGTCCTCCGACAGATCGACGGCGACCACATCGGCATTGGGAAAGGCTTGGGCCATCAGGATTGCGAGGCAGCCCGAACCGGTGCAGAGGTCCAGGGCACTGGTGACGGTCTGGGGATCTTCGACCCAGGGCGAAAAACCGTCATCCAGCAGCTCGGCAAAGAACGACCTGGGCACGATCACGCGTTCATCAACATGAAAACGATACTGTCCCAGCCAGGCCTCGTTGACAAGATAAGCGGTGGGGATGCGCTCAACGGCTCGCCGTTCGATATTGTCGAACAGGGCCTGGCGTTCGTCCGAGGGAATGCAGGCATCAAGGAAGGGGTCCAGTCGTTCCAGCGGCAGGGCGAGGGAGGACAGGATCAGCCAGGCAGCTTCGTCAAATACGTCGGTAACCCCATGGCCGCAGAAGATGCCGGCACGATTGAATCGCGTTACGGCATAGCGTAGCCAGTCGCGCACGGTGACGAGTTCGGCCAGTGGGCCGCTCTCGTGTTCGTGCTCGTCTTCGTGGTGTTCGTGGTCGTGATGGGTCATGGGGCCTCAGGCGGCAAGAAGGGTACGCAGGGTGCGGAAATAGATTTCGGACAGGGGCTCGACGGCGTCAACCGCGACACACTCGTTGATCTTGTGAATGCTGGCATTGACCGGGCCGAACTCGACGACTTCCTTGCAGATGTCGGCAATGAAACGCCCGTCAGAGGTGCCGCCAGTCGTGGACAGCTCGGTCTCGACACCCAGCGTGTCCTGGATGGCAGTGCTCAACGCACCCACAAGTTGTCCCCGGCCGGTGATGAACGGCTTGCCCGACAGGTGCCAGCTCAGGTCGTAGTTCAGACCGTGTTTGTCGAGAATGGCCTCGGCACGGGCCTTGAGTTCGTCGGCACTGCTGACCGAACCAAAGCGGAAATTGAACAACACCTCGCATTCACCAGGGATGATGTTATTGGCGCCGGTGCCTGCGTGGATATTGGACACCTGCCAGGTGGTCGGCGGGAAAAATTCATTGCCTTCGTCCCAGCATTCGGCCGCAAGTTCGGCCAGTGCCGGTACCAGCTCGTGAATGGGGTTGCGTGCCAGATGCGGGTAGGCAACATGGCCTTGTACACCCTTGACCCGCAAGGTACCGGACAAGGACCCCCGCCGGCCGTTCTTGATCATGTCGCCCAGTCGGTCGACCGAGGTCGGTTCGCCGACCACGCAGTAATCGAGCAACTCGCCGCGAGCCGCGAGTGCTTCGACAACCTTGACCGTGCCGTGGGTCGCGATGCCTTCCTCGTCGGAGGTCAGCAACAATGCGATGCTGCCGGTGTGGTCGGGGTGTGCGGCAATGAAGCGCTCGATCGAGGTGACGAAGGCGGCCAGCGAGGTCTTCATGTCGGCGGCTCCGCGTCCATAAAGCCTGCCGTCGCGGACGGTCGGCTCGAAAGGAGCGGAATCCCAGCGTTCGACAGGGCCGGTGGGAACGACGTCGGTATGACCGGCGAAGCACAGTACCGGTGCTGTATCGCCACGCCGTGCCCAAAGGTTGCAGACGCCGCCAGTGTCAATACGCTCGAGCTTGAAACCCAGTGGTGCCAGACGGGAAGCGATCAAATCAAGGCAGCCGGCGTCCTCCGGGGTCACCGAATGGCGTGCGATCAACTCGCAGGCAAGCTTGAAGGTAGGGGTGTCGGGGATGGGTGTCATCTTGTTCTGGAAGCGGATCACCGTTGTGGGTGATCGTCGATGTGCAAGGTAAATTCGCGGAAGGATGCGCCTTCCGGATCGGTGTTCTCGAAATCGAGTGTGGGTTTGTTACGCGTGTCGGCTGCTGCCTTCGAGTCGTTGCCCAGTTGGGCATTATTGATCAACCACGACAGATTGGTCGGCGAGTCGGCATTGGCCAGGGCTTCGTCCAGCGTGATGATCTTCTCGTGGTAAAGCCGGAACAGGTCCTGTTCGAAGGTCTGTGACCCTGGCGCCAGGCTTTGTTCCATGGCCTCCTTGATTTCATTGAGCTCGCCACGCTCGATCAGCTCGGAGATGTGGCGGGTATTCATCAGGGTTTCGACCGCGGGCGTGCGTTTGCCATCGGGCTTGCGCACCAGACGCTGCGAAATGATGCAGCGCAGGGCGACCGAGAGGTCGAGATACAGCAGCGGCCGGTTTTCCAGCGGGAAGAAGTTAACGATGCGGTTCAATGCATGATAGGCATTGTTGGCGTGCAGGGTGGCCAGGCACAGGTGGCCGGTCTGCGAATAGGCGAGGGCGGCCTGCATGGTTTCGCGATCGCGGATTTCGCCGATCAGGATGCAGTCAGGTGCTTGCCGCATCGCGTTGCGCAGGGCCTCATGCCAGCTCAGCGTGTCGATGCCGACCTCGCGCTGGTTGACGATGGATTTGCGATGCTTGAACAGGTATTCGATCGGGTCTTCGACGGTCAGGATGTGTCCCGAGCGATTGCGCACCCGGTGGTCGATCATCGACGCCAGCGTGGTGGATTTGCCCGAACCGGTGGCACCGACGACCAGCACCAGACCGCGCTTTTCCATCACCACATCGCTGAGCGTGGACGGTAGGCCCAGCTCGGCGACGGACGGAATATCGCCCTGGATGAAGCGCACCACGATGGCGACCGAGTTGCGCTGCCAGAACACGTTGACGCGAAAGTTGCCCACATCCCGGCGCCCGAAGGACAGGTTCAGTTCCTTGTCGCGTTCGAAACGCTCGATCTGTTCGGGCGACATCATCTCGTAGATCATCTTCTGAATCATGGCCGGTTCCATGATCTGCTGATTGATCGGCATGGTGTGCCCCTGGATCTTGATGTGGATCGGGGCGCCAGCGGTGATGAAGATGTCCGAGGCCACCTTTTCGGCCATGAGCTGGAACAGCTTGTCGAAAATCATCGGGACGAACTCCATCTACGAGAGGATGAGGCGGGGCCAAGGCCCCGCATTGGCGCGGTTGAGGATCAGGCGCGCAGCAGGTCGTTGATCGCGGTCTTGGCGCGGGTCTGGGCGTCAACCTTCTTGACGATGACGGCGCAGTACAGGCTGTACTTGCCATCGGCGGAGGGCAGGCTGCCCGGCACCACCACCGAGCCGGCAGGTACGCGACCGTAGTGGACTTCGCCCGTTTCGCGGTCGTAGATCTTGGTGCTCTGGCCGATGTACACGCCCATCGACAGCACGGCGTTTTCCTCGATGATCACGCCTTCGACCACTTCCGAGCGGGCACCGACGAAGACGTTGTCCTCGATGATGACCGGACCGGCCTGAACGGGCTCGAGCACGCCGCCGATACCGACACCGCCGGAGAGGTGCACATTTTTGCCGATCTGGGCGCAGGAGCCGACGGTAGCCCAGGTGTCCACCATGGTGCCCTCATCGACATAAGCGCCGATGTTGACATAGGACGGCATCAGCACCACGTTCTTGCCAATGAAGCTGCCCTTGCGTGCCACGGCAGGTGGCACGACGCGGAAACCACCCTGCTGGAACTGCTCCGGGGTGTAGTCACCGAACTTGGTTTGCACCTTGTCGAAGAAGTTGAGGCTGCCGGCCGGCATGATTTCGTTATCACGCAGGCGGAAGGAGATCAGCACGGCCTTCTTGATCCACTGGTTCACCACCCACTGGCCGTCCTTCTTCTCGGCGACGCGCAGGGTGCCGGCATCGAGGCCGGCAATGACGGCTTCCACCGCATTGCGTACTTCGGCGGGGGCGGAAGAGGGCGACAGGCTGGCGCGGGTGTCGAAGGCGGTATCGATGATGGCTTGCAAGTCTTGCATTGGGGACTCTCTTACAGTTTTTGACAGAAGGCGACAATGCGCTCGGCCGCTTCGACGCACTCGGGGGTGTCGGCAACCAGCGCGATGCGCACGAAGCCCGCGCCGGGGTTGATGCCCCCGGATTCACGGGCGAGATAGCTGCCGGGCAGGACGGTTACATTATATTCGGCCTGCAGCCGGCGAGCGAATTCGGTGTCGGCAATCGGTGTCCGCGCCCACAGGTAGAAGCCGGCGTCGGGCAGGGATACATCCAGCCAGCGCGCCAGCATCGGGGTGACACGGGCGAATTTTTCACGGTAGAGGCGGCGGTTTTCGACGACATGCGCTTCGTCGTTCCATGCCAGCGCCGAGGCGGCTTGCACGGTGGTGCTCATCGCGCAGCCGTGGTATGTGCGGTAGAGCAGGAAGTCCTTCAGGATGCGTGCATCGCCGGCGACAAAGCCTGAGCGCAGTCCGGGTACGTTCGAGCGTTTGGACAGGCTGGAGAACATCACGATGTTGCGGAAGTCGCTGCGGCCCAGCCGGCTTGCGGCTTCGAGCGCGCCAATCGGCGGTGCCGCATCGTCGAAGTAAATCTCGGAATAGCATTCGTCGGCAGCGATGACGAAATCATGTCGGTCCGATAGTTCGAACAGATGCTGCCACTCGTCGAGCGACAGCACCCGGCCGGTCGGGTTGCCGGGCGAGCAGACATAGACAAGTTGCACGTCGCGCCAGACGTCCTCGGTGACCGCGGCGAAATCGGAGCCGAAGTTGTTATCCGCAACATTATTGATGAATACCGGCTCTGCGCCTGCCAGAAAAGCCGCCCCTTCGTAGATCTGGTAGAAAGGGTTGGGACACAGTACCTTGGCGCCGTTGCGGCTGGGGTCGACCACACATTGGGCGAAGGCAAACAAGGCTTCGCGTGAGCCATTGACCGGCAAAACCTGGGTCGCGGGATTGATTGCGGGCAGTGCGTAGCGGCGCTGAAGCCAGCTTGCAATGGCCTGGCGGACCTCGATACCCCCCAAGGTGGTGGGATAGGTGGCCAACCCGTCCAGCTGATCAGCGATGGCTTGCCGGATGAAGGCCGGTGTCGGGTGCTGGGGTTCGCCGATCGACAGCCGGATGGGGCTGAAACCGGCGGGCGGGGTCAGGCCATCAAACAGGTGGCGCAATTTCTCGAACGGATAGGAATGCAGACGGGTCAGGTTCGGATTCACTTTGGAACACTTTTTGCCGGAAGCGGCGGACGGGTCATGAAGGCCGAAGATGTTATCATGCGACGCCTTGCCGGCGGCTCCGGATCACCCGGTGCAGCAGGCATTCCATCTGTATTCCTTACCGATCAAGCGCTCTGACGTGCGGCTTTCCAAGCTCAAACTCGCCGGATTCAAAACCTTCGTCGATCCAACCACCGTGCAGATGCCAGGCAATCTGGTCGGCGTGGTGGGCCCCAATGGCTGCGGCAAGTCGAACATCATCGACGCCGTGCGCTGGGTGTTGGGCGAGACGCGCGCATCCGCCTTGCGTGGCGAGTCGATGCAGGACGTGATCTTCAATGGGTCGACCACGCGCAAACCGGTGTCGCGTGCCAGCGTGGAGCTGGTGTTCGACAATCAGGAGGGGCGTGCGGCCGGACAGTGGTCGCGTTATGCCGAGATCTCGGTCAAGCGCGTGCTCGACCGCAGTGGTGAGTCCACCTACTACATCAACAACGTCCACGTCCGTCGCAAGGACGTGATTGACCTGTTTCTCGGTACCGGGCTGGGGCCGCGTGCTTACGCCATTATCGAGCAGGGCATGATTTCGCGCATCATCGAGGCGCGACCTGAAGAGATTCGCGGTTTCCTGGAGGAGGCTGCGGGCGTCACCAAATACCGCGAGCGCCGTAAGGAAACCGAAGGCCGCCTGTCGGATGCCCGTGACAACCTGGCCAGGCTTGACGACATCCGGATGGAACTGGGTGAGCGCATCGGTCATCTCGAGGCCCAGGCTGCAGTTGCCGAGCGTTTCCATGCGCTGAACAACGCGCACGTCGAGAAGCAGCAACTGTTGTGGCTGATCAAGCGCAACGAGGCACGTGCCGAGCAGATGCGCCTGGCGGACGAGCTTAACCGCAATACCTCACGCATCGAAACCGACAGCGCCCGTCTGCAGGAGCTCGAGGCTGCGGTCGAACAGGCGCGCGAGGCGCATCTGGGCGCGTCAGAGGCCGTTCATGGTGCGCAAAGTGACCTGTTCGCGGTCAGTGCCGAAGTGGCCCGTCTGGAAACCGAGCTGCAGCACCTGGGCGAGGCGCGGCGACGTCTGGAAGCCCGCCTGACCCAGCTGGAAATCGATCGGACGCACTGGCAGGCACGACAGTCTTCCCTGACCGAAGAGCGTACGCGCTGGCACGAACTGGCCGAAAACGCCGCGATGAGGGTCGAGCAGGCCGACGGGCGGCATGTCGAGATCGCCGACCGCTTGCCCGACGCTGAATCTGCCCGCCAGTCCGCCGAGGCGACGGTGACCACTGCCCGGCGTGAGCTGGCGCAAACCGAGCAGCAGTTGCGGGTAGAGGAAGCCAACCGTGCAAGTGCGGCCCGTGCGCTCGATGCCCTGCAACAACGCAGGGCGCGGCTTGAAGCCGAACGAGGCGCTATCCAGGGGCCGGACGCAGTGATGGTGGCCGAACGCGAGGCCAGACTCGAAGCCATGAAGGATGCGCTCGAGGCACAACAGCATGAACTGATGGTGTTGCAGGCGCGTCAGCCTGAGGCGCAGGCTGCGCTCAAGGCCGCGATGGAGTCTGAGCGCGCGGTTCAGCGCCGGCTCACCGAGTTGCGCGCGCGCCGGGACGCACTGATGCAGCTTCAGGCCAAGGTGCAGTCACAGGGCAAGCTGGGTGACTGGCTCAAACGCCTGGGCTTCGACAGCCTTCCACCGCTCTGGCGTGCGCTGCGGGTGGCGCCCGGCTGGGAGTCGGCCGTCGAAGCCGTGTTGCGCGAGCGTCTGGCCGCGCTGACCGTCGAGGGCGCGCAGGCTGACGGTGTTGCCCGCAGCATGCTCGATGAGCTGCCGCCCGACTCGCTGGCGCTGGGTTTCATTGACGGCACCAATGGGGCTGCCGCCTTCGTCGCACCGGCGAGTGCGCAGGCGCTGATCGACAAGGTCACGCTGACCGATGTGACGCTGCGTCCGCTGCTGGAGGGCTGGCTGAGCGGGTGCTTCGTGGTCGATCGGCTGGACGAGCATTTGCCTGTCCGGGAGCAGCTTCAGGTCGGCGTTTGCCTTGTCAGCCAGCAAGGCCAGGTATTGACCCGCCACTCCTTGACGCACTTCGTGCCCGACAGTCGTACCCATGGCGTGATGGAGCGTCAGCGCGACATCGATCAGCTGACCGAACAACACGTCGCGCTTGACGAGGAAGCGGCGCGTGCTCATGAAGCGTTGACGGTAGCGGAAGCCGCCGCTACGGAACTTCAGGACCGCATCAATCATCTCCGCCGTGAAGTGCAGACGGCGCAGGCACAGGTGCATGCCGAGCAGGTCGAGGTGCTCAAGCTCAGCCAGGCCCGCAGCCGCGCCGATGAACGCTGTGCCCAGCTGGAGCACGATCTGGGCGATCTGGTGCATCTCGAAGCCACTGAGCGCGAACACCAGACCCGGGCTGAGCTTGAGCACGGACGTGCCGCTGAATTGGCCGAATTGCAGGCTCATCGACTCGATGCAGCGATGGAGGTGATGCGCGAGCGCGAGCAGTCGCTGCGTGAGTTGCGTGCGCTGGAGCAGGCGTGCGCGCGTGAGCTGCAGGAGGCGCGGTTCTCCGAGCGGGAATGCGCGGGCAAGCTCGACGATATCGCACGCAACCTGCAACTGGCGATCGAGCAGCTGGAGCGTATCGAGACTGAGCGTCGTGCCCGCGAGCAGGAACTCGAAGCCACTGACGAGGGGCGCAGCCACGATGCCTTGCAGACCGCCCTTGGTCTGCGCGCCAGTCGCGAAACCGCGCTGGCCGCCCGGCGCGATGCGCTCGAACAAATCACCGCCAGCCTGCGCCAGACGGAAGAGCTGCGCATGCGTACCGAGCAGGAAGCCGTGCCGATCCGCAATCGGGTGGCCGAGCTGCGGCTTGCGGTGCAGGCGGCCGAGATGGCATCGGCCCAGTTCGACGAGCGGCTGGTCGAGGCTGGGGCAGACGAGAACGCACTGGCGCCGCTGCTGGCGACCGACCCCAAGGAAACCACGCTGCAGCGCGAGGTGGCCCGACTGGCGCGCGAGATTGCCGAGCTTGGCGCGGTCAACCTTGCGGCGCTGGACGAACTGCGTGCGGCGAGCGAGCGCAAGGGCTATCTCGATGCCCAGACCGATGACCTGCTGCAGGCGATTTCCACGCTGGAGGATGCCATCCGGCGCATCGACCGGGAAACCCGCGAACAACTGCAAGAGACCTACAATACGGTCAATCGGCAGTTCTCGACCTTGTTCCCGCAGTTGTTCGGGGGCGGGCGGGCCGAGCTGGTGCTGACCGGCGACGAAATCCTCGATGCCGGTATCCAGATCGTGGCACAGCCGCCAGGCAAGAAGAACGCGTCGATCCAGCTTTTGTCTGGTGGTGAGAAGGCATTGACAGCGATCGCGCTGGTGTTTGCGATGTTCCAGCTCAATCCGGCACCATTCTGCATGCTTGACGAGGTCGACGCACCGCTGGACGATACGAATACCGAACGCTATGGGCAGATGGTGAAGCGTATGTCATCGCAGACGCAATTCATTTTCATCAGCCATAGCAAGATCACGATGGAGATTGCCCAGCAGCTGGTCGGCGTGACCATGCAGGAGCAAGGCGTCTCGCGCGTTGTGGAAGTGGATATTGAAGAGGCGTTGCGACTGGCCGAGTCGGCCGCAGCGTAACAACAGGAAGACTTATGGACAGCGAACTGCAGATGGGATTGATCGGGGCCGGCGTGGCAGCCTTCGTTGCCATCGTGGCCTATAACAAATGGCAGGAGCGCAAGCATCGCAGACAGGCGGAAAAGGCATTCAAGTCCGACCATCGCGATGTGTTGCTCGAGCCGGGCGAAGCACCGGCAGAGGCCCGCAAGGCAGACCGCAAGGAGCCCGGCGAGCGCGAACCGGTGATCGGCGACACGGCACCCTCTTTTGCCGCTGCTGCGCCGCGCAGGGTCTTGCCGGACCTGCCCGAGGTGCTGGATGAGCGTGCGGATTGCATCATCCGCATCGAGGCCATCGAACCGCTGGACGCTCCAAAGCTGTGGGAGGCGCAGCGCGGTGCGCTGGACGGGCTGAGCAAGACGGTGCGCTGGTTTGCCTTTGATGATGCGGCCAATCTGTGGCAGCCGTTGAATGCGCATTCGGCGGGTACCCATCATTGGTTCTGCGCCGCGCTGCAACTGGTTGATCGCCGCGGTCCGATCGGTGAAGCGGACTACCTGCGTTTCTCCGGTGGCGTGCAGCGTGTGGCCGAGCAGTTCCTGGCGGTGCCGGCAGGGTTGCCGTCGCGCACCGAGGCGCTCGGCAATGCGACTGAACTCGACCGCTTCTGCGCAGATGTCGATGTACAGATCGGCATCAACGTCGTGACCGCCAACGGCCAGCCCTTTGCGGGTACCAAGATCCGCGGACTGGCTGAAGTTGAAGGTCTGGTGCTCAATGGCGATGGTGCCTTCCATGCAGTCGATGAAGAAGGCAAGAGCCTGTTTACGCTGTGCAACATGGAGCCGGGCTTGTTCGTGCAGGATGAGATGCGCCATCTGCAGACCAGTGGCCTGACCCTGGTCATCGACGTGCCTTGCGTGGCCAATGGCGCCACCGTGTTCGAACGCATGATGACCTTTGCCAATCAGCTGGCTGGTGCGCTCAACGGTGTGGTGGTCGATGACAACCGTGCGGCCTTCGGGCCGGATGCGGCGGGTCTGATCAAGGCGCAGATCCTGCAGTTCCAGGACCATATGGCCAGTCAGCGCATTCCCGCGGGAGGCCCGCTGGCGCGTCGACTGTTCTCGGCATGATGACAGCAGACGGAGCCCTGGCCGCACGTGCGGCAGAACTGCGTGCCGAGCTGGTGCGGCACGATCATGCCTACTACGTGCTTGATGCGCCGACGGTGCCGGACGCTGAATATGACCGTCTGTTCCGGGAGCTGCAGACGCTCGAGCGGGACCACCCCGAACTTCGCGAGCCCGATTCGCCCACGCTGAGGGTGGGTGGCAAGCCATTGCCGCAGTTCGCCTCGGTGCGTCATCGCGTACCGATGCTGTCCATACGCACCGAGACTGATACCGAAGCCAGTGGTGCGGTGGCGTTTGACGCACGGGTGCGGCGCGAACTGGGTCTGGATGAGGGCGATGCGGCAGTCGAGTACGCAGCCGAGTTGAAGTTCGACGGCCTGGCGATCAACCTGCGCTATGAACACGGCGTGCTGATACAGGCCGCGACCCGCGGTGATGGCGAAACCGGCGAGGATGTCACCCACAACATCCGAACGGTACGGGCGATTCCGCTTCGTCTGCTCGGCATTGCGCCGCCGGTGCTTGAGGTGCGTGGAGAGGTCTACATGCGCCGCGACGACTTCGAACAACTCAACCGCAGGCAGCAGGCTGCAGGCGAGAAGGTGTTCGTCAATCCGCGTAATGCGGCGGCTGGCAGCATCCGCCAGCTTGATCCGGCCATCGCGCGACAGCGCCCCTTGTCGTTCTTTGCCTATGGGTTGGGTGAAACCGTCGATTGGGCCGTGCCGGATACCCACGCGGGTGTGCTTGATGCGCTGGCGGCCTTTGGTCTGCCGGTGTGCGAGCATCGCGCGGTGCTGCGTGGTGCCGAAGGCCTCGCCCAGTTTCACGCCCAGGTCGGTGTTCTGCGCGAGCGCTTGCCCTTCGATATCGACGGTGTGGTGTACAAGGTCAACCGTCGTGCCCTGCAGGCACAACTTGGCTTTGTCACCCGTGAGCCACGCTGGGCGGTGGCACACAAGTATCCGGCGCAAGAGGCCGTCACCCAGCTGCGAGACATCGAGGTTCAGGTCGGCCGTACCGGTGCGCTGACCCCGGTTGCCCGGCTGGAGCCGGTGTTTGTGGGGGGCGTCACCGTGACCAACGCCACCCTGCACAATCAGGACGAGATAGACCGCAAGGACGTACGCATTGGCGACTGGGTGATCGTCCGGCGTGCCGGCGATGTGATCCCCGAGGTTGTGGCACCGGTGGTCGAGCGGCGCACCGGCGAGCTACCGCGTTTCAATCTGATCGAACGTTTTCCGCACTGTCCGGTGTGTGGCTCCCACGTCGTACGCGGCGAGGACGAGGCGGTGGCCCGCTGTACCGGCGGCTTGTACTGCCCCGCCCAGCGCAAGCAGGCCTTGCTGCATTTTGCCGGGCGCAAGGCCATGGATATTGATGGCCTGGGCGACAAGCTGGTTGATCAGCTGGTCGACGTCGGGATCGTGAAGTCGCCGGTCGACATCTACAAGCTGGGTATCCTGGCGCTGGCCAACCTCGAGCGCATGGGCGAGAAGTCGGCGCAGAACCTGCTCGCAGCGATCCACAAGAGTCGTCACACGACGCTGGCACGCTTCATCTTTGCATTGGGCATACGCAATGTCGGCGAGACCACCGCCCGCGATCTGGCTCGGCATTTCGGCAAACTCGACGCCTTGCTCGACGCCGATGCCGAAGCCTTGCTGCAGGTGCCGGATGTCGGTCCGATCGTCGCGCGCAGCATCATCGAGTTCTTTGGCGAAGATCACAACCGGGAAGTCATCGAGCAACTGCGTGCCGCCGGCGTGCATTGGGATGAGGGCGAACCCGTCCGGGCCCCGTCGGGCGAGCTCGCTGGCAAGACTTTCGTACTGACCGGTACGCTGCCCACCTTGAGCCGGGATCAGGCCAAGGCCCTGATCGAAGCCCAGGGCGGCAAGGTGGCCGGTTCGGTATCGAAGAAGACCGATTATGTGGTGGCTGGCGAAGAGGCTGGCTCCAAACTGGTGAAAGCCGAGGAGCTCGGTATCACCATCGTCGACGAGGCTGGCCTGCAAGCCCTGCTGCAAACGGTCGCCTGAGCGTCATCGCATCCCTTTTACTCGAAAGAGCAGAACAACAGCGGAGTCGAACACATGAAGAAAGTCACCAAGGCGGTATTCCCTGTCGCAGGCATGGGTACTCGCTTCCTGCCCGCGACCAAGGCCAGCCCGAAGGAAATGCTGCCCATCGTCGACAAGCCCTTGATTCAGTATGCGGTGGAGGAGGCCGTTGCTGCAGGCATCACCGACATGATCTTCATCACCGGACGTACCAAGCGCTCGATCGAGGATCACTTCGACAAGGCCTACGAACTCGAGACCGAACTCGAAGCCCGTGGCAAGAAGGAACTGCTGGAAATCGTCAAGAAGACCGTACCCAAGGGCGTTAACTGCATCTACATCCGTCAGCCTGAGGCGTTGGGTCTGGGGCATGCGGTGTTGTGCGCCAGCCACGTCGTCAGCGACGAGGCCTTCGCCGTCATTCTGGCCGACGACCTGCTGGACAACCATGGTGCTGCACCGATCATGGAGCAGATGGTGGGTGTCTACAACTATCACCGTTGCTCGGTGCTGGGCACCATGAACGTTCCACGCGAAGAAACCCGCCAGTACGGTATCGTCAGCACAGAGGGGCAAAGTGGCAACGTCCAGCGCGTGACCGGCATCATCGAAAAACCCAAGCCTGAGGATGCACCCACGACCCAGGCCGTCGTCGGTCGCTACATCCTGACCCCGCGCATCTTTGACCATATCCGTGCGCTCAAGCCTGGTGCCGGTGGCGAGTTGCAGCTCACCGATGCGATTGCCTCGCTGCTCAAGGAGGAGGCCGTGTTGTCCTATCAGTTCGATGGCGTGCGCTACGACTGCGGCTCCAAGCTGGGTTACCTGCAGGCAACGGTCGAGCTGGGTCTGCGTCACCATGAAATCGGCGAAGCCTTTTCGGCCTATCTGAGCGGTCGCTTCGGTAACAAGTGATTCCTGCCGGACGGCACGGCCTGGCTGTCGCCAGGTATTTGTCCAGACGAGGTCTCGAGCTTGGCAGAACAGGTGTCTGCAGAGACCTTCGTCCAGGCGCTTTC
The DNA here is from genome assembly GCF_003226565.1 of Parazoarcus communis SWub3 = DSM 12120. GTDB lineage: Bacteria > Pseudomonadota > Gammaproteobacteria > Burkholderiales > Rhodocyclaceae > Parazoarcus > Parazoarcus communis. The sequence continues at coordinate 76,130 of NZ_QKOE01000010.1, read as the reverse complement.
AAGTGTGCTGCGTGTGGCCCAGGCGCCCGGAAATGGCCCGGGCGCAGTTGAGCACTTTTCTTGCGGTATCGCCGTTCCAGTCCGTGTCGAATGCGCCGGCGGGGCCCATCGCGGTGATGGCCAGTGCCAGTGCTCCGCTGTTATCGAATACCGGCGCCGAGAACGCGTTGATACCGGGAATCGGGTGACCGAGTGCGCGCGCCAGACCATGCTGGCGAACCTCTTCCAGGGTTTCGTCGACATGGCGTTGTGACATACGAAGCGCGGGCTGCTCGCCACTGGTCAGTCGTGCCAGTTCTTCCTCGACCAGTGGACGGGTGATGCGCGTTGGCAGGAATGCTGCGAAGACCCGGCCGGTGGCAGTCAGCATCAGCGGGGTCATGACGGTGCCAGGCCGCATGTTGACGTGGATGGGCCTGCGGCATTCCTCGATACGGATGATGGTGGGCCCCTGGTTGCCCCAGACCGCAATCGCCACATTCAACTGGATATCGTCGGCCAAGTTCGCCACCTCGGGCATGGCAGCTTTCAGAGGATCCAGTGCGTGAAGTGCGGTAAGCCCCATCTGCAGGGAGAACGGCCCCAGGCCATAACGACCGGTGAGCCCATCCTGTTCGATCAGGCCAAGCTTGCCGAAGCTGACGAGATAGGGGTGTGCCTTGGCCGGCGGCATTCCGGCCTCGCGGGCGAGGTCCTTCAGCATCATCGGCGTGCCGTTGCGCACCAGGGCCTGCAGCAGGGTGCCCCCAACTTCGATGGACTGGATACCGCGGCGATCGGCCTTTTCACTGGCAGGATGCTCGGTTGAGATGGCGTCAGGTGCGGTGCTGAGCATGGAGGATGGCTTCGGCATGGAGTTAGGGGCAGGTCTTTGGGCGGTGAAGGCTTGAATAGCCTTGAATGCGTTTTACTTGAACGAATTGTGTCGCATATTGCCTGAGCCTTGGAAGAGCTTGCAGTTATCGTTGTCGATCATGGAGGCAGCAGCATGCGTCTGACGGGATTCAAGGGTGAAATGATGCGAGGCGCCAGGGTGCGTCGCAGGGTGTCGGGTGCCGTTGCGGCGCTTGCATTGATTGCCGGAGTGGTGGGCGGCATGCCAGTTGCTGCAGCCGATGGAGTCAGGGTCGTGCAGGTGGCTCGCGGACTGGATACGCCGTGGGCGCTGGCCTTCTTGCCGGATGGGCGTCTGCTGGTCACGGAGCGGCCCGGGCGGATGCGTGTTGTTTCCGCCGATGGCACGCTCTCTGCGCCGATTGCCGGACTGCCCGAAGTGCAGGCGCGCGGGCAGGGTGGTTTGCTGGATGTGGTGCTCAGTCCGTCGTTCGAGCGCGATCGCACGATCTTCTTCTCGTTTGCACAGCCGACCGAGGGTGGCGCGCGTACCGCAGTGGCCCGTGCTGTGCTCGATCTGCAGGGCCTGCGCTTGAACGAGGTCAAGGTCATCTTTGCGCAGAAGGATGAGCCATCGGGAGGACATCACTGGGGGTCGCGACTGGTGTTCGATCGCCACGGTATGCTTTTCGTCACCTTGGGTGACCGTTTCAGCGGGCGTGACAAGGCTCAGGATCTGTCCAGCCACCTGGGCAAGATCGTCCGTATTGCGCCGGATGGTTCCGTTCCGCCGGACAACCCCTTTGTCGCTAAACCTGGTGCGCTACCCGAGATCTGGTCGTATGGGCATCGGAATGTGCAGGGGGCGGCCCTGCATCCGGTCACGGGAAACCTGTGGGCGCACGAGCACGGTCCGCAGGGGGGCGATGAGGTCAATGAGGTGTTGCCGGGGCGCAATTACGGCTGGCCGGTGATTACGTATGGGCGTGAGTATGTGATCGGGACGAAGATTGGCGAAGGGACGGAGCGCGCCGATGTGCAGCCACCCAAATTGCAATGGACGCCGTCCATCGCACCGTCTGGTATGGCGTTCAGTACCTCGTCGGTCTATCCGGGCTGGCAGGGGGATCTGTTTGTCGGGGCGCTGAAGTTTCGACTCGTGTCACGTCTGAGCGAGCAGGGTGACAAGTTGGTGGAGCGCGAACGCCTGCTGCAGGATGCCGGCAAGCGGATCCGCGATGTCCGGCAAGGCCCGGACGGAAAGCTGTGGGTGCTGGATGAGACCGATGGCGCGGTGTTGAGGCTCGATCCGATCTGATCCGTGTCATCGGATCGGAAGGCAATGTCCGGTCGGTGCTAGACTCGGCGTATTCCATCCCGGTGAGTCGCAATGAGTCTGTTCGATGCCCTGCGAAATCTGTTCAAGGCGCCGCCGGTGCCCGCCCGGCCCTATCAGGGCTTGCGAGAGCGATCCGTACAGTGCCTGGGGCCGCATGGCCTGCACCGGATGGCGTACACCGAGTGGGGCGAGCAGGACAATCCGCGGGTGGTCATCTGCGTCCATGGGCTGACGCGCAACGGTCGGGATTTTGACGATCTGGCCCGGGCGCTGGCACAAGACTACCGGGTGATCTGCCCGGATGTGGTCGGGCGTGGTCGCAGCGACTGGCTTGGGGTCAAGAGTGACTACGGGTTTCCGGTGTACGTTGCGGACATGATCACGCTGATTGCGCGGCTTGATGTCGAGACGGTGCATTGGGTCGGGACATCCATGGGCGGACTGATCGGCATGCTGATCGCCAGTCAACCACATGCTCCGATCAGTCGTCTGGTCCTCAATGACGTCGGGCCGGTGATCACTGCGGCATCCTTGCGCCGTATCGGCCAGTATGTGGGCACTGCACCGCGGTTCGCGAGCATGGCCGATGCCGAAGCCTATATTCGTGAAGTCAGCGCACCCTTTGGGCCATTGACCGATGCACAGTGGCGTCATCTGACCCAGTACACCGTACGCCCCGTCGAGGGCGGCTTTGCCATGGTCTACGACCCGGGTATCGGCGATGTCTTCCGGCAGACGCCCATCCTGATGGATGTCGATCTATGGGATACCTATGACCGCATCCGCTGTCCGACGCTGGCCCTGCGCGGCGCGGAATCCGACCTGCTGGAGCAGGTCACGCTCGAGGCGATGGGAAAGCGCGGACCTTGTGCGCGTACGGTGGAGTTCGCTGGCATCGGTCATGCCCCCATGCTGATGGATGCCGGCCAGATCGCAACCGTGCGGGACTTCCTGCTGGAGGTTTGAGTCCCGCTGCTCGATCAGATGCGGAAGTGGCTGACGCTACTCTGCATCTGGCTGGCCACATTGTTGAGCGTCTGGGCCGAGCGGGCAGCTTCGGCAGTGGCGGCGCTGGTTTCTTCAGCATGGGTGGCAATCTCTTCTATGCGCTTGGCAACCTCGGACGAGGCCGCCGATTGTTCGCGTAGTGCCACATCGACTTCGCTGACCAGTTCGGCAACCTGGCGGGCGATGTCCTGCAGCGTACCGATGGTGTCGCCGGCCTGCCGGGCATGATCGACGCTGTTCTGCACGGCACCCACGCCACGATCGATTTCGGTAACCACTTGCTGGGTCGAGTTCTGGATCGACTCGACCATGGCGGTGATCTCGCGCGTCGATTGTGCGGTGCGTTCGGACAGCTTGCGAACCTCATCCGCTACCACCGCAAAACCGCGGCCGTGTTCCCCTGCACGTGCCGCTTCAATTGCGGCATTGAGGGCAAGCAGGTTGGTCTGCTCGGCAATGTCCTTGATGACCTGGACGATGTTGGAGATTTTTTCCGATTCGATTGCCAGTCCACCGATGCGCTCGGATGCGGTGGTGACGACGCCGGAGACCTGATTGATCTCATCGATGAGTTGGTCGACCGTCCGACGCCCTTCTCGCGCCTGACGGTCGGAGTCCTGAGCGAGTCGGCTGGCATCACCCGTGTTGTCGGAGACGTGATTGATCGAAACCGTCAACTCTTCGACGTTGGCTGCAATCGCCGATGAGGCGCTGCTTTGAACCGCGACACTGCGCTCCATCTGCTGCACGCCATCACCCAGTTCGCGCCCGGTGCTGATCAGGGCATTGGCGTTGTCGCGGGTGGCACGAATGGTATCGCGCAGCGCTTGCTGCATCTGCTTCATGGCGCCGACCAACTGTCCGACTTCGTCCCGGCTGGCTTCAGGCAGGGAGTCATCGGCAAGATTGCCCGACGATATCTTGCCGGCAGCCGACACCAGTTGTTGCAGCCGGCTGCTGATCAGGCCGGCAACCCATATGGACATGCCAAGCGCCAACACCGGCCCAAGGACTACGGCACTCCAGCCGGCAAGTGTGGCCTGATCCCTCGCAGCTTTGGATTCGGTACTGAGCGCTGCTGCGGCGTCCTCGTTGAACTTGACCAATGCATTGACTTCGTCACGCAATTGGTTGGCTCGCGACACCCACTCACTGTTCTGCAACTGTGTCGCCTCGTCCCCCCTGCCTTGCTTGAGCAGTGCCACCGCACGCAGCACGCTTTCCTCGTAGGCGGCCGCTTTTTCCCTGACCCGGCCAAGAATGGCACGGTCGGTGTCGCTGGAGATCAGTGGAACATAGGCGTCGATGGATTCGATCAGGCTCTTGTTGAGCGATGCCATCGAGGCTTCGAGTTTCTCGCGCTCGCCGGGCCGTTGCTCGAGCATGTACTCGAGACTGCGGATGCGGTAACGCAAACGGAACTCGCCAATCTTGCCTGCCTGAACGATCGATGGCAGAGCATTGTCCGATACCTCGTTGGCCAGGCTGCCAACGCGGGCAATCTGCAGATTGAGAAAGATCAGCGCCAGAATGAAGATGCCGCCGGATACGGCGAAGTTGACCAGCAGCTTGCCTCGCAAGCTGAGATTGTGAAACCCGTTCATGATGCGTCTCCCCCTTTGCATGCTTGGTCATCCGCGTCTGCGCGCGTCGTCGGCGCGCAGATCGGCAAGCACTATTCGATGTATGGGTAACGGCAGCGCCCTGGCATTACTTTAGGCAGAATATCAGCCAGTCGCGGGGCGGCTCAGTCGTCCGTTGTTCTGGCGACATGGCGGATTGAGGCGGAATTGATGCAGTAGCGCAGTCCGGTAGGTGGGGGACCATCTTCGAATACATGGCCAAGGTGGGCGCCACAGTGCTGGCAAAGCACTTCGGTACGGTGCATGAAGTGACTGTGGTCGTCCCTTGACTCGACGTTCTCGGGCGCTGCGGCCGTCCAGAAGCTGGGCCAGCCACAGCCCGCGTCGAACTTGTGCTCGGCATCGAACAGGGGCGCGTCACAACAAACGCAGTGGTATTCACCGGGACTCCAGAAGTCCCAGTATTCACCGGAAAAGGGCCGCTCGGTGCCCTTCTCCCGGGTGACGTGAAACTGGATGGAGGTCAGCAGGGTCTGCCATTCGGCATCGGATTTCTCAATGCTGCGGCTCATGATGCGCTCCGGTTCATGGTAACGACGTCGGGTTCAATGCAAGTGGCGCGGCACTTGTTCAGTGTGCGTCTCGGGCATCTCGGCATGGGCCACTTCGCCCTCGGGTGAGGGATACATCGGCGCGCCGCAGTCATCACAGTATTCGAGCGGAAAGCGATGTTCGTGGATCAGGACGTCGGTGACGCCGCACTCCCGCAGCACGGTTTCGATTTCGCTGGGGGTATCCACCGCATCTCCTTCGTCCCCAAGCAATGGCCAGACCACCCCATGTACCACCTCGTCCCGCCCGCTCAGCGTGAAACCGATGCGATACTCCTCGACCTGATTGTCCGAGAAGGGGGCGATCACGGCGCGCAAGCTGGTCGCCGGTGCGTCGAGCGCAGTGCCGAGAAAGGCGACCGATGCACGGATGGAGTAGGGCCGGCTGGCCTTGTCGGCGGCACGGCAGGCGGCGAAATACGCTTCGGGCAGCACGAACTCCAGTGTGCAGCCAGGCAGCAGTGGTGCCAGGCAGGCTCCACCCTGGGCGCGCCATTGGGACAGCGCGTGTTCGCGGCTGCCGTCGAGCTCCTGCCAGCGGAACAATGCGTTCCCCTTGGGCGCGGCGACGGCTGCCAGCAGATAACGGGTGTCGGACAGAAACTGCGAGGTTTCCGGCAAGCCGTTGGTCTCGATATGGACGTCCTGACCGTCGAGTGAGGCCCGGCACATGGTGCGGCCAAAGTCGGCCGTGGCGCAGTACCCCTGAGGGAGCTGATCCGGACTGAACAGAAAATCGGCCAAGGCAAGGCGTGCCCCATCGGCCAGTACGTGGGCCTGCAGGTGCACCCGCAGATTGGTCAGCACCGCAGGCGGCAGGGTGGTTGCGGGAATGCGGAAACGTGACCACGCCAGCACCGGCGCTGCGATCAGCAGGACGTCGTGGTCTTCCGCCAGGCCGGCGACCGATTCGGTGCGCGATTCGATCATGTCGGCAAGTTCGTCATAGCCGGGGGTGTCGTTGGCAAACAACTGGTCGAGCGCGGCGTTGAGCGTGTTTTCGTCCTCGCTTTGCAGCGTGCTGTCGATGCTCGCAGCCAGGCGCTTTTCCCAATAGCGATCCTCGACACGGCTGCCGGATTCGGCCAGGCCCGATGCGAGCCAGACGAGTTGTTCGGCGAGGCGGCCAATGCCACCGCGGCGCTTGATGCGCGGTCTTGTCATCTGATGTCCTGTTGATGCGTTTTGCGACCCGGCATTGTGCCGGTCACGTGATTCAATTCTAGCCCAGACAAAAGCTGGAGGCGCCCCAACTCAGTATGCGGGGCGGTTCAGGCGTACGGTCTGGAGGATGGTGGCCGAGATTTCTTCGATGGACTTGGTGGTGGAGTCCAGCCAACGGATGTTTTCACGACGCATCAGTTTCTGGGCTGCATCGATCTCGTACTTGCAGTTCTCCAGCGAGGCGTAACGGCTGTTGGGGCGGCGCTCCTGACGGATCTGCGACAGACGCTCCGGGGCAATGGTGAGACCAAACAACTTGCCGCGATAGCGATGCAGTTCGCCAGGCAGCTTGTTGCGCTCGAAATCTTCCGGAATCAGCGGGTAGTTGGCTGCTTTCACGCCGAACTGCATCGCAAGGTATAGACTGGTCGGTGTCTTGCCCGAGCGCGATACGCCCACCAGCACGACATCGGCCTCGGCCAGTTCGCCGTCGTTGGAGACGCCGTCGTCGTGTGCCATGGCAAAGTTGATCGCTTCGATGCGGTTCTTGTAGTCGTTGCTGTCGGCGATACCGTGAAAACGACCGACGGCGTGGGTGGAGCGCTGCCCGAGCTCGGTTTCCAGCGGGCCGATGAAGCGCTCGAACAGATCCAGGAACAATGCATCGGCCTTGCGCAGTGCACCAACCGTGTCCGGATTGACCAGGGTGCTGAACACGATCGGGCGGGTGCCGTCGGTACGGAACGCATCACGGATCTGCGCGGCGCAGTCGATGGCCTTGTCCAGGTCGTCGACGAAAGGGATCCGCACCTGGCGGAAGCGCGCGTCGGGAAACTGGGCAAGCAGGCTATGGCCCAGGGTTTCCGCGGTGATGCCCGTACCGTCGGAGATGAAGAACACGGTACGCGTAGGCAGATTGCTCATGTGGGACGGCTCGCTTGGCTATGGCTTACGGATATTGGGGCAAACCCTGTCGTGCGGCAGGGCACCATTGTTGGATAGAATTCGGTCTGAATTTGTATTTTGCGTTCTCTTTATCGTTTCCGGAAGCCACTCATGACCCGTTACGTCATTCCCTTCGCTGAACTTCGCATGTCCGATGTCGACAAGGTCGGCGGCAAGAACGCCTCGCTTGGCGAGATGATCAGCCAGTTGCCCTCCAGTGTCCGCGTCCCGGGCGGCTTTGCCACCACGGCAGATGCCTATCGCGAGTTCCTCGCCCACAACGGATTGGCTGCGCGAATCGAGAAGGCGCTGGAGACCCTCGACGTTGACAATGTCGACGCGCTGCTCAAGGTCGGTGCCGAGATCCGTCAATGGATCGTCGATACCCCGTTCCCGGCCCAGCTCGAGGCCGACATCAAGGCCGCTTACGAGCAGATTACCTCGGAAGGTGAGGGCAGCTTCGCAGTGCGTTCGTCCGCGACCGCCGAAGACCTTCCGGATGCCTCTTTTGCCGGCCAGCAGGAAACCTTCCTGAACATCCATGGCTACGAGAACATCCTTCATGCGATGAAGGAAGTGTTTGCTTCCCTGTACAACGACCGCGCCATCGCTTACCGCGTGCACAAGGGATTTACTCACGCTGAAGTCGCCCTGTCGGCCGGTGTGCAGCGCATGGTGCGCTCCGATACTGGTGCATCGGGCGTGATGTTTACCATCGATACCGAATCCGGCTTCAAGGATGTGGTTTTCATCACTGCGTCCTACGGCCTGGGTGAGACCGTGGTGCAGGGGGCGGTGAATCCGGACGAGTTCTACGTACACAAGCCCACGCTGGCACAGGGCCGTCCGTCGGTGGTGCGCCGCAACCTCGGTTCCAAGTTGATCAAGATGGTGTTTGCCGACAAGGCAGAGGCTGGCCGTTCGGTGCGTACCGTCGATGTGCCGGAAGCCGACCGCAACCGCTTCTCCCTGACCGATGAAGATGTGCTGGAACTGGCCCGCTACGCGGTGATCATCGAGCAGCACTACGGCCGCCCGATGGACATCGAGTGGGGCAAGGATGGCAACGACGGCAAGCTTTACATCCTGCAGGCCCGCCCGGAAACGGTGAAGAGCCAGGACAGTGGCTTGGTGATGGAAAAGTACCGCCTCAAGCAGTACGGCAAGGCGCTGACCCACGGTCGTGCAATTGGCCAGAAGATTGGTGCGGGTACGGTGCGCGTGGTCAAGGATGCGTCGGAGATGAACCGCGTACAGGCTGGCGACATTCTCGTCACCGACATGACCGACCCCAACTGGGAGCCGGTCATGAAGCGCGCCAGTGCCATTGTCACCAACCGCGGCGGTCGTACCTGCCATGCGGCCATCATCGCGCGCGAGCTGGGTATCCCTGCCATCGTTGGCTGCGGCAATGCCACCGATGTGCTGGAAGAGGGTGATTCGGTCACCGTGTCCTGCGCCGAGGGCGACACCGGTTACGTGTATCGCGGCAAGCTCGAGTTTGAAGTGATCACCACCGATATGGGCAACCTGCCCGATATTCCGGTCAAGATCATGATGAACGTCGGCAATCCGGAACTCGCCTTCGAATTTGCCCAGATTCCGAATGGCGGCGTTGGTCTGGCCCGTGTCGAGTTCGTCATCAACAACATGATTGGCATCCACCCGAAGGCCATTCTCGAGCTGTCGCAAGTACCTGCCAGCCTGCGCGACGAAATCACCCGTCGTTCGCGTGGCTATGCCACGCCCAAGCAGTTCTTCATCGAGAAGCTGGTCGAAGGGATTGCCACCATCGCTGCGGCCTTCTATCCGAAGCCCGTCATCGTGCGCATGTCGGACTTCAAGTCCAATGAGTACCGCAAACTGCTTGGCGGAGACATCTACGAGCCGGAGGAAGAAAACCCGATGCTGGGCTTCCGCGGTGCGTCGCGTTACATCGCTCACTCGTTCCGTGATTGCTTCGAGATGGAATGTGCTGCGATGCGCAAGGTGCGCAATGAACTGGGGCTGACCAACGTCCAGATCATGATTCCGTTCGTGCGTAATGTCGAAGAGGCTTCCGGTGTGGTCGAGCTTCTGGCTCAGCACGGCCTGAAGCGTGGCGACAACGATCTCAAGCTGATCATGATGTGCGAGATTCCTTCCAACGCACTACTGGCGGATCAGTTCCTCGAGCATTTCGATGGGTTCTCGATCGGCTCCAACGACCTGACCCAGCTCACCCTGGGTCTGGATCGCGATTCCGGACTGGTCGCGCATGCATTTGACGAGCGCGATCCGGCTGTTCAGGCCTTGTTGTCGATGGCGATCAAGTCGGCCAATCGTCTGGGCAAGTATGTGGGTATCTGCGGCCAGGGGCCGTCGGACCATGCCGACTTTGCCGAGTGGCTGATGGACGAGGGAATTCAGACCATTTCGCTGAACCCGGATACCGTGGTGGCAACCTGGCTGAAGCTGGCTTCGCACAGCAAGGCTTGAGTCTTGCGATTTTCGAGGCGGGGTAACCCCGGCCTTGATGGCCAAAAAGGGCGGCAGTTGCCGCCCTTTTTGCGCTTTTGATCTGGCGTCGATCTGTTAATGTCCTGACTGTTGCGTTTCTGCGACGAGGTGCGATGGGATTGTGACGAAATCGGATGATCGATGCGGATACATCTTGACTTTCGGATTGTCGTAAATCTTCCAATTCTGTCGAATGATGATACACTGCGTGCCTTGTGTTTGACCCAATGTATCGGGGTGTAAGCGTTGCCCCGGGGTTGAAGCTCCTGATAATGCATTCGACGGGCGATCCTCCAGAGGTCGCCCGTTGCAAGTGGAGGAAGTGGATGGCGCTCGTCATTCTTTCCATGCAGCGGTTTGGTCGCTCCAAGGTGCGTACGCTCAGTACGCGGGCGTTGCTCGTGCTGGCCGCCGGTGGTTTGGTCACTGTCGCGGCGGGCGCGTTTGTGATTGGGGTGGGGGTGGGCCGCAGCGGTGCAGAGGTGGTGCCGGCGCCGCTGAGCGTCGATCATCCGGAGGGGCGTTTCCTGGCCGACCGTCTGGGTGAAATCTCGGGCAAGCTCGCACGCCTCGAGAGCGAAGCTTTGACTCTGGCCAAGCGTGTCGGTGTTTTGCGAACCCCGGCGGCTCCTGCGGCAGAGGAATTCGTCAAACCGCCAGCGCTCCAACCTGCAGCGCCCCCGGAGAAGACGGGTTCGAGTGGCGGCCCCATGTTTCCACTTTCACTACCGGATGTGTCGCTTGATGTCGGGGCGTCAGTGTTCGACGATCAGGGCACAGGCCTGTCCGATCTGGAATATGAGCTTGAGCGTCTGAGCGGGGTATTGTTCGAGGTGGATCGGGCTGCAACTGAACTTGATCTTGCCTTGATGGCTTTCCCAAGCCGCAACCCGGTACCTGCTGGTAAGCGCAACTCGTCGTTCGGGTCACGGTTTGACCCCTTCAACGGTCGCAGCGCCTTCCACTCCGGTCTGGATTTTCAGGCGCCCCATGGCACGCCCATTCATGCCAGTGGCGGCGGCAAGGTGGTGTTCTCCGGCTACCACAAGGAATACGGTTACATGGTCGAAATCGATCATGGAAACGGCTTGCGCACGCGTTACGCGCATTGTTCGCGCTTGCTGGTCAAGGTTGGCGATCTGGTGACGCCGTCACAGCGCATTGCTGCAGTCGGCTCGACCGGGCGGTCGACGGGTCCGCACCTGCATTTCGAAGTGCTCAAGAATGGTGCGTTCGTGAACCCGACGCGCTATCTTGCGCGCTCCTGAGCGTTCGGTCGCGCGCGATGAGATGGCTTGGTGGTTACCGCCCCAGTCGTCTGGGCGAGGATGCGGTGAGTGACCGTGATGCGGGTGTGCGGCACAAGCGCTGGTTGCTTGGCGGTATTGGCGTTTTGGTGCTGTTCGCGCTTGCTGCATATGGTTTTGGCATGCAGAAGGCTTCGCGCAACCTGGAGCAGCAATTGGCAGATAACCAGGCTGAGAGCCGGCGCGCTGTTGAAGAGCTGAGCGTAGCCCGGCTTGCACTGGATGTGGAACGTGCAACCCGGTTGGAGCTGGAGCGGCAACTGGCCGACATCAATGACCAGCTAAAGAAGCGCAAGGCTGAGCTGGAGTTCCTCAAGTCGCGCGGCGCCGAAACTGTGCGACAGTAAACCGTCCTGGCTTCAGTTCTTTTCTGTTGTGGGCTCGGTCAGCCATCCCAGACGACGGAATATCACCCAGGCGAACCAGGCCGCGAACCACGTGGCAAAGAAGCTGAACAGGACATCGCTGAGAAAATGTCCGCCTTGGGCAATCCGGCCATAACCTGCGATACCGCCAAGTGCGAAGCCGATCAATGTCCACCGGCGACGTGCCGCGGCGCCGCCGAGAAAACCCAGGCTGACTGCGTAGAAGCCGGCCGACGCATGTCCGCTGACGAAGGAGCAGTTGTTGTCACACTGTTTGGCGGGCACCAGCGCAGGAGTGAAAACGGCGCTACCCCCAAATTCAGCCACCTTTGCAGGCCGGGCGCGCCCCCAGAAATCCTTTAGCAGGACATCGATCAGCAGGCCAGGACCCAGGACCAGCGCGGTAATGAGGTAACCCACCTGGATCCTGCGTTTCAAGCCTTGAGCGCCGCGTTGAAAGGCGTAGGCAAACATGGCGATGAACAGGCCCAGGATGATGGCCTTGGACATCATCGGAATGCCTCGGTAAAGCGCAATCACAAATGCACTGCGTTCGCCGGAAAAGCCCGTCGCGGGGTCGTAGAACTGACTCGTGACCCAGAGGTCGAGCCCTGGCCATAGGGAGAAAATCAGGCCACAGGAGATCATGCTGAACAGCATGGCCAGAGTGAGTGGGCTGATGTGTCGTGAGCTACGCGTTTCCTGCATGGTCTGGAGGGTGGTCATGTCAGTTGTCCTGCAGGCGGCGTACCACAGCGATGCCGCCTTGACGGAACAGCGTTTCGTAGCCGGTATCGGGAACGCGATCGTAACGGGTGATGGCGAGTTCTCCCGGCTCGGGGGCTCGTGCGGGGGTCACGGCCTGGCGATAGACGCTGACGCTGGGCACGGCGATACGCCACATGACGACCGGCTCCGTGCGTTGTGAGACAAACTCTGCGGCTGCCTTGACCGGGCCTTGCAGCACATTTCCGACCCAGGGCACGACGACGGTCGTCAGTACTCCGACCTGGATGCCCGCCGCACACAGCAGCTTGGTCCATGGGGTGGCTGACAGGCGCAGCGCAATCGCCAGCCAGATGAGCAGGCCACCTATGGTCACCGCGTAGTACAGGGCATCGGCCTGCGTCAGTGCTTCACCCAGCTGCGCTCGATAGTACGGATTGCCTGCATCGCTGGCAGAAAGCGCCATGAACACGAGCGGCAGCAAGGGCAGTGCGGCAAGCAGCACGGTAGGCGGTGCAAGGTGCAACCAGGCGCGCTGCAACTGTTCGCGGTGTGCGGCGACCAGCAGGAACAGCGGTGTCGAGCCATAAAGCACGTAATGCGGCAGTTTGGTGCCCGACAGTGAGAAGAACACCACCACAAAGCCAGCCCAGATCCACAGAAAACGACGAACACCCGTTGCCACGTCAGTGCGGATGTTGCGCAAGCTGGCAAGGAGCGGAGCGGTCCAGGGCAGCATCAGCAGCGGCACGGCAAAGATGTAGTAGAACAGGCTACCGGCATGACCCTCCAGCGTGCCGGTAAAGCGCTCGACGTTGTGCTTGAGGATGAAGCCGTCAATGAAGTTCTGGCCGTGAATGATCAGCGCAGTTGCGTACCAGGGGACAACGAGTACGGCGAGGATGATCCAGCCGGTCGGATCAAACACCGTACGGAGCCAGAGGCGCCATTCACCGCGGCTGATGCAGTACAGGAAACTGACTGTACCGGGCACGATCAATGCAATCGGCCCTTTGGTCAGCGCGCCCAGGCCAATCCAGACGAAGCTGCGCAGCAGCGGCGCACGGCGGCCGGATTCGAGGTGACGCCAGGCATCGAACAGCGCCAGGGCCAGCAACAGGTTGAGCAAGGCGTCGGCGGTGGCTGCGCGGCCTATGGCGAATGGTCCGATAGCGGTAGCGGCGATGGCAAGTGCCGCAAGTGCGGTATCCGGGCCGAAACGCTCGCGGGCAAAGTACCAGGTTGCGTAACACCAGGCTGCAGCAGCCACCGCCGAGGGGAGACGGAAGGCCCATTCGGTGGCGCCAAACAGCAGGAAGCCGATTGCCTGCAGCCAATACACCAGGATGGGCTTGTCGAAGCGGTGCTCACCGTTCAGATATGTGGACAGAAAGTCGCCGCGTTCGAACATCTCCCGGGTGGCTTCCGAGAAGGCGCCCTCGTCGACGTCGAACAGGGGCGCTCCCCCAAGGCGAAGAAAGAAGCTCGCCAGCGGCAATAGCAGGATCAGGAAGACCAGCGCAGGATTGCGCGTCAGCGTGTTGCTCATGTCGATGTTCCGGGCTTGCGCCAGCCATCGTCCTCGGCGAGATCAGCGACCGGACGGGCCAGGTAAGGGCGGGAAGTGCCGGATTCGTAGTACACCCGGGCCAGCAACTCGGCCAATACACCGGAGGTAACCATCTGCACGCCCGCAATTACCAGGAAGAAGCCCCCGAACAACAAAGGCCGAGTGCCGATGGATTCACCCAGGAAGAGCTTGACTGCCGCAAGGTAGGTCAGGATCAGGCCGCCCATGGCTCCCAGACCGATGCCAATACCACCAAAGAAGTGGCCCGGACGGGTGCGGAAACGCATGAAGAAATACACGAAGATCAGGTCCAGCACGACACGGAAGGTACGCGAAATACCGTACTTCGATTGGCCAAAGACGCGGGCATGGTGGGTGACCACCTCCTGTGCGATACGCCGGGGCGTCGTGACCGTGGCCAGCCAGGCGGGAATGAAGCGATGCATCTCGCCATACAGGCGTACGTTCTTGATCGCGCTGCCGCGGAACACCTTGAGGCTGCAGCCGTAGTCGCGTAAGTGCACGCCGGTGAGGCGGGCAATCAGCCGATTGGCAATGCGAGACGGGATCTTGCGCAACAGCAGCCCGTCCTGGCGATCCTTGCGCCAGCCGGCCACCAGATCGAGATCTTCGGTCAGCAGGCGTTTGACCATGCGCGGGATATCGATTGGGTCGTTCTGCAGGTCACCATCCATGGTCACGATGACGCTGCCGCGTGCGGCATCCAGGCCGGCTTGCATGGCTGCGGTCTGCTTGAAGTTGCGCATCAGTTCGACGACGCGGACGTGCGGTCCGAACTGAGTCGCGCAGCGTGCAAGCTCTGCCGGCGTGGCGTCCGAACTGCCGTCGTCGACCAGCACCACCTCCCATGGCCAGGGGTAGGGGCCGAGCGCCAGATGGATGCGGTCGAGCAGGGGTTCGACGTTTTCAGCTTCGTTGTACATCGGTACGACGACCGAAAGTGTATGTTCTGGCAGACCGTCTGGAATCTGTGGCTCGGCGTGGGGAAGCGGGGACTTGTTCATGAATGGGTCAGGCTCTTTGAGGATTCAGTGTCCGGGGCGGCCGTTTCGGGCAGCGTCTTGACGGGCAGCAGCCACGCCAGCGTGCCGGCGCCCAGGGCGCAGGCGATGACGAAAAGATGTAGGACGAGCGCTGCGCGCAAGCCTTCGGAAAAGGCGATGCCCCCAGGCAGCAATGCTGCGGCAGCACCCGCCTCGTAGGTACCAAAGCCGGCAACGCCCTGAATGGGCAGGATGGCTGCCAACTCGGCACCCAAGGCACCTGCAGCGCCCAGGGCCATGCCGGCACCGAGCACGGCGCCAAGCAGCCAGGCCTGGGCGGCGAGTTTCACCGACCAGTTGGAGATTGTCCATAACCAGCCAAAGCGCGCATGGCGGGTGGATTGCGCAAACGCGTCGCGCAGCTTGCCGAGTTTTCCGGCCAGGGCGCCGCGCTCTACCCAGTTGTGGGGTTGTCGTGCCCACCGCGGCAAGCCCCAGGCCAGCCCGATCAATGCAAGTATCCCCGCGATCCGAAGCACAACCGGCAGGCTGGGCCAGACCAGGATGGCGACCGTGCCGACAACAAGCGCATCCTGCAGCCGGAACCAGAACAGCGACGCCATTGCACGTGCCAGAGGTGTTCCGAAATGGCGTTGCAACAATAAGGGAAAGGCCGCCTCACCCCCACGAAAGGGAATGACATTGACCATCGCGTTGTGGATCAGGACGATGCGCAGGCAGGTGAGAAAACGGCCGCCGGTGTCGTGGCGGAACTCCTCGTAGACGCGCAATGTGCGTAACAGGTAACTGAGAAAGAACCCCGCCACTGCCCAAGCAAGCACACCTGGGCCGAGCTGTGCAAAGGCTTCACCCAGCGTGCGCCAGCGGTCGCCGCTCAGAAACCAGCCAAGCAATGCCAGGCTGAGCAGGATGGCGAGCAGTTTTTTCATGCGGGCATCCGCACCGGCAGCTTGCGGCTCAGCGCAAAGGCAGCGCCGGTCAGCCCGCTGAGCACGAGCAGGTACTGCATCCACAGCCCTTCCGGATAGCCGAGGTCTTCGAATGCAAAGGCCACAGCGAATAGCATCATCAGCAGGCAAAGCACTTGCTGACCTCGTTTCCTCTCCCAGAAGCGCCAGTGTGCCGACCACGCATGGCCGATTGCCGCACACAGCCATCCTCCGGCTGCGCCTGCAAACAGGTCAAGTGGCCAATGTGCACCGACCGCGACTCGCGAGAAGGCAATCAAGGAGGCTGCTGCCAGCACCAGCATGCCCACTCGCATGCGCTGCTCAAGCGGGGCCGACAGCAGCAGCACGCCAGCGACGACGAAGGCCGTCAGGCTATGGCCGGAGGGGAAGGAGTCGGTGCGCAAGGGCAGGCCAATCACGTTGAATTGATCGAGCGGTATCACGGCTGCAGGTCTGGGCTCGGAAAACAAGGTCTTGAGTCCATGGGTGTATAGCGATGCAGCAGGTGCGGCAAGCAGCGCCGCAGCCACCCAGCGTGGACGCCAGGCCAGTGCCGGCGTCAGCAGGGCGAATGCGCCAAGGGTGGAGCCAAGATTGGTGATGCCGGCCCAGGCCGCTGGTGGGAGCAGCGTCGTCGCGAGGTGATTCCAGGCCAGTAGCCACGCCTCATTCAGGTCGCCGACGGCCAATACGCCTGCCATCAGGGCGCAGGTTGCCGCGGGTAGCACGATCCAGAGCAGAGTGGAGGTGGAGCGGGCCGGGCGTGAAACAAGGTCGGTCATCAAGTAGGGTGCGCGATCAAAGTAAGCATTTTAGCCGATACGGAGGGGGAGAAGCCCAGTTGGTGGTCCAGGTTCCGGTGTTCCCCTCGGCAGGGGGGCGAGCGCAGGTGTGTGAGGGAAATGCTGAGCGAGAAGGGTTGGTTCAAGTCGCGCAGGGAAACAATTCGTCGGTATGATGCGACAAACTTAAAATGAGTATGCATTCATGATTTTTAAATGGGGTGTTGATCTTCTTGGTGCCGCTGCCTGGGGCCAGGGTTGGGGGGCGGGGTGCCGGCTGTTGGCGCTACGGTTCATGATGTTTGTATCTGCGGCACTTGTGGCTGGTGGAGTGTCTGCGGAGGGTTACTCCGTCGAGCCGGTCCCTGCCTGGGTCGAGCGACACTCAATCGATCTCGATGCGCGCATTCCGCACGACGAGATACGAAACGGCTTGCACTATCTGCTGAGTGAAACTCAGATCCACGTTGGCCAGCCCGATACGGTCAGTTTTCGTCGCTCTGCTGCCAAAGTGGTGAACGAGCAGGGGTTGGATGTGGGTTCGCGTCTGTCAGTGGATTTTGATCCGTCCTTCGAAAGGGTGTTCCTGCATGGTATTGATCTCGTCCGCGAGGGGCGGAGGACTTCCCGGCTCGGGAGCGCAATCGTCAAGGTCTTGCATCGAGAGCAGTCGCTCGAACATCGCATCTATGACGGCAGAAAAACCATTGATGTCGTTCTGGACGACGTTCGTGTCGGCGACGTGATTGAGTACGCCTACAGTATCCGGGGGCGAAATCCTGTGTTCGACGGCAGGCAGTTTGGTCGCGAGCAGCTGCAGTGGGCGGTACCTTTGCGTCATCATGTGTTGAGACTGCTGCTGCCCGAGGCTCGCAGTCTGCAGACCGCGCATACCAACGGCGCCAGGCCCCCGGTTGTTCAGGTTCGAGGCGAATGGGTTGAATACCGTTGGGAGCAATTTGACGTTGCTCCATTCCCGGTGGAGGACCATGTTCCTGAATGGCATCTTCCGTTTTCGATGGTGCAGTGGTCCGAGTATCAGGATTGGGCAGAACTGGTGCGATGGGCCATTCCCTACTATCAGGTGCCGTCCGGGTCTGGGGAATTGCTCGAGAAGGAAGTTGCCGATATCGCCTCCAGGTTTACCGAACCCGAGTTGCGCTTGATGGAAGTGCTGCGATTCGTTCAGTCCCGGATCCGCTACCTTGGCGTTGAGGTCGGCGCGGGCTCTTACGTTCCCAACCATCCTGATCTAGTGCTTCGGCGACGCTTTGGAGACTGCAAGGACAAGACCTTGCTGATGCTGACGATGCTCAACCGTTTGGGGATCAAGGCCGAAGCTGCGCTCGTCAATACGCGGCTCAAGCGCGGCATCGAGACCTTGTTGCCCGCTCCAGGCGCGTTCGATCATGTGCTGGTTCGCGTAACCCTGGGAGGCAAGGTCTACTGGCTGGATCCAACGCGCAACACCCAATTCGGTACGTTGGACAGGGTGTATCAGCCGGACTACGGCTTTGCGTTGGTGCTTGCACCGCAGACAGCGGCACTTGTGTCAATGCGCAACGGTCAGGAAGCGACTTGGAAGAAGAAGGTGCATGCCGTGCTTGATACTCGCCAGGGGGTGGGGTTGCCAGCATCGCTTACTGTGACCACCCATCTGGAGGGCGACGAAGCTGAGCATTTACGGGCGCGACTGCAGTTCTCTCCACGGGCAGATCTGGACAAGGCTTATCTCGATTTTTACGGCACTCACTATCGCGGGGTCCGTCGCGCGGAGCCAATCGATGTCGTCGACGATACGGTTAAGAACACCTTAACCTTGATCGAACGCTATGTTATCGATGAGTTCTGGCAGGCGTCAGAGCAGGCTGGCAGGATGGAGGCGCCCATTCGCGCTGCGGATATTTCCGAGTATCTGCGCGAGCCGCCGTCGACACATCGCCGTGCGCCTGTCTGGTTGCCACATCCAGTGGACTTCGAGTTGAAGACCGAGGTACTGCTGCCCAGTCGCTGGAAAGTCGAGCCTGAAACTATTGTTGTGGAAGACCCGAGTTTCCGGTTTGAGCGTAAGGTAGCGCTATCCAATGACGGACAAAAGCTGGAGATTCGCGATCACTATCATTCGCTGCTCAATCACGTCCCCGCATCAGCGCTCAGGGGGCTGGCTGAGAGCCGTGCGAAGGCCAGAAGTGCGACGGATTACGCACTCTACTGGTATGAAGCCCCTGCTACGCGGGGTGGCAGGGGGCCTGACGGAATGATTCTTGCGCTGGGTGTCTTTGTGTTGCTTGCTTGGGTGGTGTTGGCGGTCAGGGTGTTTCGGTTCGACCCCGCCCCGAAACCTCTGCCGGCTGACGGGGCGCCTGTGGGGATACGTGGCTGGTTGCTACTTCCCGCTTTGGGTGTGATTTCGAGTCCGGTGATGATTGCCGTCAGTCTCTTTAATGGCATGGGTGTTTATCGTGCGGAGGCGTGGTCTGCGCTGACGACGCCAGGTGGTCCAGCTTTCCACCCTGACTGGGCGTTCTTGCTGATCTTTGAACTTTGCGCCAATCTGGGGTTGCTGGTGTTGGCCTTGCTGAGTCTGGTGCTTTTCTTTCAGCGCCGCACGACGGCACCTATGGTCTATATCGTCATGTTGCTCGCGTCACTCATCGTTCAGTCCGTGGACTACTACCTTGCGAGTGCAATTCCGGCGATGGAGAGCGAACTGGGGCAAGCCGCCAAGGGCTTGGGCCGTGCTTTTTTTGGTGCGGTCATCTGGATTCCCTATATGTTGAAATCCAAGCGGGTTAGGGCGACTTTTACGCGAACGCGCAAACCCGTTGCGTCTTCGCCGGGAAGCTTGATTGAGGTCGGTGAGGGGCGTGCGGTTTGAGCGTCACACGGGTCATGTTATGTACGCTCGGTGGGCAAGCGTTAGGCTCGGGTATAATCGCCGCTTTTGCTGCCGAGCTATCGGTGGCGCTTATTTTCCCGCGTTTCGATCGACATGACCCAAATCCTCAAGCTTCGTGGCGCTGCGGCGCTGTCCCGGTCCCGCCTGGATCGACTTTCCCGCAGTGTGGCCGAGGTTCTGCCCAAGCTGCAGGGGCTGGCCGCAGAGCATTGGTATTTTGTCGAGCTGAAAGCGGCACTGAGTGCCGATGAGCAGGCGCGACTTGTCGACCTGCTGGGTGCGACGCCTGAAACGGCCGCGCCGCCTGCGGGCTTGATGGTGCTGGTGGTGCCGCGGCTGGGCACGATCTCGCCGTGGTCGTCCAAGGCGACCGACATTGCCCTGCAGTGTGGCTTTGACAAGGTGGTACGGATCGAACGGGGTACGGCTTACAGCATCAATGCAAAAGGCGCCGATACGCGGCCGGCCTTGCTCGCACTGCTGCATGACCGGATGACCGAGTCGGTGCTGAGCACGCTTGATCAGGCCGATGCGCTGTTCCATCACTATGAGCCGCAGCCGATGACCTCGGTGGATATCCTGAGTGGTGGTCGTGCGGCACTGGAGGTGGCCAATGGCGATCTGGGGCTGGCTCTGTCCGAGGACGAAATCGACTACCTGGTAGAGAACTTCACCCGCATGGGCCGCAACCCGACCGATGTCGAACTGATGATGTTCGCTCAGGCCAACTCCGAGCACTGCCGGCACAAGATCTTCAACGCCGACTGGGTGATCGACGCGCGGCCGATGGACAAGTCGTTGTTCGGCATGATCAAGGACACGCACAAGGCGCATCCGCAAGGCACGGTGGTGGCCTATTCCGACAACGCCTCGGTGATCGAGGGCGCAGTCATCGACCGTCTGTATCCCGACGGCGACGGCGGGTTCCGCTACCACAGCGAAGAGACCCACATCCTGGCCAAGGTTGAAACCCACAACCATCCCACTGCGATCTCGCCTTTTCCGGGGGCGGCAACCGGGGCCGGCGGTGAGATCCGCGATGAGGGTGCCACTGGCCGTGGCTCGCGGCCCAAGGCGGGTCTGGCGGGCTTCTCGGTATCCAATCTGAACATTCCTGACTTTGTTCAGCCCTGGGAGAAGCCTTACGGCAAGCCAGAGCGCATTGCCTCTGCGCTCGACATCATGATCGAAGGGCCGATTGGTGCTGCGGCATTCAACAACGAGTTTGGTCGCCCCAACCTTGCCGGCTATTTCCGTACGTTTGAGCAGGAAGTGCAGGGTGAGGTGCGCGGCTATCACAAGCCGATCATGATTGCCGGAGGATTGGGCAGCATTCAGGCCCAGCAGGCTGCCAAGCCCACCTTTCCGCCGGGCACGCTGCTGATTCAGCTGGGTGGTCCGGGCATGCTGATCGGCCTGGGGGGCGGTGCGGCTTCGTCGATGGCAACCGGCACCAATGCGGCCGACCTGGATTTTGCATCGGTGCAGCGCGGCAACCCCGAGATTCAGCGACGTTGTCAGGAGGTGATCGACGCCTGCTGGCAGCAGGGCGACAGGAATCCGATCATCGCCATTCACGATGTGGGCGCCGGCGGCCTGTCGAATGCGATGCCGGAGTTGGCAGACCATGCTGGCCTGGGCGCGCATTTCGAGTTGCGCGAGGTTCATATCGAAGAGCCGGGCATGAGCCCGCGCGAGATCTGGTCCAACGAATCGCAGGAGCGCTATGTGCTCGCGATTGCGCCGGAGAGCCTGCCGATGTTCCAGGCCTTCTGTGAGCGTGAGCGCTGCCCGTTTGCCGTGCTTGGAACCGCGACGGCCGATGGCCATCTGACGGTCTCCGATCGCCATTTCGGCAACAAGCCGGTGGACATGGAGATGCAGGTGCTGCTGGGCAAGCCGCCGAAGATGACGCGAAATGTGTCGCGCCGTGCGGTATACCTGCCGCCTTTCGACGTCGCGGGTTTCGATCTGATGGAGGCAGGCCTGCGCGTGCTGCGCAACCCCACGGTGGCCAGCAAGAACTTTCTCATCACCATTGGCGACCGCTCGGTGGGTGGTCTGACCGCACGTGACCAGATGGTCGGGCCCTGGCAGGTGCCGGTGGCCGATGTCGCGGTAACCGCAATGAGCTTCAAGGGCTATCGTGGCGAGGCCTTTGCCATGGGCGAGCGCACCACGCTGGCTTGCGTCGATGCGCCCGCTTCGGGCCGCATGGCGATTGGCGAGGCGATCACCAATATCGCGGCGGCTGACATTGCCAGCCTGGGCGACGTGAAACTGTCGGCCAACTGGATGGCGGCAGCGGGTCATCGTGGCGAGGATGCCAAACTGTTCGATACCGTAAAGGCGGTGTCCGAGTTCTGCATTACTGCAGGCCTGTCGATTCCGGTGGGCAAGGACTCGCTGTCGATGCGTACGGCGTGGACCGATGAAGGGGCGGACAAGCAGGTGGTCGCGCCGATGTCGCTGATCGCCACCGCGTTTGCGCCGGTGCAGGACATCCGCAACACGCTGACACCGCAGTTGCAGCAGCCGGAAGGGGTGGAAACCGAGCTGATGCTGATCGACCTGGGCAACGGTGCGAACCGGCTGGGCGGTTCCGTGCTGGCTCAGGTGTACAACTCGGTTGGAGAGCATGCCCCGGATGTCGATCCGGCACAGCTGGCTGCCTTTTTTGCCACGGTGCAGCAGCTGCGCCGCGACAACCTGATCCTGGCCTACCACGATCGTTCGGACGGCGGTCTGTTTGCAACCGTGTGCGAGATGGCCTTTGCCAGCAAGTGCGGCTTGTCCATCGTGCTGGATACGGTGTGCTACGACCCGTTCATGAACGACGTTGATGGCCTGGAGAAAAAGCCCGATACACTCAAGGGCCGCTTCGACGATCGCCTGATCGGTGGCCTGTTTGCCGAGGAGCTGGGTGCGGTGATCCAGATCCGTCGTGCCGATCGCTCCCGCATCACCGAGATGTTGCGTGAGGCGCGTCTGGGCTATCACTTCATCGGTGAATTCAACGACAAGGACGAGATCCGCTTCTGGCGTAGTGCCAAGAAAGTGTTCGGTGCCTCGCGTGTCGAGTTGCTGCAGGCCTGGTCCGAGACCAGCTACCGCATCGCCCGTCTGCGTGACGATGCCGATTGCGTGCAGCAGGAGTTCGATGGCCTGGCCGATGCCGCCGATCCGGGCCTTTCGGTGCAATTGAGTTTTGATGTTACCGAAGACCTTGCCGCACCTTTCATTGCTACCGGTGCCCGCCCCAGGCTGGCCGTGCTGCGCGAGCAGGGTGTCAACTCGCAGTTCGAGATGGCGGCGGCGTTCGAACGTGCGGGCTTCGAGGCGGTGGATGTGCACATGTCCGACCTTCAGTCCGGACGCAAGCGTCTGGAGGCCTTCCATGGCCTTGCGGCCTGCGGTGGTTTCTCTTACGGAGACGTGCTGGGGGCGGGGCAGGGCTGGGCCAAGTCCATTTTGTTCAATCCGGCACTGCGCGCGCAGTTCGAAGCCTTCTTCGGACGTACCGACACCTTCGCGCTGGGCGTGTGCAATGGTTGCCAGATGATGGCGCATCTGGCGCCAATCATTCCGGGAGCCGAAGCCTGGCCTACCTTCCACCGCAACCGCAGCGAGCAGTTCGAGGCCCGTTTCGTCATGGTGGAAGTGACCGATAGCCCCTCCATCCTGCTGCAGGGCATGGCCGGTAGCCGCATGCCCATCGTGGTCAGCCACGGTGAGGGTAGGGCGGTGTTTGGCGCAGCGGGCGATGCCGACAAGGCCTTGCTTGCGCTTCGCTATGTCGATAACTATGGACAGCCGACCGAGGTGTACCCGAAGAACCCCAATGGGTCGGCAGGTGGCGCAACCGGTTTCACCACTGCTGACGGGCGCTTCACCATCATGATGCCGCACCCGGAACGTACCGCGCGTACCCTGCAGATGTCGTGGGCGCCGCAGGACCTGCGTTCGGCCAGTCCGGACGCTTCGCCGTGGTTGCGTATGTTCCGTAACGCCCGACACTGGCTGGGCTGAGGGACTTCCCCACTGGCATGAACCGCGCTTTGGCCCTAGTCTGAAAGGGCTGGGCGCGGGGCTGTTCCCCCGCATCGGGAGGATGGAGCATGCCCCTGTGCTTGTCTGCTGTTTCGGTTCATTCGCGACTCAGTCTGCTCGTCTGGCGGGTGTGTTTTCTGGCGCTGACGCTTGCGGTCTTGCTTGTGTCGGAGGCGCGTGCCCAAAGTGTCGAGCCCGTGCGACTGGCTGCGGTGGAAATGGCGCCCTACCTTGGCGCCGACATCGAACGTCAAGGCTATGCAGCCGACCTGGTAAAGCGGGCGATGGCACGCAGCGGACAGGCTGTCGAGATCCGCTTTTATCCACCGGCGCGGGCATTGAGTCTGGTTGAAAGTGGTCAGATTGACGGCATGCTCTTCGTCGGAGGAAGCGCCGCTTCGTCGGCTGCCCTGCGTTTGAGCCGACCTTTTCCCGGGGTGAACCTTGGGCTGCTGAAGCGTCGGGTTGATCCCATCCCCTACGCGAAGGATGCCGATCGGCGACCTGCAGAAACGCTTCGCTCGCTTGCAGGCTATCGCATCGGCGCCGTCCGTGGGCTGGCGGTCCCCGCTGTTTTCGAAGCAGAAGCGGCCTTGCGGCGAGAGTACGTCGCCAATGACCTGCAGAATCTCGACAAGCTGGCACTGGGTCGCATTGACCTGATGCTGGTGGATAAGTACCGCGCAAGCGATCTGATGGTGCTGCATCGCCCGCATCTGATCGGGCAACTGGAGTTCCTCAATCCACCGCTGTTCCCCAGCTCGTTTCACATTGCATGGGCTGCTGATACGCCGCGTCGCGAGGCACTGGCGAAGGTGTTCGATTCAGCCCTTCAAGCCATGCAGGCCGATGGTCAGGTGAGCGAAATCCTCTTCAGCCACGGTCTTCGTGCCGGAGAGATGCGCAATGACGCTACCGTGCGTCTGACGATCGGTACGGTCAATAATCCGGACATGCTGGTGATGCGGCGCCTGTCCGCCGAGTTCGAGCGCACCCATCCCGGCATCGAGCTCGATTGGCGAGTGATCGATGAGACCGTATTGCGCACCCGGTTGATGACCGATCTTGCGATTGCAGACGGGCAGTTTGACGTGATGACCATTGGCTCCTATGAGACGCCAATCTGGGGGCAGCGCGGATGGCTGGAGCCACTTGACAATCTACCTTCGGCTTACGGCATCGACGATCTGATCCCGTCCGTGCGTGCCAGTCTGACCTATCAGGGCCGTCTGTACGCCTTGCCGTTCTATGCTGAAAGCTCAATGACCTATTACCGTACGGATCTATTCGAGCGTGCCGGTCTGAGCATGCCGAAGCAACCTGCTTATGATGACATTGAGCGTTTTGCCAGGCGATTGCACGATCCGGCAGGGGGCGTATATGGTCTGTGCCTTCGTGGCAAGCCCGGCTGGGGTGAGAACATCTCGGTGATTGCGCCGATGGCCAACACGTATGGGGGGCGCTGGTTTGACGCCAACTGGCGGCCAGAGCTCGAGTCTGCCGGCTGGCGCGAGGCGGTGACCCGCTATGTGAGCTTGTTGCAGCAGTATGGTCCGCCCGACGCAGCCGAGCGTGGTTACCGCGAAAGCCTGCAACTTTTTGCCGAGGGACGGTGCGCAATGTGGATCGATGCGACGGTGGCTGCGGGTTATCTGTTCAATCCGCGCGTATCGTCCGTCGCGAGCAAGGTGGGCCATGCAGCTGCGCCAATTGGGCGCGTCGATGTCGGCGAGAGCTGGTTGTGGAGTTGGGCGCTGGCGATTCCGGCCTCATCGTCGCGGAAGGTGCAGGCCCGGAAGTTCATCGAGTGGGCAACGTCACGCAGCTATGTTGAACGCGTCGGTCGGGACGAAGGCTGGATTGCAGTGCCGCCGGGAACGCGTTTGTCGACCTATGCTCAACCGGCCTACCTGGCGGTCGCACCATTTGCCAGGTTTGTCGCGTCCTCCATCAGCGAAGCGCAAGTCGATTTACCTGGACGTCATTATCGTGGTATCCAGACGGTGTCCATCGCCGAGTTTCCCGCGGTGGGGTACGCATTGGCGATTGAGATCAATCGCGCCTTGACGGGCCGGATCACGGTGGATCAAGCCCTGCGCAACGCGCAGGTGGAGGTCCGCCGCATCATGGAAGCTGCCGGCTATTACAACGAGACCTTGATGAATCGTTGAGCAGGGTAAGAGGTTCAGGCCGGATCAGTCGGCATACTGGGAGCGGATGCCCTCGATCTCCGGACGGATGGAGATGAAGCTGGCGACCAGTTCCGGGTCGAAGTGCTCGCCAGCCTGGGACTGGAGGTGCGCGATGGCTTCATCCACCGTCCAGGCCCTTTTTTAGGGGCGGACGGAGGTCAGCGCATCAAAGACGTCGGCCACGGCAATGATGCGGCCTGCCAGAGGAATCACCTCCCCTGCCAGCCCGTGAGGGTAGCCGCTGCCGTCCCATTTCTCGTGATGGCTGAGGGCGACGGTTGCCGCCAGCGCCAGCAGTTCGGATCCGTCGGGTTCGCCGATGATGCGCGCGCCGATTGCAGCGTGCGTTTTCATGATCTCCCACTCGTCTGGCGTGAGTTTGCCCGGTTTTCCGAGAATGTGGTCCGGAATGCCGATCTTGCCGATGTCGTGCATGGGCGCCGCATTGAACAACAATTCGCTCCATGTGGCATCCTGCGCCATCGCGCGCGCCAGTGCGCGGGCGTAATGGCTCATGCGTACGACGTGCCGGCCGGTTTCGTTATCCTTGAACTCTGCGGCATTACATAGGTTGCGGATGATCTTGACGCTGGCGTGATTGAGTTGCCGGGTGCGCTCCCGTACTGCAGCCTCCAGCGCGAGCGTGTGGCGACTCGCTGCCAGATGGGCGGCAACTCTCGATAACACGATTCTCGGGCGGACGGGTTTGGTGATGTAGTCCACCGCGCCGGCGTCGAAGCCGAGTTCATGGTCGTCCTCGTCATCCCGGGCAGAGACGAAAATGACCGGAATCGGGTGGGTCCTGACGTCTGCCTTCAACTGACGACAGACTTCGTAGCCGTCCATGCCTGGCATCATGACGTCGAGCAGGATCAAGTCGGGCATCGGCTCCAGGGCGGCGATCTGCAGCGCCCGTGCGCCACTGGTTGCCGCTTTCAACCGATAATGGTTGCGTAGCACCCCGCGCAAGACTTCGATGTTGGCGGGAACATCGTCGACGATCAACAGTGTGGCTTGTTCGGAGGCATCGTGGCCGGTCATTGTTCTTGCTCCTTCGTCCTTGTTGTCGTGACAGATTTGTCCGTTCCGTCAGGCGGCGATTCAGATGGAAAGTCAGTACGCAATTGGGCAAGCTCGGTCAGGGCCTCATCAAATGCGTAGTTCTCAACCAGGCGCGTTAGACGCGCGAAAGGCTGAGCGAACCTTGCGCTCACACCCTGCCGATTGAGCGCATGAATCGTATCCAGGGCGTCGGTATCTCCAGCTTCGAGTTGTGTCTGCAAGCTTGCAAGCTGCTGCTCCAGGTCAGCCGGGTCGAGTGCGATCCTTGCCGTGGGTTGCGAAACAGGGGCTGGATCGGACTCCCGGAGCGATGAAGGGGCGACCCAATGCCGGATTGTGGACAGCATCAATCCAACATCGATGGGTTTCGTAAGGTGGTCATTCATGCCCGCCGCCTGGGTTTGTGCGCGCTCTTCGGGCAGCGCACCGGCTGTCATCGCAATGATCGGCAGCGTGGAAAACCGGTCTTGAGCCCGAATTCGACGGGTCGCCTGCAGGCCGTCGACCACGGGCATCTGGACATCCATCAGCACGCAGTCGCATGCCGCATTGCTGTCCAGCGCCTGAATGGCCTCTTCGCCATCATTGGCGGTTTGGACGACGGCGCCGGCTTGCTGCAGGATTTCGCGAGCCAGCTCCCGATTGACGGGGTTGTCTTCCACCACCAGGATGTGCAGACCGGAGAGTGGTCGTGTCTCTGGCTTGATGGTATCGAGATGACTTGACGTGGCACTGTCTGACCAGCGACCGAGTGCGGTCTGGATGGCTTCCTGCAGGGTGGACGGACTGGCCGGTTTGGGTAATATCGCCGCAATCTCGATGTCGGAGCAGGCCTGGCGCAGGGCCTCGGTGCCGTAGGCGCTGACCATGATGATGGCGCGTGGATGCGGCAGATCGGGATCATGTTGCAAGATCCGGATCAGTTCGACCCCATCGGTGTCAGGCATCCGCCAGTCGCAGATCAACAGATCAAAAGGCGGACTGTTCCGGATACGCTCAAGTGCCGCGTACGCAGAGTCTGCGCAACACACCTCGAGCTTCATCGCCATCATCTGATTGCTCAAGGCTTCGAGTGCATCGGGATGGTCGTCCACCAGCAGTACGCGCAGGGACGGTAGTGCTGCGGGTGATGCCGGCAGCCGGGCCGGTGTCGCGGAAATCCCTGCGCGCACGGTGAAGGAAAAGCAGCTGCCTTGTCCTGGCGTGCTTTTTACGGCGATTTCACCGCCCATCAGTTCGATCAGGCGCCGGGAGATTGCCAGACCGAGCCCTGTGCCCCCAAAACGGCGCGAAATGGAGCCGTCACCCTGGCTGAAGGGGCTGAACAGACGCTCCATCTGCTCGGGGGTCATCCCAATGCCGCTATCTTCAACCTCGATGTGCAACTGGATCGCCGCATCGCCGTCCGCTGTGCTGCTGCAGCGCACGATGACGTGTCCATGCTCGGTGAACTTGATTGCGTTACCGGTCAGATTGATCAGCACCTGAGTCAGCCGTAACGGATCGCCGACAATGTTGCGCGGGACGTCCGGTGCGATGTCGAAAAGCAGTTCGATCGATTTTTCCTCGGCTTTCAGTCCCAGCAGACTGCCAAGGTCGTCCAGGACCTTGTCAAGGTCGAAGTCAATTGCCTCGACCTTCAGGTTGCCACTTTCGACCTTGGAAAAGTCGAGGATGTCATTGATGATGCCGAGCAGGGACAATGCGGCGGCGTTGGCCTTGCGCACAAAATTTCGCTGACGTGGTTCGAGTTCGGTCTGCAATGCCAGCTGGGTCATGCCGATGATGGCGTTCATCGGGGTGCGGATCTCGTGGCTCATGTTGGCCAGAAACTGGCTGCGGGCCATCGCCGCATCTTCGGCGTTGATCCGTGCGGTAATCAGAGCCTGTTCCGCCTCCTTGCGCTGGCTGATGTCGGATGCAAAGCTGATGAAGTTGCCCGATTGTGTTGCCTCGGCATCCTGGCGGTAGATGACGAACTCTACCGGAAGCAGGGTACCGTCGCCGCGTAGCACCGTGGTCTCCAGTCGTGCATGGCGAGTCGCATTGTCGTTTGCAACCGGGGTGTCGTTTTCGTCTGGTTTTAGGCAAGGCGCCAGCTCGGTGATGGTGCGCCCGATTAGTTGCTCGCGGCTGTATCCGTAAAGCCGGCAGGCGTGGTCGTTGACATAGCTGATCCGGCCGCTGCCGGCCTCATACCACTGAATGGCAATGCCTGCGTGATCCATCGCGAACTGGGTTTCCTCCAGGCGACGATAGGTTGTGGCAAGTTCTTCGGTGCGCGACTGGACGAGTTCCTCAAGGTGTTCGCGATGACGGGCCAGCTCTTCCTCGGCGCGAACCCGCTCGGTGATGTCCTGTAGTACGCCGATGGTGATGGACTCGAACTTGACGCCGGCAATATCGACGGTTCGGACGGTTCCGTTGCTGCAGGTGATATAGAAGATGCCCGCCTTGATCCTTCCATCTCGACGGGACGCCTCGGCGACCGCCTGATGCCAGGCGTCCAGGGCCTCTCGCCGGTATGACTCGTCGGGGTAGGCATGACCGTACCAGGCCTGCATGTCCGGCAGTTGATCCTTGGTATAGCCGAAGGTGGAGGTAAAGTGCTTGTTCAGCACCAGTATCTGGCCGCTGTCGTCTGCGATGCGGATCGGCAGGGGGAACTGTTCGATCACCTGCTCAAAACGACTGTTGATACGGATGAGTTCCCGATTGTGCGCAGCAAGTTTGCGCACCATCTGGTCGATCGAATGCTTGAGGCCGTCCAGCTCACCGATAAACCGGAGGTCGCCCAGCCCCATCGCGCTGTCGCCGGTGCTCGAGATCTCGTCAGCGTACCGTTCCACCTGCCTGAGCGGGCGGATGATCAGGTGCTTGACCACAATGTATAGGCTGAGAATCAGCACGACATCGAGCACAAGTGCAAAGGCCACCATATATAGCTGGGTGCCTGCGATCTCACTTTCCATCTGCCTGGGCGACGCGTGCAAGGTGAGGTTGCCGAGGCGCTCGCCTTCAAAAGTGAGCGTCCTGCTCTGAGCGGGCAGCTGAGTCGTGGAGTAGGGGCTGGCGAGACTGCGGGGAACGCCGTTGTCGTCGGGGCCGACGATGAATTTGCGGGTGTCGAGTTCGAGGACAATACCGAAGATGTCCGGGTCACGCAGACGGCTGTAGATCAATTGCTCGATCTGGTCGTATTCAAGGTTCCAGACTGAAGGCGCCAGGGCAAAGCTGAGCTGATCGGTGGCCAGTATGTGACGGTCGGCAAAGGCCTGGCGGCGTTCATCGCTGTAATAGTGATAGGCCAGCGTGCCGACAACCGCGAGCAACAGGGTGACAATGCAGACGATGGTCAGCACCAGAACAACGGCAACCGACACTCGCCGGTGTCTGAGCCAAGTGATGGCGGCCGGACCGTTCAGCACGACCAAGCGTCCCTTGTGAGCAGCGCATCATCCATCTGCCTGATAGCCATCGTTCTCCTCCAGCCGGATGAAGCCGTGATTTTGGTGGGCGCCAGTCGAAGGGAGCTCGACATGCTCGCGACGTGCGATGCGTCCGGGCCTTTGTTTTCTGCCATCTTAGCAAGAAGGCAGGGCGCGCGGTTTGACCCGCATCAGTGAGGTTTCAAGCACGAGCGTGCATCGTGTTTCAGGGGGTGATCAGAGGCTGCGTTATCATGACGGCATCGAGTCTCGCTACTTGATCGCCTGGACTGGTGCGCAGGCCGGAAAAGCCGAATGCCGCGTAGCGGTTCTTTTTTTGTTTTTCTGCGTGTGGAAAGTCTGTTTTTTTACAGGATCTTCCATTGGAGGTTGAATGTTTCTGTCATCCGTTTGCGCGAACAAGCTGATCCGCTGGGTGCATGCCTGCCTGTTGATCGGCATCCTGGGTGCTTGTGATCAGGCTGCACTTCAGTTCAACAACACCGACATCACGGGTGCGAGCTTTGGTCAGGATTTCTCGCTACTGGACCCGGACGGCAAGACGCGGACGCTGGCTGATTTTCGTGGCAAGGCAGTCATCGTGTTCTTTGGCTTCACACAGTGTCCGGATGTTTGCCCCACTGCCTTGTCTCGTGCAGTGGAGGTTCGATCGCGTCTTGGGGAGGAGGGAAAACGCTTGCAGGTGATCTTCGTCAGCGTGGATCCGGAGCGTGATACGCCGGCCCTGCTCAAGGAGTACACCGCGGCATTTGATGCCGACTTTCTCGGGCTATACACCTCGGTCGAGGACACCCGGAAGGTGGCGGAGGCATTCAGGGTGTTCTACCGCAAGGTACCGACCGGCGACTCCTACACCATGGATCACACCGCTACGAGCTATGTGTACGATCCCGAAGGGCGTCTGCGTCTGGCCGTGTCGCACTCGAGTTCAGCGGAGTCGGTTGCGGACGACATCCGCAAGCTGCTGCAGCCACGTTCGTAGATGGAGCAGGTCGCGGAGAGACGTTTCAAGCGGTAACAGGTGGTGATGCTGCATTGCGCAATATCGTCTTTATGCCTAGGCTAGGCACTAGCGGTCCGCCTTGAGGCTGCGTCTTCTCCCAACCTGAGTTACCGTCATTTCGCCATGTTGTCTCGATTACCGCATTCTCCCCGCAGCCTGATCGCTACGGCTCTTCTCGTTTCTGCATTCGCGTCCGTGCCCGCGGGCGCGGACGAAGTCCTGCTGACCAACGGAGACCGGCTGACGGGCAGGGTTGTCGCGAAGACTCCCGAAGGATTGGAGTTCAAGACCGATTACGCCGGGGTGCTGCGAATTGACTGGCGAGTGGTGGAAACCTTGAAGACCGATGAGCCCGTTGATGTGATGATGCGACACAACGAAGGGAGGCTGGCGACACCGCTGGAACGTTCTGACGAACCGGGCACCGTTCGGTTGACGGCGGTGCCTGAAGTGCCGCCAGTGCGTTTGGATCGCATCGCCTACCTCAACCCCACGCCGAGTCAGTCGGGTGAGGGCACCGAGTACAAGGGGCGGGTAAATCTGGCAGGAAGTGCCAACAGTGGCAACAGCGACACCAAGCAGATCGTCGGTGAGGCCGAGCTTGCGGGTGTGGCCAAGGGTTCTCGTTTTTCCACGCGCATCCGCGGTGAGCACCGCACCGAGGGCGGCGACGAAAGTGCGTCGAACTGGCTGGCGACCGCAAATCGTGACTGGTTCGTCAGCAGCCGGCGTTTTGTGTACGGCCGAACCTCGGTGGAGCGGGATCGTTTCCGCGATCTGGCGATGCGCTTCAGTGCGGGCGGCGGTTATGGTCTGCAGTTGATCGATCGTGATCAGACCGGTCTGTCGGTGCAGGCAGGTATCGACTACGTCAGGGAAAACCGCTTCGATGCCGACGATCAAGCCTATCCCGCATTGGGCTGGGGGGTTCGCTACCGGCACTGGCTGGTGGGGCGGACAGCCGAGGTATTCCACGAGCAGGATGGTTACATGAACGTGGATGATGGGCGTGACATTACCCTGAAGACCCGCACCGGCCTGCGTCTGCCGATCGTCGATCGCCTGACTGCCCAGGTTCAGGGCGTGGTCGACTGGGAAGGCAAACCCGCAGAGGGGCGAAAATCGACCGATCTGAGTCTGCAGTTCGGTCTTGGCTACGAGTGGTAGCGCGCGGATGCTTTCAGATGTGAAACGGGGCGCCTGAACGACGCCCCGTTGTTGTTACATGCCCTGGTAGATGGGCCCTTCGCCACCTTGCGGCACCACCCAGTTGATGTTCTGCGTGGGATCCTTGATGTCGCAGGTCTTGCAATGCACGCAGTTCTGCGCGTTGATCTGCAGGCGCGGCGCGTTGTTGTCGCCGTCACGCACGATCTCGTACACCCCCGCGGGGCAATAACGCTGCTCGGGTGCGTCGTAGATGGCCAGGTTCACCGCGATCGGGATGCCGGCATCCTTGAGCCGCAGATGACAGGGCTGCTCTTCTTCATGGTTGGTGTTGGACAGGAACACCGAAGAGAGGCGGTCGAAGGTGAGCTTGCCGTCGGGCTTGGGGTAGTCGATCTTCGGGCATTCGGCAGCCGGCTTGAGCTTGTCGTGATCGGCGCTGTTATGCAGCGTCCAGGGCACTTTGCCGCCAAACAGCTTTTGATCGATACCGAACAACAGCGACCCCAGCCACAGCCCGCGCTTCATGTAAGGCTTGAAGTTGCGCGTCTTGTACAACTCCTGATGCAGCCAGGAGTCCTGGAAATTGGACGGGAAGGCGGTGAGGGCATCACGCTGGCGGTTTGCGACCAGTGCCTCAAATGCGGCTTCGGCTGCGAGCATGCCGGACTTGATGGCTGCGTGGCTGCCCTTGATGCGTGCGGCGTTCAGGAAGCCGGCATCGTCGCCGATCAACGCGCCGCCCGGGAACACCAGGCGCGGCTGGCTTTGCAGGCCACCGGCTGCAATTGCGCGTGCGCCATAGGCAAGACGCTTGCCGCCTTCGAGAAACTTGCGGATTTCAGGGTGGGTCTTGTAGCGCTGGAATTCTTCGAACGGAGACAGGTGGGGGTTGGTGTAGTTCAGGCCGACCACATAGCCGACGGCAACCAGATTGTCCTCGAGGTGATAGACAAAACCGCCCCCATAGGTGTCTGCCGGCAAGGGCCAGCCGGCCGTGTGCACCACCAGGCCGGGGCGATGGTTTTCGACCGGGACTTCCCACAATTCCTTGATGCCGATACCGTAGGTCTGGGGGTCGACGCCGTCGCGCAGCTTGTATCTGGCTTCGAGCTGCTTGCCCAGGTGACCGCGACAGCCTTCTGCAAACAGGGTGTACTTGGCGTGCAGCTCCATGCCCGGCTGATGGTTGGGACCCGGTTCGCCCTCGCGCGTCAGGCCCATGTCGCCGGTCGCTACGCCCTTGACCGCACCCGCCTCGTCGTACAGAACCTCTGCGCCGGCAAAGCCGGGGTAGATCTCGACTCCCAGGGCTTCCGCCTGCTCGCCCAGCCACTTTGCAACATTGCCAAGACGGACGATGTAATTGCCGTGGTTGATGAAGCAATCAGGCAGCAGACCGTTGGGCAGGGTGCGCCCACCGTTTTCATTGAGGAAGATCACCCGGTCTTCGGTCACGGCGGTGTTGAGCGGGGCACCGCGTTCCTTCCAGTCGGGGAACAACTCGGTCAGCGCACGCGGGTCCATCACCGCTCCGGACAGGATGTGGGCGCCGATTTCGGCACCTTTCTCGATCAGGCACACCGAGATGTCCTGCCCCTTGGCTTCAGCCTGCTGTTTGAGCCGGATCGCAGCAGCCAGGCCCGCAGGGCCGCCACCGACGATCAGGACGTCAAACTCCATGGATTCGCGTTCCATCCCGTTCTCCTTTTACCTTAAGCTTATTGGTATTCGAATTTTTGCGGGCATCAGTGTAATACGAGGGCGCGGGTATGCGCGCACCGCACCGATGCAAGTCACGGACATTCTAAAACATACGGGTGCGTATGGTAAATTCCGGCGACAGGCTAAAACATGATCCGGAGACCAGAATGAGTGAAGATAACCGAAAATTACTGCTCGAAACCCGCATTCCAGTGCGCTGGGGGGACATGGATGCGTATGGTCACGTCAACAATACGATCTACTTCCGTTATTTTGAGCAGGCGCGCGTCGAGTGGCTCGAAAGCCAGGGGTCACGGGTCAGCCCCGAGGAGCCGGTCGGGCCGGTCATCATCAATGCCAGTTGTACCTTTTACGCACCGGTCAATTATCCCGCAACCGTCATTGTGAAGATGTACGGCGGCGAACCGGGCAGGACCAGTGTGATGACCTGGTATGAGTTGTTTGTCGAGGGTGAAGATCGGCTCTATGCCGATGGTGCAGCAAAAACGGTGTGGATGGACACCCGCACTGGCAAGTCCTCCCCGTTGCCGGATACAATCCGCCTGATTTTTGATTAATCATTATCGAATAACTTCAATAATAAAAGAGGAGACGAGATGAGCATCAGCATGAACCTGCCCCTGTGGGCGCCGTCCGCGGCCCGCATCGAGTCGGCAAACGTCACGGCATTCCGGCGCAAGGCAGAGGCGACCTGGGGCGTTGCCCTGCCGGATTACGCCGCACTGTATGACTGGTCGGTGAGCGCACCTGAACAGTTCTGGGTCAGTGTCTGGGACGATGGAGGGGTGATCGGGGCGCGCGGTGAGCGAGTGCTCATCGATGGCGACCGCATGCCGGGGGCAAAGTGGTTTCCGGATGCCCGTCTCAACTTTGCCGAGAACCTGTTGCGCAGTCGCGATGCGCATGATGCCCTGGTGTTCTGGGGTGAGGACAAGGTCAAGAACCGGATGTCCCACGGCGAGCTTTACCGGGCCGTGGCGCGTTTTGCGGCGGCCTTGCGCGAGCAGGGGGTGGTCAAGGGCGATCGGGTGGCCGCGTTCATGCCCAACATGCCGGAAACCCTGATCGCGATGCTGGCTGCGGCCAGCATCGGTGCCATCTTTACCTCGGCATCGCCCGACTTTGGCGTGCAGGGGGTGCTGGACCGGTTCGGACAGAGTGCGCCCAAGGTCCTGATCGCGTGTGACGGCTACTTTTACGGTGGCAAGACCATCGATTGCCTGGACAAACTGAGCGAGATCGCTCGTCAGTTGCCCTCGCTGACCCGCGTCGTGGTCGTGCCCTATGTGCACCAGGCGCATGAACTGCAGGGTATTCCGCATGCCCGCATGTTTGCGGACTTCATTGCGCCGCATCATGCAGTCACCGAGATCGCGTTCGAGGCGCTGCCTTTCGATCATCCTCTGTACATCATGTACTCGTCGGGGACGACGGGGGTCCCCAAGTGCATCGTCCATTGCGCGGGTGGTGCCCTGCTGCAGCATCTCAAGGAGCACCGCCTGCATGGCGATGTCAAGCCGGGCGATCGGGTGTTCTACTTCACCACCTGCGGATGGATGATGTGGAACTGGCTGGTGTCCGGACTGGCTGCAGGAGCTACCTTGCTGTTGTACGACGGTTCGCCGTTTGCGGGTGACAACCGGATCCTGTTTGACTACGCCGACGCTGAAGGCATGACCCATTTCGGCACCTCGGCCAAGTTCATTGACGCCTGCGCCAAGTTTGGGCTGAAGCCGCGCGAAACTCACCGGCTGACAAGCGTCCGCGCGATGATGAGCACCGGCAGCCCCTTGGTGCCCGAGGGCTTCGATTACGTGTATCGCGAGATCAAGGCTGATCTGCAGCTGTCTTCGATTTCGGGTGGAACCGACATCATCTCCTGCTTTGTGCTGGGTAGTCCGGTGCTGCCGGTCTGGCGGGGCGAGATCCAGTGCCGCGGTCTGGGCATGGCGGTGGATGTATGGGACGACGAGGGGCGTCCGGTGCGGGGCGAAAAGGGCGAACTGGTGTGCGCCAAACCTTTTCCGGTGATGCCGCTGGGCTTCTGGGGCGACGACGACGGCAGCAAATATCATGCGGCGTATTTCGACCGTTTCCCCAATGTGTGGTGTCATGGTGACTTCTGTGAAATCACCGAACAGGGTGGATTGATCATCTATGGTCGTTCGGACGCGACCTTGAATCCGGGCGGTGTGCGGATTGGCACTGCAGAGATCTACCGTCAGGTCGAGAAACTGCATGAAGTGGTCGAGTCACTGGTGATCGGCCAGGACTGGCCGCCGCAGAATCCCAATGACGTTCGCGTGGTGCTGTTCGTCAAGTTGCGTGATGGTCTGATCCTGGATGAGGCCTTGATCAAACGCATCAAGCAGACCATCCGCGACAACACCACGCCCCGCCATGTGCCGGCCAAGGTGGTGCAGGTTGCCGATATCCCCCGCACCAAGAGCGGCAAGATTGTCGAACTCGCGGTACGCAATGTCGTGCACGGCCGCCCGGTCAAGAATCTCGAGGCGCTGGCCAATCCGGAAGCGCTCGCGCTGTTCGGCAACCGTCCCGAACTTGCCGACTAGGAGCACGACATGCTGATGAACGCCGAAAAATCAGTGCTGCTGATCATCGATGTGCAGACAGGCTTGGCGCCAGCCATTCACGAGGGTGAGCGCATCATCTCGAACGTGATCTGGCTGGCCGGCGTTGCGTCGCGCATTGATGTTCCAGTGGTGGTGACCGAACATTTCCCGGACAAGATCGGCCATACCGATCCGCGCCTCAAGGCGGTGACACCTGCAGCAGCTTATGTGACCAAGCAGCATTTTTCCGCCAGTGCGGACGGCTGTCTGTCAGCAACTGCCGTGTCTGACTGCCGTCAGGTGGTGATCTGCGGCACTGAGGCTCACGTGTGTGTGCAACAGACGGCGCTTGAACTGCGCTGGGCTGGCAAGGAAGTGTTCGTGGTAGCCGATGCCTCCGGGTCGCGCGACCCGGCCAATCGGGATCTGGCGTTCGAGCGCATGCGTAGCCACGGCATCGATGTGGTGTCGCGAGAGATGGTGGCCTTCGAGTGGTTGAGAAAGGGTGGCACGCCTCTGTTCCGCGAGGTCAACCGCGACTTCATCCGTTGATCTTGACCGTAAGGATGACAGGCCGCGACCGATGAGGGGACGGCCTGTCGGGGGCTCAGGGCTCGATCGCGATGCCGACGATAGCCTCGCCAGTACCAAGTGGCGCAATCATCCGGGCTTTGCCCGAACTCAGGTCAATCTGATGCAGGACGTAGCCGGGCGTGCCTGCGGTGCTGAAAGCCGCCAGTGCGGTGTTTGAGACATCCGAAATATCGAAATGCGCATCGATGATGCCCTCGACCCCCAGTGAGCCGACGGTACTCAATTTGCCGGTATTGGGAGAGACCACAGGTAGCGTACCTTCCACCGAGCCTTGACGCACCAGATCGCCACGCGCGATGTCGATGGCGAAGTTGGTTGTCAGCTTCTCATCCTTGGTGTTGTAAGTGTAGGCTGCACCAACGATCCTGGGGGCTCGACCCGCGTTCGGATCGTCTGCGACATAGGCCAGTGCGCCATCGGCCTGCAGGCCCGTTTCTTCCGGTGAAAAGTCCACCAGTGCGCCGGTATCGGGATGTGCGCGCAGATTCTGAGCCGCGTCGGACACGATACGGATACGATCGGCTGCCGGATTGAAATCGAAACCGAACTGCTGCCCCTGTAAGGGGATACCAAACAGGTCGTCACCGACCGGACTCAGCACGCCACTGGCGGTATCGATGACGAAGAGGCGGCCGCGACTACCCAGTGCATACAACATGCCGCGTGCCACTCGATAGTCGATACCCAGGATCCGTTCGTCTGGTGCAAGCCCCGTCAGCCTGACGCTGGACAGGATCTTCTGCGGCTCGGCGGCGGAAACCGTGATCAAGGTGTGGGATGCAGTGACGGCGTGCATCTTGATCTTGGTCAGGGGTGATGCGTCGGTGGCAAACGCACTGGTACTTGCGAGGGCCAGGGCAACGGCCGCTGTTGTCACATGCCTGCGGATTGGCGTCATGATGTCTCCCTGTTAGGTCGTCAGCAGACCGTTGGGTGTATCGCAAAGTTCAGCCGCATGCGACTTTTCGGATAGGATTCTGCTTGTGCCCGCACACCGCAGCAAGCGCGCCTCGCTAACGAACCTGTTTCTGGATCAGACTGCGTGATGAATTTCACCAAGCATTTTTTTCGATGGGTCTGTATCGCTTCAGGACTATGTAGCGGTGTGGTGTCGGCTGCAAGCCTTTCGGTAAAGGTGATGGACGAAAAGGGAGGGATGCTCGAGCATGTTGCGCTTGCGCTGGTGCCCCAGTCAGGACCCAAGCCGACGTTGCGCAACGACCATGCGGAGATTGTCCAGGCCGCCAAGACCTTCATGCCGGCGATGTCGGCCGTACAGACCGGTACGGCGATTCATTTTCCGAACCGCGATACCGTACGGCATCATGTGTACTCGTTCTCGAAAGCGAAGTCTTTCGAGCTGAAACTCTATATCGGCACACCGGCACAGCCCGTCGTCTTCGATACGCCCGGTATCGTCGTGCTGGGTTGCAACATTCATGACCAGATGGTGGCCTACGTCATGGTTGCGGATACGCCCTGGCTGGCGGTCACGGATGCGCAGGGACAGGGACGGATGGCCGATCTGCCGGAAGGCGAGTACGAGCTGCAGTACTGGCATTCACGCTGGGTCGGGCGGGACGAGATTGCCAAACGGCGCATCCGCTTGAGCGGCGCGCAAAGCGAGACGCTGATCATCGGGGAACGTCCCTGATGCGCCTGCGTTTCAAGCGACTGCAGTGGCGGATCGCCGTCTGGTTTGCCCTGATCCTGCTGACCGTACAGCTTGGCGGGCTGTTCCTGTTTGCGGAAATCGGTCGCTCGAGTGCGCTGGAGGAGGTCGACGCCCGGCTTGAAACCGGCGATCGCGTGTTTTCGCGTCTGCTCGATCAGCGCAATGCTCAGCTTGCGCAGGCTGCCCGGGTGCTGACCGCGGACTATGGCTTTCGCGAAGCCTTGCTGAGCCGGGATGCCGCGACGATCGAGTCGGCACTCGAGAACCACGGTTCGAGAATCGATGCCAGCCTGATGCTGCTGCTTGATCTGGATGAGACCGTCATCGGTGCCTATCCCGATCCGACCCGAATCGCTTCGCCTCGTCTGACTCAACTGGTGGACGAGGCGCGTCGGGACGGTCAGGCCACCGGTTTCACCTTGGCGCAGGGGCGTCTGTACCAGCTGGTGGTCGTCCCGATGCTTGCACCGGTTCCGGTTGCCTGGGTCGTCATCGGTTTTGTCGTCGATGAGCCTTTCGTGCGCGACCTCAAGCATCTGACCGGGCTCGAGGTGAGCTTTCTGGTGCAGTCTCCGTCCTCACCGCGCCAGATCGCGGCCAGTACCCTCGACGCGGCCGGGCAGGGGGCGCTGCTGAACGTTGCCGAAGCCCGTTCACTTGAGATCGATAACGAGGAGTATCGCGGCCACACGCACACGATCGAGGCGCTTGAGCAGACCGAGATCTTCGCCGTCCTGCAACTTTCGTTGAAAGGCGCGCTTGCGCCGTGGGAGCGTCTGTATCGTGAATGGTCCGGCTTGTCGCTGGCGGCCATGTTGGTGATGGTGTTGGCAAGTCTGATACTGGGGCGGACCATCGCTTCGCCGGTCAGCCGGTTGGCCGGCTTTGCTCGCGAGGTGGGGTCCGGGCGCTATGCCGAACCACCTGCAGTCGAGCGTGGTGATGAAATCGGTCAGCTTGCGGATGCCTTCAGCCTGATGACCGAAGCTATTGCCAGCCGTGAGGCGCGCATCTCCGAGCTTGCGTATCGCGATGCCCTGACCGGGCTACCCAATCGTGTCCATTTCATGGAGCAACTTCATGCCGCCGTCGAGCTGGCTGCACTTCGAGCGCAGCAGATTGCGGTGCTGACACTCGATATCGACCGGTTCAAGCTGATCAATGACGCGCTGGGTCACGGCTTCGGGGATCTGGTGTTGTGTGAGGTTGGCCGGCGTCTTCGGGTCGCTGGGGTTCGCCAGCGTGACCTCAGTGCTGACATGAGGCTCGATGGCAATGCCGCTGCCCGGCTCGGGGGGGACGAGTTCGGCTTACTGATTCCTGATGCGGATGATACGGTCGCACGAATCGTCGCAGGCCGGATTGCGACTGCACTCGAACATCCGATGAGCATCCAGGGACAGTTGGTCGACGTGCGGGCAAGCATCGGCATCGCCCTTTTTCCCCAGCACTGCACGGATGCCGGTGACCTGATCCGCTGTGCCGACGTTGCGATGTACAAGGCCAAGCGCCACAACGCCACGGTGGAGGTGTACGACCCGACTCACCATCAGCGCAATGCCGCCCGGCTGTCCTTGCTGACTGAATTGCGGCAGGCTGTCGAGCGCGATGAATTGGTGCTCTACTATCAGCCCAAGTATGCTTTCAAGCCCGACAAGGCGCTGCATCTGGAGGCCTTGGTAAGATGGGTCCATCCTCAGCGCGGGTTTGTTCCGCCGATGGAGTTCATTCCCTTCGCCGAACAGACGGGGTATATCAAGGCGATCACCCAGTGGGTGATGAACCGTGCGATCCAGCAGTGTGCCGAATGGCAGCGGGCGGGGCGGGAGATCCATGTTGGCCTGAACATCTCGGCACGCGATCTGCTGCAACCCGATCTGCCGGAGACCTTTGTGCGGATGCTGGAGGCACATGCCTGCGAGGCGCGTCTGATCACCCTCGAGATTACCGAAAGCGCGGTGGTGGACGACCCGCGCAATGCGCTCGCCAATCTCGAGCGTTTGCGCGCGACCGGCTGCTCGCTATCAATCGACGACTACGGCACCGGTTATTCGTCACTGTCCTACGTAAGACAGATGCCGGTGCATGAGTTGAAGATCGATCGCAGCTTCGTGATGAACCTGACCACGCATCCGGGTGATGAAATCATCGTGCGCTCCACGATCGAACTCGCGCACGACATGGGTCTTACGGTGACCGCCGAAGGCGTGGAGACGGAGGACATCCTGCTACGGCTGGGTGAGCTTGGTTGCGACCTCGCCCAAGGCTATCTCGTCAGCCGCCCACTTGCTGTCGCCGACCTGGATGTGTGGATGGCCAATTCCCCCTGGGCGAGGTCGGGCAGCATCAGCTCATCGGCATAGCCTGCGAGCTGTCCGGAGCCGCCCGCCGGCAGGTTGTCCGTATCAAGTACTTTCGGCATCCTTCTTGCGCGGTCGGCGGTTGCGGGCCGGGGACTTGCGCGGCTTCTTCGCTGCGGCGCTGTCCTCGATGGGCTCGGTGCTGGCTGTCTCGGACTTGATTGGCTCCACCGTATCGACTGCCGTCTCGCCCGGGTTCGCCGCAGTCGTTTCCGCCTCGGTCACCGCAGCAGACTTCTTGCGCGCGCTGGTGCGTTTGCCGGTGCCGCTACGTTGGCGTGCCGTTTTCTTGGGTTTCTCTTCGGCCTCGTCCGTGGGCATGGCTGCCGTTTTCTCGCTGTCGGGCAGCCACGCTTCAGGTGCAATGTCATGCGCCTCTGACACCGGGGCGCCGCCATCCGAACCAGGA
Source organism: Parazoarcus communis SWub3 = DSM 12120 (assembly GCF_003226565.1). Lineage (GTDB taxonomy): Bacteria > Pseudomonadota > Gammaproteobacteria > Burkholderiales > Rhodocyclaceae > Parazoarcus > Parazoarcus communis. The sequence continues at coordinate 34,264 of NZ_QKOE01000010.1, read as the reverse complement.
ATGAAGTCGACAACAGCCGCTGGCGCCAGATCGATGCCCGGCTGATCTGCCGGCTCGATTGCAGGGCGTTCGCTGACCGCTTCATCCTTGGCGGCACGCGAGCCGCCACGGTTGCGTCGGCTGGGGCGAGCCTCCCGCATGGGCTTCTGTGCTTCCACTGGCTCTCGCTCGGCAGTGACACCGCTGCTGCGATAGACATAGGCGCCGGACTTCTCGTCGCGGCCGAACTCGAGCAGGCCGCGTGACTGGGCCTCTTCCAGCAGGTTGCCGAAAGCACGGAAGCCGTAGTACGACTCGCTGAAATCGGGTTTGCGACGCTTGATCGCTTCCTTGAGCATCGACGCCCAGATCTTGCCGCTGTCACCTCGCTCGGCCAGCAGGGCCTCGAAGGTTTCCACTGCGATCTCGATGGCCTGGTTGCGGCGTTTCTCGATCTCCTCGCGGCGGGCGCTGTCTTCGGCTGGGCTGCGCCGGGCTGCCGGCTGGGCATCGCGTGCATCGCGCTTGTTTGCCGCGCGCTGGCTCTCGCGCACCAGATCGTCGTAGAAAATGAATTCGTCGCAGTTGGCAATCAGCAGATCCGAGGTCGATTGCTTGACCCCCACGCCAATCACCTGTTTCGCGTTTTCGCGCAGTTTGGAGACCAGCGGCGAAAAGTCGGAATCGCCACTGATGATGACAAAGGTATTGACGTGTGCCTTGGTGTAGCAAAGATCGAGCGCATCCACGACCAGGCGGATGTCGGCCGAGTTCTTGCCGGACTGGCGTACATGGGGAATCTCGATCAGCTCGAAGTTGGCCTCATGCATCGCCGCCTTGAAGCCCTTGTAGCGATCCCAGTCGCAATAGGCCTTCTTGACCACGATGCTGCCCTTGAGCAGCAGGCGCTCGAGCACGCGCTTGATGTCGAACTTGTCGTACTTGGCATCGCGCACGCCGAGCGCAACGTTTTCGAAATCACAGAACAACGCCATGCTGACGTTGTCGGGGGATGAAGCCATGATGTTCTCCAGAAGAGAGGGACACAACTTGATGCCGGTAACAAGCTTGCTGTGTCTGTTTGAATCGGTGGGAAGTCAAAAGTGCAGTCCTTATGGCTTCAACACTTCCACGCAGAATGCTGCTGGCGTCAGGATGCGAGTACGCCCCAGATGCCCCCGTTGCAGCAAACCGGCTCGCCGGTCACCGGTGATCAGGTAGTCAGCCCGACCCGCATCCGCCATTGCCAGCAGAAAGGCATCGTCAGGATCCTCCGCCTCGAAATGGCGCGGGAATTGTTCAAGCACATGTGCCCGTTGAAGGTTGTTGATCATGACCCCGACCTTTGCAGCTTGCAGTACGGCCTGTAGCTTGGGGTAGCGACTGGCGCGACGGATTTCGTCAAGTTGGGCACGTGAAGTTACCAGTTCGAAACGCGCAGCGCGCCAGGCGCGGTAAATGAGATCTGGTGCACCGTGAGGAGAGATCAAGGCGCTGAACAGGATATTGCTGTCCAACACCACCCGCATTACTGACCCTTGGCCCAGTCGAGTGCCTCGTCAACCATCGACGCAAGCGCGGGTTCGCTGATGCCGGCATTGGCCCGTTTGGCGTCTTCCGCACTGAGCTCAAGGATGTGGGCACGTACAGCTTCTTCGACAAAACGCGACAGATCGCCCTTGCGGCCGCCACCCTGGCTGGCAAGAAACATGCGCAAGGCCTGATCGGTATCGGTGGAAACCGCAACATTCCAGCGCGTGGTCGCCATGTGCAACTCCTTGGATCGGTGTTTGTGTGTTTATACACTTACCAGCGTGGTTTGTGCCAATTGATCACACAGGGGGTGAACAGAAAAGGCCCGATGCCATGATGACATCGGGCCCTGGATGTAGCGGGGCGTGAGCCTTGCTCCACGCGCCCGTCGCTCTGCTCAGATCACCCGCAGGTGCCAACGGCGCCGCAGGCGGTGCAGAAGTCGCAGCCGTCCTTGCGGATGACGGTGTGGTTGCCGCACTCCTTGCACAGCGCGCCTTGCATCAGCTTGGGCTCGCTGTCGTCGCGCGGGGCCTCCAGGATGCCCATCTCGCGGGTGGGGTAGCCCTTTTCGTCGAGCACGCCGAGCATGGCATAGCGGTGGATCATCAGCTGGGCGATGTAGGCCACGGTGCTGGGGTAGTTCTGCTGGCGCTTGGTGCCGGGCACGAAGGCCATGAAGTCGCCCAGCGGCTCGGGGTAGTCGAGCAGCTTGCGCAGCTTCATGCCGATCCAGGCCGGATCCATGACGCGCATGTCGAGCGCCAGGATGCGGGACAGGCCATCGAGTGCGCGCGGGTAGTTGCCCGACAGCCACATCGAGTAGGGGCGGGTGACGCCATCGGGCAGGGTGATTTCCTTCAGGCCCAGCACGAAGTCTTCGCCGGTGGCCGGGTTGTAGATGTCCACCGTCCACGACAGCGTGCCATCGGTGCCGGTCTTGGGCTCCTCGAGGCTGAACAGCGAGTCCAGCACTGGTGTTGCGCCCTCGGTTTCGAACGCACCGAGCTTTTCGCAACGGTAGTTCACCACATGGGCGAAGGCGGACACGGCGCCGGACATCAGCTTCTTTTCGCCATGCGGCGGGAAGGTCATCTCGAAGGATTTTTCGCCGACGGTGCGTGACAGGGTATCGAGCTTGAGCTTGAGCCAGCCGCGGTCGTTGGCGCGCATGTCCATCGACAGGGTCTTGGCCACTGCACCCAGGCCGCGCGGCTGGTCGGCCCCGTTTACCCACACTTCGAACGGGAAGGTGCCACCGTTGGTGCCGAACTGGCCGACAAACAGCGCAAAATCACCCGTCGGCGTGTTCAGCATGTAGGTCCAGGCCATGTTGCCGTCCGGCATTTCCGGCCGGCCGGGCCAACGCAGGCTGGCCAGCACCGGTGCGGGCAGGCTCTTGATCGACAGGCGCTTGTTGGCGTCGGAAATCTCGACGTCGTGCGGCTGCTTCTGATCGGCGCTGGGGGTGACCGACAGTACCGAACCCAGCACATTGTTGGGACGGTAGGTTGCCAGCCCCTTCAGGCCCGCCTTCCAGGCGGTGAGGTAAAGATCTTCGAACTCGGAGTAGGGGTAGTCGGCGGGGACGTTGACCGTCTTCGAAATGGACGTATCGACGTAAGGGGCGACGACCGCGACCATGTCCTTGTGGGCCTGGGCGGAAATCTCGAGTGCGGTGACGAAGTAGGGCGGCAGCTTGTCGACGTTGCCGCCAATGTGCTTGTACAGGCGCCAGGCGTAATCCTCGACGGCGTATTCCTTGAACGTGCCGTCGGCCATGCGCTTGCGCCGGGTGTAGGTGTAGGAGAACGGCGGTTCGATGCCGTTCGAGGCATTGTCGGCAAAGGCCAGGCTGATGGTGCCGGTGGGGGCAATCGACAGCAGGTGGGAGTTGCGGATGCCGTTCTTGCGGATCTTGTCCTTTACTTCGGCCGGCAGGCGCGAGGCGAAGTTGCCGCCGGACAGGTAAAGGTCGGCGTTGAACAGCGGGAAGGCACCGCGCTCGCGGGCGAGTTCGGCCGAGGCCAGGTAGGCGCGGTTACGCATGAACTCGGAGATCTTGCGGGCTTCGTCGCGGGCGTCCTGGGTGTCGTACTTTTTCTGCAGCATGATCAGGGCATCGCCCAGACCGGTGAAGCCCAGACCGACGCGGCGCTTGGACTGTGCTTCGGCGTGCTGCTGCGGCAGCGGCCAGTGGGTGGCCTCGAGCACGTTGTCCAGCATGCGGATGGAAACATCCACCACCTTGCCAAAGCCGGCGTAGTCGAATTCTGCCTTGTCGGTGAACGGGTGCTTGACGAAAGGCGTCAGGTTGATCGACCCCAGGCAGCAGCAGCCATAGGGCGGCAGCGGTTGTTCGGCGCAGGGGTTGGTGGCCTCGATGGTTTCGCAGTAATACAGGTTGTTGTCCTGATTCATGCGATCGAGGAACAGGATGCCCGGCTCGGCGTGATCGTAGGTGGACCGCATGATCTGGTCCCACAGCGCGCGCGCACGCACCTTGCGATACACCCAGAGACCGTCGTCCAGCTGGTAGGCGCCGGCTTCCTTCAGTTCTTCGGTGGGTTCGGCCTTATGGGCGAGTTCGATGTCGCCATCGGCCTCGACCGCCTTCATGAAGGCGTCGGTGACACCAACCGAGATGTTGAAGTTGGTGAGGTCGCCGTGATCCTTGGCGTGGATGAATTCCTCGATGTCCGGATGGTCGCAACGCAGCACGCCCATCTGCGCGCCACGACGGGCGCCGGCAGATTCGACGGTTTCGCACGAGCGGTCGAACACCCGCATGTAGGACACCGGGCCGGAGGCGTTGGACGCCGTTCCCTTGACCAGGGCGCCCTTGGGGCGGATGGACGAGAAGTCGTAGCCGACGCCGCCGCCGCGACGCATGGTCTCGGCGGCCTGCGCCAATGCAGTGTAGATGCCCGGGCGACCGTCAACGGCTTCGGTAACCGAGTCGCCAACCGGCTGCACAAAGCAGTTGATCAGGGTTGCAGCCAGGGTGGTACCGGCAGCGCTGTTGATACGGCCGGCGGGCACGAAGCCCTTCTCCTGCGCTTCGAGGAACTTGGCCTCCCAGTGCGCACGCTTGTCTTCCGACTCGATCGCGGCCAGGGCGCGAGCGACGCGCTGGCGGACCTGATGGACAGTCTGTTCGTCGCCCTTGGCGTATTTTTCGATCAGGACTTCGCCGGAGATTTCCTGCATCGCCAGGGTGCTGGCGTCTGCTTTGGCATGGGTCTGGGTGCTTGCGCTCATGATCTTTCCTGATCTCCTCGAAGGTCTAAAACGATGTGAAGAATAGCGCAAAATCGGCGAAAGGCAAAAAATATAAAAACAAATAAAAACAAATACTTAAAAAAATTGCTAGTGTGTCAACTTTGATTTATCAACTAGATCTAGTGTGGAAAAAACGGTGGATAATTTTCTGGATCCCAATGATTTCGCGGCTTCCAGACGCAAGACCCGCCTGTGGGTAGGCGTATAATCCTGTCATCCGGTAGCGGAGTGAGCGAAGATGCGTTCTCATGAAATTTCTTCATCGCAAATCGCGGATGTGGTGAATCGGCACCATCGATTGCCCGACCGTCTGCTACAGATCCTGATCGAGCTGCAGGAACCATCAGGCTGGCTCCCTCCCGCGACGCTTACCGCACTTGCCGATGCGCTGGGCGTGTCCCGCGCTCATGTCGAGGGTGTTGCCGGCTTCTACAGCTTTCTTCATACCGAGCCGGTTGGCCGCTACCGCTTGCTGTTCTCGGACAACATCATCGAACACCAACTCGGCAGCCGCGAGCTGATGGCGGCCCTGTGCAGCAAGCTCTGGGTCGAGCCCCACAAGCCGTCGGAGGATGGCCTCGTCAGCGTGTCGACGACATCGTGCATCGGCATGGGCGATCAGGGGCCGGCGATGCTTGCGAATGGGCGGCCGGTGCTGCGCCTGTCACACCAGCGTATCAACCAGATTGCCGAGCTCGTCCGCCAGCAGGTACCGGTCTCTGAATGGCCGGAAGCGTTCTTTCATGTCGACAACAACATCCATCGGCGCGATGCGATGCTGCAACTGGATCTCGCGCCGGGTGCGGCCCTGCAGGCGGCGCTGGCGCTCGGTCGGGCGGAGTGGATGCGGCAGATGCAGCTATCGAACCTGCGCGGCCGCGGAGGCGCTGGCTTCACTACTGCAGTCAAGTGGATGGCCTGTGCCGATGCGCCTGGAGCGGACAAGGTGGTGGTGTGCAATGCCGATGAAGGCGAGCCCGGTACCTTCAAGGACCGTGTGCTGCTCACCACCCTGGCCGATGCAGTGTTCGAAGGCATGACACTGGCGGCCTGGGCGGTGGGCGCGCGTCAGGGCTTGCTCTATCTGCGGGGAGAGTATCGTTACCTGCGGCCGACGCTCGAGGCCGTGCTTGCACGACGGCGCAGTGCGGGTTTGCTGGGCCGGCAGATCCTGGGTAAAGCCGGTTTCGATTTCGACATCGAGATTCACCTGGGGGCGGGGGCCTACGTCTGTGGTGAGGAAACCGCGCTGCTCGAGTCGCTCGAGGGCAAGCGCGGCACGCCGCGCATTCGTCCGCCGTTTCCGGTGACCCGCGGTTATCTGGGGCGGCCGACGGTGGTGAACAATGTCGAGACCCTGGCCAAGACCTGTCTGATCGCGCTCGAGGGTGGGGCGGCTTTTGCCGCAACCGGCACGGCGCAGTCTACCGGGACCAAGCTGTTGTCCATTTCCGGCGACTGTGCCCGACCGGGCATCTACGAATACCCCTTCGGTGTGGCGATCGAGCGGGTGCTTGAAGATTGCGGCGCGTCGGACACCCAGGCGGTGCAGGTCGGCGGGGCCGCCGGCATCATGCTGGCCAGCTACGAATTCCATCGGCGCATTGCCTTCGAGGATGTCCCCACGGCGGGTGCCTTCATGGTGTTTGATTCCAGCCGCGATCTGTTCGAGGTGGCGCGCAACTTTGTCGCCTTCTTTGCCCACGAGAGTTGTGGTTTCTGTACGCCCTGTCGGGTGGGCACCTCGCTGCTGCTGAAAGCGATGAACAAGCTGGCTGACGGGCACGGCGCCAAGACTGACCTGGCCGACATCGAGTGGATAGACCGATTGCTGAAGAACGCGAGTCACTGCGGGCTGGGTTCCGCCGCGCCCAATCCGGTGATGGATACGCTGCTCAAGTTCCGGCCTGCCTATGAGCGCAGGCTGAGGTCGCTGGATTTTGCCCCGGCTTTCAACCTGGACGATGCGCTGGCAGCGGCACGTCGAGCCAGCGGGCGGGATGATGCAGCAGCGCATTTTTCCGCTGACCATGCCCCGCGTTGAGGGCAGCGGCTCAAGGGAGGCAGTATGAGCAAGCAGTTTCTTTTTGATGGTCGCCCGGTGCCGTTTGAAGACGGTCAGACCATCCTGCAAGCTGCGCGGGCTGCGGGGCATTACATTCCGCACCTGTGCTGGCATCCTGACTTTCCACCTCATGGTTCGTGCAAGCTGTGCATCGTCAAGGTGGGGGGCCGGCATGTGTCCTCCTGTGCGATGCCGGCCAAGGAAGGCATGGAGGTCGAGAGCAATACGCCCGAGATCAATGGCGAACGCCGCGCGTTGTTGCAGATGCTGTTCGTCGAGGGTAACCATTTCTGCCCCTCGTGCGAGAAGAGCGGCAACTGCCAGTTGCAGGCGCTGGCTTACGATCTGGAGATGGTCGGCGAGCGCTTTGCACACTTTTTCCCCGACCGGCCGGTGGATGCGTCGCATCCGGATGTGCTGCTCGATTTCAACCGCTGCATCTTCTGCGAGTTGTGCGTGCGTGCCAGCCGGGATGTGGATGGCAAGCAGGTGTTTGCGCTGACCGAACGTGGCATTCACAAGTATCTGGTGGTCAATGCCGAATCGGGGCGCCTGGGCGACACCGATTTTGCGGCAAGCGATCGGGCCGCCGACATCTGTCCCGTTGGGGTGATCCTGCACAAGCGGGTGGGCTTTGCCCGTCCGATCGGGTCCCGAACCTACGATATCCAGCCGATCCACGAGGTCGACATGAAGGAGCGGACATGAGCACCGCTGCACGAACCCGGGTGCGGCTGGCCACCACGTCCCTGGCGGGGTGTTTCGGCTGCCATATGTCCTTTCTGGACATCGACGAACATCTGTTCGAGCTGGTTGAGCTGGTCGAATTCGACCGTTCGCCGCTGACCAATATCAAGCATTGCAGCCCTTGCGACATTGGCCTGATCGAGGGGGGAGTATGCAATGCCGAAAACGTACACGTGCTGCGCGAGTTCCGCGCCCAGTGCAAGACACTGGTGGCGATCGGTGCCTGTGCGATCAACGGTGGGCTTCCGGCACAGCGCAATCACATTCCGCTCGAAGCCTGTCTGCGGGAGGTCTACCAGTCGCGTGCCGGATTGGGCGCGTCCGGGGTGCCGAACGACCCGGAACTGCCCTTGCTGCTCGACAAGGTGCGGCCGATTCACGAGGTGGTGCGGGTGGATTACTCGATTCCGGGCTGTCCGCCCTCGGGTGAGGCGATCTGGAAATTCCTGTCCGACCTGATTGCCGGCCGTACGCCGCGGCTGTCGCATCCGATGTTGCATTTCGATTGAGAGTGCCATGAGTCACGAACTGGAAACCGCAAACAACCGCGAACGCCTGAACAAGGTGGTGATCGACCCGGTGTCGCGGGTGGAAGGGCATGGCCGGGTGACGCTGCTGATCGACGACGATGACCAGGTGCGCGAGGCACGCCTGCACATTGTCGAATTCCGTGGCTTCGAAGTCTTCATCCAGGGGCGTCCGTACTGGGAGGTGCCGGTGATGGTGCAGCGCCTGTGCGGCATCTGCCCGGTCAGCCATCACCTGGCGGCAGCGAAGGCGCTCGATCGCGTGGTGGGTGCCGTGCCGCCGACACGTACTGCCGTTCAGCTGCGACGGCTGATGCATTATGGGCAGATCCTGCAGTCCCATGCGCTACATTTCTTCCATCTGTCGTCACCGGACATGCTGTTCGGCTTTGACGCAGAAGCAGGTCGGCGCAACATCGTTGGTGTTGCCGAGGCCTATCCCGATGTTGCCCGTCAGGGCGTGCTGTTGCGCAAGTTTGGACAGCAGGTCATCCAGGCCACGGCCGGCAAGCGCATTCACGGTACAGGTGCGGTGCCGGGTGGCATGAACCGGCACCTGGCGATTGCCGATCGTGACGCCTTGCGTGCACAGGTTGACGAACGCATCGAGTGGAGCCGGGCGGCGGTGGCGCTGGTCAAGCGCCTGCATCGGGCGGATCCGGCCCTTTATGACGGCTTTGGCCGTTTTGAGTCGGGCATGGCCAGCCTGGTCGGCACGGATGGCGCAATGGATCTTTACGACGGCGTACTGCGTTTTCGTGATGAGCATGGTGCCATCCTGCTCGACCAGGTGCCGGACCAGGACTATCACAAGATCCTGCGCGAGGACGTCAAGCCCTGGAGCTACATGAAGTTTCCCTACCTTGCCGAGCGTGGCGCCGAGCGGGGCTGGTACAAAGTGGGGCCGCTGGCGCGGGTGCAGAACTGTGACTTCATCCCCACGCCATTGGCCGAGACCGAACGGCGCGAGTTCATCGACTACGGTGCCGGGGCTCCCATTCATGCGCCCTTGGCCTATCACTGGGCGCGGATGATCGAGATGTTGCACGCTGCTGAGGTGATCCGCGACCTGCTCGACGATCCGGATTGCGTCGACGGCCCACTGATGCAGGACGGTGTTCGCGGCCGGGAAGGGGTGGGCATCATCGAAGCGCCGCGCGGTACGTTGATTCATCACTACCAGGTCGGTGATGACGACCTGATCACGATGTGCAACCTCATCGTGTCCACCACCCATAACAACCAGGCCATGAACACCGCGGTACGCGAAGTGGCGCGACACTATCTGTCAGGACACACGCTGACGGAAGGCTTGCTCAATCACATCGAAGTGGCGATCCGCGCGTTCGACCCTTGTCTGTCCTGCGCCACGCACGCGCTGGGGCAGATGCCGCTGCTTGTCGAACTGCTTGATGCGCGGGGTGCGGTGCTGGACAGCAGGGTGCGTGATTGACGACATCGACGCGTTTGCTGGTGTTTGCCATTGGTAACGACCTGCGCGGCGACGATGCGCTGGGGCCCGTGTTGGGCGAGCGTATTGCCGCCTTGCAGCTTGAAGGCGTGCGCGTGCTGCCCGAGTATCAGTTGCAGGTCGAGCATGTCCTGGACATGGTCGAGGCCGGGGCTGTGCTGTTTGTGGATGCGGCCCGGGCACTTGGACAGGTTTTCCGGTATGAAGCCGTGGTGCCGGATTGCGGTACGCCGGTCCTGAGCCATGCCCTCAGTCCGTCAGCACTGCTTGGGGTATACGAACGCATCAACCGGTGCCCGCCGCCGCCCGCGTATGTCCTTGCGCTGGATGGGCTGAATTTCGAGCTCGATGCCCCCTTGTCCGCAGGTGCGCAGCACGCGCTCGATCAGGCCTGGGCCTGGACGAAGCCAAAACTGCTTGCGGGTCTGCCGCTCACCCGGTGGGAGGCGGCCAGCTGATATCCGGTATGTGCGAAAACGCAGGTGGCGTTCATCGCCTCCTAAGCACAAGCAAGGCGAGACTGCCGGCCACAATGCCCCAGAAAGCCGATCCGATGTCGAGCAGGGACAGCCCCGAAGCGGTCACCAGAAAGGTGATCAGCGCCGGTTCGCGCTCGGCTTCCAGCGCCATGGCATTGGCCAGGCTGCCTGCAATGGTGCCGAGCAGCGCCAGCCCGGCAATCCCCAGCACCAGTTCGCGGGGAAACGCGAGGAACAGCGCGCCGACGGTAGAGCCAAGCACACCGAGAACAAGGTAGAACACGCCTGCAGCAACCGCGGCGACATAGCGACGGTCCGGGTCTGCATGCGCCTCCCGGCCCATGCAGATGGCTGCGGTGATGGCCGCCAGATTCAGGGCGAAGGCACCGAAAGGGGCGAGCAGCAGCGTGGTGATGCCGGTCCAGCCCACGACCGGTGAAATCGGTACCCGGTCAAAGCCAGAAGCACGAATGACCGTGACGCCTGGTACGTTCTGCGACGCCATGGTGACGATGAACAGGGGCAGCGCGATACCGGCAAACGCGCCGACCGAGAAGCTTGGCGTCACCCATACCGGTTCCACCAGCGCCAGGCGCAGCCCACCCGTGTCGATCAACCCCTGCGCTCCGGCAATGACCACGCCGGCGAGCAAGGCCAGCGGCACGGCGTAGCGCGGCAGCAGGCGACGACCCAGCAGATACACGCACAGCATGGCCAGGACGAGGCCCGGGCGGATCTGCATCGATGTGAACAGGTCCAGCCCGAAGCGCAGCAGTACGCCGCCCAGCATTGCGGAAGCGAGCGAAATCGGGATGCGCCCCATCAAGCGCTCGAAAATGCCACTGAAGCCCGCAGCGGTGATCAATAGCGCGCAGATCAGGAAGGCGCCGACTGCGTCGCCCATTGACGTTCCATTGGCTGCGGCAATCAACATCGCAGCGCCCGGCGTGGACCAGGCGGTCAGCACGGGTGCCCGGTAACGCAGTGAGAGCGCGATTGAGCTCAAACCCATGCCGATACCCAGCGCGCCCATCCACGAGCCGATCTGGGCCGGCGTGGCGCCGAATCCCGCTGCAGCCTGAAAGACGATGGCAGCCGAACTGGTATAGCCGACCAGTACCGCCACGAAACCCGCGACGATCGCAGACAGTGAAAGATCCCTCGCCACCCCGCGGGTGGGTGGGCTTACGCCGGGTTGCATCAACGCAGGCGCGGAAAGAATGCTGCGATGCAGGCGGCGAGTTGAAGTTCGGCTTCTTCTCGCACGGCACTGAAGCGCGTTGGCTCAAGGCCGATGTTGTGCCACAGCGCGGGCTCGATGCGGGCGACGACCTCACTGCTGGCTTCGTCGAAGCGGTCAGCCTGGGCAACCTGGCAGGCAATATGCAGCAGGCTTGCATCCAGCGTCAGGGAGCCGGCAAGCCTCGGCGTGATCTGCGCACCGATGATCTCGGCAAAGCAGTCCGGCAGGCCCCAGCCATTCATCAGTGCCGCGCCGACCTCGGCATGGTCACAGCCGACTTCTGCACGTTCGGCCAGGTGCAGCGGTTCTGCCTTCGACTGCGAACGGCGCTGTGCGCGTTCGGCGAGTTCGGGCACCAGTTGATACATCACCAGGTGACCCAGGTCGGCCAGCAGGCCAATGACGAACATGCGTTCTGCGGCAGCATGGCCTGCTGCGCGAGCCAGACCGCGCGCGGCGAGCGCACACATCATGCTGCCGTGCCAGAAGCGCTTCATATCCATGTCGTCGGGACGGATGCCGTCGAACACCGCGCTGACCGACATCGCCAGCACCATGTCATGAATCTGCTGCAGACCCAGGATGGGAATGGCACGTTCCAGGGTGTCGATCTTGCCGCTGAAGCCGTAGAACGCGCTGTTGACCAGGCGCAGCACGCCTGTGGTCAGCGCCGGATCGGCGGCGACCAGCTTGACCACTTCGACAATGGAGCCGTCGGGCGAGTCAAGCTGCTCGCTGATGCGGTGGTAAACCGTAGGCAGGGAGGCGAGGGCCTTGATCTGGCTGACGAGTTCCTGGGCTGAATGCATGGCGGTTGTCCTGTTCTCCTCCCATGGATTATCAGCGATCAGGGACTGCGGGGGAATGGCCCGTACGGAATATGTTCAGTCAGGTGTCGGTCTTCAAGCGGTCATGACGCGCGCCCAGCCCGGCGGTACTGGGAAAGAGCACCGCCGGTGAGCAGCAGCAGGATCACGCCGAGGGCGAGCCATCGCATTGCGGTCGGATCCTGGTATTCAGTCACCGCCTGCAGATGCAGGCCGCGAACCCTTGCCTGGGCCGGTGGCAGCACCGACTCATCAGCCAGCATGGGAGGCTCTGCAACGCTGGAGGTGGAGGGGGTGTCGATTGCGGTCCGGGGAGATTCGTCGGCAAGCAGACGTCGCACGCCGGCCGTGGTCGAGACAGCAATGGATGAGGAAAGCTGGTGGGCAACCCAGCGCTCGACAGCTGCGGATGGCTGGGCGAGTGGAGCCCTGGCTGTCAGTTCGGCATAGGTCCGGGCAAGCTCTCGTCGGGTCTCGTCGTCAGGCGACCAATGACCATGGCGTTGAGCCTGAACAAGGCGCTCCAGCGCTTGCGCATAGGCTTGGGGATGACTGCGTAGCCAGTCCGGAATGCCAAGCTGATGCTTGTCTCGCACCAGCACGTCGTGAAATGCCTGCCAGTGGTCAGGTCTGACCATGTCTTCGACCACCGTCTGCCAGCCCCATGCAAACTGTACTGCCTTGAGCACTTGAAGGGTGCCGGCATAGCCTTCAGCTTTCTGTGCCTCGAGCCAGCCCGGATGCAGGTAGCGCGATTGCAGTTCGGCCGCCATGCTGCGCTGCGCGCGTTCGGCGTAAGGTTCGGAGTCGTCCTGCAACTGGTTCACATAAAGCTGCAGCGCTTCCTGCTTGCCGACGGTGCGCGCGGCAGCGGCAAGTCCGCCCAGGTACTGGAAAGGATCGTCAGAGCTTGCCATGCCGTAGAGGTTGGAAGTGCGTGATAGGATCGCAGCGTCCGCTCGCTTGAGTTGGGCACCGAGCGCGCGCGCTGCTACCCCTGTGGAAACGCCCTCCAGTGCGGCACCGCCGAGGTAGGGCTGGCTCATGCGCTGCAGGAAGAGGGCGCCAAGGCGCGCATCGCTGCGGCGCAAGCCGTCGTCCTGAACGGCATCGGCGATACCTGTGCCGTAGTCGCCGACCTGATTGCCGAATACCCTTGCCTGACCCAGCAGCCGGGCCTGTGCTGCGGCAACACCATGCTGTATCAACTCTGTTTCGACCGCTTTGCTGTGACGGGCGACGACGCCATCCGGCTCTGCACTGGAAACGGTGCTGACGGCGTTGTCGAGCAAGGCCATGAGGGCGGGGAACTGGTCACGGTAGGATCCGGTGACGCTCAGCAGCACATCAACCCGTGGCCGCCCAAGTTCGGCTTCGGACAGCAACTCGACACCGCGCGGACGACCGCTGTCATCCCATTGCGGACGCACGCCAAGGGCCACCATCGCCTGCGCTTCCATGATGCCCTGATGGCGCAGGGTTTCACCCGCCCACAGCGATAACACCATGCGTTGCGGTGAGCGGCCGTTGTTGGCGGCCTGATAATCCCGGAGCCAGTTGGCGAACAGCAGTCGGGCGACGTTGTAGGCCTGGCGGGTGGGTAGCCGGCTTGGGTCCAGGCCGATCAGGTTGCGTCCGGTGGGCAGGCTGTCCGGGTTACGGATCGGGTCGCCGCCATAGACTGCCGGGACGAAACGCCCGCCAAGCGCGGCCAACAGCCCATCGATTTCACCTTCGACCGCCAGCAGTCGGTCAAGGTCTTGGGCGCGTTCGGCCAGCTCCAGCAGAGCTTCGCGATCGATTTCGCGACGACCTGCCCGGTTGGGGACGGCCGTGTCGGGCGCTGGAGGGCGGAGGTCCAGCACACTGGCGGCCTGCGGATCGCGCAAGGCAAGCTCCAGCCAGCGGGCGGGTCGCGATCCTGCAACATCGCGATAATCGATCAGAAAGGTTTCGTCGATGTCCTCACCCAGCGCCTCGAGCAGCGGACGACGTAGCGCCTGCAGGATGATCTGCCGCCGCATATCTGCATCCGGTGCCACTCCGAAAACCGCCAGGCCACGTGGTTGAGCACTCTGTGCAAGCTGATCCAGCCAAGGGTGCAGGACCTCCATGAAGCCATCGAGGTCGGCCTCGACCTGAGCACGGCTCCAGTCGAGGTCGCGATGCAGCTGATGCTCGACGATGAGCTCGACAAGTTGTTGTGCCAGGGCTTTGCGGGTTGGGCCGGTGTCGGCGATTTCCCATTCATGCATGACTTCATGCATGTGAGCCATGCGGGCCGGAAAGCCGGCGGTGGCGAAAACAGGCGTCCGATGGCTGATCAGCGTGGCACGGCCCCGGCGCTTGGCGGTCAGCGCTTCGCCCAGGTTGTCGACGATGTAGGGGTAGATCACGGGCAGGTCGCCCAATGGCAGCAGGGCGTCGTCCAGCACGTCCAGCCCACGCGACTTGCCGGAGGCCCACTCCTGGGTTCCGTGGGTGCCAAAGTGCATCAGGGCATCGGCTTGCCGAGCCCACAGATAGACCGCAAGGTAGTGGTGCGAGAGTGGATTCTTGCTGCGATGCATGAAGGGGGCCTGCCCGCGCCGCAGTGTTTCTTCGCGCGGAGGCTGGGGGAGCACGGCCAGCTTGCCGATTTGCAGGCGTGGAATGACGAACACGGCTTCCCCGTTCCAGTCGACAACATAGGGACTGGTTGGAGGGGCCCCCCAGTGGTGTTCGATACGGGCGCGCACGTCGCTGGGAAGGGTCTGCCACCACGCAAGGTAGTCGGCCAAGGGTAGGGCGGCTGCGTGGTTCGACCTCAGCAAGGCGAGCAGATCGGCCTTGGGGTAATAGGCCTGAAGCAGGGGCGGCAGTGCCTCGATCCAGTACTGCTCGGGTATCGGTACGGTATCGTAGCCGTGCGCGGCAAGGGCAGTGGAAACCTGCTGCAGGCTGCGGGGCACATTGAGGAAGGATGCGCCAAAGTTGGTGCCACCCGGCGGGTAGTTGTAGACCATCGTCACCAGTTGCTGGTCGGCTTTGGGGCGTGTCTGCAAGGTGATCAGGCGTCGAGCCTTGGCTACCACCGCCTCGGCCTGGCGCAGGATCAGATCAGTGCGACGTCCGCCGTCGGCATGCGCGACGACCATCAGGGGGTCGATGGCACCGGCTGCCTCCGGCTGCACCAGATAGAAGGGGGTGTCGCCCAGTGACAGCCCGGTGGCGTCCGCCTCCCATTGTTGCTGGTCGCCCTGACGGTAAGGCTGGGTGATCAGCACAGGACGCTGCCAACGCTCGAACAGCGGCTGCAGTGCCGCCGCCTGCGGGGTCAGTTGATGCAGTACCAGCACGCGCGGGTGCGCCTGACGTGCCTCTTCCGCTCCGGTTTCTAGCAGGGAGGACAGCGCCGTCGCATCGACCTGCTGGCCGAACGCCGCATAGGCAAAAAGCCCTTGTTGCTGGAAAAGGCGCAACCATTCGTCCAGCCAGGCGGTCGAGCCATTGATGAAATGGTAGCGGTGCACCAGGATCGCTACCGCGGGTTGCTGGGCCAGGTGGGGGTGACGGGCCTGCCATGCGGCCAGGGCGTCCGCGTCAGGAAAGAAGCGATCAGCTTCGGGGTGATACAGCCCCCGTGCGGGCCAAGTCTGCGGAGGCGGCAGGGATGGGCGGGGCAGACCGGCGATGACCGCCTCCGCCAGGGAAAACGCGTGACGCACATTGCGTTCGCCGCCTGCGCTCAAGTATTGCTCGAGCGCGGGTTCGGAGGTCGTGCTGGAGGGTTCGGCACGCTCTGTGGTGATCCAGACGACGCGCCCGGCCCGCCTTTGATCGTGAGCCGTCAGCAGGTCGCCGAACAGCTTGTTCAAGGTGGCGAACACGCTGGCGTGGGGTGCGTCCACCCATACCATGTCCACGCCTTGCAAGGCGCGGATGAGTTTCTCGCGATGTGTTTCGGTGTGTGCAGGTTCGATGCGCAGTGGATGGTCGAGGTGGCGGACCTTCCAGCCCGACTCGACACCGATTCGTTCGATCATTGCGCTACGTGCCTGCGGCGTGATGTCCGCCGTCAGCCACAACAAGGTTCGAGCGAGGGCGCTGCTGCTGCCCAGACCCAGGAGCAGGGCCAGCAGCACGAGCCAGCGTTGCTTCACTGCTTGCCCTGCCCGCTGTCGGTCGGTACGGCCTCGCCCTCGGGAACGTAAATGATGCTGCCGTCACGCAGTCGGTAGGCTACGCCGGCACGCACCCCTTCCCCTTCGCTGACGCCACCCGTGCCTCGATAGCGAATTTCACGCCCCTGCTCGGTGGCGACGATTTCCATGTCGGGCTCGCCTGCCTTGAACAAGGTGTTGTTGATTGGCGATGCAGATTGACTGCTGCTGGCGACCGCGGCGAGCAGGGCGACGACCAGCACCAGGAACACGTCGACCAGATTGACCGCGGACAGCATCGGATCGTCATCGTCTTCGTCGATGATCTTGAAGTGTTTGAAGCTCATGCCTGCATGCCTCGCGTCTTGCGGATGCGCATCAACTCGGCAATCAGCCAGCGGCGGCGGACCGAATACACCACCAAGCCCACCGACGCCGCTGCCAGCGCCAGCACCACGCCGGCAAAAGCGCCGCTGAAAACGGCAAGCGCCTCATGCCCCTGGCCGTTGGCAACGCTTTGTAGTGCCGGACCAAGTGGAATCATGGTCGCGATCAGCCCGAGCATGGGCGTAACCCGGCTCAATAGCCGCAGCGGCTCGATCTGGCGGAGTGCGCACATCTCGAGCTCGTCCATGTCGATGTCCGTGGAACCGGGCAGGCAGCTGAAGCCGGGCTGGCGCCAGCGCTGCCAGGCCTCCATCAGCGTGGCGCCGGCAACCCAGAGGGCGTAGCCGAATGCGATGGCAACCAGTGCGAGTACAGGCCACAACAGGGCTTGGGCAAGCTGCAGGAAGGTAGATTCGATCATCAAGAAGGCACGCCTGAAGTGACTTAAAAGGTGAGGGCCGGAAACTTGGGCCTGACCGTGACCGTCCTGCGCGCTTTGGCGCTGATCAGTTCGACACGCAACTGCTTGAGTGCAGCGTGATGATGGAAAGCTGTAAAGGTGATCGATTCCAGCGCGGCGGGGCGTTCGCAGTCGAAGGTCACCGAGTACTGGATGTTGGGGATGTCGGCCTTCGGGTCAGCAGCGGTGAGGTCGGGTGTCGACTGATGTGCTACCGCCTTGCAGCCGGCGTCGGCCAGCGGCTCGAGAAACAGCAGGGGTTGCGGCAGACGTGACTTGAGTGCATCAAGCGCGGCTTGCTGTGCCGGATTGCTGGGTGGATAGTCGAAACCGAGCAGACTCTCGAGCGGAAAATCGAATTCACCTTTCAGGCTGTTGCCTTCGATCGTGAGCTTGGCCTTGCCCTGACCATGGGTGTGACTTCCGTGTGCCCATGTGCTTGAGGACGCGCCGACAAGGATTGCACCGGCGCACAGGAGGGAAAGCGCCTGCAGCGGCGAGACGTTGCGAGAGATCATGACTGGACAATCCAATAGGGCTCAGACCACCTTCCCCGGCAGTCATCGAGCGACAAGGCTGCCTGTCGGCATCGACAAGCAGCAACCTTGTTGGCCGGTATCCGGGCTGGCGGTGATGCTTCATCGCCTTCCCAGGCCGGCAGGATGCCAGGCCCAGTGGCTGGAGGATGAAGAAGGATCCGGGCTGACAAACCGGATCGAACCGCTTACCGTTGCGGGGGCAGCGCAGCTTGTTTCGACCGACCCGGCAAAACCTTGCAGCGCAGGATTGTGTCGAAGTGCATGCTTCCCGTTTAACTGCGCCTCGGGAGGAGGCGCAAGCACCAACGGCCGGCATGTTAGCGGAATCGACCCGGGGTGTCAGCCGCGCCGGGCGAAGAGGCAATAGCTGGAAAACCGATTGGAGAAATCATGCGACTGAGCAGCTGGAACATACAGTGGGGACGCGGTGCCGACGGCAAGGTGGACCTGCAGCGTACCGTAAATGCGCTGAAGGCAATCGGCGACCTCGACGTGATCTGCCTGCAGGAGGTGGCGCAGTGCTTTCCCGGCCTGGCCGGCGGCCAGGGTGAGGATGAAGTGGCGATGCTGTGCGCTGCCTTCCCCGACTACGAGGCAGTGTTTGGTGCAGCGGTGGATGTTCCCGATGGTGCGGGCGGGCGGGCCCGCTTTGGCAATATGGTGTTGTCACGTCTGCCGCTTGGTCAGGTGTTTCGTCATCTGTTGCCGGCACCGCCCGATCCATCCATGCCTTCGATGCAGCGGGTGTGTGTCGAGGTCGTCGTCAACACACCTTTCGGTCCGTTGCGGGTGATGACCACCCATCTTGAGTACTACTCGGCGATTCAGCGCCACGCCCAGATCATGGCCTTGCGCAGCCTGCACGCCGAGGCCGTCGGACAGGCGATGGCGCCTTCCGCCTCCAAGGAATCGAACCCCAGCTTCCGTCCGTGGCCGCGACCCGTCGCGGCGGTGTTGTGCGGTGATTTCAATTGCGAGCCGGATTCGCCCGACTACCAGCAATTGTTGTTGCCGATGACCGAGGCAGGCATGAACTGGGTTGATGCGTGGCGGGTGCTGCACCGCCACGCTGCACACCCACCAACTGTCGGACTACACGGTGCCGACTGGCCTGATCGGCCGTACTGTTGCGATTTCTTCGTGGTCACGGACGACCTTGCGGGTTGCGTCCGGGATGTCCGTGTGATTGCCGACACCCCTGCCTCGGATCACCAGCCGATTGTGCTGGAGTTGGCCTGAAGTTGTTTCAATTGGGCCAAGTGTTGGAACTGAGCAGTTTTACGCATACATAATCCATACCACTCCATACAACGTACTCATCATAAACGAGCCGTCCAGACCAACCCACCCTGCCAGCCGGTTTCCCCGGCCACCTGGGTGCCGTCCAGATGGGCGTCGAGCAGGTGGTCGAAGCGGCGTAGTTCAGCCAGATCGACGAGTGGCGAATGCACCGAGCGGTCGTGCTGGGTCCAGTAGAAGGCGGCGTCGCCCACGTGTCGTTCGACCAGTGGGGGGATGACGGCAGCGCGGTAGCCGTCGTCGCGCTGCGCGAGATCGACCGGGCTCACAGACCGGGCGCCTGTTCCATCTTGAATGTATTGAAGATGAGCTGCCAATCGTTGCCGTCGTGAAAGGCGGCGCCGTGAGCGCCGGCCATGAGCATGACGCCGTCGGCCGCGGAGAGGTTGCCTTCGCACACGGCGATGTCCGAGGGCAGCTCGACGCGCACCAACTGGCCAGCCTCAAGGGGCCACAGACCGTAGTCGCTGGTGCACCACAGGCGTCCGGCGTGCCACACGATGTCCCTGAAGGGCAGGCTCATGTTGCCGCGCTCGATCATCTCCCAGTGCTTGTCACGACCACGAAAGAGGGTACCCGACTGCTCGCCGCCGTTCAGACGCATGCGGTGATGCTGGATGCGCTGCAGGTGTTCACGGCGGAAGCGTTTGTTGGGCGGGGATCCGTTCGAGACTGTGTGCTGTCTTGGATCGGCAGGGGCGTGTGGGCGTTGGCAGACGGTATAGTGGCCCTGATGGACGATAGTGCTGTTCGCTCGCGCGGTTCAATACGCATCAATCCTGGATATGCAGTGCTTACTGCTGCCCGCATTCTGGGTTCAGTTCGCCGTATCGCGACGCCGCCGCTGTGGGGTAACTTGCGATGCAAGGTCGGAATACAGTCGAGATGGATGGTCGATTGGGTTCGGGCTGAAATGCCCGGGGGATGGCGTGAGGGGGAGGCTCTGCCATTTTTCACCCCGCCCGGGTGGGGGGAAGGGTGGGGCGGGGTGAAACCCCGCCGCTGTTTTTACTGCATGTTGCTGCTTAGTCGCGACGGCTGGTCACTTCGAGCAGGTGGTAGCCAAACTGGGTCTTGACCGGGCCCTGGACGACGTTGACCGGTGCGCTGAACACCACGGTGTCGAATTCCTTGACCATCTGGCCGGGGCCGAAGGAGCCAAGGTCGCCGCCTTGACGGCCGGAGGGGCAGGAGGAGTGTTCTTTGGCCAGTTGGGCGAAGTCGGCACCGCCTTCGATGGCAGCTTTCAGTTCGTTGCACTTGGCTTCGGTGTCGACCAGGATGTGACGGGCAGTGGCTTTGGCCATGTGGATTGCTCCTTTTGATGAAGGGGCAGAGCCTACCGCAATCGGCGGTTTCGTCAACACGGCAACAGCGCATCGGCGGTGTGCCGGAGGCGGGCGGGCAGGGCAAATTGCCCGCTGTGAGGGCCTTTGCGCGAGCGTTGCCGTCGTCCTCATTACCATGCGTCGCAGCCCGGATGCGGAAGCCTTGCAGGCCCGGGCCCACGATCATGGAGACGCCTGGTGTCACGACAAGCCCGTATTGATTCGCCGAATGGTCCGCAGTCGCCCGACGATTGCGCAACATCATCTACCTGCAGTCATGGACATGGACGCGCTGGCCTGATCAGTGCCGAACGCCGCCAATGGGTCAAGGGCCTGGCCGTTACGCCCTTGCTCGCCGGACCGTGCGCGCTGGCGTATGCCGAGGCACCGCAGGCCCCGTCGGGCCCCGGGCGTGCCGCAGCCGCGATGGCGCAGGACTTTGCCCACCTTGCCGATGGCCTTGCCGCTGTTGCGCGCATCGAGCATTTCACCATTACTCCTGCAGACTTGCCCTGGCAGCAGACCTTGGGCGAGCTTGCTGCCGGGCAGCAGGTGTCGTTCTTTCTGGACGGGGTGTGGTGGTTCAGCAAGGAGCACGGTCGCTGGCTGGAGCCCGGCTTTGTGTTCTTTGCCCGCGTTGCCGGGGCAACAGATCGTAGCGCGATTCATAACTGCATGCAGAACACGGGCACGCTGACGGCGGATCGTCGTGGCAGCTTGCAGATCGCGCGCTCGGTGGGCGAGTTCGCCGGCCCGGGTGGTGAGCTATGGGTGCCGGTGGAGCACTATCTGGCTGGACAGGGGCAGGTGGATGGCGTGGCGGTGGTGTGGAACGGCGACGCCGAGCAGGGGCTGCTGGCGCTGTCGGCACGGGGTGATGTCGATGGCCGGGTGCGTGCCGAGTTGCAGCGCATGAGGCTTGCCCGCCTGATGCCGACGGGCTGGAGCAACTTTTTTGCGTTTGGCGACGGCAGCATCTTTACGCAGGCCGGTACCCGCCACATCGACTGCGAAACCCACAAGAATGTGGGCATTCTGCAGTACCCGCTGGCCGATCAGCCCTTGAAGCCCGGCTTGATGCTCGACTGGCGCTGGGTGGTCGATCGCCTGCCGTCCGCGCTGCCCGAGGATCAGCTGCTCAATCACGACTATCTGTCGATCGCGGTCGAGTTTGACGATGGGCAGGACATCACCTACATGTGGAGCGCCAGCCTGCCGGTCGGAAAGGTGTTTCGCTGCCCGATTCCGGGGTGGGATGCCGTCGAAACCCATGTCGTGCAGCGTAGCGGTGCGGCAGAGCTGGGCACGGAGCTGGACGAACGGCGCGATTTGTTCGACGACTATCAACGCATCATCGGTGGCAAGGCGACGCGGGTGGTCCGGGTCTGGCTGATCGCCAACTCCCTGTTCATGCGCCAGCATGGCCGCTGCGCCTACCGCAGGATCGCCATCGGTCAGGCGGGGCGCCAGCAGCAAGTGCTGTAGGCCGCCGTCTGCAGGCGACGGCCATGCTCGCGCAGGTTCAGGCCACCACGCGGAAGAAGCCCACCAGTTGGCGCATGTTGCCAATGTGTGCCTTGACCGCATCGGTGGCGCGATCCACCGCCTCGATGCTGGCAACGCTGTGTTCGACCAGGCCGGAGATCTTCTCCATGTCGCGTGCGATCTGTTCGGAGGCGGTCGAGTGCTCGGTAGAGGCGTCGGCGATGTGACCGGCCAGCTTGGCGACCTGGCCGCTGCCTTGTTCGATGTGCTCGATCACGGTCAGGCTGTCGCCGGCGCTGTTGCTGGCGGTGCCCACCTGCGCTACCGCCTGCTGCATGTTGCCGGCCACGTTGTCGGCCACGCGCCGGATGTCGCCGACCATGGCGGCGATGTTGCCGGTGCAGTGGGCGGTGCGTTCGGCAAGCTTGCGCACTTCGTCCGCCACCACGGCGAAGCCGCGTCCCACCTCGCCGGCGCGGGCCGCCTCGATGGCGGCATTGAGTGCAAGCAGATTGGTCTGATCCGAAATCTCGCGGATCTCGGCGGAAATCGTGCCGATGCTCTGGATCGACTCGCCCAGCACCTTCATCGTCTGGTTGGCGCCTTCCACTGCCAGCACCGTGCGTTCGGCTGCGCTGACGGTCTGGTTCAGGTGGTCGCGTCCGCGTGCCACCAGTGACAGCGCATTGCCGGCCGCTTCGGCCGACGAGCGCGCGCCGCTGGCAACCTCGGAGACGGCCGCGCTGTTCTGCTCGGTGGCGGCCGAGACCGACAGGATGTGGTCGCGCTGAGCCTGCGCGGCACGCTGCAGCGACGCCACCTGGTCGAGCAGCGCTGCGTTTTCGGCGTCGGTCAGGGTGGCTGCGAGTCGGATCTCGTCGAGCATGACCTTGAGCCGGCCTTGCATGTACATCAGCGATTCCATCAGGCGTCCCATCTCGTCCGAGCGTCCGACCGGCAGCATGCTGGTCAGGTCGCCTTCGGCGATGCGCTCGAAAGCCTGCAGTGTGGAGGCGGGTTCGGTGACGCAGCGCCGCCAGAGCGCACCGAGCAGGGTCGGCACGGCAATCAGGCCGGTCACGCCAGCCAGCGTCATGACCTGGCCGGCGGTGCTGCTCAGGCCGGTGGCAAATCCGGCATAGGCCACTGCTGCGGACATGGCCCCGCCAAACAGCCCCAGCAGGCCAAGCAGGCTGGCACTGGATACCGCCTTGCGCACCGGCATGTCGAGACTGCGGTAGCGTGACTTCTTGCGACGCATTGCGTCATACAGCGCCTCTTCGGTACGTACGCGCTCGGCTGAAACAGGGCTGCGCAGGCTCATGAATCCGATGTTGCGGCCATCCTTGCGGATCGGGATGGTCAGCGCGCTGGACCAGGCGACGCCGCCTGACCGGTGCTTCAACTTCGACAGCCCCAGCCATGGCCGACCGGCAGCCGTGGTGCCACGCACATCGGCAAGCAGTTCCTGAGGCACATCGGGGTGGGCGATGTCCTTCATGCTGGTGCCGATCAGGGCTTCGCGCGTGGTGCCGAGAAACTCCGCGCAAGCTTCGTTCGCATAGGTGATGCGGAACTCCATGTCGTACTTCAGGACGACCAGCTTGCCTTTCGGAAAGGGGGCGTTCTGTGCGTTTGCTGCCAGACTATCGACCATGCTTTCTCTCGTTGGGTGTGCCGCCGGGTTGGCGGTCAATTCTCGTCGCGCAGGATCGTTTTTAAGGGGGTTAATGTTTACTTGTCAAATATTTTTACATCTATAACTTTGAGCTAATGTAATGCCGTTGATGGGGTTATTTCAGGGGGAGGCTGGGTGGCAGCGGTGGTGCCGACTTGCCGGGTGTTGTGTCGATCGGTGGGTGGGGGGGCCATGCTGGCGGGGTTGTCACCCCGTCCTACGGCGGTGGGGGTGTTGGGGGAGGCGGATGTTGCAGGTGTTGCCCGGTAGGGCGGGGTGACAACCCCGCCGCGGAGCGACGACGCGTTGTCTTGCCGTACCCCTGGGCCTTGTCTTACAGCCAGCGGCGAACGTGGCTGCGGTAGTGTTCGTATTCGTTGCCGAACACCGAGGCAAGGATGCGTTCTTCGGGCAGGATCTGGAAGTGATGGATGTACAGCGCGAACGCAAGCGGGCCGGCAAAGGCCAGAGGCCACGGCAGGTGAATGGCCCAGCCTGACAGCGTGATCACCAGGCCGAGGTACATCGGATTGCGACTGAGGCGATAGACACCCGAAGTGACCAGATGCGTGGATCGTTCGGGGTGCATCGGGTTGATCGTGGTGTGTGCGCGCCAGAAGGCATACGCGCCGGCGGCGCTGATGGCGGCGCCGAACAGGGCGATCGGGCCGCCGATCACCTGTTGCAGAGCGGTGGGTGGAATGGCCGGCAAGTGGTCGGCAATCATCCACATTGCCAGTGCGATGAGGCCAGCGATCAGGGGCGGGGGGATCTTCAGGGTCAGTGTGGTCATGCGGACGTGGCAGAGGCTCCGCTCATCGGTTTCCGGCACACTGTGCCGAGATCCAGCGCGCATCGGTCTCGACCTGCATGTCGCCGCGGGGCGATTTCAGGTTGACCCGGGTGGTGAAGTGTTCAGGACTCGAGACACGGCTGGTGAAGTCGCCGGTGGCCTGTTCCTTGGGGCAGCTCATGCGACCGCTGATCGTGTTGCCGGATTTGGTGACGCTGTCCAGCGTGCAGTCGCCCTCGGTCTTGCCGGCATAGACGTTGTCCTGCCTGGCCTGCTCGGGGGTGATGCAACTGCGCACCGAGCCGTCCTTGCCCAGGCTGACGCCGTTGGCCGCCATCTGCTGCTCGAGCATCTTGCGCGTCTCGGGCGGAAGATTCTTCATCTGCTGTTGCAGCTGGGCCATTTGCGCCGACATGTCCGGCATGCCGCCCAGGCTGAGATGCGTGGAGCGGAATTCCCACAAGCCCGGCTTGATGTCATTGGCGTAGCTTGCGGGTGCTGCGATGCACAGGGCAAGCAGTGCGCCCTGGATTGCTTGCTTGATCTGCATGGCGGTGTTCCTTGGAAAAGTACGTTGGCAAGCGGTGGAGTTGCCCGATTGTAATGAAGTGATCCGCCGGAATCCACGGTCGGGCCGCCGTCGCACCCCGTTGGCCGGATACAATCGCGCCTTTACCGGTTGCGTCATTCAAGAGGATTGCAGGATGAAGATCGTCATGCTTCACGGCATCAACCACAATATGTTCGGCAAACGCGATCCGGTTCAGTACGGCACCATCACGCTGGCCGAAATCGACGCCGGCCTGCAGTCGCTGGGGCGCGAACTGGGGGCCGAGGTCGAGTGCTTCCAGACCAACCATGAAGGCGAGATGTGCGAGCGCATCCATCAGGCCTTCATCGACCAGGCCGACGCGGTGATGATCAACGCCGGGGCATGGACACACTACAGCTACGGCATCCGCGATGCGCTGGCGATCCTGACCTGCCCGATCATCGAACTGCACATGTCCAATATCCATGCCCGCGAGCCCTTCCGTCACGTCTCGGTGTTTGCCGACATCGTCAGGGGACAGATCTGCGGCTTTGGCGCCGACAGCTATCGCCTTGCGCTGCGGGCCGCGGTGTCGGCGGTGCGCGGCGACGGCGCCTGAGGCCTGGCGCTTGGCGGAATTCAATCTGTTCTTTTACCGACGCAGGACAGTCGGCTCATGTCCGGCTGTCTCCTCCTGGGGCGCGTAACGACCGCTCGCATCCGACTGCCTTACCCGTTCCGCGATTTAGATTTCCCGATCGGGAAATCTTGGGTTCATCAGTGCGCGATTGTATTGAAAAATTCCCGATCGGGAAATATTGTTTGCAGCGGTTTCCATTCTGGTCAATAATTTCCCGAACGGGAAATTATTGACATGATCTGCACCATACGAACGACAGAACAACTCGGCAACGCACTGCGTGCCGGTCGCAAGCAACTGGGTCTGACACAGCCGCAGCTTGCTTTGGCTGCCGGCGTTGGTGTGCGCTTCATTGTCGACCTCGAGGCAGGAAAGCCCACGTTGAGGCTGGAGCATGTGCTGCGTGTGGTCGACGCCTTGGGTGGGGGGCTTCAACTCATTGGTTTGCCCTCTCCAGGCTCTGAAGGCCCCCCAGGGGGTGACGAACATGGCGCGTGAGCTGGAAGTCTGGCTGTTCACTGAGCGGGTTGGCACCTTGACCCTGACGGATGGACGGTTGACGTTCCGTTACAGCCCCGATTGGCTCTTACGTAGGGATGCGGTCGCCTTGTCCAGTTTCTTCCCACTGCAAGCAGAGGCATTCGACGATCATCACACTCGCCCCTTCTTCGCAGGATTGTTGCCCGAGGGGCAACTGCGACGCCTTATTGCGCGGCAACTTCAGGTGTCCAGTCAAAACGACTTTGCGCTCCTCGATTACATCGGTGGAGAGTGCGCCGGTGCCGTGAGCTTGCTCGAGCCAGGGCAGGGGTTGCCGAGTCCCGACCAAGGTGCCGAAGTGCAGTGGCTGAATGACGAAGAGGTCGTTGCCATTCTCGATGAACTTCCACACCGCCCGATGCTGGCCGGGAGGGATGGCTTGCGGCTTTCACTGGCGGGTGCTCAGGACAAACTACCTGTGGTGTTCGACGGCACCCGGTTCGGTCTGCCAAGAAATGGAACACCCAGCTCACATATCCTGAAACCCGCCATCCGCGCCCTGGCTGATACGGTGACAAACGAAGGCTTCTGCCTGGCGCTGGCCGAGACGATGAATCTCAAGCCCGCAAAGTCACGAGTGCATTCGCTGTCGGGGCGACGGTTCCTGATGGTCGAGCGTTACGACCGGGAGGCAGATGCACAAGGTTTTCGACGGCGTCTGCACCAGGAGGATTTTTGTCAGGCGCTGGGCGTGGTGCCGGAGGCGAAATACCAGAATGAAGGTGGCCCGGGGTTGAGGCAGTGTTTCGACCTGGTTCGAAGGGTTACCCGCCCCAGCGCACCGCAGGTTCTGCGCTTGTTCGACTACGTGATCTTCAATGCCTTGATCGGCAATCATGACGCACACGCCAAGAATTTCTCGCTGCTGTTCGTGGATGGAGCCGCGGTGCTGGCGCCACTTTATGACGTGCTGTCGACGGCGGTCTATCCGAATCTGACCCCCAATATGGCGATGAAGATCGGCAGTAAGTACAAGTTCAGCGAACTCCAGGCGCGGCATTGGGAACAGTTTGCGGAAGCCGTTGGCCTTGGCAAGGCGCAAGCTAGAAAGCGGATACTGACGTTTGCGAATTCGTTGCCTCGTGCCGCACGTGGACTTCAGTCAGACACTGCGCGTGGCTTTACCGACCAGGTCGTCGTTGAGCAAATCGTGACCTTGATCGAGCAACGCTGTGCTTTGACAGTACGAAGGTTCAGTTCGAGTACCGGTGGCATCCCGCCATCAGCGTGAGCCACGAAGCAGATTCAGCCCAGCGCCAGCGTCGGGATCACGGATTCCAGTGCGGTTCTCAGCCAGCCATGTGCGGGATCGTGACGATGGCGCAGGTGCCAGATCATGTACATCGGCAGTCGTGAGGTGGGGAAGGGCAGGTCGGCATGGGCCAGTCCCCGCATGGCGCCGTGCGCAAGCAAGCCGGGGGCGGTTGCCAGCAGGGTGCTGCCGCGGACGAAGGCCGGGATGGCGGCAAAGCCTGGTACGGTGACGGCAAACCTGCGCAGGATGCCTTGCCGCGCGAGTTCGTCATCGATGTCCAGCGCGCGGCGCGGCACGTACAGCACGGTGGCGTGATCTGCCGCCAGGTAGTCTTCCAGGCTGGTCGGCGCGGCGCGCTGACTGCCGTCGTAGAACACCCGGTAGCCGTCGTCGAACAGGCGTTTGTGCAGGATGTCGGTCGCGTCTGGCGGTCGTGGCGAGATGACCAACTGGCAGCGTTCTTCGCGCAGCATGTCTGCGTCGGGTACATCCGATGGCACGACGCGCAGCGAGATTCGCGGTGCGCTCTTGCGCAGTCGTGCCAGCAAGGGTGGCAGCAACAGGTCGCGCTGGAAGTCGTTGGCGGCGATCGTGATCGTGCCATGCAGGCGGGTGGGGTCGAATTCGTCCGCCGATGCAAACCGGCGCATTTCGTCCAGCAGGTGCCGGGCATCGCGCGCAAGCGCTTCCGCGCGCACGGTCGCCACGATGCCGCGCCCGGACTTGACCACCAGCGGGTCGCCAACAATGCTCCGCAGCTTGCCCAGCAGATGCGATACCGCAGACTGCGTCACGCCCAGACGCTCTGCCGCGCGGGTGATCGAGCCTTCTTCCACGACCGCGATCAGCAGTTGCAGCAGGCGGCCGTCCAGATGCGAATGATCGAAATCGCTCATGGATTGGATGAGTGTCCCTGTGTTTATCGTGGTCTTCGAGTCCGGGATACTGCCACTTCCAGAACGAAATTGGCAGGAGACGCCGATGAGTGCCACCAAACCCGCGCTGCAGATTCCCGGTACCCGGATCTTCGACAGCGAACTTGCGCAGAAGGGCTATGCGCTGAACAAGATGTGTTTTTCGTTCAATAGCGCGGAAAACCGCGAGGCCTTTCGCGCCGACGAGGCGGGCTATGCCCGCAAGTTCGGCTTGACTGTGGAACAGTATGAGGCGGTCCGCACGCGCAATGTGCTTGGACTGCTGGCCGCAGGGGGCAATGTGTATTACCTGGCGAAGTTCGCCGGCATCCTGGGGCTGGATGTGCAGGATCTGGGTGCCGCGCAGACCGGCATGAGCAAGGAAGACTTCAAGGCCATGCTGGTGGCCGCAGGCAAGGAGGCCTGAACATGGCAAGAATCGTGGGTGCGATCAATACCTCGCATGTACCGGCCATTGGCCGTGCCATCGCCGCAAACCTGCAGGACGATCCGTACTGGAAACCGTTTTTCGATGGCTTTCCGCCGGTTCATGCCTGGCTGGACAAGGTCAGGCCGGATGTGGTCGTGGTGCTGTACAACGACCACGGGCTGAATTTCTTTCTCGACAAGATGCCGACCTTTGCGGTGGGCGCGGCGCCGGAGTATCACAATGCCGACGAGGGCTGGGGCATTCCGACGCTGCCGCCATTCAAGGGCGTGCCCGGCTTGTCCTGGCATGTCATCAACGAACTGGTGGCGCGTGAGTTTGATCTGACCACCTGCCAGGAAATGCTGGTCGATCATGCCTTTTCCCTGCCGCTCAAGCTGTTGTGGCCAGACGCACCGTCTTGTCCGGTGCCGACGGTGCCGGTGTGCATCAACACCGTGCAGTATCCGCTGCCGAGCGCCAGACGCTGCTACAAGCTGGGCAAGGCCCTGGGCGAGGCGATTGCGTCGTGGGACGAGGACAAGCGTGTGCTGATCGTCGGGACCGGCGGCTTGTCGCATCAGCTTGATGGCGAGCGTGCAGGTTTCGTCAATCCTGCCTTCGACAAGGCTTTCATGGACAGCCTGATCGACAATCCGGAGTGGGTGACGCAATACAGCAATGAGGAAATCGTCGAAAAGACCGGCACCCAGGGCATCGAACTGCTGATGTGGCTGGCGGCCCGGGCCGCGCTGCCGGGCAAGGTCAGCCGGGTGCATTCGAACTACCACATTCCCATCTCCAACACCGCGTCGGGTCTGCTCGCGATGGCCTGCGAGGACTGAGTCCACGTCGTACGGCCTGGCCAGCATGACTGGCTGAACGAGCGGCGGAAATTCGACACCGGCCGGGTGCATCATGCACCCGGCCGGTGTCTTTCATGGGTTGTGTGCCAATATCACATCCATATCTTCGATTTGGATATAGCAAAATTGTATAGGTGATAGTGCGGTCAGCAGCTTTTGCGGGTTGGTCGGAAGGTTCAGACTGCGCTCACCTCGGATAAGCGCAGCCTTGTCGCGTTGCGCGAAGCCCAAACCGGTTACACCAAAAGGAGACAACGATGAAGAATCGTGCTTATGTTCTTGGCCTCGCCTGCGCGTCGCTGATGCCGTTTGCCGCCCAGGCACAGGAAGTTGTGCTGAAGGTCGCTCACTTCCTGCCGCCCGTGTCGCCGGCGCATACCAAGTTCATTACTCCGTGGTGCGACAAGATCGCGGCGGAGTCGCAGGGCAAGATGAAGTGCCAGATCTATCCCGCCATGCAGCTGGGCGGTACGCCGCCGCAACTGCTGAACCAGGTTCGTGATGGCGTGGCAGATATCGTGTGGACACTGCCGGGCTACACGCCGGGCCGTTTCCCGACTTCCGAAGTGTTCGAGCTGCCCTTCGTCACGACCACGCACGAAGCGTCGTCGCGTGCGATGTGGGACTTCGTGCAGAAGCACTCCATGAACGAATTTGCCGGCATGAAGCCGATTGCCACCTGGGTCAATGGTCCCAATGTGCTGCATTTCCGTACCAAGGAAGTGAAGACGCTCGATGACCTGAAAGGCATGAAGGTGCGTGCGCCTTCCCGTCTGGGTACCAAGCTGCTGGCTTCGCTCGGTGCGACGCCGGTCGGCATGCCGGTGCCGCAGATGGCCGAAAGCCTGTCCAAGGGCGTGATCGAGGGTGCGCTGATTCCGTGGGAAGTCGTGCCCGCGACCAAGACGCACGAGCTGACCAAGTTCCATGCCGAAGCATCGGGCGAATACGCGATGACCACCGCGACCATGATCTTCGTGATGAACCAGAAAAAGTACGATAGCCTGTCGCCTGAGCTTAAGAAGGTCATTGACGACAATAGCGGTCGCGAGACCTCGGCCTGGGTGTCGGCCCAATTCAAGGGCGCCGATGCGGGTGGTCGCGAGGCGGCCGTGAGCCGCGGCAATACTGTCTACCAGATCGCCCCCGCCGAGATCACCAAGTGGCGCGATGCCTCCAAGCCGGTGGCTGAGGAATGGGTGAAGGAAATCTCCGCCAAGGGTGTCAATGGCCAGCAGCTGCTTGACGATGCCAATGCGCTGGTGACCCAGTACTCCAAGTAATGTCGTACCCGTGCCGGTAGTGATCGTCTGATTGCTACCGGCATTGTTTTATCCGGAACGATTTGAGGGAGTCCTCGATGGCCGAAGCCATGGACAAGCCGACCGCCCCGCCCAGCGGACCGATCGGCAGGATTATCGAATGGGCCTGCATGCTGATGGCGATGCTGGCGGGCCTGATGTTCATCATCGAAGCGGTGATGTCCGTTGCCAGTGTGATCGGGCGTGCCGCGTTCAGCATGCCGGTACCTGGCGACTACGAACTGGTGCAGATGTTGTCCGCGATGGGTATCGCGATGTGTCTGCCCTATTGCCAGCTCAAGAAGGGGCATGTGTTCGTCGATTTCTTCACCCTGTGGGCGCCACCCGGCCTCAAGCGTGCGCTCGACGCGGTGGCGGCCTTGTTGCTGGCGTTTTCCTCGTTCGTGCTGGCCTGGCGGATCTGGGAAGGGCTGCTGGAAATGCGTGAATATGGCGAGACCTCGATGGTGATCTCGCTGCCGGTGTGGTGGGGGTATGTCCCCGTGGTGCCGGCCTTTGTGCTGCTGGGCATTGCGGCGCTGTACACCTTCATGGGTGAGTTGCGGAAGGAGGCGGGGCAATGAGTGGCTCAATGATCGGCCTGATCATGGGCGTGGTGATGATGTCGATGCTGGCCTTGCGTGTGCAGATCGGCATCGCGATGTTCCTCACCGGTGCCATCGGCTACATCTGGGTGTCGGGTCTCGACCCGCTGCTGGCCTACCTCAAGAATGCGCCCTATGGCCGCTTCTCGCTGTACGACCTGTCGGTGGTGCCGCTGTTTCTGCTGATGGGGCAGTTTGCCACCCATGGCGGGCTGTCGCGTGCGCTGTTCAAGGCGGGCAATGCCTTTATCGGCCACTGGCGCGGCGGCATGGCGATGGCTGGTGTTGCTTCGTGCGCGGGCTTTGGTGCGATCTGCGGGTCCTCGCTGGCCACCGCAGCAACCATGACCCATGTCGTGCTGCCTGAGCTGAAACGTCATCAATACAAGCCGGCTCTGGCCACGGGTTCGTTGGCGGCGGGCGGCACGCTGGGCATCCTGATTCCGCCATCGGTGCCGCTGGTGATCTACGCCATCCTGGCCGAGCAGAACATTGCCAAGCTGTTTCTGGCAGCATTCATCCCCGGCATCCTGGCGGCCATCGGTTACATGGTGGTCATCGGCATCATCTGTCGTGTTGACCCCGAAGCGGGTGGGCCGGGCAGTGCGAAGCACTCCTGGGCCGAGCGTCTGCAGACGGTGGTGGATACCTGGCCGGTGCTGCTGATCTTCCTTGTGGTGATCGGTGGTATCTATGGCGGTTTGTTCACGCCGACCGAAGCGGCGTCGATCGGCGCACTGGCAACCGGTCTCGCGGCCTGGCGTTCCGGCGGCCTGAAGGGCGAGGGGCTGAAGGAGTGCATGTACGGTACGGCAAAGGGTACCGGCATGATGTTCCTGATCCTGCTTGGCGCCGATACGCTGAACTCCTTCATGGCCTTGTCTCAGTTGCCGGCCGAGGCTGCGGCCTGGGTGCAGGACATGGGCTTTGGTCCCTTCACCGTACTGTTTGCCATCATCGTCATCTACCTGCTGCTCGGTTGCGTGATGGACAGCCTGTCGATGATCCTGCTGACCGTGCCGATCTTCCTGCCGATCATTCTCGGCATGGACTTTTACGGTCTGGGGATGGAAGAGAAGGCGATCTGGTTCGGCATGGTGGCGCTGGTCGTCATGGAGGTGGGGCTGATCACGCCGCCGGTCGGGATGAATGTGTACATCATCGCGGGCGTGGCCAAGGATATTCCGATGGCGACGATGTTCCGTGGGGTGATGCCTTTCCTGGCTTCGGACATCCTTCGGATCATCCTGCTGGTGGCCTTCCCGAGCATCTCGCTAGTGGCCTTGTGGGTGTTCGGCGGCTGACGCAGGTCTGAGGCTTCAGTCTGACTTGCGCCCCGGTTGGCCTTTGGCTGTCGGGGCGCTTTCACATTTAGCAGGGCTCAGCCGGTCACGCCGCGCCGCACGATATCGACCATGGCGTCCGCGATGTCCTTCGGCGTGCGGCGCCCTTCGCGATACCACAAATAAATCCAGTTCATGCCGCCCAGCAAAAAGAGCCGCAACAGCGAGCGGTCGGTTCCGGGGGCGACCGGCAGCGCGTTGATCAGCTCGCGAAAGACGTCTTCATAGGCTTCGCGGTAAGGCTGGATCTTGGACAGCAGCTCCGGGGCACCGGTAAAGGACAGGCTATGACCGGTGATGCGGTCCACCGGAGAGCCTTCGACGATACCGCTCACATGGACCTCGCAGGCGCGCTGCAGGCGGTCCCAGGGATCGCTTCCACCTTCGGCGGCGGCCTTCACCCGACCCAGCACGCGCTCGAAGCCCTCGCGGTGCACGGCCAGATAGAGCTCGTCCTTGGAGGGAAAGTAGTGATAGACCGAACCGGGCAGCAGGCCGACCTTGCGTGCGATGTCTCGGATCGAGCTGCGGTCGTAGCCTTGTTCGGAAAACAGTTCGGCCGCGGCATTCAGGATCAGCTGGCGGCGTTCAAGGGGTTCGCCTCCGGAGAATTCGTGCACGTCACCTTCCGCGCCACACTCGCCGCGGGCCAGGCGCGCGCTCAGTTCGCCCCGTTCCAGCAGTTTGCGCTGGTTCTCGGTCAGGGTTTCCAGCCCGGCATCGGCGTCGCTGGCCAGTGCCTGAAGGCGTTTTACCGCCGTTTCCAGTCCGTGCTTCTGCCAGATGTAGCGCACGCCGGAAGGGGAGATCTGCAGGCCGGAAAGGCGCAGGCGCTCGGCTACGGCGGCCTGGCCCAGTTCAGGCTCGCTGCGCGCCAGGAGCAGGATGGTGCGCTCGACGTCATGTTCGTCGCTGGTCGGGGCGGTCGATAAGGATGCCTGTGTATTCATGGCAATAAGGTCGAGTTGTTCGGATGAGGCGTGGGCGGCAGTGCCTGCACGGTGCGAATCATACGGCCTGCCGGCGGGTGGCGTGTCATCGGGCGGGGCCAGGTCGGTGATCAGCCATCGCGACGCATCGTCTCCTGGTGGGGAACAGGCTTCTACAATAAGACTAACTAATGTTTTGAACAAGTGTTTGACAAGCTAGTTTGTGTTCTGCTAACTTTCAACCATCGCAGCTTGATGCTGCACCGATCCGTACAGAGTGGCTCAAGCCACCAAGGGTCAGGCGCGAAACAGACGTCAAGAACAACAGGAGGAGTACACAATGAGCAGACAGTTTTCCTGCACGCCGCTTCAGCCGGCGCTGCCCTTGCAGTCCCCACGGGGCGTGTCTCTGGTTTTGCGCAAGCCGCTTGCGCTGGGCCTGACTTCGCGTTGATCCGGTCGCCATTCGCGGCCGCTTTCTTCAATTCCATTTGACCAATCTCCGCTGACGGCGGAGCCAGGGACTCGTCATGGACTTTCAAATCGCACTGCTGCTGGGGCAGGACGGCATCACCAACGGGGCGATCTACGCGCTGCTGGCGTTGGCGCTGGTGCTGGTGTTCGCGGTGACGCGGGTGATCTTCATTC
>NZ_QKOE01000108.1 GCF_003226565.1 Parazoarcus communis SWub3 = DSM 12120 | reverse complement strand
TGTACCGCCTGGTGTACCAGCCGATCGCCTCGGCCCCGGTCCTGATCCTGCTGATCGTCTCGGTCGCCGCCCACGTCGGCATGGTGGGCCTGGGGCTGCTGTTCTTCGGTGCCGAAGGCCAGCGCACGCCGCCGTTCAGCGATGTCCGCTTCGATGTCGGCCCGCTGCTGGTGTCGGGCCAGACGATCTGGGTCATCGTCGCCTCGCTTGCGCTGATTGTCGCGCTCTACCTGTTCTTCGAGCGCACCATCTACGGCAAGGCCCTGCGCGCCACCGCGATCAACCGCACCGGCGCGCAGCTGATGGGCATCTCGCCCACCCTTGCCGGCAAGCTCACCTTCTTGCTCGCCGCCTTCATCGGCGCCCTGTCGGGCGTGCTGATCGCCCCGATCACCACCATCTACTACGACACCGGCTTCCTCATCGGCCTCAAGGGCTTCGTCGCCGCCATCATCGGCGGGCTGGCGAGCTACCCGGTCGCCGCGGTCGGCGCGGTTCTGGTCGGCCTGCTCGAAGCCTTCTCCTCGTTCTGGGCCAGCGCCTACAAGGAAGTGA
>NZ_QKOE01000107.1 GCF_003226565.1 Parazoarcus communis SWub3 = DSM 12120 | reverse complement strand
GAGGCGGGGCTGCTGGAGGGGCGGTGCGCCACCACGCACTGGGCCAGCTCGGGCGACTTCGCCCGTCGCTATCCCAATGTCAGGTTGGACACCGACCGTCTCTTCATTCGGGACGGCGCGATCTGGACCTCCGCCGGCGTCACGGCCGGGATCGACCTGGCGCTGGCGCTGATCGAGGACGATCTCGGCAGCGATGTCGCCCGCCACACCGCGCAGCAGCTCGTGGTTCACCAACGCCGGCCCGGCGGCCAGTCGCAGTTCTCGGCCTTGGTCGAACTGGGGGGACGCACCGGGCGCTTCGTCGACTTGGTCGACTGGATCCGCGGGCGCCTGGCCGAGCCGCTGACCGTCGAGAGCCTGGCCGACCGCGCCGCCATGAGCCCCCGTCACTTCGCCCGGGTCTTTGCCGCCGAAACCGGCACGACGCCGGCCAAGGCCGTGGAACGGCTGCGTCTCGATGCGGCCCGCGCTGCCGTCGAAGCAGGCCATGCGCCGTTCGACCGGATCGCCGAGGAAACCGGCTTCGGCGATGCCGGCCGCATGCGCCGGGCTTTTCTG
>NZ_QKOE01000106.1 GCF_003226565.1 Parazoarcus communis SWub3 = DSM 12120 | reverse complement strand
ATCCAGAACCGCTGGCTCGTCATCATGGCGGCCATCGCCGTCGGCGCGCTGGGTGCCTGGAACTTCACGCGCCTGCCGATCGACGCCGTGCCGGACATCACTAACGTGCAGGTGCAGGTCAACACGGTGGCGCCAGGCTACTCGCCGCTCGAGGTCGAGCAGCGCATCACCTTCCCGATCGAGACGGCGATGGGTGGCCTGCCCAAGCTCGACTACACGCGCTCGCTCTCGCGCTACGGTCTCAGCCAGGTGACGGTGGTCTTCAAGGACGGCACCGACATCTACTTCGCACGCCAGCTCGTGAATGAGCGCATCCAGCAGGCCAAGGACAAGCTGCCGCCCGGCACCGAGACGTCGATGGGGCCGGTCTCGACGGGACTTGGCGAGATCTACATGTACGCGGTGGAAGCCAAGCCCGGCGCGAGGCGGCCTGACGGCACGCCCTATTCGGCGACGGAGCTACGCACCGTCCAGGACTGGATCATCAAGCCGCAGCTGCGCACCGTGCCGGGCATCGTCGAGGTCAACACGATCGGCGGGTACGAGAAGCAGTTTCATGTGCTT
>NZ_QKOE01000105.1 GCF_003226565.1 Parazoarcus communis SWub3 = DSM 12120 | reverse complement strand
TCGCCACGATCACCTTGGAATCCTTCATGCCCGCCAGGTGCTGGATGGCCCCGGAGATGCCCACCGCGATGTACAGCTGCGGCGCTACGATCTTGCCGGTCTGGCCCACCTGGTAGTCGTTGGGCACATAGCCCGCATCGACCGCGGCCCGGCTGGCACCGAGCGCGGCGCTCAGCTTGTCGGCCAGCGGTTCGAGCAGGGCGTGGTAGTTTTCGCCGCTGCCCACGCCACGACCACCGGACACGATGATCCTGGCCGCACCCAGTTCGGGGCGGGCGCTCTTGGTGATCTCACGACCGACCAGCGCCGACAGGCCCAGGTCGGCGGCGGCCGGGATCGCTTCGACTGCGGCGGTACCGCCCTCGCCCGCCGCTTCGAAGGCGGTGCTGCGCACGGTGATGACCTTGATCGGGTCGGCGCTCTTGACCGTGGCCAGTGCGTTGCCGGCGTAGATCGGGCGCACGAAGGTGTCGGCCGCTTCGATGCCGACGATGTCGCTGATCTGCGCCACATCCAGCTGCGCCGCCACCCGCGGCAGCATGTTCTTGCCTGCGCTGCTGGCCG
>NZ_QKOE01000104.1 GCF_003226565.1 Parazoarcus communis SWub3 = DSM 12120 | reverse complement strand
TCGCCACGATCACCTTGGAATCCTTCATGCCCGCCAGGTGCTGGATGGCCCCGGAGATGCCCACCGCGATGTACAGCTGCGGCGCTACGATCTTGCCGGTCTGGCCCACCTGGTAGTCGTTGGGCACGTAGCCCGCATCGACCGCGGCCCGGCTGGCACCGAGCGCAGCACCCAGCTTGTCGGCCAGCGGCTCGAGCAGGGCATGGTAGTTCTCGCCGCTGCCCACGCCACGACCACCGGACACGATGATTTTGGCCGCACCCAGTTCGGGGCGGGCGCTCTTGGTGATCTCACGACCGACCAGTGCCGACAGGCCCAGGTCGGCGGCGGCCGGGATCGCTTCGACCGCAGCGGCACCGCCCTCGCCCGCTGCTTCGAAGGCGGTGCTGCGCACGGTGATGACCTTGATCGGGTCGGTGCTCCTGACCGTGGCCAGCGCGTTGCCGGCGTAGATCGGGCGCACGAAGGTGTCGGCCGCTTCGATGCCGACGATGTCGCTGATCTGCGCCACATCCAGCTGCGCCGCCACCCGCGGCAGCATGTTCTTGCCTGCGCTGCTGGCCG
>NZ_QKOE01000103.1 GCF_003226565.1 Parazoarcus communis SWub3 = DSM 12120 | reverse complement strand
CGGGCTTGTCGATGAGTGCATGCACGTGGACCGGGTCCCAGTTGGTCACGGTGCCGTCGAGCACGGCATCGACCAGGGCGCGGTGCGCGGGATCGGGAAACTCGATCCGTAGGTCGACCTTGAAAGCACCAAAATGAACGATGTCCATGTCTTTATCCTTGTTCCAGGCGGGACGCTCACAGGCAGCGAGCAGGCTGCAGGCGAGCAGGGTCAGTAGCAGGCGGATGAGGCGGTTCACTGCGCGCTCCCGATGGGGGGCCGCCGGCTGCCGGGCCGTCCGCCAGCCAGTTCCTGATCGAGTGCTGGAATACACGGAGGGGACAGGCGTATCACGGGGTCGATGGGGGCTGTTTCCAGCGTTCGTTCGGGGGCAACTGCATCCTCTTCTGCCAGTCGAGTGCGCTTTTTATCTGGTCGTCGTCGGCACCGATGTCGCGCAACATTGCTTCGTTGAAGGGGATCCCGTCGTGTATCCAGTCGTCGATCTGGCGGTAGGGCTGGGGTAGCAGCACTTCTTCGTCGTACCACTTGAGCACGCGGCGCACGGTATCGTCGTCCGCGCCGTGCGCGC
>NZ_QKOE01000102.1 GCF_003226565.1 Parazoarcus communis SWub3 = DSM 12120 | reverse complement strand
TTGGCCCGGCATGCCGGTAGCCCGCATTGACAAGGTAGATCAGCGGAGGACTTCACATGCATACGTTTCATCTGGGCATCGATGTGGCCAAGGCCAAGCTCGACTGCGCCTTGCGTACGCCCGCAGGCAAGATCCGCCACAAAGTCGTCCCCAATGGACCCGAGGGCTTCAAATCGCTGCGCGTTTGGCTGACCAAGCACGGAGCCGAATCGGCCCACGTGTGTATGGAGGCGACCGGCATCTACTGGGAGGCCGCTGCCTTGTATCTGGCAGGCTTCGAAGCCTTCACTGTCAGCGCGATCAATCCCGCGCAGATCAAGGCCTTTGGCGCATCACAACTGGTGCGCACCAAGACCGACAAGGTTGATGCAAGCCTCATTGCACAGTTCTGCCATGAGCGCAGACCTGAGCCCTGGCAGGCGCCACCGGCTTCGGTGCAGACGCTGCGCGCACTGGTGTTGCGCCTGGACGCGCTGCAGAACATGCGTACCCAGGAGGCCAACCGTCTGGAAGTGGCGCGTGCTGCCGTCCAGGCGGGCATCAGCGCCCATCTCCAATGGCTCGACGATGAAAT
>NZ_QKOE01000101.1 GCF_003226565.1 Parazoarcus communis SWub3 = DSM 12120 | reverse complement strand
GCGAACCCGGCCACACGCAGGCGACCACGGCAATGGTGTCACCGAAGCGGCCGCAGCAGTCCGGCCTTTAGCCGGACTTAGAGAAGCGCAGCTCTTTCTCTAAAGCCTCGTCCGGTGACCCCGGTGCGGGGCTTCGGTCGTTTTGGAGGGCGTGGCGACCTCAGCGTTCGCAACGAAGGTTTCGATTATGCGTTGACCGTGATGCCAAACCGTCTGCCGCCGCCTCAACCAAACGGTCTGCCGCCGACTCATGGCGAGTGCCTGTCGCGAGATGAGGAGGAAACTCTGCGGGCCATCGTCAAAGGGTCGAGCGGGCTTGGGCTGCGGCAATGCGATATTTCTTCGCTAAGCCATTTGCGGCTAATCAAGGTCGGAGCCTGCGTGTTGCCGACCGCGCTGGGTGTCGCGTGGTGTCGAACGTTCCCTAGCTCTGGGAGATCGGAACAGGAACGCGACCCTACGAATTGAAATCGTCATCGGAGCTTTCACAGCAGCAACAAACGCCCCTTCGGCCGCTTTAAATCGGCCTGCGTGAGGGGATCAAAAATGGCTGCGTGCCGAGCTGGGAAGGCTAC
>NZ_QKOE01000100.1 GCF_003226565.1 Parazoarcus communis SWub3 = DSM 12120 | reverse complement strand
CCCGATCGCGAAGACGTCCACTGCACTGCTTGAAAAGGCACGCACTTGCATGGCGCGCATTGCGGCGATGCATGATCTGGTACAGCCGTATTTCAAGCATGAGCAGGTGCGGTACGCTTCGTAAATTGCCTATTTGATTGCCGAGTTAATGGTTTTATTGCTGAAAGTGCTATTTACACAATTTGAATTTTTTGT
Source organism: Parazoarcus communis SWub3 = DSM 12120 (assembly GCF_003226565.1). Classification (GTDB taxonomy): domain Bacteria; phylum Pseudomonadota; class Gammaproteobacteria; order Burkholderiales; family Rhodocyclaceae; genus Parazoarcus; species Parazoarcus communis. Next base: position 382 of record NZ_QKOE01000100.1, on the reverse strand, counting down.
TTTCATTGAAACTAGTTTATGGTAGATGTGATCATATTGATCGGTGCCAATCGAGCGTTCTATATATTTCATGCATCCTGTGTGTGATTTGCATTCTTTCATGCTGTTTTGATTGTCTTCTATCTTCTTAAGGAAATAGCATTCTTTGATGGTTTGGTTGTTAAGGAAGTCTGATTCCATAAATTTCTCGGCTTCATGGTATGCGTTATACCCAGATGAAGATAGCCAAACAGTGTATTGAAAGGACTGTCCGTTCCGGAACAAGTCAAGATAGTTGTCGCCTGATTCATGCAACCAACTGCGCTATATCTTCAGCATTCACCTGCTCGCGCACGACTGCGTCGCGCTCCGGATTGAGCGTGACCGCGCCGACCGGCGTCCA
>NZ_QKOE01000099.1 GCF_003226565.1 Parazoarcus communis SWub3 = DSM 12120 | reverse complement strand
CTATCTGGTCGATGTGTTGCAACGAGTCAGTCAGCATCCAGCCAGCCGTGTCCACGAACTCACGCCGCGACTGTGGAAGCAACTCTTCGCTGATAACCCGCTGCGCTCGCCTTTGCACAACCTCCGGGCGTAGGCAAGAACGCTGATCAGTTACCGGTTACAGCGCGTCGGTCGTCTGCGTGATGCGGCGCTGCGCATCGAAAGCGCGCGTGGTGGTGTCGGTGACGTCCGTGCGCGGGCCGTTGACCTGGGTGAAGTTGCCCACCCCGTCGTAGGTGAAGGCGGTGGTCAGGTTGAGCTTGCCCGTGCCCGCGTCAGCCACGACCGTTTGCGGGACGTACTTGTTGGCCGCGTTGTAGGTGGTGGTGGTGACCACCGTGCCGCTGGCGGTGTAGTCAGGCCCACCACGGTCCGGTCATTTCCCCAAACCGTGGTGCGTCCCCTATTTCCTCTAGCGCCGCGACACGAGTTGGAAGAACAGGTGTGCGGCAGCTGGCTCGAGCGGCAGGTAGCCCAGTTCATCGATGATCAGCAGTTTCGGCTTTGAGATCTGCAGCAGTTTCTCCTCAAGCCTTCCGT